>JAJPHN010000005.1 GCA_021325235.1 Terriglobia bacterium | reverse complement strand
TTGAAGTCGGCGGAGTGGGCATCGTAGCTGAAGGCGCAGGCGATCAGCACGTCAAAGGCGGCGTCGCCGGCCTCGCGCGCGGCGGCCACCAGGTCTTCGCGCGTCACGGTGCCGAACTCCGGGCCGATGAAGATTCCGGCGCGCTTTTCGCTCCCGTCTGCTTCGGCGTAGCGGCCTTCCGCGCAGATGTAATTACCGGGCCACGGCGCGAGTGAAGTGAAGGTAATCTTGTCTTCCTTGTGCGCCTGCTGCACGCCGCTGGTCTTCAGGTTGTCGAGGATGACCTGGACGAAGTTCTTTGCGTCGCGCGTGTCGGCATCCGCGCGGCCAGGGGTTTCGATCAGCTCTTCGTTCTCGTCCACGGCCAGCACGCGATGCGGCGACAGGCTCTCGACGGTGAAGGGACCGGCAACGCGGACCTTTTTCTTGTCGTCGTAGGGCTTGTCGTAGAGGTACTCGAAGTCGGCCTTGGCGGCGATGGAGGCGTCAATGGCCTTCTGGCGGGCGATGCGCTGCTCCCAGAACTGCGCATGCAGCGGCTTGGCTGCGGCGGGCCAGTCGGCGGGAAACTCCCGCGGAATCTCCCACTCCTGGATTGCATCGGGCACCGGCGCGGTGTACTTCTGCGTCTTGCGGTAATCGGCGAGCCAGTTCTTGGGCAGCAATGCGGTCAACTGCTCGCGCAGCGGCAGCAGCCGGGTTTCGTACTCCTCCCAGATCACGTCGATCTCTGCGTTGTTGGCGATGGACCCGAGAGTAATATGCGGCACTCGCTCGTAGACGAATCCCTGTCGAATGTTGCCTTGGACCGGGATCTCTGAGGGTGCTCGATCTTGCAACTTTGCTTCTTGCAATTGACCTTCGCGGGAATCGGCGAGCAGATAGAACGGATATCGTGCCCCCATTATTCGTGCGCGTGCCAGAGCAAGAGCAACGCGCGAGGTGTCGATCGTGATCCAGCGGCGGCCCCACTGTTCGGCCACGTACGCTGTTGTGCCTGAACCACAGGTTGGATCAAGAACAAGGTCTCCGGGATCAGTGGTCATTAGAATGCAGCGTTGGATTACTTCTGGAAGTGTTTGTACGACGTAGAGTTTGTCAGCAGAGAATCCAGAAACTCCCGTATCCAGCCATACAGCATTGATTGGTTTCACCAAGTAATCGTCGAAATATCGTTTGTAGCTAACCGTCTTGCCTCCTCCAAGAAGGCGAGCGGACTTTTTCAGTCGCTCCATCCCGGCAGGATAGTTTGCCTTCCAATGTGTGTTCTTTGGAGGAAGATAGACCTGACCATCGAGCATCAACGGAGTATCCTCGTTGGCACTACCTTGGCCGGTAACATTATCAAAGCGCCAAATTCTCAATCCAGGTGGGATGCCAGATGCACCAATCTGCTGCTCATTCGACATTTGAGCAGATGTAAACCGCTCATCTTCCAGCATCCTGTAGTTCTGGTCTTCAACGTGGCTCTTTTGTGAATAAAGAGCTCTGAACTTCGCAGCTTCAAACTTCTTTGAGTACCAGAGAACATTGTCTCCAATTCGACTAAGCCCTTTGGTCGCGAACCCACCGGTTGTTCTGTAGAGAATTGATGAGACAAAGTTGCTTTCTCCGAATACTTCATCCAATACCGCCCGTATTCTGTGCACATTCTCATCGCCAATCTGCACGAAAATCGATCCAGATTCAGTAAGGAGATCCCGTGCAACCGTGAGCCGGTCGCGTAAATATGTAAGGTATGAATGAATGCCGTCGCGCCACGTATCGCGGAACGCCTTCACCTGCTCCGGCTCGCGGGTGATGTGATCGACATTGCCATCCTTCACATCGCGGCTGGTCGTGGACCACTGAAAATTGGAGTTGAACTTGATCCCATAGGGCGGGTCAAGGTAGATGCACTGCACCTTCCCGCGCAGCCCTTCGCGCTCTGCCAACGATGCCATCACCTGCAGACTGTCGCCCAGAATCATCCGGTTCGACCAGTGGGCATCGTGCTGGTAAAACTCCGTCCGCGCCTCCGCGCTGGGCAGGCCGTTGAAGTCGGCAAACAGATCGAACTGCGGGGCCGTTGCCTCTTTGCTCGCCTGCGTCTGGCGCTGCAGGTCGTCGATGAGCACCTTGGGGTGGACCTTCTCCTGAATATAGAGCGGCGGCGCGGCCACCACCAGGTCGGACCAGTCCTGCTCGTCCTTGCCGCGCCAGACCAGTTGCGGGTCCAGGTCGCGGTTGCGCCGCTCATAGGCCACGCGAATGGGCGTCTGCTCCTCGGCGCGCATGACGGACTGATACTCCGCCGTGGGAATGTTCTTGCGCGACGCCTCATCGTGGAGGAGCGTTTCGACGATCTTGGGCGCCTTTGGTCCAGTCTTCCTAGTTGTTGCCATTAAACCAATCCTCAGATGAAAGAGATTCCAGAAAAGTCAGAACTTCGTCTGTGACGTCATGGTCATCGGCCCAACGCAGATGATCGATAAAACGGGCCCTTTTTGCGGAATCAGAAGCCTCCCACCACGCAGCCAAAATAAGCGGGAGTGGCGGGTTCCAGCCAGCGCCCACCCGATTCTTTTCTGGCAGCATTTCCCATAGGCGGTTCCATCGTTGAGGCTGTGGGCAAAACCAACCATTCTGATCGATGACCTCAATAAATCGAGTCATTTTGTCCGTCATTGGGTTGCAGCCTCCATCAGAACCGAGCCAATTACCCTGTTGAACTCGGATTCAACCTTGGCGGCGAAGTCGGCTTCCATGCCGAAGACCTCCGTGAACTCCACAAAGGCCCAGCGCCCAAACTGGCTGCTGGCGTTGACTCCGGGAATCCAGTAGGTCTCCATAGCGAGCTTTTTGTCTTTGGCGTCTTCGCGCCGGTAGCCTTTGACCTCGACCACCAGATGCAGCAGGTCGTCTTCGCCGTGGCCGTCCTCCACGAGAACGATGAAGTCGGGCCGGTAGACGCGGCCCTCTGAGCCGTGACGATAGGGCACATCGAAGCCGAGATTGTGGTTTTTGACATAGGCGCGCACGCGGGGATGATTCTCCGCCACGCGGCAGAACTCAGCCTCCCAGTCGCTGTCGAGGATGACCCAGTTGATGTGGCAGCGGCGCGAATCGGTCTGCCACCGGCTGGTTTTGGAGGTGGTGAAGTTGACGTGGCTGGTGGAGCCGACGGGGTTGTAGGGATCGAGCAGCACCTTGACGGAGGCGCGGCCAGCAGAATCGGAGTTGATGGCGGCGGTGATGCGCTCGCAGGCCATATCGGCAAGGTTGCGGTAGAGAATCTGCGCCGGATAGGTGTCTCCCTTGCAGACGAGGCAGGTGTCGAGCCACTCCTTGACGATGCGCTTCAGCTGGCCGAAGAGATGCAGCCGGGCCTCTTCACCGGGATCGCGCCACTTGGTGTAGAGCAGATGCGTGGTGAGGTTGTAGAGCACGGTGGAAGGGCGCGTGTCGCGCAGATGAGCGACGGTGAGATTGACGCTTTCGCCGATGATGCCGGAGTTTTGCGTCTGTGAGGGGCCGGTCAGCTCCGGCGTGAGATTGAGGATGGAGTCGGGTGTGAATGTGGCCGTGAGGCGCTCGTTGGGCAGCTCGACACGGTAACCCATGACGCGGGGGAAGCG
>JAJPHN010000010.1 GCA_021325235.1 Terriglobia bacterium | reverse complement strand
GACAAGAACATCAAAGAACTGAAAGAACTCCAGATCGAACGCCGCAAACAGCGCGAAGAAGAACTCACCCGCGCCGCCCGTCTTCTGGAACGCTGCAGCGAAAAGCAGATCCCGTTCAACCCGTCCGAATTTGGCTTTGAATTTTCACTTCCCGAAATCGAAGAAAAACTCATGACTCTCTGGGACCGCAAACGCGCCCAAAGCAAAGCCGCCTAACTACTTTCGAATGCAAAAACTCGCGTCAAAGTCTCGAACTGCTCACCGAGCCGCGACTGTAAGGAGCGTTCAGTATGGCGAAGCCCTTGCTCAGCTTGCGTCTGCGAGCGGCGGCAGCTGGTTCCACAACAGCAACGATTTCGAAGGCGGCCTGCGCTCGCTCATCGCTGTTCCCGAGTATCGTTATCTTCTGCAGTTCGCACCGGACACCAGGCAGGACGGAACGTTTCACCACCTCCAGATCAAGGTCGCCCGCAAACGAACACACGTGATTGCCCGCGCCGGATATTTCGCCGAAACCGAAGCCCCCGCGTCCAACGAACGCAGCCCCCGCCGCGATGCGCGTTAACCTACTCCTCCCGCAACACGCTCATTGGGTCCGCCTTCGCCGCCCGCCGCGCCGGCCCGTACATCGCCGCACCCGCGGCCAGCATCATCAACACGCACACACCCACAAACGTCAGCGGATCCGACGCCTTCACGCCAAACAGCATGCTCTTCACAAACCGTGTCAGCCCCATCGCGCCCGCCACACCCAGCACGATACCCGCGCCCACGATCCGCGCACCACTTCCAAACACCAGTCTGATGATCTGCTCGCGCCGGGCTCCCAGCGCCATCCGCACGCCGATCTCATGCATCCGCCGCGCCACTGCATACGACAGCACGCCGTAGATTCCGGCCAGCGCAATGGCCAGCGCCAGCAGCGCAAAGAGTCCCAGCAGCTCCGCCCGTTCGCGCCGCTCCGCCACCGAGTTCGACAGCCTCGCTTCGAGCGACTCCACCTGGAACAACGGCTGCGCCGGATCTACCGCCGAAACCGCCCGCCTCACCTCCGGGGCCAGCTTCATCGGATCGCCCGATGTCCGCACCACCAGGCTCATCCACGCCGCTGGTGCTTGCTCGAACGGAAAGAAAATCTCCGGCCAGATGCGGCTGTCGAGCGCCCGGTGCCGCATATCGCCCACCACGCCCACCACCGTTACCCACGAGTCCTTCTGTTCCGAATACCGCACCCTCCGACCGATCGGATTCGGCTGCGGAAACAGAATCTTCGCCAGAGCTTCGTTCAGAATCGCCACGCGCGGCGCACTCGCTCCATCCCGCTCATCGAAAAATCGTCCCGCCCGCAACGGAATCCGCAACGCCCGAAAATAATCCGCGCTCGCCGACGTCGGCACTACCGTTGCATCGCTCGGCGGCTCACCTTCCGCCTGCAATCCGCTCGCGATGGATTGAAACGCCGCCAGCGGACTCTCATCCGTCACCGCCGCCAGCTCCACTCCCGGCACTCTTCGCACCGCCTCCAGCGCTCGCTCGAAGTAGGTAATCTGTTGCTCCGGTCCGTAGGCGCCGGCGGGCGCCAGCGAAACTTCCCCGAGCAGCACATTGCGCGCGTCGAATCCCGGATCCACCTGCATCAGCGAATAGAAGCTCCGCAGGAGCAAGGCCGCGCCCGCAATCAGCACCACCGCCATTGCGATCTGCAGTGTCGAAAGCGCCGCCGGCACCCGGCTCGCCCGCTTCAAACTCCTGCTCAGTTCGGTTCTCGATCCCGACACCGCCGGAATCAACCCAAACAGCACCGCCGCCGCTATCGAGCACGCCGCGGTAAACGCGAGCACGCGCCAGTCGAGCCCCGCATCCTGCGGAACCGCCGCGGGAAGCAGAAATCCGAGTGCTGCAACTGATGTTTTGGCCAGAAGCAGCGCCCCGATTCCCCCGCTCACTGCCAGCAACACACTCTCGGTCAGCAGCAACCGCATCAACTGCCCGCGCGAAGCTCCGAGCGCGCTTCTGGTCGCCATCTCCCGCGCTCGCTCCGCACCCCGCGCCAGCAGCATACTCGCGATATTCGCGCAGACGATCAGCAGCACCAATCCCACCGCTCCGGCCAGCACGAGAATCGCGGTCCGCGATGTTTTGGTCAGCTCCTGTCGCAGCGGAATCACTTCCGCCGTCGCCTCTGCGTGATAGCGCGACCACGGCGCCGGATACGCACCGTCCATCGCACGCGTAATCCGCGCCAGATCGGCCTGCGCCTGCTCTCGCGTCACCCCCGGCTTCAGCCGTCCAATTACGCCGCCCAGAAAACCCATCGCGCGACCCGGCTGCGCACTCCCCGGCTTCACTGCATCGGCCAGCCACAAGCCCGCATCCGGCGCACCCGGATCCACAAACCCGCGCGGCATCACACCGATCACCGTCGCTGGCTCTCCGTCGATCGCAATCGCACGCCCGAGCACGTTTGCGTCGCCGTGAAAATAGCCGCGCCACAACGTATCGCTGATCACCGCCGCTCGCTCCGTCTCATGCCTGTCGAAACCGCGCCCGATCTGCGGCGCTGCCCCGAGCATCTCGAAAAATCCCGGTGTCACATGCGCCGCCTGCACCCGCTCTGCACCCGCTCCCGTGCTCGCCAGATTCACACCCACGCTGATCCCATATCCCTCCAGCGCCGCAAATGCCGTCTGGTGATCGCGCCACGCCACATACTCCGGCGTGAACACCTGCGCCCGATGAAAATGCGGGAAGTATTCGGTCGTCCAGAAGAGCCGCCCGGCATCCCGGTACGGCAGCGGCCGCAGGAACGCCGCGCTGATCACACCGAATACGGCTGTATTTGCGCCAATGCCCAGCGCCAGTATCAAAACCGTGAGAAGCGCGAATCCAGGCCTCCGCGCGAGCATCCGCCCCGCAAGTCGAGCATCCGCCAGAGCCATTTCGAGCCGCATCGCGACCAGTCTATCGGGCGCCTGCTTTGTTATCCTCACCATGGAATGAGTGGAGTGGTGCTCGATGGTAAGCGAATCAGCCGCGAAATTCAGGACGAATTGCGCCCCCGCATCACCGCTCTCCGCGCACAAGGCAAGCAGCCCGGCTTAGCCGTCGTGCTCGTCGGCGACAACCCCGCTTCCCAGATTTATGTCCGCAACAAAATCCGCGCCTGCGAAGATCTCGGCATTCGCAGCGTCGAATTCATGCCGCCCGGCAACATCTCGACCGATGAGCTGATCGCTCTTCTCAAACCACTACAGGACGACGCCAGCGTACACGGGATCCTTGTTCAGATGCCGCTTCCGAAGCAGATTGATTCCGAGCGCGTTGTCGCGGAAGTGGTCGATGCCGGCCGCGATGTCGACGGTTTCGGCACGCACTCGCTCGGCCTGCTCGTCCGCAACAAACCCGGTCCGCGCGCCTGCACCCCCGCCGGCATTATGGAAATGCTGCGCCGTTATCAAATCCCGATCGCGGGCAAGCACGCCGTCATCGTCGGTCGCAGCGATATCGTCGGCAAGCCGATGGCGCTCCTGCTGCTGCACCAGAACGCAACCGTCACCATCTGCCACTCGCGTACCGCAAATCTCGCCGAAGAATGCCGCCGCGCCGATATTCTCGTTGCCGCCATCGGCCACGCCGGCCTCATCACCCGCGATCACATCAAGCCCGGCGCCGTAGTCATCGATGTCGGCATGAACCGCCTTACCGACAAAGCTCAGGTCGAACGCCTCTTCGCGCACGATCCGCAGCGCCTCGCTTCGTTTGGTAAAAACGGCTCGGTGCTCACCGGCGATGTCGAGCCCCTCGCCATGCAGGAGCTGTCCTCTTACTACACGCCCGTTCCTGGCGGCGTCGGCCCGCTCACCATCGCCATGCTCATGTCCAATACGGTCGGCCTGGCCGAGGGCAGCATCTGGCGTGATTAAAGTCGGGCTCACCGGTGGCTACGCCAGCGGCAAGTCCTTCGTCGCGCGAGAGCTCGAACGGCTCGGCTGCCGCCTGATCTATGCCGACCAGCTCGGCCACGCCGTTCTCGAGCCAAATGGCGAAGCCTACGCGCCCACAGTAGAAGCCTTCGGCCCCGATATTCTGGCGAGCGACGGCTCCATCGATCGCAAGAAACTCGGCGCCATCGTGTTCCAATCGCCCGAGCAGCTTGAAACGCTCTCCAGCTTCGTCCATCCTGCCGTTTTCCGCCTCGAAGAACGTCTGCTCAGCGAATTTGCACGCGAACATCCACACACAATAGCGGTCATCGAAGCGGCTATCCTGATAGAAACCGGCCGGTACCAAGTGTTCGATCGCCTGATTCTCACGGCCTGCAGCGAGGAAGTGCAGATTGCTCGCGGCATGCATCGCGACGGCCTCACGCGCGAACAGGTTCTCGCCCGCCTCTCCAAACAAATGCCGCTTGAAGAGAAAAAGCGCTACGCCGACTACGTGATCGATACCGGCGGCCCAAAGGAGCAGACCCTCGAACACGTGCGCGCCATCTTCGCCGAGCTGAAAGCGCTGGAGCAGGCCCGATGAAATCGCGCGCAGTCATCTTCGGTTTCCTCTTCGCCTTTGGATTCCTGCTGCTCACTTCCCGCGCCAACTGGAACCTGCGCGAAATCGCGTCGCCTTTCCTGCGCGCCGGCTCCAAATGGTCCGAACCCGCCCCCGTGCATGGCGCCGGACTCACCGCCGAAGAGCAGAACAACATCGAAATCTACAAAGCCGCGCGCCTCGCCACCGTCTACATCACGAGCACCACCGTCCGCCGCGACTTTTTCTACGGCCCCGTCGCCTCCGAAAGCCTCGGCTCCGGTTTCCTCATCAATGACGACGGCTTCATCCTCACCAATTTCCACGTCATCTCCGGCAGCGCTCGTATCCAGGTCACGCTTGCCGACCAGACGCAGTACTTCGCCAAAGCCCTGGACACCGATCGCTCCGACGATCTCGCGCTCATCAAGATCAATCCCAAGCGCAAGCTCGAATATCTGAAACTCGGCGATTCCGACGCGCTGCAGGTGGGCCAGAAAGTGCTCGCCATCGGCGATCCGTTCGGGCTCGAAGGTACCCTCACGGTCGGCGTCGTTAGCTCCATCGGCCGCGCCATCAACGGCGAAAATCAGCAGCGCCTCGAAGGCATGATCCAGACCGACGCAGCCATCAACGGCGGTAACAGCGGCGGTCCGCTGCTTGATTCCAGCGGTTCCGTCATCGGGATCAACACCGCCATTCTCGGCCGCACCAACATCGGCATCGGTTTCGCCATGCCGATCAATCGGGCCAAAGCTCTGCTCAGCGACTTTCAGGCTGGCCGCGTCACAGAGCGTCCCAAGCCCGGCGTCATTACTGAGCTGGTCGCCGGCGATCTCGCCGAAGCTCTCGGACTCCCGCGCAGCGGCGGTCTGCTCGTGCAGAATGTCATTCGCGGCTCATCCGAAGATCTCGCCGGCGTGCACGGCGCACGTCAGATCGTCGACATCGGCAACGTCGAACTCGGCATCGGCGGCGATTTGATTGTCGCCATCGACGGCAAACGGGTCGAGCGTGAAGACGCCCTGATCCGCGCCATTTCGCAGCGCCGCGTCGGCGACACCATCACGCTCACTATCATCCGCGACGGCCGCAAGCTCCAACTCCCGGTCAAACTCCTGCGGCCGCCCGCGGATATGCAATAGGGCGCCCCTCTACGCCGTCGCGTGTTCGAACTGGCCTGGTTGATACGTCCCCGCCGGAGCGCGCGCCGTGATCGCCAACCGGTTCCAGCCGTTGATCTCAACCACCGCCAGGGTGAGATGCATCAATTCCTCTTCGCTGAAGTGCTCGCGCACCCGCTCGAACAATTCGTCCGGCACGCCTTTTTCGGCAATCAGCGTCAGATACTCGGCCCATTCGAGTGCCGCGCGTTCGCGATCGGTGAAGAATGGCGTCTCACGCCACGCGTTCAGCGCGTAGAGCCGCTGCTCCGTCTCGCCCTGCGCGCGCGCGTCCTTGGTGTGCATGTCCAGGCAATACGCGCATCCGTTGAGCTGTGAAACGCGCACTTTGATCAGCTCCCGGAGCGCCGGTTCCAACCCGGACTGCCGCTGTGGCGCTTGCAGGCCATACATCGCCTTCAGAATCCCGCCAAACGCCGGATTCATCAGATTCACTCTCGGTTCCAACGAATGTTTCGTCTTCTCAGCCATATCGTTTTTCATTCCTCTGCCACTCATGACGAAACAGCCCTCCGCCCTGTGACAAGCGAACGCCACCTTTTGCGCGTAACGAAAAGTGCCGCTGCGATACTCTGAATTTAGGCACGAAAACGCCCGGGCATTGCGCGCACTCGCGCGAATAAGAAGTCTTGCTTGTCCGGGGCGGGGAACACAACATGGCTACGACAGTTATCGGGACGCGTGAGATACGCCCGATCCGCTTCTGGGAATCCACCAATGGCCAGAAAGCGATCATGGCAGTCACGGGCATCGTCCTTCTCCTCTTCGTCTTCTTTCACATGCTCGGCAACCTGCAGTTCTTTGAAGGACGCGAGCAGATCAATTTTTACGGCGCGGCGCTGCGCCGTTTTCCGGAAGCGCTGTGGGCGGCGCGCGTCATCCTGCTCGTCTCAGTGGTGCTGCACATCTGGTCGTCAGTGAAGCTCGCCGTTCGCAAAAACGGCGCGCGTCCAACCGGCTACACCGCGCGTAAGAACATCAACTCCTCTTACGCCTCGCGCACCATGTACTGGAGCGGTCCGATTCTGCTGGCCTTCATCATCTACCATCTGCTCCATCTCACGGCCGGCGCCATTCAACCCGGCGGCGCCTTTGTGGAAGGTGACGTCTACGGCAATCTGGTCAAAGGTTTCAGCGTCTGGTACGTCTCGCTCTGGTACATCATCTCGATGATTCTGCTCGGCCTGCACATCCGGCACGGCGCCTGGAGCCTGTTCCAATCGCTCGGCATGAATCACCCGCGTCATACGCCGCTGCTGAAGAAACTGGCGATGCTTTTCGCCGTGGTCGTCGTACTTGGTTACGTAGCGATTCCGGTGAGCATCCTGGCAGGAGTGCGGCCGTAATGGAACTGAACGCAAACATCCCCTCGGGTCCCATCGAACAGAAGTGGGACAAAGCGCGCTTCGAGATGAAGCTCGTCAATCCGGCCAACAAACGGCGCCACACGCTTATCGTGGTTGGCTCCGGACTCGCCGGCGCGTCGGCCGCAGCTACACTCGGCGAACTCGGCTACCACGTCAAGTGCTTCTGCTTCCAGGATTCGCCGCGCCGCGCGCACTCGATTGCGGCGCAGGGCGGCATCAACGCTGCCAAGAATTATCAGAACGACGGCGACAGCGTTTACCGCCTCTTCTACGACACCGTGAAAGGCGGCGACTTCCGCGCTCGGGAAGCCAATGTTTATCGCCTCGCGCAGATCAGCGTCCACATCATCGATCAGTGCGTCGCGCAGGGCGTTCCCTTCGCCCGCGAATACGGCGGGACACTCACCAATCGTTCGTTCGGCGGCGCGCAGGTCTCGCGCACCTTCTACGCGCGCGGGCAGACCGGTCAGCAGCTGCTGCTCGGCGCCTATCAGGCTCTCGAGCGCCAGGTGAATGCGGGCACGGTCGAGATGTTTCCGCGCACCGAAATGCTCGATCTCATCGTCATCGACGGCAAAGCGCGCGGCATCGTCACCCGCAATCTCGTCACCGGCGAAATCAACACGCATCTGGGCGACGCCGTCATCCTCGGCACGGGCGGTTACGGCAACGTCTTCTTTCTTTCGACCAACGCCAAAGGTTCGAACGTCACCGCCTGCTGGCGCGCGCACAAACGCGGCGCTCTCTTTGCCAATCCCTGCTTCACGCAGATTCACCCGACCTGCATCCCCGTTTCGGGCGAGTATCAATCAAAGCTGACGCTCATGAGCGAGTCGCTGCGCAACGACGGCCGCATCTGGGTGCCGCTGCAGAAAGGCGATAAGCGTTCGCCCGACCAGATTCCGGAAGCCGAGCGCGACTACTATCTCGAGCGGCGCTACCCGAGTTTCGGCAATCTGGTACCGCGCGATGTGGCTTCGCGCAATGCCAAGTACGTCTGCGACGAAGGCCGCGGGGTGGGCGAAACCGGGCTCGGCGTTTATCTCGATTTCGGCGACGCGATCCGACGTCTCGGCCGCAAAACCATCGAAGAGCGCTACGGCAACCTCTTCGATATGTATCAGCGCATCACCGACGAAGACCCGTACAAAGTGCCGATGCGCATCTACCCCGCGATCCATTACACGATGGGTGGTTTGTGGGTCGATTATCAGCTGATGAGCACGATTCCCGGTCTCTTCGTCATCGGCGAAGCCAATTTCTCCGACCACGGGGCCAATCGTCTCGGCGCCAGCGCGCTCATGCAGGGGCTCTCGGACGGCTACTTCATCGTGCCCTACACCGTCGGCAACTATCTTGCAACCAACAAGCTCGGCAAGATCGACGCCGATGATCCCGAGATCCGCAATTCCGTCGCCTGCGTGCAGCAGACGATTCAAAAGCTGCTCTCGATCAACGGCAAGCGCACGGTCGACTCATTCCACCGGCAGCTCGGCAAAATTGTCTGGGATTACTGTGGAATGTCCCGCACCGCGCAGGGCCTTGAAACCGCGATTGGGCAGATTCGCGAGCTGCGCGACGAATACTGGCAGAACGTGAAGGTTGTGGGCAGCGCCGACGACCTCAATCAAAGCCTCGAAAAGGCCGGCCGCGTGGCCGATTTCTTCGAGCTGGCCGAGCTGATGTGCATCGACGCGCGCGAGCGCAACGAGTCCTGCGGGGGACATTTCCGCGAGGAGTATCAGACCGAAGACGGCGAAGCGCAGCGCGATGACGAGAACTACTCGTATGTCGCGGCCTGGGGCTATCGCGGCTACGGCAATTATCCGGAGCTGTTCAAGGAGCCGCTCGATTTCGAGTATGTGCATCCGAGCCAGCGGAGTTACAAGTAAATGCGAGTTACTTTGAAGATCTGGCGGCAGGCAAGCCGCGGCGGATCGGGCAAGTTCGTCAGCTATCCGGTGGATAACGTCAATCCCGATATGTCGATGCTCGAATGCCTCGACGTGTTGAACGAGCAATTGATCGAGCGCGGCGAAGAACCGGTGGCATTCGAACACGACTGCCGCGAAGGGATCTGCGGCTCGTGCGGCTTCATGATCAACGGGGTGGCGCACGGTCCGTTGCCCGCGACCACAGTCTGCCAGTTGACGATGCGCCATTTCAAAGACGGCGAAACGCTTACACTCGAGCCGTGGCGCGCGCGGGCTTTCCCGCTGATCAAGGATCTGGTGGTCGACCGGCGCTCCTTCGATCGCATCATCGCTTCGGGCGGCTACATCTCAACGTCCACAGGCGGCGCGTGCGACGGCAACGACATCCTGGTCCCGAAAGAGACGGCCGACCGCGCCATGGATGCGGCTGCGTGTATCGGTTGCGGTGCGTGCGTCGCAGCGTGTCCGAATGCGTCCGCCGCGCTGTTCACGGGCGCGAAGATCACGCATCTCGGCGTGCTGCCGCAAGGCAAGCCCGAACAGGACCGGCGTGCGATTGCCATGGTGGCGCAGATGAACGCCGAAGGTTTCGGCGGCTGCACCAACATTGGTGAATGCACCGGCGTCTGCCCAAAAGAGATTCCGCTGGAAGTGATCGCGGCCATGAACCGCGATTATCTGCGCGGGAGCTGGCGGGCGCGCGACAACGTGGTCACGCCGATCCGGCCGTTCACCGAATGGAGCACTGGCTCGAAGCTGAAAAACGATCCGACCGGCGGCTGACAGTTGCGGCAGTCTGCGACAGTGCCAGCGCTAGACTCACCTCAAATGCAGAACCGGAATCTACAGGTCATCCAGCTCGCACTCGAGTCCGGTACCGAGGGCTACGACAATCACTCGATCGCAACCGTCAATGATCATGAAATCCGTATCAGTACGATGACCGAGCCATACGTCTGGCACTATCATCCCGATTCGGACGAGAGTTTCCTGGCACTCGAGGGAGGGCTGCTCATTGATTTTGAAGACGGCACTGTGGAACTGTTACCCGGCCATATGATCACAGTTGGTCGAGGCGTTCTGCATCGTACCAGGCCAATCGGACAACGATCTGTGAACCTTACCTTCGAGCGGATGAACGCGCGGACCGAGTTCGTCGCCTGAAGCGGCCGCCGCCAGCTTTGCGCGCCGGGCGTTCTATCATGCCCGCGGGATGTTCCGCGCCCCGCCTTATTCCGAAATCGTAATCGTCGGGCGCGCTTTCTGCTTGGTCGCTTCGGCCCGCTCGATCACCTTGCGCGCCAGCGCTTCGAAATGCGCCGTCTGCGCATTGCCATCATCGAGCGTCGTGATCGGCCGGCCGTTGTCGCCGGTTTCGCGCGTCTTCGGATCGAGCGGAATCTCGGCCAGCAGCGGCACCTTCATGCGCTCGGCCGTCTTCGCGCCGCCGCCTTTACCGAAAACATACAAGCGTTCGCCGGCATGCTCGAGATAGCTCATGTTCTCGACAATTCCGAGCACCTGCTCGCGTACCTGCTCGAACATGTTCACGGCTTTGCGCGCGTCTTCGAGCGCCACATCCGAAGGCGTTGTTACAACAACCGCTCCGGTCAGCGGAGTGGTCTGAATGAGCGTAAGCTGGACGTCGCCCGTGCCCGGCGGCAGATCGATTACCAGGTAGTCCAATTGTCCCCAGTCGACATTGCGCAGGAACTGCTGGATCACGCTGTTGAGCATGGGCCCGCGCCAGACGAGCGGCTTGTCACCGGGATTCAGCAGCGCCATGGACATGAGCCGGATGCCGTGCGCTTCGACCGGTTGGATGCGCTGCCCGAGCGCCTGAGGTGTCTCGCGAATTCCCATCATGAGCGGCACGTTTGGCCCGTACACGTCGGCATCGAGCAGCCCCACCGAATAGCCGAGCCGCTTCAGGCTGATGGCGAGGTTCACCGCAACGGTGGTCTTGCCGACGCCGCCTTTTCCGGAGCCTACGGCGATGATGTTTTGTACACCCGCGATGGGTAATTTCGGCATCTCACCGGGCGCTTGAGGAGGCATATTTTCAAGCTAGCATCCGAAAAAATATGAGTCAGAACGTAGCATCCGATTTGCGAAAAGCGTCTATAGAAACGGAGGATATATGGCAGACGTAAATGTAAAAACTCAATCCTCGAATAGCGGTTCCCAGAGCTCGCAGGAGCAAGGCACGAATGTGGCTCGGCGGTCCGAGTCCGGCTCCGGCCCGGTGCAGCGGCAGCAAGGCGGGTCGCCCTGGGGATGGGGACTGACGCCACAGGAGTTTTTCAGCGCGAATCCGTTTACTCTGATGCGAAGGATGAGCGAAGAGATGGACCGCACGTTCGGCCAGTTCTTCGGCGAGCGCGGCGGCGGGCTGGCGCAAGGCTGGAATCCGGCGATCGAGGTGAGCGAGCGCGACGGCCAGCTGCATGTGCACGCGGACCTGCCGGGCATCAAGCCGGAGGACGTGAAGGTGGAAGTGAATAACGACGTGCTCACGATCAGCGGCGAAAGAAAATCGGAGCACGAGCACCATATCGGCGGTGCCTATCGTTCGGAGCGGCGGTATGGCCAGTTCTATCGCGCGATCCCGCTGCCGGAAGGAACGAACGCGGATCAGGCCAAGGCGCAGTTCCGCGACGGGGTGCTCGAGATCAGCCTACCGGTGCCGCAGCAGGCGAGCAACCGGCGCCAGATTCCAGTGCAGGCGGCGAGCGCCACTTCGGCTCCATCGAAGGGAGCAAGCTCTGCGGAATCGACGCAGCAGAAGAAAACAGCACAGGCCGCCAGTTAGCTGAGAATCGCTTCGATCCGATCGACGGCAACATCAATGCCGTTCTCCTGCGCCAGCTTCTCGCGTACTTGCGAGGCGCTTGTACGATAGCTCGCGTCGCCGAGGAGTTTGGTAATCTCCTTTGCGGCGCGTACGGCTGTGTATTGGTTGCGTCGAAGCACTCGCGCCACACCCAGACGGCGCAGGTTCTCGGCATTATCGGGTTGATCGTGGCTCCACGGCACGGCGAGCATCGGCCGGCCCGCGCGCAGCGACTGAGCCGTGGTGCCGATGCCGCCCTGATGCACGATGGCGGCAGCGTGCGGCAGCAACTCGGAATAAGGCGCATATTCGGTGATAAAGATCGAGGTCGGGGCTAAAATCGCCAGCGGCTTCGCCAGGGGGCCGGTAAGCACCACTGCTCGCATGCCGAGCGACTGAGCGGCGCGAATGCTCTCGCGAAAGAAATTACCCGCTTGCATCACCGCCGATGAGCCCAGCGTGAAGACAAGAGGGGGATCGCCTGCATCGAGAAATTGGCGCAACTCCGTTTCGCGCTGGGTGCGCGAGAAATGAGGAATGGCCGCGCCGAGCTGGTCGTAGTAGACGAAACCGGTCACGGTGACGCCTTCCGGCCAGTCCGGCTGAGGCTGCGCAAAGTGCCGGGAAAAGAGCGCGAGGGTGCCGCGTGGCGAGAACTGTCCTTCGAGCGCGGGGTTTGCACCGGGCGGTAATCCCAGGCTGGCGCGCAATTCGCGCACCGGCTTCATCCAGCGATCAAGCTCCAGCTTCATCAGCGTTCGCGTGATCTGGAATGCCCAGGGCCGAAGCGCGTGTACGTGCCGGATCCAGAGAGCGGCGGGGAATACCGGCGGATCGTAAGCCGAGAAGAACACCATGGGCTGCAGTACAACCGAGAGCCACGGAATCCGGAGCTTTTGGGCCGCGACCGGGCCGCCGTAAGAGGCGCTGTGCGTGAGCAGCAGATCGGCCCCATTCGCGGCGGCAGCAACATCTTCGTAACTGGCGCGCGCGTTGGGAATCAGAATCTCGCGCAGCAGATGCTCAGGGCCGTGCTTTGGATCCCAGATGCGCCGCAATAGTTCGGCATCCGTTGCCAGCGCACCTAAATCGGGACGCACCGGCGCGAAGCCGACACCTTCGGCGACAATCTTGTCGCGATAGATTTCGGAGGTGGCAACGATCGCTTCGTGACCGCGACGGTTTAGTTCGATCGCGATCGCGAGAAACGGATGCAGATCGCCGAACGAGCCGAACGGATTCAGGACGACGCGCGCCATCGCTCTCTATCATCTGAAATCGCAGCGGACGGCTAACATCAAAGTGATCGCAATGCCGGTCCGCGTTCTTATTGCCGACGATCATCCGCTTATCCGCAGCGGACTGCGCACGCTGCTCGAGCGCGAGGGTGAGTTTGAGGTTATCGGCGAAGCAGCGGACGGTTACGAAGCGATTGAGCTGGCTACGGCGCTCAAGCCCGACATCGCCATGCTCGACGTCAGCATGCCGCGGCTGAACGGAATCGACACCGCGCAGCACATTTCACAGCGCATTCCACGCACGCGCATTTTACTCGTCAGCATGCACTCCGATGAAGCATACATTTTGCGCGCACTGAAGTCGGGCGCGCGCGGTTATCTGTTGAAAGCTTCGCCGGAACTGGACGTGTTGCGGGCCGTGCGCGCGGTTGCGGCTGGGAATGCGTACTTCAGTCCCGAAGTGACCAAGCTGCTGGTGGAAGATTACGTACGCCAGCTGCAGCAGCGCGGCGCGACGGATAGTTACGACCTGCTGAGCATCCGCGAGAAAGAAATCCTGCAGCTGCTGGTCTCAGGCAAGTCGAATCGCGAGATCGCCGATCTGCTGCACATCAGCGTTTCGACGGTCGAGACGCACCGCACGAACATACTCACAAAACTCGGCCTTCATAATCTGCCCGAGCTGATTCTTTATGCGGTGCGTAAAGGGCTGCTTTCCTGATGGCGATCGCCACGCGCCGGCGCGAGCTCTGCGGGTAGCGGCAATTCGCAGACGATCGTTGTTCCCTGACCGGGGTTGGAATCGAGCGAGAGCTTGCCGCCGAGCCGGGTGACGCGTTCTTCCATGCCGAGAATGCCGACGCCTTTGCCTGTATGCGGATCGAAGCCGCGGCCGTCGTCCTGTATGCGCGTGCGGATGAGATGCGGCTCGTGTTCCATGCTGATCTTCACATGCAGAGCCGCTGCATGGCGCGCGACGTTGCGCAACGATTCCTGGACCACGCGATAGATGCAGGTCTTATGGTCCTCGGGCAGCGACAGATCCAGATCGGCAGCAGCGAATTCAACCTGTAGCCCGCTGGTGCGGGAGAACTCGCGCACCAACCAGTGAAGCGCGGGGATGAGGCCGAGATCGTCGAGCATCGACGGCCGGAGCAGCAGCGAGATGTTGCGAACCAGCGCGGCGGTGTTCTCCGCCATTCCATGGATTGATTCGAGCTGTCTTTCGGCTGCAGCCGGGTCATTTTTCTCGAGCGCGGAGCGCAGGCTCGTGAGGCCCAGCATCATGGCCCAGATGGTCTGGCCGACTTCATCGTGCAGCTCGCGCGCGATCCGTTTCCGCTCGGCTTCCTGCGCTGAGATCAGCTCCGCCGAGAGACGCTGCAGTTCGCGGCGCGTGCGCAAGACTTCTTCGAAGCGCGATTGCGATTTTCGCTCGAGATCCAGAATGCGCCATAGCGTGACGCCGGCGAGCGTTGCACCGATGGCGAGCACCAGCGCCAGCATCAGCACGAGGCGCCGACGAAATGAAGCGAACAGTTGCGCGATCTGCTCGCTGCTCGATTCGAGCTGGCTTTGGCTCATCTGCTCGATGCGTTCGGCCAGGCTGATGACATCCATGCGCCGCGGCAGAACCTGCTCGCGGACGAACTGCGGGCCCGATTTCTCGCGTTCGGCCACGCCCCAGTCGAGCACGGGCGTGAGCGTGTCGAGATAGGCTCTAAGCTGCTCCTGGAACTGGCCGAAGAAAGTGCGCGCCGCGGGAGGTGCGAGCCGGCGGAAATCCTCGGCTGAAGCGAGAATCTGGCGGCGTGTTTCAAAGAAGGCCTGGCGGTGGACGCGGCTGCGCGTTTCATCCGTGTCCATCAGAAAATCGCGAACGTAAGTGCCGGAAAGATAGACCTCGGAGCGCAGCTTCTCGAGCACGCGATCGCGTTCGACGAAGTCGCGCCGGATCTGCTCCTGCCGGAGTTCGACCTGGTAGAGAAAAGAAATCGCGCTCAGTCCGATGGCGGCGATGAGCAGCAGCATGCCGCCGAAGCCGATCCAGAGCAGCGCACGTAACCGCAGCATTCCGAAAACGCCTCAATTGTAGCCGGGATCGGCGTGCTGGCACGTACCGCGGCGACGGTATTTTACACGCTGCGGGGGCGGAACGTTGGCAAAAATGGCGCGTTTGAAACGCCCGAGCGCGGAAGGCGTCATAAGGGCGTGCGATTCCGAGCTTTTTGTACTATGAAATCGCGCCAATCAGCATGCAGCCTTCGCACCCTGCCGGTATCACCAACAACGATCCGCTCTGGTACAAAGACGCGATCATTTACGAAGTCCACGTGCGGGCGTTTTACGACAGCAACGCCGACGGCATGGGCGATTTTCGCGGCCTCGCCGAAAAGCTGGATTACTTAGAGAATCTCGGCGTTACGGCCATCTGGCTGCTGCCGTTTTTCCCCTCGCCCTGGAAAGACGACGGCTACGATATCTCAGATTTTCGCAGCGTACATCCCGCCTACGGCACGCTGCGCGATTTCCAGCACTTTCTGCGCGAGGCGCACCGGCGCAATCTGCGGGTCATCACGGAGCTGGTTATCAATCACACATCGGACCAGCACGAATGGTTTCAGCGGTCGCGGCATGCCGAGCCCGGTTCGCGCTGGCGCGATTTCTACGTCTGGAGCGATGACCCCAACAAGTACGCGGGCACGCGCATTATCTTCAAGGATTTTGAGCCTTCCAACTGGAGCTGGGATCCGGTGGCGAAGGCGTACTACTGGCACCGCTTCTATTCGCATCAGCCCGACTTGAATTTCGACAATCCGCTGGTGCGGCGCGCGGTGATGCACTGGCTCGATTTCTGGGCGGGCATGGGCGTGGACGGTTTCCGGCTGGACGCGATTCCGTACCTGTATGAGCGCGAGAACACGAGTTCGGAGAATCTGCCCGAGACGCACGCGTTCCTGAAGGAACTGCGCCGGCATCTGGACGCGAATCATCCCAACCGGATGCTGCTCTCCGAGGCGAACATGTGGCCCGAGGATGCGGTTGCGTATTACGGAAACGGCGACGAGTGCCACATGAATTTCCACTTCCCGCTGATGCCGCGTCTGTTCATGGCGCTGCGGCTGGAAGACCGGCTGCCGATCGTGGAGATTCTGAAGCGCACGCCGGACATTCCGGAGAACTGCCAGTGGGCGATGTTCCTGCGCAACCACGACGAGCTGACGCTCGAGATGGTTACGGACGAAGAGCGCGACTACATGTACCGCGTGTATGCGGCCGATCAGCGGGCGCGCATCAACCTCGGAATCCGGCGAAGGCTGGCGCCGCTGCTCGGCAACGACCGGGCGCGGATCGAAGTGATGAATGCGCTGCTGTTCTCGATGCCGGGGACTCCGGTTCTTTACTACGGCGACGAGATCGGGATGGGCGATAACGTCTATCTCGGCGATCGCAACGGCGTGCGCACTCCGATGCAGTGGAGCCCGGACCGCAACGCCGGATTTTCGGCGGCGAATCCACAGCGGTTGTATCTGCCGGTGAACATCGATCCGGCGTATCACTACGAGGCGGTGAACGTCGAGTCGCAGGAAGAGAACCCGAATTCGCTGCTGAACTGGACGAAGCGAATCATCGCGCTGCGCAAGCAGTATAAGGCGTTCGGGCGCGGCACGCTCGAGTTTCTGCTGCCGAGCAATCAGCGCGTTCTGGCGTTTATCCGGCGCTATGAGCACGAGATCATTCTGGTAGTGGCGAATCTGTCGCGATTCGCGCAGGCGGTGCAGCTCGATCTGCACAAATACACCGGCTACACTCCGGTGGAGCTGTTCGGCCGCACGGATTTTCCAAGCGTGGGCGAAGGATATTATCCGCTGACGCTTGGACCCAATTCATTTTTCTGGTTTGCCCTCGAGCCGCGCGAAGTTCCGGCCGCGGTCGCCGCGCCGGCTGCGGAGGTGCGGCGCCAAAGCATACCGCTGCTGACCGTGCTTTCGCTCGCCGATATCTGGGATCCAGGCATTCGCGCGAGTATTGCCGCTGTGCTGCCGCGGTTTTTGCAGGCGCGCCACTGGTACACCGGGCGCGACCGGCGGCTGCGCTCGATCCAGATCACGGATGCGGTTCCGGTGAATCAGTTCCGCATAGCGTTTGTACGAGTAGAGTACACGACCGGCGATCCGGAGACGTTTCTGCTGCCGATCGGGCTGGCAACGGGCGAGGAAGCGGAGAAGCTGCTGGAGGCGAATCCGGAGATGGCCGTCGCCGATGTGCGTACGCCCGATGGAAAACGCTCGGTGCTCTACGGCGCGGTGGCGAGCAACGAATTCTGCAATGCGCTGATCGAAGCTTTCGCGCGGCGGCGGCGTTTCCAGGGCGAGCACGGGCACATCGTGGCGCAGCGCGATCGAAGATTCCGGCGGCTATGGGGCGCAACGCATCCGAATCTCGAGCCGGAAGTGCTGCGCGCATCCGAGGTGGACACTTCGATTCGCTTCGGCGACCGCTTTGTGATGAAGCTGCTGCGGCGCATTGAGCCAGGCATTCATCCGGGTGTGGAGATGGGCGAACTGCTCACCGAGAAAGTCGATTTCACGCACGCCGCGCCCTTTGCCGGGTATTTCGAATATCAATCGGAGAACAACGAGACCAGTGTGGTGGGGGTGCTGCACGGGTTTGTGCCCAATGAAGGCACGGCCTGGCAGGATATGCGGCGCCGGCTGGAGGGATTCCTCAACCGCATGCGGGAGGACAAGATCTCCGACAACGATCTGCGGAAAGCGGTTCCCGCGAATGTGTACGATCTGGATTTCGTGCTGGCGCCGCCTCCGCCGCTGGCCGAGCGATTGCTGGCGCCCGATCTACCGTTTGCAGAAACGATCGGAGCGCGAGTGGCGCAGCTGCACCTGGTGCTCTCGACGCAGTACGACGATCCGGCCTTTGCTCCCGAGCCCTTCAACGACTTTTACCGGCAGAGTCTGTATCACGGATACCTGGCGCTGGTGGGGCGGCGGCTCGAATTCATTCGCCAGCGCTATTCGGACATGCGCGAGGATTTGCGATTGCTGGCGGCGAAAGTGCTCGAGAAAGAGAACGAGATGATCGCCGTGCTGGAAGCGGTTTTCAAACAGCGCATCTACTCCGAGCGCACGCGCTTCCACGGCCGGTTGCATCTCGGGCATCTGCTGCTGACGGGCAACGACGTGGTGATCTACGATTTCGAAGGCGATCCGCACCAGCATGTGAGCGAGCGGCGCATCAAGCGAACGCCGATTCGCGATGTGACCAGCATGCTGATGTCGTTTGGCTACGCGGCGCAGACGTCGGTACGCCAGCTGGTTGCCTCAGAACCGGCGGACGAGACGCGCGCCCGTGAACTGCGCGAAGCCGGCCGCTTCTGGTACACGCACATGAGCGCGGCTTTTCTGCGCGGCTACTGGAAGATTGCCGAACCGGCGGCTTACATGCCGCGCACACGCAAAGATCAGCAGACACTGCTCAATACGTATCTGATGGAGCGCGCTCTGCTGGATACGCGGCCCGATATAGAGGATAAGCCGGAGCTCTCCGGCATGCCGCTGCGAGTGATTCTGCACCTGCTCAACGCCGAACCGGACCGTCCGGCACCGGCCGCCGACCATCCCGGGACTTGACGCCTTTCCATATTCCTGATATTGTCTATAGACATACAGGATATGCGTCCAGAATCTCCTTTTCGATGTTGTTGTTGTTGCTGCTGCCGTTAGGCGTCCGCGAACTGAAACTGCACAGGGAAAAGGAGATTTGGGAACGTGAGTGCATTACCGCAAACAGCAAATTTATTGGGCGCCGCGCGGCGGCTGAATGAATGGGAGGCGACGCGTGCGATCGGCCGGCTGGCAATGGCCGGTATTGAACTGGAGACGACGCTCGACCGCATTGCCGGGGCAGTGCTGGGACTGCGCGGAATCCAGGGCATTGCGATTGAGGCCGGGCCGGAACTGGCAGCACATCTGGGTTTTTCGCCGGTGTGGGGGCGTACGGGCGAGAGCATTTCCGCCTGCGCGACTGGCGAGATCAAGGCAGCCAACTGGTCGTGGGGGCGATACCGAATCTTTTTCGATCTGCGGGAGTGCAAGCTGAAGGATCCGCTCGCGTTCGCGCGCTTCGTCGCTCAGCAGATCGGCTGCTTTCTGAACCAGCTGGCGCTGCTGCACGAACACGATCTGCTGCTGCGGCGCAAGGCGCGTCACGAATACCGGCTGAGCCGGCGTAAACTCGTCGAGCGCGCGAGGGGCATTCTGGCGGAGCGGCATGCACTGAGTGCCGACGATGCGCTGCGTATGCTGATCCGCATGACGCGCGAGTCACACAGGAGTCTGCGGCGGGTGGCGCAGTCGATCATTTTCGCAAGAGCATAAAGCGGAAATCAGCGCGCAAGCGGACGGCCGAAGCAGAGCACGTAGCCGTTGTTGTCGGTGATCTCGAAGGCGCGCAGCCCGTCGCCGGTGTCGGCGAGTTCGCGGTGGATGGGAACGTTTCTGCTGGTGAACTCCGCATAGAGCGCGTCGGGCTGGTCGGTGTTGATGTACGCGTCCCAGCGAGCCCACTCATGGCGGGAACGATTGGGCTGCGGATGCACGTCGCGAGCGATGTGCTTGAACATGAGCATGACGCGGTCGCGGCCGAGAATGGCCCAGAAATCGCCACTATCTCCATCGCCTCCTTTGTACAGCACGTCGAAGCCCAACCGGGAGCAATAGAATTCCATGGTGGCGGGCAGATCGTCGACGATGAAGAAGGGTGAAACGCTGTTCAGCATAAGCGTCGGCGCGCGGGTGATACGAACGGAAACGGCCGCGCAGAACGGGTCTTGAAGAAGCCCCGTTCTTCCGCGGCGATCAAACTACTTCTTGCTGCTTTCGTGATGAGCTTGCTGTGAGCTCTCGTGCGCCTTAGTCGAGTGCTCGTGGGCGGTCTGCGAGTGCTTCTTTCCTTCTTCGTGACTGCCTTTTTCGTGATGCTCAGCCGCGGTACGGTGCGACTTGGCGGCGTTTTCGTGGTGCTCAGCAGCTTTCTTATGATGGTCAACAGGCATGTAGATTACCTCCGAAGGTGGAGGTGGTTTTCATCCGAAAAGTTTCGCGGGTTGTGTGGCCTGGTTGCAGCGATTGTGGTTACACTCGGGTTACATGCGCCTGATATTGGTTCTGCTGGCGGCGGCAGTGGTGGGATGGAGCGAACCTCCTCAGGAGGCCATCGAGCGCGTGCTGGATGCTCAGGTGCGCGCGTGGAATGCGGCGGATATTGATGGATTCATGGCCGGGTATGAAAACTCGTCGGATACGGTTTTCATCGGCACGAAGATACAGCGTGGTTACGAGGCCGTGCGCCAGAGGTATCACGAGCGTTATCCCAATCGGGAAAGAATGGGCCAGTTGAGCTTTTCGGATATATCGATTCGGATGCTCGGAGCCGACTACGCTTCGGTTACGGGAGCTTTTCGGCTGCAACGGACCCAGGCCGCGGGAGGAGACGCTTCGGGAGTGTTCTCGCTGGTGTTCCGAAGAACGCCGTCGGGATGGCGCATCATCCTGGATCACACAAGTTGATCAGATGCCGGTGAAGCGGATGAAGAGAGCGGCTGCGATCGCACCCGCAATCGGGCCGAAGATCGGGATGGCCGCGTAGCTCCAGTCGGAGGAGCCTTTGCCCGCGATGGGCAGAAAGCTATGCGCGAGACGCGGGCCGAGATCGCGCGCGGGATTGATCGCGTAGCCGGTAGTGGCGCCCAGTGAGAGGCCAATGCTGTAGACCACGCAGCCGACAAGCAGCGGACCAAGGCCGGGAGCAACACCTCCGGGCGCAAGGCGCTTTGAGACGAGAGCAGAGGCGACCAGAACGAGCACAAACGTGCCGATCGCTTCGCTGAGAAAATTCGCGCCGAGGCTGCGGATGGCGGGGATGGTGGAAAAGCAGCTGAGCTTTTTGGCGGGATCGTCGGTGATGGGCCAGTGCGGGAGATAGAACAGCCAGACGAGCACGGCTCCCGCGATCGCGCCGAGTATCTGCGCGGGGATGTAGGTCCAGAGGCGCTCGGCGTGGCCGGTCATCAAAACCGAAGCGACGGTGAAGGCGGGATTCAGATGGGCATCGGCATCACCCATCGAGATGGCGACCGCAACACCGGCGAAGACTGCCAGCGCCCAGCCGGTTGCGATCACGAGCCAACCGGCATTTTCGGCTTTGCTCCGCTTGAGCAGAACAGCGCCGACAACGCCGTTGCCGAGCAGGATCAAAATCATGGTTCCGATAAATTCGCCCCAGGCTGGGTTCATCGATTCAGTCACCGTTCCAGATGTAATTTTGCGCGAGAGCGCGGAAAGCTTCGATTTGTTCGGCTTGCCATTCGGGCGTGCGATCGAGCGCAAAGGCTAACAGGCGCGCGGTTTCGGGCGCAGCTTCGATGGCGGCGCGGGCGTCGAGAAAAAGCGCGCGTGTACGCCGCGCGAGCACGTCGTCGACAGTTCGAGCAAGTGTATAAGTCGCGGCCCACAAGACTTCGGCTTTGCGAAACGGCAGGCGCGGATGGAGCGGTTCGTTGAGCGCGGCATCGCGGCTCGCGAAGACGTTCAGTTCGGGCAGGTCCGAGCCGTAGACATCGTCCCAGGTGTTGGAAAAGGGCGGCGCGCTCCAGCCGTGCAGTTTCAGGTCGCGCGTGACGGAGGGACGTGCGGGCAAATTGGCGAGCTTCGCAGCGCGATCGATGACGTCTTCGCCCATTTTGCGATAGGTGGTCCATTTGCCGCCGGTGATCGTCACGAGACGCGAAGGCGAGATGAGGATGGTGTGGTCGCGGGAGAGCGCGGCGGTTGAAGAAGCATCCGATTGGCGAACGAGCGGGCGTTGTCCGGTCCACATGCTGAGGACGTCTTCCGGATTCGGCCTTGTGCCGAGATAGCGCTCGATGTTGGCCGCCAGAAACTGGCGTTCGCTTGCGAGCGAGTGCGGTTCGTAATCGGGGCGGGGAACGGGCTCGTCGGTGGTGCCGACGACCACGTGATCGTGCCACGGAATCGCGAAGAGCACGCGATTGTCCGATGTTTTCGGGATCATGAGCGCGGCATCGCCCGAGAGAAAACGGCGCGGCAGGACGAAATGGGTGCCCTGGCTGACGGTGAGTACGGGAGGTGTTTGCGGATCGTCGAGATGGCGAATGGAATCGGAAAAAATGCCGGTGGCGTTGATGACGACTTTGGCGCGGACGTCGAATTCGCTGCCGGTTTCCGCGTCGCGCAGGCGAACGCCGCGGATGAGGCTGCCTTCTTTGAGAAGCGCGGTGGCGGATGCGTAGTTTACTGCAACGCCGTTGAGGTCGATCACTGTGCGCAGCAGGGCGATGGCGTAACGGGCATCGTCGAACTGGCCGTCGTAGTAGAGAATGCCGCCGTGCAGATGATTGGGGTTGACGCCGGGCAGAGCACCGAGTGTCTGTTTGCGAGTGAGGATGCGCGAGCGGCCAAGACGTTCGCTGCGGGCGAGCAGATCGTAGGCGGTCAGGCCCGTACCGTAGAACGGAACATCGATCCACGAATAGGCGGGCACGATGAACGATTGGCGATGCGCGAGATGGGGCGCGTTGCGCAGCATGCGGCCGCGTTCGGCGAGGGCTTCGAGGACCAGTTTCAGATCGCCTTGTTTGAGATATCGCACGCCGCCGTGCACGAGTTTGGTGCTGCGGCTGGAAGTGGCGCAGGCGAAATCGCGCGCTTCAACGAGTAAGGTGCGATAGCCGCGCGACGCCGCTTCGACAGCGGCTCCGAGGCCGGTTGCGCCGCCGCCGATGATGAGCAGGTCCCATTCATCGGCGTCGGCTGCCGCGCGCAGCAGATCGGAACGGCTCAGTCCTGATGCCATGCTTTTGCGCGTTCCAGGGCACGCTGCCACTCGGCAAGTTTTCGTTTATGTTCGGCGGGTTCGATATGCGGGGTGAATTGGCGCTCGATGCTCCATTGCTTTTGAATCGCGCTTTGATCGGGCCAGAAGCCGACCGCGAGTCCGGCGAGATAAGCTGCGCCGAGCACGGTCGTTTCCGTGTTGGCGGCTCGGGTAACGGTGACGTCAAGCAGATCGGCTTGTAGCTGCATGAGGAGATCGTTGCGGGCCGCACCTCCATCGACGCGCAGTTCTTTGATCGGTACGCCGGAATCGGCTTCCATGGCAGAGAGAATGTCGGTCACTTCGAGCGCAATGCCTTCGAGCGCAGCGCGCGCGATGTGAGCGCGATTGGCGCCGCGAGTGAGGCCGATGATGGTGGCGCGCGCGTATGGATCCCAGTGCGGCGCGCCGAGTCCTGCGAAAGCGGGGACGAAGTAGACGCCGTTGGTGTCGGAGACGCTGGCGGCGAGCGGGCCGATCTCTTCGGAAGAGCGAATCATCTGCAGCTCATCGCGCAGCCATTGCACGACCGCGCCCGCAATAAAAATGCTGCCTTCGAGTGCGTAGGTGGTCTCGCCGTGAATACGCCAAGCGATGGTAGTGAGCAGTTTCTTTTGCGAGGCGACTGCGCGGGCGCCGGTGTTCTGCAGCAGAAACGCGCCGGTGCCGTAGGTGCATTTCGCCATGCCGGGTTCGGTGCACATCTGGCCGAAGAGCGAGGCGTGCTGATCGCCCGCGATACCGGCAATAGGAACGCCGGCCAGTACACCCGCGGTTCTGGCGCAGACGCCGCTCGATTCGACCACTTCGGGCAGCACGCTGCGCGGAATATTGAGAAGCGCAAGTAACTCGTCGTCCCAGGCGAGCGTGTGGATGTTGAAGAGCATGGTGCGAGCGGCATTGGTCGCATCGGTGACGTGATGCGCGCCGTTGGTGAGCTTGAAGATGAGCCAGCTGTCGATGGTGCCGAAACAGAGCTCGCCGCGATCCGCACGCTCGCGCGCGCCCGGAACATTGTCGAGCAGCCAGCGCAGCTTGGTGGCGGAGAAGTAGGCGTCGATGACGAGGCCGGTTTTCTGCTGGATCCGTTTCTCGTGGCCCTGGCGGCGGAGCTCGTCGCAAAAAGCGGCGGTGCGGCGATCCTGCCAGACGATGGCGTGCGCCACGGGTTCGCCGGTCTTGCGATCCCAGAGCACGGTGGTTTCGCGCTGATTCGTGATGCCGATGGCGGCGATATCTTCGGCGCGTGCGTTGACTTGCGCGAGCGCGTCCATGGCGACGCCGAACTGGGTAGACCAGATTTCAGAAGCATTGTGCTCGACCCAGCCGGGCTGCGGATAAATCTGCTCGAAGGGCGTCTGCGCAAGCGCGTGGATTTTGCCGTCCGCTCCGACCAGCACGGCGCGCGAGCTGGTGGTGCCCTGGTCGAGTGCAAGAATGTATTGCATTCGAGAAGAGCGTATCAGGCGCGGCTTCGGATTCAGGCCGAGAGCATGGCGAGCAGCTGTTCGCGAAAGCGGAGCGCGGTGTCGTTATCGGGCGCGATGACGAGCACGGTATCGTCGCCGGCGATGGTTCCGACGACTTCGGCGAGGTCTTGCCGGTCGATCGCTACTGCGATAGTGCTGGCGTTGCCGGGCGACGTTCGCAGGACGACGAGATTCTGCGCGAGGTGGATATCGAGCAGATATTCATTGATGACGCCGGCCAGATCGGGCGTGCCGGCGTCGGCCGAGAACATGCGATAACCTTCGGCGGTTTTCACCAGTCCCATTTCGCGCATATCGCGCGAGAGAGTGACTTGCGTGGTTTGAATTCCAGCCTGGGCCAGTTCGCGCGCCAGCTCGTCCTGCGTGTAGATGGGCTTTTGGCGGATAATTTTGAGGATCTGGCCCTGGCGGAAGCTTTTGTTCACGTTGAGTCTTCGGCTAGCTGACGAAACGCTGCCTCATCCCTGTTCCAGAGACAGCCGCATTTGGCGCAGCCGTTCCGCAGCATGCGCGAGAGCGGAGACGACCGCAGCGGGCCCGGTTCCGCCCGGTAGCTCGCGCGTCTTCATGCCTTCCTGCGGCGCGAGCAGGCGAGCCATATCGGGCGAGAACTCGGGTGCGAATTGTGCGAGCGATTCAGGCGTCCAGTCGCCCGGCTTTTTACCGGAATTGACGCTTTCGAGCACGAGTTTGCCGACGATCTGATGCGCGCGATGGAACGGCGTGCCGCGGCGTGCGAGCTCTTCGGCCAGATCCGTTGCGACCAGCCAGCCGGCTTCCGCAGCGGCCTGTGGAATCGCGGGTTTGAGCGTGACCGAATCGGCCACGGCGCGCGCCATCTGCAGCGAGCCGAGCGTCTGATCAAAGGCTTCAAACAGCGGCTCTTTGTCTTCCTGCATGTCGCGGTTGTAGGTCATGGGCAGACCCTTCATCGTCACGAAGAGCGAGGTGAGCGCGCCGAAGACGCGGCCGCATTTCCCGCGAATCAACTCGAGTGAATCGGGGTTCTTCTTCTGCGGCATGAGGCTGGAGCCGCTGGTGACGCTGTCGCCGAGCGAAAGCCAGTCGAATTCTTCCGAAGAGTAGAGGATCCAGTCTTCAGCCAGGCGGCTGAGGTGGAGCATCACGGTGCTGCAGGCGTAGAGAAAGTCGAGCGCGAAGTCGCGATCGGCGGAGACATCCATGCTGTTGGCGGTGATGGCGGCGAATTCGAGATCTTCCGCAATCGCTTCACGATCGAAAGCAAAGCCGCTTCCGGCCAGCGCGCCCGAGCCGAGCGGCAGCACATTGATGCGCGCGCGGGCCTGCTGCAGGCGCTCGAAATCGCGCGCGAACATCTCGAAATAGGCGAGCAGATAATGCGGCCAGAGCACAGCCTGCGCGCGCCGCAGATGCGTGTAGCCGGGAATGACGGCCTGCGGATATTTATTGGCGAGAGCGAGCAGGCCATCGAGCAAATCGGCGATTGCTTCGAGCAGCGTGTCGGAGGAGGTACGCAGATAGAGGCGCGTATCAAGCGAGACCTGCTCGTTGCGGCTGCGGCCCGTGTGGATCTTACTCGCGAGATCGCCGACTTTTTCGTGCAGCTGGCGAATGACGAAGGTGTGCACGTCCTCGTCATCCGCGCCGAGGAAATAGCCGGACTGCTTGGCCTCTTCGCCGATCTGCGCGAAGGCAGCGACGAGCTTGTCGCGCTCTTCGGGCGTGAGAATGCCGGCACGAGCGAGCGCGCGCGCAAACGCCTGGGAGCCTTTTACATCGGCGAAGACGAGCCGCCGGTCGAAATCGAGCGATCCGGAGAAACGCTCAAAGAGCTCCGACGGCCCGCTTTCGAATCTGCCGCCCCAGAGTTTCATGCGTGCTGCCTGGCGGCGGGCTGCTGAAGGCTAGCGCGGACCTTGATCGGCAGGCCGATCAGGTTGATGAAGCCGAGCGCGTCCTTTTGGTCGTAGCTCGCACCCATGGTGAAGCTCGCGATATCGAGATTGTAGAGCGAGTTCGGGCTCTTGCGGCTGACCGGCTCGAGATTGCCTTTGTACAGGCGCATGGTGACTTCGCCGGTGACGGGTTCGGCGAGTTTCGCGAAGAAGGCGTCGAGGCCTTCGCGCAGCGGCGTGAACCAGAGGCCGTTGTAGACCATCTCGGCGTAATCGAGCGCAGCCTTCTGCTTGTAATGCGAGGTGGCGCGATCGAGGGTGAGCGCTTCGAGCTCGCGCGCAGCGGCCATGAGGATCGCGCCGCCGGGAGTTTCGTAGCAGCCGCGCGACTTCATGCCGACGAAGCGGTTTTCAACTAGGTCGATGCGCCCGATGCCGTGCTCGCCGCCGATCTCATTCAGCTTTTCGAGCAGCGCGACGGCGCTCAGTTGATGCTGGCCATTGAGCGACACGGGCACGCCGTGTTCAAAGCCGATGGTGACCTCGGCAGGCTTCGAAGGTGCGTCCGCAGGGCTCTTGCTGAGCATCCAGATGTGCTCGGGGGCGGCGTTGGCCGGATCTTCGAGCTCACCGCCTTCGTGCGAGATATGCCAGATGTTGCGATCGCGGCTGTAGATTTTGGTGGTGGATTGCGCGATCGGCACGTTGTGCTTTTTCGCGTATTCGATGGCATCTTCGCGCGAGATGATGTCCCATTCGCGCCAGGGAGCGATTACTGGAAGCTGCGGCGCAATGGCCTTATAGGTGAGTTCGAAGCGGACCTGATCGTTGCCTTTGCCGGTGCAGCCGTGGGCGAGCGCATCGCAGCCGGTGCGCAGCGCGACTTCGGCCTGACGCTTGGCGAGCAGCGGGCGCGCGATGGAGGTGCCGAGCAGATACTTGTGTTCGTAGATTGCGCCCGAGCGGACGAGTTTCCAGAGATAGTCGCTGACAAACTCTTCGCGCATGTCCTCGACGTAGCACTCGGAGGCGCCGGTTTTCAAAGCCTTCTCGCGCAGGCCTTCGAGCTCTTCGCCGCCCTGGCCGATATCGCCGCACACGGCCACGACGTCGCAGCCGTAGTTTTCTTTGAGCCAGGGAATGATGATCGATGTATCGAGGCCGCCCGAGTAGGCGAGCGCCACCTTTTTTGCTTTTGTCTTGTTCATAGTTGTAAGAGCAGTTGAGCGCAATGAGCGCAAGCTAGCAACGGTCTAACGGATCTTCGATTAATAGGGCTTCCAGATCAGAACCCGAAATTTGTGGCTCTCCGAAAACGTCCACCATCCGGTAACAATAAGCACGCCCGATTGCGCAAAACCAAGTTCAACGAAACGCCACAACGCGGCGGGATAACCAGTAAGCGATGCAAGAGTGAGCAGGCCAAGTGATGATGCAAGCGAAAGGATTCCTGCCAAGGCGAAACATAAGCCAAAGGCTCGGTCGAGCTGTCCCACTGCCCGCGGGCTTAGAGTTGGATGCTTGATCCACCAGCTGTGAACATGAAGGCAAAAACCTGCAAACGAGCTTGCGGAGTTAACAACGGTGTTTCGACAGTGATTCCAGATCTTATGACGGTTTTTCCCGACCTCGATGAGAAGCCGCATCACGTCCACGAGGTCCACCAGCAGCTTGAAGCCCTCTAAAGCCTTCATTCTCCTATTTTCGCCTTTTGTGCGCGTTACTGCAAGAGAGTCAGCAGCACGGCCTTTTGGGCATGCAGGCGGTTCTCGGCCTGATCGAAGGCCACGCACTGCGGCGATTCCATCACTTCATCGGTCACTTCGAGGCCGCGCTTGGCGGGCAGACAGTGCATGAACAACGCATCGGGCCGGGCTTTGGCGAGCAGGTCCATGGTGACCTGAAACGGAGTGAAGAGCTTGTGGCGCTCGGCGGCTTCGGATTCCTGGCCCATGCTGGTCCAGACATCGGTGTAGACGGCGTGCGCGCCTTTGAGCGCTGCATCGAGATCGTTGCCGATCTGAATCTGGGCGCCGCTGATCTTTGCCAGTTCTTGCGCGCGGGCGGTGATCTGCGCATTGGGTTCGTAGCCGGGGGGCGTTGCAATCGAGCAGTGAATCCCGAGCCGGGCAGAGCAGAGCAGCAGCGAGTGCGCGACGTTGTTGCCATCGCCGACGTATGTCAGTTTGAGGCCGCGCAGTTTGTCGAAGTGTTCTTTCAGGGTGAGCATGTCAGCCAGCGCCTGACAGGGATGATAGAGGTCGCTGAGGGCGTTGACGACCGGCAGGCCCGACCAGCGGCCCAGTTCCTCAATCGTCTCCTGCGTGAAGGTGCGGGCGACGATGGCATCGACCCAGCGGGCCAGGTTGCGGGCGACATCTTTTAACGGTTCGCGATCGGCAATGGGACCGATCTGGGTGACGCAATCGCCGCCCAGCTGCTTGATAGCGAGCTCGAACGTCATGCGGGTGCGCAGCGACGGTTTTTCAAACAGCAGCGCGATGTAGCTGCCCTTGAGCGCGGAGGCGTAGCGCTGGCGCGACTGCTTCACCTGACCGGCGAGTTCGAGCACTCCCGAGAGCTGCTCGGTGGAGAAGTCGAGGTCGGTGGAGAGCCCGGCCGGGCGGGCATGGGTCGCGGGATAGAGATGAGCTGCCATGGGTCAAGCCTCCGTCGCTGTATTTTTATTCACTACTATGAATAATTACACATTGCGGGTAGGATTGCAAGTGGCGCAAACCTTTGGTAGTGTCCTGAGGTGCACCGCAGGACACTACCAAACCTTGAGGAGTGTCCGGCGGAACATTACCGAACTTTGCGTGCAGTGTGAAACTCGTGTAGCCTATTTCAAAGCCAATCGGAGGGCTGGATGGATAAGCGCCTTGCAATGTTCGCGTTCATCTCTGGTTTACTGCTCACACTGACCTGCAGCTGTGCAAATCACTTCAAGGTCGTCGCCGTCACCACGCATGCACAGCCATTGTCCGACGGAAAGGGCTTCAGCCAGCCAGAGCTGGGAAACAAAGACGTGGGATTCCAGTACGCGATTCCCGCGCCGTATCTGGTAATCACAAATGCCAAATTGAGCGTGCCGGGCGCACCGAGCCCGCCCGATTCCGGCGGCAAGCCAAATACGACCGGTAAGCCCAGCGGTGCTGGTGCCGATACAAAAGGCCTGGATGAGACCAAGGACCAGAATCCTTCACCGCCTCCCGTTACCGCAACGATCATCTATCTGCCATCGGATGAAAAGTACGCCGTTAAAGTGAAAAGCGGAATTTTTGGAACATTCAAAGGCAGCCTGACTCTCCAGAACGGCTGGATGCTGACCGGCGTAAATCAGGAATACGATACGAAGGGCACGGAAACCGTAACTGCTTTCTCCGGAGTACTCGGCACGATCTTAAAGGCAGGCGGGCTCGGCTTTGTTCCGGAAGGCAAAGCTCAAGCTCCGTTCTTGTGCCTGTACAAAATCAACGTCACGGGAGCTTCGGTTTCCTTGCAGGCTGTTAGTGGCGACGGTATCGACGCCCGGAGTTGTCAGAACCTGCTTGGCAGACCTCCGGCACCGTAACTCCGGGAAAGCCCGATTTCGACTCGTATCTGTTTGGGTTTCGGTTCCTAAGCCGCTTTGCGCAAAATCCCGTGCGGATCGAGCACGAACTTCTTGGCCGCGCCCTTATCGAAATCCTTGTAGCCTTTCGGCGCTTCTTCCAGCGGGATCACGTCGACGTTGGTCGCCTTCGCGGGATGGGCACGATCGTGCAGAATCGCCATCATCAGCTGGCGGTTGTAGCGCATGACCGGGCACTGGCCGGTGGCAAAGGTGTGCGACTTGGCCCAGCCGAGGCCGATCCGAATCCCGAGTACGCCGCTCTTGGCCTTCTCGTCCTTGCTCCCGGGATCGTCCGTCACGTAAAGGCCCGGAATGCCGAGGCGGCCGCCGGCTCGCGTGACCGTCATCAGTGAATTGAGCACAGTCGCCGGAGCTTCATCGCCCTTCTCGCCGTGTGCGCGCGCCTCAAAGCCGACGCAATCGACTCCGCAATCGACCTCGGGCACCCCAAGAATCTGCGCGATGCGGTCCCCGAGCTGGCCCTCCTTGCTGAGATCGACCGTTTCGCAACCGAAGCTCTGAGCCTGCTTCAGGCGTTCGGGGATCATGTCGCCCACAATGACAACCGCCGCGCCCAGCAGCCGGCACGCTTCGGCACACGCCAGACCAACCGGACCGGCGCCCGCCACATACACGGTTGTGCCCGGTCCGACGCCGGCCGTGACTGCGCCATGATAGCCGGTCGGGAAGATGTCCGAGAGCAGGGCGAGGTCGCGTATTTTGGCCATCGCCTTCTGCTTATCGGGAAATTTGAGCAGGTTGAAATCGGCGTAAGGAACCATGACGTAATCGGCCTGGCCGCCGACCCAGCCGCCCATATCGACATAACCGTAGGCGCCGCCGGGCCGAGCCGGATTCACATTCAGGCAAATGCCGGTCTTGCCTTCCTTGCAGTTGCGGCAGCGGCCGCAGGCGATGTTGAAGGGCGCGGAAACCAGGTCACCAACCTCCAGAAACTCAACATCGTCGCCTTTTTCGATGATTTCGCCGGTGATCTCGTGGCCCAGGATCATGCCGGAAGGCGCAGTGGTCCGGCCGCGCACCATGTGCTGGTCGCTGCCGCAGATATTGGTCGCGACCAGCTTCAGAATGACCGCGTGGGGTAGCTTCTTACCGTTATGCTCCAGCTTTGGAAAATCGATACTCTGCACCTCGACCTTGCCGGGACCGAGGTACGCAACACCGCGATTGCTTGCCATAAGATTTCTCCTTTATAGAAACGGTTCTGTTTCGCGCTAGAAGGCCGCCGCGCCCGCTTCCGCAACGGCGTGGTCCTGATCGCCCGATCCGCCGCTGACGCCGATCGCTCCCACCACTTTGCCGTTGAGCTTGAGCGGAATTCCGCCGGCGAAGATCATCACGCGGCCATGATTCGAGACATGAATGCCAAAGAACTGACCGCCCGACTGCGAATGCTGCGCCAGATCCTTGGTGGAAATGTCGAAAGCGCGCGAAGTAAATGCTTTGTTGATCGAAATATCGATGCTGCCGATCCAGGCGTTGTCCATACGCACGTGCGAGACAAGGTTTCCGCCCTCATCCACCACGGCAATGTTCATTGGCTGACCGATCTCCTGCGCCTTTTTCTCGGCAGCGGCGGTTACCCGGCGCGCGTCTGCTAGCGTCATGTTTTCCTCCTCAAAATCCTGGCCGCGCTCAAAGACGCGGGATCCTTGGAACTGTTCGCTCCCGCTAAGAGACGATTGCAGCCCGTTCCTGTTACTCAGGCATTTATAAGCCAAACGGATTAAAGTTTCGGCCGTTTCTGCTCGATGAGTTTACAGGCATGTTCCGGATGTTGAGATGGCTGGCGCGCGCGGCGTCTCTGGGCGCTTTGCTCGGGGCGCTCTGCTTTGCTCAACGCTACACGTTCCGCGATTATATTGACGGGCTCGGGAACCTCAATGTCAACGCAATTGCGCAGGATCGGGCCGGATTTCTCTGGCTGAGCACGGAAAACGGGCTGTACCGCTACGATGGATCGGCGTATCTGAAATTCGGCGTAGCCGAGGGACTGCCTGGCACATTTGTACGGGCAGTGCACGTGGATGGAGCGGGGCGTCTTTGGGTGGGCACGACCGGCGGACTGGCGGTCAGCGAACGTGACGGACGCTTCCGTGAGCTAAAGGTAGCCGGCAATTCTCTCCGGATCGGCTACAACTCCAGCATTTCGTCCGGCCCCGATGGGAGCGTCTACACTGCCAGCCAGCTCGGTGTCATTCGGTTTTTTTCCAGCGACGGCGGGAAAACGTGGCGGTCGCAGAACGTTCTAACATCTGCCCAGGCAGCGAATTTCCAGGAAGGCCAGTACCGAAGCGTCCTGGCGCTCAATGACCGCACGATTCTGTTTGGCTGCGGAACGGGAATTTGCCGGCTTTCTTCGGGAGTGCTCACGATTCTGGGCGCGCGCGACGGCATTCCCTCCGATTCCTGGCGCTCTTTACTGCGTACGCGGAATGGCGAAATCTGGGCGCGCGGTGGACAGCATATTGCCGTGCTCTCTCCGGGAAGCAACCGCTGGGACCAAAGGAATGCTCCGGACCAGCCGGCCGGCGATTTCTATGTCGCCATGGCCGAAGATCCCATGGGCCGGGTGCTGGTCGGGTTTGGATCAAAGCTCGGAATTTATTCCGATCAGCATTGGATTGTTTTGACCCAGGCCAACGGGCTCAGCGAGGGCTCGATTGCCTCGCTGTTTGTGGATCGCGACGGCATCGTCTGGACCGGAACCGCCGGATTCGGATTTCATAAGTGGCTCGGCTACGGCGCCTGGGAACATTACACGAAAGGCGAAGGGCTTTCGAGCAACGAGGTCTGGGCGTTAACGCGCGACTCTTCGGGGACGATCTGGGCGGGCCATCGGGGTGGAATCGCCACGCTCAAACCGGGCGAGCACGTTTTCCGCGACTATCCGCTGCCGGGGCAGCCTTCCGGGCGCTGTCAATTCCTGGGTGCGACGCGCGACGGCTACATCTGGGCGGAAATTGCCGACAGGCGCCTGGTCCGGATCGATCCGCGGCGGCACGAAGTGAAGCGCTTTGCTCCGAACGGAGTCGATCAGATATTCGTCGAGCGCGATGATCGCCTCTGGATCCTCACCGACACAGTCTTGTACCGCAGCGAAGGCTCCGGTGCGCATCGCGTGCTCGTTCCCTACCCACAATTTCCCGGCAAGATCAGCGATCTGCAGAACGTGACACAGGCTCCCGACGGAAGTCTCTGGTTCTTAGCGCGGCATGCTCTTTACCGGCTCAAAGATTCCGCGTGGCGGACGTTCGATCTCTCGAAAGTCTATCTGGGGAAAGATGCTAGCGACATAGTCTTCGATCGTTCTGGCGATATTCTCATCGGCAGCGACGATGCCGGCGTGTTCCGGCTGAAACGGCTGGGCGACCGGTTTACCGCTACTCATCTTCCGCTTCGCTCGAACATGGAGCTGTTTCTGCGAGTCGACCGGCGCGGCTGGATCTGGGTGGGTCTCGATCAGGGTGTGCAGGTGTTCGATGGGCACGTCTGGCGCAGTTATACGACCGAAAACGGGCTTATCTGGAATGACACCGACTACAACGCGTTTCTGGAAGACGAGGACGGTTCGATCTGGATCGGGACGAGCGGAGGCATTTCGCATCTTCGGCTGCCGGCCCGGGTCGGCGCGGTAGAAGCGCCTCGCTCGCCGGTTTTCATCTCCGCCAAATACGGCAAAGGCGATCTAACCAAGGGAACGGCGGAGCTGCCCTGGCGTGAAACGCCGCTGGTGATCCGGCTTGCTTCGCTGAGCTATCGCAACGAGAAGAGCCTGAAATTTCGGTACCGGTTGAGCGGTCTGGAAAAAGATTGGATCGAGACGGCAGAGCGCGAGATTCGCTATCCGGCCCTGCAGCCGGGCACCTACAGTCTGGAAGCGGCCACACTGGACGCCGATACCGGCCTGGTTTCGCCCGTCAATTCGATCCGCTTTACGATCACTCCTCCGTGGTGGCGGACGCGCAGTTTTGCCGGAGCGGTTGTTTCCGTGCTGGTGCTGATCTGTTTTGCGATCTGGCGCTCGCGCGAACGTGTGCTCGCGGCGCGTCGTGCCCAGCTGGAACGCCTGGTATCCGAACGCACCGAGGAACTCGATCAGCGGCTGGCGGAACAGAAGCTCCTTAAAGCGGAAGCGGACCGCGCCAACATGGCCAAGAGCGAATTCCTGGCGATGATGAGCCACGAGATTCGAACGCCCATGAACGGCGTTCTCGGAATGACCAGTCTGCTGCTCGATACGCCGCTTACCCGAGAGCAAAAAGAGTTCGTCAGCACCATACGCGATTCGGGCGGCGCGCTGCTGACTATCATCAACGACATTCTCGATTTTTCGAAGATCGAGGCAGGGCGGCTCACGCTCGAACGCACGCGCTTCGAAACCGGCAGCATCCTGAAAGAAGCGATGAAGGTGGTTGCCGAACCGGCGCGGCAGAAAGGTATCGCGCTCGACGCGATTGTCGATCCGAACCTTCCGGCGTGGCTGGTTGGCGATACGGTTCGGCTCCGGCAGATCACGCTCAATCTTCTGTCGAACGCCGTCAAATTCACCGAACACGGCTCAATTTCAGTGCGGCTCACAGTAGAAGAGCGGCCCACGCCAGGGCGAATCAGAGTCAAGCTCGCAGTCACCGACACCGGCATCGGTATTCCCGAGGAAGTGCAGAAACGGCTTTTCCAGAGTTTCACGCAGGCCGAGAGTTCGACTGCACGTCGCTTCGGCGGAACGGGCCTTGGGCTGGCCATTTGCAAGCGTTTGGCTGAAATGATGAACGGCAGTGTCGGTGTGGAGAGCGAACCGGGGCGGGGCAGTACGTTCTGGGTTGTGCTCGAGGTCGGTGAAGCCGAGGCGCCCGCGCTTCCGATTGTTGAGCGTGCGCGAACCGCGGCCGTCGCGCATCGTGGGCGCATTCTCGTGGCCGAGGACAATCCGATCAATCAGAAAGTGATCCGCGCCCTGCTCACACGGCTCGGCTGCGCCATGGAAGTAGCCGCCAACGGTAGGGAAGCGGTGGAACGGGTCGAACAGGACCCGTCATGGGATCTGATCCTGATGGATTGCCAGATGCCGGTGATGGACGGCTTTGAAGCAACGGCTGCGATTCGGAAAAACGAAACGGCGGATTCGCGCCGGATTCCGATCGTCGCCGTTACCGCGAATGCGCTGCTTGGGGAACGCGAGAAATGCCTGGCTGCCGGGATGGATGATTATCTGGCCAAGCCCATAGATCGCGATGCTCTGAAAGCGGTTCTCGAGCGCTGGATCAAAACCGGCGCCGAATCTCTCGTGGCTTAAGCTTCCTGGTGGGCGGCCAGCGCATGCTGCCGGGCTCTGCGCAAATTCGGCAGAAACGCGGTCAGAATTCCGATAGCCGGCAGATACGAGCAGATCTTGTAGACGAAGTAGATGTTCGTCGCGTCGGCGATCTTGCCTAGAACGGCGGCGCCGATTCCGCCCATCCCAAACGCAAAGCCGAAAAACACGCCGGAGATCATGCCGATGTTGCCGGGGACCAGGTCCTGCGCATAAACCAGAATCGCCGAAAACGCAGAGGCGATAACGAGACCAATAATAATGCTCAGCACGGCCGTCCAGAACAGATTCACATACGGCAGCAGCAGCGTGAACGGCAGCACACCGAGAATGGAGCACCAGATGACGAGCTTTCTTCCGAACCGGTCTCCTAACGGGCCGCCCGCGAACGTACCCACCGCAGCAGCGCCAAGAAACAGCGCGAGATACAGCTGCGAGCTCTGCACCGGCACGTGGAATTTGCTGATCAGGTAAAACGTGTAATAGCTCGAAATGCTCGCCAGATAAAAGTACTTCGAGAAGATCAGCAGAATCAGAATGGTAATGGCCCAGATGACCGTTGTGCGCGGCAGATGGAGCTGTTCTTTCTGAAGAGCGCCGCGCGGTCTCGTGCGGAATGGATGGGCTTTGTACCAGTTCCCGACATAGAAGAGAATCGCCATGCCGAGTGCGGCGGCCAGCGAGAACCACGAAATGCTGCGCTGGCCACGCGGCAAGACAATGAAGGCAGCGAGCAGCGGTCCGAGAGCTGTCCCCGCATTTCCACCCACCTGAAACACCGATTGAGCCAGGCCGTGCTGGCCGCCTGATGCGAGCCGCGCGACTCGCGATGACTCCGGATGAAAGACCGATGAACCCATGCCGACCATGGCCGAGCCGACCAGCAGCATTTCGAAGCTCGGAGCCAAAGCAAGTACGATCAATCCCGCGAGCGTGAAACTCATTCCGGCCGTGAGTGAGTAGGGATGGGGTCGCCGATCGGTATACCAGCCGACGACGGGCTGCAGAAGAGACGCCGTCAGCTGATACGTAAATGTGATCAGTCCGATCTGTCCGAAATCGAGGTGGAAGCCCGTTTTCAGAATCGGATAGATAGCCGGAATCAACGACTGCGACATGTCGTTGAGCAGATGCCCGAAACTGATGGCGCCCAGGATGGCGAATACGGTCTTCTCGGGCGAGCGCGCATCGTGACCCGCGAGGGGCTCGGCTTTCAGGGTTTCACTCGCCACTCTCTTCACCATAACGTGCGATGCGTGCGCCAGGCGCTTTGGGCGGCGTCAGGCCACTGCATGCGCGTGATTGGCGTAGGCGGCTCGGGCTGCTCGCTTTTTATCTGACATTCTAGGTGGCATGCACACTCCAGGCCGGCTCCTCTTCTGCGGTTTGTTGATCGTTCGCGCCGCCTTCGCACAGGCGAAATCTCCGCTCACGCTGGACGATCTGTTTCGCTACGTCGATATCCGCGCAGCAAGATTATCGCCGGACGCGGGCGCGGCGGCGATTCAGACAACGCGCGCCGATTGGGCCAACAACCGTTTCCGCGACGATCTCTGGCTGTGGCGCAAAAGCAGCGATACGCTTGTCGCTTTGGCGCAATCCGGGCATGACAGTGATCCGCAATGGTCGCCGGATGGGAAACGCATTGCGTTTCTCTCGGATCGATCACTCGAGGAGCCCGGAGAGGAGCCGCAAACGAAGGCTGACAAAGACAAGGAGATCGCCCGCGTCTGGATCGTGGATGCAGCAGGCGGCGAGCCTTTTCCGCTGTACCGGGAAACGCTGAAGGCGCACGCCTTCGCCTGGTCGCGCGACAGTTCGGCCATCTTCTTCAGCACGCAGGAGCCGCTGTCGAAAGAAGCCGAAGAGCAGAAGAAGCGCGAGTGGAAGGACGTTTCGCGCTGGCGAGCGGATGAGCGTGGCGATCTGTTGCTCGAAATGAAAGTGCAAAATCCGCAGCCGGAGAGCGAAGCCGCCAGCGCCCACAACGAAGAAAAAGAACCGGCGGCAACGCTGCCGAAAGACGCGCGCACCATCACGCGCAGTCTTTATTCGATCAACGAGATTGCGCCCGCGCCGGATGGCGACGCGATCGCTTTTTTGACCAACTCCATTTCGGGGCGGCTCGAACATCCTCAGCAATACGAAATCTATCTCGCGAGCGCGCAGGCGAACAGCGAAACGCAGCCGAAGCAGCTCACTCACAATGAAGCACTCGAGCGCGAAATTCGCTGGAGTGCCGACGGCAAGCGCCTCTATTTCGGTGTCTTCGCCGCGAGCGGATCGCTCGAAGGTCCGTACCGGGACGTGCAGGGCCGGCTCTATTCACTTGATCCCGCAAGCGGCAAAGTGGAGCGTCTCGGCAGCGCCTTCAAAGGTTCCTGGAGCGATTATGCGATCCTGCCCGGCGGCGCTGCCATTGGACTCGGCCAGTTGGGGGCCGAATCGCAGCTCTATTCCCTTTCAAATACTCCAGCGCAGATCAGCAGGCAGCCCGGAACGTATGCCTCGCTCGATGCCGCGAGACGGGCCGATGCCATGCTGTTCCAACACTCGAGCGCGGGCGAGCCGGCCGAGCTGTTTTACGCTGACGACGCACAACATCCGGAATCGGCGCGCCAGATTACGCATTTCAACACGCTGTTTACCGAACGCGATCTGCCGCAGATGAAGCCGTATCGTTGGAAAGCGCCGGATGGGAAAGCAATCGAAGGCGTGCTGCTCTATCCACCGGGCAAGTTTGAGCAGAAAGGGCTGCGCATGCTCACGCTGATACATGGCGGTCCTGCGGATGCCGACGGCAATCGCTTCGGCGCCGACTGGTACAGCTGGGCGATTCTCGCCGCTGCCAAAGGCTGGCTTGTATTTCAGCCAAACTATCGCGGCTCGAGCGGCTACGGCGACGATTTTATGCTGGCCATTTCGCCGCATATCGTCTCTGCGCCCGGTGCCGACATTCTCGCCGGCGTGGATGCGCTGGTAAAGGACGGCACGGCCGATCCCGCGCATCTTGCCATTGGCGGTTACAGCTACGGCGGCTACATGACCAACTGGCTGATCACGCAGACCGATCGCTTTCGCTCAGCAGTGACAGGCGCAGGAGCGGTGGAGCACGCGGCCAACTGGGGCAACGACGACCTTACCTTTGATGACGCCTGGTATCTCGGCGGAACACCCTGGCAGAAGCCTGCTACTTATCAGAGCGAAGCGGCACTGTTTCGCTTCGATCGCGTGCGCACGCCGGTACATGAAGTGATGGGCGGCGACGACATACGCGTGAGCGCATCCGAAGGCTATCTGCTCGAGCGCGCACTCGATGCGCTCGCGATCCCGCATGAGTTTCTGATCTTTCCGGGCGAAGGGCACTCGCTTGGAAAAAATCCATGGCACGGCTACATCAAAGTTCGCGAAGAGCTGAAATGGATCGAGAAGTACGATCAGGCGCCGCGTGAGAATGCGCCACCCGCCACTCAGGATTCCGAGCGCAAAATATCGAAGTAGATGTGAAGCCCTTTGCGGAACTGATCGAGCGGGATGTGTTCGCTGTCGCTGTGCATGGTGGCGAGCGTAGCAGCGTCGACGGCCATGGGAATCAGCCCGTACGCAGCCACGCCTTTCATGCGGAACTTCTGACCGTCGGTTCCGTACGGCACAATTACGGGCAGTACAGTGGCGCCCGGCTGCTCTCTTTCAATGGCACTCACAAGGGCGCGATAGAGCGGTGTGTCGGTGCGGCTGGGCTGCGGGTCATCGGGTTTCGACGATAGCTCTTCAACCGTTACGCGCGGATCGTTGATGCGCGCCTTGATTTCGGAGAGAAACTCTTCCGCGTTCTGGCCTGGCAGCAGACGGCAATCGAGTGTTGCTTCGGCAATCGAGGGAATCACATTGGATTTCGGCGGATTACCAACGCCGCTGCGCAGCGAGGTAAGCGACATCGTGTTCTGCTGAATGGCATTCATGAATTTGTTCGAGGCGAATTCGCCGAGTTGTGCGCGCATGTTGGCGACCAGAGCATCCGGCTTGTTGGAAGGCGGAAACGCTTTGGCGCGTTCGATCGCGCTCAGCAGAATGTCGTTGGCGTTGTCCGGAATGGGCTGCGAGCCGTGGCCGGATGTGCCTTGCGCGCGCACTCGCAGCCAGAGCACCTGCTTATCTGCGACCGAGATGCCGAAGACGAGTTTCCCCGAAGTGTAAAGATCGCGGGAACCGGGCGCGCCCTCGTCGAGGACATACTCGGGATTGAGCTCGCTCCAGTGATTGGCAATCATCCAGCCGGCGCCGAGAGCGCCGCCGGTCTCTTCATCGCAATCGGCCAGGAACAGAATGTCGCGCGGCGGCACGATCCCAAGCTGTTTCAGCAACGTGAGCGCGGTGAGCTGCATGATCGCCGTGCTCTTCATATCGAGGGTGCCGCGGCCCCACATGGTGTTGCCCTCGATCAAGGCTGAAAACGGATCCTGCTTCCAGCGCGATGGATCGGCCGGCACGACATCCATGTGATTCAGCAGCAGCAGCGGACGCTTGGTGCGGTCGCGGCCGGGGAGGCGCAGGAGCAGATTCGTTTTTCCGCTGGCATCTGGTTTGAAGAGCTTTGCCTCGAGGCCGTACGCCGCAAATTCGTGCGCCAGAAACTCCGCGGCCTGTGCAGTATTCGCGGGCGGATTGACGCTCGCGATCTGGACGTAGTGCTGTAGCAGTTCGGTGGCGTGCTGCTCGACGCGCGGCCAGTCGGGTTCCGCTGCAAAAGCGACGGCACAGAGTGCGAATGAGGCGAGAAGAGCGAAGGCGAGTTTCATGTCTTAGTGTCAGGGATGCCGGTAAGCTGCGCGAAGTTGCCGTCGAGGCGCAGAGCTTCCAGCAACGCACCGGCTGCGGGGCTGAGTCGTGGGCGAACCGGCTCGGTCCCGATTTGCGTGCGAATGTACTCGGCGAAGGTAATGCGCAGCGGCGCGCTCTGGAAGACGCCGCCGATATAGGCGACGGGAACAGCCGCCGCGGCGGCGAAGAGATTGCGATGAACGCCTCCGACGTACGAGGCAAGCTGCCGCGCCGCCTCGCGCAAAATACCCGCTGCGATGGAGTCGCCTGCCTTCGCGCATTCCGTTACGAGCGATGCGAGCTTCGCGATCTCGTGCCGCGGCTGCGTATAAAAATGATGCAACAGCGCGTTGGCACTCGGCTGCCCGGTTGCGGCGAGAAGCTTCTCACGAACAATCGTTTCGCTTCCCCAGCCTTCTTCGAGCTGCAGCGAAGCGCGCAAAGCCTGTCGCACCAGATCGAAAGCGCCGCCTTCGTCGCCGTAGATGTAACCCCAGCCGCCCGCGCGTGCCATTCGTCCTTCGGCGTTGCGGCCGAAAGCGATCGAGCCGGTACCCGCGATGATGATGATGCCGGGTTGTCCCGCATGCGCCCCGATGAGGGCGATTTCGGCGTCGTTGGTGACTTTCAGGCGCGGTGTCCGGATGAGCTCGCGCGCATAGCCGAGCTTATCTTCGGCGCCTCCACTGAAGCCGAGACAGGCTGCGGCAAATTCGGGTGCGCCGTGCTCCAGCGTTCGGGTCGCCTGGTCAATGCATTCGCCGATGACGCGCCGAAACTTCTCCCGAGCTTCCGCGCCGGTGACGTGATTGCACGGACCGCTCCGGCCAATACCGATCACCGCACCCGACTCGTTTGCAACGAGTGCTGTCGTGCTCGACTGACCGCCGTCGATTCCCAGATAGTAACGAGGCAACGAGCGAAATTCCTAACTGAGGCTCTTATCCGCCGCGTAGCAGAGCGAATCGAGCGGGCACGAGCCGCAGCGCGGTTTGCGGGCAATGCAAATCTGACGGCCGAAATGAATCACCTGGTGCGAAAACAAGATCCAGCGATCGCGCGGGATGATCTTCATCAGGTCGGTTTCGATTTTGACCGGATCTTCGTTTCTTGTGAGGTCGAGCCGGCGCGTGATGCGTTGCACATGGGTGTCGACCACAACACCGGAGGCAATACCATAGGTTGTGCCGAGCACGACGTTCGCCGTCTTTCGAGCCGCACCGGGAACGGTGAGCAGATCCTCCATCGTCTGCGGCACTTCGCCTTTGAAATCGGCCAGGATCTTGCGCGCGGCCCCAATCACCGAGCGCGCTTTGTTGTTGAAGAAGCCGGTTGATCGAATATCATTCGCCAGCTCATCCTGCGACGCGTTGGCGAAATCGGTGATGGTCGGATATTTGCGGAACAGACCGGGCGTTACTTTGTTGACGCGTTCATCGGTGCATTGCGCAGAAAGAATCGTGGCCACCAGCAGCTGCCAGGCATTCTCGTGATGCAGAGCACAGGTCGCACCTGGAAAAAGCCGGTCGAGTTCGGCGAAGATGCGGTCGAGGCGTGCTTTCCGTTCGGAAGCATTTTTCGGCTTGGGAACCTTTCGCGGCGGGGTGACCGGATGAAGCGCGGTCGGAATCGCGATTTCTGCTTCGGCCATGAACGAAACACCAAGATAGCGCAGCGCAATACGTTTACGTCTGCGTGAACGCGCTAAACGTGGGCGCCGTTATCGAGAAAATTTCGTAGGCGGTGGCTGCGGCTCGGATGCCGAAGTTTGCGCAGTGCTTTGGCTTCGATCTGGCGGATGCGTTCGCGGGTGACGGCGAAGTTCTGGCCGACTTCTTCGAGTGTGTGTTCGCTGCCGTCCTGCAGGCCGAAGCGCATTTTGACGATCTTCTCTTCGCGCGGGCTGAGCGTCTTCAAAACTTCCGCGGTCTGCTCGCGCAGGTTCAGATTAATGACCGCTTCGGAAGGAGAAACCATGCGGCTATCGACCAGAAAATCGCCCAGATTGGATTCTTCCTCTTCGCCGACCGGCGTCTGCAGCGAGATCGGCTCCTGGGCGATGCGCAACACGCGCCGCACTTTTCCGGGCGAAAGGTCCATCCGTACGGCGAGCTCTTCGATGGTCGCCTCGCGCCCCAGCTCCTGCAGCATGATGCGCTGCAGACGAACGAGCTTGTTGATGGTCTCGATCATGTGCACCGGAATGCGAATCGTGCGCGCCTGATCGGCGATGGCGCGGGTGACGGCCTGCCGCACCCACCAGGTCGCGTAGGTTGAAAACTTGTAGCCGCGCTTGTAATCGAATTTGTCGACCGCGCGCATCAGCCCGATGTTTCCTTCCTGGATGAGATCGAGAAACTGCATGCCGCGATTGGTATAGCGCTTGGCGACTGAAACGACCAGCCGCAGATTGGCTTCAATCAGCCGCTTCTTGGCCACGTCCGCTTCTGCTTCGCCGCGATCGACAATCTGCAGCGTGCGGCGCAGCTCGCTGGCGGCACTGCCCGAGCGGTCTTCGATGGCCTGCAGTTGCGCCGACAAGCCTTTGAGTTCTTTACGCAGCGCAGGAGCCGAACTCGATTCGCCTGCGGGTAACTGCTCGAGCTTGCGCTGAACGCGCGCGATCTCCTGCTCGAGAGGCTTGATTTTATCCACCACCTGCTTGAGCGTCGCGCTGAGCGAGCGGCGATAACGAACCGTGAAGGGCAGCGCGCGTATATGCCGCGAAATACGAATCACGAGGCGCGCATACTCGAAGCGCAGCTTGCGATGCTGCCTGGCTTTCAGATTGCGCGAGGTGCTGATCAGTTTGGCTTCGGTCTGCTGTGCTTTGCGGTGCAGTTTCTCGATCTCGCAGACGCTTTCGATGAACTGCTGTTCGAGGTGTTCGAGAGCTCCCTCCTCGGCAGCTTCCGCAGAGACGTCGGGGATTTGTAATACCTCGCCGACGGGCAGCGTCCCGCGCTCAACCGCATTCCTGGTGTCGAGAATAGTCTGAATGATCAGACGCGACCGGGAAAGCGCGCGCAGCACCGAATTCTCGCCGTGCTCGATGCGCTTGGCCAGCTCGATCTCGCCCTCTCGCGTGAGCAGCGGAACCATGCCCATCTCGCGCAGATAAACACGCACCGAATCGTTGCTCTTATCGAGCGCTCCGGGGGTGAGATCGAGATCGGAAAGGCTTTCCAGATCCTCTTCGCGCTTCTCGAAATCCTTGGACTCGTCGAGCAGCTCGACGCCGGGATCGAGATCGGCGAAGAGATCGTTCAGATCGTTGCCGGCGGTCAGGTCTTCGGGCACCGATCCACTCAGATCGTCGTACAGCACGAAGCCTTTGTCGTTCCTGTCCTGCATCACTGCTCGTGTGAATCTGCGATAGCCGGCCCGAAATTCGCTGCTAGAGAAGATCCGGCCCGTTGTTCAAGGCGCCCCGGCGATATTCCTTGACTCCTCATATTACAACGATTCAAAGGTTGGCGGAGCCCGGCGCGAGCCCATCCAGTTCGCTGATGAGGCGCATCGCCTCGGCCAGATTGCCTTCCAGTTCGAAACGGCGAATCTGTTTCTTTAATGCCTCGCGCTGTGATTGCCGGGATTTGGCTTCGAGCAGTTTCAAACAGTCGAGGGCCTGCTCGGCGGCGCGATCCTCGCTGACGCCCGATTCGGAAAAGGTAATCGCTTCGAGAATCTTGCGTGAATGCGGGTCGAGCGCTTCTGAAATTTCACTGATGGGCAGTCTCTGTTCTTCCGCGTGTTCGAGGATGGCCTGCACGATGGTCTTCAGCTCGAGCGTTTGAAGCAAGTTTGACTCCGCAAAGTAGTGGCGAATCACGGCGCGTGCATCGCGGCTTGCCAGCACGCACGCGATCAGCAGCTTTTCATTGGGCGGGGCGGCTGAAGCCGGATCGGGAGCCTTCGCCGGGATGGCGGCGGCGCCCGGCTTCAGAGCGCGATGGATGAGTTCCCGCTCCACCCCGAGCTGATCGGCAATTTCGGTCGCGATCGCGGCGCGCTCGATGCGATCCTGCACCTGTTCCACGGCAGGCAGCACGAATTTCATCGCATCGATACGCCCTTCGGCGGTGCGCGTATCGAATTTCTTACGGGCACTCGCCACCAGCCAGTGGAAGTACGATTGCGTTTCGTCGAGAAGTTTCGAATAGGCGGCCACTCCGTTCGCCTGAATGTATTCGTCCGGGTCGAGCCCGCCGGGAATATCGAGCACGCGCACGCGCAGGCCGTGGCTCAGCAAAGTGGCAATGTATTTTTCGGTCGATTTTGCTCCGGCAGCGTCGGAATCGAGGTTCAGAATGACATTGCCTTTGCCGGACTGATAGGAAATCTCGCGCTTGATGGCGCGGATCTGGCTGCCGCCGAGCGCGGTGCCGCAGATCGCGGCGACTTCCTGCACCCCAGCGGAGTAGATCGCGATCGCGTCCATGTAGCCTTCCACCAGAATCATGCGATCGTTCTTACGCGCAGCGATTTTGGCGCGATGAAGGTTGTAGAGAACCGCCGATTTTGTATAGAGCCGCGTCTCGGGCGAATTGAGGTACTTGACCTTGTCATCGGGCCGCAGCGCGCGGCCGCCAAAGGCGATCACTTTGCCGGACGCGTCGTGGATCGGGAACATCAGCCGGCCGCGAAAACGATCGTAGAGGCCAGGAGCGTCCTGGCGTTTTGCAACGAGTCCCGAATCGAGCAGCAAGTTCTCGCCGAAATGCTTCAGCCGTTGCACGAGCTGCTGGCCGCCGGAATCGGAAAGTCCCAAGCGGAATTCACGCGCTGCATCGGGCGTGACGCCGCGGCTTTCGAGATAGCGCCGCGCTTCGGCTCCTGCATTCGCACGCAGATTCTCCTGAAAGATACTCGCTGCGGCTTCGTGAATTTCGAGCAATGCGGCCACGCGGCGCGATTCCGGATCTTCATCGCGCTGACGCTCGGGAATCGGAATGTTGTAGCGTTCGGCGAGGAAACGCAGCGCCTCGGGGAAGGTCAGGCTCTCGATCTGCTGCACAAATTTGAAGACGTCGCCCGCGGCATCGCAGCCGAAACACTTATAAAACTGGTGCGCGCTGTGAACGCCAAAGGAGGGCGTCTTTTCGGAATGAAAAGGACAGAGGCCGACCCAGCGCGGTCCGGCGCCCTGCCGCTTCAGGCGAACATACTGGCCGACCACGTCTACGATGTCGACCTGACTCTTGAGCTGTTCGGCAAAATTCATCAGCGCGAGAACCGGCGGGGAAGGTGTCTTCAGAGTAGCAATCAAAAGTGGCCGCGCCAAAGCTTGAATTGACATAATGTCGGCAAGGCGATGGGGCTCAAAGAATACGCTCGCAAACGCAACTTCAAGATGACGCCGGAGCCGCCGCCGAAGCCGGTTTCGGAGAAAGAGAAGCGCGCGAAGCCGGGCGGTTTCTTCTGTGTGCAGCGGCATGACGCAACGCGCCTGCACTATGACTTTCGACTCGAAGTGGGCGGCGTGCTGGTGAGCTGGGCGGTGCCGAAGGGCCCGAGCCTGGATCCGGCGCGCAAGGCGCTGGCCATGAAAGTGGAAGATCATCCGCTCGATTACGGCACGTTTGAAGGCAATATTCCGAAGGGCAACTACGGCGGCGGCAGCGTCATGTTGTGGGACGTGGGCACCTACGATGTGCTCGACGACCTGCCGGCCGAAAAACAGCTCGAGCGCGGCGACTTCAAATTCGAACTGCACGGCAAGAAGCTTAAGGGCGCGTTTGCGATTGTGCACATGAAGCGCGCCGGGAAGGGCAACGAGTGGCTGCTCATCAAGAAAAAAGATGAGCATGCGGTGCCGGGCTACGACATCAACGAATTCTCGTGGAGCGTGGCAACGAAACGCACCCAGGACGAAATTGCGGAAGAGATTGGCGCGCTGAATCTGGCGGAGATCAAAGGTGCGCGGAAGGCCGCTGCTCCCGCCGAGATTACTCCCATGCTGGCGAGCCTGGTGGACAAACCGCCGGCGGGTTCGAACTGGCTCTACGAGATCAAGTGGGACGGAATTCGCGCGCTCTGTTTCCTCAAGGACAACAAGCTGCGCATTTCTTCGCGGCGCGGTAATCGCTGCGAGCAGCAGTATCCCGAACTGGCCGATCTGCCGGCGCACGTGCATGCCAAGACGGCCTGGCTCGACGGCGAAATCTGCGTGTTGGACGAAAAAGGCCGCGCGCGTTTTCAGAATATTCAGCCGCGTATCCACGCCAACGCGAGCCTTGTACCGGGGCTTGCCGAATCGACTCCGGCGACGCTGTTTCTGTTCGACATTCTTTATGCCGACGGCTACGATCTGCGCGGCGCGCCGCTCGAAGAGCGCAGGAAAGTGCTGAACATGCTGGTGGTGCCGGACGAGCACATACGAATTTCCGAAGCGTTCGAGACGGGCGGCGAGCAGATGTTCGAAGCAGCGCGGGAAATGGGTCTCGAAGGCATTCTGGCGAAGGATAGGCGCAGTACGTATGAGGGCACGCGCTCGCGGCACTGGCAGAAGGTGAAGGTCTCGAACGAGCAGGAGTTTGTGATCGCGGGCTTCACCGAAGGCGAACGCGAGTACTTCGGTTCGCTGGTGCTGGGTGTGTACGAAGGCAAGAAGCTGCGGCACGCGGGGCAGGTCGGAACGGGCTTCGACCACAAGCTGATGAAGGCGATCTACGAGCGCATGGAGCCGCTGATTACGAAGACGTGCCCGCTCGAACCGAAGCCGCGCATTAAAGGCGTGACGTGGGTGCGGCCGGAGGTGGTGTGCCAGGTCAAGTTCCTCGAATGGACCAAGGATGGTTCGCTGCGCGCGCCAGTTTTCGTTGGCTTGCGTGAGGATAAGAAGCCGGACGAAGTGACGCGCGAAGAGCCGGAGGAAGCGGCGAGCGAACCCGAGCCGGAACCGGCGGAAGAAGCGCAAGTGCAAGCGCCCGAGGAGGGAAGTGAGCGGCTCAATCTGAGCGGGAAAGAGGTGACGGTGGAGGTCGACGGCCACCGGCTCAAATTCAGCAATCTCGATAAAGTTTATTTTCCGAAAGATGGCTGGAAGAAGCGCGATCTGCTTGCGTTTTACGATCGCGTCTCGGAGTTTCTGCTGCCGCATCTGCATGACCGGCCGCTTTCGATGAAGCGTTATCCGAACGGCATTCACGCGGACTATTTTTTCCAAAAAAACGCCAGCACGCATTTTCCGGAATGGATGCACTGCGAGCCGATCTCTGAGCACGGCGGGCAGAAGCTGAATCATTATCCGGTGGCGCAGGACCGGGCCAGCCTGCTCTATCTGGTGAATCTCGGCTGCATAGATCAGAACCCGTGGATGAGCCGTATCGAGAGCCTGGAACATCCGGACTGGATGCTGCTCGATCTCGATCCGGTGGAGACTTCGTTCGATCAGATCGTGGACGCGATGCTGGTGGTGCGCGAAGTGCTGAACGAAGTCGGGCTGCGCGGCTACCCCAAGACGACTGGGGGAGACGGCATGCACATCTATGTGCCGCTCGAGCCGGTGTACACGTTCGAGCAGGTGCGCAGCTTCGCGGAACTGCTTTCGCATCTGGCGATCGAGCGCGCGCCGGATATGTTCACGACGCCGAGGAGCGTGGAGAAGCGCAAGAAAGGCCGGGTCTACTTTGACTATCTGCAGATCGGCACCGGGAAAACGATCGCGGCACCGTATGTGGTGCGGGCTTACGATGGCGCCCCCGTTGCGACACCTCTTGAATGGAAAGAGGTGAAGCGCGGACTCGAGCCGCACGATTTTCGGATGGAAAACAGCCCGGAGCGCTTCGAGAAACTGGGCGATATTTTCGCGCCGGTGCTGCAGGGTGGACAACGGCTGGAAGATGCGCTCGAGCGGCTGAATGGCGAAAAGCCGAAGGCCGCTCGGAAGGCTACGAAGAAGCGCGCGAAATGAGACAGACCCATGCGTCCTCCTGCAGGATGAGTTCAGCCGGAAATACCTTGGCGACGACTTCGAGTTCGACTTCCTGAAATCCGGTGAGAATGAGCCGGGCTGCCGGACGAGCGATGCGCAGCAGATCGTCCGCGAGCGAGAGCAGGATGCTCGGGCTGATGTTGGCCACAACGAGATCGGCGGATTGATCGCGCAGACAACTGGCGGATCCCACGGCGAACCCCACGGCGAGCCCGCAATGGAGCTCGTTTAAGGCGCAGTTCTCGCGGGCCGGATGGAGCGCAGCTTCATCGAGATCGACAGCGGCGACTGTACGCGCGCCGAGCTGCAGCGCCGCGATGGCGAGAATGCCGGAGCCGGTGCCGATATCGGCAACGGTAGTGGAGGGTGTGACGAAACGTTCGAGCGCTTCGAGAGCAAGGCGGGTGCAGGGATGCTCGCCGGTGCCGCAGGCGAGGCCCGGATTGTGCACGAGCCGCATGCGGCCCGCAGGCGTTGCCTCTTCGCACCAGGGCGGCGCGAGGAAGAAGCGCGCACCCACGCTTCGGCCGGGCCAGGCGTTGCGGGTCGCGAGCACCCAATCGGTATCGGCTTCGGCGGTCCATTGTGGGGCAAATGCAGCGAAGGTTTGCATCAGCTCAGAGCGCAGATCGTTCCGCTCGAAGGCGGCGATCAGGTCCACGCGGCCGTCCGGCAGATCGACTTCGCGGATTCCGCAGGTGTTCGCCGCCCATAGCTCCGCACTCACATCGTCGACCTGCTCGGGCGCGCAGTTCAGATGCAACGAGTACATGGGCTACTCGGTTTTCTCGAAGCGGCGAAAGAAGCTCTGCGGTTTCCATTGCGGCGCGGCATCGGCATTGGAGACGCGCAGGGTGAGTTGTTCGAGTATGTGATTGAACTGCGCGGCGGCTGCTAAGTCGACCGGCTGACTGACGTCGTCCTTAACGCCGTGATAGCGGGTGGCGTACCAATCTTTGAAGATCTTCTCTTCCGGGTCGCCGGGCAGATAGCCGAATTTGAACGCGAGCGCGGGAACACCTTTCCGGACGAAGCTGTACTGATCGCTGCGGATGAAGCGGTTGCGGTTCGGTTCCTTGTCGGCCTGCACTTTGACGCCGGCGGACTCGGCGACGGCACGAATATCGTCGCCCAAGGTGGATTCATTCAGACCCTGCACTTCGAGCCAGTGGAGCGGGAAGAGCGGCAGAAACATATCCATATTGAGATCGGCCACGAGGCGGCCGTGAACGGTTGGATGCGCGGCGAACCAGGCGGAACCGAGGTCGCCTTTCTCTTCGCCGGTTACGGCCAGGAACAGGAGCGAGCGCCTGGTTTGAAGGTGCTGCGTGTGAATCGACTCTGCGATTTCGATGAGCGAGGCGATACCCGAGGCGTCGTCCATGGCGCCGTTGTAGATGGCGTCACCATTCACCGGCTTGCCGACCCCGAGATGATCGAGATGGGCCGAGATCACGACATATTCGTGCGCGAGCTGCGGATCGGTGCCCGGCAGCACGCCGGCTACGTTCTTCGAATCGACGGTGCGGATGCTGATTGCGACGTCCGCGTTCACACTGCACGCGAGCGGGAAGTGCGGCAGAGGTTGGTTGGCGTGCGCGGCGTCTACGATCTCGGCGAATGTATGCCCGGACCCGGTAAGCAGGTCGCCGGCTTTCGCGGGATCCCAGGCGGCGCTGAAAAGCTGACCGGCATTGGTCTGAAGCGCGGGATCGGCGAGGCTCATGCGCGGCATGCCCCAGCTGAGAATGCCGCGGCTCCAGGGAATTTCCATGGTCTTCGGATCGGGGATGGCGATGGTGCCGACTGCGCCGCGCGCGCGTAATGCCTTCCAGCGCTCTTCGGTCGAGGAGTAGTGCGAGCGCAGATTGCCGTCGATGCTTTGCGGACCGCCCGTGAGGTAGGCAACGACTGCGCCTTTGACAGGGAGCCCGGCGAGATCGTCGTAGTGGGCCTCGGGAATGACCAGGCCGTAGCCGGCAAACACCACCGGCGCTTTGAGATGCGGTGCTGAATTCTGCGAATACCCGAGCTCCGCCTCGCCGGGGACATCGATGGCGCGCTGGTCGGAGCCGCAGGCGAGTGCCAGGTGCGAATGGGCCGGATCGATCGAGGTTTCGATGAAGGCTACGTTTTGGAAATAGTTTTGGTTGCCGGCGGGTTTGAGGCCAGCCTGCTCAAATTGCCGGGCGACATAGGCGGCGGCTTTCTCGTAGCCGGCGGAGCCAACGTTGCGGCCCTCGAGTTCGTCGCTGGCGAGGTATTGGACTTGCTGCCACCAGGCTTGTCCGGCGGCTTGCCAGTTGGTATCGGCGGCGGCGAGGAGGGCGGCCAGCATTGGGACGAGAACGATAACTCTGCGCATGAAATTTCATCTTCGCTTGCCAGTGACGAGCGGGAAATGAGCGGAGTGGGCACACCGCTCCCTCTGGTCGCGGCTCGGTTTCGGGTGTTGATTGGTGCGCCGGTCGTTTTCAGGCGGCGTTTTGTTCGCGGCGGTGTTTTTCGATGTTTTGCTGGAGGATGCTTTTCGGGAGTTTGTCGGCTTTTTGCTTAATTTCTTCGATTGAAAATTCAAAGCCAAGTTTGACGGGGTCGTAGGTTTGGTCGCGGTTCTGCTCGACGTAGCAGTTGTAGATGCGGGCGGCTTCGTGGAGACGATTTTCGTGGGCTTTGCGGCGCTGCTCGCGTTCGGCCTGGATTTCCTTGAGCTCGGCGATGGATTTATCGCGGTAGCGGGTGAGGCGGGATTCCTGCAGGCTCAGGTTGCGCAGGTCGCGGGCGTAGGTTTGGGTGATGTAGGTTTCGAGGAGAACGTGGCGGATCGATTCGGGTTCGTCAGCGAAGAGGTTGGCGTGGGTGAGGCGGGCGAGTGCGTAGACGCCGGCGACGAGCATGGGGATGCGTTGTAATCTCCATTCGGTATCGGCGATGGATTGGACCAGGAGCTTCTCGCGGTGGTTTTCGGGAGCCCAGATGGTGAAGGTATTGGCGCAGTGCTGTTCGTAGAGAGCGGCGTCATCGGCCGGTAGCAGGACGGTGGCGCCGGTTAACGCATTTTTGACAGCGTTGTGGGAGATTTTGGCTTTGCCCTCGGGGGTTTTGGGACCGGTGGAGAGCTGGGAATTCGCGCGGTTCGCGGCGATTTGGGCGGGAGTCGACATGCCACGGAGATAGCATGTCGAGGGCGGAAAACGAACTGTGAGCGGAAATACAGAGGCTGTAAGATGCTGGGTATAGGAGGGTTGGGAGTGGGAAGGAAATTTTTTGGGTTTGTGAACGGCTAATACGTGGGTTTAACCGCTCCCTTTGGTCGCGGCTCGGTTTTGATGTCGCGGGTCGGTTATATTGGGTCGCGGGTTGATGATCATTTTTCCGCTTCGAATACTGCCATGGGATCGCCCTGCTCGTGCACTACGTAACGAATGGCAGCGGAAATGTCCTCATCTTTCCACAGCCAGCGGGTGCTGCCATGCCTGGTCCAGCGCTTTCGGTCCGGGTGGTCGAGGCGGTTGTGGTTCAGCAGGCGGCTCGAATAGGATTTGAGATCGTTCATGATTCTCTCGGGGCGGATGTCCGCTGTCACGACAATATGCACGTGCGTGGTTCGCACGTGGGCGGCCAGCAGATTCCAATCGCGCTCGAGGCAGCGCTCCTCGATGGCGGCGAGAACGAGCTGCCGTCGCCTGTGATCCATCACATACGGGGGTTGGTCCATTTGTTTCCGCTCGGCGGATACTGGCTTCGCGTCGGGTTCGAGGGTCGGGCTGGCAGGCAAATTGTGGTGTCGATCGACGGAGCCGGACTCGTGACCGTGTAAGTGAGAGCCGTAACAGGCGAAGGTGAAATAGGTTATTGGTGACCGCTCCCTCCGGTCGCGGGTCGGTTTTGGTGTTCGGCGCTGCTATGATGGTAGCTGCTGCAATTCCTGCGGCAGTCCCCGAATCATGTTCGATAGTCTCTCCGATAAGCTCCAGCGCGTCTTCAAAAATCTGCGCGGCGAAGGCAAGCTCACGGCCGCCAATATGGAAGAAGCTCTGCGCGAGATCCGGGTGGCGCTGCTGGAGGCTGATGTTCACTTTAAAGTCGTCAAGCAGTTCATTGAAGACGTAAAAGTGAAAGCATTGGGCGAAGAGGTGCTGACGGCGCTTTCGCCGGGTCAGCAGGTCGTCAAGATCGTGCGGGACGAGCTGGTGAAGATGCTCGGGACGCATCCTTCGCGGCTGCGGTTTGCGAATGAGCCGCCGACGGTGGTGCTGATCGTTGGGCTGCAGGGTTCGGGTAAGACGACGTCGACGGCCAAGCTGGCGCGGTTCTTAACAAAGGAAGGGAACCGTCCGCAACTGGTCAGCGTGGACGTGTATCGCCCGGCGGCGCGGCATCAGCTGAGCATTCTGGCGAAGAACGTCGCGACGCCGATTTACGAAGGCACGCCGGAAGAGACCAAGCCGCTGGAACTGGCGCGGTCGGCGCGGCGGGAAGCGATGCAGTCGGGACGCGACGTGTTGCTGGTGGACACGGCCGGGCGGCAGCATATTGATGAGCAGCTGATGACGGAGCTGCATGAGCTGAAAGAAGCGCTGAATCCGACCGAGATTCTGTTTGTGGCGGATGCCATGACGGGGCAGGACGCGGTGCGGTCGGCCGACGAGTTTCATAAGCGGCTCGGGATCACGGGCGTGATCCTGACCAAGATGGACGGCGATGCGCGGGGCGGCGCGGCGCTCTCGATTCGCTCCATTACAGGGCAGCCGCTGAAGTTTGTGGGCGTGGGCGAGAAGACCGACGCGCTCGAGCTGTTCTTTCCGGACCGGGTAGCGTCGCGCATTCTGGGCATGGGCGATGTGCTCTCGCTGATCGACAAAGTGCAGGAGACGATCGATCAGGAGACGGCCGAGAAGATGCAGGAGAAGCTGCTCGGCGACGATTTCAGTCTGGAAGATTTCCGCGATCAGATCAAGCAGCTGCAGAAACTCGGGCCGCTGGGCAAGCTGCTCGACATGATGCCGCAGATGGGTCCGCTGAAAGAGCTCAAAGGCGCGAAGATCGATGACAAGGAAGTCTCGCGGGTGGTGGCGATTATTGATTCGATGACGCCGAAAGAGCGCCGCAACCATATGCTGATCAACGGCTCGCGGCGGCGGCGGATCGCCAAGGGCAGCGGCACGTCGGTGCAGGACGTGAACAATTTGCTGAAACAGTATGCGCAGGCGCGTAAAATGATGAAGAGCTTCACGGGACAGGCCGGGATGCTGGGCAAGAAGTTGTCCAAGATGAAGCTGCCCGGGTTGCCGGGACTGCCGGGGTTCTGAGGCTGCGGCGAAAGCGCCCTGCGCGACCGCAAAAAGTTTGTAAGAATAGGAAAAGTAAAGAGAAACGATGTTAGCAATTCGTCTGGCGCGGTTTGGCGCGAAAAAGAAACCGACCTATCGTGTGGTCGTGATTGAAAAGGAACGGGCGCGGAACAGCCGGTCGGTGGAAGTGGTGGGGCATTACAATCCGATCGCGAAGCCGGCGCAGCTGGAGCTCAATCGCGAGCGCATCGAGCATTGGATCAAGAACGGCGCGCAGCCATCGGATACGGTGGCGCGGCTGCTGAAGACCGCTCCGGCCGAAAACGCACCTGCTACGGCCTGACGCCGTCGCCGTTTCCGGCGGCGCGATTTGGGAAAAGAACATGAGTGAGAGTAACGGCGTTAAGACGCTGGTGGAAGATATCGCCAAGGCATTGGTCGATACGCCGGACGATGTGTCGGTGAATGAAGTGGCCGGCGAGCACGCGACGGTTTTTGAATTGCGCGTGGCGGGCAGCGATCTGGGCAAAGTGATCGGGAAACAGGGTCGCACGGCGCGCTCGATCCGGACGCTGCTGGGGGCGGTGGGGACCAAGCTGAACCGGCGCTTTTCACTCGAGATCCTTGAATAGGTGAGCGGTGACGCCGCCGGGAATGAGTGGGCGGTGACGCCGCCGGGAATAAGTGAGCGGTGACGCCGCCGGAGCGAGTAGTTGTTGCCGAAATACTGCGCCCGCGTGGATTGCGCGGCGAACTGGTAGCGCGATCGCAGACGGACGTGACGGATCGCTTTGAGCGATTGCGCGATGCCAGGGCGCGATTGAAAGACGGCACGGATATCGCGGTCGCGGTGGAAAGAGCCTGGCCGCACAAAGGGGACTGGGTGTTGAAGCTGGCCGGGGTCGATTCGATCGAGGCGGCCGAGCGATTCCGAGGCGCGGACCTATGGGTTCGTTTCGAAGACCGGGCGCGGCTCGGCGAGGGTGAGTTTTTCCGGTCCGATCTGATCGGGTGCCGGGTGGTGAACGCCGGAGACGAGGCGGAAATCGGCGTTGTCGAAGGCTGGCAGCAATATGGCGGGGCGGCGCCGCTGATGGAAGTACGGTTGGGCGAAGAGACGCGGCTGATTCCGTTTGTGGCGTCCGAGTGCCGGGTGGATTTAGGCGAGCGGGTGATCCGGGCGAACTTGCCGGAAGGGTTGCTGGACCTTTGAAGTTCGATATCGTCACGATCTTTCCGGATTTTTTCGCGTCGCCGCTGGCGCATGGGGTGGTGGCGCGGGCGCGGAATCGCGGATTGGTGAATATTCAGGTTCACGATCTGCGAAACTGGACATACGATCGTCATCGGACTGTAGACGACCGGCCGTTTGGCGGCGGGGAAGGGATGCTGCTCAAGCCGGAGCCGTTGTTTGCGGCGGTGGAGGCGATCGCACCGGAGCGCGGTCCGGGTACGCGAGTGGTTTTACTCTCGGCGCAGGGCCGGCGTTTCGATCAGAACGTCGCGCGCGAGTATGCGGCGATCGAGCGGATCGTGCTGATCTGCGGCCGGTACGAAGGCGTGGATGAGCGCGTGGCCGAGCATCTGGCGGATGAAGAGCTTTCGGTCGGAGATTTCGTGCTGTCGGGCGGTGAACTGGCGGCGGCGATGGTGGTGGATGTCGTGAGCCGTCTGACACCGGGCGTGCTTGGCAATGAAGATTCTTCGCGGAACGAGAGTTTCAGCGGAGAGGATGAGTTTGTGTTGGATTGTCCGCAGTACACACGGCCGGCGGAGTTTCGCGGCTGGCGAGTGCCCGAGGTGCTGCTGGGCGGAAATCATGAGGAGATCAAGCGCTGGCGCCGGGCTGCCGCGCGAGAGAAAACGCTCCGGCTGCGGCCGGACTTAGTGGGCGATATTCAGAGCTAATATGCAGAACGCACTTGTTTCGAAGTTCATCAGCAAGCATCAGCGCGCCAAGGCGCATCCGGAGTTTCGTCCGGGCGACACGATCCGCGTGCACGTGAAGATTAAGGAAGGCGACAAGGAGCGTTTGCAGGCTTTCGAAGGCACCGTGATTGCGCGCAAGAACACCGGTATGGGCGAGACCATTACGGTGCGCAAGGTCAGCTTCGGCCAGGGCGTGGAGCGCATCTTCCCGGTACATGCGCCGGTGATCGACCATATCGATCTGGTGCGCACGGGACGCGTGCGCCGCGCCAAGCTGTATTACTTGCGCGGGCTGAAGGGCAAAGCGGCACGGTTGCGGGAGCGCGTCTAAGTTTCTCGACAAGCTGTTTCACTGTGGGCGCGGGGGCCAAGCCGAAGACATCTCCTTCCATCCGCTGCGTCACCAGCTTCGAGCGGCGCGCGCGGGAACTCGGGTTCACTCGCATCGCCGGAGTAGACGAAGTGGGCCGAGGCTGTTTGTTTGGCCCGGTGGTGGCTGCGGCTGTCATTCTCGATCCGGATAAGCCAATCAAGTACGTTCGAGACAGCAAGATCGTGGAGGCCGCGGAACGCGCGCGGCTGGCACGGCACATTCGAGCGCGCTCGATTGCCTTCGCGGTCGGGGCGGCGGATGTTTACGAGATCGATCAGTTGAATATTTACCAGGCGTCACGGCTGGCGATGCGGCGCGCCGTCGAGGCTCTTCCCATTCAGCCCGATTATCTGCTCATCGATGCGCTGAAACTCGACCTGCCGATTGTGCAGATGGCGCTGATCGATGGCGATGCGCGCTGCCGTGCGATTGCGGCGGCTTCGATTCTTGCCAAAGAGCACCGCGACGCGATTATCGCGCAATGGGCCGAAATCTTCCCGCAATACAATCTCGCGGCCAACAAGGGCTATTCGACGCCGGATCACAAGCGCGCGCTGCGCGAGCATGGCCCGACGCTGATGCATCGCTTCAGTTTTGAACCGGTGCGCGCGAACTGCACTCGCACGCATTGGACCGGTTATCTTACGCGGGCCGCCGCGCAGGGCGAACTCTTTTCCGAGGAAAGCGCGCAGCTGGCAGCGGTAGGGGCGCTGGCATGAGTACGCCTGTGGCAGCGCCGCCGCCAATTGAGCCGCCCAAAGCGATGCGCTGGCATCGGCGTCTGCTCGGCATCTGCCTGATGGTTCTTGCTTTTGAGATCGGGCTGTTTCTGATTGTGTTTCCCTGGCACCCGGCCTGGAGCATGAACTGGATTCCGGTACATTCAAGACGGTTCGCCGCGCTATGGATGAGCCCTTATTTTCGTGGAGTAGTGAGCGGGCTGGGATTGCTCGACGTGTTCATTGCTCTCGGCGAGGCCATTAAGCAGATCAAGTCGCTGTTCGTGGAGCGCGCGCGCTGATCGATTCCCGCGGTTCGTTTACGAGCGAATTTTAGTTGCTGAGATCGACTTTGATGAAATGCTGCGGGTCTAGCTTGGGCTGCAGCGAGACAGCGAGCACGTGATTGTGTCCATATCCGCTCGAGACGTGCCACGAACTGATCCAGCCATCGAACTTCATGCTGAGATGAACGTCCTGACGACTCTGATCCTTCCAGAAGTCGATTTTGATGGGCCGGATATCTGCCTTCCCGGGCCGGTTGCATAAATCGAACAAAGTTTTAACGACGGTAAAGGAATCGGTCTGGGTAATGTTGTTGAGATCTATCTGGAAGGAGATGTTGGCTTCAACGCTGCCCATCTGCGGCATGCCGGCGTATTCCGATGGAAGCGCCCCGATGCCGGCGTGAGCGGAGTAAGCGTCGATTTTCAGATCGCCGATGGTCACGGTCACAGGGCTTAGATTCTGACCGGTCATGCCGAGCCCTTGATTGACGAAAGCCTGGGTTGCCAATGCGCCCTCCTGATGAACTTGCCTGATAATTATACAAGTCTGAGCGATGCTAGAATCCGAGACGAGCGCTTCACGGAGGAGGCTCACGCTTGTCCGCGTTCAGTCTGTTCAGTCCATACCGTAGCCTGCCCGGCGATGCTTCCGAGTGGCTCTATGAGCCCCCGATGCTCGCCTCGTCAGTAGGCTGGCAGCAGCCGAATTTCCCCGATGATGTTCTGCTGGTGCAGCAGATTGTCAATATCGTGATCGACAACGGCTATCTGGAGGACCAGGCGGCCACGCGCCTTATGGAGACCGGCAGCTGGGATCCTGCGGTGGACCATGCGATAGGAGCTATCGAAGGCAAGTTTTTGTCGGGGATGGCGAGTCCGTTCGGGCAGCGGATCGTGGCAAACGGCAGCCCGTTGTTTGTTTTTCTGGTGCATCTGGCGGCAGGAAATGCAGACCTGGCGCGGCACTATTCGCCGCTGATGTATCAATTGGCGAAGGTGATGCTCCCGGCCGGAGTTAAATCGGGCAGCCTTGCGCTGTATTTGCCGTACATACTGCAGGCGCTGGCGCACAACGGGCTTGCGGATACCGAGATGGTGCTTATGGCGCTGGCGACGATTCGCGCCGAAACGCTTACGGTGAGGCCTATTTCTGAGGGACCATCGCTCTGGAACTCTTCACCGCGTGCTCTACGGCATCAAAAGGGAACACACCTGTTTGATTTGTACGACAATCGCGATAGTCTCGGAAATGTTGGCGCACCAGACGGTGCCGTGTACCGCGGGCGTGGATTCGTCCAACTCACCGGCCGATCCAATTACACCCGATTCGGGAAAGATCTGGGATGGCCGTTGGTGAAGCGCCCCGAACTTGCCAACGATTCGTGGGTAGCGGCGGTTTTGCTCGCGCGGTTTTTGAAAGCGCATGAAACCCAGATTCGCGACGCACTTCGGCGAGGCGATTTGGATGGCGCACGCCGAGCGGTGAACGGGGGGAGGCATGGACTTGAAGCATTTAGTAAGGCGATGAACGACGGCCGATCTTTCTTGAGATGTCGCATCGCGAATGATGCACTCGCGCGAGTCACGTCAAACGCTACCGATCGATAGATGAGAAGCACGTGATCCCTAGCCCTGCCCGCCATCTCGGCACGCTCGCTCTTCTACTCGTTCAGTTGTGTCGCGCGTCCTCCGGCGAGGGCCAGCTTGAATTGTGTACGGAGCAAGAAAACACCCTTTTCACTACGCTGCTGGTCAATAAGAAGATCGCATCCGTATGCGCTTCGACCGACTTATCCCAAAAGTCAGGATACTTCGTGTATCGGTATGGCGAAAAAATCAATTCCATCGAGCTCTCTATCCCGAAGAGGCCCACAGAATTTCGCCAGTTTGTAACGGTAGCTGAACGTACGAATGATGCGAATCTTAACGATGCGGAGTTTGTGCGCTTCCGCAATGGCGATTTTAGCTACGTGATTTATTACGCAATTGGAGCAAATTTACACTTAAGCGGTCTCGCGGTATTTAAGGGCGAGAAGCTGGTTAAGGCGATTCCAAGCGTGCCGGGCACGTTTGATACAAGTTTGGCGCTCAACGGCCTATTGGATTTGGGCATTCCATATGAGGACGAAACGACGGAGCAGCGCATCTGGAAAGCCTTGCTGCCCGCAAGTTCAGCCGTTCACTCGCGCCGACGTGCTGCGGGGCGTTGACGGAGCAACTTTCAAGGGGCGCGGATTCGTGCAACTCACGGGCCGATCGAATTACGCGAGTTTCGGGAAGGATCTTGGATGGCCTTTGGTCGAGCAGCCCGCATTGGCCAATGATTCGTGGGGCGCAGCGGTGTTGCTCGCCAAATTCTTGAAGGCGCACGAAAGCCGCATTCGCGAGGCACTTCGCAGAAACGACCTGAGAATGGCTCGCCGATCTGTGAACGGTGGAAACCATGACTTTGACGCGTTTCAAAAGGCTGTAAACGACGGGCGTGTCTTTCTGCGAACCCAGATCGCGAATGACGCGCTTACCCGGATGAGATCGATAACTAACCAATGAGGTCAATGCGGCCGATTCTGATTGTTTTTGCGTTTCCTGTACTTCTGTCCGTCTCATCTCTCCAAGGCTCTTCCGCGCCATCCCGATCAAAGCCCAGCTTGTGTACGAAGCAGGAAGAAGTCTATTTCACTTCGGGATTTCTTAACAACAAATTGGCATCGATTTGTACATCTTCCGACGTTTCGTACACGTCCGGCTATCTTGTCTATCGCTACGGCACATCCGATCGAAAGATTGAGCTTTCGCTTCCGCAGAGACCGATCGAGTTTCGCCGTTTTGTCACACTCGAGGAGTCTGGGGGCGGCGACAGCGGTGAGGAGGACGAATTTATTCGCATCCGAAACGGGAAATTCAGTTATGTAGTGTACTCAGCATTTTCAAATGACTTCGACGTACACGGACTCGCAGTGTTTGAAAACGATGAGCTGATCAAGAACATGCCGAGTCTGTCTGGAAGTTTCGAAGGAAGTGGAGCGTTTGAAGGCCTCCGACATCTCGGCGTACCTTTGGAGGAGAAAGCAAAAGCGCAGGCTATCTGGAGAGCATTACTCCCTGCAAGTTCGGTGTTCCACTCGCGACCAGCCGCCGCGGCGAGCAAATAGCGGCGAGGTGCGGCCCCGTTCCTATCCGTCCGGGATTCCTGATTCGATAAGCTGTTACCCGAGATGCAAATTTCCAGACGCGATTTCGGCAAACTGGCCGCCGCTGCGCTTCCTGCTGCGCGCGCGCTCGGCAAGACCATCGATTCGAGAATCGACGGCGTGCAGATTGGGGTGCAATCCTACAGCTTCCGCGATCTGCCGCTCGACCAGGCGATTCAGGCCATGGTGACCGATGGCCTGGGGGAATGCGAGCTCTTCTCGCCGCACATCGAAGGCGGCGATACGGAAGCGCCGGAGAAGCAGTTCGCTTCCTTCCATGGCATGAGCCGCGAGCAGATGAAGGCGGCCTTCGAAGAACACGAAACCAAATTGCGGCAATGGCGGCTCACCGTTCCGCTTACCTATTTTCACGGCATTCGCAAGAAGTTCGACGATGCGGGCGTCCGACTTTACGCCTACAATCTCAGCCTCGGTATGGGCGCTACGGACGAAGAGATCGATCGCGGCTTCGAGATGACCAAAGCGCTCGGCGTGGATATTATGACCTCTTCCACCACGCTCTCGATGGCCAAGCGCCTGGTTCCTTTCGCGGACAAACACAAGCTGATCGTGGCGTTCCATGGCCATTCGGACGTGAAGGATCCCGAGCAGTTCTCCACTCCGGAGACATTTGCCAAGGCGCTCGCAATGTCGAAGCAATATCGCATTAACCTCGACATCGGTCATTTTGTCGCGGCCGGCTACGATCCGCTCGATTATATTCAGGCGCATCACGAATCCATCGTGGTCCTGCATCTCAAAGACCGTAAGAAAGACGAGGGCCCGAACGTGCCCTGGGGTGAAGGCGACACGCCGATCAAGCAAGTGCTGCAACTGCTCAAGGGGAAGCGCTACAAGATGCCGGCCGAAATTGAATACGAATACGAGGGGAAGAACAGCTCGGTCCAGGAAGTTGCGAAGTGCTTCGAGTATTGTAAGCAGGCCCTCGCCGCCTCTGCCTGAGACGCGAATGGATGCTCACTGAGGATCAGGTCGTAGTCGCGTACCGCGCACTGCTCGGGCGTGAACCGGAGAATCAGGAAATTGTGGCGAACTGGCTGCGCCACGCGCCGGGCTTTGAATCCTTGTGCCGCGGACTGCTCAGTTCGGAGGAGTTCCTGCAGAAATTTCTGGCTGAACGTTTCGCCGGCATCATGTCTCGCCTTGAGCCGGGGCCGCCCATTTCCGTTGAGTGGCAAGTGGAACCCGGCATTCTCGAGCAGATGCTCGAGCGCATCAAAGAGACCTGGAGCCGGCTCGGCGAAACGGATCCGTTCTGGTCCGTGCTGAGCGCGGAACGATTTCGGGGCGAGAACTTCGCGGAAAACGCGCAGATTTACTGGAATTCCGGCCGGTCCGATGTGGAATTTCTGAACCGCTGGCTGGCCCGCAATCATGCCGGTCCGTTTGGGAAAGCGCATAGCTGCATTGAATACGGCTGCGGCACGGGGCGGGTGACACGCTGGCTCGCGGAACAGTTTTCGCATGTCACGGCGCTCGATGTCTCCGCACCGCATATCGGGCTGGCCCGCGACCACGTGCTACGCGCCGGACTCTCGAATGCTCGTTTTATCGTTGTGGAATCGCTCGCGCCTCCGCCCGCCGTAGAACCTGTGGATGTGGTCTTCTGCCGCATCGTGCTGCAGCACAATCCACCGCCGGTGATCGCGCTGCTGGTGGAGCAGTTCTTCGCCTGGCTGAAGCCGGGTGGCGTCGCATTGCTGCAGGTGCCTACCTACTCGGCGCGCTACACCTTCGATGCACGCCAGTATCTGGCTGAGCCTCTTCCGCCGGGATTCGAAATGCACCTGTTGCCGCAGCAGCATATTTTTGCGCTGGCTGAGAAGCAGCATTGCCGCTTGCTCGAAGTCGAGCCGGATGATTGCCTCGGCTGGCACGACTGGATTTCCAATACGTTTTTGTTTCAGAAGACAGGCTGAGCGCACGCTCTCTGCACCGGATGGGGCCGCGATGACCCCGGGCCGGTTGATATGTGAGTATGGATACTAGTGCCGTACGTACGCAGAAACGTTCTCTGTTTCTGCTGCACCGGATAGAAGTACTTCATGCGTTTAACCGCTCAAAGAGTCCTCGGGAAATTGTGTGCCGGCAATTTTCGCGGACTGCGCGCCGTCCGTAATCGAAACGTCATGAAACGCGCCGAGCCGGCCAGAGCTTTGCGGATTTACCTGTGCGCCTGATTCGTGATCTGCTTGTTGCCGCTCTGGTCGCGGCGGCCGTGTTCTGCATCCTCGAACTCGCGTTACGGCTTGCGGGTGTGAAGTTTGAAGCGCAGCTCTTCACCTCGGACGGAGCTCGCGGCTACGCCTGGCGTCCACGTGCGGAAGGCTGGGCGGTGGTTGAAGGCGAAAATTACGTTCGCATCAACAGCGACGGCTTGCGCGACAGAGAGCGCTCCCTGGCGAAACCGCCGCGCACGCTTCGTATCGCAGTGATCGGATCTTCGGAAGTAGCCGCGCAGCAGGTGCCGCTCGAAAAGACCTTCGAATCGGTACTCGAGAAGCATCTCAATGACGCGCTCCGCCCTGCCGGGTATCAGGCGGAGGTGATCAATTTCGGTGTGGACGGTTACAACCAGGCGCAGGATTACCTGACGATACGCGATCAGGTCTGGAAGTATCAGCCCGACATTGTGATGTTTGCTGCCATGCCGGCCATGCTCACGCGCAATACCCGCGAGCTTTTTCCGCCCATGGTCAGCACCACGCCGTTTTACGACGTCGAGAACGGCGAAGCAGTGCCGGACCGCCTGACGCGCAGCTTCCGCGCTCCTTCCGCGGCGAAGCTTCGCTTGAAAGATGCTTTGGCTTCGGTTGTGAACCGGAGCCAGATCCTGCTGGCCATTGATGATCTGCGCAACGGCCTGCCCGAAAACATACGCAAACTGCGGCTGGATTTTCATCCCGTGATGGCCGCCACCAAACAGCCGCACTCGCTCTCGCTGCTCGAGCAGGTGCACAATCCCGACAATCCGAAGTTACGAAAATCCTGGGAGATCGCGGACGCGCTGCTCGAAAAGATGAACGAGACGTGCAAACAGCATGGCGCCGAGTTCTGGCTGACGATTCTTTCCGATCCGTATACCGACAATCCCAATCCTGAGAGCCGCCGCACCGAGGAGCGCCGGCTCGGGCTTCCCTCGCTTTTGTTGACGGATCAGCGCCTGGCCGATATGGCGAGCCGGCGCGGCATCGAGGTCGCGCTTCTTTCTCCGCAACTCGCTGACTACGCCGCCGCGCACCAGGTCGCACTGCACGGTTTTTTCAATACAGGTTTCAATACCGGCCACTTCAATGCTCTCGGCAATGACGTGATTGGCCGTATGCTGGCGCAGGTTTTGCTTGCTCGCAGCCCGGTGCTGCGCCGTCGCGAAATGGCAGGGGTCAACGCGGGAGCCGGCGAGACGTCGAGTCTTAAGTAGCGGCGGCTCGCCTCACAAGCGGCAGATCAGCAGTTCGCGCTCGTAGACCATTTCGGGCGGCAGATGATCGTGCAGCTCGATAAAGAGCTCCTCGTGGCCGATCACCTCACTGCGCCAGGCCGTGCGGCTGAACTCTTCGACTGCTTCAAACTGCTCGCGTGAATAAGTCAGCCCATCCCAGCAGATGTCCTCGTAGCGCGGCACCCAGCCGATGGGCGTTTCTTTACCCGCCGCGCGGCTGTGCACGCGATCCACGATCCACTTGAGCACGCGCATGTTCTGGCTGAAGCCCGGCCAGAGGAAATTGCCGTCTTCATCTTTGCGGAACCAGTTCACGTGGAAGATTTTCGGCGTCGCGCTCAGGCCGCGCTGCATTTTGAGCCAGTGCCGGAAGTAATCACCCATGTGATAGCCGCAGAAGGGCAGCATGGCCATGGGATCGCGCCGCACTTTACCCACTGCGCCGGTAGCGGCAGCGGTGGTTTCGGAGCCCATGGTCGCGCCGACATAGACCCCCGCGCTCCAGTTGAATGCCTGAAAAACGAGCGGAATGGTTCGCGCGCGCCGGCCGCCAAAAATAAAGGCGCTGATCGGCACGCCTTCCGGATCGTCCCACTTGGGATCGATGCACGGGCATTGCGAGGCGGGTGCCGTGAAGCGCGCGTTGGGGTGCGCGGCCTTGCGTCCGGTTTCTTTGCCGATCTCGGGTGTCCAGCGTTGGCCCTGCCAGTCTTCGCACTCGGCCGGGGGCGTATCGGTGAGCCCCTCCCACCACACACCGCCCTCGGGCGTCAAAGCCACATTGGTAAAAATCGTATTGCGCGAAAGTGTTGCAATGGCATTGGGGTTGGTTTTGGGCGATGTTCCCGGCGCCACGCCGAAAAAGCCAGCTTCGGGATTGATCGCGCGCAGATGTCCGGTTTCATCCGCGCGGATCCAGGCGATATCGTCGCCGACCGTCCAGATCTTCCAGCCTTCGAATCCGGCCGGCGGAATCATCATGGCGAAATTCGTCTTGCCGCAGGCGCTCGGAAAGGCCGCTGCGACGTAGGTCTTTTCACCCTGCGGATTTTCGACGCCCAGAATGAGCATGTGCTCGGCCATCCAGCCTTCGTCGCGCGCGATATTCGAAGCGATCCGCAGCGCGAAGCATTTCTTGCCGAGCAGCGCGTTGCCGCCATAGCCGGATCCGTAGGACCAGATCTCGCGCGTCTCCGGAAAATGCACGATGTACTTTTCGCTGTTGCAGGGCCAGGGTACGTCCCTGGCGCCCGGTCCAAGCGGCACGCCCACCGAGTGCATACAGGGCACCACACGCTTGATGTCCTTATCGATCTCCTGAAAAACGCGCAGCCCGATACGCGCCATGATGCGCATATTCACCACCACGTACGGCGAGTCGGTGAGCTCGACGCCGATGCGGGAAAAGGGCGATTCGATCGGCCCCATGCTGAAGGGCAGCACGTACATGGTGCGGCCGCGCATGCATCCGCGAAACAGCGATTTGAGTTTTCGCCGCATCTCGAACGGATCGACCCAGTTATTCGTCGGACCGGCGTTGTCTTTGGAAAGCGAGCAGATAAACGTGCGATCCTCGACCCGCGCCACATCGCTCGGGTCCGAGCGCGCCAGAAAACAGCCCGGCCAGAGATCCTGGTTCAGCCTGGTAAAGGTGCCTCGTGCAACCATTTCGCTGCACAGCGCCTGATATTCCTCTTCGGAGCCGTCGACCCAATGGATAGCCGCCGGGCGGGTCAGCTCGGCCATTTTCTCCACCCAGCGCAACAGATGTTTGTTGGTGCTGAGCGGCACCGAGGAGGCTTCGAACGTGGAGGGTCGCATAGAACGGGTCCGCAGTTCTGAACCTATCATGACAGGACGGGTAACTTTGCCGCCCTGGCCGGCGTATACCTTTATGTGGCCGCGTCGGGGGTCGATGTAGGTCCGCTACCCTAGTTTTTACGGTTTAATCGTTTTGCAAATTTTCCACGGCCGCAAACTCCTTCTGTGCCTGATTCCGGGGCTTCTGGCGAGTTTTTCCTGCCTTGCGCCGGCTCAGAGCACCGATCGCACTACGCCCGCTCCCGAGCCAAACGCAACCCAGAACCCGCCCGAGCAGGAGAATAAGCCGCCCCAGCCCGGCAAGACCAAAGAGCAGATTGCGGCCGAACAGGTGAAGGCGCAGGAGCATCAGCGCGTCCTCGGCGTCTTCCCCAGCTTCAATGTTTCCAATATTCCGGACGCCGTGGCGATGACCCCGAAGCAGAAGTTTCAGCTGGCGTTTAAGTCTGCAACCGATCCGGTAACGTTTGTCATTGCGGGTGTGGATGCGGGTGTCAGCCAATTTGAGAACGACTACAAAGGCTACGGCCAGGGTGCACAGGGTTACTTCAAACGCTGGGGCGCCTCGTATGCCGATACGTTCGACGGCGACATGCTGGGGAATGCTCTTTTCCCAACGCTGCTGCATCAGGACCCGCGCTACTTCCGCAAGGGAACCGGCTCGATTGGAAGCCGCCTGTGGTACGCCGCCTCGACCACGTTCCGCTGTAGAGGCGACAATGGCCGCTGGCAGCCGAACTACTCTAACGTACTCGGCAATCTGGCAGCGGGCGGAATTGCGAACTTATACTATCCATCCACCGATCGCGGCGCAGGCCTGACGTTCGAGCGAGCCTTTACGGTCACAGCCGAGGGCGCGTTCGGAGCGATATTCCTCGAGTTCTGGCCCGACGTTTCGCACAAGCTCTTCAAGAAGAACAAATAGCTGGGATCATGGAGCGTCGGAGAGCTTTGCCGTGGCGAGCGCAACCACCATTTCCGTCAGCGAATATCTGAACACGAGCTACCGGCCGGATCGCGATTATGTCGATGGCGAACTGCTGGAGCGGAATGTTGGGGAATTCGATCATAGCCGGCTGCAAATTCTGGTGAGCGGTTTCCTTTTGAACAAGGAAAAGGAATGGGGCATCATTGTTGTCACCGAGCAGCGGGTTCAAGTGAAGCCGCGCCGGTTCCGTATCCCGGATGTGACAGTTCTGCTCGAGCGTCCGCAAACCGGCATGGTTACGGAACCGCCGCTGCTCTGCATTGAGATTCTGTCGCCCGACGACCGGATGGCCGGAATGCAGGAGCGCATCGACGATTACCTCGCCTTCGGCGTCCATACCGTCTGGGTCATCGACCCGCAGACCCGCCGCGCTCACATCTACATGCGCGACCGCTACATCGACGTGACGGACGGCATCCTCAAGGTGGAAGGCTCGCCTGTCTCGATAAACCTGAACGACCTACCCTGAAATTCGTTGTGACGTGGGCTGTGGGACGGAGCTGCTTCGCCGTTTACGATTTTGCTTCTAATGCGGGTAGGGTTTGGAAATTTTGAATTATTTCCCAGTCTTCCTGCGTAGCAAGCTTCAGCGCTGCGCGAAAGGTACATTTTCTTATGCTCATCAGTCTTGTGACCCTGCTTGCGTTTCAAACGCTTGCGCCGCTCAAAGCGGAGGAAATCATGAGCAAGGTGGCGACGAATCAGGATCGAGAGCAGCGCGCTCGTAACGAGTTTGTCTACGAGCAAAAGATGCACCGCACGTATCGGGGTAAGGACGGGAGACTCCTCCGCGAAGAATTCTGGACATACGCTATGACTCCAAGTTCGAAGGGTACAGAGAGGAAGCTGGTATCGGTGCGAGGGCGCTACTGGCACAAAGGCAAATACATTCCTTTTGAGGGGGAGCCCGTCCCAAAAAATGGTGCAGTGGAGATCACGTTCGATGACGACAACGAGACGAATACGCGTGACGGCATCGACAGCGATCTTTTCCCTCTTACCACCGCAGAACAGAAAAAGTACCGATTCTCTCTCCTGGGCGAGGGTACAGCGCAGGGTCGATCCGTCTATCGAATCGGGTTTGAGCCCATTGACCCTTCAGATCTGGGCTGGAAGGGCGAAGCGACCATCGATAAAGAAGAGCTGCAACCGATCGTCATTTATACTCGGCTGGCCCGCAAATTACCTGCGGCAGTGCGGATCATGTTCGGCACCGACATTCATGGCCTGGGTTACAGCATCCGATACAAACGGGTGGATAAAGACATCTGGTTTCCGGAAGCTTTCGGCACGGAATTCGACCTTCGCGCACTGTTCCTGTTGAATCGCACCGTTACCGAATCAGCCGAAAACGTAAATTTTCGCCGCGCAACGGTTGAGAGCACGATTGGCTACGGCGGGAGTGATCCGGTCAAGTAGCGGGGCTGGTTTTTCAAGACCGGGTGTTATCGGTCCTCGCTCAGCACGCCCAGATGGCGGAGCACCCGGCGCACTTTCTTGGGCGACACCGCCAGCCGCTGCGCCACTCGCGCCACTTTACGGCCCTCGTGCTCCCAGACTTTGCGAATTACCAGTTCTTCGAATTCCGCCACGACCGCCTGGAGCGACTTGTTGCCCACCGCACCCTGCGACCAGGCACGTAGATTGGGTTCCTCGACCCCGCCGTGCAGAATGCGTTCGCGTAGAATTTCGATCTCCTGCCAGAGTGCATCGTGGCGATCATGCCCCAGATACGATTCGGCGCGGTCGCAGCAGGCGCGCGCGGCCTCGCTTTCGTGGAAAAAGCCATTCACCAGCGTGAGTCCGCGGCAGATGTGCGCCTGAGCCAGCAGACGGCGGCTCTGGGTTCGTTCCGCATAATCAATCGCTTCTTTCGCGCAATCGTGCGCCAGCTGCGCAAAGCGGCTCGGGTCTTCTTCGCCCTCGCCGATCTCGTCTTCAAAGCGCGCATTGGCAATCGAGGCCTGCACCATTCGCGCGCGGCACATCAACAGGTAATCGGCCTTGGTCGCGCCCAGCTCGAAGGCTTCGCCGGCGCGCTGCTCGGCCTCTTCCAGATTGCTCAGGTCGAGATGAATCTGCGCCAGATTGACGTCCACATTGCCGGCGCCGTGATAATTCTGCGCTCCGCGATAGATGCGCTCCGCTTCCGCCAGATCCGATTGCGCGCTGCGCAGCAGATCGTACATGCGCTCGAGCTGGCCCGATTTGGCCGACCCGTTCTGCCCGTTCGTGCCCTGGCCCGTGCGCCGCTGCCGTTCCCAGCGCGCATCCATGCTCCGGCGCAGCTGTAAAGCCAGAAAGCGTTTGGCCTGCGCCATATTGGTGAGCGAGCGCGCCAGATAGCCCGCCAGCGACTCACGCTTTTTGAAATACCCGATGGACAGCTCGAAATACTTGAGCGCGTGATCGTAGCGTCCCTCGCGCAACGCAATCCGCCCGTAGGCCGATTGAATGTTGCCGAGCGTGATGTAGTCGTCGGTGTCGCGCAGGACGTTCTCTGCTTCCTGCAGAATGCGGACCGCCTCTTTGGCATCGCCATTCTGAAAGACGATCCAGCTTTCAAGCGTCTGCATGACGGCTTTCATGGGCCAGAGTTGCAGACCGGCCGCCATCTGCATTCCCTGCCGCGTCAGTTCGAGTGCCTGCCGGTATTCGCCCGCCTTGCGCAGGGAGCGCGCTTTCCACAGCGTCGCAATCAGCGAAATTTCTGATCGCGAAGTCTCATCTCCGAGCGCCAGCACGGCATTCAGATGACGCAGCGCCTCGGGCAGTTCTTCCTGGCGCATGGCAATGAGTGCTTCCGCCAGCCGGATGTGCAGGTATTCGGATAACGGCAGCGCCTGACGCGAACGTGCATCGAATCTCGCCAGAATGGACGTCAGCAGACCGTCGTCCTCAAAGCCCAGATCCACCCATTCCGCCAGATAGCCGATCGCCAGCCCAGCGCCCGCGAGCCCGGGTGCGATCTGCTCGAAACGCTCCCGTTCGCGCTCAAGCAGCCGTATCCCGTGTTCGATCCGGCGCTCCTCGATGCATCCGCGGAGCTCCTGTAACAGCTCAGCCGAGACCATTTCTGCTCATTCTATGCATTCGCGCGCCAGGCGAGCAAAGCCCTGTCGCCCGTAACAGGCTATAACCCGTACAGATACGCCTCCTCAGAAAATGCCCCGGTGTCGCGCTTTTTCAAAGAGTTAGAGATACGGGCGGTTATCGAAACGGCTGGAATCGTCCGATGAGTGCTTTGAATGCGTGCGGAACCAGCCAAGTGTCACGTCCGCCGCTTTTAGAAGAAACCAGGAGTGTACGTGAGGAAATATCTTTCTCTGTTCTTGGTGGCGGCGGGCGCTTTTGCGGGCCCTGCCGGTCACCCCAAACTCGCTCACGAATTCCGCGCTACGGCCCTGAATTCAAACGGCAACCTGCCCGTCATTGTGCAATGGAAACATACCCCGGGCGCCCAGCATGAAGCCAAAATCGCTGCTCTGGGCGGCACTACCGCGGGGCGGCTTCATAGTGCAAAGGCCGGGCTCTACCACTTATCTGCTTCCGCTGTGCAGGCTCTGGCCAATGACCCCGAGGTGGCCTACATCTCGCCCGACCGGCCGATTCATGCCCATCTGGATAACACGGCGGGGGCAATCAATGCGGCTGCTGCCTGGGGCGCGGGCTTTACCGGCTCCGGCATCGGCGTGGCCGTAATCGACAGCGGCGTCAATACCGATCCGAACCTCGGAAACGGTAAAGCGCCGGTCTTCAGCTATGACTTTACCCAAACCGCTGCTGCTCAGGCCGCCGCCGCGGTTCTGGCGAATATCACTGCTCCGCTCCCAGCCAACTCTAAGGGCATCAACGGCATTCCCGCGCCCGACCAGTTCGGCCATGGCCAGCATGTCGCCGGCATCATCGCTTCCAATGGCGTTTCGTCGTCCTGCAACACCTGCAAGCGCACGTTTAAAGGCGTGGCGTATGGTGTCAACCTGATCGATCTGAAAGTTCTCGATGCGAACGGGCAGGGTACCGACAGCAACGTCATTCTTGCCATCGATACGGCCATCGCGCTGAAAAACGTCTACAACATTCGCGTGATCAATCTGTCGGTGGGGCGCCCGGTGTACGAGAGCTACACGCAGGATCCGCTCTGCCAGGCGGTGGAAGCGGCCTGGAATGCGGGAATCGTGGTGGTGGCGGCGGCCGGTAATGATGGCCGCGACAATACCTACGGCGAACAGGGCTACGGCACGATCAACGCGCCCGGCAACGATCCCTACGTGATCACGGTCGGCGCGATGAAGGCAGAAGGCACGCCCACCCGCAGCGACGATCTCGTCGCCAGCTACAGCTCGAAAGGTCCAACTGCGGTGGACCATATCGTTAAACCCGATCTGGTCGCGCCTGGCAATCTGGTCGTCTCGCTGCTGGCCAACAACAGCACGCTGGTGAAACAGAATCCCGGTAATGCCGTGGTGATGTCCTATTATCAGAACGTCAGCGGAAACAATGCCACCAAGGTTTCCAACACCTATTTCACGCTCAGCGGCACCAGCATGGCGACTCCGGTGGTCAGCGCCGCTGTGGCCGATCTGCTGCAGGCTAACCCGAAACTGACCCCGGATCAGGTGAAAGCCATCCTGATGCAGACAGCCTACAAGACCTTCCCCGACTCGAGTTCCGTGACGGATCCGGGCAGCGGCCAGACGTTTGTGGATTACTACGACGTTTTCACTGTGGGCGCCGGCTATCTCGATCTAGGCGCGGCGCTGGCATCGGTGAATACGGCGGTTCCGGCCGGCACCGCCATGTCTCCGGTCGCGCAGATGGATCCCACCACGGGCAACGTCTCGCTTGTCTTCGATCCGTCCTCGATATGGAGCAGCCGCTTCATGTGGGGCGCCAACTCCGTTTTCGGTACGCGCTTCATGTGGGGCGCGTCGCTGACCGATACCAACCAGATCATCTGGGACACCCGTTCCATGTGGGGCGCCAGTTCGACCTCCGGCTCCAGCGCCATCTGGGGCAGCCGTTCCATGTGGGGCGCGAACACCACCGACGCGAACCGCAGCATGTGGGGAGCGAGCGTAGCGATTACGGGCGAGCAGTAAGCTCGGGCCCAGGTCTGCACGCGTGAAAAGCCCCGCTGGTCCGCAGCGGGGCTTTTTTCCTTTCTACGGTCTCGGGATGGGTTCATGCGCCTCAGAAATCTGCTACAGTAAAAGAGTCTTTGCCCGCATCCGTGTTTTATTCGAGTGCCCTCCGGCCGCTAGTTCTTCCTTCCATCAGTCGGGTATGCGTAAGTGTGCATCCCTCGCGAACAGTTCAGCAGTCTGACAAAGATAATTTCACCTCCCAGGAGTTTTTTCAATGACCAACATTTTTGTCGGAAATCTGAGCTATCAGGCTACTTCCGCTGACATCCAGGCCGCTTTTGAGCAGTACGGCGCCGTGGAGCGCGTCAACATCGTGACCGACCGTGAAACCGGTCAGCCGCGCGGCTTCGCCTTCGTTGAAATGACGGATGCGAACGCCGCCCAGAACGCGATCAACGCCCTGAATGGCGCTGAGCTGCGCGGACGCGCTATGAACGTGAACGAAGCCCGCCCCAAACCGGCCGGCGGTGGCTTCGGTGGCGGTCAGAAGCGTGGCGGTTTCGGCGGACGCGATTCCGGTCGTGGCCGCGGCAACTCGCGCTGGTAACAAACCGGCTTCGTTTCTGCTGTTTAAGTAACCAGACGGCTGCCGGCGCTCGTAGAGTCCGGCAGCTTTTTACCCATCAGGAGAACTATGCCCGGACGTGGTCCGCAGACCTTCAAAAAGCGTCAAAAAGAGCAGGAAAGAAAGGAGCGCCGTCAGGAGAAACTGGCCAAACGTCTCGCCAAAAAGGATAATCGGGGAACAGAGTCCGAATCCGAGGTGCAGACGCCCCTCGATCCCGACAACGCCGACGTCAAAGAGACAGACGATCAGCCGGAGCCATTGCCCGGCATCTGATCCGAGTTATGCTCGGGTGGTATGCCCGCTGAGCCTCTGGCGCAAACCACGCTCAATCGCGAAGAATCGCTGGGGCGTCGGCTTGCCATCTCGAGCGTTGCCGTGGGCGTGCTGCTCGCGGCTGCCAAAATTTACGTTGGTCTCCGAGCCCAGTCCCACGCTGTTTTGTCCGACGGTCTTGAAGCGGCCGGCGATGTCCTCTCCTCCTGCGTAGTCTTCCTCGGACTCTGGATTGCCAGCAAACCTCCGGACGCCGAACATCCCTACGGGCACGGGCGTTATGAAACGCTCTCCGGCCTGGCAGTCGGCGCGATGCTGCTGCTCACCGGCGCCGCCATCCTGTGGCATGGGGTTACCAGTTCGGAACCCGCCAGGAGTCTGCCGTTCTACACGCTTTATCCGCTGTTTGCCTCGATCCTCCTGAAAGTCGGGTTGGCGGCTGCCAAGCTGCGTATCGGCTCTCGTATCGCCAGCACGGCTCTGCGTGCCGATGCCTGGCACGATCTGACCGATCTTCTCTCTACCGGTATCGCCCTTTTCGCCGTGATCCTGACTCTCATCGATCCGGCGCGTTTCGGTGGCGCCGACCGCGTCGGCAGCATCATCATCGGCATCGTCATTCTCTTTCTTTCGGCGCGGGTTACGCGGCAGACCATGGATCAGCTGGTCGACACCATGCCGGAGCCGGGCAAGATGGCTCAGATTCGCCGCTCCGCGCTCAGCGTCAAGGGCAGCCTCGGTATCGAGAAGTGCTATGCGCGCCGCAGCGGGATGCGCTATCACGTCGATCTGCATCTTGAAGTCGATCCCGACATGACCGTGCGGCAGTCTCACGAGATCGCCACCGAAGTGCGCTTCGCCATCAAACGTGACCTGCCCTGGGTGGCTGATGTGCTGGTGCACGTTGAGCCGTCGCCGCTGGTGTCGAACGCGCTCCCCACTCGCGCCCAGCGCGAACGTATTCATGGAAAATAAGGAAATCGCCCGCCTGCTCTATGAGACGGCGGACCTGATGGAAGTCGCCGGAGACGACGCCTTCCGCATTCGCAGCTACCGCAACGGAGCCGCCGTTATCGCCGGTTATCCCGAGCGCGTCGCCGATATTGTCTGCAACCCGGAACGCAAGGTCACCGAGATCCCCGGAATCGGCAAAGGCTTGGCTTTCGTGCTGGGGGAAATCTGCCTGCGCGGTTCGTTCGATCGCCGCGACGAGATGCTCAAAAAGTATCCCGCCTCGGCCCTAGAGCTGCTAAAGATTCAGGGACTTGGCCCGAAGAGCATCGCTCTGCTGTATGAGCACCACGGCGTCAAATCGGTCGACGATCTCGAACGCGTCTGCCGTGAACACAAATTACGCGATCTGCCGCGCATGGGGGCGAAGCTCGAGGAAAAAGTACTGCGCTCGATCGAGGCTTATCGCAAGAGCGCGGGACGATTCCTGCTGAGCTTTGGCCGCCGTGTCGCGGACGAGCTTGCCACCGAATTTCTTGCGCTCGGTGGAATGGAACGCGTCGAGCCCGCCGGCAGCCTTCGCCGCGGCCGCGAGACGCTCGGCGATCTCGATCTGCTGGTAACGGGTCCAAACGCAACGGCCGCTCTTTCGCACATCGTCAGCCACTACAAAACGCAGGAAGTGCTCGGGCAGGGTGAGAACAAAGCCAGCGTCAGCTTCGGCGTCGAGCGTCTGCAGGTGGATGTGCGCGCGCTACCGCACGAGAGCTTCGGCGCGGCGCTGCAATACTTCACCGGTAGCAAGGAACATAATGTCGCGCTCCGCACGGCCGCCATCAAGCAGGGCTACACGCTCAATGAATACGGCCTGTTCACGCTCGAGGGCAATCGGCGCGTGGCCGGCGAAACCGAAGAGGAAATTTACCAGCGCCTCGGTTACGCCTGGATTCCGCCCGAGCTGCGCGAAAATTCCGGCGAGCTCGAAGCCGCGCTCGACGGCACCCTTCCGAACCTGATTGAAGCGCGCGATCTGCATGGCGATCTGCACATGCATACCGTCGCCACTGACGGCAAAGCCACCATCCGCGAAATGGCCGAAGCCGCCGCCGCGCTCGGCTACGAATACATCGCCATCACCGACCACTCCAAGGCGCTCGCTATGGCCAACGGTCTCGACGAGCAACGCGTTGTCGAATTTGCGCGTGAAGTGCGCGAGCTGAATCGACAAGGGTTGCCGCTGCGGGTCTTTTCCGGCATTGAATGCGACATTCTGCGCGACGGCAGCATGGATCTGGCCGAAGACGCTCTGGCCGAACTCGACCTGGTGATCGGCAGCATCCACAGCCACATGACGCTCGAGCCCGCCGAGATGACCGACCGTCTTCTGCGCGCGCTCGAATCGCCCAGCCTTCGCATTCTAGGCCATGCCACCGGCCGCCGACTGCTCGAGCGCGATTCCTACAGCTTCGATTTCGAGCGCGTTGCCCGCGAAGCCGCTCGCCGCAACGTCTTCTTCGAGATCAATGCCAGCCCCGAGCGCCTCGACCTTCCCTCGCACCTGGTTCGTTCGGCCAAACGGCTCGGCTGCCGCTTCACCATCTCGACCGATGCCCATCGCCCCGCACATCTGAACAACATTCGTTATGGGATTACGACCGCCCGGCGCGGCTGGCTCACAGCTAACGATGTGGTGAATACCTTACCGCTTCTAAATTTCATAGATTTGATCAAGACCTGATATTTCGGCTAGTTCCGAAACGTGCACGTTTTGGTAAACTTGAGGCCGATGCCCAACGCCATAACCACCCGGAGTACCATTCTGCAAGGCAAGCACTTCGAACTGGATGGGCCGGAGTTGCAGGTCGGTGACAAGGCGCCCGATTTTGATGTCGTGGACGATTCTCTGCAGCCTGTGAACCTGGCCAAGACCGGATCCGGAACCCGCATTTTCAGCGTGGTTCCGTCTCTCGACACCCCCGTCTGCGATGCTCAAACCAAACGCTTCGAGGAAGCCGCGGCTGAACTGAAAAACGTGAAAATCTACACCGTCAGCATGGATCTGCCGTTTGCGCAGAAGCGTTTCTGCGGCAATTTCGGCGTCAAGAACGTCAACATGCTCTCGGACCACCGCACCGGTTCGTTCGGCAGGAACTACGGCACGCTCATCCCGGACTTACGGATCGAAAGCCGTGCGATTTTCGTGGTGGATGGCGATAACGTACTCCGTCATGTGGAGTACGTTCGGCAAGTCAGCGATCACCCGGACTACGAAGCAGCTCTGGCTGCCGTTCGATAAAGCCGCTTACGCCGGTATCGCTTCTCGCCCGCTTGAATTTGCCCGGCTGAAACGAGTGGGCGCCGAAGGCAGCGTGGCGGTCCTTCCCCAGAAGGAATCGATCGACCGTATCATTCGCAGATACGAGTTCAAATCGCCCGGTTTGGTGATGAAAGAGTTGGCTTTGAGCGAATAAGCATCAGAGATATCTTCATCCCTCGCTGAACTGGTCAGCACCAGTACCGGAATGTGGCACAAGCGCGCCGAAGATTAATTTCAGCCAGCACCTCGCGCCCATTCATGCGCGGCAAATGCCAGTCGAGCAAAATCAAATCCGGCCGGCTCGATCGGCCCTGCTCGCAGCCAGCGAGATAATGCAACGCTTCCAGGCCATCGCGGGCAACGCTCAACGCGATGGACACACCAGCTTCCCGGATCGCTTCGCGAATCAGCCTCACGTCGCTCGGAGAGTCCTCAACCAGCAGAATTTCCAAGTTCTTCATGGGAATTCCTAGAACTACATTCTAAGCGCTTGCACTTTTGAGACCATACACGCGGGTGAAAGTCAGAACCATATTTTGCACAGATTGAGCCCTTCTTCGTATGTGAAATTGCGTAAGAAGGACGAAGCTCTTTCTGACAAGCCGGAAAATTTTGCCCCCCTTTCGCCCCCGGCTGCATCGCCCGGCTTCCGGCAGGCTCGATTGACAGCCGCTAAACTCTTTCATATCATGAACATTGCTGGCATGCGAGAGTCGGCCCTGGAGAACCCTTGATCAAGCTGGACATCATCAACGAGGTCGTTAACCGGACGGGCATCACCAAAACGAAAGCCGAAATGGCTGTCGAAACGGTGTTTGAAACCATGAAAAAGGCGCTGACGGAAGGCGACCGCATCGAACTGCGCGGGTTTGGGATCTTCAACGTGCGCCCGCGGAAGACCGGTATCGGCCGTAATCCGCGGACCGGCGCGGAGGTGGCGATTCCGCCCGGCAAGGCGGTCCGCTTCAAGCCCGGCAAAGAACTGCAGAGCTTATAAGGCCGCAGGTTCCATCTCGGCTCTCCGCTGTGCGTGACTCCGGAATCAGTCCCGGCGCCTTTGATGCGATGGCCGTGCCAATCGCCCGCAGCTCTTCCATCTCGCTTCGCGCCTGGCTGCTGCACGGCACTCTGTTCCTCCTCACCTTCCTCACGGCCACGAGTTTCGGTGCGGGCCTGGTCGAAAATTTCCGGCTGAGCCGCCCGATGAATCCGGATCTGCTGGTGGAAAGCTTTCTCCGCCTGCTGCATCTGGATCGCGCGATCTGGTCCGGGCTGCTCTTTTCGGTGCCCCTGCTGCTCATCCTGCTGGCGCATGAGCTCGGCCATTACCTCGAATGCCGGCGGGGCGGTGTGGATGCCAGCTTGCCCTATTTCCTCCCTTCGCCGCTCATGTTCGGAACCTTCGGAGCGTTCATCCGCATACGCTCGCCCATCTATAGCCGCGAGGCTCTTTTCGATATCGGCATCCGAGGACCGCTGGCCGGATTTGCGGCGCTGCTTCCATTTCTCATCGGAGGCGTTGCGCTGTCGAAAATCATTCCAGGCGAAAACGGCAGCGGGGTGGTCGGGTTCGGCTCGCCTCTGATTCTGCAGTTGTTCGAGCATCTCCGTTTTCCCGGCGTCTCCACAAGCCGCATTCTGCTTCATCCGGCAGCCATGGCAGCATGGGTGGGCCTGTTTGCGACAGCGCTCAATCTGCTCCCCATCGGCCAGCTCGATGGCGGTCACATCCTCTACGCCATCGGCGGCAGCTGGTGGCATCGCCGCGTCGGGCTCGCGATGGTGCTCGTGCTCGCCATCGGCGGTTTCTTCTATTGGCCGTGGTGGATCTGGGGCGTCGTGATGTTCTTCTTCGGCCGGCGCCACGTTCTGATCTACGATTCCACGCCCGTCTCGCGCAGCCGCCTGATGCTCGCGGCCGCAGCGCTCCTGATTTTCATCCTTTGCGCCACCATCGTTCCCGTGCACGGCCTCTGATCCGGAATGAAAATCTCGGCCACGATCATCACCTTCAACGAGGAGCGAAACATCGCGCGGGTGATCGAGAGCCTTCGCTGCTGCGACGAAATTCTGGTGCTCGACAGCGGCTCCAACGACCGCACCGTCGAGATTGCGCGCAAGCTCGGCGCCCGCGTCGAGGAAGCCTCCTGGCACGGCTATGCGGCACAGAAGAATATTGCGGCTGAACTTGCTGCCTACGACTGGGTGCTTTCGCTCGACGCCGACGAGAGTTTAAGCGAAGCGCTCGAAGCCGAAATCTGGCACATCAAGAAAGCTGGTCCTGCGTACGATGGCTACACCATGCCGCGCCTCGCGCAGTATCTCGGACGCTGGATTCTGCACAGCGGCTGGTATCCGGATCGCAAAGTGCGGCTGTTTGATCGTAGGAAGGCGAAGTGGGTCGGCGATTTCGTGCATGAGTCGGTGACGGTGGAAGGAACGGTGGGTCATCTCGAATCGAATCTGCTGCACTTTACCTGCAATTCTTTGAGCGAGCATTTCCGCACGATGGACCGCTACACCACTCTCGCGGCGCAGGAGATTGCCGCCCGCGGCCGCACTGTTTCGCTCGCGCGGCTGCTGTGCGATCCGCCATATGCTTTCTTCAAGAGCTACGTATTGAAGCGCGGCTATCTGGACGGCGTAGAAGGGCTGGCGATTGCCTACATGGCCGCCTTCTACAATTTCGCCAAGTACACCAAAGCGCGTCTGATGGCTCCGGGACGAAAACTTTGACGTGCGCATTTTGCACATAGACACGGGCAGGGAACTGCGCGGCGGTCAGCGGCAGGTGTTGCTGCTGATGCGCGGTCTGCGCGAGCGTGGCCATGACTGCGAGTTGCTCGCGCGCCCGGATGCGCCGCTGTGGAGGGAAGCCGTTTCGCTTCAGTTTCCGGTGGCTTCGGCGACATTGTGGAATGTGCGGAAGCATTCGGCGGACGTGAATATTGTGCATGCGCACGATGCTCATGCACATACGCTGGCGGCTCTCGCTTCACGCCGGAGATTCGTGGTCTCGCGGCGCGTGGCTTTTCCGGTGAAGCGCGGTAGGTTCTCGCGCTGGAAGTATGCGCGCGCTTGCCGGTATCTGGCGGTCTCGCATTTTGTAGCGGGCGAGTTGATCGCAGCCGGAGTACCGGAGTACAGGATCGAAGTTGTTTATGATGGCGTCGAGCAGAGGGCCCATCCCGCGCCACGAAGCGAGTGCAAATTTGTCGCGCTCGATTCGTCTGATCCGCTCAAAGGCCGCGCGATTATCTCCGAAGCCGCACGGCTGGCGGGCATTCCGGTGCAATTTTCAAACGATCTGGAGCGCGATCTTCCCGCAGCGTCCGTCTTTTTGTATGCGACCAAGTCCGAAGGACTCGGCTCGGCTGCGCTTTTCGCCATGAGCTTAGAAATTCCGGTGATTGCCAGCCGCGTTGGAGGGCTGCCCGAGATTATCGAGAACCGAGTGACTGGACTGCTTGTCGAGAATCGTCCGGAATCCTTCGCCGAGGCCATGAAACAGCTTCAGGACAGTCCTGAAACACGCCGCGAGATGGGGCATGCGGCCCGCCTCCGCATTGAACGTGATTTCATGGCGGACCAAATGGTTGAGCGCATGCTTGCGGCCTATCTGCGATGACGATCTTGCTGCTCGCACTCGCCTTTCTCGCCGGCCTGCTGATCGGCAGTTTTCTCAACGTCTGCATCTACCGCATCCCGCGCGATCTGTCGGTCGTCGCTCCGCGCAGCTTCTGTCCCGGCTGCGAGGCGCCGATTGCCTGGCACCACAACATTCCCATACTGAGCTATCTATGGCTGCGCGGCCATTGCGCCCGTTGTGGGAATCGTATCTCTCTTCGCTACCCGCTGGTCGAACTCGCCACCGCCATCCTCTTTACGCTCATCGCCTGGCGCTTCGGCCCGGATTGGACCGCACTCAAATGGGCTCTCTTTTGCGCGCTTCTGATCGTGCTGTTTTCGACCGATCTCGAAGAGCGTCTTTTGCCCGATGAATGTACGCTCGGCGGTTCCATCGCCGGGTTGATTCTTGCGCTGTTCGTTGTCGTTCCCAGCGTCTTCGGTCAGTATCTTCTGCCCGGCCAAAGGCTAGCCGTGCAATCTCTGCTGAATGCCGCACTCGGAGCCTTCGTCCTGGCCGTTCCCATCTGGGGCATTGGCGCACTCTGGAGCCGTCTGCGCAAACGCGAAGCGCTCGGCTTCGGCGACGTCAAGTTACTCGCGCTGATCGGCATTTTTCTCGGACTGGAAAACGGCATTTTCGCGCTGATGATCGCCTCCGTTGCCGGTGCCATTACCGGGGTCGCGGCCGCGCTCTGGAAACGCCAGTCGATACGGACGTACGAGCTGCCGTTTGGCTGCTTTCTGTGTGCGGCTGCTATCGTGGTCGTGTTGCTGCGCGCTCCGGCAGGCGGTCTTCTTGGTGTACCATAGAGCTTTGCGCTATGAAGCAATTGCTCGATGCCCTCACGCCCGGCGACATCGAGTGGCGAATCGCTACTCAACTCGATCCCAAACGCATTCCGGCGCACATCGCCGTGATCATGGATGGCAACGGCCGTTGGGCCCGCCAGCGCAACTACCCGCGCATTCTGGGCCATAAAGCCGGAATTGACCCCGTGCGCACCACGGTGGAAACCTGCGCGCAGCTCGGCCTCGAAGCGCTCACGCTGTATGCCTTTTCCGTAGAAAACTGGAAGCGGCCGCGGCATGAAATCGAGGGGCTGTGGCGTCTGCTGCGTATCTATCTGCGGCGCGAGCTTCCGAATCTCATGCGCAACGACATTCAGCTGGCCGCTATTGGCCGGATCGAATCGCTGCCCGCGAATGTGCAGGCTGAGTTGCGGCATGTGATGGACAAGACCGCGCAGAATCGAGGCATGCGTCTCAATCTTGCCATCAATTACGGCGGCCGCACCGAGCTGGTGGATGCGGTGAATGCCATGATCGAGAACGCGCGGAACGAGGGCAATCTCGATGCGCTCGAAATCACTGAAGAAGCCATCTCGGCGCATCTCTACACGGCCGGTCTGAAAGATCCCGATCTGCTGATTCGCACCTCCGGCGAGATGCGCATCAGCAACTTTCTCCTGTGGCAGATTGCCTACGCCGAGCTATACGTCACCGACACGCTCTGGCCCGATTTCACCCGCCGCGAACTGCTCGAGGCCATTGCGGATTACCAGAATCGCGAACGCCGTTTCGGCGGCCTGGCGCGCACCGCGCATACGGCTCTCGAGCCGAGCCCGTACAGTTTCGAAGAAGAACTGCTGGAACTGCCGCTCGCGTAAGCTTTCGAGCGCGCGAATGTTATAAAGGCAGCATTGCGCACTCAACCTTCGCCTGACTTCGGACTACTTCCTCTATGAAGCGCGTGCTCACCGCGGTTGCGCTTCTTCTGCTCGCGTTCTATCTCATCTTCATCGTCGGCTCAGTCGGTTTTGTGATCGCGGCGCTCGTCACCGGCCTTCTCTGCTATCGCGAATACGACGCGCTGGTTGCCGCGCAGGGAATCCCGCGGCCCGGCATCCTGGGCGCGCTGACCGGGATCTTTGTTCTCTTTGCTCCACTGCTGCCGGCGGGATCCGCAAACGTGCTGCTCGGCCTTTCGCTGGGATTGATCGTGCTCTGTATCGCCGGTCTGCGGCTTTCGGCACTCAAAGACATACTTCTGTACGCGGCCTGCGCTCTGTTCGGCGCTCTGTACACGTTCGCGCCCTGGCGCTTTGCCATCGATCTGCGCGCGGCAAGTGTGCACCTGCTCTTCTTTGCGCTGGCACTCAACTGGGCGGGCGATACGGCCGCCTATTATATTGGCCGCAGCTTCGGCAAACATCCCCTCGCGCCGGTTATCAGTCCGAAGAAGAGCTGGGAAGGCGCGGCCGCCTCCGTCGCCGGTTCGGTTGTGTTCGGCGCGCTCTATCTCGGCTACTTCACGCCGCGCATACCAATGTGGGAAGTGATCACGATGGCCGTTCTGGGCAACATCGCCGGCCAATTCGGCGACCTGGCCGAATCTGCCATCAAGCGCGGCGCGGGCGTAAAGGATAGCGGCAACTTACTCCCGGGACACGGCGGTATCTTGGACCGGCTCGACAGCAGCCTCTTCGCGCTGCCGGTCGTGTTGCTCATCTACAATTCGCTGCGGTAACTTCCGCCGGCGCTGCTCCAGGAGCTTTCATGCCAACCTGTCCAATCCGGAATTGCTAAACACACCGCGACTACTTGTCTTTTGGCCGCCCACGAGCCTTGTCCGGACCCCTGATAACGGAGATAATGGCAAACGTACTTGGGATGCGGGCTCTACGTTTCACTTCCGCGCCCTCCCAACCGGAAACGAAGTGAGAATCATGCCACGCTGGCACATACCACTCACCGTACGCTCGATCGACAAAACGCTACCGAGAGCTCTTGTCAGTACTCCTGGGTTATGGAACGCTATTACCCGCTTGTAGCCGTCGCGCGAGAAACATTGGGGACTGCGCGGTAGTCGAAACAAAGGAGCTGACCTGGATCAGCGAACAGATGGCGTACCTTACCGATACCACCGACGCATCGGCCGAAGGCGCGCTCATACCACGCCTCCAACACTCTACTTGGAAACGCTGGATCCCGGCCGTACTGGCAGGGGCGGCCCTTATTTATTTTGTGGTCATTGCCTGCAACTGGCCGTTTACCCAGAAGCGTATCGTCCACGAGCTGGAGCAGAGATCGCTGCGGACGGTTACCGTCGGGCAGTTCCATCGAACCTATTTCCCGCCTGGATGTGTCGTGGAGGATATCCGCTTTCTGCATCGTAAGCACAAGGAGAAGATGCCGCTGATTCGAGTGCGGCAACTTGTTCTGGTCACGACCTACGCGAAGATTCTGACGCTTCAGGAGCATCTCTCCGTGGTGCGCGTGGTGGACATGCATGTGACAGTTCCGCCGAGCATTCCGGGACAGCCGAATCCGGTGATGCCACTGACTTATAGCACGTCCAAGCCGTCTATCAAGATAGATCGCATTGTTGCGGACGGCGCGGTTCTCGAGTTCGTCACGAAGACGGGCGAGAAGCGATACCGGCTGGGCATCGACAAATTGACTTTGGATGGGGTGGGGAATAACGTGCCGATGTCGTACCGGACATCGATTTCGATCGAAAAGCCGCCGGGCAAGATCCACTCGAGCGGCACGTTCGGGGTCTGGAATCCGAAGGATCCGGGCAGTACCCTTTTGCACGGAGATTATACCTTTGAGAATGCAAATCTCGCGGCATTCCATGGCATCTCAGGAACGCTATCTTCGGGGGGAAAATTCAGGGGAATTTTGCGTCAGATTGCGATCGAGGGACGCGCGGACGTGCCCGATTTTAAGGTTTACGATACGAGCCACGAGCGCCGGCTTCAGGCCGCGTATCGCGCAATCGTGGATGCGACCAATGGCGATACGAAACTCGAACAAGTGGCGGCGACCTTCGATCACACAACGGCCGAATTTCGAGGAACGATCGCGAAAAGCGACAATCGCGCTGGGAAGACCGCTTCCATTGACATCTGGACCGATAGCGCGCGGTTAGAAGACATTCTGCGGCTCTTCATTTCCGGTCAGAACGCGCCCATGAGCGGTGTGTTCGCGCTTTCGGCTCACGTGGATATTCCGACAGGACCGGAGCCATTCCTGCAGAGGATCCGGATGAGCGCGGATTTCGGAGTGAGCCGAGGGAAATTCGCGAATGCCGATACCGAACGGGAACTAACACGCCTAAGCGAGAGTGCGCAAAAGGCCGAAAAGGACGACGCCGAGCAGCCAGGCCGCAATGTAGTCTCAGACCTGAAAGGACACGGCGATGCGGTGAGCGGAGTTGCGAGACTCTCGGACGTTTCGTTCACGATTCCCGGTGCGAAGGCCTGGATGCACGGTACTTACGGTTTGATCGACTATAAGGTGGATCTGCACGGAACTTTGTTAACCACAGGGAGTCCTTCAAGTGCAACGACTGGATTCAAATCCCTGATGGTAAAGGTGATCACTCCTTTTTTCAAGAGGAAACACAAGCAGAAAATGGTTCCGTTCAAGATTACGGGTTCGTACTCGAAATTAGATACCTCGCTCGATCTTGGGCAGGCACATGGCGATCCGGAAGTTAAGAGCTCGGGACGGTAGACAGTAACACGTTCGCCCGATTCGCAAAGATGGAAGCCTTACCTTAGCGCTCAGGCCACCGCTCGGGCCGCTCTGCGAGCGGCCACGGCACATACAGATCGGCGGGCAGCGGCTGCTGGAACTCGGGCGTGAGCACGCCGATGACGGTGTATAGTTCGCCGTTGCACTCCAGTTTCCGGCCTACGATATTCGGATCGCCGCCGAAGCGGCTCTTCCAGAATGCGTTTGTCAGGACCATCGCCGGAAGGCGCGCCGCGCCCGCTCCATCTTCGGCTGTAAAGCCGCGTCCCTGGATGGTGCGCGCGCCAAACAGCGGCAAAAAATTCGTGGTGACGCGCAGGCCTGTTACCTGTTCGGGCAGCCCTTGGTATTTCAGTGTTGCGGTGCCGATCTCGAGCAGCGCCATGTCTTCGAAGGAGCGGCTTTGCTCGCGCCAGTCGAGGAAATTCGGCCCGGACGGACCTTCGCGTTTGATGCCGTCCTTCGGATCGCTTTCCCAGATCAGTACCAGGCGGTCCGATTTCGGATAGGGGAGCGGCTTGAGAGCTGAGCGATTTTGAAAATCAGTGGCCGGTGCCGTTGCCGCTGAACGGGAATTTCGTCAGGAACGTCGTGTCGAAATTGCCCGAGACAAAATTCTCATCGCACAAAATGCGGTCGTGAAGCGAAGTCGTGGTGTGAATGCCTTCGACGACGAACATGCTGAGTGCGCGGCGCATGCGTAAGATCGCCTCATCGCGATCTTTGCCGTAGGTGATCAGCTTGGCAACGAGCGAATCGTAGTACGGCGGAATGAAACCGTCCGTATAGGCGGCCGTGTCGACTCGTACGCCGATCCCGCCCGGTATGTTGAGCCCGGTGATGCGGCCGGGCGAGGGCCCGAACGTACGTGGATCTTCGGCGTTGATGCGGCATTCGATGGCGTGACCGGTGAGCGTGACCGGCGTGCGGAAAATGCTGCCAAGCTCCTCGCCCGATGCGATGCGAATCTGCGCTTTCACCAGATCGACGCCGGTGACAAATTCCGTGACGGGATGCTCGACCTGAATGCGCGCGTTTACTTCGATGAAGTAGAGGTTGCGGTTTTCATCCATCAGGAATTCGACGGTTCCGGCATTCGTGTAGCCGACCGACTTCATCGCCACCCGCAGACGATCGGAGATGTTCTTGCGAAGCTCGGGCGAAACAGATGGGGACGGAGATTCTTCGAGCAGTTTCTGGTGCCGGCGCTGAATGGAGCACTCGCGCTCGCCTAGAATTTCGACGTTTCCGTGCTCGTCGGCAAGCACCTGAAACTCAATGTGCCGCGGCGCTTCGATCAGCTTCTCCATGTAAACATCGCCGCAGGAGAATGCCGCTGCCGCTTCGCTCTGCGCCTGCGCGAGCAGGGATGGGAGATCATTTTCAGAACGCACGACGCGCATGCCGCGACCGCCGCCGCCGGCAGCAGCTTTGAGCATCACCGGATAGCCGATCTGCGACGCCAGCGCCAGCGCTTCTTCCGCGCTTGCGAGCACGCCTTCCGAGCCCGGCAGAATCGGCACTCCGGCTTTGGCCATGATGGTTCGCGCGCGCTGCTTGAGACCCATGTCGCGGATCACATCGGGACGCGGCCCGATGAATTTGATACCGGACAGCTCGCAGACTTCGGCGAAGTCCGGATTTTCGCTCAGAAAACCGTAGCCCGGATGCACCGCGTCGACATTGGTGATTTCGGCCGCGCTGATCACGGCCGGGATATTGAGATAGCTGAGCGTGCTCTTTGCCGGGCCGATGCAGATGGCTTCATCGGCAAAGCGAACGTGCAGCGAGTGGCGGTCGGCTTCCGAGTAAACGGCGACAGTTTTGATGCCAAGGTCCTTGCACGCGCAAATGACCCGGAGCGCGATTTCGCCCCGGTTGGCGATCAGGATTTTTCGAAACATTCTCGAATAACTTTCTAGAGCGGCCGCAGCGTGAAGAGCGATTCGCCGTATTCTACGGGACGACCATTCTCGACGTGCTTTGCAACCACGATGCCGGCCACTTCGGCTTCAATCTCGTTCATGAGCTTCATCGATTCGATGATGCACAAAACCTGCTTGGGCTCGACGCGATCGCCTACTTTGACGAAGGGCGCCGCTCCCGGTGTGGGCGCGTCGTAATAAGTCCCCACAATCGGTGATTTTACGACCGTCGAGGGTTCGTCGGGCTTAGGCGCGCTGCTTTCTGGCGCCGCAGCTTCGGCGGGAGCGGCGGGCGCGCTTTGCGGAACCGCGGTTGCAAGGGTCGAGGCTACGGTTAGCGGGACGACGGGCGGAATCACAATCTCCTGGCTGGTTGGCTTGTGAACGGTGATTCGCACGCGGCTCTCGGCCAGCTGCACTTCGAGCTCGGAGATACCGGTCTCGCGCACCACGTCGATTAACTTTCTGATTTCGTCTATTGTCATTGTTTGGCCGTCGTTGCTATTCATCGTGCGGCTCGAAGCAAAAACTGCGGCTTAGAGTACCACGAGTTCTTTTCCGGTTGGAGTGAGCACTTCGTGCCCGCGCTCGGAAACGAGCACGGTATCTTCAATCCGGATGCCACCCAGACCCTCCTGATAAACGCCCGGTTCGATGGTGATCACCATTCCCGGTTCCAGCTTCGTCTTCTCCTTACGGCCTACGCGCGGGCCTTCGTGAATCTCAAGCCCGAGCCCGTGGCCGGTCGAATGAATGAAATACTTCTCCAGACCGTATTCGCGCAACACGGTACGCGCGGCGCGATCGACCGCAGTGCAGGATGCACCCGGTTTCACTGCTTCAATAGCCGCCAGCTGACTCTCGAGCACCGCCTTATACATGCGGCGGGTTTTCGCGTTCAGCTTGCCTAACGCATGAGTGCGCGTCATATCGCTGGCGTAACCAGCTACGCTGGCACCCATATCCACTAATAGTAATTGATTGCGCTGTATCGGATGATTGGTTGGGTGCGCGTGTGGGAGCGCAGTGCGTTCGCCGGAAGCGACGATGGTTTCAAAAGCCGTGCCGTCGGCTCCAAGCAGGCGCATGCGATATTCGATCTCGGCGGCCAGATCGACTTCGGTCATATCGGGCTGGAATTGTTCGAGAGCCTGTTCGAGCGCGATGGAGTTGAGGCGAACGGAAGCTTTGATGGTTCCGATCTCGCTGGCGCTCTTGCGCATGCGCAGCGCTTCGACGCATCCGTTCACCGGTTTCAAGCGAACATTCTTCAGCACGCTCCGGAGCTGCGTGAACTCTTCGAAGCTGATGCGATTTTGCTCGAACGCGAGCGAGCGCAGCTTGAGACGCCGCGCCCATTTGCCGACTTCGGCTAGCAGCGGTCCTTTGGCGACGACCACTTCGCAGTCGGATTGCTGCGGAGCCTGGGTGGCGTAGCGCGGATCGGTGAACAGGATGACGCGGCCGGGGAGAATCAGAACGGCGCCATTGCTGCCGGTGAAACCGCTCAGGTAGTGGACGTTTGGACGGGCGGTGGTGAGGAACGCATTGGCGCGCGCTTCGGCGAGCGTTGGTTCGAGGCGCGCGCGGCGCTCGGCGAATTCGGAATGCCCGTTCGTATGCTGCATTCCTCAGGGTTTCAGGAGCAGTTTGCCAGTCGTTTTTCGGGATTCGAGATCGCGCTGCGCTTCGGCGGCTTCCGAAAGCTTGTACTTGCGAAAGATTTGCAGCTTCAGCTTGCCGGCGGCGATCCATCCGAAGATTTCGCGAGCGCGCCAGTCGAGCTCGGCTGGATCGCTGATGTAATTGGCCAGGCTCGGACGCGTGAGATAGAGCGAGCCCTTCTGCGAGAGCAGCAGCGGATCGATTTCGCCCACCGGGCCGCTCGACTGGCCGAAGCTCGCCATCAGGCCACGCGGTTTGAGGCAGTCGAGGCTCTTCGCGAAGGTTGCTTTGCCCACCGAATCGTAGACGACCTCCACGCCCGCATTGTTCGTGATCCGTTTGACTTCGGGAAGAAAATCCTGCTCGGTGTAGCGAATGACGTGATCGGCGCCATGTTCGCGGACCAGCTTCTCTTTTTCCGCCGTGGAGCAGGTGCCGATTACGGTGGCTCCTGCAATCTTGGCCATCTGCACGATCATCAGGCCGGCGCCTCCGGCGGCAGCGTGCACCAGACACGTGTTTCCCGGCTGGAGCGGAAACGTGGAGCGCGTGAGGTAATGGGCGGTCATGCCCTGCAGCATGACGGCAGCGGCGTCGTCGAAGCTGACGTTTTCAGGAAGCCGGACGAGAAACTTTTCCGGTACAGCCTGGTATTCGGCATACGAACCGCGCGCCATGGCGAAGGCTACGCGGTCGCCTTTCTGGAATTTACTGCCGGCCGTGGTTTCGGTCACGACGCCGGCGCCTTCGCTGCCGAGCTGCACGGGCGTTTCCGGCGCTTTGTAGAGGCCGGCGCGGAAATAGATGTCGATGAAGTTGATGCCGATGGCTTCGAGTTTGACGAGCGCTTCGCCCGGGCTGGGCCTGGGCTGCTCACGATCGATGTATTTCAGATTTTCGGGTCCGCCGACTGGGTCTGCGACGACAGCTTTCATATCAAAGCTGATTCTACGACGCGGCCGCCCGATGCAAGCTTAGTCGAGATCGAAAGGACGGCGAGGGAGGTTTTCCGATTTATCTTCTTTGGCCTGCTTGAGCAGCTCCTCGAAGCGCTTTTCACGAACTTTATCGCTCGATTTCTGGTTGGCGAAACTTTTTTCAAAGAGGTCGTTGCGGCGCGCGGCGTCGCCTTTCAGCTGCTCGACCGCGCTGTGCAGGTCTTCGATGAGCGGCTTGCGTTCGACCTCGCGATGCTGAACGACGAGCTGGGTTTCGCTGTCGATCTGCAGGGTGGAATCGCAGCAGGGGCATTTGACTTCGAACAGGTGACCTTTCGCCTGGGCCATAGTGGAATCGTAGCGCAGTGAAAGCACCAATCGCTTCGCTCATGGTTTCCGGGCCTCCGGTTAAAAGCCGCTGGCGCGGCTCAAAGGCTCTGACATATGGAAGCGGTTTATGCGTGGCTGTCGCATTATGGGTATCCGGCGCTGTTTGCATTGCTCATGCTGGGGATTGTCGGGCTTCCGGTGCCGGACGAAACGCTGCTGACGTTTTGCGGTTATCTGATCTGGAAACACACCATGCACCCGGCGGCGGCGTTGCTGACCGCAATTGCCGGGAGCGCAACCGGAATTACGGTGAGCTATCTGCTTGGGCGCAGCTATGGTCATCGAGTCATTTATGGATACGGCAAATACATCGGCTTGACAGCGGAGCGGCTGGCCCGCGTGCACGCGTGGTTTGACCGCACCGGGCCCTGGCTGCTCGCCATTGGTTATTTCATCCCGGGTGTGCGGCATTTCACGGCTCTGGTGGCGGGTACAACTGAATTGCGCTGGCCCACCTTTGCGCTGTTTGCGTATGCGGGCGCGGCGGTTTGGTGCAGCGTATTTTTGACGCTCGGTTATGTGGTGGGCGAGAACTGGCAGCACGCCTTCGCTTTGTTTCACAAGTACACGCTCGAAGCGAGTGCAATTGCCGCAGCACTCATCGTCGCGTGGTGGCTGTTCGGGCGGCGCCGCAAACCGTGCTAACCCGCTCGAAACGCATCTGATAATTTTTGTTACATGCGTTGGATTGTGTTCGCTCTGTTTGGTTTTGGCCTGGCTTCGATGTCTGCTCAGGCACAGCAAAGCGGCGCGGAGCCAGCGTCGGGAGTGGATCTGAAGGCGATCGACAAGAGCGTGGATCCCTGCCAGAATTTTTATCAATACGCCTGCGGGAACTGGATTAAAGAGAATCCGGTGCCGCCCGAGTACTCGCGCTGGGGCCGCTTTAACGAGCTGCAGAACCATAATCAGGAGATTCTGCGCAGCATTCTGGAAGACTCGGCGAAGCATCAGGACCGCTCGCCAATTGATCAGAAGATCGGGGCGTTTTATGCGGCGTGCATGGACGAAGCGGCGGTGGATAAAGCCGGTTACGATCCGATCAAACCGGGAATCGAACGCATTCGCGCGCTGGCCGACAAGAAGGCGCTAGCAAGCGAAGTAGCGGATCTGCAGAACCAGGGCGTGACGGCGCTCTTCGCGTTTCGCTCGACGCCGGATGCCGACAATGCGCGCATGACGATTGCCGATGTCGATCAGGGCGGGCTGGGTCTGCCGGACAAGAGCTATTACATCGGGCCGAAAGATGAGAAGACGCGGGCGGAGTATGTGCAGCACGTCTCGAAGATGCTGCAGCTGATTGGAGAGGCTCCCGAGAAGGCGGAGGCGGATGCGAAGGCTGTGCTGGCGATTGAGACGGCGCTGGCGGAGCACTCGCTCGATCGCGTAGCAAGACGCGATCCGAGCCTGACGCATCACAAGATGACCGAAGCGGAGCTGGAAAAGCTCACACCCGGTTTCGATTTCCAGGCGTTTTTCGCGGAACGGGGGTCGCCGAAGTTTACGACGCTGAACGTGGCGGTCCCCGAATTTTTCAAAGCGCTCGAGAACACGTTGTCTTCGACAAATCTGGATGACCTGAAGACGTATTTGTTGTGGCACTACGTGTCGGCTTACGCGCCAAACCTGAGCAAGCCGTTTGTGGAGGAGAACTTCAACTTTTACGGACGGTATCTGACGGGCGCGAAAGAGCTGCAGCCGCGCTGGAAACGGTGTGTGCAGTCGACCGACTTGGCGCTGGGCGAGGCGCTCGGACAGAAGTATGTGGAACGGGCGTTTGCCGGAGCTTCGAAAGAGAAGACGCAGGAGCTGGTGAAGCTGATCGAGCAAGAGATGGCGAAGGACATCGATTCGCTGACCTGGATGAGCAGTGCGACCAAGCAGCAGGCGCTGGCGAAGCTGAAGGGCGTGACGAACAAGATCGGCTATCCGGAGAAGTGGCGCGATTATTCGAGCGTGGCGATTACGGATAACAACCTGGTGGCGGATGTGCGGAATGCGCGCGAGTTCGAGGTGCACCGCGAGCTGAACAAGATTGGCAAGCCGGTGGACCGGTCGGAGTTTGGGATGACACCGCCGACCGTGAACGCATATTACAGCCCGTTGCAGAACAACATCAATTTCCCGGCTGGCATTTTGCAGCCTCCGTTTTACAAAGCGGATGCGGATCTGGCGGCGAATCTGGGCGGGATCGGCGCCGTGATCGGGCATGAGCTGACGCACGGCTTTGACGACCAGGGGCGGAGGTACGATGCGGACGGCAATCTGCGCGACTGGTGGGAGAAGCAGGATAACGAAGAGTTCAAGAAGCGGGCCGATTGCCTGGTGAACGAATACTCCGCGTTCAAGCCGGTGCCGGATGCGAATGTGAACGGGCGGCTGACGCTCGGAGAGAACGGGGCGGATAACGCGGGCATTCGCCTGGCGTATATGGCGCTGATGGACGGCATCGATAAGGGCAGCGTGGATAAGCAGAAGCTCGATGGGTATACGCCGGAGCAGCGTTTCTTTTTGGGCTATGCGCAGATCTGGTGCGAGAATGCGCGGCCGGAGTTTTCGCGCAACGATGTGCGGACGAATCCGCATTCGCCGGGACAGTTCCGCGTGATCGGAGTGATTCAGAACATTCCCGAATTTGCGCAGGCGTTTGGCTGTAAAGCGGGACAGCCCATGGCGGCGGCGCAGGGCTGCCGGGTCTGGTAAGGATTCATGAAGCGAATTGCAATTCTCCTGTTGATCGCGTTTGGAGCTGCGTGTTGCGGATTTGCGCAGCAGGGGCCGGATCTGAGCGCGATCGATAAATCGGCTGATCCCTGCCAGGATTTTTATCAATATGCGTGCGGCGGATGGATGAAAGCGCATCCGATACCGGCGGATGAGAGCCGCTGGGGACGCTTCAACGAGCTGAATCAGCGGAACCAGACCATTCTGCGCGGCATTCTGGAAGACGCGGCCAAGAATCAGAATCGCTCCGAGACGGACCAGAAGATCGGCGCGTTCTATCAATCCTGCATGGATGAAGCAAAGATCGAGCAGCTCGGGACATCGCCCCTGCAGGAAGAGATGGATCGAATCGCGAAGGTGGATACGCCGGCCGCGCTGCTCGATGAGATCGCGCGGCTGCAGGAGAGGCAGATCAACGTGTTCTTTCGCTTCTCGCCATCGCCCGATCTGAAGGATGCGCGGATGATGATTGCGGATCTCGATCAGGGCGGGCTCGGATTGCCGGAGCGCGATTACTACTTCCGGGATGACCCGAAGTCGGTGGAACTGCGCAAGCAGTATGTGGGGACGATCGCGAAGACGTTCGAGCTGGCGGGAGTGGCGAAAGACGAAGCCGCGAAAAAAGCGGCGACGGTGATGTCGATCGAGACGGATCTGGCGAAGGCGTCGCTCGATGTGACGACGCGGCGCGATCCGCAAAAACTGTTTCACCAGATGCCGGTGGCGGAGGTGGCGAAGCTCAGCCCGAACTTCGATTTCGAAAGCTTTTTCAAGCAGGTGAATGCGCCATCGCTCCAGAAGATCAACGTCAGCGTGCCGGATTTCGTGAAGGCGTTCAGCGCGCTGGTGGCGGCGCGGTCGATGGGTGATTTGCGGGATTATCTGGCATGGCATTATCTGCATGCCAGCTCGCCGCTGCTGACCAAGGCGTTTGTGGATACGAATTTCGATTTCTACGGGCGGGCGCTGTTCGGGCAGAAGGAGATGAAACCGCGCTGGCGCCGCTGCGTGGCGGCGACCGACGATGAGCTGGGCGAAGCGCTGGGCAAGAAATATGTGGAGAAGACGTTCGGCGAGCAGGGCAAGCAGCGGACGCTCGAGATGGTGCACGAGATCGAGCAGGAGATGGGCAAAGATCTCGAGTCGATCAGCTGGATGACGCCGGCGACCAAGAAGCAGGCGCTGGTGAAACTGCATGCGGTGGCGAACAAGATTGGTTATCCGGATAAGTGGCGCGACTATTCGGCGCTCGAGATTCGGGACGGCGACTACTTCGGGAACACATACCGGGCCAACGAGTTTGAATACCGGCGCGAGCTGAACAAGATGGGCAAGCCGGTGGACCGGAGCGAATGGGAAATGACGCCGCCGACGGTGAATGCCTATTACGAGCCGACGCAGAACAATATCAATTTCCCGGCGGGCATTCTGCAGCCACCGTTCTATTCGAACCAGGCGGACGATGCAGTGAACTATGGCGCGATCGGAGCGGTGGTGGGGCACGAGCTCACGCATGCCTTTGACGATGAAGGACGGCAGTTCGACGCCGACGGGAATCTGAAGGACTGGTGGCAGAAGCAGGATGAGGAGCGTTTCAATTCTTTGGCTGAATGCACGGTGAATGAGTACGGCAGCTTCAGTCCGGTGACCGGAGTGGAGCTGAACGGCAAGCTGACGCTGGGCGAGAACACAGCGGATAACGGCGGCGTGCGGCTGGCGTATATGGCGCTGATGGACGATCTGGCGAAGAAGAGCATTCCGGTCTCCGAGAAGACGGAGGGCTACACCGAGGCGCAGCAGTTCTTCCTTGGATATGCGCAGGACTGGTGCGAGAACGAGACGCCGGAGATGTCGCGCTTCATGGCGCAGAACGATCCGCATTCGCCGGGGCGGTTCCGGGTGGACGGCGTGGTGAAGAACATGCCGGAGTTCAGCCAGGCCTTCGGGTGCAAGGCGGGCGACAAGATGTATGTGGCGAAGGGAAGGGGATGCCGGGTGTGGTGAGGCGGAGTTCCCCACTGCGCTAACGCGATTGCGGTAAATCGGCGGACCGCTCCCTGTGGTCGCGGCTCGGTTTCGCGGGCAACGTGACAGCGCGGTCGTAATTTATGACGCCAGGTGGCCTTCCTTGCGGCGGGTTTGCGGTCCCGTCGACAGTATGCGGGCCGGGGGAAACCGGCCGGTATATGGGAAGCGGTCCGAACACAAGCTGTTGAGAATGAAGGCAAATCGAGACGTGAAGAATATTTCTGAGAGCTGTGACCCGTTGCTGGTGGAGCGCCAGCCGATCGCATTTGACCAGATCAAAGCCGAGCAGGTGGAACCGGCGGTTCATCTGCTGTTGGAGCAGATGAAGGCGCGGTTGAACGATCTCTCGGCGCCGCATGTGCCGCGGACGTATCGGGATGTGCTGGCCGTGCTCGATCAGATGACGGAGCCGCTCGATTTTGCGATGGCGGTGACGCGGCATCTGGAAGCGGTGACGACCTATCCGGAGTTGCGGGCGGCGTACAACGCGGTGCAGGGGCCGGTGAGTCAGTTTTACACCTCGATCGCGCTGAACGAGGGCTTGTGGGAGGCGATCAAGGCGGTAGATCAGACGGCGAATAAGGATGCGCTGGCGCCGGTGGAGCGGCGGTTCCTGGAGAAGACGGTTTCCGATTTCCGGCGCGCCGGTGCGGATCTGGATGCGGCGGGTAAGAAGAAGCTGGAAGCGCTGAATGTGGCGCTCACGCAGGTGACGACGAAATTCGCGCAGAATGTTCTGGACGCGACAAACGCCTGGGAGCTGATTGTAACGGATGAAGCGAAGCTGGCGGGATTGCCGGAATCGGCGCTGGTAGCGGCGCGAGAGAGCGCCAAGGCGAAGGGCAAGGAGGGCTGGCGGCTGACGCTGCAGGCGCCGAGCTACATCGCGTCGATGACGTACCTGGATGACCGGGCGCTGCGGCAGGAGATCTGGGAGGCGACGAACCGGCGGGCGACGGAGGGTGAGCGGGACAACCGGAAGCTGATTCTCGAGATTCTGCGGCTGCGGCGGGAGAAGGCGAATCTGCTCGGGTACCGCGACTTTGCCGACCTGGTGCTGGAAGAGCGGATGGCCAAAAGCGGGGCGGATGCGCAACGGTTTTTGGAAGATCTGCACGAGAAAACGGCGGCGCATTATGAGCGGGAGAACGCGAGCCTGGCCGAACTCGGGCGCGAGCTGGGGTATCAGACGATTGAGCCGTGGGATGTGAGCTATCTCGCGGAGAAGCAGCGGCGTGCTTTGTACGATTTCGACGAAGAAGAGCTGCGGCCGTACTTCGAACTGAGCCGGGTGGAAGCGGGGATGTTCGATATTTTCTCGCGGATACTGGGCATTCGGGTGATCGAAGAGCCGGGCGTGCCGGTGTGGGATCCGGCGGTGAAGTACTACAGGGTCGAGGACCCTGGATCGGGGATACTGCTCGGGCATTTCTATACGGACTGGTTTCCGCGCGAGAACAAGCGGGGCGGGGCGTGGATGGATTCGCTGGTGACGGGCGATCCGGATTCAGGCAAGCCGCATGTGGGGCTGATCTGCGGCAATCTGACGCCGCCGACCGAGAGTACGCCGTCGCTGCTGAATCATCGCGAGGTCGAGACGATCTTTCATGAGTTTGGGCATCTGGTGCATCACGTGCTAAGCCGCGTACCGGTGCGGTCGCTGGCGGGTACGAGCGTGCCGTGGGACTTTGTGGAACTGCCGTCGCAGATTATGGAGAACTGGACGATGGAGCGCGATGCGTTGAACCTGTTCGCGCGGCATTACCAGACGGGCGAGCCGATACCGGAGCAGCTGTTTCAGAAGATGAAGCGGGCGCGGACGTTCCGGGCGGCGAACTTACAGATGCGGCAGCTTGGGTTCGGGATCGTCGATCTCAAGCTGCACCGCGAGTTCGATCCGGCAGCGGGCGGGGATGTGATGGCGTATGCGCGCGAGATTCTGGCGGAGTTTACTCCTGCGCCGTTGCCCAAAGACTACGGGATGCTGGCGAGTTTTACCCATCTATTTGCGAGTCCAGTGGCGTATGGAGCCGGCTACTACTCCTATAAATGGGCCGAGGTATTGGATGCGGATGCGTTCACGCGTTTCCGGCGCGAGGGCATCTTTAATGCTGAAACCGGAGGCGAATACAGGCGTCATATTCTGGAGCGGGGCGATTCTGAAGATCCGGCCCGGCTCTATCGAAATTTCATGGGACGCGATCCGGACGCCAGCGCGCTGCTCGAACGGCTGGGACTACGGACCGAAGCCGCCGCGTGAGCAGTGACGAGTACGACCGATCCATTAACCGAAGCCCGAGAGCGAATCCAGGAGCTCGAGCAATCGCTCCGCACCGCGCAGGAAGAGCTGCAGTTCTTCGTCTACGCGGCGAGCCATGATCTGCAGCAGCCGCTGCGCGCGATCAATACGCACACGCAGATGCTGCTCCGCCAGTGCGCCGATCAGGAGCGCACGAAAGAGATTACGAGCGTGATTCAAACGAGTGTGGCCCAGATGAATGCGCTCATTACATCGCTGGTGGCGTACTCGCGGCAGACCTCGGCGGCGGACCGCGCCTATGTACGATTGAATGTTCCGTTGGACTACGCGATCTACAAACTGACGGAGCTGATCAAGGCTTCGGGCGCGAAGGTGACGGCGCGCGAACTGCCGGAGGTATTAGGCGACGAAGCGCAGTTGACGACGCTGTTTGAGAACCTGATCACGAACGCGATCAAGTTTCGCGGCGCCGAGCCACCCGAGATCGAAGTATCGAGCGAAGGCTCGGACGATTATCACCTGGTCTCGGTGCGCGATAACGGCTGCGGCATTCACGCGGATTATCACGAGACCGTTTTCCTGCCATTCAAGCGGCTGCACGGGCGAAATATTCCGGGCTCGGGTCTGGGGCTGTCGCTTTGCCGGAAGATCGTGGGCGCGCATGATGGGCGAATCTGGGTGGAGAGCGACGGCAAAATGGGAACGACGGTTAAGTTCACGCTGCCGCAGGCTTAACCCGAACAATGGTTCTACTGCGGGGCGGGGCCAGGATCGGTGCCGATCCCATGCATCAGCCGTTCCGTCCGCTGCTCCAGGTCGGTAATCAACCAGGCGGCGGGAGTTCCGGGTTGAAGCCTGGTGTGGCCGTTCGAATACGTCACGATCTGCCGAACGGTCTCTTGCAATTGTTCGAGAGTCGCGCGAGTAAGGCCATCGGACCGGGATCGTTCCAGATCCGATTCCGCGTCATACTTTGCTTTGGTGAGATCTCGATACAGCGGGCCGGCGTCGTCAGTGAGATTCGAGCTATTCCTGAGCGCGAGGAAGCGAGGCAGCCATTTGAGCCTTTCCTCGAGAACCAATTTCCTGGTGCGGAAGAAAAAATAGAGCAAGTTCGGATCGCCTTCTCCGGTTCCATCCTCGAACGTAATGAGTTTCAGTTCAACGTGGGCATGCTGGGGAGCGTTTCTGAGGGTTCGGCAGTCAAGCCAATATCGCTCGGATCGGAGAGTCGTGCCCGGCTCGATCCAGGTGCGATGCATGTGGACATAAAGATTCGTTCCGGGCATCGGGTCCGACCAGTCGAGCATGTCCTGCCCGCCTCCGTTGCAGAACTTCGGCGGTTCATTCGGGCCAACTTCACTGAGCACGGCATGGAAAGCTGTGATACGCTGCGGGCTCAGGTTGCGTATATCGAAGCGCACCGCCTCGCGTGCAGTATCGACCTGGACATTTTCGATCACTGCCGAAGTGACAGGGCTGAGACTCTGCGGCATCGCAAGACTCGCAACCACAAGGAATAGGGTCAGAGCCCTGCTAGCCGGCATGCGACTAAGCTTACTGCAAATCCGCGGTGCGCGGTCGCAGCGGGCTGGGTGATCAGGGCTGGGCTTTATCCATCCAGATGTCCCAGGTGAGCGGTCCGGCTTCGTCGTCGGACAGCGGTTGACCGGCTGCTTTCAGCGCGAGCTTGATTTGCCCGTGATGGTAGCCCTCGTGCCAGATCATGTGCTGAAGGAAGAGGATCGGGTGATCGTAGTGCTGGTTCATCTCGCGGCCTGATTCGAGCCGGCCGCGCACCGCATTGCGCACGGCTTCTGCGCTCTCGTTCAGCATCTGCGTGAGACGGCTGCGGTCCTGTTCGCCCTTCCATTCATTTTCCGGAACGGGTTTCGCGAACTCGGGCGCATCCTCTTCTACGAACACTAGGCGTACGTAGTGGATGTGAGCAAAAAGCCCGGCGATTGAGGCGCTGGTTGGGGTGGCGCGGAGGTCGAGCGCAGCTTCCGGTATGAGATTGAGCAGATTCACCAGAATGCGATTGTTGCGATCCCAGGAGTCGAGGAGAGCGGGGAGGAGCGGAAGGTCGGGGTGAGCAGACATGCCGGTGATGGTACCAGAGGGCTCAGGATGCTGCCTCTTGACATAGATTGCAAATTGCGATATAAAGATAGCAGATTGCAATATGACGGTGGCCGAGAAAATCCGGTACCTCCGGCTGGTGGAAGGACACTTGCGAGGGCTGGGACGAGAGATGACGCAGAAAGAAGTGGTCGCGGCGATCCGGAAGGAGCTGGATCGGCCCATTAGCCAGCCCTACCTATCGCAGCTTGAAAGCGGGCAGCGGCGGCATCTGACGAACACGACGCGGCTGCTGCTGGCGAAGTTTTTCAAGGTGCATCCGGGGTACCTGGTGGATGATCCGGAGGGGTATCAGACGGAGCTGATAACGGATCTGCGGGAGCAGGAGGACAAGCTCGATATCTGGCTGGTGGCGGGGGCGGAGCGGTTTCGGAAAGACCCGGCGCTGGCGGAAGCGTTGCTGGCGCTGGCGCGGCACGATGACTCGCGCCGCTGCCTGCTGCTGCTGAAGGCGGTGCTCGAGACCCCGGAACTGGTGGACCGGCTCTGGGAGGTATTGCAGCCCAAAGAGGAGGCGAGCGATGAGGTGGCCTGATATTTACCTGCTGTGTTTTGCGATTGGAACGGTCTGGAGCATTGCGACGGTGTTGCTGGGCGGATTGCATCTGGGACACGGGCATGCACCGCATGTGCATGGTGCGCATGTTCACGGGCATGGGCATGGAGCCCATGCGCACGGAACGCACGGGCACACGGGGCATCAGCCGGCCGGCTGGCTGGCGGCGATGGTCAACCCGAACAGCATGGCGGTGTTTCTGGCGTGGTTCGGCGGCGTGGGTTATATCCTTTCGCGGCACACGGGCTTGATGCTCTGGACGGATCTGGCGATTGCGGTGGCCTTTGGGCTGGCGGGTGCCTGGCTGCTGGCTTCGTTCCTGCGTTTTCTGCAGTCGCGGGAGAAGCCGCTCGATCCGGCGGATTACGAGATGGTCGGGGTGCTGGGGCAGGTTTCGAGTCCGATCCGGCCAGATGGGGTGGGAGAACTCATTTTTGTGCGGGATGGCGCGCGCAGGCCGGTGTGCGCGCGCAGTGAGGACGGCAGTTTCATCGGGCGCGGCACAGAGGTTGTGGTGACGCGATTTGAAAAGGGCGTGGCGTATGTGCGGACGTGGGAGGCTCTGGTGGAGGAACCGAAGAGCCGGACCGAAACGCGCGCGCTCGAGCAGTAAAAGCGTCCGCAATTCAAGGAGAACATGTCATGTCGAAAGAAGTGGTGATTATTGCGGTGCTGGCGGTGCTCGTCTTGCTTCTGCTGATGAGCGCGCTGGCGACTCTGTTTCGCAAGGCCGGGCCGCACGAGGCGCTGATCGTGTACGGAATGCGGGGCACGCGCATTGTGAAGGGACGGGGAACGGTCATATTTCCGATGATCGAAAGCTTCCGCCAGCTTTCGCTGCAGCTGATGTCGTTCGATGTCGCGCCGCAGCAGGATCTTTACACGAAGCAGGGCGTGGCGGTCACGGTCGAAGCCGTGGCACAGATTAAGGTGAAGAGCGATCCGGAATCGATTCAGACCGCCGCCGAGCAGTTTTTGACCAAAACCGATCAGGCGCGCGAGGGTTTGATCCGGCTGGTGATGGAAGGGCATCTGCGCGGCATCATCGGCCAGCTTTCGGTGGAGCAGATCGTGAAAGAGCCGGAGATGGTGGGCGACCGGATGCGCGCGACCTGCGCCGACGATATGAGCAAGATGGGGCTCGAGGTGGTGTCGTTCACGATCAAGGAAGTTCGGGACAAGAACGAGTACATCACCAACATGGGCCGACCCGATATTGCGCGCATCAAGCGCGATGCCGACGTGGCAGCTGCCGAAGCGGACCGGGACACAGCGATCCGGCGGGCGGAAGCGATGCGCGCGGCGGCGGTGGCGAAAGCGCAGGCGGATCAGGAGCGTGTGCTGGCCGAGGCATTATCGCTCGCCAAACAGGCCGAGGCACAGCGTGATCTCGAGATCAAGAAAGCGCAGTATGTAGAGCTGGTAAAACGCCAGCAGGCGCAGGCGGACAAATCGTACGACATTCAGGCCAACATCATGCAGCAGCAGGTGACGGCGGAAGCGGTGAAAGTCCGGCAGATCGAAAAAGAGCAGGAAGTGAAGGTGCAGGAAGCCGAGATTCTGCGGCACGAGAAAGAGCTGATCGCGACCGTGCTCAAGAACGCCGAAATCGAGAAGCAGCGGATCGAGATGCTGGCCGAGGCGGCGCGGCGCAAGATGTCGATGGAAGCCGAGGGTGCCGCTTACGCGACCCGCGCGCAGGGCGAGGCCGAGGCGGAAATCATTTTGAAGAAGGGCGAGGCCGAGGCGAAGGCGATGAATGTGAAGGCCGAGGCGTACCAGGAATGGAACCAGGCGGCGGTGGTCGACAAACTGATCACGGGCTTGCCGGAAGTGGTGAAGGCGATGGCGGCGCCGCTGGCGAACGTCGACAAGATCACGATTGTGTCGACGGGCGATGGGAATGCGGCCGGAGTAAACAAGATTACCGGCGACATTACCAAGATTGCGGCGCAGGTGCCGGCGCTGTTCGAGACGCTCTCGGGTATGCAGATGTCGGATCTGCTCGGGAATATCAAATCCATCAAAGAGCGTGCGCCGAAAGCAGCCCGGCCGAATGGCAGCAACGACGCGCAGCAGGGATAAGGAGTGCAAAGTATGACGCTATTGGATCGGGTGGCGATGCTGGTCCGCGCGAATCTGAACGATCTCGTGGACAAAGCGGAGAATCCGGAGAAGCTGCTGCGGCAGCTTCTCCTGGACATGCAGAATCAGTATCTGCAGTTGAAGACGCAGGTGGCGGTGGCGATTGCGGGGCAGCATCAGCTCGAAAAGCAGCAGCAGGAGAACGCGGCGGCACAGCAGGAGTGGGTGCGTAAGGCAGAGATTGCCGTGTCGAAAAACGAGGAGGCGCTGGCGCGCGTGGCGCTGGAGCGGTCGCTCACGTTCGAGAACGCGGCGCGCAAGTTTGCGGAGCAGGTAGCGGATCAGAAGAACCAGGTGGAACTGCTGCGGGACTCGCTGCAACGGCTGGAGACGAAGATGGCGGAGACGAAGACGCGGGCGGAGGTGCTGATCGCGCAGCACAGGCGCGCGCGTCTGCACGCAAAGGTGAACGGCGACGGGGTGAATGGCGATGCGGCGTTTGAGCGGCTGGAGGCGCGTGTTTCGGATGTGGAGATGATGGGCGAAGCGCGCCGGATTGCGGGCCAGGAACTCGATACCGAGGCGCAGCTCATGCAGCTGGAAAAAGCGGATCGAGTGGACCGGATGCTGGCGGAGCTGAAGCACCGGCTTACGAGCACGTGAAGGCGGTTCGCCTCAATGAACGGATTTAGCTGGCGGCGTGCTGGAGCAAGCGGACGGCGCCCTCCCACAAACTGCGGACGATCTCGCCGGCAGGTTCGGCCTGGGCGAATTTGGCTGATTGTCCAGCCCAGAGCTGCATGCGTTCGGGATCGGCGGCTTGCCGGGCCGCTTCGCGCATAGCGGAGGTGAGCCCGCGTTGAACGGGATAGGGCGCGGGAGCGGGACCGTTGGCTGCTGCGCGGACATACGTAGTCGCGACGCTGCGTCCGAGGCGGCCACTGAAGGCACGAGTGAGCATGGTGTCGTGAGCTTCGGTACGCGCAAGGCGGTCCGCGTAGGCGGGATGAATGGTGGACTCGGGCGCTCGCAGCAGACCGGTTCCGATCTGGACCGCGCTCGCACCTAAAAGCAATGCGGCGGCGATGGCGCGCGTGTCCGCGATGCCGCCGGTGGCGATGACGGGTACATCGACGGCATCGACGATCTGCGGGAGGAGAGCCAGGAGGCCGACCAACTGATACTCGGCGTCGCTGGCACGGAAAGCTCCGCGATGGCCGCCCGCTTCCATGCCCTGCGCGACGATGGCGTCGGCGCCAGCGGCTGCAGCGGCTCTGGCTTCTTCAACGGTAGTTGCCGTGGCGAACCAGAGAATGCCGCGCGCCTTCAATTCGGCCACGAAGCGGGGCGGGTAGAGGCCCATGATGGAAGAGACCGCTTTGGGCGAGGCGCTCAACAGTGCCTCGCATTGCTTTTCGAAATCGGGCAGTGCGGATTGCGCGGCTTGTGGCGGAACAGGCGGTCCCCAGTTGGCGAGAAATTCGCGCTGACGATTCTCCAATTGCGTATCGCGAACCGGCGGCGGATCCGGAATCCAGAGATTGAGCTGAAACGCGCCCTGGCTTTGCGCGCGAAATTCCGAGCACCAGGAGAGGATCTCGGCGGGTTTCATCATGAGGGCTCCGCAGGCGCCGAGGCCGCCGGCATTGGCGACCGCAATGGAGAGCGAGGGCGGGCACGCGCCGGCCATGGGTGCGAGCAGAACCGGGAGATGAATGCCGAGCTGTTCCGCGAAATGCTGAGCGCGCGTGAGTGGCGAGAGCGAAGCTGTGTCCGGCATGGCGCTAGTGAACGTTGCGCCGGGCGCCGATGGTGGCGGCGTACATGGCTTCGAGCAGCGGCTGCGAGTGGCCGTTGTAATCGGCGGAAAGTTCCCACATGAAGGCGCCGCCGAGTCCGCGTGTCCAGTCGGCGTAGTAGATGCGCAGGTAGGTGGATTCGGGATCGTCGTAGGTGATGAATCCGTTGGAGCCGTCCGCGCGCACCAGGTAGGGCACATCCTGTACGTGATCCCAACGGCGCACCCATCCCTGCTTGTTGAGCAGCGGCTCGATCTGAGCGTAGTTGAGCGAGGGAACCGTTTCATCCGTGCAGGGATCGCAGATCTGGTAAAGCTCTTTGTCGCCGGTGTAGTCGTAGCCGTAGAAGGGCGTCCCCATGTTGAGCTGTTCGGGCGGGACATGATAGATGGCCGTAAAGTCGGTGGCGGCCTGGTCGACGGAGCCTTGCGGATCGGGATTGGCCGGATCGCTGAAAATCGGGGAGTTCATCTGCACTTCGCTGGTCCAGGGTCCGGCGCAGTCGTACATCATGATGTTGAACCAGCTCACGTAGAGTTTGAGGTGATCGAAGTCGACGCCGCTCGACGGGTAGTTGGGGATATCGGTTGAGAGCAGGAACTCGGGTGAAGGGAAGGCAGCGCGGATTTCCTTCATGAAGGTGACGAAGTTCTTGAAATCGGCGGGTCCATTGGGATATTCCCAGTCGATGTCGAGTCCATCGTAGCCGTAGCGGCTGATGACGCGCTTGAGATCACGGATGAAGGTCTGGCGGTATTGGGCGCTGGCCGTGACGATGCTGTAGTCGTTGCCGTCATTCGCGCCGACATAGAAGAGTACTTTGACGCCGGCGGCGTGCGCATTGCGGAGGAGTTCGGGTTCGAGGAAACCAGAGGCGGGAATGGTGAAGGATCCGTCGGCCGGCTCGTTGAGATTGATGCCGGCGTGGATGATGTGGGTGAGCTTGTGATACGGAATCTGAGCGGCGGTGTAGGGCGGCGTGTTGTATTTGCTCCACGAGCCGTAGAAGGCGATCAGGCGCTTGGAAAACGGCCTGGGTAGATCCTGTGCATGGAGCGCGAAGGCAGCGAGCGCGGCGAGCGGGAGAGCGAAGCGGCGAGACAGCATCGCAGATACCTCGCCGAATACTGTATCAACTGGCGGCGTTCGCTAACATCGCAGTCATGAAGGCGCTCCTGCTCTCTGAATACAGCCGGTTGGATGTGGTGGATGTCCCGATGCCGCGGCCCGGCGCCGGCGAAGTGCTCGTGAAAGTGGAAGCCTGCGGCATCTGCGGCAGCGATGTGCACGGCTACGATGGTTCGTCGGGGCGGCGAATTCCACCGCTGATCATGGGGCACGAAGCGGCGGGTGTGATTGCGGCAACGGGCGCGGGGGTAAGCGATCTGCGCGAAGGACAGCCGGTTACGTTTGACTCGACCGTTTATTGCGGGGATTGCGAGTACTGCCGGCGGGGCGATGTAAATCTGTGTCTGAAGCGCGAGGTGCTGGGGGTCGCGACGCCCGATTTCAAGCGGCAGGGGGCGTTTGCCGAGTACGTGGTACTGCCGCGGCGGATTGTGCACGCTCTGCCGGAGGGACTCGATTTCGCGCAGGCGGCCATGGTCGAGCCGCTTTCGGTCGCACTGCACGCAGTGCGGCTTTCGAATCTTCCGGAGAAGGGAAGCGCGCTGGTGATTGGCGCGGGCATGATCGGGCTGCTGGTCGTGCAGGCCCTGAAGCACGCCGGGTGCACGAGTATTCTCGTTTCCGACATTGACGATTCGCGGCTGGAGTTGGCGAAGGAACTGGGTGCGACGGTCACGATCAACGCGAAATCGTCGGATACGGTGGCGGAAGTGCAGCGGCATACCAATGGCCTGGGCGTGGATGTGGCGCTCGAAGCAGTGGGCAGCACGCCGACGGTGAAGACTGCGATCGAGAGCGTGCGGCGGGGAGGCACGGTGACGCTGATCGGCAATATCGCGCCCAGCGTCGAGATTCCGCTGCAGATCGTCGTAAGCCGGCAATTGCGATTGCAGGGGACGGCGGCTTCGGCGGGCGAATATCCGGAGTGCATCGAGCTGCTGGCGAAAGGCGAGATCAATCTGAAGCCGCTGATCAGCATGGTGGCGCCGCTCGAACAGGGGCCGGAGTGGTTCGACCGGCTGCACGCGCGGGAAGCGAATTTGATGAAGGTGATTCTTACGCCGGGAGCCAAGCGCTGATGAACGAGTTATTCGATTTATCCGGGCAGGTTGCGATTGTGACCGGAACGAGCCGCGGCCTGGGCCAGTATTTCGCGCGGGCGCTGGCACGCTCGGGCGCGGATCTCGTGTTGACCAGTCGCACGCGCGAATCGCTTGCGCCATTCGCGAAAGAAGTCGAAGCGCTCGGGAGGCGCACGCTTTCGCTCGAGCTGGATGTGCGGAATTTAGAGAGCATCGAAGCGATGGCGGCGGCGGCGGAGTGCGAATTCGGCAAGATCGACATCCTGGTGAATAACGCCGGCATGAACATCCGCAAGCCGGCGCTTGAAGTGAGCTGGGACGACTGGAACCAGATTCTCGACACGAATCTGCGCGGGGCGTTTTTTGTGGCGCAGGCGGTTGCCAAGCGCATGGTGGCGCGCAAGTATGGGCGCATCATCAATATCGGTTCGGTGACGAGCGTGAATGGCTATGCGGGGCTCGGTCCTTACAGTGCGAGCCGCGGCGGTATCAAGCAGCTGACGATGAGCCTGGCGGACGACTGGGGTCCGCACGGGATTACGGTGAATTGTCTGGCGCCGGGATGGTTTCGCACCGAGCAAAACAAGGTCATGTACGAAGACAAGGAATGGGTGGCGTATCTGAGCGACCGCATTCCGGTGAAGCGGCCGGGCGCGCCGAATGATCTGGACAGCGCGGTGGTGTTTCTGGCGGCGGAGTCGAGCCGGTACGTGACGGGGCAGATTTTGCTGGTGGATGGCGGCATCTCGACCGGAGCGGTGCGCGCGTTGCCGAGAAAGTAGTTTCGCATTTACCAGCTACTTTTCTGGCGCAGCGAAGAGGATCAGATTATCATCCGGATCTTTGACGATGAATGTCTTCGCTCCCCATGGCTCGATTCGAAGACTCTGATGAAAGCGTACTCCGGCGGTCTGATAGGCGCGAAAGAGCTGGTCGATTTCGTCGGCACTCGCGAGCGTAATCGAGGCCGAGAGCAAATGCTCGCGTTCACGGATTCCGGGTGTAAACACGGGTTCATCGACATGGCGAATGGCGAGGCGAGCGTTGTCGCGGCTCACCTGTCCGTAAAAAGATGGCTCGCCATAGACGAAATCGAGCGTGAAGCCGAGTTTTTCTGTGAAGAAGTCGATCGAAGCCTGCATGTCTCGCGCAAACAGCTGGGCCGCGACTGAGCTGAGAATCGGTCTGGGACTGTGCATTTTTTCAGACATACTCAGCGATTCACAGGTTCGGGAACAGGTTCGATTCGGCCGAGCAGAAAGATGTAGGCGAGAATGCCGAAGACAAGGATAATGGCGGCAGCGGCAAATGCTCGGGAAAACGAGTTGGTTGGTCCGGCGAAATAGCCGGTGGCGACGGGCGCGATGATGCCGGCAAGCTGATTGCCGAAATTCAGAATGCCTCCGACCTTGCCGACGCTGTCCTTCGGTGCAATGAGCGACGGTAGCGACCAGCCGACTGGAGCTGCCGCAGAGAGTCCGCCGAGGGAGATGCTGATCCAGAGTGTCGCAACAGCGGGATTGCTGGTGAACATGGCGCCCGCGACGGCAAGCCCGAGCACTGTGCCGCCGATCAGAACGGTCTTGCGAACGCGGCTCTGATCGTGACCGCGGCGGATGAGTGCATCGACGAGCCAGCCGCCGACCAGCAGATCGGTGAAGGTGGCGAAGAACCAGGGCACGCTGGTGAAGAGAATGGAATGCTGCAGATTCATGTGCAGCGCGGAAAAGTAACTGGGCAGCCAGGTCAGAAACAAGTAGAAGCAATAGTTGTACGCGAAGAAGCCAGCCACCAGTCCGAGCACTTTAGGCTGCGCGATGAGATACGCAAGCGGCGCGGGCTGGCCGGAGCCGGTATGGATCTGCGTCTCCTGATCGGCGCGGCGGATGTACGCGAGTTCTTCAGCGGTTAACTTTTTGTCGTCCTGCGGATCGCGATAAACAAAGTAGAACAGCAGGAAGAAGAGGAAGCTGACGACGCCGGTAAGCGCGAAGCTGATGCGCCAGCCGAAGCGAATCAGAGCAGCGCCGATCAGCGGAACACCGATGGCGGATGCGAACTTGGCGGCAGCGTCGAAGAAGGCGGTGGCGAGGCTGCGTTCGTGTCCGGGGAACCAGTAGCCGATGGCTTTGGCATTAGCCGGGAAGGTGGGTGCTTCACCGACGCCGAGCAGAAGACGCGCGCCAAAGAAGGAACCTATGCTATTGGCGGCCGCGGCGGCAAACGACGCCACGCTCCAGAGAAAAGCGCTGATGCGGCCGACGAGCTTTACACCGAAGCGATCGAGGATGACGCCGACGGGCAGTTGCAGAGCGGCGTAGGTCCAGACGTAGGCGCTGAGCAGGTAGCCGTAGCCTTCGTTGGTGATGCCGAAATCTTTGTGAAGCGCTTCGTGCGCGACGGAAAGATTGACGCGATCGAAATAGTTGATGAGTACGCCGATACCGAGCAGCAGCGCAATGCGCCAGCGTCTTCGCCCCTGCATGGCTGTCAATGTTTTACGCCGATGCAGAGCTCGACGGCAGTCTCGCCGGTTTGCGCGAAATGATGGACTTCGTAATCGGTGCGATAGGCGCGAGCAAGCTGGTGTTCGTTTTCGAGTGCCCAGACCTGTTTCCAGAGCCCGACGACAGCATCGTTGGCGAGATTGCCGTGTTTCTCAAAGACGGCGTAGTCGCCGGCCGGAACAGTGCGAGCCTTCATGCCATCGGGCATTGCGTCCGCCGCACTTACACGCGCACCGAGCAGGTAGGTATAGGCGCCGTCTTTATCGCTCTGGTAATCGGTGTAGAGCGCGATGACTTCGTTGCCCGTGCGGTTGGGAATTTTCGCGAGCAGATTCTTGCCCATGAGCTGTTGCCAGAGCTTCGGGATTACGCCATCGCTGGTCATTTCGCGGGCGTTGCTGGTTCGAGCTTCTAGTCCGACAACAACGAATGAGTCGCGATGCGCGAGTGGGGGAGGGGTCTGATCGGCCATAAGATAAGAGACCGCGGCCAAGACAAGGATGGATAGAGAAACGGCCGCGAGCGGTCGAAGCATTCAGTCCCGAGAATATCGCAGGGCCTGTTAGTCGCCTTCCGGGATTTCTTTGGGCGGCGTGATATGAACGGGCATTTCGCGCATGCGGGCGCGGCCGGTGGCGGATTCGGCAGCGAGACGCAAGCCGATGGGCAGTTTCGAAGCAATCGCAACGAGCAGCTTGTAACGCCAGCCGGGAACGACGATCAGCTTGCGGCGGCGCAGGCCTTCGAGCGAGGCTTCCACCACTTCTTCCGCGGTATGCCACCAGGCGGGACCGGCAGCGCGATAGCGATTCCCACCCAGAGCGTCATGGAATTCCGAGTAGGTGAAGCCGGGACAAAGCGCCTGGACTGTGACACTCGAACGGACGCCGCGCAGCTCGAGATAGAGCCCTTCCGTGAAGGCGGTCATCCAGGCTTTGGTTGCACCATAGCTCGTGGTTCCGGGATTGTGGACAAAGGCGGAAACGGAGGCGACGTTCACGATGCCGCCGAAATCCTCGCGCACCATGTTGCCGAGTACGGCGTGGGTGAGCTTGAGCGTGGCCAGGATGTGCAGCTTGTGCATGCGCTCCTGGGAATCGAGATCGGTCTCCCAGAAGCGGCCCCTGGTGCCGAAGCCGGCATTGTTCACGAGCAGCGCGATATCCGCGCGCGCGCGCAACTCGGCAGCGAGCTGATCGAGATCGCTTTCGTTGGAAAGATCAGCGGCGCGGATCTCGGTTTGCGTGCCGAATTTGTTCTGGAACTCGTCGGCGAGCGATTGCAGGCGCTCTTTGCGGCGGGCGATGAGGAGTAAGTCGTGACCTGGAGCGAGACGGCGTGCAAAGGCCTCGCCGATTCCGCTCGATGCCCCTGTGATGACAACCAGTCTGCGATCCATTTCTAAAATCTTCGCCACGCTGAGATTCGCGGGCTCATCCATATTTGACTCTTCGCCACGCTGAGATTCGCGGGCTCATCCCACCTCTAGTTTGCACCCGCGGTGTTTGGGTGATGCAGCGCCTGGATTTTGGTGATGTCCGGCACGAAGACATGCAGCGCGCCGGTGGGCGTCATGCGCATTTCGCCCGCGGCGAGTTGCTGGCGATAGTGAGCCAGGTCGAATTCGAACCAGTCGCCGGGCGAGGAATCGAGCAGGGTCAGATCGGCGGACTGCATGGTGAGCTTGCCGAAGTGGATGGTACCGCCGGTGAGCCGGATGTAATTGCGCCAGCGCGTACGATCCCAGTCGCTGAGTGCTGGCTTCTCGTTGGGTTTGCGGCCGTAGTCCTCTTCGAGTTTGTCATCGGCAGTGCAATGGACGGATGTAACCATGCCAGTGTTGCGCGGAGCCGGGAGCAGTTCGTCGGTGCTCAGGTAGAGCGAATCGCCATGCGCCTCAATGCCCTTTTGCGCGGGGGTGTGGAGAAGGCTGGCGGGTTTCAGATGCATGAAGCCGAGCATGCCTTTGAAGGGAATCTTGAAGACTTTCAGGCGATCGATGTGGAGGCTGACTCGTCCGTCTTGCGTCGCGCTGATGTCGCCGGTGAGTTGAACGGGCAGCGGGACGACTTCATGCAAATTCCCATTGATTTGGATCTGGTTGGGGCCGAGGGCTTTGAGCCGGATACCGCTCAACCGGGAATCCTTGAGAACGGTATTGCGCAGCAGAGTTGCGAGATCGTCGAGGCTGATTTCGGTCTTCCCCTGTTCGATTTCGACTTTGAAGGTGGTGGGGTCGTCGAGCGAAGGCACGACATCCTTGCGCGTCGGGTACAATCGGCCTTGCAGCCATTCGGCGCGCAGATGGATACCTGAGCTTTCGTGGAAGATGACGTGGCGCGCCTCGACGATGGTGTACGGCTTCTGTTCGTCGCGCTCAACGCGGGCTTCTGGCGCAGGAGTTGAAGCTGGGGCCGCCTGCATTTTTTGCTCGCGCTCGGGCTGACGATGATGGGAGCCGCAGCCGCCCGCGAGCAGCAATATGAAAATAGCAGCCATCTGGAGCCAGTGAACCAGTCCCGTTTTCTCGACCGCGCATTTCGTTATTTCCGTTCGCGGCGCATGCAGCTTTTCGAACGGACCTTTCAGATTACTTCCGAGACGCGGATTCTGGATGTGGGCGGCTCGAGCGCGATCTGGGGAATGGCGCGGGTTCAGCCGCGGGTGGTGCTGCTGAATCTTCCTTCGGCTCTCGAGCGATCCGCGCTGGGCTACCCGCAGGTGGGGGCGGACGGTTTGCAATTGCCGTTCGCCGACGGGTCGTTCGACATTGTTTTCAGCAATTCGGTGATCGAGCACGTGGGCAGCCGGGAAGAGCAGCGGCAGTTCGCCGCCGAAGTACGCCGGGTGGGGCGCGCCTACTGGGTACAGACGCCGAATCGCCGGTTTCCGGTTGAACTGCATCTGATGCTCCCGCTGGTCCACTTTCTTCCGCGGCGCTGGCAGCGTGCCCTGATTTATCGTTTCACGGGTTGGGAGAAGATCGTGAAGCCGAGCGCCGCCGAGCGCAAGTACTACTTGGAGCACTTTTTGAACGAGCTCAATCTGCTCGACCGGCGCGCACTGGGCGAACTTTTTCCGGAGGCGCGGATATTCGGCGAACGCGTTCTGGGCCTTTCGAAATCGCTGATCGCGGCGCGGCGCCAGGACGGGCCATGAAAATGTACTAATAATCGGTCACATCCGCCCATAACTACCGTCCAACTTGTTAGAATCCAGAAGTTCCGGAACCTTTCCGCAGAAGTACGTAAAAGGAGAGACACTCAAATGAGATTAAGTTTCGCTGCTCTGTTTCTGGCAGCCTCGCTGGCCGCGGTTCCAGCGTTTGCGCAGAGCTCCGCGACCGTGAAGAACGTGCAGCAAGCGCTGAAGGATAAAGGCTTTGATCCGGGTCCGATCGACGGCCGCCTTGGACCTCAAACCCGGGGTGCGCTGAAGAAGTATCAGGCATCGCAGAATCTGGATGCGGACGGGCGTATCGGCGCGAAGACGCTAGACAGTCTGGGCGTGAAGGAAGCGTCGCCGAAGCAGCAGTTCAAAGCCTCGGGTGAGAACGTTTCGAACAGCTATCCGGCGGGCGGCAGAGACATCAAGGAAGGCAGTAAAGATATGGCTCACGATGTCAAGGACGGCCATGTGGGCGACGGTGCGGTCAGCTTTGGCAAAGGCGTGGGAAGCGGCGTGAAGAAGATGGCGGTAGGCACCGGCCACGCTGCCAAGAACGTCGGCAAAGGCGTAGCCAACGCGGTGACCCCGGACAAGGACAAAAAGAAAGACACACAGCAGTAACACCGCATCTAACCAGATGAGAGAAATGCGACGCCGGAAGACCAGCGCTGTCTTCCGGCGTTTGTGTTTGCCCGGAGCATTGCTTCGGACTCGATACAGTTAAATTGGTATGCGGATGGGAGCCTCGGTCTTCCTCGAAGGAATGGATTAGCTTTGTCTTCCCCGGCGATCACTCCTAAAACCAAAGTCATTGTGGCGACAACAGTCATGTTGTCGTTCATTTCGTTCTGGCGGGCGGCCGCGATTGTCTTAAGCGACCTCGCCTCCTCGGCATATTACGCGGGCGGCATCGCAGAAAGCGCTATCGGCAAATCGGCGCCGTGGTTCATTCTGGCGATCATGCTGTTCGGCTTCGCCATACGAGCTATTTACATCGAGAGCTCGAGCATGTTTGTGCGAGGCGGCGTGTACAAAGTGGTGCACGAAGCGATGGGCGCGACGCTGGCGAAATTTTCCGTCTCGGCGCTGATGTTCGATTATGTGCTCACAGGGCCGATCAGCGCGGTGAGCGCGGGACTGTACCTGGCCGGACTGATCAACGAGCTGGCGCAGCATGCACATACTGGTCTGCACGTGCAGCCGCCGCTATTCGCCGGCGGTTTCGCGCTCGTGGTGACCGTTTATTTCTGGTGGCAGAACATCATCGGCATCCATGAGTCGAGCGAAAAAGCGCTGCGGATCATGTATGTGACGACGGTTATGGTGGTGATGCTCATCGGCTGGTGCGGGCTCACGATGGCGCTTAAAGGTTTTCAGCCGGTGCCGCTGCCGACCAAAGCCAACCTGCATTACGGCAGCGATGCGCTCGGCTGGCTCGAAGGAACGGTGGCGCCGACGATCACACTGGTAGCGATTCTGGTTGGTCTGGGCCATTCGCTGCTGGCGATGAGCGGCTTTGAGACGCTGGCGCAGGTTTATCGCGAACTCGAAGCGCCCAAGCTCAAGAACCTCAAGAAGACCGGCATGGTGGTGATTGTCTACAGCCTGCTGTTCACTTCGCTGGTTTCGTTTTTCGCTGTGATGCTGATTCCCGACAGCGAGCGCGCGCAGTACCTCGACAACCTGATCGGCGGACTTTCGAATTACCTGGTCGGGCCGACGATTCTCAAACTCCTCTTCCATGCCTTTGTGGTGCTGGTTGGCACGCTGATTCTGTCAGGCGCGGTGAATACGGCGATTATCGGCTCGAACGGCGTGCTGAATCGCGTGGCCGAGGATGGCGTTCTGCCGGACTGGTTCCGGCAGCCGCATCGCAAATATGGCACGACGCACCGGCTGATCAATCTGGTGGTGCTGCTGCAGATCATCACGATCGTTCTGAGCAAAGGCAATGTGGAGACGCTCGGCGAGGCGTATGCATTCGGCGTGATCTGGAGCTTCGCGATGAAGGCGCTGTCGGTGCTGGTGCTGCGTTACAAACGGCCGGAAGCGCGCGAGTGGAAAGTGCCGCTGAATTTCCGAATTGGGGGGACCGAGGTTCCGCTCGGGCTGATACTCATTACGAGCAGCCTTTTTCTGTTGGCGCTGATCAATGTCGTCACGAAAAAGACAGCGACGATTTCCGGCTCGATCTTTACGATTGGATTTTTCACCGCGTTTGCACTCTCGGAGCGTCATAACCGGCGGATTTCGGTGGAAGCCGATCCGGATAACGAGAAGTTCCGCCTGGAGGAGCACGGCGCGGTTTCGACGCAGGGTGTGCATGTGCGGCCCGGCAACATTCTGGTGGACGTGAGCAATCCAAATCGCCTCGATCATTTGCGGCTGATTCTGGAAGAGATCAACCCGGCGAAACAGGATGTGGTGGCAGTGGCGGTTCACCGGCTGGGTCCGATCAGCTCGAGCGAGCACCGGCTGCGGCCGGATCAGATCTGCGGCTCGCGCGAGACGGAGGCGTTTACACGCGTGGTGACGGTTGCCGAAAAAGCCGGTAAACATGTCGAGCTGCTAACCGTGCCCGGGCGCGACGAACCCTCAGCGCTGGTTTCTACAGCGGCGCAGCTCAACTCTTCGCGTATCGTGACCGCGCTCTCGCCGATGCTGACGCCGGATGAGCAGGCGCGGTTGATTGGCGAAGCGTGGGAACATCTGCCGGCGCCGCGGCCCGCGCTGGGTCTCGAAATTATTTCGCCTCGCGATGGCAGCGCACATATTTATTCGCTCGGTCCGCATCAGCCGCGCCTGTGGCCCAGCGATATCGATCTGGTGCATCAGCTCTGGCAGGAGCTGGCAGACCGGCCCGGCATCGGCGGCCGGCTGCATCACCGCGATGTGGTCAGTGTGGCGCTGCGGCTCTTTGAGAAGCAACTGCATTCGAGCAAGTATCCCGAGGTCGTGGCGGAAGTGGAGCGCGAAATTTCGCGCGAGAAGCCGGATCTGAATACAATTCCGGTAGGTGCGCCGCGTGCGGAAGACGATGGCGCCGGACTCGCCTGAGCACTTATGAAGATCATCTCGTCCAAAGAGGTTTTCAAGAATAAGCTTTTCACGATCACCGACGAAGTTGCCACCGATCCGGACGGCTTCGAGATTCATCGCAACACTGTGCGGCATCCCGGCTCGGCCGTCATGCTCGCATTCGACGATCGGAAGCGCATTCTGCTGGTGAAGCAGTTCCGGCTTCCGGCGGGACAGGAACTTTGGGAATTGCCGGCGGGGCGGCTCGACCCGGGCGAGAGCTCGCTCGAAGCGGCGCGGCGCGAACTGCGGGAAGAGACGGGCTACACGGCGGCGAGCTGGAAGAAGCTGGTGACGTTCTGGCCGAGTCCCGGGTACGTTGGCGAGAAGATGGACATTTATCTGGCCAAAGAACTGACGGCCGGCAAGCAGGAGCTGATGGACGACGAACGCATCCAGATCCAGTGGTTCGACTGGCTGGAGGTAGGCGCGATGATCCGGCGCGGCGACATTCTGGATGGAAAAACCATCATCGGGTATTACACGCTGCGCGATCAGATGTCGTCCTGAAGCGGCATGTCCCTTCTCGACTTTCTGATAGGCCGGCCGCTTGCGAGCTCCGAGGAGCGCGCGGAGCAGATTGGCACGGCCAAAGGCATACCAATTTTTGGTCTCGATGCGCTGAGCTCGGCGGCGTACGGTCCGGAAGCCGCGCTTACGCTGCTGATCCCGCTTGGGCTTGCCGGCGTAACGTACATTCTGCCGATCAGCGCGGCGATTATCATCCTGCTGTTGATCGTGTTCCTGTCGTACCGGCAAACGATTGCGGCTTATCCGGGAGGCGGCGGTTCGTACACAGTGGCGCGCGAAAATCTGGGAACGTTTCCCGGTTTGCTGGCCGCTTCGGCGCTGCTGATCGACTACGTGCTCACGGCCGCGGTCGGCATTTCGGCAGGCATCGGCGCGCTGACGTCAGCCGTGCCCTCGCTGCATTCGAAAACGCTGCTGCTGTGCCTGGCTGCGCTGGCGATTATCACCATTGTGAATCTGCGCGGTGTGAGCGAGACGGGCGGCGTGTTTCTGGTGCCGACCTACTTGTTCCTGGCGACCATGTTCACAGCGATTGGCTGGGGCGTGCTGAAGACGATGCTCAGCGGCGGCGCACCGCAGGCCGTGATTGCTCCGCCGAGTGCCCCTCATGCTGTAGAAGCATTCAGCGCGTGGCTGATGCTCAAGGCTTTTTCGAGCGGCTGCACGGCGCTTACGGGTGTGGAAGCGGTGAGCAATGGCGTGCGCGCTTTTCGTGAGCCAACAGCCAAAACGGCGCAGCGCACTCTCGGCATCATTATCGGCTGTCTGGTGATCATGCTGGGCGGCATCGCGTTTCTGACGCATTCCTACAAGATCGCGGCCACCGATCCGAATGGCTCGAATTACCAGAGCGTGCTCTCGATGTTATTCGCCGCGATCAGCGGGCGCGGCGTCTTCTACTATGTAGCAATCTTCTCAGTGCTGCTGGTGCTGATCTTCTCGGCAAACACTGCTTTCGCGGATTTTCCGCGCGTGTGCCGGGTGATTGCCGAAGATCGCTTCCTGCCCATCTCCTTCGCCAACCGCGGGCGGCGGCTGGTCTACTCGGAAGGCGTGCTGGTGCTTGCCTTCCTGACGGCCGCGCTGCTCATTGCGTTCGGCGGTGTTACAGATCGGCTGATTCCGCTGTATGCGGTGGGCGCGTTTCTGGCTTTCACGTTGTCGCAGGCGGGCATGGTCGCACACTGGAAACGGCAGGGCGGCCAGCGCGTAAGGACGAACATGTTCCTCAACGGACTGGGCGCGTTGGCGACCGGCATCACGGTGCTGGTGGTGATTCTGGCGAAATTCATGGAAGGCGCCTGGATCACCGTCGTCACAATTCCGGCGATTTTGTTGCTGATGTATCGTGTACGCAGCCATTACGACAAGACACTCGAACAAGTCGCCAGCCCCGGACCGCTCGATATCGAGAAGACGCCGAATCTGCGTGTCGTGCTGCCGATGCAGCGCTGGAGCGCCCTGGCGAAAGCCGCGCTATGCAGCGCGTTCGCGATATCGGACGACATTCATGCGATCTACGTCTCAGGCGCGGGAGAGGAGCACGATGATTTCCGCGAGCAATGGGAGCAGGACGTTGTGGCTCCGGCGCGCGCGGCGAATCGTCCGGTTCCGAAGCTGGTCTGCATCGAATCGCCGTACCGGTTCGTGGTGGCGCCGATCGTCGATTACGTGCTTGAACTGGCGAAACAGCATCCCGATTGCCGCATTGTGGCGATCGTTCCGGAGATTGTGGAGCGGCGCTGGTATAACTATTTTCTTCACTCCCAGCGCGCCACGCTGCTCAAAACGAATCTGCTCATGAAGGGCACGAATCACATTTCGGTGCTGAACGTGCCGTGGTATATCGAATAGACGCGCCGTGACTCCGTCCGATTTTCGCCGACTAGCGCTGTCGCTTCACGGAGCGGAAGAGGGCTCGCATATGGGCGCAGTCGACTTTCGGGTGGGAGGGCGCATTTTCGCAACGCTTGCGGCTGTTGATCAGGGTTATGGCAATCTGATGCTCGATCCGGAACAGCAGGCCGCTTTTGTTTCAGAAGCACCCGCAATCTTTCTGCCGGTAAAAGGCGGCTGGGGACGCAATGGCGCGACCCATATCCGGCTCGCCGGAGCTTCCGAAGATCAACTCGCGGGCGCTCTGCACGCGGCATGGAAACTGCGGGTTGAGAAGAGCGCCCGCACGAAATCGAAAAACGCGAAACGCAGCCGTCCATAATCGCCTACGACATGGGATTCGTTTTCTCGTTCGGCAATGCGAGTCAGAGCGGCGGTGAGCTGCGCAAGAAGCTGCTGAGTCATTTTGGCGTGCCGGCCGGTGAGGTTGCGACGGCGGCTCGTCAGTTTCCGCTTTCGGCTCGCCTGGATGTTCAGCTTGCAGTCGAGGAACTGCTTCAGAAGTATTCCGGCACGAAGCTGCTCGGACTGGTTTCGCCGCATCCCGGAATGGAAATTCCGACGCTCGCCAACGTGCTCGCGAACCAGCAGTTCCCAATCGACGTGGGGCCGCTGCAGTTCGACGAAATCGACGTGGGGGATTCGATGCCAGCCCGCTGTCTCAAGAATGCGCTGTGGCTGGCGCGTGCCGGAAGAGTTCCGTTCGCGGTTCTGTTTGCGCCGGGAGGACGGTTCGGCTTTCAAACCGGTGTTCATCTGGAGCTCGCGTTTCCCGCAGGCGAAACCGCAGCGCCTGTTTCTGAGCAGATGTTGGGCGAGATCGAGCGGCTGATTGCGCAAGGCCGCACCTATCGCGGGCGCGTGATCTCGCTCGAGGCACAGATGGACCCGCGCGGCGGCGGCAGCATGGTGAAAGTGCACCGGCTGGCGCAGGTGAAGCGCGACGACGTCATCCTTCCGCGCAAGACACTCGATCTGCTCGATCGGAACATCCGCGATTTCGTCAACGCCCGGCAGGCACTCAAGTTGCTGCGTTTCCAGGCGCGCAAAGGCCTGCTGTTCTACGGTCCGCCGGGAACAGGGAAGACACACACCATCCACTATCTCGCCTCGCAGCTGCCCGGCCACACGACGCTGCTGATTACGGCCGAGCAGGTGGGTCTGCTCGGCGAATATTTCCGTTTGGCGCGGTTTCTACAGCCTTCGCTGATGGTGATCGAGGATGTCGATCTGATTGCGCGCGAGCGAACGCAGATGCGAGGCCCGGGCGAGGAGATTCTTCTGAACAAGCTGCTGAACGAAATGGACGGCCTGCGTGAAGACGTGGAGGTGATCTTTATCCTGACCACGAACCGGCCCGAACAGATCGAGCCGGCACTGGTTTCGCGGCCCGGGCGCATCGATCAGGCGATTGAATTTCCGCTTCCCGACGAGGAAGGGCGTGCGCGGCTGACGAAGCTTTATACGCGCGGGCTGGAAATTCCGGAGGAGCTGCTGGGGACGATTGTTGCACGGACTAAAGGTGTGAGTGCGGCCTTTATCAAAGAGCTGATGCGGCGCTGCGCGCAATCGCAGATCGAGGCTGATTCGAATTCAGGAACACTTCTCAGCGCGGCGGCCGTGGATCGCGCGCTGGAGGAAATGTTGTTTGCCGGGGGCGCGCTGAACCGTCGACTGCTCGGCGCTGAGGCCGGTCAGGCAGCGAAGCCGTAGCGCTTGCGCCAGTCTTCCGCCCAGCGTTCGTTCGAAGGCCACTGAAAGCAGAGTCCGTAGCCATCTGGATCGCGGAACCAGAGCTGACGCATACCGTAGGGAGCCACGCGCGGGGGCTGAAGATCGATGCCATGGGAGCGGAGATGCTGATAAGCGCCGTCGAGATCGCGGCAGGCGAAGAACAGGCCGGTGTCGCTGTGAGCAGCCGAGCGCGCGATGTCAGGCTGTGACGGGCGATTCTCGCGCTCGTACATGGTGTTGAGCATAATTTCGGTGCCGCCGCGGGAGAGATGGCACCAGTCGGCGTCGTCGCCTTCCTGAGACTGGTGGAGAACCGCGAAGCCGAGCACGTCGCGATAGAAGCGGAGCGCGATGGGCATGTCAAAGACCTGCAGCAGCGGAGCAACTCCGAAAAATTCTGTTTTCATGGCTAACCCCCGGCCTATTTTCTCGCGCTTGACACGGCCGCGATTCGAGTCTACTCTATACCTAGCTAGCTTTACCTAGCTACCTATGCCAAAAAGTCCGAACGACAAACTCCAGGGCACGCTCACGCTGCTGATCCTGCGCATGCTCAAATCGCGCGGTCCGCTGCACGGTTACGGCCTGCTGGAGCTGATCCATGCGGTATCGAACGAATTGCTGCAGGTGGAAGAGGGTTCGCTTTACCCGGCGCTGCATCGAATGGAGCAGGACGGCTGGATTTCGGCGAAGTGGGAAATCACCGACAAAGGCCGGAAAGCGAAGATGTACTCGATCACGGCGCGCGGCGAAAAGCAGCTTGCCGCCGAGTGCGAAAAATGGACGCAGCTGACCCGCGGCGTGGCGCGCGTGCTGCGTTACTCCTGAGGAAACGCTTATGCCCTGGTTCACGCGCTGGCGGAACGTTTTCCGGTCTGAAGAGCTGGATCGCGAGCTGCGAGACGAGCTCGCGCATCATCTGGCGGAAAGCAGCGAGCGTCTCGAAGCGCAGGGCATGTCTCACGAAGACGCCGTGTGCGCGGCGCGACGCAGGCTGGGCAACTACTCGATTCAGAAAGAGAGCACTCGCGACATGAACGTTGCTGCCTGGCTCGATCAGACTCGTGCCGATTTGATGTATGGCTTGCGCCAGCTGCGGCTGAG
>JAJPHN010000025.1 GCA_021325235.1 Terriglobia bacterium | reverse complement strand
GAAGCTGAAACACATGCTTTGCGATATCCAGCCCGATCACCTTCACTGCCATCTCTGTAGAACCTCCTCAGCCCAGTCAACCACCAGGCGGGGTCCATACCATCAGGACATATACGTGGTTCGGCTCGGGCCGCAGCCCGTCTTCGATGCTCCTGGTCGGCATCGCCGTGGTCCGAGAAATAATCTCGGGTAAGTAGCTGGTCTGATCCGCGTGCAGATGCGGGATCACGACGTACGCCATGCCCAGATCCGGCGCCAGATGCTGAAACAGCTCGATGTAGGCCTCCACCCCACCCGCCGATCCCCCGATTCCCACGATCGGAAACGCCAGAACACTGTCTTCCTCTTCCGTTCCGTCCCCGACGACGGGTGGCGGTTCGGCGGTATCAGGCTCTTCGAAGCTGTCCTCGCTTGCGTCTCCCGCTAACTCCTCGGGATCTTCCATTCGCTCTGGGCTTTCTTCCGACATTCTTTACCTGTCCTGAACAACCATTCTCTTCCAGGAACTGTAACAGTGCGAGGTCGATTGGGAGCTCGTTTGATCTGACTTTCGGAGGTATGACTATGGCAGAGCACAAAGGTGAACAAGGAACCGGCAAACATCCGCACAGGAGCAGCGAAGATCCCCGGTCTCGCCACGAATCCGGGAGCACGAAGGGCCGGGAGCACGAATCCGGCTCGCATTCTCGCAGCTCGGGATCGGAGTCGTCAGACCTGAAGTCGCGCGAGTACAAGGACGAGCACGGCAACATTAACCATCACACGCATACAGCCGGGAAAAGCAAAGAGTAAGTTGCTCGCGGACGCGCTTGAACGCGCGTCCGCTTTATTTCAGCGAGTTGCGTGAATCTGCGCCGCGCAGGCCCGGCTTGATGTACGGGCTCTGCGCGGTTTCTTGCGAAGTGAAATTTCTGTCCGGCGGTTCAGGCGTTCGCGCCATCTGAAACTTGCCCGCAACTGACCGGCAAGCGCGTACGTATCATGAAATCAGAACCTTTATGCGCGCGTTGTTGTTGCTGGCCGCGTTTGTCTGGTGCGGTGTTTCCCTGAATGCCGGCCAACAGAGCGCAGCGAAAAAGGCTCCCCCGCCGGGCCCGCTGGAATCGGTCACGGTTAAGGGAAACCACCTTTATTCATCCGCGGACATCGTTCGCGAAGCCGGGCTGAAGATCGGCGAGCGAGTGGACGCGGCGAAGATCGATGCCGCCCGCGTTAAGCTCCAGGCCAGCGAGCTCTTCAACAACGTTTCCTACGAGTACCGCACCGGGGTTGGAGCGGCGCCTCCCTACCAGGTCACCTTCGTCGTTGCAGAGAACGAGCAGACCTTTCCGATACGCTTCGACCGCTTCCATGTGCCCGATGACCAGTTGCGGGCCTGTCTGAAGCAGCATGTGGATCTCTACTCGGATCGCATTCCGGGCACCGAAGGCGTTCTACATCGGTACCAGTCGGCGCTCGAAAGCTGCCTGGCCGAGGATAACCAGAAGGTTAAGGTACGAGCTGCTATCTCGAACGACGATCCTCAGCAGCTGACGGTTCTTTTCTCGCCCGACACGCCGGCTCCGACCATTTCACAAGTGGAAGTCTCGGGTAACCAGGCCGTCGATACCGGTACGATTCTGCGAGCCGTCAATCAGGTCGCCATCGGCGTGCCGCTCTCCGATATGCGCCTCAAGCTCATTCTGGATGGCGCGATTCGGCCGCTCTATGCAGCGAAAGGCTACGCGGCCGTAAGCTTTCCAAAAATCGAAACGGAACCGGCGAAGACGAATTTGGGCGTCATCGTAAAGGTGCAGATCAAAGATGGACCGCAGTTCAAATTTGGCTCCATTCGCTTCCGCGGCCAGGGGCTGGACGAAGACGAGATCCGCTCCACCATTCCGTTCAAGCCGGGCCAGCCGTACAACAGCGAGCAGGCGGATAATTTTCGCCTCGACTTGCTCAAGAAGATGCGGCATCGCGGCTTGCTCGATGCGAGTATCACCGCCGAGCCGCAGCCGGATGACACCAAACGCGTGGTCAACCTGGTCTACAACGTGACCCCCGGGGCCGTTTACAATTTTCAGACGCTTGATATCCAGGGGCTGGATATCACGACCCAGCCCGTCATCGCCCGGCTCTGGGGAGAGAAGCAAGGCCATCCGTTCAATCCCGAATACCCGGACTTTTTTCTGAAGCGCGTGCAGCAGGAGGGCATCTTCGATAATCTCGCCGATGCGCGCTCGGATTATTCAGCCGATCCTTCGACTCACAACGTCACCGTCCATTTGTATTTCAAAGGCGGCAAGTCTGCTGCGGAAAAAGCGCGCGAGAAAAAGCAGGAACAGGAAAAGCAGCAGAGCGACGGGACCTGGAGCCCGATCTAACCTGCTGAGCGGGCGCCATTCCCGAACGAGCTCGTCACCGTACTTTCTTAATGCGCTAACGCCGCGAACACCAGATCGCGCAACTGCTTCAGGCCTTTCGAGACATCCGTTCCCAGATGCACACGCAGAGCGCGGCGGTGGCGTTCGGCTAATACTTGAAAATCGCCGCGCGCCTGAGCCGCTTTCACTACGCCGAACGTGTACTTTTGTCCGGGAACCGGCAAGTCGTGCGCTTCATCGCAGGTAATCTGCAGGAACACACCCGAGTTCGGGCCGCCCTTGTAGTCCTGCCCGGTGCTGTGCAGGAAACGAGGGCCGAAGCCGAGAACCGTTGCGACCTGTTTCGACTCGAGCACCTGCTTGCGAATCTCTTCGAGCGCTTTTTCATGCTCGGGGAACATGGGAATGTACGCCAGAAGCCCGAAATAGTCGCCGGTCTTGATGCGGTCCAGATGCGCGCGGATCACAGCGCCGAGCGTGCCGTTGCCTTTGAGCAGCGCCTCGGCATTTTCTTTGTCCGTGAAGAGCTTGATGCCTTCCTGCTCCAGGATCGGCTTCTCGGCTGGCAGCGAGCCGGTCTTTTCGAATTCGGATGTGAGCTCGCGCGTGACGATCTTGCTGGCCTCCACATCCGGCTGATTGAAGGCGTTGATGCCGAGCAGCGACCCGGCCACCGCAGTTGCAATTTCCCACTGGAAGAAAGCCTGACCGAGATCGTAGAGATCGCTCAGAACCACGCGCACGACAGGCTGACCGGCCTGCTCGAGCGCGTTTACGGTCGCTTCCTCTTCGCCGCCGCCATCGCCGGCATAGCGAATGTAGGCAAAGATGCGATCCTTTCCGTATTTGTCGGTCGCCACCAGCGGTTCACGATCGACGGGTATGATGCCGTGCCCCTGCTTGCCGGTCGATTCCGCCACTAACTGTTCCAGCCACGCGCCCAAATCGGAGATCGAACGCGAACAGATCACGGTGAGCTTGTCGCGTCCGAATTTTGTGGCTGCCACGCCGAGCGCGATACCAAGCGCAACGCCGGGATTGTCCTCCACCTTCGGCTGCTTGCAGGCTTCCACCATTCTTTCCGCATGTTTGAGCAACTTCTCGGTATCGAGACCGGCTGCCGAATGCGGCACCAGCCCGAAATCCGAAAGCGCGGAATAGCGGCCGCCGATGCTCGGCACGCCATGGTAAACGCGCCGGAACTTGAGTTCTTTGGCGACGCCTTCGAGCTTTGAGCCGGGATCGGTGACCGCGATGAAATGATTGCCCGCATTGCCGCCGACGACTTTCTTTGTCTCGTCGTAGAAATACTGCATGTAAATGTTCGGTTCGAGCGTAGTTCCCGATTTACTCGACACACAGAACAGCGTGCGCGCTGGATCGATGCGCTCGCGAAAACGGCGAATCTGCGCGGGGTCGGTTGAATCGAGAACCAGCAGTTCGGGCCAACCTGGCTGGCGGCCGAAGGTCAGGCTGAAAACTTCCGGGCACAGGCTTGAGCCGCCCATGCCGAGCAGCAGAATGTGCTCGAACCCGTCCTCCTTCACTTCCGCGGCCAGCGCTTTGAAGCGCGATACGTTGGCGAGTTCCTCGTGAACGATATCGAGCCAGCCGAGCCATTTGCTCTCGTCGGTGTTGGTCCAAAGCGCAGCGTCTTTCTTCCAAAGCTTTTCGGTGTTGCCCGCGCTTTCCCAGCTTTTCCTGGCCTGCTCGTAGGCGCTCTCTATTGGGCCAGGCTTCAGCGAAAACATATCGCCGCTGGTCGCGCTCTGCGTTCTAGCGGAACTCATTTTCTTCGATTCCTTTCACTTTATTTAAGCGGCGCACGTGCCGCTCTTCGTTGCTGAATTTGGCCCCGAGAAAAGCCTGCGTAACATCCTGCGCCATCATCTGGCCAATGATACGCGCCCCCAGCACGAGCACATTCATATCATCATGTTCTACGCCCTGGTGCGCCGAATAGTGATCGTGGCACATGGCGGCGCGAATGCCCTTGAACTTGTTGGCCGCGACCGACACGCCCACGCCGCTGCCGCACACCAGGATGCCGCGATCGGCCTGCCCGGAGCGTACCTCTTCGGCAACCAGTGCGGCGTAATCGGGGTAATCGTCGGGCTTGCCCGGTTCGTAGGTACCCACATCGTGCACCTGGTGGCCCAGCTTCTCGACATATTGGATCAGGTCGCGTTTCATATCGAAGCCGGCGTGATCCGCTCCAATCGAAATTTTCACAGTCTTGACTCTCCTTTAGACGCCCGCGCGTGTTCTTGGCTTCGCATTTCACGCGGGTTGGTGATCATTGATCCGGGCCGCGGCGAAGCACCAGCGTTGCATTCAAGCCGCCGAAGGCGAAAGTATTGGAAAGAGCCGTTCGCAACGGCGCTCGGCGCGCTTCGTTGGCCACAATATTTAGATTGCAAGCTGGGTCACGTTCCCGGAAATTGACCGTCGGCGGAACGGTTTGGCAGCGCAAAGCCTGGCTGGTCAGAACGGCCTCGATGGCTCCGGCTGCTCCCAGCGCGTGGCCGTGCAGCGACTTGGTGGAACTTACCAGAACTTGTTCGGCAGCGGCGCCGAAAACGTTGCGAATGGCTTCGCTTTCGGTGGCGTCGTTGGCCTGCGTGCCCGTGCCATGCGCGTTGATGTAGTCGATCTCCTCCGGCGAAAGCTGCGCATCTTCAAGTGCCCACTGCATGGCGCGCGCCGGACCGGAAGCGCAGGGTTGGGTGATGTGATGCGCGTCGGAACTCATGCCGAATCCGACAACTTCGCCAATAATGGCTGCGCCGCGTGCGCGAGCGTGTTCCCATTCTTCCAGCACAAACATCGCGCCGCCTTCGCCGAGCGACAGACCGCGCCGGTCGGCTGAGAAAGGCCGGCATGGCTCGGGAGAAACCACGCGCATCGCTTCCCACGCACGCAGCAACCCTTCCGAAAACACAGCCTCGCTCCCACCCGTAACGGCCGCTTTCACCTGCCCGCTGCGGATCATCCAGAAGGCCTGGCCGATGGCGTGGTTGGAAGAAGAACACGCGGTCGAAACTGTGTAAGCCGGGCCGTGGATACCAAATTCGAGTGAAATCTGGCTCGCGCCGGCGTTGGCCATCGTGCGCGGAATCGTGAGCGGTGCTACGCGCGGATTGTTTTCCCGATACAGCCGCTGATAACCTTCTTCTTCGGCAAACTGGCCTCCCACGCTGCTGCCAGTGACAATCGCCGTGCGCTCGCCGAGTTCGCCCTCAAACCGCAGCCCGCTCTGGGCCACGGCTTCGCGGGCCGCCGCCACCGCGAACAGCGCGAAACGTTCAAGTATCACAAGATCTTTTTCCGTAAACTGCGCGAGCGGCTCGAAATTCCGTGCCTCGGCACCGGTCTGGAACTTGTACGGAGGCGAGCCCGGGTCGCGGAGCGGAGCGATGGCCGTTTGCCCGCTGGTCGTCATGGCCCAACATTCGCCAAGATTATTGCCGAGCGCGCAGACGATTCCCTGACCCGTGATCGCCACGCGCTTCATACTGCGCCGGAAGCTGCCGTCTCGCTCTTTTTTTCGACCAGCTGGCGCACGCCGTCGATGGTCTCGCGCACGGTTTTCAGACGCGCCACGCCTTCATCGGGGATGTCGATGTTGAACTCTTTTTCGAGCTCAAAAACAATGTTGATACCGTCGAGCGAATCGATCTTGAGCTGGTCGAACGTGCTGTCGGGCGTCACGGATTCTACCGGTATCCGCTGCGTACGCGCAATTACCTCGATCACCTTGTGGCCTAGCTGGTCTGTTCCGGCGTCTGCAGGCATGCTTCGGAATCATGATAACGAATGGCCCTATCCGCTCATCGCGAGGCAGTCGGTCCAGTGCTGCGATCCGGCGGGCGCCGGCGCCCGTATCCTAAATTTTTAGTTGACAACGATCCGCCATGCTGACCTTTCGCATTCTGCCGCGGCCTCAATAGGCAACGACGACCGCGGAGTGCCCGTTTTACGCGAGCCGGATGCTTAACAGCTCGTTCAGCGCGTGGAAGCCTTCAATCCACTCCTTGGCCTTCTTATCGCTGCGCGCGGCCCGGCGGCGCATTCTGGCATGGGCGGTTGCCTGGAGCGAATAGACCTCGTTCTGCACCGCCCAGAGATTCACGGCAAAGGGCATGGATCGCGAAATCTCCAGCGCACGCCGAAGAGCGCCGAGTTTTTCAAGATCGACCGGATGTTCGGCCAGGCGCCGCGCCAGCAGCTCGAGCTTATGACGCAGCTGGAACTCGAGCGTCGTCTTATCCAATGTGGTGTGGCTGGCGTCGGCTTCCTGCAGCAGCGTTTTCACCCGATTGCCGTCCAGCTCTTCGGCGGCGAGAGCGCGTCGCAACAGTGTGTTGATGGCGTATTCAATTGCGGCCGCGAACTCGCGCGGCATTGGCGTGCCGAGATTCGCGAGAAAGCGCATGAGAGCTGCGTGATGCTCATAGATCTGCAGGTACGCGGCTTCTGCCTCCGCCGCGGTGCTTGAAAGAATCAGGCGCAGAATGCGGCGCTGTTCGTCCCGAAAGAGCGATCGCAGCGAAAAGGTCTTTTCACCAAATCGCTTGTCGAGCAACCGCACGACCTCGGGAATATCCACCCGTGAGAACGCATCGCTGATTGATTCGAGCAGTTCGCGATACGCATTGGAGCACTCAAAGCGACGCACGCCGCCCGCCACGTTGTGATCGCCGAAATGGACGACCCAGAATGTGAGATCTTCCTGTTCCTGAGTCACCTTTGACGTGAAGCGTGCATTACCGAGAGCCATCCGCAATTTGCCGGCCTCGCGCGCGTGATGATCGAGCCGCTTGACCTCGTACGAAAAAACATCGGTACAGTCGCCGTAAGGCGCGAACAAAGAGCTGATCGCGTAATGCGCGCCCACCTTTTCGAGATCGACCATGGCCGGTTTCACATGCCGGCGATAGATATCAGCACCCGAACCATGCTCGGCCAGATTGCTGCGCGCGCCTTCCAGACGCGCAAGAAATTCAGACTCGACGTTCTCGCCAAATAGCTGAGCGGCAAGCTGGACCACCCGCCCCGCATACTGGATGACCTGAACGGTTTCAATGCCCGAGAGATCGTCGAAGAACCAGCCGCAGCTGGTGTACATCAGCATCGCGTTGCGTGCCAGCTCCATCAGCTTCCAGACCCGTACCTCTTCATCGCTTGTCAGCTCCCGTAGAAAATGCTCTTTGCCGAACTGCTCGCGAACATCCGGATGGCGATCGAGCACGACGGAGACGTACGCATCACGCGCAGCCCAGGGATCGCGCAGGAACGCGAGCCCGAGCGCTTCAAAGTGCGGCGCGGCCCAATCGCGCAGCCAGTCCAGAGCTTCGCGCAACGGTTGCCGCCATTGCTGGTTCCAGCCGGCCCGGCCTGCATTGCAGCCGCAATTGCTGCGCCAGCGCTCCACTCCGTGCACGCAGCTCCAGGAGGTTCGATCGAAGATCTGCACCTCCCACGCGGGGGGCGCGATCTCGAGGAATTCGCCGTAATTCGTCACGCGCGCCAGCCGTCTTGCTTCGATCTGATCGACCGCGTAGGCCAGCGCCATCTCTCCGTGGCGATGGTGATGACCGTAAGTTTCGCCATCGGTCGCAATGTGCGCCAGCTGTGCTTCCGAGGCACTTGCGGACAATCCGCTCAGCAGACGCGTCGCGAACTTTTCGCCGTTTTCGAGCAGCTTCTCAAAAGCGACAGCCTGCGAGATCGGGCCGTCGTAGAAGAACAGATTAATCGTCTTTCCGCCGGGCGTGCGAAACAGATAGGCGCGCCGCGGATCGATCTTCGAGCCGGACACATCCTGCCACGAACCGCCCGCAATCGGACGAATAGCTTTGGCCTGATGCGGAGCCAGGACGGTGAACGATAAACCGGCTTCCGCCATCAGCTCGAGCGTTTCGGTGTCAACGGCGGTTTCCGGCAGCCACATGCCTTCGGCCTCGCGCCCGAAGCGGTAGCGGAAATCCGCCATACCCCAGCGAATCTGGGTCTCCTTGTCGCGCCGGTTCGCCAGCGGCATGATGATGTGGTTATAAGCCTGAGCCAGCGCCGAGCCGTGCCCGGAGTACTGCTTCACGCTGCGCTTATCGGCCTCGATCACACCGCGATACATCTCGCGCGCATGTTCGGCTGCCCAGGAGAGCAGGGTTGGGCCGAAGTTGAAGCTGATTTTGGAGTAGTTATTGACGATGCGCGTGATCTGCTGCTGCTCGTTAAGAATGCGCGCGGCCAGATTCGTGGCGTAGCACTCGGCGGTGATGCGTTCGTTCCAGTCGTGATACGGATAGGCCGAGTCCTGCAGTTCGATCTGTTCGAGCCAGGCGTTTTCGCGCGGAGGTTGATAGAAATGGCAATGAATGCAGAGATACTTCATTCGTTAGCAAGCGCCGCCTTTACGTAACAGGCAGCGAAATGGTGAAAATCGCCCCTCCGCCGCGCTCGCGATTGGCGGCTCCGACGCGTCCCGAGTACTTCTTCACGATCGAAGCCACGATGTGCAGCCCCAGCCCGGAGCGCCCGGAGCGATCGGCCTTCGTCGAGACATGCGGGCGGAAAAGGCCGGGCAGAATCTCAGCCGGAATTCCCGGACCGTTATCCGAAATCGTGATCACGAGCGTATCTTGGGCACGCTCCGTTTCAATTTCGATCCGGCCCGGCCGGCGTACAGCCTGCGCCGTGTTCAAGAACAAATTAACGAAGACGCGTTCCCAGTCTTTGGACGAACCCGGCAGCCGCACGTCAGCCGGTACGCGCCGTACCCAGCGCAGACGTGGTTTGCGCGCCGCCACGCAGTAATCGTTCACGGACTGAATCGCATCCTCGACAATGGCCGCAAGGTTAGGCGTGCCATCAGGCAAAGCACCGAGCAGCCGTTTGCCTCGCCGCACACTGCGCCCAAGCGTTGCCGCCAGCAGTTTCCAGCGCCGGTCCGAGTTGAGTAATTCCGCGGCCTCGGTGATCGTCTCGAACACGTTGTTGAGATCGTGGATCAGCGTCTCGTGGCTGAGATCAGGGTCGAGAGACTCTTCCATAGGGGATTCGGCTATCGGATGATGCCGCGGAGAGTATTGTAGAACTCCGGAAACGAGACGGAAGCGGCTTCGGCGCCGTGAATGTACGTGGTACCGTCGGCGAGCAGTCCGGCGATGCTGAAGGCCATGGCGATCCGGTGGTCGCCGTAGGACTCGATCGCTGCCGGCTGGAAACGTTGCCGGCCGGGAATGTAAAAGCCTTCCGGCGCAGTTTCGATTTCGATCTGCATGGCGCGCAGGTTGTGGGCGATGCTTTCAATTCGATCGGTTTCCTTCACGCGGAGTTCGGCGGCGTCGCGCACGGTGAGTCCGGTTTCGCTGGCCGCCCCCAGTATGGAAAGGATCGGCAGCTCGTCGATCACGGCAGCCGTGGTCGCGCCTTCAATGACTCCGCCTTTGAGCATCGAAGTGCGCGCTTCGAGCGTACCGATCATCTCGCCGTTTCGCTCTTCCAGATGAAGTACGTGGATTGCAGCACCCATCGCTCGCAGAACATCGAGCAGTCCGGTGCGGGTCGGATTCAAGCCGACCCCGGAGACGATCAGCTCCGAATGGGGAACCAGCAGAGCGGCAATGAGAAAAAATGCCGCGCTCGAAAGGTCGCCCGGCACGGCCAGTTCACGCGCATGGAGTTCCGTAACCGGACCGCGCAGACGAACGAATCGCGGCTGGACACGAACGTCGGCGCCGAGCTCGCGCAGCGCAATTTCGGTGTGGTCGCGGGTCTGGATGCTTTCGGTCACGCTGGTTTCGCCTTCGGCATAAAGCCCGGCCAGCAGGACACAGCTCTTCACCTGCGCGCTCGCGACCGGCGTCTGGTACGCGATCGCGCGCAGCGGGCCGCCGTGAATGGTGAGTGGTGGGAATTGTTCGTTGGCCGCCTCAATGCGCGCGCCCATCTCAGCCAGCGGTTTCATAATCCGGCGCATCGGGCGTTTGGAAAGCGATTCATCGCCGGCCAGCGTGGTCGAAAACGGCTGAGCGGCAAGAATACCCGAAAGCATGCGAATCGTCGAACCCGAATTTCCCGCATCGAGCACGCCGCTCGCCTGGCGGAGACCGCGCATCCCCTTGCCGTGCACCTTGAGCACAGGCGTATCGTTCTCGGTTGCGAATTCGTGCTCGATTCCGAGCGCGCGCATGCAGCCCAGCGTCGAATGGCAATCGGCGCCAGTCGAGTAGTTGTAAATCTTTGAGCTTCCCTTGGCGATCGACGCCAGCATGGCATAACGATGCGAGATCGACTTGTCGCCGGGCACAGCAATAGCGCCGCGAATTCCTCGCGCGCGCGAAATCTGCTCAGTCATTCGGAAGTTGTATTGTAGCCGCCCGGCAGCCGCTGGCGTTCTCGCGCCGCGTGCCGTGATGATAGGGAAGAGCGATCAGTACGAAAACACCGGCGACTGAGTCCCCGGCTCTGCCACAAACAGCTGGGTGAAAAGCGCGCGCCCGTCGAGCGCGTCGTATCCGGCTCGCCGCACCAGCTCCGGGTGATTATTATGCTCGCTCAAATGGCCGAGAATCAGAGTGGAGACGCGGCTATCGAGATCGTTGCGTATGAACTCGGCCGTTACTTCGTTCGAGAGATGGCCGCGGCGACTCATGACGCGCTGCTTCACCGACCACGGGTAGGGGCCGACCCGCAGCATCTCCAGATCGTGATTGGATTCGAGCATCAGCACATCGGTATCGCGGAAGTGCACCCGAAGCGAATCAGGGATATAGCCGAGATCCGTGGCAATCGCCACTTTGATTCCTTCCGCACGTACTGTGTAGCCCACCGGATCAACGGCATCATGCGGGATGGTGAAACTCGAAATATCGAAATCGCCGATGGTGAACCCGCAGCCCGCCTGAAAGGTTTCCACCGCCGGCACACACTCGCCCCATTCGAGATAGGGAGCCGTGCGTTCGGTCGCGAAGACCGCCAAGTGGCGCGCGCGGCGAGCGAAACAGAAGCGCGCCAGCGCCGCTAATCCGGCCACGTGATCGGAATGCTCATGGGTGACGAGGACGGCGTCGATCTGGGCCAGATCTTCGCCGATAGCCGCCAGCCGCTTGGCCAATTCACGCCGTCCGATACCGGCATCGATCAGCAAGCGTGTCCGCTCGGTGGACAAGAACGCCGCGTTACCGGAACTGCTCGACGCCAGAATGCAGATCTTAACGATAAAACCTCGCCCTTTACGTTCTACCTTATAGCAAAAACAATTTGACTTCAATCTGTTTTCCGCATCGCTGGAATTCCGACCGTTCCGGTACCGATAACCCGCCCCAGTCTCTACAATGGGAACTGATGAAAGCGCGCGTCTACGTCTCGATGAAGCCGACGGTTCTCGATCCGCAGGGCCAGACCATCTGCAACGCCCTGCACGGATTAGGACACAAGGAGATCGCCGGCGTGCGGCAGGGTAAGTATTTCGAGATCGCGCTTTCTCCCGACACGCCGCGCGATTCGGCCGTCCAACTGCTTGATTCCGTAGCGCGCGACGTCCTTTCGAATCCCGTTATAGAAGAGTACCGGGTCGATCTGCTCGACTAGCCGTTTTTCCCGCCTCCGCCGCTTCAGTATTTTCTGAAACCCGCCTGTTCACCAAACCCCGTACACTAGGTAGTACCCAGTTTTTCTCCTTATGTGTGGAATTGTCGGTTACATTGGCAGCCGCGAGGCGGTGCCGGTCATTGTGGACGGGCTGCGGCGTCTCGAATACCGCGGTTATGATTCGGCAGGAGTAGCCGTCTTAAATGGCGCCAACACGCTTGATGTGCGGCGCGCTTCGGGCAAACTGCGCAACCTGGAGGACGTGATTCGGACCCGGCCGCTGTCGGGTTCTTACGGCATCGGCCACACACGCTGGGCCACCCACGGGCGTCCCACCGAGGAGAACGCTCATCCCCATCGCGATTGTCACGGCAATATCGTCGTCGTCCACAATGGCATCGTCGAAAACTATCTCGCCCTTCGCAAGCAGCTGACCGCCGAAGGCCATTTGTTCAAGACCGAAACTGATACGGAAGTTATCGCGCATCTGGTCGAAAAGTATCTCGACGGCAAGCTGGAAGACGCCGTTCGCCGCGCCCTTAAGAATATTCATGGCGTTTTTGCCATCAGTGTCATCTCGAGCAGCGATCCGCATAAGATCGTGGCCGCGCGCTGCGGTCCCCCGGTGGTGGTCGGCCTGGGCCAGCAGGAGTTTTTCGTGGCCTCCGATGTACCCGCCATCCTCAGCCATACGCGCGACATGTTCTTCCTCAACGACGGCGATGTGGCCGTACTGACCCCCCAGGGCGTCGCGCTGACCGATTTCGACGGCAAAGCCGTCCGGCGCCAGCTGTCGCACATTTTGTGGGACCCGGTGATGGCCGAAAAGGGCGGCTACAAGCATTTCATGCTCAAAGAGATCTTTGAGCAGCCGCGCGCCATCAAAGACACGCTGCTCGGCCGAGTCGGCCTGGAAAGCGGACGCGTTTTCCTCGATGAGGTGGAAATCCCCGAGGCCGACTTCCGCAAATTCGAGCAGATCAAGATTGTCGCCTGCGGCACCAGCTGGCATGCCGGGCTCACTGGAAAGTTCATTATTGAGCGGCTTGCTCGCATTCCGGTCGAAGTCGATTATGGCAGCGAGTTCCGCTATCGCGACCCGATCATCCCGCCGAATACTCTGACCATCGTCATCTCGCAATCCGGCGAAACGGCCGATACGCTCGCTGCACAGCGCGAGGCCAAGAGCAAGGGTTCCCGAACGCTGGCCATCTGCAATGTGGTCGGCTCCATGATCACGCGCGAAGCCGCCGGCACTCTGCTCACCCATGCCGGTCCCGAGATCGGCGTCGCCTCCACCAAAGCCTTTACCTCGCAGATCACGGCACTCCTCGTGCTCGGGATGTATCTCGGCCAGGTGCGCGGCACACTCAGCCCGGAAGACTCGAGCAAGCTGGTCGACGAGCTCGCCCATATTCCCTCCAAACTGGAGAAGATTCTGGCGGAAAATGATAAGTACGACGAGCTGGTGAAGGATCTTTTCCGCGCGCAGGATTTCCTCTACCTGGGCCGCGGGATCCACTTCCCGATCGCGCTCGAGGGCGCGCTGAAACTGAAAGAGATCTCTTATATCCACGCCGAAGGCTATCCCGCCGGCGAAATGAAACACGGCCCGAACGCGCTGATCGACGAGAATCTTCCCGTGGTCGTGCTTGCCACACGCGATCCGGAATCGGAAGAGAGCCAGGTTCACTACGAAAAGACGCTCTCCAATATCCAGGAAGTGAAGGCGCGCAGCGGCCGCGTAGTCGCCATTGCCTGCGAAGGCGATGAAGAAGTGGCCAAAATGGCCGACCATCTCATCACTATCCCGGTCACGCGCGAACTGCTGCTTCCGCTGCTCGAGATGATTCCGCTGCAGCTGCTCGCCTATCACATTGCGGTGCGCCGTGGCTGCGATGTCGATCAACCGCGCAATCTGGCGAAGAGCGTGACGGTCGAGTAATCCCGGCTTTTCAGTCTTCGCGTACGTCCGTCAACGTCGCTTGCAGCCGGTCGGCGAAGTTCTCGCCCGACTCCGTTTCGAGCCGCCGCCGCTCCACTGGTAACAGCGAATCGAGCTCATGGACCAGCCGTAACAGGCTTTTGATATTCGATTCCACCAGCTTGGCGCTGCCGCTCAGCTCAGGCTGTGGAAGAAAATAGGAGTCGACTCCGAAATCAATTCGGAGATGCTCCTGTTCGCCGGCATCCTGCGCCGACCCGTTGTCGAACAGAGGTCCAAAGCAGGCGAAGGCAATGCGCGCCGGCGCAAGTTTCCACTCACCCTCAAACTGCCACAAGTCCCACCAGCTCTCCAGCTGCCAGGCGACGTCTTCCCCCGAATAGTCCTTGAATGTCTCGAACACGTCTGCCAAATTTACCGGCCCGTTCAGCGGCCGTTCAAGCAGCGGCGGCTCCGTTTCATCAATCGCTTGTATGGAAACAATCGATTGCGGCTGCGGCCGCTGGGAAAACGGAAACGCGCGCAACAGCTTTTCGAAGTAACGTAAACGGCTCTGCTGCGCCGCACGGGAGAGCCAGATCGAAAGCGACAACTGATCCGTCACTCTTCCAATTATCGCGTGGGGCAGTCACCGGCTCCGCGGCAAACTCGGCGCGAAGTATAATCTCGTGCGATGTCGAAGCAGATAAGAACTCAGCGGTATGGAAATGCGACGGTAACGATTTGGCCGAGTCCACAAGACCTGGGCAAAGCAGCCGCGGAACGAGCGGCGCATCTGCTGAACGAAGCCATCGAGAAGCGGGGACATGCGCGACTGATTGCAGCCACCGGTAATTCGCAGATTCCGCTGGTCGAAGAGCTCGTCCGGCAGCTCGTCGACTGGAGTCTGGTCGATCTGTTTCACATGGACGAATATGTCGGGCTTAATGCGCAGCATCCGGCAAGCTTCCGGCGCTGGATTCGCACGCGAGTGGCAGATCGCGTCCATCCCTGCCGAACCTTTTACCTGAACGGCGATGCCGAAGATCTCACCGCTGAAATTGAGCGCTACGCGAATCTGTTGCTGGCCGCACCCATTGATCTGGCCTTCGTCGGTTTCGGCGAAAACGGTCATATCGCCTTCAACGACCCGCCGACGGCCGATTTCCGCGATCCAGCTACTGTCAAAAGCGTCGCTCTCGACGACGCATGCCGCAGGCAACAGGTCGGAGAGGGCCATTTCCCCGATTTCGTGTCCGTTCCGCAGGAAGCGCTCACCATCACCTGCCCGGGCCTGTTTCGCGCTGCGGCGTGGGTGTGCTGTGTGCCCGAAAAGCGCAAGGCTGAGGCCGTACGCAGCGCGCTCGAAGGCCCTATTGCTGAGAGCTGTCCGGCTTCACTCGTGCAGCGGCATCCGAACGCGTTCGTTTACCTTGACGCGGAATCGTCCGTGCTGCTCAGCTCGTAGCTGACTCGCTTCTCACACCGCAATGGCGCGGGCTGCCGGTGTTTACTCGTTGAACACACGGAGACCAGCTGAAACTGGCCGCAGAAGTCGGTCAATTCGCAACCGGGCTCGTTGCTCCCCTCACAGCTCGCTCTGGAATGCGAGCACCACCATTTGTCACACCGAATTCACAAGATCCCCGCGAGAGAAATCCTCGTGAACCGAAGTCGTTTTGTCTCCGGATGTGCGATCGAGTCGACTTCGGGCTAAGGATTCAGCGCGCCAGCAGCACGACGCCGCAAAGGACAAGCAGGGCGCCCACGGCGCGCCGCATGCCGACAACTTCTTTCAGCACGAGCTTGGCCAGCACGGTTTCGAGGACGAAGGTGGCGGCCGAAGCCGGGACCGCAAAGCTCAAGGGCGCATTCTGCACCAGCGCCATGAACGCGAAGAACGAGACCGCCATGCAGAGAATGCCGATCGAGAGTTTGCCACGGCTGAAGATGAGCCGGACAATGCGGCCCAGTCCGCGCGCGTCTACCCGCTGGGCGCCGCTGCGCTTCATTTCGTAACTCTGCACCAGGTCGCCGAGTACGGTGGTGATCACGATGATGGCGAGCAGCAGCCATTTGATCATTTGTGCACCTCGTGCGCGTGATGCCGCGTTCGGTGGCCGGTGCTGCCTACCAGCACGGTACCTGCGAAGATCAGCAACGTTCCGAGCCACTGCGAGCGTGAGATTGGCTCGTTCAAAAACACTCGCCCTGCGACTGCAGCGAGGAAATAGCCAAGTGCCGTGACGGGTAGAACAAAACTGAGGTCCGCCCAGCTGAGCAGCGCCATGCGAGTCAGCAGCCAAAGAATCAGCAGGCCGATGCCGAGCGCGACAAACGGGTTGAGCATGTCGCGCAAATACCCGGTCGGACTCAGCCCGACCTGTACGGCGGCGTGCTTCATTCCCCAGGCAAGCGACAGATTGCCCAAGCAGTTGAAGATTGTTACGGCCAGCACCAGCAGAAACGTGCGGCGCCGTCCTGTCCGGGATGCGCGGTGTGCCACGGGAGCAGGTTTCTCAACCAGTTGCTCGAGCGCCTCGCGTTCCTCTATGACTGCGCTTTCCATCGCCGAACTGCTCAATCTCCCGCACTCGCGATAGCTTCTGGCTGCCGCTCTTTTTCTGCCTGCTGCTCGCGCACGAACTGTTTGCGCTTGGAGCGCAGCGCCAGATACTCGCGCGCTTCCTTGTACAGGCGCCGCCGCTCGTCGCCGTTGAAAATCGCTTTGCGCACGAGACGGAAAACAACCTTCGGCCGGAAATAGTATTCGCCGTAGAAGCGCTCTACCCAATCGACCAGTTCGCCGCGATCGAGGCCCTCATAGCGGTAATTCGGGAGCTGATGGCCCGACTCGTCAGTCATGACCTCGTCAATCGTGATCAGGCCGTTTTTCTTGACGTGATCGTAGAATTCCGTGCCCGGGAACGGATGTCCGATCGAGACCTGGATCGTTTCGACGTCGAGTTCCTTGGCGAAGTCGATGCTCTTGCGAATCGTCTCGCGGGTCTCGCCCGGCAAGCCGACGATGAAATCGCCGTGAATAACCAGGCCGAGCTTCTTGCAGTTGGCGGTGAAGCGGCGCGCCATGTCAATCGTCGCGCCTTTCTTGATGTTCTTGAGAATCTGCTGGTCGCCCGATTCGTAACCGACAATCAGCAGCCGGCAGCCAGCGTCTTTCATCGCCTTCAGCGTCTCGTAGTCGGTGGTGACGCGCGAGGTGCAGCTCCAGGTGAAGTTTAGCTTCTTCAACTTCGCGCAGAGCTCGATGGTGCGCGCCTTCTGGTAATTGAAGGTATCGTCGTCGAAGAAGATTTCCTTCAGGCCCGGGAAATTCTCAAGCGCATAACGGCACTCGTTCACGATGTCGTCGGAGGAACGCAGTCTCCAGCGATGGCCGGAATGCGTTTGCGGCCAGAGGCAGAAGGTGCACTGCGCCGGACAGCCGCGCGTGGTGTAGAACGAGATATACGGATTCAGCAGAAACGGCACGTTGTAGCGCCGGAAATCGAGATCGCGCTTGTAGACTTTGGTGACCCAGGGCAGCGCGTCCAGATCTTCGATGGGCGGAGCTTCGCGATTGCTCTGAAAACCGCCGTCTTTGCGAAACACTACGCCCGGGATCTCCTCGAGCGGCTTGCCCATGGCGTAATCGCGGATGGCGTAATCGAATTCACGCTTGACCACAAAATCGATCGCCAGCGAACTCCGCAAACTTCTTTCCGGCTCGATGGTAACCGGCGGCCCCACAAAAGCGACTTTCAGCTTGGGATTGACGTCCTTCATCATCTCGGCGATCTTGACGTCGACGTTAAAGCCCGGAGTGGAGGTGAACAGGACCAGCAGCTCGAAATCGGAGGCCATCGCAACGGTCTGCTCGATGGAAATTTTGTGCGGAGGAGCGTCGACAACCTTACTATCCGGGATCATGCCAGCGGGATAGCACAGCCAGACCGGATACCAATACGACTCAATTTCGCGCGCCGCCGGCCAGCGCGAACTCGCACCGCCATCGAAACCCTCGAATGAGGGTGGATTCAAAAAAAGCGTTCTCATGAGACTCCCTGGGCGTTAACCTTTATTTTACTTTGCCTTAGCTTTGGCACTCAACTTCCGCGCCCTGATCGGGTACCCCTGCCCGACAAAAGGGGAGAAATACGCGCCCAGCGGTATAGACGCAGCTACCGGGACGAAAGATTGCCGAAACCTGGGAGCGCCCCTTCGCTCTCCGGATACGGACTCTCTGCGTAATTGGAATAGTTTACATTGAGCTCGACTTTACCCACAAGCCGGGTGGTAATCACGCTGTTCATATGCTGCGGCACAGCGTGCCCGTTCTGCAGGGCAAACGCACGCTCGAAATCCACTTTCTTGAAGAATATGCTGGGATTTTTACTGAACCGGCCTTTCTCATAAACCGGCAGGTAAGAAGCGGCATCGAGCCACATCTCGCCCTTGAAAAGACCGACGGCGGCACTGCGAGGCGTCAGCCCGAACACGTAGACGCGACGGCCATCTTCAACTTTGGCGCCTTTGTAGCGGAATTTGTAATTGGCAGGCGTCACCTCCAGCCGGGCGTTGCCCTGGTTCTGCTGCTCGGCCTGTAGATAGCGCGCGATGACCTGACTCTTGACGGTATTGCTGCCCTGGAACCCGAGGACGCGATAGCTGCTCTTGCCGACACGGCTCATGATCCGGAGCGCGTGCAGCCGGCCGTCCTGCCTCAGCTTCGGAATCGAAGCCGCGATATCGACTTCGACCGACGACTCAGCCGGCGCAGCGTGCTGCTGCGAAGCTTCGAGATAATGCGCGATGATGTCGTTGGTTTCGGCAGAATCGGCGGCTTCCGCGGCCCCGGCGATTTCCGCCAGCGCAAAACCAGCCATCAGTACGAATGTAAGCAGACGTTTCGTAATCACGATTTTTAGCGAGGAAGCGACCGACTCCACCCTCTCGTAACTCTTTGATGTTTGTCAGACGAATCAGGGTTCATCAGGAAGTGCCCGCAAAAACGAATGAATCACAGGTTCGAGGTCAAAATTTTCTAAGGTGCTCACGCTTCTTCGATCCGGCTGAGCTGGCAACCGGTCGTTCCGCCAACAGGCGCGTTTAGATCTGAGCAGTGCCGCCGTCGACAAACAGCTCGACGCCGTTCACAAAGCTCGCGTCGTCGGATGCCAGAAAAGCCGCGGCTCCTGCGATCTCTTCCGGGCGACCCATTGTGCCGCGCGGGATCAGTGCCTGGAACGCTTTTCTCTCTTCGTCGCTGAAGGCGTCTTGGGCCGGAGTATCGATCGGGCCGGGACTCAGCACATTGACGCGAATGCCGCGATCCTTGAGTTCCACGAGCCAGGTCCGCGCGAACGAGCGCACGGCAGCCTTGCTGGCCGAATAGACACCAAAGGTCGGGAATCCTTTGATACTGGCGATAGACCCGTTCAGAATGATGGAACCGTTCCTGTTGAACAGCGGGAGCGCTTTCTGCACGGTGAACAAAGTGCCGCGCACGTTGATATTGAAGATCCAATCAAAATCCTCTTCGGTGACTTGCTCCACAGTCGCAGGCCTGGCCTGACCGGCGCTCGCAAAGAGAATGTCGATGCGGCCCTTTTCCTGCTTCACAATCTGAAAGAGCTTGTCCAGATCGGCCAGCTTCGAGGAATCGGCCTGCACGGCGGTCACATTCCTGCCGATCACTTGCACGGCTTTGTCCAGGCGATCCTGGTTGCGGCCGGTGATGAAGACGTACGCGCCCTCCTCAACAAATCTTTTGGCGGTCGCCAGGGCCATGCCGGAGCTTGCCGCCGTGATGACTGCTACTTTTCCACTGAGTCTCGCCATTTTGCATTTCCTGTCCTGCGCCCGCTCTTCGCGGAACGGTTGCGCTCTACAGGATCAGATAGCGGCAGATCCCCGTAGGATTCAGAAGTTCAGTACTATTGAACCACGGAACTTTTGATATACAATCGGGCAGGATGAGGCCGCTGCTGCATCCCGCGATCGAAGATGTTCCGGTAGAAGCGATCCTGCATGCGCTCTCTGATCCGGTACGGGTGGCCATCTATGCCGATATCGTGAAAGGCAGCGAGCACAACTGCTCGACGTTTCTGACGGTGGGTGATCGCGACATTCCGAAATCGACACTTTCGCAGCACTTCAGGATTTTGCGGGAAGCCGGACTGATACGAAGCGAACGTAGGGGCGCGGAGATGTTGAACACCTCGCGCTGTGAAGAAGTGGAACGCCGTTACCCGGGATTGATCGGAGCGATTGTGAAAGCGCACGAGATACAGACGCGCGCAGGCAGAAGGTCGCAGCGCAAGCGGTGAGCCAGAGCGTTACTCTTGCCGGAGAGCTGCAACCGGATCGATTCGAGAGGCTCGCCTCGCCGGAGCATAGCCGGCGAGTATGGCGGCGCTCAGAAGGACGACAACGGCCAGCGCCAGAGTTGCTGGATCGTTGGGCTCGGTCTCGAACAGAAACGATCTGGCAAGCCGGGAAGCGATCAGCGCGGCGGGCACGCTGATCGCGAGTCCCACTGCCGCAAGCAGCAGAACGCGGCGCAGGACCATCCATACCACGGCTGCGCGTTGCGCGCCGAGAGCCATGCGGATGCCGATTTCCCCGACCTGCCGCGCGACGTTGTAGGCCGTCGTGCCATAGAGACCCACGCAGGCGATCAGGAGAGCCAGAAGCGCAAAGCCGGTGCAGAGTTTCGCGAAGGTGATTTCCTGGCTGATGCTTCGATCAATTTCGGCAGCTTGTGTGATTACGTTGGTGACGGGTATGCGGGCATCTGCCTTCTGCACGATTTCGCGTACTGTTTTGACGTATCGAAGCGGGTCACCAGCGGTGCGCAGAGCGTAGGTCATGGCGTCGGGCGTGAACTGAGTGACCGGTACAAACACGGTCATTGGGTTTCCCTCTTTCAGATCGCCGTAGCGCACGTCACCCGAGACGCCGATGATTTCGAGATCGCGATTGTCGTCGACGAATGTGATGCGCCGGCCTACGGGATTCTCATTTCCGAAATAAGTTCGCGCGAGCCGCTCGCTGATGATTGCCACCGGCGTGGAACCCGGTTGATCGTGCTCGTCGATTTCACGTCCGGTGAGGATCGGAATCTGCATGGTCGTGAGGAAATGCGGTCCCACAACCAGGACGCCGGCGCCCTGCAGAGTCGTGTTGCCGATCTTGATTGTGCCCCGATATGTCTTGCCAGCCATGTCGGCGCTGATAATCGAGGACTGCGAAAGCGACGCGCTGCGGACGCCGGGAATCGATTCGAAGCGCTTGCGCAGCTCGGTGTAAAAGGTGGTGATCTCCGGATCGCGATGCCCGGCCTGCCGCGCGTTTAGCGAGAAGAGTAGAATGTTCTCGCGAGCATATCCGAGCTGGATCGAGTGGAGTCTGTTGAGCGTCCGGACGAACAGACCCGCGCCGACGAGGAGGAGAAAAGAGATGGCGATCTGCGCAATGACGAGAAGGTGCTGCGCACGGCGTCGCGGTCCGCCACCGCGGCCATTCCTAAGCGCGGGCAGAAGATCGGGCCGCGTCGCCTGAATGGCTGGAGCGAGCCCAAACACGAGACCGCAGAGTAACGAGAGCAAAGCCGCCACGGTTAGCACATTCCAGTTCAATTCCGCATGCAGAGTAAAGTCCTCCTGACCTCGAGAGAGAAGAACCGTCAGGGTTCGAATGCCCCAGAACGCAAACACGATTCCCGATGCTCCGCCCAGCGACGCGAGCAGCACGCTCTCGGTCAGCAGCTGCCGTATAACCCGGAGCCGTGCCGCTCCCAGGCTGAGCCGCACTGCCATTTCGGAGCGCCGTGCGGCGGCCCGTGCCAGCAGGAGATTGGCGACATTCGCGCAGACCAACGCCAGGATCAAGGCCACCATCAGCAGCAGCAGATAAAGAGGTTTCGAATACCGGCGGCGCAGGCTGCCCAGACCAGCGGCTCCGGGATTCAGCGCGAGAGCAGGCAGTTTAGCTCGCTCGCCCTCGCTGGTAGCGGTCCCGGCGACCCACCGATGAAAACGAGGGGCCAGCGCAACCTCGGCCTGCGCCATGCTCACGCCGGAACGCAAGCGGCCCATCATTTCGATCCAGTAGAAGTTTTGATCGGTGTACATTCTGGCCGCTGCGGGGCCGTCTACCAGCAGGTTCGTGTGCAAAGGAAGATATAGATCCGGCGCCTGGGCTGGATCGACTCCGAAGAATTCAGGCGGCGCGACGCCGATCACGGTAAAGGGCACGTTATCGACGAGAATCGATTGGCCAATTGCGTTCTGCGGTCCCCCGAAACGACTCTGGCTGGTGGCGAAGCTGATCATCGCGACCGGTGAGGCGCCGGCACGATCGTCTTCGGTGTCGATCAGGCGTCCGGCAACGGGTGAGACGGCAAGTCCGCGAAAGTAGTCGCCGCTGACATACTCGGTGTTCGCGCTCGTCGCCGCCTGCCCGCGAATTGCCAGGTTGTGCTTGTGTCCGTTGAAGTATGCGAAGAGCGTGGAAAAGACCAAGTTCTCCTGGCGAAGCGTCTCGAACGCGCCGTACGGGAAGATGCCGCTGACCATGGCTCCCTTGCTGCCCGGCCAGAGGAGGCCTTGCAGACCATGCATGACGTGCACCCACTGTTTGCTGCCATTGAAGGGCGGCGGGCTATGCCAGCTCAGGACAACCAGCGACTCGGGATTGGCAACCGGCAGTGAGCGCAACAGGATCGACTCCATGAAGCTGTAAATCGCCGTATTGGCGCCAATGCCGAGCGCCAGCAACAGCACCGCTAGCGAGCTGAATGCTTTGTTGGCGAGCATGGTCCGGCAGCCATAACGCAGATCCTGGCCAAGCTCGGTCAGGAATCGGGTCATCCAGATCTCCCGTGATTCTTCCTGTTTCAGTGTCGGGTTGCCGAATCGGCGGCGGGCTTCCGCGCGTGCGGCCTCGGACGACATGCCCTCGGCTTCCAGTTCAGTGGTCGTCTCCGCGAGATGGAGTTCCATCTCCTCCTGCAGCGCCGCACTCCGACGGGTATTTCGGATCCAATAACGCAGCCGTCGTAACATCTTCCTTACTCCGTTCCCATGACGCGCGCGATGGCCAGTGTGAGCCTGGCATATTTCCGGGTTTCGATAGCCAGTTGCCTGCGACCGGCGGCGGTGATCTTGTAGATTCTGGCTCGCCGGTTGTTCGGGGTAACGCCCCATTCGCCCTTAATCCAGCCATTGAGCTCCAGTCGCTGCAGAGCGGGGTAGAGCGAGCCTTCCTCGACCAGGAGCTCGTTATCGGACGACTGCTGAAGGAACTGCACGATGCCGTATCCGTGAAGATCGCGCCGCGATAGCGTTCGCAAAATCAGCATGTCAAGCGAACCGGGCAGCGAATCGTTCTTCTGCGGCTTGCGTCCCATACCAAGAATTCTTAGGTTACAGTCCCGAGACAGGACGCGTCAAGTGCTGGGTTCACCTCCCTGCTACTTGGCTGGATCCCGATACGCGCTCATCAAGCGCGCGATCAGCACGGCCAGATAGAGAACGCCGAGTATGGCTTCGATCACCGAAACCGATCGCGCCTGATCGGAAACGGGCGTAATACCGGCCGCTCCGAGCGACGTCATCGTTCCGAAGCTGTAATAGATCAGGTCAAAGCGGTCGGCAACGTGATGAGAGTTGGCCGTCGGATCCAGATAAAATGCGCCGGGCTGCAGCGTGGCCATCAGGAAATACAGACTGGCGAAACTGAATCCCGCCATGAGATAGATGCAAAGCGCGCCGAAGATGGCGTCGGAGTTTGGGGTTCGCTCAGCGAAGACGCGGCGGAAAATCACCACGACGATGAACACGTCGAATCCCAGACTCAGAATCGTCCCGAGCAGCGCAAAAAGATTTGTATCCGCGCGCGGCAGCACGATTCGCTGTGCGAGAGTGGGAACCGCCAGAACGAGCGCGAATGCGATGAAGGTGCGCCGGAAACTCACCGCGTACACACTGAGCAGAGTCACCGCAATTCCGAATACACGGTACAGGAGAGCGTTCGTGTGCTGCCCGTACGGGTAGAGGATGAGATAACTCAAAAGGAAAAGAAACAGCAGAAAAAATTTCCGCTGCAGCACCGATTCGATGCGGATCCTCAGAGTGGTCGGATTGGCAAGCACCTCGCGCATGAACAGCCGCCCCGGGAGGGTGAAAATCATCATACGCCAACGGTCTGCGAGGCTGCATGTGCATGTTACTCTTGAGCTTCTCTCTTATGGCTGACCGGAAGCTGCAGATCATCCCGATCGGCGGGCTGGGCGAGTTCGGGATGAACTCGATGGCCTTACGGTACGGCGACGACATCATCGTGATCGATGCCGGGATGATGTTCCCGGAGTCGGAACTGCTCGGCGTGGACATCGTCACGCCCGACTTCAGCTACCTCGAGCAGCACGCGTCCATGGTGCGCGGGCTGATTCTTACGCATGGCCACGAAGATCACATCGGCGGCGTGCCCTTTCTGCTCTCGCAATTGAATCTGCCGGTCTATGGCACGGAATTTACGCTTGCGCTGGTAGAGCGGCGGCTCGACGAGCACGAGATGCTGGACGAGGCGAAGCTCAACGTGGTCAAACCGGGCGATCGCGTCACACTCGGACCATTCGAGATCGAATTTATTCGCGTGACGCACTCGATCGTGAGCGCGGTTGCCCTCGCCGTGACCACTCCGCTCGGCGTGGTGATCCATACCGGCGATTTCAAGGTCGATCCCACGCCGACCGACAACGAGCTGTTCGATCTGCACACGCTCGCCGATTACGGCAAACGCGGCGTGCTGCTGCTGATGTCGGATTCGACCAACGTCGACCGGCCCGGTTACACGGAAAGCGAGCGCGCGGTTGGTCCGCGTCTCGAAGATCTTTTTGCACGCAGCGAGCGCCGGCTCGTGATCTCCTGTTTCAGCAGCTCGATTCATCGTCTGCAGCAGATTCTCGATCTGGCGGCGGAGTACGGCCGCAAAGTGGCGTTTCTTGGTCGGAGCATGTTGAACGTGACCGAGATCGCGCACAATCTCGGGCTGCTGACGATTCCCGATTCCATTCTGCTCCGCCCGCAGGACATTATGCAGATGCCTCCTGAGAAGGTGGCCGTGGTTGCCTCGGGTACGCAGGGCGAGCCGATGTCAGCGCTCTCGCGCGTGGCTGTCGACAATCATCGCCATCTGACGCTCGAGCGGGGCGATACGGTGGCCTTGAGCGCGCGCATCATCCCGGGCAACGAAAAAGCCATCGGACGGATGATGAACCATATTGCCCGGCGCGGCGCCAACCTGGTTTACGGCACGATGAAGCCGCCGATTCACGTCTCCGGCCATGCGAGCGAGGAAGAACTCAAGCTGGTGCTGAATCTGGTTCGTCCGCGTTATTTTGTACCCATTCACGGCGAGTACCGCCAGCTTTCGAAACATGCGCAACTGGCCCAGCATCTGCGTTCGGCCGGGCTCGAGGATACGTTCGTGCTCGAAACAGGCGAAACGCTGGAGATCGATTCGCACGGCGCGCGCCGCGGCGAGAAGGTCACGGTAGGGCGCGTCTGCATCGACTCGGGTTCGCTCGATGATGTGGTCGAAGACATCATCATTCGCGACCGGCGGCATCTTTCCGAAGACGGTTTTGTGCTGCCGATTATTGCGATTAACAAGCACACCGGCCGCAGCGAAGGTTTGCCCGAAATCGTGAGCCGCGGCTTCGTGGCCGGCGACAGCTCGGGGATCCTGCACGAGGCTCGCAACGTCGTTGCCCGCACACTTGAAACTTCAAGCGTGGAAGAACGCGGCGACTGGGGTGTGATGCAGGAGAAGATTCGCACCGATCTCAAGCGTTTTCTGAACAAGGAAACACAGCGGCGCCCTTTGATCATGCCGGTCATTCTCGAGATCTGAAGCTGGAAGCTGTTTGCTGACGGCTGAGCGCTGACGGCTATCTGGGATACGGATGTCCGCGCAGTGTGGTAAACGCACGATAGATTTGTTCGGCGAGCATGGCCCTCGCCAGCTCATGCGGGAACGTCATGGGTGAAAGCGAGAGCAGCAGATCAGCGCGCGGCCTCCATTCCACCGGCAGACCGTCGTGACCACCAATTAAGAACACGAGCTCCTGTCCGGCCTGCTCCCCGTCCGCCATAAGTTTCGTAAAATCCGCTGAATTCATCGCCCGGCCGGCCGGATCGAGAAAAATCTTGCGCGCAGCGGTATGGCGCGCAAACAAGTCGAAGCGCTCGGGCGAAATCTCGCGCATCTCGCAGGCCGTATATCGCGACGAACGCTTTACAAACTCCGCCGCTATTGCGTTCGCATGCACATCGCGCGGCTTGCCGATGAAATAGAGATACACGCGCATGCTTTACGATACGGCCATGCGATTGTGTGCGCTTCTGCTGCTGGCAGCCTCGGCTCTGGGCGCTGCTGACACCCTGCAGGTTTTCCGAAAAACATGGCACGTCGTGAATGCCTCGGACTGGCGGGTGGGCGACGAGAACGGCGAGCAGGTTTTGACACTCGCGACCCCGCGCGAGCCGTTACCCGGCCCGCGGCGCCCGATTCAATTTGCCGTCACTGAGACGCCCGCTTACCGCAGCGTGAAAATCGAAGTCGACGCCCGTCCCCATCAGCGCTCTCTCATGATTGTGTTCGCCTATCGCGATCCGGCGCATTTCGATTATGCCCATCTTTCCATCGACACTGCGAGCAAGGAGCCGCACCACAACGGCATCTTCCACGTCTACGGCGGCGAGCGCGTTCGCATCAGCAACGAAGCGGGCCCGGCGTCGTTTTCAGAAACTAATCGTTGGTATCACGTCCTGCTCGAGTGGAGTGGCGCTACCGGCGAAGCGCGCGTGAGTGTCGAGGGGCATGAAATTCCCGCGCTGCACGCTGTCGATCTCAGTCTCACCTCCGGCCGCGTCGGGCTGGGCTCGTTTGACGAGACCGCCGACTTCCGCAACCTGAAGATTACAGGTACGGAGTAATCCCCTTCCCTTCCACGATCTTGACGTAACGATTGAGCGGCACGTCGGTGAAGCGGTCCACCTGCTTGCTTGGAGCTGGCCAGTGAATCTCGAGCAGCTCGATTCTTTCCGCTTTGCCGAGGCCAAGTACTTCGCGCGGATCGTGGGATGAAAGATAACTGCCGCCGTTGTTTTTCAAACGTGAGCGCTTTTTTCCGCCGGCCGTCCATGCAATGCGCGCGCCGATGGCATCCTTATTGCAGTTCACGCCTTCCAGCTTGATGCCTAGCCAGTTGTTGCCTTTCGCCGCGTTATTTTTGAGCAGCAGTGGGGCGCCGCCGTTGTTGCAGATGAGCACGTCGATGGCGCCGTCGTTGTTGTAGTCACCCACCGCCAGACCGCGCGCCGGATACATGCGCTGAAACGCCGGACCCGCTTGATCGCTCACATTGTGCAGCTTGCCGTCGGCTTCGTGATGGAACAGCAGCAGCGGCTCTTTGTACTTCACCTGCTGCGAATAGTGATCGATCATGTCGTCCGGATGGCCGTTCGCGAGAAAAAGATCGATCTCGCCGTCATTGTCGTAATCGAAGTACTTCAGCCCCCAGCCGCTCAGCAGCCGCGTTGCCTGCGCCACGCCCTGGGTATGCGCGGTATCACGAAACGTCTCGTCTTTATTGTTCTGATAAACCGAGAACATCTCCTGATCGACGTTGGCCACGAACAGATCCTGCCAGCCGTCGTCGTTGACATCCGCCGCATCGACCCCCATGCCCGAGCGCGGCTGGCCGTTTTCGCTGAACGCCACTTCGGCCTGGAGCGCAATCTCTTCCCATTTCCACGTCCCGTTCGGACCCGGCCCGCGATTCACATACAGGAAGTTCTGCACCGTGTCGTTCGCGACAAAGAGATCCATGCGCCCATCGTTGTTGATGTCGGTCGCGACCACGCCCAGCCCTTTTCCGATTGACTTCGCAATGTCGGTGCCCTTCGTCACATCGGTAAACGTGCCGTCGCCGTTGTTGTGATACAGAAAGCTTGCGGTGCCCTTGAAGACGCGCGGAATGCAGTAGTAATGCTTGCCGATTTTGTTGTCGCCGCACTCGAACTTATGGCCGCCCGAATAGTCGACAAAGCTGCAGATAAACAGATCGAGTTTGCCGTCGTTGTCGTAATCGAACCAGACGGCGCTCGTCGTCCAGCCCGGTGTTGCGACACCTGCCTTGTCGGTCACATCGCTGAACGTGCCGTTGCGATTGTTCCTGTAGAGAACACACTTGCCGTACGACGTGACCAGCATGTCCGGCCAGCCATCGTTGTCGAAATCGCCGACAGCTACCCCCATGCCGAACGTTCCTCCCGGCACGCCCGCGCGCTCGGTCACGTCGGTAAACGTGCCGTCGCGATTGTTCTTGTAGAGCGCGTTGCGAATCGGCTTGGGCGGCTTCCAGAAATCGCACGGGCCGCTGTTGACCAGATAAATATCCATCCAGCCGTCGTTATCGAAGTCGAGAAAGGCGCAGCCCGGCCCCAGTGTCTCCGGTAGATAGCGCTCCGGCGACATGGCATTATCGTGCACCCATTCGATGCCGCTCGAAGAAGTCGGAATCTCTTCAAACAACGGCGGGGTGTCAGCGAGCGCGCGCCGTGCCAGCGCAGGGAGCAATCCAGCGCCCGCCATCATTCCGAGCGCCTGCCTTCGGGTCCACTTCATCTGATTTCTTTTACCACTCGAACTTCGTGGGCCCTGTAGGATTCGAACCTACGACCAAAGGATTATGAGTCCTCTGCTCTAACCGCTGAGCTAAGGGCCCGCAGCAAACGATTGGAGTCAGCATCCTGTAAATGCTTATATCGACTCTACCAGTCCGCAAACTGGTCGAAAGCGCCAGTACGTACTGCATCCGCGACTCTCTCGATATCCGCCGACAATGCGCGATCGGCAGTGAGCCGCGGCACCATGCCGCGCACCAAGCCCCGCGCCTTTTCGATCGGCGCAGACGAGCGCAGCGGCAGCCGGTAATCGAGCGCTTCAGCGGCCGCAATCAGCTCGATCGCCAGCACCTGTTCCGCATTCGTCGCAATCTGGCGAAGCTTCAGAGCCGCCGTCATGCCCATCGAGACGTGGTCCTCTTTATCGCCCGAGGTCGGCACGTTGTCCACGCTCGCCGGATGCGCCAGCACCTTCGCTTCATTGAGCAGCGCCACTGCGCACACCTGCGCGATCATGAAGCCCGACGAGAGTCCCGGATGCGCGCTTAGAAAGGGCGGCAATCCTTCGTTCACATCGGGGTTGACGAGCCGGTCGATGCGGCGCTCGCCGATGCTGATGAGATCAGTGACCGCAATCGCGGCATAATCCATCGCCATCGCCAGCGGCGCGCCGTGAAAATTGCCGCCGCTCAGAACTGAACCGTCTTCGAACACCAGCGGATTATCGGTCGCCGCACCGGTTTCGAGCTCAATAACTTCGCGCGCATGCTCGAGTGCCCCGCGGACCGCGCCGTGCACCTGCGGCATGCAGCGCAGACTGTAGGCATCCTGCACACGCGGATCGCCCACCAGGTGCGAGCGCCGGATCTCGCTATCGTCTAGCAATTCGCGCAGATGCGCCGCCGAGGCAACCTGGCCGGCATGTGGACGCACCTGGTGAATTCGCGGATCGAATGCACTGGGCGTACCGAGCAGTCCTTCGAGCGTCATGGCGCCTGCGAGATCCGCAAGCCGCGCGACCCGTTGTGCGCGCCGGATCGCAAGACCACCGACTGCGGCCATTGCCTGCGTGCCGTTAAGCAGCGCCAGTCCTTCCTTCGCGGCCAGCCGAAGCGGTGCAATGCCGGCCTCGCGTAAGGCGTCTGCAGCTGGTCTATCCACGCTGCCCCAGCGCACGATGGCTTCCCCAATCAAGCCGAGCGCCAGATGCGCCAGAGGAGCCAGATCGCCGCTCGCGCCCACCGATCCTTTCTCGGGAATGCGCGGATGCACACCGCGCTCGAGCATCGCCAGCAGCGTCTCGATCACTTCCACGCGGCAGCCGCTGTTTCCGCGCGCCAGCACATTGGCTCGCAGCAGCATCATGGCGCGCGTCTCGGCTTCCGAAAGCGGATTGCCAACGCCGCAGCAATGGCTGCGCACTAGGTTCAACTGCAACTGCTCCAGATCCGAAGCAGGAATGTGCACATCGGAGAGCTTGCCGAAGCCCGTGTTCACGCCATACACGACGCGCTTCTCGCGCACCACCGCCTCGATTACTTCGCGCGCCGCACGCACACGCAGCCGAGCGGCATCGGCGAGTTCCACAGATATTCTGCCGCTCGCCACCGCATCGATCTCTTCAAGCGAAAGCCGCTGCCCGTCTAATTGCAGCATGCGCAGTTAGAACAAATGCCCCAGCTTCTCGCGCTTCGTGCGCAGATATTCGGCCGTAGTCGCCAGCGGGGGCGCAACGATCGGAGCGCGCTCGACCACCTTAACCCCCGCCTCTTCGAGCGCCTTCACTTTATCCGGATTATTCGAAAGTAATCGCACTTCGCGAACGCCGAAATGCAGCAGGATCGCCGCGGGCAGCGCGTAATCCCGTAAGTCGGCAGCAAACCCAAGCTTCTCGTTCGCTTCCACGGTATCGAGACCCTTGTCCTGCAGTTCATAGGCACGCAGCTTATTCAGCAGCCCGATCCCCCGCCCTTCCTGTGCTTCATAAATGAGCAGACCGCGGCCTTCACTTGTGATCGCATCAAGTGCAAGCTCCAGCTGCGAGCGGCAGTCGCAGCGCAGGCTATGCAGCACATCGCCGGTCAGACACTGCGAATGAATGCGCACCAGCGGCGCGCCCGCTTCCGCAGAAACATCGCCGAGTCTTAACACGACGGCTTCTTCCGATCCATCCGCGCGCTGTCCTTCAAAGCCGTAAATGCGAAAGTGGCCGAACCGGCTCGGAAAGTCCGCCTCCGCCGCCTTGATAAGTTTGAGTTCTGACAAAGAAATTCCTGGCGCCCGCTGTCGCGGAACACGCACGAGCTGAAATGCGCGTTTTCCCCTTTATTATAGGAGCGCCGAACACTTCGCTTCCGAGATGGTGACGCAACAACAACTTGCCGCGCTGCTGATCAAGGTCGCGGTGTCGGCTTCGATCGCCAGCATCCTCATGCGGTTCGCGCGCATTCAAAAGATTTTGCTGCGCGACGACCGCACCGTCGCCGACCGCCTGCAGCTCGCTTTCATCTTCTCCACGCTCTTTGGCGCCAGCGCCGCCGTCAGCGCGCTTGCAAAGCAATATCCCGCGATCGATCTAGCACTCGAGGGCGCTACGATCGCCGGCTTTCTTGGCGGCTACGTGAGCGGGCTTGTCACCGGTCTTTGCGTTTCGCTGCCCGATATGTTTCAGAGCAAATGGATGTCCATGCCCCTATTTGCCGCGGCCGGCATTATCGGCGGGCTCATGCACGACCTGGCACCGCGCCGCGAAGACATCTGGTATTTCTCTCCTTTTGTCGATCTGAATCTCTATCGATTCTTGAAACAGATCCTGCGCTTCAACCGGCTCGCCATCGATGCGCGCGTTGTGAAGCTCGCTGCTTTCAACCTGATCTGCAATGCGCTCGTGATCACGATCGAGCTGCTGCGCTGGGGCGTCGAAGCCGAGTTCAAGAAGCACAATACGTTTTTCCTATTTGAGGGTGTTCCGCCGACGCTCTCCCTGGTCGTCCTCTCGTGTGTAACAACGCTCTTCGCGGTTTCACTTCCCATTCGCGTCTGGAGCAGCTTTCGCGCTGAGCGCTTGCTAGAAATTCAGCGCACGCGTCTGGCGGAAGCGCACCTGGCCGCGCTCACCAATCAGATCAACCCTCACTTTCTCTTCAATACGCTCAACTCCGTTTCCACTCTCGTTCGCCTCGACCCGGACCGCGCCCGCAGCATGATCTACAAGCTCTCGAATATCCTTCGCCGCCTGCTGCGTAAAACGGAAAACCTCTCACCACTGCGCGAGGAAATTTCGTTCATCGACGATTACCTCGCCATCGAAATGGTGCGCTTCGGCGATAAGCTGCGTTTCACCAAAGAGATCGAACCCGGGGCGCTCGACCGCCTCGTGCCGAGCATGATTCTGCAGCCGATTGTTGAAAATTCGATCCGGCATGGGCTGGCGAGCAAGATTGATGGCGGAACGATTCGATTGCGCGCCTGGCTCGAGGGCTCACGGCTCCATATTTCCATCGAAGACGACGGGATCGGTATTGCCGAAGATAAGCTGGATCGGATTTTCAATTCCGGTATTGGCGTGAGCAATGTGAACGAACGTTTGCGTGTGGTGTTTGGTGGGAACTATCGGATGACGGTTGCGAGCGAGCCCGGACACGGCACCGAAACGCGGCTGGAAATTCCCGAACACCCGCACAGCATTGTCTGAAAGAGCTCACGTGTCAATTCTCACGAGCTACCGGAACCACCCCACGTGCTACTGAGCTCGGCTCTTGTGAACGGGCTCGCTGATTGCCTTCCAGATCCGTTTGGCCTCGGCGTCGGGTTCTATCGGAATGCCCATCGGGCCTTGATCGGTTCTCGGCAGAGCAAACGCGCTCGGATGCCGTCGCATGGAAATTTCTCGACGAGCCGTTCGCCCTTAAGAACCGCGACGCCCTGGATTTCCGAACGCCTGGATGTGCCACCGTACACGACCTAGCTAATATTGCCGTTACGAAACCGGAGAAATTGATGGTCTTCCGCTTCTCCATCCGAAACCAACTCTGCAGTGCTCGCAGACTTGCGAAATTCTTTCGGATCCTTGGGCAATTGCAGTTCAAGTTTCCCGTCCGCGGAGCCGAATCGGTACACCGGGGAGGGCGGCTGCTCATAAAGATCGGAGGAAGCGAGGAGGTCGCGCCGTTTGCCACGGTGAAGCAGTTTTTGAGCTTTGCCATTTGCCCACGCGCGACAAGATTAAAGATGTCAAGATCGATTTCTGGAAGGACAACGCCCGGCAGGACGTTGGGCTCAGCATGAAACTCCGCGCCTGGCTCAGCTCATGGCATGTATCGAGCGGTTACGGCAGCAACCATATTCTTACCGTTCCACTCCAGCCCGAGCTCGATCCGCCAGAATTTTGTGGAAATAGAGCTCGGCAACTGAGGACCGTACCCGCCCCGTTACGCCGACTGCAAGCTCTTCAGCACGCCGCGCATATACGTAAAACTCTTCTGCATGCCCGGCATCGGATTCATCTCGTCGATCTCGTATTCCAGATTCACTGAGCCGCGATAGCCCATTTTCACCAGCTGATCGAAAATCCCCCGAATCGGGAGTTTTCCTTCTCCCACCGGCACCTGCGAATCCTTAGCCTTCGGATCGGCCAGATCCTTGATATGCATATCGAGGAGCCGCGGCCCGGCTTCGGCAATCGTCGATACAAGATCCACACCAGTTCGCGCCGTATGCCCGACGTCGATGCACAGCCCGCAGCGCGGATCCATGTTCTTCACAAGTGCCAGCACGCTCTGCGGGGTGGGGAAGTTCTTGTCTTCGGGCCCGTGGTTATGCACCGCGATCTTGATGTTGTACTCGCGCACGAATTTCTCGAGCTTTGGCAGCGTCACCGCGGTCGGCGCACAGACGATCAGCGGCGAGCCAAGCATCTTCGCATACTCGAACTTCTGCCGGATGTCCTTTTCATCGTCTTTACTGAAGCTGATGTTGCCGCAACCGACGATAATGATTCCCGCATCGGCAAATTCTTTCCGAGCCGCCGCAATTTCGGCCGGAGTCGCCGTCAGGCTCAGATGAAAATCCTTGATGTTCAGATAAGGCGTCCCCAGCTGCTTGGTCATCTCAATCGCTTGCGCGCGCGAGAATTTGCGGAACGAGTAGGAAGCGACCCCGAGCTTAATATCCGCGGCTCCGATCTTGTATTCCTGTGCGCGCAGCAGATTGGCGGCAAACAAGCTCGCTGTCGTTTTCAGATATTCGCGTCGATTCATCAGATCGCCTCCAGTTCTTCTTCGAGCAATTGCTTTTCATAGAGCTCGGCGTAATATCCGCCGAGCGCCTGCAACTCGGAATGCGTGCCGCTTTCTACAATACGCCCGTGGCTGAGCACAATGATCCGATCCGCGTTTTGCACGGTGGAGACGCGATGCGAGATGAGAATCGTAGTCCGGTCGCGCATCACCCCGGCGAGTCCCTGCAGAATTTTTTCTTCTGTTACGGTGTCCACGCTCGAGAGCGCATCGTCCAGGATCAGAATACGCGGATTGCGCAGAATCGCGCGCGCGATAGCGGTGCGCTGCTTCTGGCCTCCAGATAACGTGAGGCCGCGCTCGCCGATGATGGTATGCAAGCCATCGGGAAAGGTTTCGACATCGCTTGACAACCCGGCCACATCGGCGGCCCAGCGGATCTGCTCTTCGCTCGCGCCTTCGACGCCCCAGGCAATGTTCTCGGCCAGTGTGGCGCTGAACAGAAACGTCTCCTGCGGGACGAATCCGATCTCGCGCCGCAGCTCTTTCGGGTCGAAGGCGCGCGCATCCTCGCCGCCGATTTCGACAACACCGCCGCTCGGATCAAACAGACGCGGAATAAGGCTCACCAGCGTCGTTTTTCCGCTGCCGGTGTGCCCCACAATCGCCACGGTCTCGCCCGCTTCGATCGTCAGGTCGATTCCATCGAGGGCTTTTCGTCCGCCATGCGTTACGCTCACATCGCGAAAGCGGATTTCGGGCGCATAGGCGCGCGGATCGGCTGCCGCGCCCGCCGGCTTCTCGATGGAAGGCCGCTCATGCAGCATCTGATTGATGCGGTCGAGCGACGCCGTACCGCGCTGCATCAGGTTCACCACCCAGCCAAACGCGATCATGGGCCAGATCAGCATGCCCATATAGGTGTTGAACATCACGAAGCTTCCCAGACTGATTTTGCCCGCCAGCAACTGCCGGCCGCCGCCCCACAGAACGAGCAGGAACGTGACGCCGATCAGCGCCTGTAGCAGCGGCATAAAGAGTCCCTGAATGCGCGCGAGTCCGATGTTCTCGCGAACATAATCGCGGTTCAGCATTTCGAACTGCTCGACTTCCGCTTTCTCCTGCGCGTAGGCCCGCACCACGCGCACTCCTGCGAGATTTTCCTGCACGCGGCTGCTGATATCGGAAAACATCTTCTGAATATGTTCGAAGCGCGCGTGAATGCGGCGTCCGAAGAAGACCACCGCAACGGAAACGAATGGCGCCGGAATTAATGCAAACAGCGTCAGGCGCCAATCCGTGTGCACCATCACGGCGACCGATAGCACCAGCAGCACAGTCGTTTCCGTGCAGTACATAATGCCCGGCCCGAGCATCATGCGTACCGCGTTCAGATCGTTGGTGGTGCGCGCCATGATGTCGCCGGTGCGGTAGCGGTTGTAAAAATCCTGCGAAAGCTCGACCAGGTGCGCGAAGAGATCGTTACGCAAATCGAACTCGATGTCGCGCGAAATGCCGATGATAATCACGCGCATGAAATACTGGAAAACGCCTTTAACCAGCGAGAGCCCGATCAGCAACCCGGCAAGCTGCAACACCACCCGAATCGTGAAGCCGCGCGTGAGCGAATCCACGCCGTACTTGAGCACAATGGGCAGTGCCGCGGCAAGTACGTCTTTCATCAGCAGGGCGCCGATGCCGAGCGCGAGGCCGCCCCGATAGCGTTTCAGATAGGGCCAGAGTGTAGCGAGTGGTTTCAGCATCCTAATCGCCCCACCACTCCGAAATCGTCTTCATCCATTCGAACAGGAACGTCTTTTTGCCGTCGCGCGTCTTCCACCAGCCATCGAATTTGAAGTACGGATCGGGTGCCGGAACCACGTCGACCGCCAACCAGGGAGCCGCTCGCCGGAGAATGCGCGCCGCCCGGCGCGTGTGATAGTTGCTGGTCACCAGCAGCACCTTATGAACATGCTGCGGCCGCAGGACGTTGTTCGCCACGTACTCGGATTCCTCGCTGGTGGAATCGATTGGATTGGGCAGCGGCACTGCGCGAAACAGGCTCGCCGGAAAGCCCTTCCCCACTGCGTAGGCGATGGTCTGATCCGTTTCGTGGCCCATCAACATTCTCGGACCGTCGACCAGTACGTAGGGCGCGTACCCCTGCTCGGCAAGTTGGCCGGCCTTGACGATGCGACACCCGAAACCATCGCCGCCCAACACCAGAATACAGTCGGCTTTCTGCGCCCCATCGTCTTCCACCAGCGGTGCGGCGAGTGCACGCAGGATCGGGTCTCGAAAGAGGAAAGCGGAGGCGGCGAGTGCCGCTACTATTCCCAGGGTGAGAAGAAACAGCCGGTGAGGCGAGCGCCTCGCGCGGGCGGGAGGCGGAAGGGTTGCGGAACTCAGCTAGTCCTCTTCGGAACTGTTCGAGCTTTCCACGCGCGAATCGAGCCGGCCAACGGTCTTCAGCTTCTGATACATGCGCTCGATCTCGTCTTCTTCTTCGGCGCTGATCATGCGCACGGGCTGCTCGAGCACCGGATTTTCGCTCTTGGAGCCGTTCAGGTTGAGCCAGGTCCAGTAATCGCGGTGCGCCACACCATCAAAGGTAGCCATTTCGGAATGCTTGCGCAGATGAAACAGTAACTGCTCGATGCGCTCCGGCTCTCCCGGATAGATCAGCAACAATTTGCGATTGTTGGTGAGCCGTATTTTGAGGATGAGCGGTGAAAGAAAGCGGCTACTGTTGAGCTCGCGCACCTCGCGCCAGGCGACCGCCCGCTCCCCGACATTAAATTGCGTTTCGGCTATCCGGATGGGAGGCCGCGCCGCAAGCCAGAACACCACCAGCGCCGTCGCGCCGCACAGAAACCCCGGGATCAACGCCAGCGGAGCCCGAAAGCCGCATAAAACCGAGATGGCCGTCCCGGCTACGGCAGCCCAGCCCACGCGGGAATACAGCCGCGAGGGCACGAAGGTCTCGACGCTCGGCTCCATGTCTACAGGCTACTCCCGGCCATTCGAGCCGTCAATGTAAGTTTTTACCCGCACCATCAACCCCGATTCGAACTCCGTTTTCCGGGGCAGGCTCCGGAATGCGGCGGCGGTATTCGCCTCTCTCCGTTTGAATCCGCAAAGTCGTCGCATCTAGCCACGAGAGCTGCGCATCTTCAATCGCCTCGACGGGCAACTTTGGCAGATCAATGGAGGTGCGGAGGCCGCTAACGGCCACGACTGTGATGGAGCACTTCCGGTTTCGCTCTGCTCCGATCGGATTGCCGCCAGGATCGGGGCCGCCGGTAATGACCCAGTCGAATACACAGTCCGCAAACGCGACCCGGCGCGAGTCTGGAGACCAGGCAAAGCGCGGCCCAAATCCGTGTATGTTTCTGTAAATCTTGCCGTCCTTCTGAACTACGTCTAAAGGCCTCTCGAATCCCGGATTCCGCATCGGCTTTGCATTCCCTGGCAGCGGATAAACGGTAAGCTGGTTCAGTTGCAGATAGTAGCTCTTCGCATACGGCGGAGCAAAGTGCATCATGGGTGCGACGTGCGCGATCCATTTGCGGTCGGGCGAGGGCGTGAAACCGAATCCGGCAAGGTCGCGGAGGTGCTTTCCGGTTCTGAGGTCAATTTCCATGAAGGCACTGAGCGATGGATTGATATGGCACTCGACTCCGATGCTGCTGTCCGAAAGCCACGAGATGCTCAGAATGCTGGCACACGGCTCGGGCCTCTGAGAGAAAGTTCCCTCGATTGTCGGTGTGAAGCTCTGGAGACGTCTTCCGGCCAGATCCAGAATGATCACGGATGGTGTACAGGCCTCGCTTTCAGGACATACCTCGTAATAAGCGACACGATCACGGGCGCTGGATAGCTCCGCTCTCGCCTTCGTGCGGCCATCATCGGTGAGTTGCACTGATCGGCCGTCGTGGGTGAGCCAGACCTCATGATTCTGAACCCGACCCTCAATCGCGTCACTCGCCGAGAGCGTTTGGCACAGCAGAGCAGCGAGGCTCGGGACCGACCATTTTGCAGAGCGAAGCAAGGTGTGTGCGTCAGAGTAGCAAAATGGGCGCGCCTAAAATCGAACTTTGAGCGAAAGCGTTGCGCAGCATTTCGTCCGCAATCTGGAGCGGCATAGCATGCTTCCTGCCGGGGCGCGCCTGGGTGTGGCCGTTTCGGGCGGTGCCGATTCGGTGGTACTGCTGGAGCTGCTGCGGCAGTGTGCTTCGCGCTTTGCGGCGAAACTGACCGTCTTGCACGTCAATCATGGGCTGCGCGGAGCGGAATCCGATGCCGACCAGGAGTTTGTGGCCGAACTGGCGCGCGCGGCCGGACTGCCGCTGCTGGCAGCCCGCCTCGAACCTTCGGGCGAGGACAACCTGGAGCAGGAAACCCGCCAGCTCCGTCGCCGATTCTTTCTCTCCCATGGCTTCGACCGGATCGCGCTCGGCCACACCCGCAGCGACCAGGCCGAAACCGTCCTCCATCGCTTCCTGCGAGGCGCCGGTCCCGCGGGGCTCGCCGCCATCCGCCCGGTCACGCCCGAAGGATTTATGCGCCCTCTGCTCTCGTTCAGCCGCAACGAAGTCCGGGAGTGGGCCCGGGCCCACGGGCTCCGCTGGCGCGAGGACTCCTCCAACGCCGACCCGCGCTTCACCCGCAACCGGATCCGGAATGTTGTCCTGCCCACGCTCGCCAGCGAGTTCAATCCCAACCTCGAAGCCGTTCTGGCGGGTACTGCGGAGCTTCTGCAAGGTGAAGAAGAGTATTGGAATGAAGAAGTTGAGCGAATTTACCCGATTTTTACCAAACGAACTCGGTTGGGTTCGTTTTTTCAAGTCGACCATCTGAACAGCCTGCACCTGGCTCTACGCCGGCGGCTGATCCGGCGCGCGCTCGCCGAAGTTCGTTCGGCAAAAATGCGCGGTTTGGACTTTGAACACGTGGAAGCCGTGCTGGCGCTCTGTGGCTCTGAAGAGGGGCACGACCGGGTGATCGTGCCGGGAGCCGATGCGCTGCGTTCGTATGACGGGCTGCTGCTGATGCCGGCCGGCCGGCTAGGCGAAGAACCCCGGGGCTATCAATTTCAGCTCAAATTGCAGGAATGGCAGCGTTTGCCGGCCGGCGCCGGAGAAATCTGCGTGGCCCGGAGCGCGCCCGGGTTACCGGTTTGTGATACGTTCAAGAAGGAGTCTGGGGTCGAGCAGGTATTTCTGGCAGAACAGGCGCTCGGGCAGCTGCTGCGGGTCCGCAACTGGGAACCGGGAGACGAGCTGCAGCGATCGGGGCATCGTAGCGCGGAAAAGATTAAGAATTTGTTTCAGGAGCACCACATTAAACTGTGGGAGCGCCGGCATTGGCCGGTTGTGGTCTCAGGCGATCGGATCATCTGGACCCGAACCTTTGGCGTGGCTCGGGATTTCGCCTCGGCGGGCGGGCCGGATGCGCTGCTTCTGACGTATCGCACGGGAGAGTAGTTTTGGCCGTTAATGAATCGAAACCGAGCCGATTGACGTCATTAAAGATGAGGGAGTACCCGGTTTCCGTGTTGGTTTCTCCAAGCGGCGTCCGGATCTGGCTGCTGGTAAGCCAGAAGAAGGTGAGTTCATGAGTTCCAATGTAAAGACCGCTGTATTTTGGGTGGTCATAATCTGCGCGATCGTGCTGGTTTATATGGCTGTGAAGACCGGCCGCGGCCCGACGCCGCAGAACCTGTCAGCTTACGATTTTGTCAGCAGCATTCAGGACGGCAAGATCAAGGATGCCAACATTACCGGCACCGATGTGCAGGGCACGATGGTGGAAAACGGCATTTCGCGGCCGTTCCATACGGTGATTCCGCCGAACTATCCGGACATTTACAAGCTGCTGCAGGAAAAGAACGTCAAATACACCTGGAAGGATTCGACCGGCAGCGGCTGGATCAGCATTCTGTTCAATGCGGTTCCCGTGCTGATTCTGCTTGGCCTCTGGATCTTCATGATGCGGCAGATGCAGAGCGGCGGCAATAAGGCGCTGAGCTTTGGTAAGAGCCGGGCGCGGCTGCATTCTTCGCAGCAGAAGAAGGTGACCTTCAAGGACGTCGCGGGGGTTGAGGAAGCCAAGGAAGAGTTGCAGGAAATTATCGAATTTCTGCGCGAACCGCAGAAATTTCAGAAGCTCGGCGGGCGCATCCCGAAAGGCGTGCTGCTGATCGGGCCTCCGGGAACGGGCAAGACGTTGCTGGCGCGCGCTATTGCGGGCGAGGCAAATGTTCCGTTCTTCTCGATTTCGGGTTCGGACTTCGTCGAGATGTTCGTCGGCGTGGGCGCGAGCCGCGTACGCGATCTGTTCGAGCAGGGCAAGAAGAATGCGCCGTGCATTATTTTCATCGACGAAATCGACGCGGTTGGCCGGCATCGCGGTGCGGGCCTGGGCGGCGGTCATGATGAGCGCGAGCAGACGCTGAACCAGTTGTTGGTGGAGATGGACGGCTTCGAATCGAATGAAGGTGTGATTCTCGTGGCGGCGACGAACCGTCCGGATGTGCTCGATCCGGCGCTGCTGCGGCCTGGCCGTTTCGACCGGCGGGTGGTGGTGGACCGGCCGGATGTGCGCGGGCGCGAGAGCATCCTCAAAGTCCATACGAAAAAGACGCCGCTGGGCGATGATGTCGATCTGTCGGTGATCGCGCGCGGTACGCCGGGCTTTGCCGGAGCGGATCTGGCCAATCTGGTGAACGAAGCGGCACTGGTGGCGGCACGGCAGAACCGCAAAGTGGTCACACAGTACGATTTCGAGCTGGCCAAGGATAAAGTGCTGATGGGCGTGGAGCGCAAGAGCATGATCATCAGCGACAAAGAGAAGCGCATGACGGCGTACCACGAAGCGGGTCACGCGATCGTGGCGGCGCTGCTCGAGCATGCCGATCCGCTGCATAAAGTCACGATTATTCCGCGCGGCATGGCGCTCGGTCTGACGATGCAGCTGCCGATCGACGACAAACTGTCGCACGACAAGAAGGACCTGGAAGCGCGGCTGGCGATTCTGATGGGCGGACGGATTGCCGAGGAACTGTTTCTTGATCAGATGACCACGGGCGCGGGCAACGACATCGAGCGCGCGACCGAGATGGCGCACAAGATGGTCTGCGAATGGGGCATGAGCGAGCTTGGGCCTTTGAGCTTCGGCAAGAAGGACGAGCAGATCTTCCTCGGACGCGAGATCGCGCAGCATCGGGACTACAGCGAAGAGACCGCGATCAAAATCGACCAGCAGGTGCGCAAGCTGGTGGAAGACGGCTACAACACGGCCAAGCAGATCATCCAGGAGCGTTCGGACGCGCTGAAGCGGATTGCCGAAGCGCTGCTCGAGCGCGAAGTGCTGGATGGCAACGAAGTGCTCGATCTGATCAACGGCAAGGAGCTACCGAAACTGGCTTCTACCAAGCCGCAGAGCACGACACCGCCGCCGCAGGATGGCGGAACGGTGATTGCGCCGCATCCGAGCCCGGTACCCGGCTTGCTTGGCGGAAGTAGTCCGCAACCGGCGTAGAAAATCGAAGGGCGTCAGATACAAAAGCTCTCGCGAAAGCGAGAGCTTTTGTATTTTGGAGCAACGGCATGGCAAGTCCCGGCCGGTGGCGCAAGTGTGCCAGCGCAGATCGAGAGGACGGATGCAGTAAACGATCTCGCCCTTTTGAAGGTGGCTGCCGATATGGATTAACGCCAGATGAGTGGGATGCGGATTTACTTAGAAATGAACTCGCAGCGAGAGTTGTATCACGCGGGGCTGATAGAAATACGAATCCGAATCGATGTTTTGCGAATCACTGCCCGGCCCGAGAATCTTGCCGAAGTTCGGATCGTTGATATCGGTGACCGGATCCGCCTTGCCGGCGCGGTTCAGCAGGTTGAACATCTCGGCCCGAAACTGGATATCACGCTTTTCGCCGAGCCGAAAATTCTTCTGCAAACTGAGACTCTCGTTTGCAAGCCACGGCCCGCGGATATTCGGCAGCGTGCTCGGCGCAGTGCCCGGACGAAGAGCAATGCCGTTGCACGGCTGCCCCGGAGCTACCAGGCTGCAAGTGGTGGGCACGCGCGCGAAAGCGGCCGGATTCAGGTATTGTGACCCGCTTGGCCCGTTCGGATTCGCGATATCGAAACCGCCGGGGCTTCCAAGCGCCACGGGCTGGCCGGAAACATAGTCGGGCCGCGTTGTCGTGAAGATTCCGTTCACGGCTGAGCTATCGCTGATCGAAAGAACATCGCCCGATTGATAGATCGTATTGCCGCTCAGCAGCCATCCGCCGAAAAGCGTATTTTTCCAGCCGGTGACAGGAATGAGCCCGTTGGGACCTATCGGCAAGTTATAGATCATCGTAAATTTCGCCACGTGCGGATAGTGCAGCCCGCTCGCGACGGCATACTCGAGTTGCCGGTTCTGAAAGTCCTGCGTTCCGCCGTTGGTGTCGGTCAGATTTTTCGACCAGGTATACGCAGCGAGGATACTGAAGCCGCTCGATACGCGGCGCGTGACCTGTACCTGCAGCGATTCGTAATGCGACCAGCCAGTGTGGTTGTCGTATTCAAAGACGCTGCCCCCCGGATATTGCGGATACGGTACCAGCGCCTGCTGCACGAGCTGCGTGCTGTCGAATCCCGCATACGGCAGCGGCAGATTGGGGTGAGAAGCGAGCGGATCGAGCAGCGCATCGCCATACTTGGCGATGTCGCTCACCGGCAGATAATTCATGCTGCCGAGATCGCCGCCATTGCTGCCGCCCGTATTGAGGCGGGTCGTGTAGTTGCCAACCCAGTTCACATCGGCAATTGTTGAAGGACTGACCTGATATTGAAAGCCGAGCGTGTAGTTTTGGGTGTACGAAACTCGCGCGCCGTTCACTCCGATGTACTGCGGCGGAGTCTGGTTGTTTGCCTGGGAAGGATCGTAGTTGGGTAGTGTTCCGCTGAATGAGGGATACGGGTTGCTGAGAATAAACGTAGGCAGGTCGGGATATTGCGTCGGGTGCGTGGCGTGGTTGATCTGAATCTGGCCGTTGTAGCCCTGGATAGACGGCGAGCCCTGGAACTGAAGTTGCGGACCGCCTTCCGGAGCCTGAGTATTGATTCCATAACCGCCGCGGAAGACAAAACGCTGCGTCCGCGCATAGGCAAATCCGAAGCGCGGTGAGAACAGGTGCCAATCGGTATGTTCCCAGCTTTGAATGTGGTCCTGGCTCGCAAAATCGAGCGCCCCCAGCCGGCCATCCGCTCCGGGGTTCGGTTTAGCCGGATCGAAACGCGTCATGCGTCCGGCCACTTCATCGATCCCGCCCATCACTTCCCAGCGCAGGCCGAGGTTGAGCGTGAGATGCGGCGTGACCTTCCAGTCGTCCTGGAAGAAGGTGCCCGTCATGTGGCGGCGGAATCCGGCGTTGGTATAGGCGATGGCACGTCCGCTCGTGTTGACCTGTCCTAACAGGAAACTCGCGTAGGCATTCCCCGCGTAATCCAGCGAGCCAAATCCGTCGTCGGTTTGCCGGTTATTGAATGCAAAACTGCCCACGCCCGAGACGTTCACATCGTTTTCGTTGTAAAAACGAAACTCTGTTCCCATCTGCATCGTGTGGCCGCCGTGAATGAGCGTGAACTGCTCGAGGAAGATGCTGCTCTGCGCCACGTCGCCGGCTCCATTTGAGCCATTACCGATGCCATCGATTCCGCCGCCCAGGCTACTCGGCCCGCTGAACGAAACGGTGGGGAAGCCGAAGCTTTCGGTGTTCTGGATGCCGAGTGTCGAAGCCCAGTCTTTGGTGTAGAACGGCGTCGTGTACTCATTCGTGAACCGGTTGTAACCGTATCCGAGGTGGTTCAGCATGTGTGCTGAAATGGTCCAGTCCTCGCTGATGCGCGCGATGTGTCCCGGATTGTGCTGGTTATCCCACGTGTCGAGCGGATTGGCGCCGGGAACGGACCAGGTCGCATTACCGCTGTTGCTGCGATCGCGCCCGACCTGGGTGTAATAGGCCGATACGCGGTGGTTCGAGTTGATCACTTCGTCGATCTTCATCGAGAAGAGGTTCTGGTTGAATACCGGCTGATTATTGGCGTATTTCGCAACGTTGTTCACCACGGCGCCGTTGATGTATTTGGCCCCCGTATATGGCAGCTTCAGGTAATTCACAGCTACGGGATCAAACATGCTTGTGGGGATGATGTTATTCGGAAACGGATCGCGCACCAAACCGGTTTTGATCGCCGTAAGCCCGGTAACCGGATCGACCGCGCCGGCCGTTACGGTGCGCGCTGTGGCCGGATTGTAAATCTGACCGAAGATCACCGGCCGCCCGAGATTATCTACAACCGGAGTGCCGTCAGGGGTGAAGGCTGGCGAACCCGAACGTGGATCCTGCGTATAGAGCGGATTCAGCCACTTTGAAAAGTTGCCATTCATCATGTCCGTCGTGGGCAGTGTTGTAAAGCCGGAATAGATGAAGTTATTCTTTTGGGTCTGCTCGTCGGAAACAAAGAAGAAGGTCTTATTCCGGCCATCGTAGATCTTCGGAATGAAAACCGGTCCGCCGATCGCTCCGCCATATGTCTCGAGGCGCTGCCGTGGGCGCGGCGTACCGAAGGCATTATTGTCAAAGCTGTTCGCGTCGAGCGCTTCGTTCTGAATATAGGTGTACACCGTCCCCTGCAGTTTGTTGGTGCCCGACTTGATGCTGAAATTCGTGACCGCGGTTGAGCCGCCGCCGTACTGCGCGCTCATTGCGCCGGTCTGCAGATTGAACTCGCCCACCGCATCCATGCTGGGTCCAAGTTCGGCGGTGTCGAAGGTACCCAGTGAGATACCGTCGATGACTACTTCGTTGGCGAAATTCTGGCCGCCATTGATGGAGCCGATAAAAGTCTCGCCCGTCGTTCCAGGCAGACTCTTGAAGACGAAATCCTGCAACTGACGCTCGCCATCTCCGGTGACAGGAACCGGCCAGTCCTCGAGTTCCTTCGGGGTGACGTAATGGTTCAACTGCGACGTGCTGGCATCGACCAATGGTGCTTCCGCATTGACCGTTACCGCTTGCGAGCTGCGCCCTACCTGCAGCGGGATATTAACGGTTACAAGCTCGGCGACGTGAACTTCAAAGGCTGGAATCTGCGCACTGTCGAAACCCGTCTTGAGCGTGCTGAGCGTGTATGTACCGGGAATGAGCCCACCAATTCGATACACGCCTTTGCTGGTGGTCGTGGCCTTGGATTCGACATTCGTGGCGATATTCGTCGCCGTAACCACCACTCCCGGAACAGCGGCCCCGGATGGATCGGTTACCGTTCCCGTAAGAGAGCCGAGCGAACCCTGCTGCCCGAACGCGGTCCCAATTGCCACTGCCACCAGCGAAAACGCAAGCGTGCAAACTCTTCCACCAAGCATCTTACTCGTTAAGAGTACGAATGCTGACTACTTTGTTTGAATCAGGAAAATAATTTCCGGGTTTGAATCAGGAAAGGTAATTTTCCGGGCTACAGCTCGTCGCGGCCGGCCCCCACTGGTGGCGATATTCGCCGATCTGATAATGCTCCACGGCCAGTTTGGCTTCGATACCAACTTCCCAGCATTCGGTCAGAGCGCAGGCCAGCACCCAGGGGAGCACGTAGTAAAGAACGTCGGTAGCGGCATCGATCACAGGGACATTCCAGAGAGACGGGTACCAATCGAGCTGAAATAACAACAGATGAACGGCAAAGAACAGGAGCAGTCCGCGAATCGTGCGGCTGAATTTGCCCTCGCCGAAACCGGCGGTCATCCGATAAAGAAGGAATCCCACGGCTGTGCCCGCGCCGACCAGCAGCGGGCTCGTTCCTCGGATACTGCGGAAGAGCAGACTTGCGTCTAAGTGATGCGGTTCAAGGCCGTGGGCCATGCGAGCAATCGTAAGCGCTGCCACGATGCCGACGACCGCCCAACTACTCCTGGAGAGTTCAGGAGAAAAACCGGCATCGCGAAAGGTCCACCACATCTGAAATAAGCCGAGCAGCACGAGCGCGAGGGAGAGGGTAACGCCGATCAACCAGGCATCTTCGGTCGGCACGCTGCGCAGGAACGGACAAAGCACCATGAGCGTATCGAGCGTCTGATACGCCAGGAAAGAAACAACGCCGGCGATCATCCATCCCCAGGCGCGCCGCATCCCGGACCCCTCCGGGTATTCGTTTCTCATCCGGCTCGCGTACAAAACCCCGACCAGGTAGCCGGCAGCCGCCTGAGCACGGAAAAGAGCGGAATTTACGCGCAGCCACGGATTGCGCGGCTGAAAAAACAACTGGCAGAGGGCCACGAAAACCGCTGCGGCCGACAGCGACCAGAAGAGTCTGCGCACCACTTTCCGATGGATCAGCATGCCGGTTTGAGAACCGCCTCCACCATTCGCGCCACCTGACGGCCATAAAGCGAATGCACCCGCGCGCGTACCGCGTCAATGCCATTCTCGCTGGCGTTTCTGAGCAGCCTGGCAGTAGCATGAATGCCGCAGATCGGCTGCAACATGCTTTGAAGAACGAGTATTCTCGCCTCCGCGCGGCTTCGATCCGCCGCGAGGCGCTCCACCAGACACGCCGCCAGATGCTCGAGATGCCGGGTATCGATCGCGTGCCGGGCACGCACCCGTTCGGCTTCTTCCCTCAACTCGCGTTCGATATCAATATTCATTTCGCGTCAACCAGTTCCGCCAGCTTCCTTTTGGAATTGTGGATTCTCCATTTCACCGTTCCCAGCGGCACCTCAAGCACCGCCGCAATCTCCTCGTAACCAAGCTCCTCCACATAACGAAGCTCAAGCACCTCCCGCTCTTCAGGAGGCAGGTGCGCGATCAGATGATCAAATCCCGAGCGCGATTCACGCCAGAATTCAGCCGACGGATCCGATACCAGGGAAGCCGCATCGAGACGCTCCGTAGCAGGTTCTTTCATGCTCTTCCGGTATTCGCGGTACAACGCATTGCGTGCGATCGAAAAGAGCCAAGCCTGGAATGATTGCTGCACACGCAGCGAGCCGATTCCGCGATAAACCGTGTACATCGTCTCCAGCGTCAGTTCATCGGCCAGAGCATCGGAGCAGCCTCGCCGGAGAAAATATCGCAGCAGACGCGGCGCAACCGCACCAAAGAGGTCGCGAAATGTGCTCTCGTCGCGTGTTCTGATGAAAGCACGGATTGCCTCCGCCTCATTTATTGGAACGACGCGATCTTCCGCGGCCGATCGCGGAGAAATTACCATTACCGACATGCAGCCAGTCACGTGCCCTTCACTGGTATTCCGGCCATCGTACCGCACCAGCAACAGGAAAAGGTGCGCAATCACCTTTCCAGCAAGCTATGTCGTACGGGCCGAAATTACCGAGCGCTCTCTGCCTGCACGTGTGGGCGGCCGTGGAAGGCGAATCAGCCGGTCCGGCGCGATGTGGCGTGGTTTGTGAACCGGTTCAACCGGCGAATGGCTCGGAACTTCACTGCCATTGGGTCCGTAAGTCGGCAGGTTGCACGTAGTTCTCGCACCTGGTATGAAATGCAAGTCACAGAATGAGATTCTATGAGACGTGGAACCGGTAGTAGAGTCGGCCGACGCTTCGAATTTGGAGTCTGCGGCGTCAACAGAGCAAATGGAACGGGATCGTGCGCCGGCGCTTTTGCCGGTGGGAGCCGATTACCTCGGTGAACGTGGCACGCGCTTTCGCACCTGGGCGCCGGGGCACCGCTCTGTTCAGGTGGTTTTTGAAAAGGGAAGCGCGCTTTCGCTCGAACCGGAAGAGGGTGGGTACTTCTCAGGATTCGCGTCCCATGCGCGGCCGGGCACGCGCTATCTGCTGAAGCTGGATAACGAAGAGACGCATCCCGATCCTGCCTCGCGGTTTCAGCCCGAGGGTCCGCACGGATACTCCGAAGTGGTCGACCCGCGCGCTTTCGCCTGGTCAGATGGGAAGTGGCGCGGCGTTGAATTGGAAGGCCAGGTGATCTACGAAATGCATCTGGGCACTTTCACGGAGACGGGTACCTGGAAGGCCGCCATGCATCGTCTGCCGTACCTGGCGGAGACTGGCGTCACTCTGCTCGAGATCATGCCCGTGGCCGACTTCCCCGGGCGCTTCGGATGGGGCTACGATGGCGTGCTTCCCTACGCTCCGGCTTCGATCTACGGGCGGCCAGATGACATGCGCGCGTTTGTGGATCGAGCGCATCAGCTTGGACTGGGCGTGATCCTGGATGTTGTTTACAATCATCTGGGCCCGGATGGCAATTGCCTGCCGAATTTTTCGCCGCATTACCTGAGCAGGAAACATAAGACTGACTGGGGCGCCGCGATTAACTTTGACGGCGAGCAATCCGGCTCGGTGCGCGAGTTCTTTCGCGAGAACGCGGCCTACTGGATTCGCGAATTTCATCTCGACGGGCTGCGGCTGGATGCCACGCAGGACATTCACGACGAATCCAAACGCCACATCCTGGCCGAAATGGGAGAGGCCGCACGCGCAGCAGCCGGCGACCGCTCGATTGTTCTGATCGGGGAGAACGAACCGCAGCAAACACGCCTGATCCGTCCGGTTGTAGAAGGCGGCTACGGGCTCGACGCGCTCTGGAACGACGATTTTCATCACTCAGCAATGGTTGCGCTCACTGGCCGTTCGGAGGCGTACTACACCGATTACCGCGGCAGCGCGCAGGAGTTCATCTCGGCGCTCAAATACGGTTACTTGTTTCAGGGGCAATATTACAAGTGGCAGAAGAAACGGCGCGGGACGTCGAATCTGGGATTGCCGCGAGCCGCGATGGTGACGTTCATTCAAAATCACGACCAGATCGCGAATTCCGCGCGGGGGCAGCGGGTACACGAGCTGAGTGCGCCGGGTGCGTTTCGCGCGCTGACGGCCGTTACGCTGCTCGGCCCGGGCACGCCCATGCTGTTTCAAGGCGAAGAGTTTGCGGCCTCGGCGCCGTTTCTCTATTTTGCGGATCACAAACCGGAGTTGGCGGAGGGCATCCGCAAGGGACGCGCCGAATTCCTCGATCAATGGCGCTCGCTGCGCACGCACGAGATGCTGCCGCATTTCGCGGACCCCTGTTCAGAGGAAACCTTCCTGCGATCGAAGCTCGACTGGAGCGAAGTGGAGAAACATGCGGATGTTTATTCGCTGCATCGCGATCTGCTGGCACTGCGGCGGACGGATCCGGTGATTGCGCAGCAGGGACGCGACGGGATCGATGGAGCCGTCTTGTCGAACAGCGCTTTCGTGCTGCGCTATTTCACGAGCGATTACGCGAACGACCGGCTGCTGGTGGTGAACCTGGGCGTGGATCTCGATTTCAATCCGGCTCCGGAGCCGCTGCTTGCCCCGCCGGCGGATAAGCGGTGGGCGGTTCTTTGGTCGTCGGAAGACATTCGCTATGGTGGTAGCGGGACCGCTCCGCTCGACAGCGACGAGAACTGGAAGATTCCCGGGCGATCGGCCGTGTTGCTGTATCCGGCGGAAGCGGAGGCGGATCCAGGCGCTTCAAGCGCAAAAAATTCCCCGATTCCATGAACAACATCTTTCATCACACGGCTGGCGAGCCGTTGACCAAAGACGAACACCGGCAGCTGTTCGAAACGGAGTGGCTGGTGACGAACGGGCTGGGCGGCTATGCGTCCGGCACGATCGGCGGCACGTTGACGCGAGTGTTTCACGGTTATCTGATCGCCGCGCTGCCGGCGCCGCTCGGGCGCACGATGATGCTGAACGACATTCTCGAGCTGGCGGTCGTGCACGGCAAAGTGATTCCGCTCAACGGGCTCGAGACCGAAGGCGGAGAGTATCCGGCGAATCCGCAGTATCTGACTTCGTTCCGGCTGGATGCGGGTCTGCCGATCTGGACGTACGAGGTCGAAGGAAGCGTAATTGAGAAGCGCGTGGTTCTGCCGCATCGCCAGAACACGAGCTATGTGAATTACCGGCTGGTGAGCGGACCGCCGCTTAAGATGCAGCTGCGCGTGGCGGTCAACATGCGCGAGCATGAAGCGCCGGTGAACAACAAGATCGAACCGTATCTATTCACGGTACGCGATCACACCTACGAGCTGAAATGCTCGGGCGATATTCCGCCATTGCGGATGAAGCTGCTGGCCAAAGCGGGTGCGGTGACGGTGGATCCGCACGAAATACACGACGTGACCTACGAGGTGGAGCGTTCGCGCGGCTACATTTGGCGTGGCGATCTGTGGAGCCCGGGCTACTGGACAGTGGAGCTTGATTCGAGCCACGATGTGACGCTGGTGGCATCGACCGAGAGCTGGGAGATACTTTCGGCGCTCACGCCGCGCGCGGCCTGGGATGCCGAGCACGAGCGCAAGCGCAGACTGCTGCTCGAGACGCGCAGCGACAACTGCGACGACTTCTGCCGCGAGCTGGTCTGGGCGGCGGATCAGTTTCTATTCACGCCGGTGGGACGCGTGGCCGATACCGCACGCGCGCGCGCCGCAGGCGACGAAATTCGCTCGGTTATCGCGGGCTACCACTGGTTTACGGACTGGGGCCGCGACACCATGATCAGCCTCGAAGGGCTTACGCTGACCACGGGGCGAACCTGGGAAGCGAGCTGTATCATTCGCACCTTCGCGCATTACATCAGCGACGGGCTCATTCCCAACATGTTCCCGGAAGGGAAAACCAGCGGGCTTTATCACACGGCGGATGCGACCCTCTGGTTCTTTCACGCGATCGGGCGTTACTTCGATCGGACCGATGACAAACATCTGCTGAAGCAGCTGCTCCCGAAGCTGCTCGACATTGTGGGGCACCATCTGCGCGGAACGCGGTTTAATATACACGTCGATCCGAAGGATGGCCTGCTTTCGCAGGGCGCGCCGGGATATCAGCTTACCTGGATGGATGCGAAGGTGGACGACTGGGTGGTGACGCCGCGGCGCGGTAAAGCGGTCGAGATCAATGCGCTCTGGTACAACGCGCTGCGGCTGCTCGAAAAGTGGCTGCGGCAGAATCAGCGCGACGACGAGGCCAACGGCATTGCCGAACATGCGGCCAAGGCGTACGAATCCTTTAACGAGCGCTTCTGGAACGAGCAGACCGGATATTTGTACGACGTGGTGGATGGCGAGAACGGCAAGGACGATCCGCAGTGCCGGCCAAACCAGATATTTTCCATTTCGCTCGATTATCCGGTACTCGAGCAGTCGCGCTGGGAACCGGTTCTGGGTACGGTGAAGGACAGATTGCTGACTCCGGTTGGGTTACGCTCGCTTGCGCCCGGTGAGCCGGACTTTAAGCCGCGCTACGATGGCGATCTGCGCTCGCGCGATGCGGCGTATCATCAGGGCACGGTGTGGGCGTGGCTGATCGGACCTTTTATCGATGCGTGGCTGCGCGTGCACCCGGGCGATTACGAGAGTGCGCGAAAGTTTCTGAACGGGTTCCGGCACGCGGTTCGCAGCGCCTGCGCGGGTTCGATCAGCGAAATCTTCGATGCGGAGCCGCCGTTTACTCCGCGGGGCTGCTGCGCGCAGGCCTGGAGCGTGGCCGAAGTGTTGCGCAGTTATGTGAAGGCAGCCGGCGACCGCCACAGCATCGAAAATCCGGAAGATCGCTCCGTGCTGGTGGCGCACTAGCACGAGCGGCGAATCGGAGCTGTAACTAACGCTGTGCAGACCTCGAAAGTCCGCTTGCTAGGCGCGCGGCTCAGCTAAGCCTTTGAACGTTTTGAACTGCTTACAGAGATGCGACTGTAAGTAGCTAACGCGCAACAGCGGCTCTGGCCGGCATCTGCTTGTGGGCCAGCATGTCGATGCAGGTGCGGATGTAGTAGCGGGCCAGATTGTCTTTGTGCAGGTAGAGATCGAAGTACTCGCGGGCATTGCGAGCGATCTCTTCGCGCTCGGCGGGGTGTTCGAGGTAGTACTCGCAACGCTCGACGAGATCGCTGAAATCCGGTTTGGTGTAAACGATGTGCTTGCCGGGCACAAGCGGCACGTGCAGCTTATTGCGATGCGGGAAGGCGATGACACAACTGCCGATGGCGAGATAGTTCACCAGGCGGAAGCAAAAATCCCCGCGGCCGGGCAGATCGAGGCACAGCTTGGCGCGCGCGGTTTCCTGCAGAAAATCTTTGTACGGCAGAATCTTGAGGCCGCCTTCAAACCGGAACCGATTCTGCGACTCGAGAACGGACATGGCGCGCTCGCGGATTTCGGTGCCGAAATCGCGGCCGAAGCGGCCATACAGGTCGAACTGGAAGTCGCGGCGATTGCGCTCCTGGCGCAGACGCGGCAGGTACATGTAAAGGCGCGGCGTATCGACCACATAGCCGCCCGGGATCACGTGGCTGTGGCCGTAGCCTTCGCGCTGGTACTGCAGCTTGAAGCAGAGCGCGCAGTTTCGGATGCACTCCGGATCAATCGCCGGGTAATCGGTGTAAACGATGGCGGCGTCGCTGCGGCGCCCTTCGTACTCGAAGCCGAAGACTACAGTGCCCTTGTAGGGCTGCGGAATATTATCAACCAGTTCTACGCGGACGAGATGGGGAAAACGGCTGATGAGCGAGCTCATCCAGCGTGAGGCGGGTGCCCATTCGTACTTGCTGGGCCACAGGATGCGAACGGCCCGGCGCTCGCTTTCGCTGATCTCCCAATCGGGATTTAGCCGCGGCGGGTGATGAGAGAAGTAGTTGAGATAGAGCTGGGTCGACTGCTGCCGAACAGCAGAGATCGAATCCCGGATGGCTTGCACTCTCATCTGCGACCAGAGTAGCAATGAAAACGGGATTGCGCATACCGGCGCTTCCTCTACTCTCGTACGGTATGCAGTCAGGCTGAGGCCTTCGTAGTGCTAGTACCCGCGCGGGAAAAGGCGAGCCGGGAACTCGCCTTTCGCGCAGATGATTGAGATTACAGGCCTTTTTGACCGAGGAACGCGATCAGATCGACGATGCGGTTCGAATAACCCCATTCGTTGTCGTACCAGGAGACAACTTTCGCCAGATTGCCGTCGAGTACTTTGGTCAGCTGCGCGTCGACGATGGAGCTGTTCGGATTACGCATGAGATCGCTCGAGACGACCGGATCTTCGGTGTAGGCGAGGATGCCTTTCAGACCATTTTCGGCAGCTTTCTTGAGCGCGGAATTGACCTCTTCGGTAGTCGTGTTCTTTTTGAGCACGGCCACGAAATCGACAACCGAGACGTCGGGCGTTGGGACACGGATCGAGTAACCATCGAGCTTGCCTTTGAGTTCCGGGACCACGAGGCCGATCGCTTTGGCAGCGCCGGTGGAGGTCGGGATCATGTTGAGCGCAGCAGCACGCGCGCGCCGCAGATCCTTGTGCGGGAAATCGAGCACGTTCTGATCGTTGGTGTAGCTGTGGATGGTGGTCATCGAGCCCTTCTCGATGCCGAACGCTTCGTGCAGAACCTTCACGAGCGGCGCCAGGCAGTTGGTGGTGCAGGATGCGTTGGAGATGATCTTGTGGTTCTTCGCATCGTAGGCGTTGTCGTTGACGCCGAGCACGATGGTGACGTCTTCGCCTTTGGCCGGCGCGGAGATGATGACCTTCTTGACGGAGCCGCGGAGATGCTTGGCGGCGTCTTTGGCATCAGTGAAGCGGCCGGTCGATTCGACAACCACGTCGACGCCGAGGCCGGGCCAGTCGATTTCAGCCGGATCCTTGATGGCGAAAATCTTGATCTTCTTGCCGCCGACGGTCACGCTGTCGCCTTCCGCTTTCACGTCTTCGGCGAGCGGTCCCAGGATCGAATCGTACTTGAGCAGATGCGCAAGGGTTTGGGTATCGGTGAGATCGTTTGCGGCGACGAACTCGATCTCCGGATTGCTGAGCCCGGCGCGGACAACATTCCGCCCGATACGGCCGAAGCCGTTGATGCCTACCTTAATTGCCATATTCTTCTATTTTACGGACGCGGAGTGCGCTTCACCGGATTCCAGCGGTCCGAGGCGGATCTCGAACAGCTTCGGCCAGAGTTTGCCGGTGACGAAGAGGCGGTTGCGGGTCGCATCGTAAGCGATGCCGTTGAGCACGTCGGTCTCGGCGGTGCGGTCGGAAGCGGGGAGCAGACCGGTGGGTCGATCCAGCTGAGAACGCGGCCGTCTTCCGGTGAGATGCGAGCGATGCGATCCGAGCCCCAGATGTTGGCGAAGATTTCGCCGCGCACGCATTCGAGCTCGTTGAGGCGATCGATCGACTGCGAGCCGTCGTGCACCGCAATCCGGCGTTCTTCGGCCAGTGTTTCAGGATCGAGTACGCGGACTTGAGCGCTGCCGTCGCTCATGTAAATGTGGCGCGCGTCGTGGGCGAGTCCCCAGCCTTCGCCTGCGTAGTGAAAGGTTTTGAGAAGCCGGAAAGAATCGCGGTTGTAGATGAAGCCGGTTTGCGATTGCCAGGTGAGCTGCAGGATGCGCCCGGGCAGAACTGTGATGCCTTCGCCGAAGTACTGCTCGGGGAGCGCGATTTCTTCCAGCACGCGGCCGGTTTCGAGCTCTTCCTTGCGAAGCGTAGAGCGGCCATTCAGGCCGGTGCCTTCGTAAAGATAGCCGTCGCGGTATTCGAGTCCCTGCGTGAAGGCGCGCGTATCGTGCGGATAGGCGTGAACGATGCGAAAGGTATAAACGAGCGCCGCGAGGAGGATGAGAGGCAAAGCGCTGTCAGCTTCGGAAGAGTTTATCGAGCAGGCTGCGCTTCTTTGGTTCCGGTGCGGGTTCTTCCTGCGGTCGCAGCAGGCAGGTTCCCGAGTACGGCTTGGTTTCGGATGCCGACAGATCGTGATAAGCGAATGAGCCTTTCACGAAGAAATGGCAGACCACCGCGCGGCGCGAGAGCTCGATATTGCGGCGCATGGATCCGCCGTGAATCAGGTTCGCGTGCCAGATGAGCACGTCGCCTTTGCGCGCGTGGAAATAGTGCGGTTCCAGACCATACTCGGCGATCAGCTGCTGAATGCGCGGCTCGTATTTCTCGTGATACGAGGCGTACTTGCGGGTCTTGAATTCCTCTTCGGAGATGCCGACATCTTTGCTGAACAGATACGGCAGGCGATGGCTGCCCGGATAGTACACGAGCGGCCCGCAGTCCGGATGAATATCTTCGAACGCGATCCATGCCGCGGTGAGATAGCCGAGCGGATACGTTGTCATGTGGATCGAATCCGAATGCGCGCCCTGCTGCGAACCTTTGTGGCAGGTGATGGTCTGGAAGGGTTCGGGCTCGCGTTCCATCAGCAGCCGAATCCAGTGGAGCAGGCGCTCGTGGCGCAGAATGCGGCAGAACTCCTCGACCTTCTGATGCGGGTCGAGAAAGCGTCCGGGCCAGGGATCGTTTTCGCCCATGGATTCCGGCTGCAGCGGAATCACGCCTGTATCGACCGCGCGCTGGTACGCCTGCCAGACGCTATCGAGCGTTTCGTCTTCGATGAGTTTGGGGAGGATGATGTAGCCGTGCTCACGCCAGTAGCGGCACTGCTCGGCTTCGGCCTGCGTGATCTCGCCGCGCGCGACTTTGGCGTCGATCTGTTCAAGGGCGTCGGGCCGATCGAGCCAGGGATGCGGCCCGGAGTACGGGAAATTTTCGGCGCGCAGAGACGGGAGTTTTGAGACATCTACGGGCTTTTCGGCGAAGATTTCCTGCGAGCTTGGCATAAGTTCAGGGTATCGCAGGCCGCGCCTTTTCAGATCCGGTGAAAACTCTTGAGAATGTCGCGGGTCGAGTAGCGCAGCGCGATTGGCCGGCCATGGGGACAGGTCATGGGGTATTCGCAGCGGGCGAGGGCCTGGAGCAGCCACTCGATCTTCTGCGGTTCGAGACGCGTGTTGATCTTGATCGCAGCACGGCAGGCAATCGTGGCCGAGACGTTGCGGCGAATTTCCTCCAGCGAAGCCGAGCGCAGCTCGTTTTCGGCCACTTCCAGGATTTCGACAAGCACCCGTTCGATATCGGCCGATTTAATACCGGCGGGCGCGGCCTTGATCGCGATGGTGCGCTGGCCGAAAGGCTCGGTTTCGAAGCCGTATTGATTCAGTTCATCGGCGATGCGCGCGTATTCGAATTGCTGCGAGGGCGTGAGTTGCAGAACGATGGGCATCAGGAGCTGCTGCACTTCGACCGAGCCGGCGGCGCGTTGCGCCAGCACCTGCTCGAAGAGAATGCGCTCGTGGGCGACGTGCTGATCGATGATCCAGAGGCCGTCGCGTCCGGCCGCCACGACGAAGCTGTCGTGAATCTGGCCGAGCGGGCGCAGATCGGGAAGCGCCGCGAGCGAATCGAGAGCGCTCCATTGCGTGTCCACCTGACTCAAGCCGTGATCGAAACCGCGATGCGTGTCGGGAATGCGCGGCGTGTTGCTGGTGCGTATGGGTGCGGGTTCCGGGAAAGCGGCATCGAGGCCGGTGTGCACGGTCACGCTGGCAAGCGAAAGCGAGGGTACGTGAACTTCCGGCAGGTCGTTGTCTTTCGGCTCGCTCTCGTATTCAAAGTGCAGCGCGGCGGCGGATTCCGTCATCGCTGAAAATTCGGAGAGCGGGATATGGGCAGCGCGCTGCATGGGAACGGGCTGGATGATGCGCGTCGAAACAGGCTCGGGCGATACCGGATGCGGCGAGTGGGAATGCGGAATGCCGGAAACCGGGCGGCTCGCCATCAGGATCTCGCGGATCGAATCGCGTACGAAGTCGTGCACCTGCGAGCTGTGGCGGAAGCGCACTTCGGTCTTGGCGGGATGCACGTTAACATCGACTTCGCCGGGGTCGCAGTTCAGAAACAGCAGCGCGAACGGATAACAGCCGGGCGGCATAAGGTTGTGATACGCGGCCGTAATGGCATGCAGCAGCACTTTGTCGCGAATGAGACGGCCGTTGACGAATAGATAAACCGAGTTGCGGTTCATCTTCTGCACGTGCGGGCCCGAGATGAGGCCTTCGAGAACGAAGCGGGCGGGCTCGTCGTCCGGCGAGTGCGGGGGAAGCTCGAGCGTCTTCGGCGCAAGCTCGACCGAGTCGTCGATCACGTAACTGCCAAAGACCTGAAAGGCGCGCTCGCGCAGCGTTTCGACCGGTGCAACCGAGAGCAGGGTGCGGCCCTCGTGATAGAGCTCGAAGCGTTTGTTGGCGTGGCCGAGGCTGTAGTGGGTGACGAGCGAGCCGATATGAGCCAGTTCGGTCTGATCCGAGCGCAAAAATTTTTTGCGCGCCGGGACGTTGTAGAAGAGATCGCGAACCGTGATGGTGGTGCCGGTGGTGCGCGCGATCTCGTCGCAGCGCAGCAGCTTGCCGCCGGCGATTTCGACTGCCGTGCCGGTCTGCTCTTCGGACGAGCGGGTTTCGAGCAAGAGGCGGGAAACGGACGCGATGGAGGGAAGCGCTTCGCCGCGAAAGCCGAGCGTTGCGATGGCGAGCAGGTCTTTGGCGTCGCTCAGTTTGCTGGTGGCATGGCGCTCGAAGGCGAGCAAGGCATCGTCGCGCAGCATGCCGGAGCCGTTGTCGGCGATGCGAAGGAGACGACGTCCGGCGTTTTCCGTGTCGATGCGGATCTCGGTCGCGCCGGCGTCGAGCGCATTTTCGAGCAGTTCTTTGGCAACGGAGGCGGGCCGCTCCACCACCTCACCCGCCGCGATTTTGTTGGCGACGTTATCGGAGAGAATGCGAATGCGGCCCATTGCGCTAAAGCGCCACCTGAAGCACCGGCCGAAAACTGGCCGGATCTGCGGAAAGGCTTCCGAATCGCATGAGCAAAGCGATATTAGCTGCTCACCTTAGAAGAGAGCAGCATTAGCTGCTCATGGCAGCGAGGAATTCGGCGTTATTGCGTGTCTTGCCGAGCTTATCGATCAACAGTTCCATCGACTCGACCGGCGAGAGCGGATTGAGCACCTTGCGCAGAATCCAGACGCGGTTCAGCTCTTCGCGCGGCATGAGCAGCTCTTCCTTACGCGTGCCGCTCTTGTTGATATCGATGGCCGGGAACACGCGCTTGTCGACCAGCTTGCGGTCGAGATGGATTTCCATGTTGCCGGTGCCTTTGAACTCTTCAAAGATCACATCGTCCATCCGGCTTCCGGTATCGATCAGCGCGGTAGCGACGATCGTGAGCGAGCCACCTTCTTCGATGTTGCGCGCCGCGCCAAAGAAGCGCTTCGGACGCTGCAGCGCATTCGAATCGACGCCGCCTGAGAGGACTTTGCCCGAAGGCGGAACGACGGTGTTATAGGCGCGCGCCAGACGCGTGATGGAGTCGAGCAAAATCACGACATCGCGCTTGTGCTCGATCAGGCGCTTGGCCTTTTCGATCACCATTTCGGCGACTTGCACGTGGCGCGCCGCGGGTTCGTCAAAGGTCGAGCTGATGACTTCGCCGCGCACGGAACGCTGCATGTCGGTAACTTCTTCGGGGCGCTCGTCGATCAGCAGCACGATGAGGTTGATTTCGGGATGATTCGCCGTAATCGAATTCGCGATCGATTGCAGCATCATCGTCTTACCAGTACGCGGCGGAGCCACGATGAGACCACGCTGGCCCTTGCCGATGGGCGTGAGCAGATCCATCACGCGGCCCGAGAAGTTGTCGCGCGTGGTTTCGAGCTTGAGCCGCTTATCGGGATAGAGCGGCGTCAGGTTGTCGAAGAAAATCTTGTTGCGCGATTCCTCTGGTGGCTCGAAGTTGATGGCGTCGACTTTGATCAGCGCGAAGTAGCGCTCGCCTTCTTTGGGCGGACGAATCTGGCCGGAAACAGTGTCGCCGGTGCGCAGATCGAAGCGGCGAATCTGCGAGGGCGAGACGTAGACGTCGTCAGGGCCGGGCAGATAGTTGTACTCGGGCGCGCGCAGGAAGCCAAAGCCATCGGGCAGGCATTCGAGGACGCCTTCGGAAAAAATAAGGCCGCTTTTTTCTGCCTGGGTCTGGAGGATTTTGAAAATGAGCTCCTGCTTGCGCAGGCCGGCGGCGCCCTGTACGCCCAGATCCTTGGCGATCTGGTTCAGGTTCTGGATGCTCATATCCTTGAGCTCGACCAGATCGAGCGTGGTGGTGCCATTGCGACCGCCCTGCGTGTTGCCGATCGAGTGGCGTCCACGCCGTTGGAAGCCCTGTTGCGGTTGCTGACCGGACGATTGCTGCACGGAGGATTGCAGACCGCCTGCCGGTTGGGTCTGCCCCTGTGGCTGGCCCTGCTGCGGTTGTGCCGCTTGCGGCTGTTGCGCCGGAGCAGGCGGCTGCTGCTGAGCATTGGCCGCATTCGCCGCCGGCTTCGTCTCGGCGGGTTTCACATCGCTCGGTCTGGCGTCGCTGGCGGCGGCAGCTGGCGCAGCGTCACCGGCCGCTTTAGGCTTACCGTTGCCGCTGCGTACGCGCGTGGCAGCCGGCTTTTCCGCACGCGGCTCGGCTGTTTTCGTGTCGCCTCCGTCGGCCGGCTTCGGATCGTCCGCCGCAGCCGCGGCTTTGGGCGCCTCCGCTTCCTTTTCTTTCTCCTTATCGCGTGCGGCCATATCGGCGGCGCGCTCTTCTGGCTTCTCGGTGGGCTGGCTTTCGGTGACAGCCGCGGGAGATGTTACTTGTTCTTGATCTTCGAGATGGTTTGCCAAATTTCCCTCACTCCCCGGCCGTCTATGGCCGAGAACGGAATCAGCTGCCGACCGGGAACTTGCTTCTCGATCGCGGCCATTCCTGCATTGAACTGATTGTTACTTTTCCATTTGTCGGTCTTGGTGACGATCACCTGATACCGGCGGTTGTGGAACTCGAGCCAGTCCTTGAGTTCCAGGTCCATGTCCATCCATCCTCGTCTGGCATCGAGGAGCAGGAACGAGAGCGCCAGGTTGGGCCTCGTCCGCAGATAATTCTCAATGAGCTTTTTCCATTGCGCCCGTTCTTCCAGCGAAACGCGCGCGTAGCCATAGCCGGGCAGATCGACGAATCGCAGATCGTCTTCGACCGCGAAGAAATTGATCAGCTGCGTGCAGCCTGGCCGCGAACTGGTGAATGCCAGACCGGACTTTCCAGCGAGCCGGTTCAGCAGACTCGATTTACCGACGTTACTTCTTCCGAGAAACGCGACTTCCAGCGGCGCGTTTTCTTGGGCGGGTGGGAATTGAGCCGGGTCCGCTGCGCTCGTGATGAACGTTGCGGGCCTCGCCGTTCCCATTACCGCCATTTGCGTCCTTCTACAACAACGAGCTCTTAGTGCGTCAGATTATCTTCGGGCCGCGATGCCGCAAGCTCGGAAGCCGTCGCCGCCGGCGCGAGCGGCAGCGCCACGATCTCGCGCTCGAGCGCAATCTTCAACACTTCGTCCATCGAGAACGTGAAATGCAGCTTCATCTCCTTACGCACGTTCTCGGGAATATCCGCCAGATCGCGCTCGTTCTCCTTGGGCAGAACGATTTCGCGAATACCCTGCCGGTGCGCCGCCAGCAGCTTCTCTTTCAAGCCGCCGATGGGCAGCACGCGGCCGCGCACGGTGATCTCGCCCGTCATCGCAATATCGCAGCGAACCGGAATGCCGGTCAGCGCGCTGCAGATGCTGGTCGCAATCGTGATACCCGCGCTCGGGCCGTCTTTCGGTATAGCGCCTTCGGGCACGTGCACGTGAATATCGAGATGCCGGTAGAAGTCTTTCGGCAGGCCCAGGTATTGCGCGCGCGAGCGGACGTAGCTCATCGCCGCCTGCGCCGATTCCTGCATGACATCTCCGAGTTTGCCGGTGGTGGTGAGCTTGCCGCGCCCTTCCATTACGGTTGCCTCGGTGGTGAGAATCGAGCCGCCCACTTCGGTCCAGGCAAGTCCGGTGGTCGCACCAATCTCGTTCTGTTTGTCGAGATCGGTGTCGCGAAACTTCGCAGGCCCGAGCATCTCCGTTACAGTCGGCGGATTGATGACCACTTTTTCAATCGGCACCAGCGGCGCGTCTTCTTTCTTGACCTTCTTTTTCTTCTTGGGAGTCTCAGCAGTCTCTTCCACTGCCGGAGCCGCCTCCTCTTCGATCACTTCGCCTTCCGCGCTCACTGCCACTGGTAGTTCCTCTTCGGCTGGTGACTGGGCCTCGACGACTTTGCGCGCCACCTTGCGGCAGAGATTGCCGATTTCGCGCTCCAGATTGCGCACTCCCGCCTCACGCGTGTACGAGGTGATCAGCGACTGCAGCCCTTCGTCGGTGAATTCCATCTGATCTTCCGGAATACCGTTGTCCTTGCGCTGCTTCTGCACCAGAAAGCGCTTGGCAATCTCGAGCTTTTCCAGTTCGGTATAGCCCGAAAGCCGGATCACTTCCATGCGATCCTGCAGCGCAGCCGGAATCGTATGCAGCACGTTCGCTGTCGCAATGAAAAACACCTGGCTCAGATCGTACTCGACGTCCAGGTAGTGATCCATGAACATGTAATTCTGTTCCGGATCGAGCACTTCGAGCAGGGCGGCGGATGGATCGCCGCGGAAATCCATCGACATCTTGTCGATCTCATCCAGCATGATGATCGGGTTCTTCGTACCCGCCTTCTTCATCATCTGAATGAGCTGCCCGGGAAGCGCGCCAATGTAGGTGCGCCGATGCCCGCGGATTTCCGCCTCATCGCGCACGCCGCCCAGCGACAAGCGCACGAACTTGCGTCCGGTAGCCTTGGCGATTGACATACCGAGCGACGTTTTGCCGACGCCCGGAGGCCCAACAAAGCACAGAATTGAGCCCTTCGGATTTTGGACGAGACGGCGAACGGCGAGAAATTCAAGGATCCTTTCCTTGATCTTTTCCAGCCCGTAGTGATCGCCTTCGAGCACCTGCCGCGCGTACTTCAGGTCACGAATCTCTTTGCTCTTCTTCTTCCAGGGCACGGCCAGCAGCCAGTCGAGATAGTTGCGCGAAACCGTCGACTCGGCCGACATCGGCGGCATGCCTTCCAGACGCCGCAGCTCGGCCATCGCCTTCTCGTGCGCGTCCTTGGTCATCCCGGCTGCATCGATTTTCTTTTTCAGCTCATCGATTTCGCTCTTTTCGCCACGCCCGAGCTCTTTCTGGATGGCTTTGATTTTCTCGTTGAGATAGTACTCTTTCTGCGCCCGCTCCATCTGCCGCTTCACACGGCCCTGAATGGTGCGATCGACATTGAGCTTTTCGATCTCGATGTCGAGCAGATCGGCGACGCGCGTCAGACGGTCGACCGGATCGAAGATTTCGAGCAGCTCCTGCTTTTCTTCGATGGTCAGCTGCAGATTCGCGCCTACCGTATCGGCCAGTTTGCCCGGATCGTCCACGCGAATGGCGGCGATCATGGTTTCGTAGTTCAGGTTCTGGCTCAGCTTGACGTACTGCTCAAACAGCGTGGTGACGCGGCTGGTCAAAGCTTCCAGCTGAGGACCGGCCTCGACTTTGTACGAAGTCGTGCGCACCACCGCGCGGAAGTAACCCTCTTCTTCGCTGACGGAGATGACTTTGCCGCGTTCGACACCTTCGACCAGCACCTTGATATTGCCGTCGGGCTGCTTGAGGCTTTGTACGATGTTCGCCACCGTGCCGACGGAGTAAATTTCGTCCGGCCGCGGCTCATCCACCGAGGCATCGTGCTGAGTTGCCAGAAAAATTTTCTTATCGCCGAGCAGCGCTTCTTCGAGCGCCCGGACGCTCGATTCGCGGCCCACCACGAACGGCGTCATCATGAACGGGAAGATCACCACATCCCGTATCGGCATCATCGGCAGTCGTTTGGAATCCGTTTTGTCTTTTGTTGTGACCATCGTGGCTTTCTGCGGTTTATCTAAAGGCGGGTCCTGCACACGGCGCGGGACATACAAGGCAGAGCAGTTCGGGTGCCGAAACTGCGCGAGAAATTAGATCCCTCGAGAATTCTCTGATTTGGATGATAGCTGATCCGGCTCAGCCCGCTTTTTCGAGCACAGCCAGGTTGATCTTTTGCGAGAGCACCATCTCCTTGGTCACGACGAACTCGCGGACCTTCTTGAAAGTGGGGAGATAATACATCAGGTCCAGCATGAGATCTTCCAGAATCATGCGCAGACCGCGGGCGCCGACTTTCCGCTCCATCGCCAGTTGAGCAACGGCATCGAGCGCGTCCTCGCTAAATTTGAGCTTAACATTCTCAAATTCGAATAGCTTCTGATACTGCCGCACGATCGCGTTCTTGGGCTTGGTGAGAATCTGCACCAGCGCTTCCTTCGACAGATCTTCGAGCACGGCGGCGACCGGCATGCGCCCGATGAATTCGGGAATGAAGCCGTATTTGATCAGATCGACCGGCTGGCATTGCTGCAGCAGATCGACATCCCGCCGCACCGCATTGGGCCTCCGCAGCGCTTCTTTCTCATCCGGCGGAACGAACCCAATGGACTTGGTGCCGACCCGGCGCGCAATCACTTTCTCTAGACCCACGAAAGCGCCGCCGCAGATGAACAGAATGTTCGTGGTATCGACCGGCGTAAATTCCTGGTGCGGATGCTTGCGGCCACCCTGCGGAGGAACATTGGCAATCGTTCCTTCCAGAATTTTGAGCAGCGCCTGTTGCACGCCTTCGCCCGAAACATCGCGCGTGATCGACGGATTTTCGTCCTTGCGGCCAATCTTATCGATCTCGTCGATGTAAATGATGCCGGTCTGCGCCCGCGGCACATCCCAGTCGGCATTCTGGAGCAGGCGGAGAATGATATTCTCCACATCTTCGCCGACGTACCCGGCTTCCGTGAGCGTGGTCGCATCCACAATGGCGAACGGAACGTCGAGTATCCGGGCCAGTGTTTGCGCCAGCAGCGTCTTGCCCGTTCCGGTGGGCCCGATCAGCAGAATATTCGATTTCGACAGCTCGACTTCGCCGCCGCGCTGCTTGTTCATCTGAATCCGCTTGTAGTGGTTGTAAACGGCCACTGCCAGCTTCTTCTTGGTTGCTTCCTGCCCGATCACATATTGATCGAGATATTCCTTCAGTTCCAGCGGCCGCGGCAGCTTGCCCGGACTGCCGTAACTTTGTTCATGCCGGTCATCTTCAATGATCGAATTGCACACCGCGATGCATTCGTCGCAGATGTAAGCCCGCGGATACTCGCTCGGCGAAGAAATCAGCTTGCCGACGACATCCTGACTCTTGTGGCAAAACGAGCAGCGAAGGGAATCGTCAGATCCAGCGCGTTTCACTTTCGTCTCCTTCGTCTCCTTTGATGGGGGCTGGTCGAGCTGGTCTGCTGTGGGTGGGTCTGCCTGGGTTGCCCTGCGAGGTCTGCCCTGCTATGGGTAACAAAGATCAAGAGATCCCCTGTCGTGACCGGAACAATTTTCATCCTCAGTATACCAAGATTGTGTAGCTTCTACGCGCGAATTAGCAGAGACGAAGTACTCGCCCGGTTCGGACTAGGGATTTATCCGGCCGCCAAGAGATACCATCCGCTCCAGCCCGCGCTGGTCGAAAAAATAGCCCCGAACGGTTATTTCCGCGTCTCTTATGTCACGGTGCCTGTCGCGACTAAACCTCACTTTCATGGCACCAGGAGCTGGAAAATGACATTCACGCTCGCGCAGGCATTGAAGGCGCAGCAGGCCCTCCGGAATGCGGCTGGACTCCCGCCCGAAGAGTTTCCCGAAAACGCTCTTATCGGCATGCTCAGCGATGAAATCGAGGTGTTGCGAAACGCAGGTAAAACGGATGAGGAGATCGCATCTCTGATCAACAAGGCTACCGGCGGCGACATTTCGTCATCCTCCGTTCAGGAGAACTATGCCACACCTGATGAGCGGCAGCACGGGCGCGCAGCCGGCGAAGACCCCGGTTAGGGACTTTCGCTAGGGCGTACCGCCGTTTTCGCCGCTCTGGTCGATCCTTTCTTCTGCGCCGGACAGACCGGCACCCAGATTGCAGCTACGCGGTCTTCTGCGCCTGATCGAACAGGAACTGCAGGGTCTTTTCGGTCTGGATGGAGCCGGCGATGCGGCCCAGCGTACCGTCTTTGTCGAGCTTGGCGCGGGTCACGGCCACCGCTTCGCGCTGCTGCCGCGCAATACGCTGCACCTCGCGATCAACCTCCTCTTTGGTAGCGCCAATGCCTTCGCGTTCGGCGATTTTCTCGAGCAGGAGCGATGCGCGCACGTTCCGCACAGCTTTTTCGCGGTGCTTTTCCTTCAGCTTTTCCCAATCCAGATTGAGCGCCGACGGATCCACACCTTCGCCCACCAAGTTCCGCAACTGCATCCGGACCTGGTTTTCGATCTGGCGCTCGACGTAGGCCTCCGGAACCGGGAAGGTGTTGCCCTCAACCAGCCGGTCAATCAGCGCCTCTTTGGCTTCCTGCTGCGCGACGTACTGTTTTTCCTGGAAAATCGAACGCCGCACCGCTTCCCGCAGCTCTTCGAGCGACTGATAGTCCCCCAGATCACGGGCGAACTCGTCATCGAGCTCCGGCAGCTCTTTCTTGCGAACGAATTTAGGCGTCAGCGCGAATTTGACGGTTTTGCCGGCCAGCTTTTCCTGCCCGTAATCGTCGGGATAGGTGACGCTGACCTCTTTGCTTTCCTCCGGACTGAGGCCGAGAAGCGCTTCCTTGAAAGCCGGCAGTGTCTCTTCGCCCGATACCGCAATCTGCACATCGTGCTCGATCGGCTCCGCCAGACCCTCCAACGATTTCAGATGAACCAGCGCATAATCGCCTTCGGCGAGCGGCCGCGGATCCTGGTTCGGATACTCGGCTTTCTGTTCGCGCATGGATTCGAGCCGCTGGGCCACTTCGTCGTCGGAAACAGCCGGCTCTTCGTACTTCACCGGCAGCCCGCGATAGTCGCTGAGCTCGAATTCGGGCGCGATTTCGAAATCGGCCTTAAAGCGAATCGGCTGTCCGGCATCGAAATGCAGATCGGTGATATTCGGCTGCCCGACGACCTTCAGATCGTCCTTTTGCACGCGTTCGCGGAAGGCCTGCGGCAGCAACATCTCGAGCACTTCGCTGCGGATCTCGCTGGCAAAGCGCGACTGGATCATGCTGAGCGGCGCTTTGCCGGGCCGGAATCCGGGCAGCCGGACGCGCTCCTTGATGGAATTGGTGACGCGCTCGCGGGCCCGCTCGACCTCTTCGAGCGGGATTTCGATTTCTACCGAGCGCTTACAATCGGTTGCTTCTGCTGTCGACAAGGCTTACTTTCCTGAAACGACTCGATCAGACGGCGCTGGCGGTGAGCTGAGCAGCTTCGCGCAGTGCTTCGGCCTTGTCGGTCGCCTCCCACGTGAAAGTGTCTTCGGTACGGCCGAAGTGGCCGAAAGCTGCCGTCTTCTGATAAATGGGCCGCCGCAGGTTAAGATGCTGGATCATGCCTGCAGGTGTCAGCGTGAAGTTTTCGCGCACGATTTCGGCCAGGCGGGCATCCTCCACCTTACCGGTGCCGTAGGTGTTCACGTTGATCGAAACCGGTTCGGCGACTCCGATCGCATAGGCCAGCTGCACCTCCGCACGCGAGGCGAGGCCGGAAGCCACCAGGTTCTTGGCAACGTAGCGGGCCATGTAGCAGGCCGAGCGATCGACCTTCGTCGGGTCTTTGCCCGAGAATGCGCCGCCGCCGTGCCGTCCCATGCCGCCGTAGGTATCGACAATGATTTTGCGGCCGGTCAGACCCGTGTCGCCGTGTGGGCCGCCGATCACAAACCGGCCCGTCGGGTTGATGTGGAACTTGGTCTGCAAATCGATCATGTTGGCAGGCAGCACCGGCTTGATGATGTACTTGCGGATATCGTCTTCGATCTGCTTCGAGGTGGCCTCGTCGTGGTGCTGGGTCGAGATGACGACCGCTTCGATTCGCTTCGGCTTGCCATCCACATATTCGACGCTGACCTGGCTCTTGCCATCGGGCCGCAGATACGGAATTTCGCCCGAGCGCCGCGATTCGCTCAATTGCCGCACTAGCTTGTGGGCCAGCATGATCGGCAGCGGCATGAGCTCCGCGGTCTCGTCGCAGGCATAGCCGAACATGAGCCCCTGGTCGCCCGCGCCGCCGGTATCGACGCCCATGGCGATATCGGGCGATTGTGCCTGAATCATGTTGACGACCGCACACGTCTTGGAGTCGAAGCCGAAAGTGGCATCGTTGTAGCCGATATGATTGATGACCCCGCGCACCAGCCGCGGCACATCCACGTAGGTCTTGGTCGTGATCTCCCCGGCGACGACACAGATCCCGGTAGTGACCAGCGTCTCGCAGGCGACACGGCCCGTGGGATCCTCTTTCAGAACAGCATCGAGAACAGCGTCCGACACCTGGTCGGCGATCTTGTCCGGATGACCCTCGGTCACCGACTCAGACGTGAAAATATATCTCATCGAAGATCAGAAACTCCTTGTGGATGGAATGGCCCGCGGAAACCACGCGCGAAGGGCGCACGGGAGCGCTCAAACCGATGCGAGGTTCAAAACGCTAGTGTAACAAGGAAGCCTCTGGCCCGAGTAGTGCCGCTTGCGGCGATGCTGGCCGGACTGCTTGGGGCTCAGCCGGGTCTGGAGCTGCGATTGAAGGCGACGAACTTTGCAGAGGGACTGCCGGTGACGCTCGAGGCTTCGCTTGTGAATCGCGGCAGGAATGTGGTTCGATTGCCGGCGCCGGTGCTGTATTGCAGGAACGGATCGGCGGGTAGTATTGAAATCGTCGTGACGTTTCGTGCGCGCGGAAAACAAGGCGACTGGTACGGGCCTGGCTGCGGGGAAGGAAGCGGCGGAGGGGTCTACGATGCGCTGCCGGCTGGCAAACGTATCCGCGCCTGGAACCGCATTCGTACTTGGCTCATCCTCGCTCCGCGGCAGCGGCTGAGCTTCACGTTGGACGCCCGCGAGTGGGTGGTCGATCACGGCATCGGCCTCTATGATGTCTGGCTGGTCTACACGCCACCTGGGCTCGATGGCGAAGAAGCCGGGATTCTAAAACAGAACCGGCTCGCATTCCCCGATCACGAGCTCATGTCGAATCATCTGGTGTTCAAACGCTAGCGCGGTCACTACCCTGCTCCGAATCCTCCCGTAGAACCCACTGCGGCTCCGGCGCGCGGCGCGCAGCGATCTCAAGATACTGCTGGCGCGCTTGACGCCAGGTGAAAGAAGTCTGAATTCGCATCCGCAAATTCCGCCCCCGGCGTGCGGATTCGGCCGGATCGGCAAGCGCGTTTTCGATGGCACGCGCAAGCAGCTCCGTGTTCTCAACCGGAACCCGCCAGCCGTTGACGCCCTCGGTAATCAATTCGCTTACGATTCCGACCTCGCAGGCAACCACCGGCTTTCCAAAAGCTCCCGCTTCGAGAAGCACGAGTCCGAACGATTCGCGTCGCGAAGGCAGCACAAACAAGTCGGCCGCCGAGAGCAGAGCCGCAACACGAAAGTGCGGGAGATTGCGGAGCAATAGCACATCGTCCTCGAGCCCGAGCGCTTTGACCAGCTGCTCGGTATTGTGGAACTCCGCTGCATCGCCTCCCGCAATGATCAGGCAAACGCATGCATTCGCGCTTCTCACCTGGGCGAAGGCACGGAGCAGAATGTCGTGACCTTTCAGGCGGCGAAATGCGCCGATGCTCACGATTCGCGTTCGTTCGGCAAAGCGTGGCGGCAGTTCGAAGGCAGGATCGGCACTCCGCACAAATCGATCGCAGTCAATTCCGTTGCGTATGGTGCGAATGCGATGAGAGCAACCGGGAGCAAAACGCCGCACCTGTTCCGCTAAAACTTCCGAGCACGGAACGAGCCAGTCGGCCTGGCGCAGAAGAATTTTGCACAGTAAGCGCTCCAGTCCGCGAGTCTGGTGTAGACGATGAACGTCGCTTCCGTGAAACGACAGGATCAGCGTGCCCCGGAAGAGACCGAGCCCTCTCAAGAGGGCCAGAATCAGGTAGTCGGGGCCGATGAAGTGAGGATTTAAAACGTCGATTTCAATCTCGCGGCACAATTTGCGCCAGCGCCAGAGCACGACGGGAAGCTTCGAGCAGAACACGGCTAACGCGCGCAGAGGCCGGTTGGGGTTGCACGGTGAGACAGGATCCACCCGGAGCACAGGACTCTCATCGAACGATACGGGCGCCGCGTCCGCCTGGCACATTTCCAGTAGGAGGGGCGCAGGATTACCGGCTTGAGCAAACTCGCGCAGCAGATTCTTGACTACTTCGGAGACGCCTCCGAGCCTGTTGAGCGGCCACCCAATGACGAAGGCAAAGCGCTTGCCGTTCGATCGAGGAACATGCAGCACCCGGCCATGATTGCAGCAAATCTACGCTGTGCAGAATACTGGCAGTTCTGAGAAGAGTCGCGTTTGGCTGTTTCCGGCGAACATATCGTCGACGAGTACCGGGCGTTTAACCGGTACGAGAGCGCTACGAATACGGAAACAGGCAATCGCCGAGCGCGGCATGCTCGCCGACGCTTTCCATCCGGTTCCGCAGTTTATCGCGCAGCTCTCGAAGCACGCCCTGATACGGCGCGCGACCCGCGAGGTTCACGTGCTGAAACGGATCGGCATATAAGTCGTAAGCCAGGTACTCCTGGTACGCATCGGCGCGCGGCACCGGCTTCCAGCCGCTCGTTTTCGGCGCGGCAACGGCATACGTGTACTGCGGAGTGCGCAATCCACGGCCGGTCACAAACTCCGACATCTCGAAGAAGACCTCTTCGCGCCCTTCCTGGCGCAAGCCTTTGGCGAGCGGCACCAGACTCCTGCCCGGCAAGGAATCTGGCGCTTTCGCACCGGCGACTTCGAGCAGAGTCGGGAGCAGATCGATGTGACTGACAAGCTGCTCCACCTCGATGCCCTGGTTGAATCCGGGACCATTCACGATCAGCGGGATATGGATCGAGCTTTCATGCGGACTGCGCTTGTACTCGGTGTTGCGCGTCTTGAAGTGGCAGCCGTGATCGCTCGTGAAAGCCACCAGTGTGTTCTGCTCGAATCCGGCTTCGCGCAGAAGATCGCGCACGGCGCCCACGGTTTCATCCACTTTTGCGACGCAGGCAAAATAATCGGCGAGCTGGCTCGGCCACGAACCAGGCAGCGGACGCAGATCCTGCGGAACGAACGGATTCTTGAAGCGGCCAGCATATTCTCGTGGCGGAACGAACTGATCGCTGTCGTTCTGATGATGCACTTCGAGATACGACAGGACCAGCAAAAACGGCGGCCGGGCGGAATGCAAAAATCGGCGAGCACGCTCCGTCAGAAAATCCGCGCGATACTGGCCGCTGAAATGGATCGGACGTCCGTCGCCATCCCAGATATCGCCTTCATAGGGATGCGAGGTGAGCTCGAGCAGATTGGCCGCTTCCCACAGATCGAGAAAGCCGCCGCGATCGGCCGGAGCGACTGCACCATTCGTCGCGCCCGGTTCATCTCCATTGGGCGCCAGATGCCATTTGCCGATGTAGTTGGCGCTGTAACCCGCCTGGCGCAGCAGAGTCGCAAGAGTCGGGAAGTCATGCGGTAGCCGCGGGCCATTTTTCCAGACCCTGTGCGTGCTCGGGTACAGCCCGGTGAAGATGGTGGCGCGAGCGGGCGCGCAAACCGGCTGATTCGTGAATGCATTGCGAAAGAATGTGCCTTCACGCGCCATATGGTCCAGGTGGGGCGTGAGATTCATCGGGTTCAGCCCGGCCGCGCCGATGCAGTCCCAGCGGAACTGATCCGAGATGATCAGCACAATGTTCGGGCGCTGCGCCTGCTCGCGGGCTTGCACGTCTCCGGCTGCGAGCGCAGCTGCCGAAGTCTGCCGCATCCAGTTCCGGCGTGTCGAAGCCTCGCTCGATCGCATGAGTCCTCCCGAAAGCCCGAGTGTAGCGACTGCGCATACCGCGGCCACAAAAAGGAAAACCGGCGGATACCCAAGGGCATCCGCCGGCGTTGCTTTCGGATTTGGAGAACGCTCTTACAGATGGCTCAACGCAGTCGAAGCTACCTTCTTCATGTTGATCGTCAGACCCGCGTTGCAGGAGCTGGCATTCCACATGTAGTTGTATGGAGCCTCGTGGCCGTCGAAGCCGTGATTGTAGAACCCGAACAGCGTCACGTACGAATTCACCTTCACGTTGGCGCGGACGATCACGTGATGCCCTAGGCCAATCGTGTCGCCGTTGATGGCGAAACCAAACGCGTCGGTATACGGATCCTGGGAATACACCGTGTAGTTGCGATCGATTTCGGCGTAGCCAGCCTGCAGCGAGTAACGCTTGTAAAACGTGTGGTCGCCCGTGACAGCGAATCCGCTGCCCGCATCGTAGAACCGGCCGTAATCGTGTGCGCGATTCACACGCTGGTAGGCTTCAAACCGGAAGCCATCGATGATCTTCGTCTCGGGCACTTTCACGTAAGCCGCTTCGCGAATCGTATGCGCGCTGCTTTGGAAAGTGTAGTCGGTGGATGCTTCGATGCGGCGGTTCAGCTTCTTACGAACCAGGAACTGATGATAGTTCGACTGCATCAGCCGGTCGCCGCGCTGGAAGAAGTCCGGCGTAAACAGATCGCCCAGATAGCCATACGTTACCGAGACTTCATCGAAGTAAACTTTATGCGGCATGCGGAAGCTCAGTCGTTCGCCGGCAATGTAGCCGTCATCATCGTAAGTAGTTGCTTCCGTGCCCATCCCGCGATTGATGCCGAGTGAACCGTACTGGAATTCCACTCCATCCACCGGCTTCGCATCGAAGTAAAGCTGGCGGACGTACATGGCCCAGCCGCCCGAATCGGTCGAGCTGCGCGCGGCCAGAACCTGAGTATCGAAATTGGAAATGATGCCGTTGAGAACGTACGGCTTGATCTGCTGCTCCACAGCCGGCAGAAGCGCCGCTGCCATGGCGGGAGGCAGACCGGGAAATTTCTCGGCAATCACCTGCTGCGCTGCGCCCGGCAAAACACCCGGCAATAACTCATTCCCGAGATAGGGGCCGACAAAGTTGAGCTCTTTTGCGATCGCCACATCCGAACCGCCGCCCATGAAATCGGCATAGGCCCAGTTGAAGTAATGGCCCGAGGAGACGTGGAAATTCACGGTGTAACGCTGGGCGGCATCGAGGTTGAAATGTCCGTCGAAGATCGTCCGCTGCTGACCGTCTTCGTACGTATGCTGACCGAAGTTGTCCTGAGCGGACCGGTAGCGCGCGCTAAAGGTGGCGTTATCGACCGTAAACCACCGCCACGAGAGATCTTCCAGATCCGTCGAGGTTGCGTGCGCGCTGTCCGGAGTGCCCGGAAGAGCGGTCTGCTGGCTGAATGCCGCGGGAACGAGACAAAGAGCGCAGCTGACCGAGATAAGTAAGTTTTTGAACTGCATTTTTCTGCTTTCCTGTTTAGGGCTGACCGTTCGCCCGAAGTGCGGGCGCGTGTCTGTGCTTCACCCTCTCTATCGAGCGGAAGAAGCAGAGAGGATAGGCGAAGATGTGTCACTCAGAAACATCTGAGCGAAACCTGAAGTGCAGCACGGCGACCAGGCGAGCGTTTAGGAACTGCGTTTCTTGGCTTGGCGCCGCGGGTGAAATGTTTCGCCGCGCTCGAGCATTTCGACAATTTTGGCGATTCGAGCAGCGCGTGTCTCGGGCTTTTTCGCCTGCGCGATCCGATAAAGGATGGCGTATCGATTGGCGCTGTCGAGCTCGCGAAACAACTGGCCGGCTTGCGGATGGGCGGTGAGAGCAAGGTCTAGATCGTCGGGCACATCGATACGGCTTTGCGGGGCGTAGGCGGATTCCCAGCGCCCGTCCTGCTGTGCTCGCGCAATCTCGGCTGCGCCGGCAGGCTGCATGCGTCCGAGCTCGATCAGCTGCTGTGCTCGCTCGCGATTGATCTGCGACCATTTGCTGCGGGTGCCTCGTGGAGTGAAGCGCACCAGCCAGTGGTGTTGGTCAAACGGTTGAATCTGCCCGTCGATCCATCCGTAACAGAGTGCGCCATCGATTGCGTCCTGCTTGGAAACACTCGGCAGACCCGATCCTTTCCTGGCGAATTTCAGCCACACGCCCGCGGATGAGGATTTCTGGTGGGCGAGCCACTCTTCCCAGACCTCGAGAGTCGGAAAGGCGAGGACGGGCAAAGCGTCTTTCATTTTTCTAGAGCAGCATAGCGAATGAGACCCCTCGCGCGGCTCGCGCTCTGGACAGCCATGTACTTTGTGATATAAAGCATAGATGCTTCCGCAACGCCTCTGGCTTCCCAAAGAGATGTCCGAACCGCCACGTCTGGCCCCAGTCGCACCCGGACCCATCGAGCCACGTTACGCACTGCTGATCAATCCGTTCTACCCAAAAGATCCGAATGCCAGTTTCGGCAAGCATGTGCTGACGCCCTCACTCGCGCTCACGAGTTTCGCTGCGACCACGCCGGCTCACTGGCGCATCGAGTACTGGGATGAGAATCTGCTTGATGGCGCGCCGCCCTGGCAGCCCATGCCGGAGGTGGTGGGTATCACGGTCCACCTAACCTTCGCGCGGCGTGCGTACGAGCTGGCCCACTGGTTTCGGGCGCGTGGAAGCAAGGTGATCCTGGGCGGCCTGCATGTACTCTCCTGTCCGGATGAATGCGCACCCCATGCCGATGCTTTGGCGTTGGGCGATGGCGTCCAGCTCTGGCCGCGCATCCTGGCCGATGTGGAAGCGGGACGGCTTGAAACGCGCTACCACGCAACGTATGAGACCGATTATCGAAGCGATCCCGCGCCGCGCCGCTCGCTCCTGCCGAGGCGCAGCTTTCTGACGACGAGCAGTCTGATCGCGACACGCGGTTGCCACAATCGCTGCGAGTTCTGCTATCTGGCCACGGAAGGTCTGCGCATGCCGTATCGTATGCGCGATCCCGCCCAGGTGGCCGCGGAATTCGAGGCCAGCGGCGAACCCTACGCGGTGTTCATCGACAACAATCTGGGCTCGCGACGCGAATACCTGCGCGCGCTCTGCGGAGCGCTTCAGCCGCTTGAAAAAATCTGGAGCGCCGCGGTAACGATCGATGTCACCGACGATCCCTCGCTTGTGCGCGCCATGGCACTGGCCGGCTGCACGGGTGTGTTTGTCGGTTTTGAATCGCTAAGCGACGAGAACCTGCTCAATGCACACAAGAAAACACCCAAAGCCGCGGATTATGCCCGGCGGGTGCGGCTGCTGCACGAGCATGGGATTCAGGTCAATGGGTCCTTTGTGCTCGGCTTCGATTGCGACGGCAGAGATGTATTCGCTCGGACGGCCGAGTGGGTGGAAACGAATCGTCTGGAATGCGCGACGTTTCACATCCTGACGCCGTACCCTGCGACACCGCTCTTTCGGCGCATGGAAGCGGAAGGCCGGATCCTGCATCGCGACTGGACGCTCTACGATACCGCGCATGCCGTTTTCCAGCCCCGGCGCATGTCGCCTGAGGAGCTCGAAGAAGGTTATGCCTGGGTGTATCGCCGCCTCTTTTCGCACGCCTCGATCTGGCGCCGCCGCCCGGAGGACTGGCGCTCTATCGCGCCCTATTTGGCGATGTCCTACCTCTATAAGCGTTCGAACCGCTTCTGGCACCTGCTGATCCGGCACGATCTGGTGCACACCGTCTGGCAGCCGCTGGTCGAACTTACGCGTCTGCGCCATCTGCAGTTCCGGCGAAGGCTGGCCGATCGAGCGAAACCCGCAAACGCGGTCGGCATCATCACGGCTGGAGTATGAGAGTATCTCCGCGATCCGTAAGGAACATACAATAGGCGATTAGCGTTAGAAGAACGAAAGGAGTTGTATGCGCAGTCGCTTATTTCAGAAATTTGTCTTCAGTTCGCTGGTGATCCTGCTGTTGGCGGTGACCGCACTCGCCCAGGACTACAAGTCGCTGCTCGGCAAGTGGAACATGACCTCGGAGACCGAGGGCGATCCGGTCGACTGGACGTTGGTTCTAAAGGATGACGGTGGAAAACTGGCAGCCTTTCTCTCCGGCACCGACGGCGATCAGGCCGCTAAAGACTTCACCTACAAAGACGGCGTGCTGAAGTTCCAGGCGCCTTACCAGGGCGAATATTACGATGTCGAGCTGAAGGTAAAAGACGGAAAGCTCGAGGGCAGCTGGAGCGGAGGCGGTAGTTCGGGTCGCACCACAGGAGTCAAAGCCGCCGAGTAGTTATGCGATCTTGTCGATGCTGCGCGCGCTCGAGTAGACCGGCCAAAGCCACTCTGCAAAGCCAGGCAGGCGGCCGCGCGTGGCATCGATATATAAATTGCGCAGCTTTTGCGTAATCGTGCCCGGTTCACCACTGCCGACTGGCCGGTGGTCGACGGCCAGCACCGGTGTCACTTCGACTGCCGTGCCAGTGAAGAACAATTCGTCGCAGACATATAACTCGCTGCGATCGATCGAGCGCTCGACAACTTCCAGGTTCAGTTGCTTGCGCGCGAGTTCCATCACGCTCGCACGTGTAATGCCTTCCAGTATGTTGTCGGTGACGGCGGGCGTGATCAGTCTCCCGTTCCGCACCATGAACAGATTGGATGTGGCGCCTTCGGCGACGTGGCCCGCTTCATTCAAAAAGATGGCTTCATCGTGGCCGTTGCGCCGCGCTTCATCGACGGCGAGCACGCTGTTGACATACGCCCCGCAGATCTTTGCCCGGCACGGAATCGCGTGGTCCTGAATTCGCCGCCACGAGCTCACCGCAGCGGTGACTCCCTTTTTGCCCGACAGATACTCCGATAACGGCAGCACCGAAATCGAGTACGAATCGTGCTCGTCCGGCGGCACACCAATACGCACGGCCGACTTGTAGGCCAGCGGGCGAACGTAAACGTGCGAGCGAAAGCCGTTTCGGCGGCAAAGTTCGGCTGTAATTTCGCAAAGCTCGTCCACCGAAGCGGGTATCGCAATGCGCAGAATATTTGCGTTGCGCTTCCAGCGCTCGAAGTGCTCACGCATGCGGACCAGGTGCAGCTCCTGCTTGTTTGGCTCCCAATAGCCGCGAATCCCCTCGAACAGCGCGGTTCCGTAATGGAGCGCGTGAGTCAGAACGCTGACGTTGGCCTGCGCAAGCGGGACAAATGCATCGTTGAACCAGACCGTCAGGTGCGGATTAGCTGACTCGGTGTGCATAGCTACTTACAGGATAGCGAAACACCACGTTGAGGTGGTGTTGTCTGATCGCCCGCAAATGGCGCCGCGCGCACTTAGCCCCTTGCATCCGGCCAATCCGCTGTATATACTGAACCATATGGTTCAGTATTCAGGAGCCGTCCTGGACGCTTCGTTTGCGGCCCTCTCGGATGCCACCCGACGCGGCGTTCTCGAACAACTCGGACGCGCGGACGCTTCGATCACGGACCTTGCCGAGAAGTTTCAGATGACCTTAACGGGCATGAAGAAGCACGTCGGCGTTTTGGAGCAGGCGGGGCTCGTCACGACAGAGAAGATCGGGCGCGTGCGGACCTGTAAGCTCGGTCGGCGCGCACTGGAGGAAGAGGCGGCATGGATCGAGAGCTACCGCCAGAGCTGGGCCGCGCGCTTCGATGAATTGGACAAGCTTGTGGACGAATTGAAAGAAAAGGAGAAAGCCGATGCAAGAAAGACAAGAAAGTAAGATCAACATCACACAGTACGACACGACAGTAGAGCGGAAGTCCGAGCGCGAGCTGGTCGTGACTCGAAGCTTCAACGGCCCGGCGCATATTGTTTTTGACGCGTGGACCAAGCCCGAACTGCTCAAGCGGTGGTGGGTGGCGAAGTCGTTTGGAGCGTCCTTCGTCTCCTGCGAGGCCGATGTTCGTACGGGGGGCACGTACCGCTTCGTGTTCAGTCACCCTTCCGTAGAGCAGCCTATGCCGTTCTTTGGCAGATACGTCGAAGTGATTCCGGGCTCCCGCCTGGTCTGGACGAATGACGAAGGTGATGAGGAAGGGCCGGTCACCACCGTGACGTTTGAAGAAAAAGGTGGCGAGACGCTCGTCGTTATACACGAGCTATATCCCTCAAAGAAAGCTCTCGACGACGCAATGGCCTCCGGAAGTATCAGTTGGTCTGGTGAGCAGTTCGAGCAGTTGGACCAGCTTCTCGCCAACCTGGGAGCGAGCGTGGAACGGTCCTGAAGGTATCGATGGTTGCGTCGACTGCCCGGCTATGAGCCGGCGTCCAACTTCGCTTGCGGCGTCCTGTGCCTGATTTTCATAATCGCGTATTTGTGATAGCGGACAGGGCGGATATCATGACCCAATGAACACGCCGCAAGCCGGGATCTTCGCGCTCGGAACTTCGTCGCACGCCTATTTGGAATTCGACATTCTGCACCCCGCGCAACGCCGCGAGTTCGTTTCGACGCTTTCGTCTGTGCGCGAGCCACGAACCACAACGGGCGGTGTCAACTTTGTAATTGGTTTTCGGCCGGAACTCTGGCGCGAGGTCGCTCCGGAAGATGCGCCTGCGGACGTTGAGGGCTTCAACCGCCCTATTCAGGGCAAGGACGGGTTCAGCATGCCGGCCACCCAGCACGATGCTCTTCTCTGGTTATCGGGCAGCGCCTACGATGTGCTCTTCGACATGGCGCGCTCGGTAATCAAGGATCTCGCAAGCGAAGCTTCGCTGGGGGATGAGACCTCGAGCTGGCCCTACCGGCACGACCGCGATCTCACCGGGTTCATCGACGGCTCCGAAAATCCGATGCTGCTCGATGCTCCGCAGGTAGCGCTTTTCCCCGAGGGCGTTCGCGGCCAAGGCGGCTCAGTTCTCCTGCTGCAGAAATGGAGCCACAAAGTCGCCGAATGGGAAGCTCTGCCGGTTGCTGAGCAGGAGCGCGTGATGGGGCGTACCAAGCTCGACAGCGTTGAGCTCGAGAACAAACCGGCTGACTCGCACGTCGCTCGCACCGATCAGGATGAGCTTGGAAAAATTTTTCGCCGCAACATGCCTTACGGAACCGTCTCGGACCACGGGACAATGTTCGTCGGGTTCAGCGCGGATCAGAAACGGCTCTCGCGCATGCTCGAGAGCATGGCGGGCCTGCTAAACGGCACTCGCGATGCTCTAACGCGCTTCACGCAGCCGGTGACTGGTTCGTACTACTTCGTGCCGTCCGTCGAGAGTTTGCTGCGCTTCCGCTAACGCTCGACTCGAGGGACCGCGCACACCCGCGCGTTACAATGGCACTTCGCATGTCGCAACTTCTCGCTGGCAAGCACGCGGTTGTTCTCGGCGTATTGAATAAGTGGAGCATTGCTTACGCGATTGCTTCGGCTTTTACCCGCGAAGGCGCCTCGCTGTTTCTGACCTATCAGAACGAAAAGCAGAAACAGACCGTCGAAGAGTTCGGCTCGGAATTGAAGGCGGCCGCAGTGATTCAGTGCGATGTCACTAAGCAAGAAGACATCGCGCGTTTGACGGGCGAGCTTCGAAACGCCGCGCCTGTAATCGATGCCGTCGTTCACAGCATTGCGTTCGCCAATAAAGAGGATCTGAGCCGGCCGTATCTCGAGACCAGTCGCGACGGTTACTTACTCGCGCAGGAAGTTAGTGCGTATTCGCTCGTATCGGTAGCGCGCGCACTTGCACCGCTGATGGCAAAAGGCGGATCGATCACGACGCTCACGTACCTTGGTTCCTCGCGCGTGCTGCCGAATTACAACGTGATGGGCGTGGCCAAAGCGGCGCTGGAGGCTTCGGTTCGTTACCTCGCGCACGATCTCGGCCCGAGTAACATTCGCGTGAACGCCATCTCGGCCGGCCCGATCAAAACCGCTTCGGCGCGCGGCATCAAAGATTTTTCGAAGATACTCGACGGCGTAGCAGCAACGGCTCCTCTGCGGCGGAATACGGATCCAGCCGAAGTCGCCGACACTGCGGTGTTTTTAGCCAGCGATTTAGGACGCGGCGTTACTGGGAACGTAGTATTTGTCGATGCCGGCTTTCAGATCATGGGCATCGGCGGGACCGCGCTCTAACGTTTTGGCTCCTCGCGCGTCGTTACATTTTGAACTCGATCGAGCGCTGTAATATGCTGGTGTTTCCAGCGCTAACGAAACGCCTGCGCACGGGCTCTGCCTCTGCACCGGCTCATGTTGACGTAACCATATGATTCAGGTTGAAGGCCTTACCAAGCGATACGCGCGTCACGTCGCGGTCGATAACATCTCTTTTTCTGTTGATAAGGGCGACATCGTCGGCTTCCTCGGGCCGAACGGCGCAGGTAAAACCACCACCATGCGCATTCTCACCTGTTTCATGCCGCCCACCGAAGGCAAAGCGACCGTAGCCAATTTCGATGTCTTCGAGCAGCCATTCGAAGTAAAGAAACACATCGGCTACTTACCAGAAGCTCCGCCGGTGTATCCGGAGATGAGCGTGCGCGACTACCTGACGTTTGTTGCGCGTCTCAAGAACCTGCCCTCGGGTGACATTCGCAACCGAGTCGAGCAGGTGATGGAGCGATGCGCGGTTGCGGATGTGGCGCCGAAGCTGATCGGCAAGCTTTCCAAAGGCTACCGGCAGCGCGTTGGCCTGGCTCAGGCGATCATCCATAATCCCGACGTGCTGATTCTCGACGAGCCCACCTCCGGCCTCGATCCGAAGCAGATCAACGAAACGCGCGAGCTCATCAAGAGCCTTTCCGGTGAGCACACGATTATTCTCAGCACGCACATTCTGCCCGAAGTCGAAGCGGTTTGCGAGAAAGTGATCATCATCAACAAGGGCAAGGTGGTCGCGACGGATTCGGTCGAAAATCTGAAAAATCGCGCGGGACTCGGCGGTGCGACGCAGGTGCAGATCGAAAACACCGGCGATCTTGATCCGGTTGCGGTGCATCAACGCCTCGAGCAGGTTGCCGGTGTGAGTAAAGTTCTCGATCGCCTCACCCACGGACCGCGCCTGGTCTTCGAAATCGAAAATCTGCAGGGTCAGAACGCCCGGCCCGACATCGCACGCGCGATTGTGCACGCGGGCTGGAACTTAATCGAACTGAAATCCTCGACCATGACGCTTGAAGAAGTCTTCCTTGAACTGACCGGCTCGCATACCGCTCAGCCGGCTCCTGTTGCAGCGGGAGAAGTGGCATGAGAAACATCTGGACAATTTGCCGCCGCGAGTTATATGCGTACTTTGTCTCGCCGATAGCTTGGGTACTGCTGGCTATCTTCGCGGTACTGAGCGGTTATTTCACTTACATCATTAGTTACGCGTTCGTGCGCGCTCAGCTCGAGAGCACAATGAGCGGCCAGTCGTTTCCGATGAATGTGAACGAGCAGGTAATGGGGCCGGTGTTTTCGAACATGGGCGTTGTGGCCCTCTTTCTTATTCCGCTGATCAGCATGCGGCTGTTCGCGGAAGAAAAGCGTCAGGGCACGATCGAGTTACTTGCTACTTCGCCCGTGCACGATATCGAGATCGTAATCGGCAAGTGGCTATCGGCGGTTATCATGTATGGCGCGCTGCTGGTGGTGCTGCTGATCGATTACTCGTTCCTCTTCCTGTACGGTAATCCGGACTGGAAACCGGTAGCCACCGGTTTCCTCGGCGCGTTGCTGCAGGGCGCCTGCCTCCTTGCGTTCGGAACCTTTATTTCCACGCTCACGCGTAACCAGATTGTGGCGGGTGCGGTCGGCTTTGCGCTCGCGCTGGTTCTCTGGATACTGAACTGGACCACTTCGTTCGGCAACTCGGCTACGGTTCAGGTACTGAACTATCTTTCGATCGTCAGTCATATGGATAGCTTCACGCGCGGCGTGATCGACACCAAAGACATTGTTTATTACTGCTCTATGATCTTTCTCGGTTTGTTTCTGACGGCGCGTTCGCTCGAATCTTCGCGGTGGAGGGCGTAATGGCGGATACGGGAGCTATCGAGAAGCACACTCGCCAGCACACTGTTGCGCAGCGACAGGCTCGCTATGGTGCGACTGCCTCGCTTTACACGATTGTGGTGATCGCGGCGCTGGTACTGGTGAATTGGCTGGCGAATCGGTATAACAAAACCGTCGATACGACAAGTAACAAACAGTACACGCTATCGCAGGAAACGCAGCGTGTGATTAAGAACCTGAAGCAGGACGCAACCATCACTTACATCGATAAGGCGGATGGCTTCAACAGCGCCAAGCCGATGCTGGAGCGCTACGCAAACTTATCGCCTAAGGTTCACATTCAATACATCGATTACCGCAAACAGCCGACGATTGCGCGGGCCTATGGTTTGCGCTATCCCGGCACGGCGTATGTGGAAATCGGCCAGCGGCGCGAAGAAGCTAAGTCTGTTACCGAAGAAGGCTTGACGGGCGCTTTTCTGAAAGATCTGAAAGGCGTGCGCAAAGTATGCGTGGTCAGCGGCTCGCAGGAACATCCGCTTGACGCGAGTGACGGTAATGGGCTCTCGCAATTCAAGACTCTGGTGGAGCGCGACAATTATCAGACACAGTCGATCACGCTGGTGAATCAGACCGCGGTGCCGACCGACTGCAACGTACTGGTAATTGCCGGACCGCAGACCGATTACACCGCAAACGAAGTAACTGCCATTAAGAATTACGTCGAAAATGGCGGCCGCGCATTGTTCCTGCTGGATCCGCCGCTCGATTTCGCGAAGGAACACACGGCGCCGAATCCAGAGCTGAACAAGTTACTCGAAAGCTGGGGTGTAACTCCGGAAGCCGACCTCATTCTGGAACGCAACCCGGTAGCACAGATCGTGGGCACCGGGCCCGAGATTCCGCTGGTCAACACCTATGAATCACATCCGATCGTCAACGATCTTAAAGATAGCTTTACTGGTTTCCCGATAGCGCGCTCGCTCGAAATCAAGAACACCGATAAGGTCACAAACCAGAAGCTATTCTCCACCTCCGGCAGCGCGATCGCGACGACGAAGCTGAATAGCGATGCCATCAGCCTGAACGATCCCACCAATAAGAAAGGTCCGTTCGTTCTCGGCGTAGCGGGCACTTACAATACCGGCAAACCAAACGATCCGGGCCGCTTCGTTGTGATCGGCAGTTCGGGCTTTCTCGACAACGGGATGCTCGGCTTCCAATCCAATCGCGATCTCGCGCTCAACGCCATTAATTGGCTCTCTTCGGATGAGGACCTGATCTCCATCCGGCCGAAGCAAGCCGAAGACCGGCGGCTCAACATGACGCAGCGCCAGATGAACACGTTCGCCTACTTCGATCTGATTGGTATTCCGCTGCTGATCATTGTGGGCGGCGTGAGTATCTTCCTGAAGCGGAGATAAGCGATGAAGCCGCGTAATCTCTTGATCGCGGCCGCGATCCTGGCCGTGCTGTCCGGAGCCGTCTGGTATGCCCAAAAGCATCCACCTTCGAGCGCCACACCCGCGGCCACATCGCCGAAGCTGCTCGACATACCGGATCGCGAGGTGCAGTCGATCGATCTCAAAAAGAAGGACGGCAGCACGCTGGTGCTGGCGAAAAAGGACGGCAAATGGACGATTACGGCTCCCGCGGAATACAAAGCCGATCAGGACGCCGCGGGTAGTCTCGCCTCCTCGCTCAGCCCGGTCTCGGCCGACAGCGTTGTCGATGAGAAGCCGGCAGACGTGAAGAAATACGGTCTTGCCGATCCGACCCTGGTCGTGACGATCCATCGCACAAACGGCAAATCGGACGAGCTCTTCCTTGGCGACGACGTGCCGGCGGGCTCGCTCGTTTACGCGCGCGTCGATAATGATCCCAAAGTCTACGCTGTTTCCTCCTCGGTCAAGAGCTCGCTCGACAAGAGCCTTAACGATCTGCGCGATAAGCGGTTGCTCACTTTTGACAGCAACAAGCTGAGCCGTATCGAACTCATCCACGGCAAGTCGGATACGGAGTTTGGCAAGAACGCCCAAGGCGACTGGCAGATCATCAAGCCGCAACCGTATCGCGCCGACACTTTTCAGGTGGAAGAGTTGGTGCGCAAACTCGGCGACGCCAAGATGGATCTTTCGGGCTCGGCGGACGATGCCAAGAAGGCCGCCGCTGCATACGCCTCCGGTCAGCCTTCAGCAACCGTCAAAGTAACGGACGCCGCCGGTACCGAGACGCTCGAGGTTCGCAAGAATAAGGACGACTACTATGCGAAGAGCTCGGCGGTCGCGGGCATTTACAAAATTCCATCCGACGTCGGCAAAGCGCTTGAAAAGACAACCGACGATTTCCGGAACAAGAAGGTCTTCGATTTCGCTTTCAGCGATCCAACCAGGATCGAGATGCACGGCGCGACCGGCGACAAAGTACTGACTCGCAGCGGCACCGACTGGAAGTCGAACGGGACGACGATGGACGCCGGCACGGTCCAGGCGTTTATCGACAAGATTCGCGATCTTTCCGCTGACAAGTTCGAATCAAGCGGCTTCACCACCCCGGCCTTCACGCTTATCGTTGTTTCCAACGACGGCAAACGTACCGAACGCGTCGAGTTCGCCAAATCCGGCGACGGCTATCTGGCGCGGCGCGAGAATGAACCCGCGCTGTATCATCTGGACGGCAAGTCGGTGAACGATATTCTGGATGCAAGCAAAGGAATCAAGCCGGCCGCGTCTTCGAAGAAATAACGCGTCCGGTCTGCCGGATGCACGCACTCCAGACCGATTTCTATGAGCTGACGATGGCGGCGGGCTACTTCGCCGCCCAGCGCCAGCACGACGTCGCCACCTTCGAACTTTCGGTCCGCCGGTTGCCCGAGCAGCGCAATTTTCTGATTGCGGCCGGGCTCGCTCAGGCCGTCGAGTACCTGCAGAATTTGCGGTTCCAGACGGACGAGATTGACTATCTTCGCGCGCTCCCGCAGTTTCGCCTTGCGCCTGCGGGGTTCTTCGACTATCTGCGCGACTTTCGTTTCACGGGCGATCTTTTTGCCATACCGGAAGGCACACCATTCTTCCCCAACGAACCGGTTGCGACCATCCGCGCGCCTCTCATCGAAGCGCAGCTGGTGGAGACGTATCTGCTCTCTACGTTTGCTTTTCAAAGCAGCATCGCCACCAAGGCCGCGCGCTGCACGCTGGCCGCGGAGGGCCGAGCCATCGTGGAATTTGGCAGCCGCCGCGCGCATGGACCGGAAGCCGGAGTGCTCGCCGCCCGTGCAGCATACATCGGCGGCTGTATCGGCACGAGTAATACCGAGGCGGGCAAGCTCTTCGGCGTTCCGTTATTCGGCACGGCCGCACACTCCTGGACCATGGCATTCGGCGATGAGCGTGAAGCATTCCAGTGCCTCCAGAAATTACTCGGCGAGAATACAGTTTTTCTGCTCGACACCTACGATACGCACAACGCCGCCCGGCTCGCCACTGAACTTGGGGGCCCGATCTGGGGCGTGCGCCTCGATAGCGGCGACCTGGTCCAGCTTTCGCGCGAGGTACGCTCCATTCTCGATGCAGGCGGCCTCTCGTCGGCGAAGATTTTCGCGAGCAACGATCTCGACGAATACCGGCTGGCCGAGATTGTTGGAGCCAAGGCTCCCATCGATGCATTCGGCGTCGGTACTGCTCTGGCAACATCGTTTGACGCACCCTCACTCTCCGCTGTTTACAAGCTGGTCGAGCTAAAACGGGAAGATCGCGTGCTCTACACAGCGAAGTTCAGCGGCGAAAAAAGTACACTGCCCGGCGCCAAGCAGATTTATCGCTTCGAGGATCGCGATCTCCTCGCGCTACAGACAGAATGCAGCAGCGATTTCGGCAGTTCACCGCTGGTGAGACCCGTGCTGATTGCCGGACAGCTGGTCGAAGCCCTGCCTCCAATCGAGCAAAGCCGCGCACGCGCCCTCGAGAAAGTCGCGCAGCTTCCCAAGAATCTGCTGGCTCTTGATCGTCGCGCGGAACATCCGGTGGATATCAGTGCCAAACTGAGGGACCTCACCGAAAATCTGCGCGCGCAGCATCAGCTATGAAAACCGTCTTCTTCGACGTGGACACGCAGCTCGATTTTCTATTCCCGGCCGGCGCACTATATGTGCCCGGAGCTGAGCTGATCGCGCCCGCGCTCGCTGCTCTCACCCGATTCGCCCGCGAGCATTCCATCCCGATTGTCTCCACACTCGATACGCATCGCGAAGACGATCCGGAATTCCGGCAGTGGAAACCGCACTGCGTGCGGGGCACGCAGGGTTGGCAGAAGTACGCGCCAACACTGGGCGGCCAAACGCTGTTCGAGAAGAACCGGATCGATTTTTTTGAAGACGAAAAGCTCGCGCGTCTGCTCGATGCATTCGAAGCCAAACGATTCGTTGTCTACGGGCTCGTTACGGAATACTGCGTTCGCTCGGCCATTTTTGGCCTGCTGAAGCGAGGTGCTCGGGTTGAACTTGTCACGGATGCGATCAAGAGTCTCGATCGCACCAAAGAGCGCGAGGTCCTCGCGAAATTTGCCGCAGCAGGCGGCAAGCTTGTTGAAACCAGCAATTTGCTAACGGCATAAGAACGATCAAAATTCTGGCGGGCAATGCCCTGCCCCGTACCGCACAAAATCGCGTTATGATTCCCGCTGGTATCTGACATCACGGAGGTTTTCGAACCATGTCTTCCAAACGACAAAACCGGCGTGTTGCTTCACTGCTGACAACTGTTCTTCTTTTGACGTTCGCTCCCTTGCTGCTGGGCGACGTCTACACGCAAGTCAACCTGACGTCCGATGTCTCGGGTCTGGCGCCCAATCTGGACCCCAATCTGAAAAATCCATGGGGTGTTTCCTTCGCAGCGAAATCGCCGTTCTGGGTTTCGAATCAGGCCAGCGGAAACAGCACCCTCTATACCAGCACCGGCAGTATCGTTCCGCTCGTGGTCGCCACGCCACCTGCCAGCCCGACAGGTCAGGTTTTCAACGGCACCGGCCAGTTCCTGGAACCAAACGGCAAGTCGCCGTTCTTTCTGTTTGCGACACTCGCAGGCACAATCGACGGCTGGAACCCAAGCAATGCAACGACCGCCGCAATTCTTGCAACCCGGCCGGGCGCCGTCTACACCGGACTCGCGCTCGCCAATAACGGGAGCGCGAATTATTTGTACGCGGCCAATGCAGCCGGCGGAATCGATGTTTTCGACACAAGCTTCAAACCGGTTACTTTGTCGGGCACCTTCACCGATCCAACGCTGCCCAGCGGCTACACGCCGTATAACATTGCGCTGGTGGGTGGCAATTTATACGTGACGTATGCGCAGGGCCTGAATACAGGACCAGGACTGGGTGTGGTCAGCGAATTTGATACCAGCGGGCACTTTATCAAGCGCGTGGCAACCGGAGGATCGCTCGATGCACCCTGGGGCGTGGCACTTGCACCAGCGTCTTTTGGCCGCTTTGGGGGAGACTTGCTGATTGGAAATTTCGGGAGCGGTGAAATCAGCGCGTTCGATCCCGTCTCCGACGCTTTTCTCGGCACACTCTCGAGCGGAAACGGCAGTCCCATTATGAACAGCGGCCTGTGGTCGCTGTCGTTCCGTGCAGCAGGCAGCGGCTTTAATCCCGATGCGCTTTACTTCACGGCAGGGATTAACGGGCAGAAGGACGGGCTGTTTGGAGAGATTGTGCTGACGCCCGAGCCCGGCACAGTGCTCGTTACTGGACTAAGCCTGGCAGTCCTGTTCGCGCTTAAGCGTAGGCGCACCTATTGAAGAAACGAGACAAGGTGTTGTCCGGCGGGCAGCATAACTGCTCCCTCCTGCTGCTCGCCGACGTATCTCTCGCCATCTACTTCGATGCCAGACGCTGCAAGCGACGGGATGGCAATGGCCCGCGTGTGGCTCTGATAGGAAACATCGATCCTGTCTTTTGAGACAAGCACGGAACGGATTTCGCCGTTGAAATCGCCAATCGTAAGCGGCGGTTTCTCGAATGCGGGCGCGAGCGTATGCTTGCCCGCCGGCACCAGCACGAATTGCGCATCCTGCAGCGGCCAGATTTTCCCATCGAGCGTGACCGGGCCGCTCCAGCGAACGCGCGTGGTTGCTGCCGCATCCACCTGCAACTGGTCGGGACCGCATTCAGTGACGGGTGCATTGGCCGCCGCCGCCGGCACAAGCCCGAGATCCTGCTTTTCGAGAGAGTTCTCAAAATATAGCGCTACCTGCCCGAATGAGACGGCCGCCTGATGCAATAGTTCGAATAGCTCCACGCCCGTCTGCTTCTTGGTCGGATACACGTCCTGATACCGCTCGACGATGTTGATGTCCACGGCCAGCTTGTTTCGATCGCTGGTGAGCTCGCGGTATTTAGCGGCCAGCTTTGCATATCGCTCCGGGCCGAGCGCCCAAAGCGGTGCCGGATCTTCCACCAACAAGGTCGCGCGCCGAGCTGTGATCAACGGCAACGTCTTGGCAACGTCCGCGCCCAGCTCGTCGCGAATGCCGGTGTCGAAACGATCGTCGATATGAGTGACGACGGTGTCCAGATACGGCTTTTGCGCTCGCGTCCCAGCGACAACATCGAGCCATTGCTGCTGCATACGTGTCGCCAGCGCGGCTCGAAAATCAAGAAACTTGCGCAATGCTTCCGGGTGGCTCGCGGCCGCGTAAGCCGATGCCGCGTCGAACAGCAGCTTCGGATCGAAGCCGTTGGCCTGCTGGAACTCCGCTCGAACATCGTTGTTCATCGGCGTAAAGCGCGCCGGGTTACTCGCACCCTCGAGCGATTCGAAATACAGTTCAGCCAGATTCACGCCATCCCAATCGAAGCGCGCCAGCAGTTTCTGTACGAGTGTCGCAACAGCGGCGCGGCACTGCGGGTTTTCGAGGTTCATGAGCTTGCGCCAGTCGAGTTGCGCATCCTGCCCGGCCGCCGTTTTTTCGCGCCATTCCGGATGTGCATCCCAGAACGCCTCGCTCACATGCGGCAGCTCGAGCCACGCGTACACCGAAATGGCGTTGTGATGGCAGGCGGTGATCACTTTGGCAAGATACTCGTCGCGGCCTGCATCGGGTTCCATGTTGTGCCAGGCGGCAGCGTGCAACACCGAAATGCCTGCACGGCGCCACCAGTGCGCCAGATACTCGGGATCTGCCCGCACGCGATACGCCGAATCGAAAAATGCCCAGAGATTTACGCTTTCTGCGGCAGGCGACCAGCCGAGATCCTGTAAAGCCTGCAGCAGATACGGAAAGCGTTCGATACCCGTTGCGCCGGGATCGGTCGCAAGCCATAAGACCGCGCCGTGCCCGATGCGCTTTCCGGCAACCAGGGGCGCGCCCGTCCACTTCTCTTTCGCAAAAATCTGAAAATCCGCCGGGATCTCCGCGCGCGGCACATCCACCGGACTTTCCCAGATGATCTGCATCTTCGGCGCATGCTCATCTTCGATCTGCCGGACCTTGATTGTCTCCGATTTCGCCGAAATCCCGAAAGCTGCCGCGCCCGCACCGGAACCTTCGAGAATCACGATATGCCACTGCGCCAGAGCTGCGGCTTCGGGCAAACGTTCGGCAGGCGCGATCACAATCCCTGCGCTCCCATCGTGAGCCTCGGTGAACCCGACCGAACCCAGAATCGCGGCCCATGTCTTGGAATCTGCGCCCCGTGTCTCAAATGTTGTGGCGTGTGCCAGCCCCGACAGGCCAACCAGGAGCGCCAGCAATCGCCGTATCACCATTTTGTCGTTTTGGTCGCTCCGTAAGTAATGCTGACGCGCAGATCGTTATAGTTCGGCTTGGGCGACCACGCAGTATAGAAGCCGTGGAGTGCATCTATTGACAGATACAGATTAGGAGGCATTCCCGGTGTGTGGAATTTCAGCCCTGGGCCCATTTCCAACGTATTGGCCCAGTATTCGCTCTTCAAGTCGCGAACATAGTTCAGATTGAAGAGGGCCTGTGCGGAAAAGCTACCGCCGAAATGCAGCGTTTCGCCCGCGCGATTATCCCAGTAGAACAGCCAGTCTTTATCGAAGCGATGAATGTAAACTGCGTCTGCCGTGGTCTCGTAGAATAGGCCGTTATTTTTGCTCCCGAGCAGATGCCCAAAGCCTTTCACGAAATTCAAGTCAGCACGATAATCCGGAATCGCACGCCCCACATCGTGGCGTGATGGGAGGTAATTGATTGCCTCACCAGCTTGCACCGACGCCGTGATGTGATGCCAGGTCCTAGTCGAAACACCTGCCCCAAGCGTGACCGAGCTGGTAGAGAGATACTGAGGCGCGAGCGCCTGATTCGGCACGCTGCCTTTCAGGTCTCCATCAAACAGCGCCGAGACATAGAACGATAAGAACCGGTTCGCGTTCCCGAGCCAGGGCATTGGTATGGTGCGCTTAACTTGTCCCCAGGCAAAGGCATCGTGCCAGCGCGTCGAAAATACGGGTGTTGTGAATACGCTGGTTTCCGGCGTCGGGTCTCCACGCAGATTGTGATACGCCTTTGATGCCTCTGCCGCAGTGGCAGGATCATCCGACTGGCGCGCGCGATTGAACCATACCAGTGCCTCCGAGTCGTCTTTCGCCAGATTGTAGGCATAGCCGAGTCCCAGCAGGACTTCGGCATCTTCGGGATTTTCTTCGTGCGCCTGCTGCAGGTAACGAATCGCATCGCGCATATAGCCGAGCTTCAGACTTTTCAAACCCATGGCTTTGGCATCCACTTTCGCGGCTTGCGGAGCCGATGCCGCCGGACGGGATTTGAGACCGCGCAGTGCATCGAGCTGCTCGCGAACGGCTGCGTCGCTCGCATCCAGAACCAGAATCTGTTCAAACTGCTCGATCGCCTCCGCCTGTTTGTGCATGGCGAGATACAGGTAGGCGAGTTCTTTGCGCAGCGTCACATTTTGCGGATCGAGCTTGATGGCAGCCGTGAATTCGTATGGATAGGGATAGCGCGTGCCCAGCTGCGCCAGAGCCTGTTCGGCGGTGCGGGAGTCCTTCGATCGGGAAGCAGCCAGCAGAGCGGCATGCGCTTCTTCCGCCCGTCCCCCGGCAGCCCAGACGCGCCCCAAAATGAGCAGCAGCTCCGGCAATTGCGGCTTCAGCTTGCGGCATATCTCGAATTGCTCGGCAGCCAGCGGCAAATCGTCCCGCAGCTCCGCCGTCTGCGCCAGCTCCCAATGCGCGCTGAATGTGGAGAGCGCGTTCGGATCGGGAGCTCGCCGGAGCGCCTCCTGCCAGCGCGCGATGCCATCGGCCAGCGGCTTGTCGATGTTCTGAAACGCCTGCTCGGCCGTTGCTCTGGTCGCCGGATTGGCTGAGTGTCGCAGCTTGTCGAACATGCGCCGCGCGTCGATCGGCTTCTTCGTCTCGTAGGCGAGAAAGGCAAACTCGAGCGCCGCGGTTTCGTCCTTTGGATCGATTTGTAGAGCGCGCTCAAACTCATCCCGCGCATCCGCGTTTTCGCCCGCCTTGAGCAGCGTGTAGGCTAAATCCTTATGTACTTTCGCGTTCTGCGGTTGCGCAGCTAAGCCTTTGCGAAACAGTGCGATGGCGTTATCGTAATCCTTCGCTGAGAGTGCTTTATAGGCGCTGTTCAGCTCGGCATCGCCCGGGGTCTGCGCCAGCGCAGAGACACCAAGGGCAACCAGAATCAGCCAACCGGAACGCACATAGACTAGTCCGGCGGAGCCCGGAAAACTCTCGGGGCTACCCGTTCAAGGCCTGGTTCAGATCGGCCCGCAGATCGTCTAAATCCTCGACGCCCACCGAGATCCGCACCAGTCCATCCGAAATGCCCGCCGCCTGCCGCTGCTCGGCCGGTATAGAGGCGTGCGTCATGATGGCCGGGTGCTCGATCAGGCTCTCGACTCCGCCTAAACTCTCGGCAAGGGCGAAGATTCGGCAACGCTCAAGCATTCTCCGGGATTTCTCGAGACCGCCCTTCACAATCGCGGTGATCATGCCGCCGAAGGCCGACATCTGCCGTTTTGCCAGTTCATGCTGCGGATGCGAGGGCAATCCCGGATAGATCACGCGTTCAATGGCCGGATGCGTCTCAAGCCATGCAGCCAGCGCCAGTGCATTCGAGCAATGCCGCTCCATACGCAGATGCAGCGTCTTCAACCCGCGCAGCGCCAGAAACGAGTCGAAAGGTGCCGCAATCGCTCCGATCGCATTCTGAAGAAATTTGACCGTGTCCGCCAGCTCTGGATGCTTCACCACCACCACCCCGCCAACCATATCCGAATGCCCGTTCAGATACTTGGTGGCCGAATGCACCACCAGGTCGAAACCATGCTCGAGGGGCCGCTGCAGAAACGGACTCGCGAACGTATTGTCGGAAACGGTCAGCGCGCCTCGTCCCCGCGCCAGTTTGCCGATCGCGCTCAGATCCGCCAGTTTCAATAGCGGATTGGAGGGCGTCTCGACCCACACCATTTTCGTATTCGGCCGCCAGGCTTTTTCGATCGCGCCCGGATCCGACATATCGACGAAGCTGCATTGCAACCCCGCGCTGCGCTTTCGAACACGTTCAAAGAGCCGGTACGTCCCACCATAGAGATCGTCTCCCGTAATCACATGTGCGCCAGTATCGAGCAATTCGAGAATGGTGGACATAGCCGCCAGCCCGGAAGCGAAGGCAAATCCCCGGGCGCCGCCTTCGAGATCGGCCACGCAGCGCTCATAGGCAAAGCGCGTCGGATTCTGCGAGCGCGAATACTCGAAGCCTTTGTGCACGCCCGGGCTCTGCTGCACATAGGTCGACGTCGCATAGATCGGCGTCATAATCGCGCCAGTGGATGGATCGGGCTCCTGACCCGCATGGATGGCGCGGGTTCCGAATTTGTAATTCATATTTTCCGATTTACTGAAGTTTCCTGCGTAAGTGACTCAGCAGATCCGAACGCGTAATCAAGCCGAGGAAGCTATCGCCTTCGGTCACAAGCGCCACCAATCCGCGATTCACAATGTCATAGACCGCCGGGAGAGCCGCATCGGCGGAAACCGTCTCCAGGCGGCTGCTCATGGCCTCGCGCACAGGAGATTTGAATCGATTGGCATCGTCGTGCAACGCCAGAAGCAGATCGGATTCGTCGAGCACACCGACGCAGCGCGCGTTCTCGATTACCGGCACCTGCGAAATATCCGCCATGCGCATACGCTGCCACGCGGTGAGCAATGTATCTTCCGGCGCCACCGTAATGACTGCGCCTTCCTCATAGCGCCGCGTGATCAATTCGCGCAATGTTCCGGTAGCCGGGCGTTCAGCGTACCCCTGATCGAGCATCCAGTAATCGTTGTACATCTTCGACAGATACTTCGATCCTGTGTCGCAGACGAACGTCACGACTCGTTTCGGCTCTTTCTGTTCGCGGCAGTAACGCAGCGCCGAGGCAAGCAGCGTACCGGATGACGGGCCGCCGAAGATACCTGTTTTCTTCAACAATTCGCGCGCGGTCGAAAAGCTCTCGCGATCGCTGATACTGTAAGCCTTGTGCACGCGCGAAAAATCCGCTACCTGCGGCACACAACTTCCGCCGATGCCCTCTACCGCATAATTTCCCGACGGAACTAAATTTCCGCTGCGCACAAATTCGGCGAGCGACGAGCCCTCGGGATCCGCCAGCACCATCTCGCATTCGGGCTGGACGCGAGCGAAGAATCGGCTTAAACCCGTCAGCGTTCCGCCTGAACCGACCCCGCATACAACCGCATCCACGCGGTGATCCATCTGGTGCCACACTTCGGGCCCGGTGGTAATCTCGTGCGCCAGCGGATTCGCCTGGTTGCCGAACTGATTGATGTGGTAGCCGCGCGGTGCCTCCCGCGCAATCCGCGCTGCCATGTCCTGGTAATACTCGGGATGGCCAGGGCCCACGTCCGAGCGAGTGATCCGGATATCGGCTCCGAGTGCGCGCGCGTGGGCGATCTTTTCAGGCGACATCTTATCGGGAATCACGAGAATCAGCCGGTACCCTTTGATCGCTGCTACCAATGCGAGCCCGATGCCCGTGTTGCCCGCGGTCGCTTCGACGATCGTGTCGCCCGGCTTGAGCGCCCCCGAGCGCTCGGCTGCTTCGATCATCGAGACTGCCATCCGATCCTTGATCGAGCCGCCCGGATTCTGCGACTCAAGCTTCAGGAACAGTTCGCACGGGCCGGTATCGAAACCTGTCAGTTCAACCAGCGGCGTATTGCCGATCAGTGCGAGCGTGGGCGGTGGCGCAACAGTCATGGAGCCGTTCAATCCCTTTCCTATTGTCGCCGCGCGCGCTTTACTGATTCACGCCGCTCGCCAGAAAGCCTCCATCGACGCCGATGCATTGGCCCGTAATGAACGAGGCCGCATCCGAAGCTAACAAGATGGCAGTTCCAACCAGTTCCGAGGTCTTGCCAAAACGCTTCATCGGGGTTCGCAGTAGCAGTTCACGTCCGCGTTCTGTTCCGTCGAGCAATGCCGAGTTCAACTCAGTGCGAAACACGCCTGGTGCGATGGCGTTCACCTTGATTTCCTCGCGCGCCCATTCAACTGCGAGATTGCGTGTCAAGCCGAGCACCGCCGCTTTGGAAGCTGCGTACGCGGTCACCTCCATAAATCCCAGGTACGAAGTGAGCGAGGCGATATTGATCACGCGCCCGCGTCCGCTCTTGGCGAGCGCCTCATGAAAACTCTGGCAGGCACGCAGGGTTCCGGTCAGATTGACGTCGAAGAGGTTGTTCCACTGCGCTTCGGAGACATCTGCTGTCGGTTTCCGAAACGTCTGCCCGGCCGCATTAACCAGAATGTCGACCCCGCCGAGTTCCGCGACTACAGAGTCGCGCAGAGCATCGATCGATTCGCGTTTTGAAGCATCGGCCGTTTTGCGCAGGGTGCGACGGCCCATCTCTTCAATTTCGCCCGCAACAGCGTCAACCAGGGCTTCGCGGCGTCCCGTTGCGACCACGTCGGCACCGGCGCTGGCAAGCCCCAGCGCCAATTCGCGTCCGATGCCGGAGGTCCCGCCCATCACCACCGCTACTCGTCCGCTCAAATTAAACAGATCCAGAGAAGAGCTCATCGCAGCCAAAATATCACCGCGGGCGGTTAGCGATGAATGCCGCGCACGTCGACAGATCGATATATGCCGACTCTCGGTATTTTCGAGGTTCGGTTAATTGCCGTGCTGCATGTCGACGAACTGCTTCGCATCGAGCGAGGGCTGCAACAAGATAGTGAGCGTATGATTCACGCCGCTGGCGACGTTGCAGGAGCTGATCCAGCCGTGAAACTTGAAGCTCGACAGGGCGTCGCCATGGCTTTCATCGGACCAGAATTCGATTTTGATGTCCTTGATCTTGTCGCGCGTGACCAGTTTCGATAGCTCGAATAACGTGCGGACCGTATCGAACGGCAGATTGCCGGTTCGTGCATATCCGCAACGACCTTGATCCGATACGCCTGCGTGCCCATCAGCGGCATCCCGATGCCGTCGTGCCCGAGAGTCTGGTGCGCCTGCCTGCTCGGGTGAGTTCATCCTTCGGGACCGAGCTACCGGAGCGCTACGTGCGCTTCCTTCAACAAATGAACCAACTCGACTTTAATGGCACTTTGTTCTTCGCTTCCCAGCCGATGGCGGACGTGGAGGTCTTCGTACTCGGCGTGTTGGTCTTCGACTCTGTAAGCCCGGAAAGCCTGCTGTCCGCTCTCACTTGAACCATTCAGAGACGAACTGTGCCTTACTCCGCTCGTATCTCGAGCACGGTGATATCGTCCATCTGCGCATCGCGCGCATTCGCGGCAGCCGCGAGCGAGCCTGCAATCGACTGTCCGTTTTTCCTTCCGAGTACTCGGATCGCATCGAGCGCCCAGCCGTCATCCTCGTCCATGCCGGCCTCCGAGACGCCATCGGAATACAACACCAGCCGATCGCCCGCTTCGAACGGCAATCGCTCCTCGGGGAAGTTCGACCGTTCGAACGCGCCCAGGATCAATGCCGTTGGTTTCAGCAGCGTGTGCTCGCCGGTGTGAGGTACGTGCACGGCCGGGGGATGTCCGCAATTCACATAGCGCACCATCCGCTCCCGCGCATCGTAGACGCCAAAAAACATAGTGGCGAAATGCTCGGGACGTGTGGCCTGGTAGAACAAGCGGTTTACGCGCTCCACCAGTACGCCCGGATCCGCAGCAATCTCGCGCTGCCCGCGGATCGTCGCCTGTAGTGTCGCCACAAGCAGCGCCGCTGCCATGCCCTTGCCGGAAACATCGGCCAGCAGAAAGGCAACGCGATGCTCGTCAAGCTCAAAGAAATCGTACAGATCTCCGCCTACATCGCCGGCCGGCAGAAACGCGCAATGAAACTGCAGGCCGGCTGCGTGATACTCGTTCGGCGGAAGCAGCTTCTGCTGAATGCGCCGCGCAATAGCCAGATCGGTCGCGTGGGCGCGCTCGTTGTTGTGATCCTCGCCTCGACCGGAATTCAGGTGTTTCTCAAACGTCGCCAGCAACTGCTTCACGTCCCACGGCTTGGTAATGAAATCCGCCGCGCCATGTTGCATGGCACGCACCGCGATTTCGATCGTGCTCCAGCCTGTCATGGCGAGGATCGGAACATGCCGCCGCAGCGCACGCAAACGGTCGAGCAGCACGATCCCCTCTTCGCCCGAGGTCGTGTCCTGATCGTAGTTCATGTCGATTACGATCAGATCCGGATCGTACGCCGCCGCCGCAGCCAGAGCGCTCTCCGGCGAATCCGCCATGCGCGCCGTGTATCCCGCGCCTTTCAGCACGAGCCGTAGCGCTTCGAGCACGTCCGGCTGATCATCCACCACCAGAACCGTACGCGTGCCTACATTGGACATGGATTTTCCAGCAGGGATCGTGCTTGTCATGACCCTTTCAGGATGCAACCGCCATACCAGCGGTCGCATCTCGACCGAATCTCTGGATGCAACAAGTTAAGCACAGTGACGATCGGCGCGCTGTTCGTTTCTGAACAACTTCTTGCCCGATTCTCGGAAAGGCTGCACCCGAATCGAAGCACCTGGCCGGAATCATGCGGCTGCGGGCGCTCCGAACCAGGCGGTCAACGCATGAGCCAGTCCGGATTGGCCATCGTCACCGGCCCAGGCGACGTACCCGTCGGGCCGAATCAGCACGGCTTCGGGCGTTGATATCATCCCGAGCGCCGGAAGCTGCCACTTACCTTCGTATTTCGCGTCGATACGCTGCACGCGATTTGCCCATGGAGCAATGTCGAAGCTTCGAGATTCATCCAGATTGAGAAATACCGGGCGGCCCGTGTGCAGCAACGTATAGACGCGCACTGAGCCGTCCGTACTGATCAGATCGAGATCGGGCATGCGGCGGCCAAGCAGTGGATGTCCCTTGCCGAGTTCGTAGCGAATGTCGAGACCGGAGATCATCGCCACATAGTGCCGGCGCGGCTCATCGCTTTGAAGCAGTTCGCACATCATCTCACGCAAAGCATCGACACGGTCCTCGCCGCGGTCGAGCGCCGTAAGCGCCATCGTGTTGCGCAGCACGCGTGCGCCAACCGGGTGCCGCTCGGCATGATAGCTGTCCAGAAGACTCTCAGGCGATGTCCCGTGCACCACCTGGGCGAGTTTCCAGCCGAGATTCACCGCATCCTGAATGCCGATATTGAGGCCCTGGCCGCTCTTCGGAGAATGTACGTGCGCTGCATCGCCGGCCAGCAGCACGCGTCCGTTCCGATACGAGGCTGCCTGGCGCGTCATATCGCTGAATCGCGAGATATAGCCGGCGCTACGCAGACCATAATCGGTCCCATAGACGCTTATCAGCGCGCTGCGGACGTCGTCCAATGTTGGCTCATCGCTCTGACCTACCTGGTTTTCGTTCAACACGGCGCGCGCATAGCCCGCATCGTCGACTTTGGCGATCGCGTTGATGCCTTTTTCACTTCGACGGATACCCCAGGCCGGCTCCTCAGTGGTTTCGATTTCAGCAATCAGGTAGCTCGTCGACGCGTCCCAGCCGGGGAAATCGATTTCAGCTTTTTTGCGAACCCGGCTTCGGCCCCCATCGCAGCCTACGAGATATTTCGCTCGCAACGATTGACCGCTGGAGAGCTCGACCGTGACGCCGTCTTCGTCCTGTGCGAAGCCCGTCAGCTCGTGTCCACGGTAGAGCGGGACTCTGAGTTCCGCAACCCACTCGGCCAGAGTACATTCGATGCGCGTCTGCCAGAGCGCGAGGAAGTAGTTGTGGCGAGTGGGCGTATCGCTCATGTCGAGAGTGATGCCGCCGAAAAATGCACCCGGAATCCTCTGCCCTTGTGAAAGGAAGCGGTCGGCGATTCCGCGCTGATCGAGCAGCTCGAGCGTACGTATGTGCAGGCCGCCTGCGCGCAACCCGGTGAGTTCCTGCGTTTCGCGCCGCTCGATGACCGCCACATCGACCCCCGCCAGAGCCAGTTCACCAGCCAGCATAAGGCCAGTCGGGCCGCCGCCTGCAATCACGACCGCATGACTTCTCACCGGCATCTCTCCGCCGGCATCGTTCCGATCATTTTCGTGCTTTTTGATTTCGCCAGGTTTTCGCATGGTCCGGCCATTATGCGGTACGAGCCGGGGCTTGCGGCAAGCCCCCCGTCTCGCGATATCCTGAAAGTGGAGAAGGCGAGATATCTGCGCTCGCTCGTCCCCCTTTATCCAGCGCGCCAAATCAGGCGCAACTCGCAAAAAACATTCACCTCAGGCTCGAGCTCGCCGTAATCTGAGAATCATGCGCAAGCTCATCAACGATCCCGCGCGGATCATCGACGAAATGGTGGACGGGCTGATCGCGCTGAATCCGAATCTGGCGCGATTGGCCGAGCATTACGTCGTCGTTCGAGCGGATGCTGATGCGGTACGCGACCGCCAGGTGGCTCTCATCTCGGGCGGTGGCAGCGGTCACGAGCCGGCGCATGCCGGATACGTCGGCCCCGGTATGCTCACGGCGGCTGTGGCCGGCGAGATTTTCACATCGCCCAGCGTGGATTCGATCGTTGCAGCGATTCGCACCGTCACGGGCCGGCTCGGCGCGTTGCTCATCGTCAAGAATTACACGGGCGACCGTCTCAATTTCGGGATGGCGGCCGAAATGGCGCGCGCCGAAGGTCTGCTTGTCGATACCGTGGTGGTTGCCGACGATGTTGCGCTTTTGCAATCGCAGGATCATGCGGGCCGGCGCGGGCTCGCCGGAACCATCTTCGTGCACAAAATCGCGGGCGCTGCCGCAGCGGCTGGGCTGGACCTGCCCCAGGTAGCCACTCTCGCCCGCGCCGCCGCCGCCGAAGTAGGAACCATGGGAGTCGCGTTATCGGGAGGCAGCGCTCCTACTCTAGACCGACCCGCCTTTGCCCTCGAAGATGAAGTCGAACTCGGCCTCGGGATTCATGGCGAGCGCGGAGTGAGCCGAATCGCCAGCGCTCCTGCGAACGAGCTGTTGGATCATCTCGTTGCTGAAGTCTCAACCGCCATGCGTTTAACCAGACAGAACCGGGTCGCAGTTCTGCTCAATAATCTCGGCAGCACAACAGGGATTGAAATGGCGATCGCTGCACGGCGCGTCATCGAACGGCTGCGCTCGCAGCAGATCGAAATCGAACGACTCTACGCCGGCCCGTTTCTCACGTCACTCGACATGGCCGGGCTCTCGATCTCGCTTCTTCGGGTAGATGACGAACGATTGAAATGGCTCGACGCCTCGACGTCAGCTCCAGCCTGGCCGCGCGCTGTGAAGCAACCGCCCGGCGACTGGAGTCCGATCCTCACGACGTCTCAACCCGAAAACACACAAGCTACGCCGCGCATTTCCGAAAGCGAACCCAACCGGCGAATGGTCCGCATCCTTACGCACGCCGCAGATGCGCTTTCAGCCGCCGAAAACAAACTGACTGAGCTCGACCGCGCAGTAGGCGACGGCGATCTCGGGCAGAATATGGCGCGCGCCGCTGCTTCCCTTCGCGCAGCCATCCCCTTCCTCCCGCTCGACAATTCGCCCGCGCTTCTCAAAGCCATCGGCCGCAAGCTTCAGCACGTGCTCGGCGGCTCTTCCGGCCCGCTTTATGGTGTCCTCTTTCTGCGCGCTGGCACTTCGCTGGAAGGCGCCTCTCCGCAGGATGCGAAAGCCTGGGCGACCGCGCTGCTCGAAGGTACGGAAGCGATCGCCGAACTGGGCGGCGCGCGTCTGGGCGATAGCACCATGCTCGACGCACTCGTCCCGTTTGCCCGCACGCTGCTCGATCGCCTGCACGCAGAAGCCTCAACACCGGAAGCGCTGCTGGACGCGCTCGCAGCCGCTCGCAGCTCGGCGGAAAACACCACGAAACTACTCGCCCGCCGCGGCCGCGCCAGCTATCTTGGAAAACGTTCCGTGGGCCATCCCGATCCCGGCGCTATCGCTGCGGTCATCTGGCTCGAAGCGGTGGTGGAATCGGTTCTGGATTGACCTGCCATGCTCAGCGGCGCGCGTTCACTCCTCGAGCTGCTTCAGTTTCGAGCCCGGCGGTTGAGTGAGAACAAATTTCTGCGCCGTGACGTCACCCGCGTTGATTTTGATGTCGTTGATATCCAGCACAACTTCGTAGCCATCTTTGGGCCGCTGAATATCAATCGTTGAAGGAAACTGGATGCCGTTATGCGGGCTCCACTTTGAATAGCGCGTCTCACTGAGAATCTCGCCGTCTTTATCGAACGTTTTCTGCCGGTTGATCTCGAGTGTGTAACGGTCGAAATAGACGTTGCGAATCGGATAGTATCGATCGCCCTCATGCCCGATCATCATCACGATGTAAATCGCCTTGCTCTCGTTCGTATCGTCCTGGAGAATCGTTACGGTTCCTGGATCCGGCGGCCGTATGAGCAGCGCGTTCAGGAACGCTGTCGGCCTCAGGTTCTCGAGCTTGTTTTTCGAATTAGCTGGCGCGTCGTTCCGTCCTTCGATGAAGGCGCTCTTCGCCGGAATGGAAACTTTGAAATCGTTTCCGGTAGAAACCATATCGAACGCCGTCGAATGAATCACCGGATCGAGCCCGATTACTCGTATATTGTCAGGCCGCAGGAAAAGTATGTAACCGGTAATCGTTGGATAATCCGTCACCTGGCCCCCGAACAGACCTCCGACGGAAGGAGACATATCGGTCTTGATAGTAAACGACTGAATCGGATCGTAAACCTGATGGATACGCTGAATCAGTTCGTCCTTGCTGGCGGTGAGCAGCGGCTTTGCAACCTTCTGACCTTGCGGCACAACGGTACGGTGACGCACGAGGCATCCTGCCTGAAGGAAGATTGCCAGAAAAAAAATAAGACTGGTGAGCTCGCGCCTGAGGCGCAAGGAGGCCATGACTGAAGTTTATCGGGCCGCTTCTCGTATCTTTGTTCGCCGGGCGCGACGGGTGCGGCCGAGCAGGCTTGTAGCTGCCAGCCCGGCCGTTAGAGCGATCGGAACAGTTAGCCATGCGTTCGCGTTTGACCATATCGCGGGCGCAACGGCCAGCACGAGAGTTCCCATAATCCCGCTCACCCACCCAACCGGTGACCAGTTCTCAAGAATGACTAGCACTGTCGATATCGCGATTGCGGCCGCCAAAGCACCGGGCTGCCTCGCGTGCGCACACAGCACAAACAAGCCGGCCAAAACTGCTCCCGCACCCAGCGCGCCCGGCACATAAAATCCAGGCCGCAGCAGTTCGAAAGCCACGCCGCAAATGCCGCCTGAAAATAGCAGAAAACCGAGATTGGAGGCGCTCATGCCGGCAATGGGCCGGAGGTTTCCGATTGCGCGCGATGCAAGGTCAGGTTCGGATCGGCCGGATGCATGGGCAACTCAAACCAGAAGGTCGATCCGGGCGCGGGCGCATTGTTGTACGTGCCGATCCGCCCGCCCATAGCTTCAACCAACTGCTTGCAAATCGTCAGACCGAGTCCCGTACCGCCGTATTGCCGCCGGTTCGTTCCGTCCGCCTGGAAAAATGCTTCGAAAATCCGGTCCCGCACCGCTTCTTCCACGCCGATCCCGGTATCGATCACGCGGCAGAGCAAAGTGGCGCGCCTCTCGCCTGGCGTAACTTCGACGTGCACGCTTCCTGAAGGCGTAAATTTCACTGCATTCGCGATCAGGTTCGTCAGTATCTGGCGGAACCGCACGCAATCGCCATAGATGAACTGCGGAAGCCGTGCATCCACCTGATAGCGCAGATCAAGGTCTTTGGCTGCGGCCTTCACGCGCAACAGCTTCACCACGCTTCGTACACTGTCGTGCACATCGAAGGGCTGTTCAGCCAGCGTGAGCCGGCGTGCTTCGATTTGCGAGATGTCGAGCAGATCGTTAATGATTGTCAGCAGGTCGTTCGCGCACTGGCTTACGACGTCCGCGTAATCGCGCTGATCCGGAGTCAGATCCGTGCTCTTCAGCAGGTTGATCATGCCCATGATGCCGTTCATGGGCGTGCGCAGCTCGTGCGAGGTATTTGCCAGGAATTGTTCTTTGAGCCGTGTCGCCTCGCGCGCCAGCTGCAATGTGGTGCTCAGCTCTTCATTCTTGAGCTGCAGCTCGCGCGCCGATTCAAGCAGCCGCTGCTGTGCCTGCTTGCGCTCGGTGATGTCGCGCCCGATTCCCTGCACCGCCACCGGGTGCCCGCGCCGGTAAGTCAGGCGCGTGCTCACCTCGAGAAAGCGCAGCGTGCCGTCTTTCGAGATCACCGGCAGCTCGGAATGCTGCGGAGCGCTCCCGCCCAGATGTGCGCGGATGATGTCGAGTACCAGGTCGCGTGCTTCCGGAGCGACCAGCGCGCTAAAATTTTTCCCCAACACTTCCGCCCGCGCGTAGCCCGTCAGGTGTTCGGCCGCGCGATTGATTTCGAGAATATTTCCCTTCAGGTCGTGCAGAAAAATAACGTCGTTTGCATTTTCAAAAAGTTCGCGAAACCGTTCCTCGCTGGCCCGCAGCGCCTCTTCCGTTGCATGCCGCGCCGTTCGATCCTCGATCATCACCATGCGCGCGTTCACTCCCTTGGTTTCGAAAGCAAACGAGACCAGCCCGACCACCAGATCTCTTCCATCTGCGGCGCGGTGCTGCACACTGCCGAGCACGTTCAGCGGCTTGCGCAGTTCGGTATCGAGCGCTTCGCTTTCGCCCGATCCTCGAACAAACAGATCTTTCAGCTTCATCGCTCGCAGCTGCTCGAGCGAGTACCCATAGAGCTCCAGGGCGCTGCGATTCGCGTTCAGAATCGACAGATCCTCCACCGAATACACCAGCGAAGGAATCGGATTGTCGAAAAAAACCCGTTCGTGAACCGCGATCCGTTCTTCAATGGCGCGCAGCGAGTGCTCGAGTTCAGCGACTCTGGCACGCAGTTGCGCAACCGACATCAACTCGATCGGCTGCGCCGCCACGCTCTCCGTATAGGCCACGACACTTTACTTTACCAATCCATCGCGCCTTCCAAAAACCCCGAAAAACCCGATCCGGCTAGCATTTCCTGTACCTCCTGCAAAGGAACAGGTTCCAAGGATTGGGCCCGCGGGTCCAGCAGTCCCGAACGTTTCTGCAGCACTCTGTTTTAACCATCAATTCATGACGCGCAAACGGCTCCGCAATACGGCTCCGAGACAGTGGTTGCAGGGGAGAAGATCCGCATGCGTGTTTCAGCAGAAACCACTTTCCAGATCTATTCCAGGAACTCCGCCCAGAGCGCCGGCGCCGGCCGCGCTGTCCATCCGTTTCGGGCGGGTGTCTCGCTCCATAGTCACACCATGTTTTCCGAGGAGAGCCTCGGAATGATACCGCGTTATACGGCGCGCGTGCCGTATCTCGGCAGCGCCATTCGCCGTCAGGAGGCTGAATACGCCACCCGTCGCGGCTCAAATTTTGATTTCAATCGTGCGTTCTGGACGCCGCCGCTCGCCCCGCGACAGGCCTACCGGCTCGAAGAGAAACAGATCCAGCGCCGCTTCGGTTTGCCCGCGCTCGTCTCGCTCACCGATCACGACGATATGCGCGCCGCCCAGCTCCTGCGCGTGCTCGATCGCTTCGCTCATGCACCCATCTCAACCGAATGGACGATCCCGTTCGGCCCGACTTTCTTCCATCTGGGAGTCCACAACCTTCCCGCCGAACACGCCCGCGCTCTGGAGTCCGAAATGGCCGCCTATACGCGTCAGCCGAGCGCAGGACTGGAAACGCTGCTGGCCACGCTCAACTCGTTCGAACACGTTTTGCTGGTTCTGAATCACCCGCTCTGGGACGAGAAGGGCATTGGGGCCGATCTGCACCGCCGCGCTCTCGGCCAACTGCTCGCGCGCTACGGCGAATTCTTCCATGCTCTCGAGCTGAATGGTCTCCGCTCCTCAAAGGAGAACGCCGAAGTTGTCCGGCTCGCAGCCGAAATTGATCTGCCGGCGATCTCGGGCGGCGATCGTCACGGACGGGAACCGAACGCGATCCTGAACCTCACCCGGGCCGAGACCTTTGCCGGCTTCGTCGAAGAGATCCGGTATGAACGCCGTAGCCACATTGTTTTCATGCCCCAATATCGCGAACCCCTGAAAGTCCGCGTTCTGCGCACGATGGCTGATATCGTCCGCGAGTACCCGGAAAACGCTCCGGGCCGGCGTCTCTGGAACGAGCGAGTGTTTTATCGTGAACCGGGCACTGAAAACATCGTGCCGCTTGCGAGCGTCTGGGCCGATGGAGGCCCGCTGATTGTTCGCCAGTTCGTCCGCGCCATGCAGCTCGCCGGCAAACCGCAGATCCTCTCGGCTCTTCGCGCTACCATCGGAACCATAACTGCTTTTTCCGAGCCCCTGCCGTAAGGAAAGGGGAGCTTTACATGCCTCCCGCGCGCGCGGCCTTCCTTCCCGACACGTTTCACGAAGTCAACGGCGTTGCCCACACCAGCCGGCAGCTCGAGGCTTTCGCTCGCCGGCGTCAATTACCGCTGCTGAGCATTCACTGCGGACCCAAGCCGGACATCATCGAAGATGGTGCGGTTCGCATTGTCCAGATCACGCGCGGCGCCGGCCGCATCGGCCTGGATGCGCACCTCGATTACGACCCGTTTCTTTTTCGCTACGCACGGCGCCTCGAAGCTGAGCTCCGAAATTTTGGCGCCGACCTGATCCACATCACCGGTCCCGGTGATATGGGGACGCTCGGCTGCTATCTCGCACGCCGCCTGCGACTGCCGCTCGTCATCTCCTGGCACACCAGCCTCCACGAATACGCCGCGCGCCGCCTGGAAAGGCTGCTGGCGTTCCTCAGTCCCCGCATCAGCCGCGCGATTGCGCAGCGGGTGGAGCGGCTCGCTCTCGGCATTCTCGGCTGGTTCTATCGCAAGGCGCAGGTCATACTCGCGCCCAACCGCGAACTGATGGACATGCTCGGCCGGCTTACCGGAAAGCCCGTTTTCCTGATGGAGCGCGGCGTCGATACCAGCCTTTTCACGCCCCGGCGGCGCCATCGAACCTCCAACACGTTTCGTATCGGATACGTCGGCCGGCTGACTGCTGAAAAGAACGTGCGCTTCCTGGCCGCGCTCGATTCTGATCTGCGCACTCTCGGCCGCCAGAACTTCGAGCTGATGATCGTGGGCGAAGGCCGCGAGCAGTCCTGGCTGTATCAGCATCTTCCGAACGCCATCTTCACCGGAGTTCTGCGTGGCGACGCTTTGGCAGATGCGTATGCCGATATGGATCTGTTTGTCTTTCCGTCGCGCACCGATACTTTCGGCAATGTTGTCCTCGAAGCGCTTGCCTCCGGTGTTCCGGCCGTCGTGACTGCCGATGGCGGCCCGAAATTCCTGGTGCAGCACGCACAAACCGGATTTGTCGCCCGAAACGACTGGGAATTCGTCAGCGCGGTCAATCAGCTCATGGCCGATCCCAGGCTCCACGACATAATGCGCGAATCCGCTCGCGCCTGGGCTGTGACGCAATCCTGGGACTCCGTGCTCGAACAGGTTTTCGCCGCCTACGAGTATTGCCGGCGCGTACGGCCATTGCCGGTCGCGGCGCGCATCCAGCCCGCGCTAGAGTGAGGTTCATGCGAGGCCGCCCCGAAGCCAACGAAGCCGCTCCCTACTACTTCACCTACATCAATCAGGCCGAGGGTGACGATCCGGTCGAGATTCTCAAGGCCCAGCTCGACGAAACGCGCTCGGTCCTTGCAGGCATAAACGAGGAACAGTCGCTTCACCGCTATGCGCCGGAGAAGTGGAGCATCCGGCAGGTCGTGAATCATCTGACCGATACGGAGCGCTCCTTTGTCTTTCGTGCACTCTGGTTCGCTCGCGGCTTTTCTACACCTTTGCCAAGCTACGACCAGAACATCGCCGTGTCGGGCGCCGCCGCCGATAGCGTATCTTTCGCGGCGCATCGCGCTGAGTTTGAACAGGTCCGCGCGTCCACGATCTCGTTTTTCACCAACCTTCCGGACGAAGCCTGGCTGCGCACCGGTATTGCCAGCGATTGTCAATTCACCGTTCGAGCACTTGCGTTCATCGCCGCCGGGCACGTCGCGCATCATCTGCGCATTCTGCGCGAACGATATCTGTAAACGTCATCTATAAACGCCGCCCCTTTGAGTCAGGAGGCAACCGGAGGCGATGCACTGCTTCGATCTTCGATCTCGGGAGACTTTCGCCGTCGTCGTCCGCTCAGGAGGTAAACCGCCGCTCTTAGCTCCAGCAAAGGATCGCCGGACGGCTCGATGCCATCTACCCGCGGGATAGGATCGAAAATGATTTTCTGCTGCTCCCGGGCGTTCTCCGGCGCAATCGATGACAACTCGAGCGTACCGAAATCGACGATCTCGCGTTCTGCCGGCCAGTGGATCGTCGCATCATCCACTACATCGCCCGGCTCGGCGAGTTGGACGCGAATATGAAACCGAATCGGACCTGAGCCTAACCGCCCGCCAAGCTCATCGAAGAGATAGTTCGGATTCTTCGGCTTGGCCTCGTCCGCGCTGAAGTGCTGTTCGCCGGATTGGGGAACAATACGGTAACGCCCGTAACGAGCCTGGCCCTCATCGTTGATAAAGCGCATCGCGGTCACGCCGAAATACCTTTCCGTCGCAAAGCTGACGGGCATTGGCTTCGGAGTTTGCGCGAAGGCCAGCGCGGCCGGGTGCGCAGCCAGAAACCGATCAAGAGCGGAAGACGAACCACCACCAGCCGCGCCAGATGCGGCAACCGCCTTCAGAAATTCGAGGAATTCTTCGCCGGTTCGGGTGGGAAAGCCATCAGCCGAGTGGCTCACGATATCCGTGTGGACATGCTCCCCTAGATGAAATCGAATGGCAAGTCCGCGAGGATCCGCGCTCGGGTCGTTGTCGGCAATTGTAGGAAGACCTGTCGAATTCGAGAACCGCGCCGATACCGGCGTCGATTCGCGCTGGATATGCGGTGCCCGCGTAAGCCTGCCTGCCCCCGCGCCTGGAGTGAAGCTTCCGCGCAGCAAAATACCCTTCGCATGCGCCGATCTGAAGCCGGGATGAACCCCGAAAATGGCATCAAATTGCTCGATCAGCTTTTCGCCGAGAGCGACAATTCTTTCGTCCCTCGGAAGCGGCATATCATCTCCTTTGCGCCTCAGAGCGGCGCTTTCCTGTCTGATGCTCGAAGCACGCCGGAAGTTGTCGTCATGAGCCGCCATTCGAGTTGGCACTCCATGCCAAAATACAAAAAACAATGAAGAATCTGCTCGTGATGAAATTCGGCGGCACCAGTATGGGCAGCGCGGAGCGAATGCGCGTTGCCGCCGCACTCATCACGCGCGAGAAAAAGCCGGTTGCGGTGGTCGTTTCAGCGATGTCGAAGGTCACCGACCTGCTGCTCGATACTCTGCATCGAGCCGAGCTCGGAGATCGCGCGGGCGTTACGGCCAACATCCAGAAGCTTCGTGCGCGGCACACGGAAACAATCCATGAGCTCGGCTTGCAGACCGAAGCAGCCAACGCGGTGGAAGCGCTGGTTACCGAATTCGAGCGCATCTCCAAGGGCGTTCTGATGCTGGGTGAACGTCCGCCGCGTTCGGTGGACGAAGCCATCGCCATCGGCGAGAAACTCTCTTCCGAAATTCTGGCACACTATATCCGGCAGCAGGGACGCCCCGCACAGGCGGTCAGCGGCAGCGATGTCATCGTCACCGACGCCGTTTTCGGCAACGCCTCGCCGCTGATGGAGCCCACTCGCGCCCGCTGCGCGGAACGCCTTCTGCCGCTTCTCGAGCAGGACATCATTCCGATCGTTACCGGCTTCAACGGCGCAACCAGTGATGGCCGGCCCACCACCTTAGGCCGCGGCGGCTCCGATTTTTCTGCTTCCATTCTTGCCGCCGCGCTCGATGCCGAAGAGCTTTGGATCTGGACCGATGTCGACGGCATCATGACGGCCGATCCGCGCCTTGTGCCCGACGTCGCCGTGCTCGATGAAGTGACCTACGCCGAAGCCGCCGAGCTCGCCTATAACGGCGCAAAGATTCTGCATCCGCGCACGCTCGCGCCGCTGGTCGAAAAACAGATTCCGGTCTGGAGCAAAAACAGTTTCGCACCCGAAAAGCCCGGCACCAAAATCGTCACGCATTTCGACGAGCCGAAAGGCGCGCGCGCCGTTACATCCATGTCGAATGTGGCTCTTATCTCGATGGAGCCAGCCAATGCCGTCCTCAGCGGCACTCGCCTGATGGCCCGCGCTCTCGACGCTTTGGCGCTCGCCAATGTAGAGATTCTCGTCTTCACCAGCTCGAGCTATCGTCAGAGCTTTTGTTTTCTGATCCGCAAACACGACGTCAACGCCGCTGTCGAAGCACTCGAGCTCAATCTCTCTCTCGAGCTCTCCCACGGCTACCTAAAGCCGCTCGAGGTGGATGAAAACGTCGGGCTGCTGGCAGTAGTGGGCGAAGGCATGCGCGGCACTCCGGGTCTAGCCGGCCGCGTCTTCACCGCCATTTCGCGCGAGCAAGTGAACATCATCGCCATCGCGCAGGGCTCGAGCGAGCTGACCATCGGCATCGTCGTGCGGCTCGATCATCTCGATAAAGCCGTGCGGGCAGTGCATCAGGAATGCGAACTCGGCAAACTGGCCAGCGCCGCGTTATCCGAGCCATGAGCGGAACGCTCCGTGTACGCCTTTAACCGTCGAATCACGAACGGCAGGTTCTGCGCCGCGAATGTGTCCCGGATCGCCGCCTCCACACCATCCAGATTGCGCTCGGCGAATGCCACAATCGATGGCCCCGCGCCGCTCAGGCACACCCCCAGCAAGTCGGGATGCTCGAGCCCCAGCAGATCTCCCAAACCCGGCACCAGCGACTTTCGAAACGGCTGATGCAGCCTGTCATCCAGCGCTTCCCGCAGCAGCGAATAATCGCGGCTTCGAACGGCCTGCAGAAATAACGCCACGCGCTGCAGATTGAATACGGCGTCTTCCAGCGGCACCGTTTCGGGCAGCACTCTTCTCGAAGCCGAAGTCGATAGCGACATCTTCGGCGTCAGCACCAGGAACGAAACTTCCTCCGGCCACTCGAGCCGTGCCGCGAAAACCGAGCGATCCGGCATCTGGCAGCTGATCGTGAGTCCGCCCAGCAGCGCTGCCGAGGCGTTATCCGGATGCCCTTCGAGCGCGCACGCCGCATTCAGCAATCCCTGTGTGGAGAGCGGCCCGGTTACCGCTTCATACAACCGCAATCCGGCCACCGTCGCCGCCGCGCTGCTCCCGAGTCCGCCTTTGAGCGGAATATCGCTGCACACTTCCACTCGTAACGACGGATGCGCTCCTCCGCGCTGGCTCGCCAGGAAACGAAACGCGCGCTCGATGTAGTTCTCGCCTTCAATGGCGCAGTCGCAAAAGTCGAATTCGAGCTGATTCTGACCCGCAAGTATCGTCACCCGGAGCGTCAGATAGAGCTCGACTGCTACCGCCAGCGTGTCGAAGCCCGGGCCGAGATTCGCAATCGAACCGGGCACGCGTATTTCAAAGCGCTGCATGAAAGGTTAATGTGCCAGCGCGAGCTCGCGTTTTGTGCGCTCGTGCTGTTTCGATATGTAATCGGTATCCTTCAGCGCGTGTCCGGTCAACACCGCCACAATCCAGACGTCGCGGTCGAGTTTTCCCGCCGCCCTGAGCTTACGAATCCCGGCAAGCGTTGTCGCCGAAGCCGGTTCGCAGCCGATGCCGTCCCGCCCGATCATGGCCTTCGCCTCGCCGATTTCTTCGTCCGTCACGTCCATCACGAAGCCGCCCGAGAGTTCCACCGCATGCAGCGCCTTTCTCCAAGATCGCGGATTGCCGATCCGAATCGCTGTGGCGACCGTCTCCGGTTTCGCCACTGGCGTGATCTCCTTTGCTCCCGCTTCCCACATCCGCGCCAGTGGATTCGCGCCCGCCGCCTGTACGATGACGATTTGCGGCACTCGCTCGATGAAGCCGAAGCGCTTCAGCTCTTCCAATGCTTTCCCGAATGCCGAAGAATTCCCAAGATTCCCGCCGGGCACTACCAGATAATCCGGCACGCGCCAGTCGAACCGCTCGAGCAGCTCGAACATCGCCGTCTTCTGTCCTTCCACTCGAAACGGATTGATGGAGTTCAGAAAGTAAAGCTCGGGATCCTTGCTCGCCAGGAGTTGGTTCAGAGCATCGTCGAAACTGCCTTCGATCTCGACCACCTCCGCACCAAAATCGAGTGCCTGCGCGAGCTTATTATTGGATGCCTGTCCGGCCGGCAGATACACACGGCCCGTCACACGCGCGCGCGCCGCATATGCTGCCAGCGAGGCGGCGGTGTTCCCAGTCGATGCGCAGGCGACCGTCGTCGCACCGGCAAACTTCGCCTCCGTCATACCGGCCGTCATGCCGAGATCCTTAAACGACCCCGTCGGATTCCAGCCGAGATGTTTGAACCAGAGATCGCGCACGCCAGCCCACTCCGCCGTCTTCTGGCCGCGCACGACCGGCGTATTGCCTTCGCTCAGCGTGATCGTATTTTCAGCGCCATAATCCAGCGGCAGAAACTCGCGGAAACGCCAGACTCCGCTCGCATCTCGCGGATCGAACGAGCTGCGCCGGCCTAACCAGAGCCGTTTCAGATGGCTCGCATCGCCGCTGGGAGAATCGATCACGACCTCGAGCAGCTCGCCGCAGCGCGGGCACGCCAGCGCGCGATCATGCAAATCCAATGTGGTCGCGCAACCGGCGACACTACACCTCAAATGCGACATGGGGCTGTTTCGCTCCACCTTAGCAAACCAGCGGGAACTTCTGTCCCCAGCCGGGTGTCCTTACAGATAGCCACGATCGTGACGCTCTGCAGTTAGCTACTTAGCCCGTAACGGAGAGTCACCATGTTCGACCAGACATTTGTAACCACCGCTGCGCAACGAACGCGTCAGCCTTACACCGTCCTCGCTTCAACCCTCTTGCAGGCAGCCGTCATTCTCGGCTTCACCCTGGCTTCCTTACTCTATACACGCGCCCTGCCCATGGCCCAGCTCAAGAGCATGCTGGTGGCTCCGCCGCCGCCCACCAACCTTCCGAAACCACCCGGACCCACCGTGCGGCACGTTTCCGTCGTCCCTCGTCTACCGCATTTCCAAGACCTGATTGCGCCCGTCGCTATACCAAAGCAGGTCGCGCGAATAAATGATGCCCCCGCCGCGCCTGATATAACCGGAGCCCAATCGGCAGGTGCAGCCGATGGCGCGGGCAGCACTCTGCTGTTCGGCTCAAGCGGCTCCGCTCTGCCGGTTGCGCAAGAACCCAGGCCGCCTGTCAAACCAGCTAAACCCGATAAGCCGTTGCGTTTCGGGGGCTCAATTGCCGAAGCCAATCTCATCCATCGCGTGCAGCCCGTTTACCCTCCGCTTGCCAAAGCCGCGCGCATTCAAGGCACAGTCGAATTCACTGCGCTGATCAGCAAAGACGGCCGCATCGAGAACCTCAAACTCGTGAGCGGTCATCCACTTCTGGTCAATGCCGCCCGCGAAGCGATTCTGCAGTGGCAATATCGTCCCACCTTGCTAAATGGCGAGCCGGTGGAAGTCGTCACGTCCATCGTCGTTCACTTTTCGCTCTCCGAGTAAACGCTACATCGGCTTCAGCGGCGCGGCCGCGGACGGGGATGTCTCAGCTCCGTTCCTGCGCCGCAGCCAGCTCACGGCTCCAAATGCTCCCAGCCACGAACCGAGCGCCGCAAACACGACGTATGTTGCATTGGTCGTATAACTGATCACCGCAAATGCCGAAAGCAGATACCAGACGCTACTCCAGCTTGCGGCGGCCACTCGCCTACGCCCCGACACCGCCGACGTGAACAAAACATAAACGGCATCGGTAGCCGCCGTCGAGCAAACCACCGCAAGAGCAATGAGCGGGCTGAAGGTGTGCATAGATGCTTCTCATTCTGGCCCGTCCCACTTCAAAGTGAATAAGAAACAAATCGCCGCCGTTGCTCTACTCCGCCCGCAGGCAAATCGCCGGATCGACCCGCGACGCCCGCCGCGACGGCAACCAGGACGCCACGAAACCAACCGCAGCCAGAAGCATCACCACCGCTCCGAACGTCATCGGATCATGCGCGGAGACACCCCAGATCTGATTGGCGAGCAGGCGCGTGGCAAAGAATGTCAGCACCATCCCGGCAGCGACGCCCGCAAGCAACAGCGACATACTGTTGCGCAGTACCAGCCGCCGAATATCAGCCGGCTTCGCGCCGAGCGCCATGCGAATGCCGACTTCCCGCTCTCTTTGCGCCACCGAGTAGCTGGCCACTCCGTACACCCCTACAACCACGAGCAGCAAGCCCATCGACGCAAACGTCGAAAGCAGCACGAGCCCGAATCTCGGCCGCGCATACGCCGAAATTTCGAGAATCCTGTCCATGCTCAGCGTCTCCTGCGGCACAACGTTTCGATCTACCAGCAGCACCTGCTTCGTTATCGCTCCCGCCATGCTCTCGGGACTTCCGGCTGTTCGCGCGTAGACACGGAAGTTGCTGAAATCACCGGTTGTATAGGGAAGGTAAACTTCCGGCAACACCGCCTCGCGGACGCCGTTGTTCTTCAGATCCGAAACTACTCCGATCACCTCGAACCATGAATCCACGCCCTTCTTTGCCGTGTTCTGAAACGCGCTGAGCTCGATCCTGCGCCCGATCGGAGCGCTTTGCCCGAAATAATGCAGCGCCATCGTTTCATTAATCGCCGCTACACGGCGTCCATCGTTTTCTTCCGCCACGGTCGGCACGCGTCCTGCCAATAACCGCAACCCAATCGTTTTGAAATACCCGCTTGTGCAGGGCGAGGCGACCCCCTTCCAGGCCGACACGTGCGCAGCACCGGGAATATCAAAATCTGTGGGCAACGCGCCGAACGACGGCGTTTCGACCGCCGCGCCCGCCGACAGAACACCCGGGACGCGCTCGAGTCTTCCCATCAGTTCGCGCACAAATCGTGCCTGTGCAGCGGGCTTGACATAAGAGCTCGCTGGAAGCGCCACGGCCGTCGTCATCAGATGATCCGTTCGCACCCCCAGATCCACGCCACGCTCGAGCAGGAACGTTCGCATCAGCAGGCCCGCCGCAGTCAGCAGCGTCAGGGAGAGTGCTACCTGGCTCACCACGAAGCTGTTTTGTAACCGGTTTTGCCTGAAACTGCTATTTCCGCGGCTGCTGCTGATCGACTCGCTCAAACCACGCCGAGATGTGGTCAGGGCCGGTGCCAGCCCGAACAGAATCGCGGTGACGAACGTGATCGCCACCGTCGCGAGCAGCACCTCAGGGTTCAGACTGACATCTGCTTCATCCGGGAACGTGTAGATCGGCAGAATCGCCATCAGTCCCTTCACACCCGCAGCCGCCAGCAGGCATCCCGCTATCGATCCGCACGCCGCCAGCAGCAGGCTTTCACTGAGCAGTTGCGCAATCAACCGCACCCGGCTCGCGCCCAGCGCACGCCGGATCGCAAATTCCTTCTCGCGCGTGGTCGCCCGCACAAGCAGCAGATTCGCGACGTTTGCGCACGCAATCAGCAAAATTAATCCAACCGCTCCGAGCAGCAGATACAGCATCGGCAGAAAAGGTCCGATTGTCTGGTTGCCGAGCGTGTCAATCTTCACGCTGAAATCCTTCGGATACCGATCCGGATAGACCTGCGCCATGTGTTTGAGAAGTGCCGCGATACTCTCTTGCGCCGCCTTCCGATCGAGACCGCGTTTCAGATGGCCGTACAGCACAAACCGGCTGTTTCCAGGCCGAGCGCGGTCCACCATCGCCGGCCGCCAGATCTCTCCACCCCACCACGTAAAGCGCTTCGGCATAATACCCACGAGCATCGCCGGCGCATTGTTCAGCAGAAAGGTTTTCCCGACAATCGTCGGATTCCCTCCAAAGCGATTCGCCCAGAGCTTGTAACTCAGAACGAAAACTGGTGCTGCACCCGGCCTGGCATCTTCCGGTTTCAATCCGCGTCCGACCAGAGCCGGTACGCCCAGCATCTGGAAGGCATTGCCCGTCAGCAGATCGGTGTCGAGCGATTCCGGCGAGCTCGGATCGCCCAGCAGCGTGCTCTCCTCCCACACCCCTAGCGATTGATCGAAGACCTGGTTCTGTTCCTGCAAATCCAGAAACTCCGGCACCGAAAACCAGTTCCGCATTCCCGCGGCTTTACTCGTTCGGTCCTGAATTTCGATGTCATAAATACGCTGCGCATCCGTGTACGGAAAAGGGTTCAGCACGATGCTGTCGGCAACCGTGAAGATCACCGTTACCGAGCCGATCCCGAGCGCCAGTGCCAGTACCGCCGTGAAAAAGAATGCGCGGTCTTTAACGATCGAGCGGAGGCCAAACCGGAGATCCTGCATCAGCCATGTCATGCTCGGTCCCCGAGCACGACGATCACCGCCCGCAAATGATTGAAGCGCAACAGGAAGCGGATTGAGTCTCGTTCCGGATATGGAATAGAGGCGTCCCGAATCCGAGACAAAGCAAGTCTCTCCCGACTTGCCCTTTCCTCTGTATATATCGTGCCTTGCTATACCGCAATGCGATATACTAAGTTTTGAAATGGACGAGGCTCTCCTACCGCTCAGCCCACAGGTTTTCCATATTCTGGTCGCTCTTGCGGAACGCGATCAGCATGGTTACGGAATCATGCAGGACGTCGCCGCGCGCACCGGGGGGAAGCTACGCCTCAGCGCGGGTACTCTGTACGGCTCCATCAAACGTCTGCTGGCGCAGGGCCTGGTCGTTGAACTGCGCGAGCGCGAACGGCCGCGCGACGCGGATGATGATCCGCGGCGCCGCTATTACAGGCTGACTACGCTAGGCCGCAAAGTGGCTAAAGCGGAAGCCGCGCGCATGGCCGAATTACTCGAACAGGCGAAACGCAATGGACTTCTCGCAAAGCGAAGCTAATCTCTACCGCGCGCTGTTATACGCCTATCCGGCCGAATTCCGGCACGAATACGCGAGCGAGATGGAGCGTCTCTTCGCGGACCGCCTGGAGGCCGAGCCGCATCTGCGCCTCTGGCTCGAAACGGTTCCCGACCTGGCAATTGGCGCCCTTCGCGAGCACCTGCACGTTCTGATTGCCGATCTGCGCTACGCGGTTCGCATCTTCGCGGCTAACCGTGCGTCAACGGCGCTTGCTCTTCTTCTGCTCGGCATCGGCATCGGGGCGAGTACCGCCATGTTCAGCCTCGTGAATGCCGTTCTGCTACGTTCGCTGCCGTTTCGGCATCCCGACCAGCTTGTCTATCTGTGGAGTCCCAATACGCGCTTCAGTGGTCCGAATATCCCCAATGAGCTTGCGCCGAATTATCCCGATTACTTCGACTGGCAGCGCCTGAACCACTCGTTTTCGGCGATGGCGATGCTCAGTCACGGAGGCATAAACCTCGTTCGCAATAACCAGGTCCGCCGGTTGCAGGAGGTTTCGGTCACCGGTTCCTTCTTTCACCTGGTGAGCGCTGCTCCGGCGATCGGACGCGCGATTACGGAAAGTGATTTCCAGCCGGGGCACGAGCACGTAGCCGTGCTGAGCGATGCGCTCTGGAAATCCGAATTTCAAGCCGATCCGCAAATCGTAGGCCGGCAGATACGCCTCGATCGGGAGTCGTATAGCGTGATCGGCGTGATGCCGAAAGGATTTGCTTATCCCGAGGCGGGCGATGTTCCGTATGTGATGACGGGCAAGCAGCGAACCGATCTGTGGTTGCCGCTCATCGTGACGGCCAAACAGAAATCCGATAGAACAGATTTGACGAGCGCCGACGCAGCCATCGCGAGACTTCGGCCCGGCGTATCTCCAGCACGCGCAGAAGCCGAGCTGAAAGCTTTGGAGCGGAATCTCGATCCTCTTTATCCCCCTTACATGCGTGGCTGGACCGTCATGGTGCGCTCGATGCCGGAAACCATTTTCGGGCCGGTGAAAAAGATGCTCTGGCTGCTGCTCGGAGCGGCGTTGCTGGTGTTGCTTATTGCTGTCAGTAACGTGGCGAATCTGCTGCTCGCGCGCATGACATCTCGTGCCCATGAACTCGGTGTGCGCACCGCGTTGGGAGCGGATCGGGCGCGCTTGATACGCCAGTTGCTGACCGAATCACTGCTGTTGAGTTTCACGGGTGCTTGTTTGGGAGTGGCGTTTTGCATTGCCGCTGTAGAAGGCCTGCTTTGGATCAACCCGGGCGGCATTCCGCGTTTCGAGAACGCGTCGATCAATGGCCCCGTTCTGCTAGCGGCCCTCGTTCTTGCGCTCGCGACCGGTTTTCTGTGCGGAATTGCACCGGCTCTGTTTGCCTCGCGAGCGGATGTCAACGAGATACTGAAGCAAGGCGGCAACAAAGGCATTGCCGGAGGCGGTCAGCGCGTTCGCTCCGTCTCTATAGCCGTACAGGTCGCTCTTTCGGTGCTGCTCCTGACCGGCACCAGCCTGCTTGTCAGAAGTTATGCGCGTCTGATGGCCGTCCATCCTGGATTCTCTTCGAGTACGCTCACCTTCAGCGTCGCGCTCGATCAGAAGTATGCGAAGCCTGAGCAGCGGAGCGCTTTTTATCGCGATTTCCTTGCGAAGCTGCGCGCGCTGCCCGGGGTAGCACAGGCGGGAATCAGCACATCTCTGCCGTTAACGAACCACGACAGCCTTAGTTTTCTTGAAGTCAAGGGACGGCCAGGAATGACGGAGCCCACCGAGACGCGCGTGATTACGCCGGGCTTTATGCAGGCCATGGGCGTGCCACTGCTCGCGGGAAGACACGGCGCCGAAAAAGATCTCGCGTTGAAAATCGCGCCGGTTCTGGTGAATCAGACGTTTGTGAAGCGCTATCTGAACGGTAAAGATCCCGTCGGCCAGCAGATTCGCTTCGGCTTAGGCGAGGGGTCACCTCCCGGCGATTGGGAAACTGTCATTGGCGTCGTCGGCGACATGCACCATATGAACATCGAAACGGCTGCGTCGCCCCAACTGTTCCAGATTGCGATGCCAAGCGACGGCAACGCGATGAATTTTGCACTGAAGACTAGCCGGCCCACGGCCGCTCTCATCCCGGAAGTTCGCGCCGCACTGCATTCCCTCGATGATGCCCTCGCGATCGAGAATGTCGAAACCATGGGACAGCGGGTCGACGCCAGCAATTCCCGCCGCACGTTTCAAACCGCTTTGCTGGCAGGCTTCGCCATCGTTGCCGTGCTGCTCGCGCTCGCTGGGCTGTACGCGTTGCTTTCGCAATATGTGGCGCAACGTTCAGCGGAGATCGGCGTTCGGCTGGCGCTCGGAGCTTCGCGCGCCAACATTCTGCGGCTGATCATCGGCAAGGGCCTCGTGCTAACCGCGATCGGCATCGCCGTCGGACTCGCTTGCGCATTCGCCTTTTCGCGTTTTACACAGGAGTGGCTGTTCGGCATCAGCCCTCGCGATCCGTTTAGCTTCGTTCTTGTACCGGTGCTGCTGCTTTTCGTCGCATGCGCCGCCTGTCTCGCTCCGGCATTCGCAGCCACGCGCGTGGATCCCGTCGAATCGCTGCGCAGCGTGTAAATGCTAGACTGACGCGCATGATCCGCGCCCGTTATCTTCTCCTGATCACGCTTGCCCTCGCTGCCGTGCCGAGCGTCCGCGCCGACGAAGCCTCTAAAAGCGCCAAGATCGAAAAAGTCTTCCAGGCGGCAAAGCTCGACCAGGTGCTCAATCAAATGTATGCGCTGATTGAGAACCAGGTAAAGTCGCAGATGTTCCAGCAATTCATGGGCGCGCAGCTCAATCCGGAACAACAGAAAGTCTTCGACGAGTTTGAAGGCAAGGTGATGAAAGTTGTCACAACCAGGCTCTCCTGGGACCAGCTCAAGCCGGTTTATCTGAAGCTTTACGCAGATGCCTTCAGCGAAAGCGATATCGATGGCATACTTGCGTTTTACCAGTCGCCGGCGGGCCAGTCGCTCGTTGCCAAAACACCGCAGATCATGGCTGCGGGCAGTCAGGCGGCGCAGGAGAAATTGATCGGAATCGGCCCAGACATACAGGCGCTCGTGCAGGAATACATTCCCAAAATGAAGGCCGCCGGTCAGCCAACGGCTCACTAGCCGTCATGCCCGAGAAAGCACCTTCCACGGCGCGCCTCGAAGCATTCTCCGACGGCGTGATCGCGGTCATCATCACCATCATGGTGCTCGAGCTGAAAGTGCCCCACGAAAACGGGATCGCGGGATTGCGAGCGATTCTGCCCATTCTCGTGATTTACGTGCTTTCGTTCTCGTTTACGGCCATTTACTGGATCAATCACCAGCATCTGATCGAGCGTATCGAGGCCGCCGACGCGCGCATCCTCTATGCCAATCTCGGGTTTCTATTCTGTCTCTCGCTGCTGCCGTTCTTCACGGCGTATGTGATCGAGAAGCAGCTCGATTCGTTTGCGGTGGCGCTGTACGCGATCTGGATGAACATCACTGGCTTCTCGTTTCTGCTGCTGCGGATTGCCATTCACCGGCATCTCCGCGGGGTAGGCCGGCTCGCGCGCGAGGATCGAGCGGAACGAGGCAAGCATCTGGCGAGCCTGGCCCTCTATCTGATGGCTATTCCTCTGGCGTATGTGCACGCTGCGATTGCGTTGGCGCTGATCGCGGTAGTCACCATGATCTGGGTTCTGCCGATGCTGGCGATCCGCCCAAAGCAGTAAGCTTTTCTATTGTGCTCGACCGGTCCCTGGCTCGTATTTCCAGGCGGTTTGAATGCTCGCGCGATCGGAGAAACGTGTGTCGGCGTACTCGTCGAAAGAAATTCGTTTTTCGAGCACGACGGTTTCAATCATCAGATCGCGCACCATATCGAAATCGGCGCGGCGAGGTGCCAGCGGGCTGTACATCACGCGATCCATAGGCTTGGTGAGAGCCCAGCGCAGCAGCGCAGGTTTCTGATTGTAGTAGAAGCGGCCCACGAAATCGGCGGCATTCTCGCGCTGCGGTTTACCCTTATCGAGCCACAGTCCGGAACGCGCAATCCCGTCGACTAAGACCTGCACCACGTCGGGACGGTTGTCGATCAGATCCTGCCGCACCACCAGGATGCACGACATGTAATCGGGCCAGTATTCGCGCGCCTGAAACAGAATGCGACCGTAACCGGCCATCTCGGCCTGCGAAGGAAACGGTTCGCCCATCGAGAACGCATCAATAGCCCCGGCCGCGAGCGCTCCGGAAACATCCGGCGGCGCCATTTCGACCATCTTGATATCGCCCGGCTTCATGTGCCAGACCTTCATCGCGCGAAACAGGATCAGGCGCTCGTCGGAAAACCGGCTCGGAATCGCGACCGTGCGGCCGCGCATATCCGCGAAGGTATGAATCGGGCCATCCTTGCGAACGACCACTGCGCTTCCGTAGCGATGCCCGAGGTACACGACCTTGATCGGCACACCCTGGGCTTTAAGCGCAATCGCCATGGGCGCGACGATGAAGGCGGCCTGCACCTTGTTCGAAATCAGCGCTTCTTTGATTTCCGGAAAACCCTGAAACATGCGCGGCAGAAACAGCTCACCGTTTTGCGAAAACTTCGAAATGTAATCCGTCACCGGACAAGTAAGCTGGCAGGTCACCGGAATGTAGGCCACGGTAATTTTGCGCTTCGCCAGAGGCCGGTAGTTGTTGAGCACGGCCCCCCAGTTGACGTTGAGCCAGGCATGCAGCGCTGTGGTCACGACAATCCAGGCGAGCGCCGAATAAAGGAGCTTGTTGCGCAGACTCAATGCCGGAACCCCCAGCGCACAGACTTGATGTACTCGATCCGGCGGAAGGCCAGATCGAGCGCGAGACCGATCACGCCGATCAGCAGCATGGCCGCTACGACGAGATCGTAGCGCTTGCCGGAGTTGCGCGCGTCAATGACGAGGTAACCGAGACCCGAATCGACCGCGATCATCTCAGCCGCAACCACAACCAGCCAGGCGATACCGAGCGCGATGCGCAGACCGATCAGAATGCGCGGTAGCGCGGCGGGAAAAATTACTTTGGCGAGCAGGCGCGCCGGGCTCAAACCAAAATTCCGTCCAGCCTGGCGGAACATCGGCGGTACATTTGAAACGCCATCGATCGAAGTGACCACGATCGGGAAAAAAGCGCCGAGGAAAATCAGGAACATCGCTGCTTTATCGCCGACCCCGAAGAAGATAATCGCGACCGGGATCCAGGCGATGGGACTGATGGGCCGCAGCAACTGCAGAGTGGGATTCACAACTCGATTCGCGGCCGGATACCAGCCCAGCGCGAGCCCAATCGGGATACCGGTGATAGCGGCAAGACCGAAGCCCACGGCAACCCGGCGCAGCGAATCGCCGATATACCGCCAGAGCAGACTTTTGTGCATCAGCTCCGCCATGCCTTTCTTCACTTCGAACGGCGACGGAAAAACTCTGGTCTTACTCCAGACGACCAGCAGATACCAAAGCGCCAGGAACAGCGCGCAGGCGAGTACGGGCCACGCGATTTTTTCCCAGGCACGCGGTTTCATATTTTGTGTGCCAGGCCGATCTGCTGAAAAATACCGTCGCGCAGTTCGAGGTAGCGTGGCGAGCTCAAATCGCGCGGATGTTCGATGTCGATTTCGACAATCTGCTGCACGCGAGCCGGGCGGGCGCTCATCACCACTACACGATCGGCCAGCTGCACCGCTTCATCGATATCGTGCGTGACAAATACGACCGTTTTGCGCTCGGCTTCCCAGATGCGCAGCAGTTCGCGCCGCATAACGAGCCGCGTAATGGAGTCGAGCGCGCCGAACGGCTCATCGAGCAAGAGCAGGTCGGGATTCACGGCAAGCGCGCGAGCGACTTCGAGCCGCTGCTTCATGCCGCCCGAGAGCTCAGCCGGATATGTTTTCTCGAAGCCTTTGAGTCCGACCATCTCGACATAACGCGCGATACGGCGTTCGCGTTCGGCCCGCGGAAGGTTGTAAAGTCCGAAACCGATGTTCCCTTCCACGGTGAGCCAGGGAAACACGCCGCGCTCCTGAAAAACAAAGATGCGCCGTGGGTCGGGACCGCGCACCGCTTCGCCATCAATTCGTATTTCGCCGCGCGTGGGCGTGAGGAAGCCGGCCATGGCGCTGAGCAGCGTCGATTTTCCGCAGCCCGATGGCCCCAGCAGGCAGATGAATTCGCCGTCGGCGATTTCGAGATTGATGTCGTCGAGCACGCGCATATCGGAGCCGTCGCGCGTAAACGTCATGTCGACATGCTCGACGCTCATCTTGGTGGCGAGCTTCGGTTTCGCCTGCATGGCTTCCGTCAGCGACATCAGCGCTCCTCCGCGTAGCCCCAGCGGAGCGATTTTACTTTTTCAAACGAGCGCATCGAGACATCGAGCAGCAGACCGATGATGCCGATCAGAACCATTCCAGCCACAACCAGATCGTAGCGGTTGCCGGCATTGCGGGCATCGACGATCAGAAAACCAAGCCCGGAATTGACGGCGATCATCTCGGCTGCCACCACGACCAGCCAGGCGACGCCGAGCGTGATGCGCAGACCGATGATCAACTGTGGCATAACCGCAGGAAGCAGCACTCGATACAGCAGCGCCCGAGTACTCAAGCCGAAATTGCGCCCGGCATTAACATAAACGGCAGGCACGCTCTGCACAGCGTTGATCGCAGTGAGCAAGAGCGGCAAAAAACAGCCGACAAAAATTAGAAAAATCGCCGCACCGTCACCCACGCCGAACCACAGGATCGCGATCGGTATCCAGGCGAGCGGCGAAATCGGGCGCAAAATCTGAATGAGCGGATTGAAAGCGAGTTCCGCGCGGCGGTACCAGCCAATTGCCAGACCGAGTGGGATGGCGAGAACGGCCGCCAGCACAAAGCCCCACGTGACGCGAAATAACGAAGCCACAACATATTTAAAGAGCAAACCGTGGCTAATCAGATCGCCGATCCCAGCGAGCGTGCCGATTGGGCCCGGAAGCAGATGAGACGGCTGATAGGCGATCCCGATCTGCCAGGCGATGAGGAGCAGAACAATGAATAAGATGGGACCGGCGTACCGTTTCACTTTGCGCATCCTAACCGGAAAGTGGCGCGCCAGTAAAGTTGGAGAGAAAACTCCAACTTTGGATTAGATCGCTATACTGCCGCGGGTAGCGGAAGTTTGGCGGGCTGCGCCCAGTCGAGGACTTCCTGATGGTACTCGATGCGCGGCAGATCCGCATAGCTCAGGACGTGCCCGCGCGCATGGTTTCCGCCCTGCGACTGATAGAACCAGTAGGCTTCCTGCACGCGCGCCATCGATTCGCCCGAAGCGTAAAACTCGTGTGACCGGTATTGGAAGGGCTCCGGTTCACCGGCCGCAGCGCCGTAGAACTGATCGGTCCGAATCACCGGAAGGCGCTCGAGGCGTTTGGCAGCGAGCAGCGATTGCAGCGCTTCGATGGTGAAGAGCGCAGCTGCTTTGTGATCGGCGTGGCGCTCGTCGGGATGGCTGGTGTAGACGGCCGCGGGCTGAATCGCCGCGAGCAGATTGGCGAGAGCCTGCACCACGGCGAGTTTCTGATAGCGAAGATTTGGCTGAGCGGTATCCCGATACGGAGCGTGATCCGTGCCGAGCAGCGGGCTGAAAACAGGGGTCCGGCCGTTTGTTTCCTGGCGGATGTTTTCCAGAAAGCCATCCGGAAGACCGAGAAAGTGCAGCCGCGATGCCGGAATGCCGAGATGGGCCGCGGCGGCACGCGCTTCGGCCATGCGAATGTGGCCGAATTCGATGGCTTCCGCAGGCGTGTAGTCAGTGCCAAAGAAACGATCGCTTCCGCCTGCATCGCCGCAGGTCAGATAAATGATGTCGACCGGGATGCCGTTTTCGACCGCCGCGCGAATGGCCGCCGGATGTAGAAATTCGTCGTCCGGATGCGCGCAGACCACGGCGATAGAGTGTGGCAGATCGTTAGCCGAAACCTGAATGGATTCGGTACGCAGCGGGTCGCCGCCTGGCGCCAGAAAGTGCGCACGAAGTGTGTAGAGTCCGGGCTGAGCAAAGCGCAGAACAGCGCGCAACCGGTCCTGATGCCGGTGAGCCTGTGCTTCGTCCACGAATGCGCCTTCCTTCGAGCGCAGTTCGAGGAGAATGCGGATGCCGGGCTGGTCGAGCGGAGGCTGCAGATCGATCTGATTCGGCTGATTGGCTCGGAAGGTCGTGTGCGCCAGGTCGAAGGTTCCTGACGCGAGCGGCTCGTTATAGAACTGGCGATAGCCGCCCGTGCGGACCTGTGAGAGATCCGAATGAATGTAGGTGGCCGGGTAAACGGGCCGTTTTTCCTGTTCGGGGCAGCGGATAAAGACGGGCGGGGTGCTGCGAAACGCGGCAATCTGGCCGGATGAGCCGGACTCGACCGTGGCGGTGTACTGGACGCTGCCCGAGTGCTCGCCGCAGCGCGTCTGGCCATGGATCGTCAGCGTCCGGGTTTCGCCCGGCGCGAGATCGAGGGCTTCTGAAAAAACGAAGTTCTCCGGTTCGCGTTCGCCCCGAGCGGCGCGAATCCAGGGGTACTGTGCTTCACCGACCGAAACCCGCAGGCGCTTGCGGATGGTGCCGGTGTGATTTGTGAGTTTCAGCTCGAAGGAGATCGGATCGCCGGCGGAATAGAAGCGCTGGCCGGCATTGAAGGCGTCGATGGTAATCTCCCGCCGAAACAGGGAGAAAGAGGCTTCGAGAGGCGGCAGAGCGTTGGAAATTACCAAACGAACTTGATAACGCCCCGTCGGGGCGTCCGCCGGGATCTCCCAAAGTTCCTGAAATCCGTTCGGCAAACGTTGCAATTTCAAAGAGTTGACGAGAACGGGACGGCTCTCGCCCTGGCGGTAAACGGAGGCGGTACAGTCCTCGGCACTCGCTTCGCCAATGAGGCGAAATTTAAGGAACGAACCCAATGGGTAGCTTTCGCGGTCGAGGATGAGCGTCAGAGTCGCCATACTCCTATTTGTTGATGTAGATTAGCATGATTCTCCAAAAGCTGCAAGAATGTTTGGACCGTCGCCGGAGAAAATTGCGTACAATCCTGCGAGGAAGGAGGTTCGGTTCGATGCGGGCGGGAATTTACAGTGCAGTGGTCGGTTTTATGTGGCTGACCGGAGCAAAAGGCGAAGAGTGGACGAAAGTTTGGCAGGTGCAGGCAAGACCGGAATTGCGGGTGACGGCGGGGGATGCCTCGGTCTCGGTCGAGGTGGGAAGCGATCGCGAGATTTCAGCACTTGTGCGGACCCGAGGCATTGGAATCGGCTCCTCGGGCGTACGGATCACCGAACGACAGGAGGGGAACCGGGTGGAAGTGGAGATCCGGGAGCCGAGCATGCATTGGAGCTGGGGCATGCGGTCGATTGAAGTGCATTTGAAAGTACCGAGGGAACTGACGGCGGACGTACACACCGGAGATGGATCGATTCACCTGAGCGGCTTGCATGGAGCGTTGCGGGTTGACACCGGAGATGGAAGTATCCAGGGCGATGACCTGGAGGGACAGCTCGATGCGCGCAGTGGCGACGGCAGTTTGCATGTGCGGGGACGCTTTGACGATGTGAAGGTGCGAACGAGTGACGGCTCGGTGGAGGTACAGGCGCTCCCTGGATCGAAATTGAATTCGGGCTGGCGAGTAGAGACCGGAGACGGCAGCGTGCATCTGGCGATCCCGCGGGATCTGGCGGCGGATGTTCAGCTGCGAACGGGCGACGGGAGTATTCATTCCGACCTGCCGCTGACAGTGCAAGGCACGCGGCGGGAGCATGAACTCGAAGGGAAGCTGAACGGAGGCGGCCCGTTTCTGGAAGTACGGACGGGAGACGGATCGATTACATTGAGCGGATTGTGATCACGGCCGCTGTAAGGAGTGGAGGCGAGCGGCATACGCACTCGCTTTTTCCGGTTGGCCGTATGCGCGGTATATCAGCACGAGATTTCTGAGAGCGTCTTGCCTGGATTTCAATAACGGTTGCGAATGCTGATTTTCGAGCTGCGCAAGGCCGGCCAGAAGATGACTTTCTGCTTCGCTGTATCGTTTCAGGTTCACGAGGACCTCGCCCAGGAGCACCTCAATTACGGGAATACTCATGTTGCCGCCGTGGCTATTGGCTTTCAGCGTCCGCAGCGATTGCTCAAGCAAGGGTTCCGCTTCGGTAAAGCGCAGTTCTTTGATCAAGACCTGAGCAAGATGCGCTTCGACCATGGCAGTCTGGTGGTCGTGGTCTCCGAATGCATGGCGGTCGATTGCCAAGGCCTGGGTGAAACGCGATTCGGCCGACTGCAGTTCGCCCTGCTTCAGCTCCAGTCGGCCGAGCGTGTCGAGGGCCCAGCCGTAGTAGGGAAGAACCTTATCGCCTGGCGCTCGTTCCGCAGCGAGCACGCGCTGCAAGATTTGCTGGGCTTCGCCGGTCTTACCCTGCTGGACCAGAATGGCGGCGAGGCTGGTCATGGTTTGCAGAACATCCCGTTGATTTTCGCCGTACCAGCGTTGCAGAATATCGACGGCCTGACGGTAGAGCGCCTCTGCCTTGGGGTAGTTTCCTCTGGTGGCAAGCGTGGAAGCCAAATCTGAGAGTTGAAACGCGATGCGAGGATGGGAATCGCCGTAGAGCTTCCGGTCGAGCGAAGTTCCGCGAGCGTTGATCAGGTCGGCTTGCCGGTAGTTTCCGATTTCGTTCTCGGCATATTCGAGCGTGAACAGGGCATCGGAGAGCAGATATTCGTCTTCCGGATTGCGTATGTTCAGATCTGCAAGGGGCCGAAGTATTTCGACCGCCTTGGCGCCCGCGCCGCTCTGTGCAAGAATTCGGCCCTGGGTGATCTTCGCTTTAATAACCACCGGGTCGCCGGGCGGGAAGCGATCGCCGATGAGAGCGAGCGCGTGCTGAAGAGCGCTTTGCGCTTCTGCCGTCTGCGCCTGATCGCCTTTGAGAATGGCAATCTCGAGCAGTACGTCGGCTAATTGCCGTGGATCGATTCCGGAGGTGGATTGTAGTTGCCTGAAGGCGAGATTCAAGTGGAAATCCGCCCTGAGCAGCTCGCCTAAAGTGCGGTACATGAGGCCGAGAGTTCGATGTAGTTCGGCCTGTGTTTGAGGATCATCTTTCAGCCGGGTGGCATCGCGGGATGCTCGATCGAGCAAAGTCAGGACGCGCAAGTCGTTTGAGGGGGCGGCCGCCCGATCGTCGGCACCCAGCATATTGAGCATGAAGTGCTGAATGCGTTTAAGCCGCAGCTGTTCGGCGACGGCGATATTCCGTTCGCTGGTCAGACGATACGCAAACAAACCCGCCATTCCCACGAGCAACAACGCCGCAACTGAGGCGACCAGGACTGCTGTTTTATTCCGAGCCGCGAACTTCTCGACTCGATAGGCCAGGCTCGGCGCGTGCACTTCCAGTGGCTCACTGCGAAGGAAATGGTTGAGGTCTCGAATGAGCGCTTCCACGGAACGATACCGTTCGGACGGATCTCGCTGGAGCGCCTTCTGAGATATTTTGTCCAGTTCCCGCCAGGCAGCCTTTGGGACTCCCGCCAAGCGCGTGTCAAGTTTGGAAGGCCTTTTCTCATCGTCAGAAGCACTCGAAGCGGGATGCTGCCCGGCAAGCATTTCGAAGAAAATAACTCCGAGAGAGTACACGTCGGTAGCGCGGTCGACAATACCCTGCTCCAGCCATTCCGGGGCAGCATAAGCCCGAGTACCGATACGCATTTCGGAGCGGGTGTGTTGATCGTCGGCTTGCTGCAGTTCCTTCGCGATTCCGAAGTCGAGTACTTTCGGCGTTCCAGAGATATCGACGAGGATATTGGAAGGTTTGATATCGCGGTGAATGATTCCTTTGCCGTGGAGATATTCAACGGCTTCGCAAACGCGGTGAAAGAGCTGCAAACGTGCAGCGAGCGAAGCGCGACTCGACCGGCAATAATCCACAAAGTGCTCACCGTGGATGTACTCCATAACAAAGAAGGGCGTGCCGTCCGGGAGGGTGGAGGCATCGTACTGGGCGGCGATGTAGGGATGAGCGAGATCTGCATGCATCCTGATCTCGTGGGTGAACCGCGCGAGCCGCGCAGGAGACATGCCGGCCCCGACCAGGAATTTGACGGCGACTTTCTTGCGGGTCTGCTTATGCTCGGCCGCGTAGACAACTCCCATACCGCCTTCGCCGATGATGCGCAGAAGGCGGTAAGAGCCGACCTCCACCAGGCGCGGGAGATCTTCTGCCGGGTCCACGATCCATCCGGCGACAAAAGATAATCCGCGGTGGAGGATGGAATCGTTGCGCCGGCTCTCATGAAGCATCTGCTGCACACACGTGAACAGAACCTGATCTTCCCCGCAGGCCTGGCGCAAGAATTCTTTCTGACCGTCGCCCTCGAAAGAGTCGGCTTGATGAAAGATCTCCTGCACTTGCTCCCAACGCGCGCTGTCCATAGCGGACCTAGATCGCCCGAGGGCGGAGTTTCATTGCGAGCCACGCCCGGGCCGCGCGCCAATCGCGTTCGACAAGCGACTCGGAAACGCACATGGCCTCGGCGGTTTCGGAAATTGTCATGCCGCCGAAGAACAACTTTTCCACGATTTCGGCATGACGAGAATTCATGAGAGCTAATTCGTCGAGCGCTGTATCGAGATCGATCAGCTCAGCTTCAACAGGACGGAGGCGCGCGTCGCCGTCCTGAAGCTCGACAAACACCGCTTCACCGTCTCCACCTCGTTTCCGAGCGTTTCGCCGCCGCGCTTCCTGAATGAGGACTTCGCGCATGGCTTTGGCCGCAATGGCTTTGAAATGCACGGTGGAGGTGCCGGCGAGCCGAGGGGAGTCCTTCAGCTTCAGCCAGGTCTCGTCCACGAGGGCCGCGGAACGGATCGTGGCACGAGGGTCGCGGCTTCGAATGGCCGAGGCGATCCGGCATAACTCCTCGTAAATGAGGCTGAACCGCTCGTCCAGGGACTTGTACCGGCAACTTGTTTCATCCACAGGCGTGACGGAGTTTTCGGATGCACTGCGCATAGCTCGTTGAGGATTACCGGGAATCAGCCGTTCCGAATCCTATCAGCGGTTAGCCACGTTTGCAAGCCGCTGTCACGCACTCGCGGCAGCGTTACTGCATCGGGAGCATCAGATACGGCTTCAAGGAGGAAAGCATGACCCTATCGTTTGTACGCTTCTACTCGGCTCAGCGACTGCTGCCGATGTGCACATTGATCAGCCTCAGCGCTGTTTTCGCAGCGAGCGCGCATGGGCAAATCGAGGATGAGGTTTCGGCCGCCACATCCAATCCCGCCCGGGCACTCTTCGAGTACGCCGCCGTCAGCGGGTCGGGAGGCACAGTTACGGCCACGCGCGTTCCCGTCTACGACTCGAAGGGAACTCTTTCGTATCAGGATGTTTCCATTCAGTTCACGATCGATCCCACAAGCGGGAAGTTAAAGCTTGCGAGCTATACGGTGAACGCCTCGCCGAACCTCCTGGTCGCGTCTTTCAAGGCGGGAACGTACGGCGGTCCTTCGACGATATACAACGGAACAATGCTGGTGAACCTAAGCGGGCCGGGTGTGGCGACTGGCGGCGCTACGGTCTGGGCACTGCAGGCTGCCACGGGTGCGGATGCCTGTACCTTTCCGGACAGCGCTTACTGGTATGTGGGTGCGCTACCGGATCCCGTGCTGGCGGCTCGAATTCAGAAAGCCGGTATCGCTACGAGCGGCTGGTCTTTTGGAATCGGCGGCTCGGGATGTGAAACAAGCACGAATAACGCAGCGTGGTATCCGAACAGCTTGATCGGAGCGCGGCAAAGCGGCAACGATCTCATTCTGGCGAGTTTCACGGATGGATATGGAAAGGATCACAACACGACCCAGGACGAGATTACGTATCATCTGACCCCTAAGCAGTGACGGTTTGCTCGAGCGCATAAAGGCAACCACAAAGCCGGCCTCCGGGAGCCACGATGCTTCCGGGACCGGCCTGATCATCTGCGGTCAGTAGTTGAGGCCGAACACGTTTTTCAGTTAGAGCAGGAGATGCAGCCTCGCTGGAGTGCAAAGTGTGTGTCGAACAATTCAGTCTAGAAATGCCTGCCCGGAATGCGGGATGATTCCACGCCTTTGCTGACTCGCGGCAGGCCGAGAACCTGAATGAGCACGGATTTCCTGCGAACCACATCTGCCAGCGAATAACGATCGAGAACCGCCAGAAATGCTTCGACGGCTTCCTTCAGAACGAACTGTAAGCCACAGGCGGGGGCGATGCGGCAGTTGGGAGAAGAGCTCTCAAAACATTCGACCAGATTCCAATCCTCCACGGTGCGCAGAACTTCTCCGATGTTGATCCGGTCCGCGCTACGGGCCAGTTTCAACCCGCCCGCGCGGCCGCGAGTGCCCGCTACATAGCCGGCCCTGGTCAGACGGTTCGCGACCTTCATCAGGTGATTGCGCGAGATGCCGAAGCGGTCAGCAACTTCCTGGATGGTGGTGATGGAGCCGGGCTGAACGGCCAGATGGATCAACAGCCGCATGGCGTAATCAGCCTGGCGCGTCAGGTACATGGGAAAGCTCTAAAGATGTATTATAGATACATCTTTAGTTGAACATGTACCAGAGCGTAAACGAAGACAGCATTGCCGAGATGGTCGACACGTTCTACGGCGCGATCCGGCAGGACCGAGTGCTGGGTCCAATTTTTGACGAAGCAATCGGCAACGAGTGGACGCCGCACCTGGCGAAGATGAAGAGGTTCTGGTCGTCGGTGTTGCTCGCGTCGCGGACGTACAAAGGAAATCCGATGATTGCGCATCTGAAGCTGCCGCGGCTGACCGGGACTCATTTCGAGCGCTGGCTCGCGTTATGGCGCAAAACCGCAAACTCGCTGTGTGAAAAGCAGACAGCAGAGATCTTTATCAGCCGAGCAGAGATGATCGGTGCCCGCCTGCTCGGAGCGATTTCGCAATTCCACAGCTCGACAGCCCCAGAAGCAACGGAAGCAATGAGCGTTTGATGCCGCAGATCGATTTACAGCAATATCTGGTTGATAGCGATAGCCTGCCACGCGCGACGACGTTGTTTCGTGAGGCCGGATTGCGCGCGCTGCTGCTGCATTTGGAGCCGGGCGAAGGCATCCCGGAACATCGGACACCTGGACCGATTTCGGTTCACTGCATCTCGGGTGAAGGGACTTTCGTCAGCGACGGCGATTCGATTGCGCTGCGGCCCGGCGTACTGATCAGCCTGGCTGGATCGGTAGCACACAGCGTCGCGGCAGGCGAGCAGAAGCACCTGGTGCTGATCGTGCATGTATCCGAGCAGCACGCGGCTGCACAGTGAACAGCATCAGACACGCCGCTCGCGCGACGCTCCCGATATTGGCGACGCTGTGGGCAGGGACGATTATCGGCGTATCGTTCGTGGCGACCCCGGCGAAATTCCAGGCGGCGTCGCTGAGTCTGCGCGCTGGAGTGGAGGTCGGGCGGTATACCTTTCAGTGGTTCAGCGCGCTCGAACTTGTTTTTTCCAGCGTGGTCGTGGTGGCTGCTATTCTTGCGCGTACGAAAGCCCGGATCGCGATTATGCTTGCGGTGGCGGTGATCGAGCTGCTGCTTCAACGCTACTGGCTTTTACCGGAACTGGATCGCCGCGTTTCCGAAATCCTGGCGGGAGCACCGGTTGTGTTTTCGCCTCTGCACTGGATGTACGCAGCGTTGGATGCTTCGAAAGCCGCACTGCTGATCACCGCGTCCGCGATGGAATATCGTTCGCCGCGCAATTGAGAGCGTGTCCGGCCAGGCAGACGATCGCACCGGCTGGCTCGCACTCGGGCGCAGGCGATAGTGGATACAGATGGCGCAGGGCTCGTTACCGCGGTGGATTCCGTCGTTCTGGGATGTTCTGAAGCGGGTTGATAAAAGCAAACGCAACACGGTCCGGATGGCGTTTCGCAATGCGGCGGGAGTGGCGCTGCCGCTCGGGATCGGGATTGCAATCGGACATCCATTGGCAGCGGTGGCAGTTGCGACCGGTGCACTGAACGTTGCTTACTCCGATGGCCGCGATCCCTATGCGCACCGGGCGCGGCGGATGCTGGGCTGGACGTTGCTGGGCGCGGTTGCGGTGTTTCTGGGATCGGTAACCGGCAACTATCACGTGCTGGCCGTGATTGTGGCGTTCGGCTGGTCGCTCATGGCCGGCCTGCTGGTGTCGATCAGTACGCGCGCGGGCGATCTCGGACTGAATACGCTGGTCACGCTCATCGTGTATGCGGCGCGCGGGGCGCTCTCGCCCAAGGGTGCGTTTTATGCGGGACTGCTGGTGCTGGGCGGCGGATTGCTGCAGACCGCGCTGGCGCTGATGTCCTGGCCGATACGGCGCTCGAGCCCGGAGCGCAAGGCGATCGGCGGAGTTTATCTCGATCTGGCGGAGCATGTGGGGAGCGAGCCGGAAGATGTCCTGGCGGCGCCTCTGAAACAGCCGAGCGCGGCGGTACAGGACACGCTTTCGGCGCTGGGTCGCGATCACAGTCTGGAGGGTGAGCGATTCCGGCTGCTATATGACCAGGCGGAGCGCGTGCGCTTTTCGATCTACTCGGTGCGGCGGCTCAAAGGGACGCTGGAGCATGCGCTGCGTGCGGGCGAATGCTGCGAAGCGGAGCTGAAGATTCAGAAGGAAGCGCTGGACTTGAGCCAGACGATCCTGCGGGCGGTGGGGCAGTCGCTCGTCGAGGACAGAGTGGATTCTGTTTCGCCGGATTTGGCGCAGCAGCTAAACGCGCTCACGGAAGAAATTCAGACAACTAAGGGACAGCGCGGCTCGGCGGCGGATCAGCTTGCTGGAGCGATGGATGTGCTGGCGGGACAGTTGCGCGTGATCATGCAGCTGGCGACGAACAGCACGACAGAGGGCGCCGAGGCGTTCGCAAAGCGGGAGTATGCGCCGCCGATCAAGCTGCAGCTGCAAAGCTGGCTGGCGACGCTCCGAGCGAATCTGCATTTTGGTTCCCCGGCATTCCGGCATGCGGTGCGAATGGCGGTGTGTGTGGCGATCGGAACAGGGATTGGGCGCAGCATCAACACGCAGCGCAACTACTGGCTACCGATGACGGTAGCCGTCGTGCTGAAGCCGGATTTTACGACTACGATCAGCCGCGGCGTGCTACGGCTCGGCGGCACGTTTGCGGGCCTGCTGCTGGCAACGCTGTGCTATCACGTGGTGCCGCACACGGCGTTCGCGGCGCTGGCGCTGGTGGGTATTTATACATTCGCGCTGCGTTATGCGGGCCCGGCGAATTATGGAATTTTCAGTGTGGCGATCAGCGGCCTGATTGTATTTCTGATCGCGATCACGGGTGTTTCGCCGATGGATGTGATCGGTCAACGCGCCGTCAACACGGCCGCGGGAGGGCTGCTGGCGCTGATTGCTTATGCGGTGTGGCCGACGTGGGAACGAACGCTGGTGCCGGACGCGATGGCGGAGATGATCGACCGAACACGCGATTATTTCCGCGCTGTGGCGAAACGGCTTAGCGGCGTGGAAGAGATTTCCGAAGACGAACTGGACAGCGCGCGGGATGCATGGCGGCAGGCGCGTTCGCGAGCGGAGGCATCGCTGGACAGGGTGTGCTCGGAGCCGGGCGCCGATCAGGTGAAAACGGATGCGCTGACCTCGATTCTGGCGAGCTCGCATGCGTTTGTGCGCGGGGTGATGTCGCTCGAAGCGTTTTATATACACGGGCCGGGGGTGCAAATGCCGGCGGCTTTTCAGACGTTTGCACAGGATGTGGATTTCACGCTGTATTATCTGGCGGCGGCGCTGCGCGGCTCCGAGTTTGCGGCCGAGACGCTGCCGAGTCTGCGGGAGGATCATCGCAAGCTGCTCGAAGAGGCGAAGAGCTCGGGTGCGCGCGACGAGTATCTGCTGATCGAGACCGACCGGCTGACCGTGAGCATGAACACGATGCGCGAGCAGGTGCTGCGGTTTGTGGGTTTGAATAAGATCTCGAGCGAGAGACAAGGTCCAGTGCCGCTGCCGAGCACATGATCCGATCGTGAGAATGAAGGAGTGGCGCTTTTACTCAACGCACAGGAGCTGACGGTACGTTACGGCGCGGAGCCGTTGTTCGAGAATCTTTCGATCGCGGTTTCCGAAGGCGACCGGCTGGGGCTGATCGGGCCGAATGGTTCGGGCAAATCGACGCTGCTCGAGATTCTTGCCGGAAGGCGCGAAGCGGACAGCGGCACGGTGGCGCTGCGCAAGAACACGCGGGTGAGTTATGTGGCGCAACAGTCGGAATTTGCGCCGGGGGAAACGGTTCGCGATGTCATTCGGCGGGCGCTCGAGCAGGCGCATGTGGCAGCGAGCGAAAGGGACCGGCTCGAGAGCGAGACGCTGGGGCGCGCGGGTTTCACCGAATTCGAGAGCGAAGCCCAGACACTTTCGGGCGGCTGGCGCAAGCGGCTGGCGATTGCGAAAGCGCTGGTCTCCGAGCCCGATCTGCTGCTGCTGGACGAGCCGACGAATCATCTCGATCTGGCCGGGATCGAGTGGCTCGAGGGGTTGCTGCGCAGCGGTTCGTTTGCCTGTATCGTGATCAGCCATGATCGGTACTTTCTGCAGAATGTGGCGACCGGGATTGTGGAGCTGAACCGGATGTATGCCGAGGGGGTGCTACGCGTGGCGGGCGACTACGCCGCGTTTCTCGAGAAAAAAGAAGAAGTACTGGCGGCCCAGGTCAAGCGTCAGGAGGCGCTCGAAAATCGTGTGCGCACGGAAATTGCGTGGCTGCGGCGCGGACCCAAAGCGCGGGCAACGAAAGCGAAGGCGCGCATCGATCAGGCGCATGAGCTGATCGGCGAACTGAAAGATCTGCAGGGACGGCAGCGCACGGGAACAGCCGGGATCGACTTTACGGCGAGCGAGCGCGCGACGAAGCGGCTGGTGAAGTTTGACGACGTTACCTTTGCTTTCGGCGAGCGGACCATTGCGCGGGATCTAAATTTTGCGATCACGGCGGGGATGCGGATTGGGCTGGTGGGGCCGAATGGTTCGGGCAAGACCACACTGCTGCGGCTGATTCTGGGCGAACTGGAGCCGAGTGCGGGGCGAGTGGAGCGGGCGCAATCGCTGCGAATGGTTTACTTCGAACAGAATCGAACGCTTGATCCAATGTTGACACTCCGGCGCGCGCTGGCGCCGGATGGCGATTCGGTGATTTTTCAGGACAGGCCGATTCATGTGGCGTCGTGGGCGGCGCGGTTTTTGTTTTCGAGCGAGCAGTTGAACCAGCCGGTAAGGAAGTTGTCGTGCGGCGAGCGGGCGCGGGTGTTGATTGCGAAGCTGATGCTGGAGCCGGCAGATGTGCTGCTGCTGGATGAGCCGACCAATGATCTGGATATTCCAACGCTCGAGATCCTCGAAGAAAATCTGCTCGAGTTTCCGGGGGCACTTGTGCTGGTGACGCACGACCGCTTTATGCTCGATCGCGTTTCGACCACGGTGCTGGGACTGGATGGCACAGGCGAAGCGCAGTTGTTTGCCGATTACGCGCAATGGGAGGCCTGGCTCGCCGAGCGCAGTGATCAGGGGACGGAAGCGGTTGAAAGCAGGAAAACACCGGAGAAAGCGAGAGCACCGGCCAGGAAGCTTTCCTATCTCGAGAACCGCGATTGGGAGACGATCGAGCAGCGCATTGCGGAAGCGGATGCAGTGCTGGCGGCAAAGAAGGCGCTGCTCGAAGATGTGGAGGTCACGCGCGATCCGAAGCGATTGCAGCAGGCGCTGGCCGAGATCGAGCAAGCGCAAGGCGAGGCGGACGCGCTGTATGCACGCTGGGCCGAGCTGGAGGAGAAAGTGAGCGGGCTGCGTTGAGAAGCGCGGGCACGCTTGCGATCGCGGTACTGGCGGTTGTTCTGGTTTCATGCGGGCCAAGAGTCCGTTCCTTTCAGGTGATTCCAGAGACGCCGGAGTACCTGCTCCGAACGCCCGACGCGCAGCAGGTTGCGTTTCCAGACATTCCCCGCGCGTACAACGGCTTCGTGCGCGGAGGCGAATCGGTCGACCTGCAGCCGTTGATGGAACTGCGCATCGAGAATGCCTATTACAAGCCGGGGGCATCGAGGCGCGGGCTGGATGGATTTCTGGGAACCGAGACGGCGCGCTATGAAGTCTGTTCAGGCGGGTTGAAGCTGCTCGCGGTGGAACCGATGAAAAACCGGCCGGAAGCGGATCCGGCGGTGCAGGATTTGATTCGTCCGTCGCAGATGCATTTTCGGGCGTACCGGTTCTACTTCGAGATTGTTTTTGCGCGGAGCCGCAATGCGCGCGGATCGGTGCTGCTGGGAGCGAACTCGGAGGAAGAACTGAAGGGGCTTGCAGCGCAGCTGCGAGATCCGGAATTGGTGTGCGGGAACGGTGCGGCGCATTGCACGGTGTTTCCGGAGGCGTGCTCAGTGGCGGTGTACATGAAGATCGTGGTGAACCAGAAGCCGCAGGATGTGGTGTGGGGTAGCAAGCTGTCGAGCGTGATCGAATCGCCACGGCCGTTCACAATGAAGCGGCTCTACAACGGACGATTGCTGCCGGTACGCGTGAAGGGCGATCCGGAGGCAGTGCTCGCAATGCCGTTGCTGCCGGGAGATCAGATTACCTTGCGATAGCGGCAATCATTCAGGGCAGGAAACCGACGCTTTGCCAGAGCGGACCCGGATCGTAGACTGCTCCGGCGGCTACAGTTCGCCAAACGGCACGCGTGTTGTGAATGTCGGCGAGCGGATCGGCATTTAGAAGCAGCACGTCGCCGCGCTTGCCTGCTTCGAGCGAGCCGGATTCCTGCTCGACGCCGAGCGCACGGGCCGCGACGATGGTGGCCGACTGCAGGGCCTCGAGCGGCGTGAATCCGGCCTGAACATAGAGCTCGAGTTCGCGATGAAGCGAATAGCCGGGAATTGCCTGATCGGTTCCCGCGACGATGGGAATGTGAGCCTGGTGCAGGGCGCGGAGAGTTGCCACCAGAATCTCCCAGCGGCGAGTCGTGAGCGCGACTTTGTCGCCGGTAACCGGAGGATTGTCCAGCGCTTCGCGGAGCTGCGGCGGAAGGTGATTAATGCCGGGTTCGAGCTCGGCCAGCGGGACTGTGTTAGAGAATCCCTCGTACAGCGCAATGGTCGGATCGAGAACCGTGCGATGCGTTTCGAGCGTTGAGAGCAGATCTTTCGTGCGGGGACCATCCGCTTCCAGGATGGGAGGCTTCGTGCGGTCCGGTTTGCCATCGGCCGTCAGTACTGGGCGAGAAAAGTACGGCGTTTCGTAGCTGATGTGGTTGATCTGGTCCATGCCATCGTGGACGCCTTCGATGGCAGTCATGCCTTCGGGGATGTGGCCGGTGACGGTCATGCCCGAGGAATGAGCCTTGGCGGTGATGGCGCGCACAATCTCGGGCTTCACGGAGCTGTAGATCTTGATCTGACGTGCACCGGCGGCTTTGTAGCGCTCGACCCACTGCTCGGCTTCAGTGGGAGTATCGGCCAGCACGGCGCCGAGTGAGATCGGGCCGTGACCATCGATGACCCCGGCGAACTCGAGATGCGGACCAATGGCGGGATTCTCGCGGCGATCGAGTTCCGTATGCAGCGTGTGGATGAAGTCGAACTCGTTGCCAACGTCGCGAACGCTGGTGACGCCCGCGGCCAGATAGATCGGTCCCCACTCGACCTGTTCGTAGTGGGCGTGCATGTCCCAGAGTCCCGGAACGGCGAACTTGCCGGAGGCGTCGAGCACGGTTGCATCATTGGGAAGTTGGATTTGGTCGCGCGACCCGGCGGCACGAATGATGCCCTGCTCGATGAGAATGACGCTGTTTTTGAAGGGAGCTGCGCCGGTGGAGTCGATGAGAGTGGCGCCGGTGATGGCGAGGCGGCGGACAGGAGGCATGCGGGCTTTGGAGGTGAGCGCGGCGAGGGCTCCGAGGTCCGCTTTGACAGCTGCCCCGATGAATGTTGCGAGATTCGACTCATAGGGCTCGCGGACGGCTTCGAAGTGATCGAATTCGGCATCGGTGCTGACGAGCGCGATGAGGTTTCGCGCGTCGTCGAGCCAGAGCGATTCCTGGCCCCAGATGAGGCCGGCGATGGTGTAGCCCTGGAGCTTGCGGCCGGAGATGGTTAATGTTCCGGCCGGGACGATGCGGATCGCGACCTTCGCCGGATACGCGGTGAATTCCCGGGGCTGGCCGTGCGTGAGCCACCAGCGCATCATTTGTTCCTGCATGGCGACGGGAGAATAGCCGTCGGCGACGAACCAGGGCGAGGCGGCTGTTTCGTTGGCCGTCTTGCCGCTTCGGTTGATGGAGAGGCTGCTGCCCGCGACGGTGAGAGTGTCGTTCATCTCGGCCAGGCGCGAAGACTTGCCTTTGGCGTTGTACGAGATCGGCATCATATCGGCACGGCGGGCGACGAAGGTGGTTTCGAGAGGCACTTTGGTGCCGCGATCCGTGAAGAGGAAATGCGAGGTGAGGGTGTACGTGTCGGCTTTGGTCTCGATCGAGTAGGTTTCGGTGCCGATCGCGGCGGCGAACTTGTGAAGCACGAACGTGCCGGAGGTTTCGGTCTGCTGGGCGGCGGCCAAAGGGGCGAAGAACGCCAGAAGCGCAACGAGAGTTCGGACGGGTAAAGAGATGAGCAAAGGTCTTTCCTGGTGGATGGAATCAGCGGCGTCGCCGTTTTGCGATAACACCGCACGCGATCAGCACAAGTATCGAGTAGGCCGGCTCGGGAACAGCGGCTGCGTTGACAGGATCACCTTGCACGGCGAATACGAAATTCTCGTTCGAGTAGGTGGGCCCGTATGGATCGGCGGGAGCATAAGCATTGGATGGCAGATTGACTCCATAAAGACTTTTGCCGATCTGGGCGCCGGGAGCTGTGACATCCAGGGGAGTGGGGGCAAAAGACCAGCCGCCGCCCACAGCCTCGGTCGAGGAAAGAACGATGTAATAGGTGCCCGGACCGAGTGTCAGACCGGAAAACAGCGTCTGCCAGACGGGGCCGAACACGGGAAACGTGATGGGCGACGAGGCGACCTGTGCAGAGGTGGTGGTGGAAGGACCGATGCGCGTGGTCAGATACGCGGTCCCCGAATCGGGAACATTGGAGCCGACCAGGTACGCTGCGATGTTGACGTTCTTGTAACTGCTGTTCATGGTCCAGGAGATGGCCACGCTTTCCGAGCTATCGGCACCAACACCGGTGCTGGGCGGCATTCCCGGTGGATTGGTTTGCGAAACGATCGTGGCGGCAGAGGCGATCGGAAGAAAGGCAAACAGGCACAACACTGCGCAGCAACTTTGCATAGCTTCTGATTGTGCCAGATGGCCGAAAGGCAGCTAAAATGCACCCCGGAAACAGCATCGGTGTGAAACGGTTCTGTAGCACTTCTCGTGTACCCTAAAGCGAGCGTTGGGGGAACGCTCTATACAGCACTAAACAATTACGAATGCGTTACAAATTCATAGCACCGGTTTGGCTGACGATTCTGTTGATTTTTGGGGCAATCGCTCCTGCACAGACGCAGACGCCGGCAGCGGGCGACGGGCAACAGAATCCGCCTGCACAGGGCGGCGAAATCCCGCGCCAGGAAGAGAACCGGACGCCGGAAAAGCCGGTCGAGAACGAGCGCTGGAATTTGTTCTGGCAGGCGACTTCTATCGGACAGTATCACGGCACGTTTCATTCGCCGTATGAGGGTCCATTCAGTCTGCAGGATTATCCGGAGCGTGATGTTTCTCTGACGACAACGCTGTTCTTCGGACTGCGGTTCGATCAGAACACGCAGCTCTATTTCGATCCGGAGATCGCCGGCGGACGCGGATTCAGCGGAGTGAACGGGCTGGCGAATTCATCGAACGGCGAGTTGCCGCGAGTAGCGAGCGCAACGCCGAAGCCATACATTGCGCGGCTGTATGTTTCGCACGATTTTGGATTTGGAGACGCGAAGGAGTCGTTCGGCAGCGAGGAAAACCAGCTCGCGGGCGAGCGGCCGATGACACGCTACACGATCGTGGTGGGGCGATTCACGCTGACTGACTACTTCGATAACAACCGCTATTCGCACGATCCGCGCACGCAGTTTATGGGATGGGCGGTGATGTACAACGGCGCCTGGGATTACGGAGCGGATACGCGTGGATATACGTGGGGCTGGGTGCACGAGTTTCACACGCGGAACTGGTCGCTGCGTTATGGAAGCGGCGCGATGCCGAAAGTGGCGAACGGGCTGCGATTTGACCGGCGCGTGCTGGAGGATCGCAGCGACGTCTTCGAGGGCGAGTACCGGTACGAACTGCGAAAACATCCGGGCGCGATGCGGGTGACGCCATATGTCAATCACGCCGACGCGGGGACCTATCAGAAATCGATCGATCTGGCCAAACAGCAGGGCACGGTGCCGGATATTACGGCCACGCGCAAGCCAGGGACGATGAAGTACGGCGTGGGCGTGAATGCCGAGCAGGAGCTGACGAAGGATATAGGCGTTTTCATGCGCCTCGGCTGGAACGATGGCAAGACGGAGAGTTTTGCATTCACGGCGATAGACCGGCTGGCGAGCGGCGGTGTTTCGGTAACGGGACAGCGCTGGCGAAGGCCGGATGATACGGCGGCAACCGAGTTTACCGCGGGCGGACTTTCGGCGGTACACACCGAGTACCTGGCGCTCGGCGGTCACGACTTCCTGATCGGCGACGGGCGGCTGAACTATGCGCCCGAGAAGATCTGGGAAACGTACTACAACGCGCGGCTGTTTCCCGGTTTTTTTGCGGGATTCGATGTGCAGCATGTCGACAATCCGGCGTATAACCACGATCGCGGGCCGGTTTGGATCGAATCGATTCGTCTGCACGCCGAAATAGGTAAGGAGACTTTCGCGCGCGGGCCGAAGTAAGCAGTACGGGAATAAGGCTCGAAACGCGAAGAACTGTTCTATAGTGAAAGCAGTTATGAAAAAGAAACCGATCTCCGAGCCGGTGATCTCGCCGGAGATTCTGGAAATGGCGAAGAGGTCGGTGGAGTCGGAGCGGCCGCAGCCGACCAAACCGTGCGCGGTATGCGGAGCGCCCTGCAAACCGCAAAGCGCAGCGGCTCACGCGGCGGGCGAAGAAGATCTGTGCTGGGTTTGCCGTCGCCTGAAGATCAGCGCCTGGCGCGAAAACGAGCAGCAGATGCCCGCGCAAGAGTAGCTTCGCTCAACAGTTCAGACGAGAGGTTGAGCTCGGACGTTGTACGCTCGCCGCTCGATCGCCACATTCTCGACCCCTTCAGTTTCTTTGCCCGCTTCGCGCCAGGCCCGGGACGCCGCTTAGGTTTCTCAACGCAGACCATCGCCGGAGAGACTGGCCTTGAGCCTGCGACTGACATTCGTCGGTTTTCCGCGCGCCGGATTGAACTTGATTGCCGCACATTTCGCTCATAGAAATTCCTTCAGCCGCGTGCTCCGGCGCCGCCCTGTGGCTTTTTTCGAAATGCGCTGTTAACGGGATTGATGTACACTGTCAACGCGAAAAATCCTGCTATGAGAGAAACGGGGTGGGTTCGCGCCTTGGCGTATGCAGCCGCGATGTTGTTCGTGCTGTCGTGGATCTTTCCCCTTAGTGCCGGTCTGGCGAAGGATACGTCCGAATTCCCGAAGTGGTGGGGATCGGTGGATGTCGTGTGGGCATTCGTGCTCGCCCTAGTGGCTTTTGCTGTGCAGGCTCAGGCCAGAAGCAAGGTAAACCAGCAGGCGGAAAACGCAGCCTATCGCGTCTACCGGACACTCACGCACGCGATCATTCTGGCGGCGCTGCTGGTGATGGTTGCCGGCGATCGCATCACATGGGCGCATTGCGTCACCGGCTTTCTGTGGCGGACCTGGCTTGGTTTGTATATCCTGCCCTGGTGGTTGGCCGCCATCCACCCGGCTGACAAGAGTTCGTAGCGAAACAACCGCCAGGGACCATTCCAAGAAGATGGGGCCCGACTGAACAGCCGAGCGGATTCGTCCGGATCTTGAGCTGGTCGAAAGCTAATTCAGGTTGGACCCTCCAGCTGCAGCGCTGCTGCCCTCGGGCGTGAAGACGATTTTGGTGGTTGTGCCGCCGATGTGGATCTCTTCGATTGAGTTATTGACGTATTTGATCGCGGTGTTTTGATATTTGCTTTGCGCCTGTTCGGTGTGCGCGGGAACGGTCACGACTTCTTTGCCGTGCTTCAGGGTAGCGGTCGTGCCATCGAGCGCGACTTTGTAGTCGCCGGCCTTGATCTGTTTGCCGTTGAGTGTCGTGTCTTCGAGCACGTTCACTTTGTAGGTGTTGCCGGAGGCAATGAGCGAGGCGGCTGCGACGGCGGCGGCCAGAGAAAGTTTCTTCAACATGGAAATCAGCTCCTTGCCTCTGAATACGCCGATTCGCGTCCGCAGAATTCTAAAGCTTAGATAAAGAACGCGCGGTGAGTTGCAAGTGAGGATCGTCGCCGAAACCTTCGAGCCAGGTGATATCCCGTTCAGCACGAAACCAGGTGAGCTGGCGCTTGGCATACTGGCGCGTTTTGGTCTGGCATTCCAGAATGGCTTGCGCGATTGGGGTCTGTCGCGTGAGCACCTGTACGGCCTGGCGGTAGCCCAGCGTCTGCAGCGGTTTGGCATCAGCAGGAAGGCCGGCCCTCAGAAGCGATTCGGTTTCTTCGAGCAGGCCGCCGGCGAACATCTGCTCGGTGCGCTGATTAATGCGCGCGTAGAGCTGTTTGCGATCGGGATTCAGCGCGATTTTGACGATGCGGAAGCCGGTGAGCGGATCACGTGGAAGCCGTTCGGCGCGGGCGAGCTCAATGGCCCGGATGAGCTTCTGGCCATCGTTGGGGTGGATGCGCCGGGCGGCTTCCGGATCGAGATGACGCAGCAGGCGATGCAGGGCGGTGGGCCGGCGCTGGGCAGACTCGGCAAGACGTTTGCGCAAAGCGGGATCGCGCGGGGGAGCCGGAGAGAGACCGTCGAGAAGAGCTCGTAAGTAGAATCCAGTGCCGCCCACAAGCACAGGCAACCGCCCACGCTCGGCGATCTCGCGGAGCACAGGACGGGCAAGGCGGGCGTATGCGCCGGCACTCAGCTCCTCAGCGGGAGCCAGGACATCTATAAGATGATGCGGAATGCCGCGGCGCTCGGCCGGCGGAGTCTTGGCAGAGCCGACGTCGAGCCCGCGATAGACCTGGACCGAATCATAATTGACGATTTCGCCGCCGAGTTCGGAAGCGAGAAAGAGGGCGAGTGCGCTTTTCCCGCTGCCGGTGGGACCGCAGATCACGATTAATGGAAATCGATCAGAAGACACGTGCAAAACAGGGTGTTCGGTAACCTGGACGACCCGGCGAACATCCCTTTATCGGCGCTATACTAAGGGCAATTGCTGCCGGACGAGAGCGCGCAGCCATTTCCAATAGCCCCGAAGCGGTCGAATGCCCCACCCCAAAACTCATTTTCTCAGCCGTACTTCTCTGTTTCTTTTGTCCGGGCTTGTAGCCGTGCCTTTGGTGGCGATGGCAGCGTCGCAGAATGCGAGCCCAACCGTCGATAACGCGCAGAAACTGCCGCCTTCGACCAAGCAGGCGAGCTCGCTCAAGGCCTCCGCTTATTACCATTTCGCAATCGGTCATTTATATGAAGACCTGGCGGCGAATTCGGGCGGCCGCAGCGAATACGTCGACAAGGCGATTGAGAATTTCCGGCAGGCGATGAAGGAAGACCCGAGCGCGGGCTTTCTGGTGGATGATATCGCCGAGCTGTACCGCATTTCGGGCCGCCTGCGCGATGCGGTAGAAGAAGCGCAGACCGCAATCAAGAACAATCCCGACGATCTGAACGCGCGCAAGGTGCTGGCACATATTTATACGCAGCAGATCGGCGATTCGCAGAGCAATCGCGTCGACGAAAACATGGCGCGCAAAGCGATCGAGCAGTACAAGTACATCACGCAGAAAGATCCGAAGGATGTGGAGAGCCTGGTGATGCTGGGCCGGCTGGATCGTGTGGTCGACGATTCGGTTTCCGCCGAAGCGGCTTTCAAGCAGGCGCTGGCGGCTGAGCCGGACGACGAAGATGCGGTGGTGGGACTGGCGAGCGTGTACTCCGATCGCGGCGATCCGAAGACCGCCTCCGGACTGCTCGAAAAGCTGGCGCAGAAGAATCCTTCTCCGCGTTCGCTGGTGATTCTGGCGAACGATTACGAATCCATGCACGAGTATGCGCTGGCAGCCGACGCCTACAAGAAGGCAGTCGACATGGATCCGAACCGGGTGGAGCTGAAGCAGGCGATGGCGCAGGATCTGGCGCTGGCCGGCCGGTACGACGATGCACTGAAGACATACGCGGAGTTGATGCAAGCAAATCCGCAGGACTCGACACCTTATCTGCGTTCGGCTCAGATTTATCGCGAGCAGAAGAAGGTGGCGGATGCGCGGAAGATGATCAACAAAGCCAAGGAGCTCGACGGCGACAATCCGGAAGTGCTTTTCGCGGATGCGAATCTGCTGTCGGACGAAGGTAAGACGACGGATGCAATCGCGGAGCTGAAGGCGCTGCTCGATAAAACGGCGAGCAACAGCTACGACCCGCAGCACAAGGCGGCACGAGTCGAAATCCTCGACCAGTTGGGCGGACTGTATCGCAAAGCGGATCAGACGGAGCAGGCGGTTGCGGCGTACCGGCAGATTGAAACGCTTGATCCCGATCTCGCGCCACGAGCGGAAGCAGAGGTGGTCGAGACCTATCGCCTGGCGCACCAATACCCGAAGGCGCAGGAAGCAAGCGAAGCAGCCGACAAAAAATGGCCGAAAGACCAGACACTGATTCAGGTGCGGGCCCAATTGCTCGCCGACGAAGGCAAGGTCGATCCGGCGGTAGCGGAGTTTAAGAAGCTGCTGGGCGGCAAGAACGACCGTGACATCTGGCTGTATATCGCGGACACGTATCAAAAGGGCAAGAACTGGTCCGAGATGGAGAAGGCCATCGACCAGGCCGACAAGCTTTCGACCAGCAAAGAAGACAAAGTGAACGTGCTCTTCGTACGCGGCGAGATGTACGAACGGCAGAAAAAGTATGAACAGGCAGAGCGCATTTTCCGGCAAGTGATCGAGCAGGATCCGAACAACGCTTCGGCGCTGAATTATCTGGGCTACATGCTGGCCGATCGCAATGTGCGGCTGGACGAAGCGCAGCAGCTGATTCGGAAGGCAGTGGATCTCGATCCGAATAACTATGCGTTTCTCGATAGCCTCGGTTGGGTCTACTACCGCATGAACAAGCTGGACGACGCCGAACAGCAGCTATCGCGTTCGATTCAACTGATGTCGAAGGATCCGACGATTCACGATCATCTGGGAGATGTCTATTTCAAGCAGGGCAAGACGCGGCAGGCGATTGCGCAATGGCAGTCGTCGCTCGAAGAGTTGAATAACGGCGGAGCGGCCGATGCGGAGCCGGACGAACTCGCGAAGGTGCAGAAGAAGCTGGATAATGCGCGCGTGCGGCTGGCCAAAGAGCAGGGTCCGGCTCGGGTGAATTAGGCAAGTAGAGAAATCTGCTCTGCTCGGGCCGCTTTGTGTAAGTCCTGATCGAGGGTGGCAAGCGGAAGCCCGGTGCGCTGGGCAAGTTCCAGGTAGGCTGCATCGTAGGTAGTGAGACGATGTCTGCGAGCTGCCTGAAGTATTCGGCTCCAATTTCGGGGATGTGTGGCGGCTCGATGCTGATGCTGACCGATAAAAGATCCTCTGTGAAGCGCTCCAGGCGGTCAGAGTCGATTCCATTTCTGCGAAGGGCCATGGTAAGGCCGTTCATAATCTCCACAGGCCAGTGAGCTGGCACTACCATCGGTTCTCCGGCCTGCAGCCGTTCCAGTAAAGCCTCGGTCCAGGGAGTAGCTTCTTCGGCGAAGCACCAGGGCAGCGCCGCAGAAGCATCCGCAATGAATCCCGCCATCAGTACTTGCGACCTTCGTTGATCAGATCCTTTATCTTCAAACCTCCAAGCGTCAGGCCTTTACGTAATTCGCGAATGTCCGCCACCGCTTCTTCGGGAGTCTTCTTTTTGCGGCCGGCAGGTGGCTCGGCTTTCGATAGGCTTTCCAATGCACGTTCGATGACCTGTTCGGGCGAACCGCCATTTGCAAGTTGCTGCTCGAGCAACTCCTGCGCATGCGGAGTGAGAGTGATGGTCATAGCCTCAGGATAATGGGAATCAGACGCAAAAATCAGATCTTCAGCAGTGTGCGCAAACGCCGGGTCTGAATGCGGCTCACGGGAATTTCGGTCTGCTTGCGGTCGTTCATCTTGAGCTGAAAGCTCGATTTGAACCACGGGATCACTTCACGAATCTTGTTGATGTTCACCAGAAACGAGCGGTGCACACGCCAAAAGAGCTCGGGATCGAGATTCGACTGCAGCTCCTCGATGGTCCGGTAATTGGACTGGCCTTCGAACTGCGCCGTCGCGACCGTGATCATGCCGTCCTCGATCGTCGCGTATACCAGATCCTGTGCGTCGACGATCAGATTGCGATTATTCGTCTTTACCAGCAGCTTGCTGCGCACAACGGAACGCGGAGCAGCTTCGAGCGGCTTCTCCTGCGCCTGTTTTTCTTCGATGAAACGGCGCGCGCGACCGACCGATTCCGCCAGCCGTTCTTTCTCGACCGGTTTGAGCAGGTAATCGAGGGCTTCCAGGCGAAAGGCATCTACTGCGTACTGATCATAGGCAGTGGTCAGCACAAAATGCGGCAGCGGTGCACCGGCACTGCGCAGTTTTGCGATCACGCCCAATCCGTCGAGGCCGGGCATCTGCACATCGAGAAAGACCAGTTCGGGCTCGAGTTCCTGAATGAGTTCGAAAGCTTCCAGACCATTGGCAGCGGTGGCGACAACTTCGATTTCGGGGAAGTCTTTCAGCAGAAAGACAAGCTCGTCGCGCGCCAGTTGTTCGTCGTCTGCAATGAGGGTTGAGATCACAGCGGTACCTTGCTGCCCCGTACTGCCCTGTGACATCGAATGTTAGTATAGCCCAAGGACTGCGCGCCCCTGACACGCAACAGCGCTCACGGAAGGTCACGTTTTGAGCCGCGCGCAGCATAGTCGATTCATAGGAGTTGGTTACTTGGCAAAAGAAGTGAGTATTGCGCCGGCGCACGGTAAGCTCGGCATTCTGATACCGGGAATGGGTGCGGTTACATCCACGTTTATCGCGGGTGTGGAGGCGGTGAAGCGCGGATTGGGCGCGCCGATCGGTTCGCTGACGCAGCTTGGAACCATCCGGCTCGGCAAGCGCACCGAAGGCAGAACGCCGAAGATCAAAGAGTTCGTCCCGCTCACTTCGCTTGAGTGTCTGGCCTTCGGCGGCTGGGACATTTACGAAGACAACGCGTATGAGGCGGCCACGCGCGCCAAAGTGCTCGAGCAAACGCTTCTCGACCAGCTCAAAGAGCCGCTGTCGGCAATCCGGCCGATGAAAGCCGTCTTCGATCACGACTACGTGCGCAAAATCGACGGGCCCAATGTGAAGCAGGGTTCGAACAAGATGGAGCTGGCCGAAGCCGTGATGCAGGACATCCGCGACTTCGCGCAGAAAAACGGCTGCAACCGGCTCGTGATGATCTGGTGCGGATCGACGGAGGTGTTCCATAAGTCGGCTGCAGTGCATCAAAGCGTGGAAGCGTTTGAAGAGGGATTGCGGCGCAGCGATCCCGAAATTTCGCCGAGCCAGATCTACGCCTACGCGGCGCTGAAGCTGCGAGTGCCGTTTGCCAATGGCGCGCCAAACCTGACGACCGATATACCGGCCATGCTCGAGCTCGCGCGGCGCAACGAAGTGGCCATCTGCGGAAAAGATTTCAAAACCGGGCAGACCTACATGAAGACGCTGCTCGCGCCGGGCTTCAAGGCGCGCATGCTGGGTGTGCAGGGCTGGTTCTCGACCAACATTCTCGGCAATCGCGACGGCGAGGTGCTCGAAGACCCGGGCTCGTTCAAAACCAAAGAAGAGACCAAACTCTCAGTACTGCAGCAGATTCTTCAGCCGGAGCTCTATCCCGAGCTATACAAAGACCTGTACCATGCAGTACGAATCAACTACTATCCGCCCCGCGGAGATGCCAAAGAAGGCTGGGACAATATCGACATTTTCGGCTGGCTCGGCTATCCTATGCAAATTAAGATCGATTTCCTTTGCAGGGATTCGATTCTGGCCGCGCCGTTGGTGCTGGATCTGGTGCTCTTTCTTGACCTCGCGCAGCGTGCCGGAATGAAAGGCATACAGGAGTGGCTCTCGTTCTACTTCAAAGGCCCTATGACGGCGCCCGGTCTGTACCCGGAGCACGATATTTTCATCCAGCTGATGAAGCTGAAGAACACGCTCCGATGGATGAAGGGCGAAGATCTGATCACGCATCTGGGCCTCGAATATTACGACTAAGTTGCTTGAGGGCCGTCTAAAGAAGTAGGTAACACCAATGCCTACGCGGGCGACTTCGACAAGCAGAACCTTTCCCGACCGAACCCCCGTTGCTACCCGGCGGATCGCGACCGAATCACCCGGCCTGGAAGCGAAGCGGATTCTGGTGATCGGCGGAACACAGTTCATCGGGAAGCTACTGGTCGAGAAGCTCGCCGCCGCCGGGCACGACGTGTATATTCTGCACCGCAAGCACCGGCATCCTTTCTCCAAACGCGTCCACAACCTCTGCGCCGACCGTAACGATGCAGCCAGCATCCGAAAAGCGGTCGGCGCAACGCGTTTCGATGCGGTCTACGATTTCGCCTACGACTGGGAGCGCGGAACCACGGGGGCGCAAGTAGAAGCCACGGCGCAGATTTTCGACGGCAAGGTGGCGCGCTACGTTTTCATGTCGAGCGTGGCGGCCTATGGCGACGGGTTGAATCATCACGAAGGCGATGCGCTTGCACCGGACGATCATCCGGATCCGTATTGCCGCAACAAGGCGATGAGCGAACGCGCGCTCTTCCGGCTGCATCAGCGAACCGGTTTTCCGATTGTGACGCTGCGTCCGCCTTTTGTATACGGACCGGGCGATCCGTTTTATCGTGAGGCGTTCTTCTGGGATCGTCTGCGCGCGGGGCGCCCGCTCATTTTGCCGAGTGAAGGACACCGGCTGATGCAGTTCATCTATGTGCACGATCTGGTGGATCTGGCTGCGCGCGTGATCGAAAGCCGCAACACCGTCGGCCACGCCTTCAATACCGCCAACACGCGGCCCATTACGCAGCATGAATTGCTGCTCGATCTGGCGCGGGCGGCAGGCGTGAAAGAGCCGGAGCTGGTGGTGATTCCGCGCGATTTCATTCATCGCGCCGGAGGGAAGGTATTCGGCGTCGACAAGCTCTATTTCGGCGAATATTTCGATATCCCGGCCATTACCGAAATCATCACCAAGGCCCAGCGCATGCTGGCGTTCAAGCCCACCGATTTCGAAGAAGGGCTGCGCGCGACCTACCGCCACTATCTGACCAAGCGCAACTACCCGAAGCCGGATTTCACCTTTGAGAACGAGCTGTTGAGCCGGTATGCCGCCCGCCCGGGCGAACCGCGTTCGGCATGAACGGCTCTTCGCGAGAAGAAGTAGAAGTTGCGCTTCGGAGTACAACAGCTCCGATGACTGAGACAGAAGAACTCTACCGGTTTTTCTCAAAGTGCAAACTGGGCGTTCTTAGTACGCTCGGAGATTCCAACGTTCCGCAAACGGCCTTGATGGGGATCGCCATCACTGAAGACTTCGAGATTATCTTCGATACCGTGAAGAGCTCTCGAAAATATCGGAACCTTATCGAGCGGCCTGCCTGTTCTTTCGTCATCAGGTGGACGGGAGAACAAACAATTCAATACGAGGGGCGAGCCAGTGAGATCGCCGCAGAGGAACTGCCGCGTTATCAGCAGATATACTTCGATACGTGGCCCGAGTGTCGCGCGCACCTGAGTTGGCCGGGGATTGCGTACTTCGTCGTGAGACCTCGATGGATCCGCTACAGCGACTTCGATGAAAACCCGCCCATAATACGGCAGTTCACTGCCGAAATGTTATCTCGAAACCTGTAACTTTCGGTTCGCTCGGTCGTATATAGAAGGATATGAGCGAGTGGTTTGCCGATTTCTCGAAAGATCTGAAGCTGGCGCTGCGTTCGCTTGGAGCGAATCCCCTATTTGCGCTGGTCGTTGTGCTGACACTCGCGCTGGGGATCGGCGCGAATGCGGCCATTTTCAGCGTCATCAATGCCGTGGTGCTGCGAACGCTCCCGGTACGCGATCCACAGAACGTGTTCCTGCTGCATACGGAACCGGGACAGCCGAACGGTGCCGGCAACACTGGTGATAACAATACCTCGTTCAGCGAATATGTCTTCGAGCAGCTGCGGAAGGACAAGCACGCCTTTTCGGATGTCATTGCCTACGTGCCGATGGGCTTCAACAAGATCGCGGTGCGTTCCGGCAACCGGTTCGAAGAGGTTGCGGGCGAGATGGTCAGCGGCAATTACTTTACTGGGCTTGGTGTTTCTGCCGAGTGCGGGCGGCTGCTGACTCCAAGGGACGAACGCGAGCATACACAGGTGGCGGTTCTAAGTTACGGGTACTGGAACCGGAGCTTCGCGCACGATTGCAGCGTGGTCGGTCAGCAGCTGTTTATCAAAGGCGTGCCGTTTACTATCGTCGGCGTTGGAGGCCCCCGCTTCATCGGATTGGGAGGCGATGCGGATGACCTCTGGATTCCGCTGCAGAATCGCCCCGACTTCAATGCCTGGGGTGTACAGGGCGATAACTACTACGCGGCGCCGAACTGGTGGTGCATTCTGCTCGCGGGGCGCGCCGCGCCCGGTCTCACGCAACAACAGGCGCAGGCTGCCGCCGCATCAACCTTCCTGCATGCCGCGTATGCGCATCTCGGCGGCAAGCCGCAGAAAGGCGAGAAACCGCCCACCCTGCAACTCGTTGCAGCGCGCGGGCTCGCCGGTTATCGCGAGGGCTACCAGAAACCGCTCACCATTCTGTTTGCGATGGTGGCGGCGATTCTGATCATCGCGTGCGGTAACGTGTCGATGCTGCTCGCCGCGCGCAATATGGCGCGAGCACGCGAATTTGCCATTCGGGTGGCACTCGGTGGAAGCCGGGCAAGGCTGTTCCGGCAGTTGCTGGCCGAGAGCGCTCTGCTCGTTTTTGCAGGCGCCTTGCTGGCGTGGATCTTCGCCCTATCCGCCACACGGGCACTCGCAAATTGGGCCGGTATCGAGGCGAGCCTTACGCCGGACCGGCGCGTGCTCGGATTCACGCTGGCCCTCGCGATTCTTGCCGCGCTCGCGTTCGGCTTTCTCCCTCTGCTGCGAGTCGCGCGCGTACCCGTTGGAGCGGTCCTGAAGACGTCTGGCGCGACCGCATTTCGCGATAAGGGCAAATCACGGCTGGGGCGTATCACGACCGTGCTGCAAGTCGCCCTCTGCCTGGTGCTGCTGGCGGGCACGGCGCTGCTGGTTCGCACGCTCAACAATCTGGAGCATGTGAATCTCGGCATCCGTCCGGGAGGTCTGCTGGTTTTCGGCGTAAGCCCGCATGTGGAAGCAAAGTCCGAAGACAAGACACGCGCGTTTTACCGTGCCCTGCTCGTGCAGCTGCGATCGCTGCCGGGGGTGGACTCGGCGACGCTGATGGGTAATCGCGTCGGCTCGGGCTGGGCGAATAATACCACCGCCATTGTCGATAACAAAAATCTGGGAGATTTCGAGCAGTCTCCGCTGCGCTGGAATAACGTCGGCCCGGATTATTTTCGAACTCTCGGCATCAGCATTCTTTTCGGGCGAGACTTTAACGACAGCGATACAGCCCAAAGCGCGAAAGTGGCGGTGGTGAATAAGACATTTGCAGACCGTTATTTTAAAGGCCGCTCGCCGCTGGGTCACACGACCTCGTTTACCGATCGGTTTTCGTACACCATCGTCGGCGTGGCCGCCGACAGCAAGTATCGCGGCGTTACCGAGAAGCCGATACCGATGGCCTGGTTCCCTTATGAGCAGGTGGGCGACCTGAGCGCGATGCACTTTGAGCTGCGCGTACGCGGCAATCCGAAAGTCCTGCTGCCGCACATCCAGCAAATCCTGCTCGGCTTCTCGCCCGATCTGGCTCCGCTGCAACCGATGACGCAGATGGAACAGTTCGACAAAGGTATAGAGGATGAACGTTTGATAGCGCGGCTGGCGATGTTTTTCGGATTGCTCGCCGGGGTGCTCGTCGCGACCGGCTTATATGGAACCACGGCGTACAACGTGGGGCGCCGGACATCAGAACTCGGAATCCGGATGGCGCTTGGGGCGGAGCGCCGCCGCATTCTCCGAATGATCCTGAGCGAGGGTCTAAAGCTGTGCGCGCTTGGAGTGCTGATCGGGCTTCCGCTTACACTTGCGGCGACCCGGGTTCTGCGCTCCATGCTGTATGGCCTGACGCCGAACGACCCGGTTTCAATCGCCGCGGCCGCTGCCGGCATCGTTTCGGTTACGGTTCTGGCGTGTTTGATTCCGGCCATCCGGGCGGCGGCCGTGAATCCGGCGGTGGCGCTGCGCAACGAGTAAACCGTGGAGTTCTGTTACCTGAAAACTCCCTAATCCCTCGTGTCCCGAGACATTTTTTTGATTCAATGGGAATTCGCCTCAGCTAGTCATCATGCGAGTTCTGAATCAATTCTTTTTGACTTTGATGGTTTTGGTGCTGTCTTACCAACTCTTAAGCCGCGTCTAGCTAGTGTTCGCTGCGGAATCCGGAAAACCGCTTGCTACGCGCGCGGCTCAGTTAGCGCTTCCAATATTGCGAGCTGCTTGCAGAGCCGCGACTGTAAGGAGCGGTCAGCAGATTGCCCTCCTCAGAAAGCAGCTACTTTGGCAGGAGAGCACGTAGAAGCAGGGCGATTTTGCCGGATTTTGAGACGCTGATCCGCTTCGTCAGGACCGAATAGCCGGATCGCTCAATTTTATCGAGCAGCTTCATATAAATCGCCCGGAGCGCCCAGAGCGAGCGGCGGCTTTTCGGACTGATCAGATCGAGCAACGGCGCGGAGACTTCGTAATACGAGCGGGCGCGGTCGGCTTCAAAACGCATCAGCGCTCGGAAGCGGTCGTCTTCGCAGCCGGCGCGAAGCTGCTCTCGAGTCACGCCGAAGCGCGCCAGATCTTCTTCCGGTATGTAATAGCGGCCCATTTCGGCGTCTTCGCGCACATCGCGCAGGATATTCGTGAGCTGGAATGCAATGCCGCACTTCTCGGCCAGGATAAGCGCTTTGGTCGAGCGGAAGCCGAAGATATGCACCACCGTTAAACCCACAACGGATGCGACGCGGTAACAGTACTGGTACAGCTCTTCAAACGTTCTGATCGAAACCGTTTCCAGGTCCGAGAGCACGCCGTCGATCATCTCGTGGAAGTAGCGATGAGGAATCTTGTAGCGCTGGACGGATGCGTGGAAGGCGGGCCAGATGGCGTGCGCATCGGTCTCGCCGGCGAGGGCGCGATCGAGCTGGAGGCGCCATTCGGCGATGGCTTGCCAACGTTTGGAGAGATCCATGCCGGGATCGTCGCTCAGATCGTCGCAGTGACGCATGAAGGCGTAGACGGCGCACATTGCACCACGCTGATGCTTGTCGAGCAGCAGGAATGAATAATAGAAGTTTTTGGCGCGCGCTTTCGCGATGCGCTCGCAGTATTGATACGACTGAGCGACCGTCATCTAAAGCGGCAGCAGACGCCGAAGACTCCGTAGAAGAATGAGAATGCGTTCCGGTTTGGAGATGGCGGGGCGCGCTTCGAGCACGTTGTAGTTTTGTGTGCGGATTTTATCGAGCACTTTCATGCCCCCGCGGCTGAAAAGATCGAGATCGAGCGCGAGCCGTCGATTCACCATCCCCACCAGCGGCAGCCCGCGCTCGAACAAATCCTGCGCGACATCGACCGCTTCGATCATGACCTTGCGAAACGCGTCATTGAAGCGATGCGCGAAGAGATCCGCTTCGGTGTAGCCGTATTTTTCGAACAGAGCGAGCGGCAGATAGATGCGATCCTTCTTGAGATCGACTGTTACGTCCTGCCAGAAATTGGCCAGCTGCAGAGCCGTACAAGTGTAATCGGAGAGGCGCTGGCGCTCGGCATCGCGATAACCGCAAAGATAAAGCACGAGATGGCCGACCGGATTGGCTGAGTTGACACAGTATCCGAATACGTCGTCGAAAGTTCGGTAGCGGGTAACGGTCTGATCCTGTTCGAAAGCGCGAATCAGGCGATCGAAGGGCTCGATCGGAATAGCGTGGCGCGCCACTGTGCCCCGCAGCGCGATGAACACGGGATGAGCCGCCTCGCCGCGATACACGGCCTCGAGTTCGCGGCGCCACCAGGCGAGCAAGCGCAGGCTTTCCGCCGTATCGCCGATTTCGTCGCCCAAATCATCGGCCCAGCGACAGTAGGCATAGACGTTGTAGAAATCCTGGTGCAGCTCTTTGGGCAGCAGAAAACTGACGACGTTGAAATTTTCGTAGTGATGCGTGGCGAGCCAGCGCGTGTACTCGAGCGCCTCGGCTTCTGTATAGAACGCGCTTTCCGCGCCGGTGCGCTGAATGTACTCTTTCGGTTGTAAACGGGCGACCGGCAAAAGGCAGCTCTTACGGGATAATGGCCGTTTTGATCTGGCCGCTCCCGCGATGCGCTAGTTCATGGAGCACATGCGGCAGCTCGCTCAGCGGCTGCTCGTGAGTGACCAGATGCTTGGCGTTGATGTAGCCATCCGACAACAGCTGCAGCGCGCGGCGGATGTGAAACGGCGTGAAATGGAACGACGCTTTGCAGGTGATCTCGGAGTAGTGCAGCAGGCCCGTGTCGAGACCGACCTTGGTGCCGGCCGGGCAGCCGCCGAAGAAGTTGATCAGACCGCCTTTGCGGACCAGCTGGGTAGAGAGCTCCCAGGATTCGGGACGGCCGATCGCTTCAAAGACAATGTCGGCGCCGCGCCCTGCCGTTAAGGCTTTGATCTGGCGAATGAGTGCGCGGTCGTTGGAAAGCTCGACGCTTCGATCGATGGCAGCGCCCTCATCGGCTCCGAGTTCGAGCGCGCGTTCGATCTGCTCGCGGCGGCGTGCGACGGCGATGACGCGTGCATCATAGACCGCTTTGGCAAGGCGCACAAACATGAGCCCGATGGGGCCGAGACCGAGCACTACAACCGAATCGCCCGGCCGAACATTCGCTTCGTCCAGACCGCGCAGCGCACAGGCGAGCGGCTCGACCAGCGCAGCGTCTTTGTAAGAAAGCGCGTCCGGAATGCGATAAGTGTTCTTGCGGACGATGCGCTCGGGAAGGCGGATGTATTCGGCATAGGCGCCGTTGTTGAAGAGCAGGTCTTCGCAGAGGTTCTGCTGTCCGCGGCGGCAGTAAAAGCATTCGTCGCAGGGTGCGGAATTTGCCGCTACCACGCGATCGCCGGGACGGAAGCCGACGATACCGTCGCCGAGCGCAACCACGTCGCCCGCCAGCTCATGGCCGAAGAGCGCGGGCGGCTGGATCATTTTGGCGTGATAACCGCGGCGATAGACCTTCACATCAGTACCGCAGGTGAGCGCAGTGCGCACGCGGACGAGCAGTTCGCCGGCTGCCAGCGATGGAATCGGCACCGTTTCCAGACGCACATCTTCCTGTCCGTAGAGAACTGCCGCCTGCATGCGGCTGTCAAGTGGAATGCTTACGAGATTGGTGTTGCTTGTGTCAAGTGTAAGCGGCATTCAGTTCCGCTCCTGTGGATGAATCACGATTTTGAGAGATTGGGGCGAAGGCCGCTGCGCGATCGCAATGCCCCGCTCAATCGCATCGAGCGGCAGACGATCGGAGATGAGCTCTTCGAGCGGCAATTCGCCGCTAAAGACGAGGCGCGCCGATTCCGCCTGCAAATCGACATCGGAGCTGTAGGAGCCAAAGAGCATGCGTTCTCCTACACAGATGTCCGCGCCGGCACATTCGACTCTTTCCTTCGCCGAAGTTTGCGCAAAAAGCAGAATTTTCGCGCCCGCACGTGAGATCCGCAGCGCCTGTTCGACGAGTCCGGGCACGCTGGTGGCAAGAACCACGGCGTCGGCACCGCGTCCGTTCGTCGCATCGCGGATTGCGGTTTCGAATTGCCCATCGCGCGGATCGAATGAGCGCGCGCCGAAGCGCGCGGCCAGCGAGCGGCGAAATTCTATGCCGTCCGTAGCAAAAACCTGCGCGCCCCCGCGCCGCAGAAGCATGGTAAAGACGAGGCCGATCGGGCCCTGGCCCAGCACGGCGATCACATCACCGGAGCGAACTTTCAGTTGATCGACCGCCTTCACGCAGGTATTCACCGGCTCAACCCAGCACGCCTGATCGAACGAGACGCCTTCGGGAATGCGCTCCAGGCCACGCTCGACGATCCAATCCAGCACGCGCACATACTGAGCAAAGCCGCCGCCCGCCGGCTCGAAACCTGCGGTAATGCCCACTTTCTTATAGACGGCGCATTGCGCGTACAACCGGCGCTCGCAATAAAAGCAGTTCTTGCAGGGAATGTGATGAAACGCAATCACGCGGTCGCCCGGCTGAAATTTCGTCACTCCTTTACCGACGGCCGCCACGACGCCCGCGGTTTCATGACCGTAAATGCGCGGCCCGGGCAGCAGATCATACTCGATTTTTTTCAGATCGGTATGGCAGATTCCGCAGGTCTCCACGCGCAGGAGTACTTCGCCGGGGCCGATCTCAGGCGTGGGAACGGTTTGCACCTCGACACGTTGCTGGCCGACGTAAACAGCGGCGCGCATCTGGCGGGGAACATCCACCGCCTCAGCGCGCGGCTGGTTCTCCGCTTTCGGGAGCACCGGATTCGGCAATAAGTCTGCTTGCGACAAGAAAGTCCCCTAGAGTTTTGGCAGCATCCTCGGCGCGGCGCTTGAGTTTGAACAAAGCGGGAAGCGTATTCGGATGCCCAAGAGCGTGTACTATGATTTTCCCACGCGCGATCCTGCCTTCGGGCGTCCGCATGGCGTTCAGGTCGAACGGGAACGATTCGTCCGCGCGATCGCTGACGACCTTGATACAGGCAAAAGGCAGGCCGGCTTTGCGCGCGCGGGCGGCCACACCGGCCGATTCCATGTCGAGGGCGAGCGCACCGTGGGCGAACAGCTCGCTTTTCGCAGCAGCATCGTTGGCAATGCGATCGTCGGAGAGCAGCGGGCCCGAAACGCACGCCATTCCCGAATGAACCGGAATACAGGCAAACGATTCGGTATTTTCAGGCGAGCGCACTTCGTTTGCAACCACGATCTGCAGCTCGCGCAGCGCCGGATCCAGCGCGCCGCAAAACCCGGTGCTGACCACGGCTTCCAACCGCGAAGAAGACAACTCCGCCACCATGGCCGCGCGCAGCGCGATTTCCACTACCTGAGCCGCGAGCTTCGGCCCCGCACCGTTAGCGGCCAGCAGAATGCGGCGGCTTTCGAGAACACCTTCGGCGGCGTAGTCGACCGGCCACTTCAGTTTGCGAAGTCCGGTAAGCCGCTCGGCAAAGGGTTTTAGCTCGGCCGCTTCGGCAGCGATATAAAGAATGGCCATCAGTGATGAGGCTGGGTGGGAGTTCCCTCTCGCACGGCGGAGGTTCGGATCGCCGCCACCGGAGCATGAACTTGACTCGCGGACGGCACATAGCCGTTCTCCGAGAACCAGGCGATCGCGCGCAGGAAGGCGTCGTCCACCGGACCCGGTGAATAACCGAGCTCGGCGACAGCTTTGGCATGGCTCACAAACATTTTGCTGCGCGACATGCGAACCGCTTCGATCGAGGCCAGCGGCTCGCGGCGGCTCACGTTTGCCCACGCCGTGCTCAGCAGGCCGGCGATGTACGCAACCGCATACGGAATCCGCAGCCGTGGCGCGGCTTTGCCCGAAAGCGCGGCCAGCCGTTCGAGAATCCTCTCGAGCGTAAGGTTTTCGCAGCCGAGAATATAGCGCTCGCCGACACGCCCGCGTTCGAGCGCGAGCAGGTGTCCGCGGGCCACGTCGCGCACGTCGACCAGGTTGAGGCCGGTATCGACAAATGCCGGCAGTTTATCGCGCAGGAAATTCAGGATGATGTTGCCGGTCGGCGTAGGACGCCAGTCGTGGTCGCCAACAGGGGCGGTCGGATTGACGATGATGACCGGGGCACCGGCCCGGGCCTGCTCGAGCGCCACCTGCTCGGCCAGCCACTTCGATCGCTTGTAGTGGCCGCTCATGTCGGCTATCGAAACAGGACTCTGTTCATCGCCGATGCCATCCTGCGGCATCCCGATGCAGCCCACCGTGCTGGTGTACACGATGCGCTCGACTCCGGCGCGCTCGGCAGCTTCAAGCAGATTGCGAGTGCCCTGCACGTTGGTCTCGTACATCTGCTTGGGATCGGGAGACCAGAGGCGGTAATCGGCGGCAACGTGGAAAACGAAACGGCAATCGCGCGCGGCCTCGGCCAGCGAGGTGGGATCGCGCAAGTCGCCGTTCACTCGTTCCACGCTCAGCTCGCGCAGGCGGCTGGAGGGCCGGCAGAGGGCACGAACCCGGTGTCCCCGTTCGGTGAGCAGGCGCGCAATATGCCAGCCAATGAAGCCAGTCGCGCCTGTAACCAGCGTGAGAGGACCGCTCAAGGCGCCCCGTCGAAAACGGGCGCACAATGCCGCCGTGGGTTCCGGAAGCGGCGGATCATACGTTCGCGGATTTCGAAAGAGGTGGGAAACCGGGTGTAGCGATCGGCGCCGCGGAGGCGTCGAACGCGCGCGCGTAGGAGGGAACTTCTTCCCGTCGCGAGCGCGAGAAGCTGGATGTCCCGGCGGCCATACCGGTGGCCAGCCGTTCGGGCGATTCGGACATTACTTTGCGATACTGCGAAAGCGCCAGCAGCGGGAAGGTGTGCCGGTAATCGGTGTACTCGAGATAGAACACGCGCGGGAAACCGGTGCCGGTGCAGTACTCTTCGTTCCAGTTGCCATCGGCGCGCTGCGTGCGGACCAGATAATCCACGCCGTTGTGCAGGCTTTCGCTGCGGGTATCGCCTCCGGCCAGCAGCGCCAGAATCGCCCAGGCGGTTTGCGACGGAGTGCTCGGATTTGGCATGAAGCGGCCCTCGTCGTAGCTCGAGCAGCTCTCGCCCCAGCCGCCGTCGCGGTTCTGATAAGCGCGCACGAATTCGATGGCCTGCTGAATTGGTGGTTCATTTTCGCTCAGGCCGGCGGCGCGCAGGCCGCGCAGCGCGAGGAATGTACCGTAGAGATAATTAACGCCCCAGCGCCCGTACCAGGAACCATCGGCTTCCTGCACCCCGAGCAAATACTCCACACCGCGGCGGATGGCCGGATGCGTTTTCGGCAAACCCGCACCGATCAGCGCTTCGAGTACGCGTCCGGTGATATCCGGGCATGACGGATCGAGCATGGCATTGTGATCGGCGAACGGCACATGGCTCAGAATCTTCCAGTCGTTGTCGACATCGAAAGCCGCCCAGCCGCCGTCTTTGCCTTGCATCGTGAGCAGCCAGTCGATCGCGCGTTTGATGCAGGCGCGCTGGGCAGCGGTGTCGCTGGCTTCAAGACCTTGCAGCGCCAGCAGCACCATGGCCGTATCGTCAACGTCAGGATAAAACCCGTTGTTGAACTCGAACGCCCAGCCCGAGGGCTCAGCATCGGGACGTTTCACCGACCAGTCGCCCTTACGCCGGATCTCTTTCGAGATCAGCCAGTCCGCTGTACGGCGCAGCTTGTCGGCAGGAGCGGTATCGGCTTCGGCTAAGGCAAAGCTCGCAATCGCGGTATCCCATACGGGCGAAAAGCAGGGCTGCATGTAGAAGCCGCGCTCGTCGTCCACCATCAGATAGTTGAAGTGCTTTTCCGCTTCAGCGCGCAGCGGATGATTGGGAGGATAACCCATCACATCGAGCGCCATGATGGCGTACTGCATCGACGGATAGATTGCGCCCAAGCCATCGGAGGCCTCGAAGTGCTCGATCATCCATTCCAGGCACTTTTTTGTAGCGCGCTCGCGAACGAAATGCAGGCCCAGCTTTTCCCAGGCCTTGAGCATGCGGTCGAGCAGCAGGAAGAAATTGCGCCAGCTGAAAAGCTTCTTATCGCGCGGCGGCGTGAGCGGAGCGCCCGGCACAAAGAGCTCGTCGAGCGTGAATCCCGCCGGCACCGGACGCCCCGGATTGGCCGCGTGAACAATCGAAAGCGAAAGAACAATGGCCCGCGTCCAGGAAGACATCTGGTAGATGAACTTGAAGGGCAGCAGGATGATTTCCGGCGGAATCGAGGGGCAGGCGTCGCGCGGAAACAGATTGAACAGGCTCAGGTTGGTCCGGACGTAGCTGTTGGCCGCCTGCAAACCGCCGAGCGCCAGGATTCGCTCGCGCAATTTGCGCATGCGTTCATCGGCCGTTGGCAGCCCGGCCACTTTCAGCGCGAAATACGCCTTAATCGAAGCGTTGACTTCGGACGGGCCGTGCAGATAGATATTGAAGCCGCCATCGTCCAACTGACGCGCGAGAATCGAATCGACCGCGCGCATGATCTTGCCGCGCGTGGGCGGATTCCAGACTCCGTTGACCGGCGGATTGAGCCAGAGCTCCATGAGGATGTAGTCGGATTCGAGCGTCGTGTCCGCCCGCAGATCCGCCCACCAGTAGCCCTCCGGCGCTTGCTTGGCGAGCAGCGCCGAGGATGCTTTTCGGATGGCATCCCCAACGGCAAAACCTAGCAAATCGTCAATTTGAGCGCTCAACTTCATCGTTTCTCGATCGACTGGCACATCGCTCAGGCGCGCACCGTATGCAGCCGGGGCGTGAAACTCTCCAGATCCGCCGGCAGCGTAAAACGTACATCTTCCTCTTTGATCTCGGCCTCTTCGAGCTCGTGGTAGCCGTGGCTCTTCAGATGCGCGATCAGCTCCTGCACCAGATGTTCGGGGGCCGAAGCACCCGCTGTTACCGCTACTGTATCCACATTTTCGAGCATTTCCGCACGAACTTCGCTCGAATCATCCAGCAAATACGCCGGAACTCCCGCCTTCTCACAAACTTCTACCAGCCGTCGCGAATTGGAGCTGTTTTGTGACCCGACCACCAGCAACGACTGGCAAAGCGGCGCTACTGCTTTGACGGCCAGCTGCCGGTTCTCGGTTGCGTAGCAGATGTCCTGCGTCTTGGGCCCGATGATATTCGGGAAACGCTCGCGCAGCCGCTTCACAATATCGCTGGTTTCATCCAGCGAGAGCGTGGTCTGCGTCAGGTAAACAACCCGATTCGGATCGGGAATCTGCAAGCGGTCGACATCGGCCACATCGGAAACAAGTTTCGTACTTTCCGGGGCTTCTCCAAGAGTTCCGATCACTTCATCGTGATCGCGATGCCCGATCAGCACGATCGTGTAGCCCTGTTTTGCGAAACGAACCGCCTCCAGGTGAACCTTGGTGACCAGCGGACAGGTGGCGTCGATCACTTGTAGCCGGCGCTCCTTTGCTTCGGAGCGAACAGCAGGCGAAACGCCGTGGGCGCTGAAGATCACACGAGCGCCTTCCGGTACTTCGCTGAGCTCTTCCACGAAGATGGCGCCCGCCGCGCGAAGCTCGTCGACTACATGCCGGTTATGGACAATTTCTTTGCGGACATAAATCGGCGCGCCGTAAAGATCAAGCGAAATGCGGACCACGTCGATGGCACGCACCACCCCGGCACAAAATCCGCGGGGCTTCAGAAGTATGATTTTCTTGGCGGCCCGGTCTGCCGGGACCGGGTTGGAAGCCGTAACGTCGTCGGCGAGACTTATGGGTGCCATAAAAAGACTTATGCCCGAATTATAACAATCAGATGCAGCGATTTGGATGTTATTCCTGCCGAAGAGCGGGATAAGGCACATCCGGAAGGTGATTCGGCCGGTTCCTCGAAGTGCCGCCGGTCAGAATGTAGTTTGCGCTGAATTGTGAAAGAAGCTTGGATCAGGCGGGCCATCGAGCTCGCGGTCGAAAACGTGCGCTCCAGCCGTGGCGGACCGTTCGGTGCAGTCGTCATAAAAGATGACCGGCTTCTGGCCACCGGCGTAAATCTCGTCACTACGGCCAAGGACCCGAGCGCACATGCCGAGATTGTGGCGATCCGCGCCGCCTGCCAGGCGCTTGGAACTTTCGAGCTTCAGGGCTGCGAAATTTATTGCAGTTGCGAACCGTGCCCCATGTGCCTGGGCGCGCTGTATTGGGCCCGGCTTAGCGCCTGCTACTACGCCTGCACAAGGGACGAGGCGGCCGAGGCGGGTTTTGACGACAAGTTCATCTATAGCGAAATCGCGCTTCCGCCAGCCCAGCGCGGCGTGCCCGGCTACCACGTGGACGCCGGAAACCGTCTGGAACCGTTCCGGGAATGGTCCGCCTCAGCCAGCAAAGTGCTTTACTGATTTGTTTGCGGAACTCTATTCGACCGTGAACGTCACCGATTCGTCGCTCGCCTCTGTACCCTGCTTTGCCACGAAGCGAACCTGGTAGTTGCCGGCCGGAAGCTGCTCGAGCGGCACCGTTGCCACATACTGAATCCGCCCCTGCGCATCGGCGTTTCCGAGCGGCGGCGAACCTCCGCCCAGCACCTGTCCGTCCTTGCTGAATTCCATCTGCAGAGTAGGCTTCTCGCTGCTCGCCTTGCCCGGATAGATCACTACGTAGAACGACAACGTCTTGGTGTCGGCCTTTTTCACCGTCGGATTGATCATCGGCGAGACCACCTGGTTCTCCATCAGCAGCGGATTCGTCGGTGGCGTATCACCCTTCGGTTTCATGTCGCGGATGGGCGCCACGCTGCTGATGCTCAGCGAATCGCTGGCGGAGGGGATGATAAACACGGATTTGCGCGCGCTGATGCGATTGCCGTCGCTGTCGAGCACAGCCGACTCGAGCGTATAGCGCCCGGGCTGCAGTTCAAAATTCTGCACATCGATGAAGTGGCTCGCCGCTTTGATCGCTTCCACCTTCGCGGGATCGAGTTTCAGCGGCACCTCGCTGTGCAGTTTTTTGATGATCTCGCCTTTGCTGTCCTTCACCAAAACCACGTAGGCAAATTTCGCCGCATACTGGTTCGTTGCCGGATCCTTCTGCACGGTCAGGTTTCCGATCGGGATATCGAGCACCAGCACGCAATCCGACGTATTATTCGCACCCTTGAAGTGCAGTGCGGCCGTTTCAAAACCGAAGCTGCGCGGCAGTGGCGGCGTGCTCAGCGCTTTCAGCAGAGGCACTTCGTAGGTCGCGAGCACAGCCTGTGTGCGCATGGCGGGCGGCAGCGCAAAATATCCCGAGCGCGATTGGATGCGCGCATTGGCCACATCGGTCCGCACGCTCACTTTACGAAACGAGCCGTCGTAGGTAGCGATCTGCGGGTCGTAGGTGATTTCGTAATAGGTTTCCAGATCTTCCGTCAGGCGCTTCAGCTTGCCGGTGAAATCGTTGGTATTCGCGATGAGAGTGCCGCCGGTGGAATCCGCCAGAATCGCCAGCGTGTCCTGCACATTGGCGCGTCCTGCCTCAATCGCCGTATCGGCGGAGCGTGCGTTTTCAAAACTCACGTTGCCGCGGTGCATATTCTGCGCCGCTGCGCCGACCGAATCCTTCAGCTCCGAATTCGACATATCGTTCTTCGCGTCGATTCCCAGGCCGCTTGCATCGAGCGCGTAGAAACTCACATTCGAGCGGTTCGCAATGCTGATCACTGCCTGAAACGGCTGCTCCATGCCCTGCGGAATCTGAAATCCGGGCGTGAAATAGAGAATGCTCTTTCGTCCGGGCAAACTGTACTGCTCTTTCACCGCCTGTAGCAGCGCCGCAATCACCTGCCGCCCGCGCTCGGTGGAAACGTCGAGCTGGCTCGTCTGGAGCGTACGCAGCATCATTTTCGCCATGGCGGCATTGGCGGCGGCGGCATGGTTCGGCGCTCCCGCCGGACCGCTCTGCCCGTTGCTTCCATCCGACATCGAGGCCACCTGGTCCGCCATTCCCTGCCCCGCCTGGTTCGGACCTACCATCTGCTCGAGCTGCGCCCGCACCCGCGCCGTATCAGAAGCGAAATTCAGAGCGCCACTGGTCGCCCGATCGATGGCCTTCTTCAGCAGATCGCGATCGTTCGTAAAGGGCTGAATCGCCTCGAGCGTCTGATCGATGGCCAGCACTGAGATATAGACATTCGGCTGCAGTTCGCTCTTCACCAGGCTCATGGCCGCATCGCGCGAGAGCCGCCGCCCGTTGTTGTCCAGGCCGTCGAAGATCAGCGTCAACAACCGGATCTGCCGCAGCGGATCGAGCGGCGTCCGCGTGCCCTCCGCGCTCACCGCTTCATTCCCCTGCACCAGGCGGAATGATTTGATCGGACGTTTTGCACCGTTATCGAAAACTTCGAAATCCTGCGCCTTCAGATCGTTCAGCGGGTGATTCTTCTTGTCGCGCACCACCACGTCGAGCACGACTTCTTCCCCGCCCGCCTTGAACGTCGGCTCCTGACCGCCAGCCGCAGGGGCATTTTGAGTCGCCTGAGCATAACAGCTGCCGGCTGCGGCGAGCCAAAGCGCCGCCTTCCATACTCGGTTCATACGTTTCGTCCCGCTATTCTTTCACACAACGTCGCATTCGGGGGAAAGGTTACATCCTAATCCGGATAGCTGGTACCAGGCAGCCGGATATCGTGGTCGGTGAACTTATGATGGCCTCCGGGTAATTCCACTTTCACCATGTGGCAGGAAGCGCAATTGCTGGTCGCGACCTTGCACGCCTTCGCCGCCGGCTTGCCTCCTGCATGGCACGCCTGGCATTTCGCGTCATAATCGGCCAGGTTGTGATCGACCTCGCGGTGCGGATCATGACACGCCGTGCACGCAATCCGCTTGTCTTCGGCGTCGTAGCATTTACTGTTCGCCAGCCGGTATGGCTGGAAGCGCACGTTGGCCGTGCCGTGCGGCCCGTTCATGGCAATCTGCGCCCATGTCCGGTGGCACTGCCCGCAGAAATTCGAGGTATCCTCCGTACTCATGCCGGTGAGCTTTTTCATCGCAAACAGCGTGGGATCGCCGCGTTTCAATCCCTCCAGATGATGCTCGGTATCGCCATGGCAGCGTTCGCACTGCACGCCCGGCGTCATGCTCGCGAGCGTCACGTCGGTCTTGGTCGCGCCATTGGTGCTGTGGCAGCCAAAACAAAGCGCGGCTTCGCGCGGCCCCATATAGCGTCCGGCCGCTTCGAGAATGTTGGTCGGATGCAGCTTTTGGCCGCCCATCGTGATGTCGAGCGCATCGATCTGCCGGTAATAACTCACCCGGCTCTCATAAAACGCGCCGTCTTTCTCGAAGACATACGTCTGCCCCGCCGCGCCCAGTCCGAAGGCCCAGCCCAGCGGAATCGTAAACGTCTCGATTCCGTCCGTGACCGTGTAGATGCTCTGCTCCCCGCGCCGTTCGATGCGGTAGGAGTAACGATCGAGCTGCACGGTCATGACAGGATGCTTCTGTAGAATGCTGCATTCGGCCACCGTCTCCATGGCGTGGGCCATCGAGGTCTCCGGATGGAACTTCGCCTGCGCCGGATGACACGTCGCGCAATTGCGCACATCGCGGAAGTTATGCGCCGGTGTTTGCGCAAACAAGACTCCGGCCAGCAGCCATCCGGCGCAAATCGCCGCCCGCACCGTCATGGCTGATCGGACTTAGGACCGCTGCGCCGCTCGGCTGCCGCAGTACTCTCGTCGAACTCTTTGCGCAGCTTCATGAACTCTTCGCGCTCGCGCGCCGCGTCTTCCTTGCGCCCCGCTTTGCCATAGGCAGTGGCCAGAAAGAAATGCACCTGCGGGCTTCCGGGCTCGAGCCGCCGCGCCGTTTCGAGTTCCTTAATGCCCTGCTCGAGATTGATATCGCCGGCCATGAGAATCCGCCCCAGCACGGCGTGCGCCGCAAACGAATCGCGCGACGCTTCCACGGCGCGCTCCGCATAGACCAGCCCGGTCTTGTAATCCTCGCGCTGCGCATACTCGCCCGCCATCGTGACCAGCGTCGGCACATGATTCGGCGTAATCTCGAGCTCCTGCTTGAACTGATCGAGCGCCTGGTTGGCGTCGCTGTAAAGCAGAAATGTTCCGAACAGGTAATGAATATTCGATTCTTTCGGATACTTTTCGATCAGCCGGCGAAATTCGCTGGCGGCCTCGCTCATACGCAGCGCCGTGGCATCGAACATCGCGCGCCCGACATCCATCACCAGCTCATGTTCGGTGGGCGGCACCTCCGATGGCAGCAGCGGCTTGCGCAATGCTGCAATACCCATCGCCTGCACGTAATCCGGCGTGTCTTTGCCATGCTGCGAAAACTGCGTGAGCAGCTTCATGGCCTCTTCGTAGCGCTCGTAGCGCGTCAGCAGCATCGCCAGATGATAGGTCGTCACATCCGCGATCTGCTCGCTTTGCCCGAGCCCGAGCGTATTGCCTTTCTCCAGGTGCCGCAGCGCTTCGGCGTATTGCTTCGTCTCAAATTCGCAAAGGCCGAGCATCGCCCAGCCCACCGCCACGTTCGGGTTGATCACCGTCAGGTGCCGGAAAGCATCGCGCCCTTCCTCATACTGATCGAGCTGATAATTCAGCATCCCGAGACTGAACCAGCCTTCTTCCCAGGACGGCTTGATGCGCAATGCCTGCTTGTAGAGGCGAATGGCATCGTCCACCTGATTCGCTGTTCGCGCCGCGTCGGCCTGTTTCGCAAGCCGTTCGAAGCTGCTGCCACCTGCAGCCGGCTTGTTCGGTGTTTGCGCCAGCGCGGCCGCCACGAGCCCGGCCGCCGCAATGATGGTCCGTACCGCGCAACGCATCATTTGCCCGCCTCGACCTGCTGCGCCTGCCGTTCCGCATTCAATTTGTCCACGATGGCACGCTCGCGATCGCCGTCCTGCTTCCGCTTTTCGCGATAGTAAATCGTGGCCAGCGTCACGTGCGCTTCGAGAAACGACGGCGCTTCTTTCACGATCTTCTCCAATTCGCCGCGCGCCAGGTCTTCCTTGCCCTGGCCGAGATGAACCGAGGCAATCTGAAATCGTACCGCCAGATCGCCCGGCCGTACGTTCAGCGCCCGCTCCAGATACGGCAGCGCCTGATCGTAATCCTGATCGTTGCGCAGCAGGAAACCCATGCGCAGATTGGCGTCGAAATTATTCGGGTCGTGCTGGAGCTCTTTTTCAAACGCCTGCCGCGCGCCGTTTTGATCGCCGGTCAGCAGCAGCGCCATGCCGTAATAAGAATAAACATCGGGCAGATTCGGATTCATATCCACGGCTTTCTTCAGATCGTCCAACGCGCCGTGAAAATCGCGGCCCGTGAATTTGGCCGTGCCCATCAAGAGCCGCACTTCGGCCGAATCGCCCCGGCTCGTAATCTGATTGATCACCGGCTGTGCGGCCACGGTCTGTCCGTCGCGCGCCAGCGCTGTGCCGAGCAAATACGCCGCCCCCAGATTGCCGGGGTTCGCCGTATAAAACGGATTCAACAACTCGATCACTCGCTTATTCCGGCCCATGCGCAGATTGCAATCGGCCAGCAGCAGCAGCGCCTGCGAATTGGCCGGCTCCGCGGCATGTACTTTATCGAGCTCTTCGGCCGCTTTCGGGTAATTGGCCGCCTTGTAGTACGCCAGCGCCAGGTTCAGGCGCACCGCCGGATCGGGCTTGGTCTCGAGCGCGCGCTGGTATTCTTCAATCGCTTCGGCGTAGCGCCCGCTGCCCACCAGCGCCGCCGCCAGATTCGAGCGCACCTCGGCTACCTTCGGGTACATATCCAGGAACAGCTCGTAGTCGTGGATCGCCTGATCGAGCTTGCCCTGTTGCTGGAACGCGATCGCTTCCTTCAAAAGCTCTTGCGGGGACTGCCGGGCTTGTCCGCATAAAAGGCCGGCCCACACTACGGCCAATGCTAGACGGTACTTCACGAATGTGCTTTATCCTAACACGCAAATCGCGTGCTAGCGGCCTTCATCCTCCACTTCGAGCGCGTAAAGAGAAGCGTAGTTCTCCACCGGCTCAAACGACAGCACCAGCTTGCCCTGCGCATTCGGTTTCAGCCGGTGGAACGTCTTGGTGAGCGCGCGAAACCCGCCCCCCGCCTGCTTGTAAATGTCGAAGTTTTCGAGCAGCCGTACGCCGTTGCAATCTACGTTGAAAAGGCGGCTCCCGGGACCGCCATGCGTCTGGTCGAGCGGTCCGCCCCAGTACGCTTCGGCCAGATGCACCGTCACGCTGTACAGATCGCGTGTATCGGCCGGAATGGCGTAACTGAAATTTCCGTAGCGTTCGCCGGCATAGAGATCCGGATCCTCCGTACCGGTGATGGCCACGCGGTGAATCGAAGTCTGGCCGCCGCTGTAGTACGTATCGGGCGCAAACACGTGGCCCAGGTGATCGGTGACCGAGTTCTCCTGCGCCACGAGACGGATCGGAAGCTGCCGGTTTTCCAGTCCGGGGAGGATTTCGATGGCGCTCACCACCGCCTGCCCTCGCTCGCTATAAAACTGCAGATGCAGCTTGCCATCTTTGTCGGGATGGACGTCGCGGAAGACGCGCTCGTCTGCAATGTTCGGCCCGCGCGCATCCGAGACGATGTCGAAATTGTCGAGCAAGAGCTTACCGTTCAGCACCACGCCGAAGGTCCGGCTGTTTTCGCCGCCGCCCGTCACCAGCCCCGGCCCATAGACCGTCTCGACGAAAAACAGATGCATCTCGTACGTTCCGGGCGCAAGCGGAATGCTGTAAGAAAACTCGCCGCCGTTGCGATAACTTGCGAACAGCATCGGATCATTGGTGCGGGCGAAAAATTCATGCGGGCATTCGGACGTGCTGCCGCCGCTGAAATAGCGGTCGGCCTGCCACACGTTTCCCATACGGTCGATGTGGCTGCTTCGGCTTGAGCCGGCCAGCAGACGCACCGGCTGCTGTGCATCGATATACCCGGATGGAATGCCGCTCACCAGTGGCCGCGGCGAGGCACCCGCCAGCGCGACCGTATGACCCCTCGAAAGCTTCCAGAGCGGGACGACCGCGAGCGCCAGGCACGCAGCCAAACCCCAATAGAGCCAGCGACGCCAGCTCCTGCGCGGTGAGGGCGGCTGCTCGGTTTCGACGATTTGTAAAAACGAAGCCACTCGAACGGGCTCCGGCTCAGCCGGCGGCTCAGGCTCAGAGATAGCTTCGGGCTCCGCCGGCAGCACAACGGTTGGTTCTGCAAATGCAGCTTCGGACGGCTGCCCGCAGCCATTGCCGGAAGAATGACGAGCCCGCACGAATTCCGGGACATATTTGCCCGGCAGCAGCACAATCCGTATTTCGTCGCCGGAGCCCTCTTCCGCGTAGTACTCCTTCAGCTTCTTCCGCAGCCGGTGCGCTTCCACTCGCGCGATAGCATCCTGGCTCGGATCGAACTCTACCGGCCGTCCGAGCACTTCGGTGGCGATGTTGTACTCCTTGATCTGGTCCGCTTCGCCATCAAAGCTCTTTTGACACAGATACGCCAGCAGCCGGGCCAGTCGCGGGGAGCGAGCAAATCGTTCGGAGGCTAAAACAGCTTCGAGCGCCGCCCGCTCCCGCTCGACGGAAGGCGAGACAAGACTCCTCATAGGTGTAACGTAAGTCTGGTATATCATACCCGCGGCAACAATGGCACCTCACGGAGCCTCATTGGGGTGTAACGGTTACAAACCCGGATAGACCCGTACGGAGCGGTACTTTTCGGGAAACAAAGGCACTTAGGTTAGATCCCCTGCTGCTTTTTTGCGTCGTCGGCGTAACGAAAGTAACCTAACGAGCGGCAACTTTTCCACCTATACTCCAGAGAAAAAGTAGCCCAAAAGGTGGAGTCTTCTATTTCCATGTTGAAAACCCTCAAGCGAGTCTGTCGAATGGCGCTCCCGGTCTGCGCTTTGCTGATCGCGAACACTGCTCTCAACGCCCAGAGCACCAATGGCACCCTCACCGGCACCGTTTCCGATGCCTCCGGCGCGGTGATTCCCAACGCGACCGTGGTGCTGACAAATGCGGTCGCAGCCGGCGATGAGCGCCGCACGGTAACCAATAATGATGGATTCTTCTCCATCAATGCCGTTCCGCCGGGCGACTACATCGTAACTGTCGAAGCCAAGGGTTTTCAGAAACTGCAGCGCACCGGAGTCCACTTCGATGCCGGCGACCGCCGCAACCTCTCGGATCTGACCATGCAGGTCGGCGCCGCCACCGAAACAGTAATGGTCACCGGCGTCGCCGAATCGATCACCCCGGTCGACTCGGGCGAGAAGTCGATGGTCATCAACTCCAACCTGATCCAGAACGTTCAAATCCAGGGGCAGAACGCGGCCGAGTTCATCAAGATTTTGCCGGGCTTCTCGCAGGGAGGTTCGCTGAACCCCTCCGCCTATAACGGGCAGGTGCAGGGTACCGGCTCCGGCCCGGTCGGCAGCTTTTCCGCCAACGGACTGCGGACGGCTGCGCTCGACATCACTTCCGATGGCGCGCACATCGTCGATCCGGGCTGCAATTGCGGTCAGGCCGTGAATACCCAGGCCGACATGACGCAGGAGCTCAAGGTTCTGACCTCGAACTTCGGCGCTGATAACGCCAAGGGGCCGGTGGTCATTTCCGCCGTCGGCAAATCCGGCGGCAGCCAGTTCCACGGTGAAGCCTACCTCTATGCGCGCAACAGCGTCTTCGACGCCAACAATGCCTACGACAACTCCCTCGGCTATTACGCCAACGGAACCAAGATCGGTCCCAAACCCGACACTTACTTCTACTATCCCGGCGGCAACATCAGCGGTCCGGTGCTGATTCCGCACACCCGGTTCAACCGCAATCGCGACAAACTGTTCTTCTTCTTCGCGTATGAATATTACCGGCAGCAGACGCAGGATCCGAGCCACGACATCTTCAGTTCTTTTGTGCCTACCGCGGAAATGCGCGCCGGCAACTTCACCCAGTCCTATCTGAACAGCGTCACGACCTCGGCATCCGGCTATGCAATCACAGGAGCGGCCACCAGTGGGATTTACGGAACGCCGACCGGACAGATTCCGGCTAACAGAATCAACCCGACCGGCCTGGCGATGATGAACCTGTACGCGCTGCCCAACACCAGCGCCAGCAGCAACCCGGGCGGCTATAACTACATCTACGCCACCACTCACTCCGACAACATGTGGCAGATTCGGCCCCGCATTGACTGGAGCATCAACGACAACACCAAGCTGTTTGTCAGCTACAACGGCCAGCGCGAGCTGAACCACAACAACAGCACGGAATGGTGGGGCACCAATCCGACCGTTCCCTATCCGTCACCGCTGCAGGAAGGCAACACGTCCGATTCGATCTCGGCCAACCTGACCAAAGTTTTCACGCCGACGCTGACGAACGAATTCATCTTCACGTACACCAACCTGTACGTCCCGAACACCTTCGTGGATCCGGCTAAGGTCGATCCCAAGAACGTTGGCATCAACTATCACTACCTGTTCAACAACCAGCCGCACACCGTACTTCCGGTGATGACCGGCTGGAGCGACGGTGTGGCCAATATGCTGAATCCCAGCGGCTTCCAGGCCGCCAACGGCAACCTGTACGCCAACAAGTGGCTGCCGACCATCGCCGACAACGTCTCCTGGGTGAAAGGCACCCATACCATGAAGTTCGGCTACTACTGGGAGCACACTAAGAACCAGCAGCCGAGCGACAGCTACCAGAACGGCGAATTCCAGTTTGCCAACTGGAACCAGGGCAGCACCGGCAATGCCTACGCCGACATGCTGACCGGCATCATCACTGGCTACAACGAATCGAACTACGACTACATTCTGCCGATGCACTACACGTCCGTCGCCTTCTTCGGCATGGATTCCTGGAAGGTCACGCGCCGCTTCACGCTCGACTATGGCCTGCGTTTCGATCATCTTGGCCCGTGGACGGAGGACAACAACGTAGGCGCGGCGGTCTTCATCCCGAGCCTGTACGATCCCAAATCCACGGCAGCCTCGCTGACCGGCTTTACCTGGCACGCCAAGGATTCGAGCATCCCGAATTCAGGCACCGGCTCGCGCGCCTTCTTCTACAATCCTCGCTTTGGCTTCGCCTGGGATATCTTTGGCAGCGGAAAGACCGTAGTGCGCGGTGGCGTCGGCTGGTATCGTTACCACGACGAACAGAACGTGCAGGCGGCAGGTTTCGGCACCTCGGCGGGCTCGTTCACTTACTCTGTGCCAAATCCGGCGAATAACCAGCCGCTTACTTTCGCCTCGCTCGCGACTCTGACGCCGGGCACCGCCGTTCCAGGAACCACTTCGCTCGATCCGCACGACAACCAGCAGCCGGAAACCCGGAGCTACAGCTTCACCATTTCGCAGCGCATGCCCTGGTCTTCACTGTTCGAGATATCCTACGTCGGCAATCAGGCCCGCTATCTCAATAACTGGAACAATAACTTCGGCAACCTGAACGCGCTACCCTACGGAACGCTCTTCACCCCGCAGAATCTAAGCCTCTTCGGGACGCCTGCGAGCGTCGCAGCCTGTATGGCCGGCGGAAAAACCAAAGCGGACTGCGTCTCGAACTCTCCGGCCACTACAACCCTGCAGCCCTATCCGCTTTATGGTTCAATCCACGAAATCATCCACACCCTCTACTCGAACTACAACTCGCTGCAGGCCAGCTGGAACAAGCAGAGCGGACGAGTGAATTACCTGGTGAACTACACCTTTAGTAAAGCGCTCGGTATTCGTGGTGAGGGCGGAAACAATGGAGTCGGCGATCAGGTCAATATCAATAACAGCTATGGCGTCCTCCCGAACGACCGCACACAGGTCTTCAACGCCGCTTACATCATTCAGCTACCCGACCCCATTCACGGCAACCGGCTGCTGAAAGGTGTCGTCAACGGGTGGCAGATCTCGGGTGTGACCCAGATTGAAAGCGGGACGCCGCTGCAAGGACAGGTCAGCTCGAACTTCGGTATGAGCGGAACGATACTGCCCGGCTCACCCGGCTCAGTGCTGCCGAACGGGCTCGATATCAGCGGACTCGGAGTCTCGGCTCAGGATATAACCGGAACACCGAACATCAGCGCTCAGCCGGTGGTGACCTGCGATCCGCGCAAAGGATTGAAGAGCAACCAGTTCATCAATGGCAATTGCCTCGCTCCGCCGTCGCCGGGCCACAACGGATCATTCGTTCTTCCATATGTGAAGACGCCAGCGTTCTGGAATACGGACATTTCGCTCTTCAAGAACTTTCAGCTTTCCGAGTACAAGAAGATTCAGTTCCGGGTTTCGGCGTACAACTTCATCAATCATCCGCTCACGGCCTTCAGCCCAGCGGCCGGATCAAACGATTCGAACCTGATCCTGAGCTTCGACAGCACCGGCAAGCTCACGAACAAGAACTTCGGCTTCGCCGATTACCTCTACGGCGCACGTAGCGTTCAGTTCGTCTTCAAGTTCTACTTCTGATGGGATGCGTGTGGGGCAGCACTCCGATCCTGCCCCACACTCTACTGATTCACTGCCGTGCGCTCTTCGTTATGGTGCCGCACGTCAATGCCCTTCACCATAAACAGCACATCCTCGGCAATATTCGTTGCATGATCCGCAATCCGCTCCAGATTCCGGATCACCGATAGCAGCCACAGCGCCTGCGGAATCTGCTGCGGGTTCTTCTCCATGAAGCTCATCAGCTCATGGAAGCTCGCCGTGCGCATGTTGTCCACTGCGTCATCGGATGCCAGCACGCTGCGCGCCATCTCAGCGTCGCGATTGACGAACGCATCCAGCGCCTTGCGAACCATGCTCTGCGCCAGTCCCGCAATATGCGGAATATCGATCATGGGCCGGATCACCGGCTCCCGCATCAGCGCCAGCGCGCTCTGTGCAATGCTGGCGGAAAGATCGCCCATGCGCTCCAAATCGTTATTGATCTTGATCGCCGCGGTAATCAACCGCAGGTCGATGGCCAGCGGGGCCTGCAGTGCAAGCAGGCTGATCGCCATATCATCGATCTCGATTTCGAGCTGATTAACGCGCGCCTCGTTGCGAAGCACCTGCTGCGCCAGGTCCTCGCTCTTTTCGACAACTCCCTGCACACTGCGATAAATCGCGCTCTCTACCAGGGCGCTCATCTCGAGCAGCTTTGCTTTCAGCTTCTCGAGTTCTTGTTCAAAGTGGCGCAACTTCTACCTCGCTTCTCCAACCCCCACCCCCATTCGCTCCGGAATCAGCCGAAGCGACCCGTCACGTAATCTTCGGTCTCTTTCTTGCCGGGATTCTGAAAAATCCTGCGCGTATCGTCGAGCTCGATCAGCCGCCCCAGCAGGAAAAAGCCAGTCCGATCCGCCAGCCGCGCCGCCTGCTGCATATTATGCGTGACGATCACGATGGTCGTCATTTCCTTCAGCTGAAACAGCAGCTCTTCGATCTTCAGTGTTGCGATCGGATCGAGTGCCGAACAGGGTTCGTCCAGCAGCAGCACCTCCGGCTCGACTGCCAGCGCGCGCGCAATGCACAGGCGCTGCTGCTGGCCGCCCGAAAGCGCCGACGCCGGCTTCTGCAGCTTGTCCTTCACTTCGCTCCAGAGCGCGGCATGCGTCAGACTGCGTTCCACCGCCTCGTCGATGATCGACTTCTTGCGAATCCCGTTCACGCGCAGCCCGTACGCCACGTTGTCAAAAATTGTTTTGGCGAATGGGTTCGATTTCTGAAACACCATCCCGACCCGCCGCCGCACATCCGTCACATCGAGCGTCAGCAGGTTCTCTCCATCCAGCAGCAGCTCGCCGTCTACGTGTGTATTGCGCAGCGTCTCGTTCATGCGGTTCATGGTCCGCAGAAACGTCGACTTTCCGCAGCCCGATGGACCGATGAACGCCGTAATGCGATGCGTCGGTATCTCCAGGCTGATGTCGTGCAGCGCCTGGAAGGAGCCGTAGTGGAAATTAATGTTGCGCGCAATGAGCTTGCTCGCCGGCTGTGTCTTTGGAGCCGGAGCCTGTGCCGGTAACGATGCTGCCGGATTCAACACCGGCTGTCCCTGAGTAGCCACGAGCATTTATCTCCTGGAGGACGCTGGTCCTCGCGCGATGATCATCCGGGCAGTCACATTGACCACCAATATCAAAAGCAGAAGCACGAATCCAGCCGCCCACGCCTGCTGGTGCAGATCTTCATCCGGCGCAATCGCGTAATTGTAGATCATCACCGGCAGCGTCGCAATCGGCGCCAGCCAGCCCTTGCTCCAGAACATGTTGCCAAGCGCGGTAAACAGCAGCGGCGCCGTTTCTCCCGCCACGCGCGCCAGGTTGAGCATCATGCCCGACATCAGTCCCGAGGCGGCCGCCGGCACCACCACCGTAAAAACCGTCTGTGCTTTCGTCGCCCCGAGCGCCATCGCGCCCTCCCGCATCGAGTTCGGCACAGCGCGCAGAAATTCTTCGGTCGTGCGCACCGCAATCGGAATCATCATGATGCCCAGCGCGATCCCGCCCGCCAGAGTCGAATAATGATGCATGGGCCGCACCACCAGCGCGTAGCCCACGATGCCAATTACGATCGACGGCACGCCGTTCAGCAGATCGACTACGTAGCGGATCACAAACGCAAAGGTTTTTCCACTGTACTCGGCCAGATACACACCCGCCAGAAATCCGACCGGCACACCCACCACCGTCGCCAGCAGCAGCACCTTCCCGCTGCCCACAATCGCGTTCGCCATACCGCCGCCCGTTTCGCCCGCCGGCTTGGGTAGCTTCGTGAAAAAGTTCCAGTTGAGCGAACGCGCGCCGTGTACGAACAAATAGCCCAGTATGAAGAACAGGACCGCAATCACCAGCACCGTGCAGACGCCCGAAAGCGAGAGCATGACGAAATTGATGACGCGCCGCCGGGGTGAAATTTCGAGCGTCATTTCATGCCCCTGCGAGTCGTGGTTAGAATCAGAATGCGCGCCAGCGCGTTGATCACAATCGTCAAACCGAACAGCACCAGGCCCAGAAAGATCAGCGAAGAAACATACAGATCGCCGCTCGCCTCGGCAAATTCGTTCGCAATCACGGCCGCAATCGAATAACCGGGCGAAAGCAGCGAAGCCGTAATCTTAGGCGTGTTTCCCACCACCATTGTTACCGCCATGGTCTCGCCGAGCGCGCGCGCCAGCGCCAGAAACGCCGAGCCGATGATGCCCGTACTCGCCGCCGGCAGCACAATCTGCCAGGTCGCTTCCCACTTCGTTGCACCGAGCGCCAGCGCCGCTTCCCGCAGCTCGGTCGGAACCGCCAGCAGCACCTCGCGCGAGACCGAAATGATGAACGGCACCACCATGATCGAGAGCACAATGCCCGCCGAGAGAAAACTCAGCCCATAGAAATCGCCCTGAAAAATCGGCAGAAAGCCGAATACTGCTTTGAGCGGCTGTACCAGGTAGTCGCGTATCGCGGGTACCAGAATGAAAATCCCGATCAGCCCGTAGATCACGCTCGGAACCGCAGCCAGCAGCTCGATCAGGAAAGTCAGCACGTCCGATAATTTCGGCGGCGCCATCTCGGCCAGAAAAACAGAAGCCGCGACACCGAGCGGAACCGCGATCAGCAGCGCCAGGAACGATGTGAGGCACGTACCGTAGATGAAAGGCAGCGCACCGAATTTGCCCGAGTTCGGATCCCATGCCGAACTCGTCAGAAATCCGAAGCCGAACGTTTTCACCGTCGGCGTCGAATGCGTCCACAGCTCGAGCACGATCAGCGCGACGATCGCCAGAATTGCAACCGCCGCAATCAGCGTAATGGAATATGCAATCTCGTCGCCCCCGGCCAGTCGCTCGAAAAACGAGCGGTTGTTCCGGCGGCGCAGAACATCGGCAATGTGCGTGGTACTGGCCATTCAGCCTTGAAAAACGGGCCCTGCGCTAATGAATCAGCGCGATCTGCTTCTCCTCTTTCGCCACGACGGCCTGCGGCAGCCGCGCGTAGTCGAGCGGTTCCACCAGGTCCTGGCCCTTGGTGATGGCCCACTTCAAAAACCCTGTCAGCGCCTGCCGCTTGGCTGCATCGGAGATCTTCGCCGGAACCAGCAGCCACGTATAGGTCGAAATCGGGTAAACCCCGCTGCCCGGCTGATCCGTAATCGAAACGCGGAAATCCGCCGGAATCGTCTTCACCGCAGCCGCGGCCGCCGTTACGGATTTCAGATCCGCCTTCACAAACTGCCCCGACTTGTTCTGCACGCTGCCATACGCCAGGTGATTTTTCACCGCGTAAATCAGCTCCACGTAGCCGATCGAGCCCTTCTGCTGCTTGATCAAACCGGCTACACCGTCATTACCTTTCGCGCCCAGCCCCGCCGGCCAGTTCACGGACGTATTCTTGCCTACTTTCGAACTCCATTCCGGGCTCACTTTCGAAAGATAATCGGTCCAGCAAAAAGTGGTGCCGCTTCCGTCGGAACGATGCACAACGACAATGTTATCGTCCGGCAGCTTCACACCCGGATTCGCCTTCGCAATCTCCGGATCGTTCCACTTCTTGATGCTTCCGAGGAAGATCCCCGCCAGCGCTTTCCCGGTGAACTTCAGATCGCCCGTCACGCCCGGCACGTTGTAGCTGGGAACCGCAGCCCCCAGCACGGTCGGGAACAGCAGAATGTTCGTCCCGCCGTTGCGCTCCTTGAAGGTCTTGATCTGTTCGTCCGTCAGCGGCATATCGCTCGCGCCGAAATCGACCGTGCCGTCCGTGATCGCCTTGATTCCCCCGCCCGAACCGTTTGCCTGATAGTTAATCTGAACGTTTCCGACGGACTGGTATTCCGCGAACCACTTGGTGTAAATCGGCGCCGGAAAAGTCGCGCCCGCGCCCGTCAGGCTGGTCTGAGCAGCGAGCGGCAGCGCGGCGGCCAGGAAAGGCAGAATCGTAGCTTTTAAGACATTGCGAAAAGCGGGAGTTAGGGTCATCTGTTTATGGGAGGCGCGCCAATGGCGCCTTCCCAGAGTGACGCGCCGTCATCAACGCAGCATGACAGTTGCATTACGAACGCGTTACAGCGAACACGTTCCGTACCGCCCTCGCCAGCCTAACCGACTACTGTCTCGGCCGACTCCGCCGCCCCGTACTCTTTCAGCTTGTTGAACAACGTCTTCAGGCTGATACCCAGAATTTCGGCGGCCCGCGTCTTGTTGTTCTTGGTATGCTGCAGCGTCAGTTGAATCAACGCTTTCTCGGCTTCGCCCACCGTGGTTCCTACCGGCAACCGTACGCCGTCGGGCTCGAAAACCTGTGCCGCCGGACGCGACCCCGGCGCCGCGCCGAAATCATACGGCAGATGCGCCATGTGGATCGCGCCTTCGCCCGCCATGATCACCGCCCGCTCGAGCACGTTCCGCAGTTCGCGGACATTGCCGGGCCAGCTATGCCGTCGGAACGCTTCGAGCACCTCCGGACTGGCAAACGTCACGTTCGAGCCATGCTTCCGGTTCAGATGCGCAATCAGCGTTTCGGTCAGGATCGGCAGATCGTTTAGACGCTGACGGAGCGGCGGCAGATGGATCTGGAACACGTTCAGCCGGTAGAAGAGATCTTCGCGCAGATCGCCTTTCTTCAGCGCTTCGTCCAGGTTGCGGTTGGTGGCCGCGATCACCCGTACATCGACCGAGATCTCGCTCTTGCCGCCCAGCCGCCGCACGCGCGAGTCTTCCAGCACGCGCAGCAGTTTCGCCTGTGTCCCCGAAGGCATCTCGGCCAGTTCATCGAGCAGCAGCGTCCCGTGTTGCGCTAATTCGAAACACCCGGCGCGCCGCTCGAGCGCCCCGGTAAAGGCACCTTTCTCATGCCCGAAGAGCTCGCTTTCCATCAGCGTCTCGGGCATGGCCGCGCAGTTGATGGCCACAAACGGTCCCGTCCGGCGCGGACTCAGCTGGTGAATCGCGCGCGCCACCAGTTCCTTGCCAGTGCCGCTCTCGCCTGTGACCAGCACAGCCGCTTTACTCGGCGCGACCTGCTGGATGGTGTGGAAAACCTGCTGCATCTGCGGCGAGGTGCCGACCATGTCGACCAGCACACCCGAATTAGCCAGTTGCCGCTGCAGCCGCTCCGTTTCCTCCGCCAGGCGGCTTTGCGAGGCTGCCCGGTCGAGCAGCACGCGCAACGCCGCCGGTTGTATCGGCTTCTCCAGAAACCAGAACGCGCCCAGATCGTGAATCGTCTGGATCGCCGTTTCGATATTGCCGAAGGCCGTCAGCACAATCGAGGGCGGCATTCCGCCATTGCTCGCCAGCCGTTTCATCAGCTCGAAACCGTCCATGCGCGGCATCATCAAATCCGTAACGATGACGTTTGCATGGAACTCGCCGAGCTTTTCCAGGGCTTCCTGCCCGTCCGCCGCGGTTTCCACCCGGAAACCCCAGCCCGAGATCATCGACGCCAGCGGCGCCCGCTGCGATTCCTCGTCATCAACGATCAACACATGAACCGGTTGCCGCGATCCAACTTGACGAGACTCGGCCTGACGAGACTCAGTGGATGTTCCCAATGTGCACACTCACGTAAATAAAAAGACGCCCGGAGTCCGTACTTCGCCGGGCGCTCATAATCTTAAACCGAAATGACCGAATCCAGTATTTTAGTATTTACTCTGTATCCTACGCCACTCGATAGTTTCCGAGTTGCCGAACGGCATGACAATTGACCACGACAGCGAGCCGCCTCCGTTTCTCCGGACCTGGAAGCGCGTCTATACCGCCGTCCTGCTCTACTGTGCTGTCCTGATCGCCGTTCTCTATCTGATCACCCGCTCCTTCAGGAGCTAGCTTCCCAGCCCGTTCCCGTTTCCACCCGCCTGACATACTTGACTTGCATGCGCAAAGTGCTCGAGGTGATTGTTACCTCGCCTGCCGAGGCTATCGAAGCCGAAGCGGGCGGTGCCGATCGCCTGGAATTGGTGCGCGACCTGGCACATGGCGGTTTGACACCCGATTTCGAAGTCGTCTCCGCCGTACTCGACGCCGTACGCATACCGGTGCGCGTCATGCTGCGTGAATCGGCCACCATGTCCGTCCGGAACGGCCAGGAATTGCAGCGGCTCCAGAGCGCAGCGAGCCATTTCGCCCAGCTGCCGCTGGATGGGATCGTGCTCGGCTTCATTCGCGATGGCGCAATCGACCAATCTGCGCTCGAATCCGTGCTCCGCTGTGCTCCCGAGTGCCGCTTCACCTTTCACCGCGCTTTTGAAGAGCTTCCGAATGCCGAACTCGCGCTGGCCGAGCTGAAGCGCTTCCCCCGGATCGACCGCATCCTCACCAGCGGCGGCCATGGCGACTGGAGCCGGCGTAAAGCGCGTCTTCTCGCATTGCAAGGTGCCGCCTCGCCCGAAATTTCGCTGATGGTGGGCGCCGGTTTGTCGGGCGATGTGCTTCGCGATCTCGCCCGAACACCTGAATTGCGCGAAATCCATGTCGGCCGGGCTGCCCGCGCCCAGCATTCCGTCGCCGGGACCGTCGAGCGCGGACTGGTCGAGCGCCTGCGAAACATTCTGCAATGAGACCGCTCGATTGGGTGGTCTTCTTTGCCTGGCTTATCTCGCTGGTCAGCTATGGCCTCTATCGCGGGCGGGGCAGCAACACCGTCACCAAATACCTGCTCGCCGGCAAGAGCATGCCCTGGTACGCCATGGGCCTTTCCATCCTCGCCACTCAGGCCAGCGCCATCACATTTATCTCCACCACAGGCCAGGGCTTTGTCGACGGCATGCGCTTCGTTCAGTTCTATTTCGGCCTGCCGCTCGCCATGGTCATCCTGTCCGCAACCGCCGTGCCGATCTTCCATCGGGCCAAGGTCTACACTGCCTACGAATACCTCGAAAATCGCTTCGATCCCAAAACGCGCGCACTCGTCAGCCTGGTCTTTCTCATACAGCGCGGGCTCGCAGCCGGCATCGGTCTCTATGCGCCCGCCGTCGCGCTGGCTGGAGTGCTCGGCTGGTCCGATCGTCTCATCACCGTCATCATCGGCACGCTCGTCGTACTCTATACCGCGACCGGCGGGATCAAAGCTCTCACCTGGGCCGACGTACAGCAGATGACCATGATCTTCATCGCGCTGGTCGTGAGCCTCACCATGATCCTGCACGCGCTGCCCGCGCAGATTTCCTTCAACCATGCACTGCATCTGGCCGGTGCGGCCGGACGGCTCAATATCGTCGATCTGCGCTGGGATCTGAGCGATCGTTACAACCTCTGGAGCGGGCTCATCGGCGGCTGTTTCCTCGCGCTCGCTTATTTTGGCTGCGATCAGAGCCAGGTCCAGCGCTATCTCACCGGCCGTTCCGTCGCGCAGAGCCGTCTGAGCCTCCTCTTCAACGCGACCGTGAAAGTGCCCATGCAGCTCTTCATCCTGTTTATCGGCGCCATGGCGTTTGTGCTGTCGCTCTTTGTGCCGCAGCCCATGGTGTTTCAGCCCCGCGAGGCCGAGCATTTCGCGCAAACGGCCGAATGGAAACAAGCCGAAGCCAACTACAACCGTGCCTTTGAAGCGCGCCGTGCCGCTGCTTTCGATTTTGCCCAGCACCGCGATCCCGGCTCAACGGCCGCTTTCCGCCGCGCGCAGGCCTCTTTCTCCCAGACTCGCCAGGCCGCGCTCAAACTCGTCGCTCGCGAACACCACGCCTCCAATTACGACGACACCAACTACATCTTCCTTTCGTTCGTGAAGCAGTATCTGCCCATCGGGCTCGTCGGTCTCGTGATCGGCGTCATCTTCTCCGCCTCCATGGGCTCGACTTCGGGCGAAATCAACTCGCTCGCAACCGTTTCCGTAGTCGACATCTACCGCCGCTTCCTCGTCCGCAACCGCCCGGACCGTCATTACCTGATCGCCTCGCGCCTCTTCACCACCTTCTGGGGAGCTTACGCGGTGGCCTTTGCCGCACTCGGCGCGCGCGGCTTCGGTGCGCTCATCGAACGGGTCAATATCGTCGGTTCGCTCTTCTATGGCGGGCTGCTCGGCGTGTTCGTGCTCGCCTTCTTCTGCAAATGGGTCGGCGGCACCGCCGCTTTCATCGGAGTACTCGCGGGCGAAGCGGTGATCTTCGCGGTCGCCGCGTTCACCAGCATCTCGTTCCTCTGGTACAACGTGATCGGCTGCCTGGTGGTCGTCGCGGTAGGGCTACTGTGTTCCCTCGGTGTGCGTCCCCGCACCGGTGCTCTCATTCGCTCTCAAACAAGTCCTTGAACCGGCCCGGCTGAGAACGAAGATACTGTTTCGGCGCACGTACCTTGCCGCCTAATTCAGCCGCCGCGTGCCAGGGCCAGCGCGGGTTGTAGAGAATGGTTCGGGCAAGCGCGATCAGATCCGCATCGCCGGTGCCGACAATCGCTTCCGCCTGCTCAAAGCCGGTGATCAGACCGACCGCAACCACCGGCATCCGCACCGCCGCTTTCACGGCACGCGCCAGCGGCACCTGATAGCTCGGCCCAATCGGAATACGCTGCGCCGGCGAGAGTCCGCCGCTTGAAACATTGATCGCATCGCAGCCGCGCCTCTCGAGCTCTCGGGCGAACGCAATCGTCTGCTCGATTTCCCAGCCGCCCGGCACCCAATCTGTCGCGGATACGCGTACCGATACCAGTTTCTCCGCCGGAAAGACATTCCGGACGGCTTCAAAAATCTCCAACGGAAAGCGCATCCGGTTTTCAAGCGAACCGCCGTATTCGTCTTTGCGCTGATTTGAAAGCGGCGACAGAAATTCGTGCAGGAGATAACCGTGAGCGGCGTGAATTTGAACCGCATCAAGCCCCAGTCGCGCTGCCCGACCAGCCGCTGCAGCGAAGGCGTCGCGAACTCTTCTCAGTCCGTCCGTGTCGAGCGCGGCGGGAGCAACTTCGCCGTCGGAAAAAGGAATCGCGGATGGTGCGACCGCCTGCCAGCCGTGCCGGTCACCGGGAGCAAATTGACGTCCGCCTTTCCATGGAAGATCGGTCGATGCCTTGCGCCCCGCGTGCGCCAGTTGAATCGCAATCGGCATCTCCGACCACCGCCGGACGCTTTTCAGCGTGCGCGCGATGGCCGCTTCCGTCTCATCGTTCCAAAGACCAACGTCAGCGTACGTGATGCGTCCTTCGGGAAGAACCGCCGTCGCTTCGATCGTCAGCAGCCCCGCACCCGAGAGCGCGAGCTGGCCGAGATGGATCAGATGCCAGTCCGTCATGCAGCCATCCTCGGCGGAATACTGGCACATCGGCGCGATCACAACACGATTTGCCAGCTCGAGATTGCGGATGCGCAGTGGTTGAAACAGTGCGGATTGCGGCACGCTGATTCGATGCATGCCGCTGCGCAATGTAATCAAACACTATTTACTGGGAGTGGACGAGTAGAGCCCGGTGATACTCGCGCTTGCCAAAATATGGTGCTCCCGTCCGGCCCGCAGCAGCGCATGATAAAGCGTCTCGGCATTGGCCGGAAAATTCGCGGACGATGGCAGCTTCAGACTGACGTCCAGCGCGTAAACAGTGAAGACGTAATGATGCGTATCGGGAGCGACATTAGCCGGAGGACACGGACCATCGTACTCGTTTCCAATCCCGAAGTCGTTCAAAATCTGCGGTCCGTACTTACTTCCGCTTACACCGGCGTTTTCAGGCAACCCAGTCGCTGTCCCCGGAATGTTATAAATGCCCCAGTGCGTAAAGGCCGCAGTCGTGTCATACAGCACCACGGCAAAGGTCTGGGTACCCGGCGGCGCGCCTTTCCAGAACAGCTCGGGCGATTGATTCCCGCCCGGAGCGCCGTTTGCCGTGCAGGTGTTCACGCCGTTCACAACGTTGTTGTGAATCGTGCTCAACGGCATGACCGTGTCGTTCGCAAAAGTCGTACTGCTCACCGTGAATCGATGTTCGTCGTCGGGTGACTGGGCGAACGCTATCGCCGCCACTACCAGAAAAATTCCGCCTCTCAGAATCCGCACGCCTGCTCCTTTCCCGGTCTCAGATCTGCACCGTGGCGATATCGACGGTCGACTGATGCCCCTCGATCACCACAATGCCGCTTTCGCTCACGTGATATCGCTTGCGATCTTCGTCGAGATTGTATCCAATTTCGGCTCCGGGCGGCACCTTGACATTCTTGTCCAGAATCGCGCGCCGCACTTTCGCATGCCGGCCTATATCGCAGTTATCGAAGATGACCGATTCTTCTACGTGCGCTCCTGTATGCACGCGCACGCCGCGTCCCAGCACCGAGCACTTCACAAATCCGCCCGAAACGATCGAGCTGCCCGCAATGATCGAATCCACCGCCATGCCACGCCGTCCCGCCTCATCGAACACAAACTTCGCCGGCGCATCGTAGTAACTCGCCGTTCGCAGCGGCCATTGCCGGTTGTATAAGTTCAGCTCGGGCGAAACACGCCGCAGATCCATGCTCGCTTCGTAATAGGCATCAAGCGTCCCTACATCGCGCCAGTATTGCTTTTGCCCGATGGGATCGCCGGGAATCACGTTCGTATTGAAATCGTAGGCGTACATGTCCGTGCGCCCGATCAGCGACGGCAAAATGTCTTTTCCGAAATCGTGCGAGCTGTTTTCGTTCTTGCTGTCGGCATACAGCTCGCGCAACAGCACTTCGGTCGAGAACGCATAATTGCCCATCGACGCGTACACCCGGTCCGGATCGTCGGGCATGGTCGGCGCATCATGCTTTTTTTCATGGAAGCCGATGATGCTGTGATCGGGCGCCGTCTCGATCACGCCGAACTCGCTCGCGTATTGCTTGTGAACGGGAATCGCCGCTACCGTGACATTCGCTCGCTTCTCGACGTGGAACTCCACCATCTGCCGGATATTCATCCGGTAGATATGATCGGCGCCGAAGATGATCACCACATGCGGGTCGGCCTGCTCGATGAGATTGATGTTCTGATGAATGGCATCGGCCGTCCCCAGGTACCAGTCTTCTTTATCCGAACGCATCTGCGCCGGCACCGGGATGATGAAATTGTTCTTAAGCAGCCCGCTCACTTCCCAGCCCTCACGCAAATGCTGTAGCAGAGATTGGCTCTTGAACTGGATGAGTACGTAAATCGAGTAAATTCCCGAATTCACCAGATTGCTGAGCACGAAATCGACAATCCGGTAGCGGCCGCCGAACGGCACGGCCGGTTTCGCCCGCTCCTTGGTGAGCGGATAAAGCCGGGTACCCTTACCGCCGGCGAGTACGAACGCCAATACGCGAAGCTGCATGGATCAACTTCCTCCGAGCGGAAAATTCCGTCGCCTAAACGAGTATATATTCGCTACTTTGCCGGGCCCGCTGATTGCGTCCAGTCGAGCGCCAGTTGCACAAACGAGCGCACCGCCACGCCCGAAGGTCCTTTGGAAAGCCATGCCTTGCCTTCGTCCAGCCAGGCGGTCGAAGCGATATCCAAATGGATCCAGGGCGTCGGATCGGCGAACTCGCGCAAGAACCATGCCGCTGTAATCGATCCGCCGTAGCGGCCGCCAATGTTCGGGATATCGGCAAATGCCGATTTCAGATACTCTTTGTACTCCTCGTCCATCGGCAGCTGCCACGCCTTTTCGCCGGCGATTCGCGAAGCCGCGAGCAATCGCTGCAGGAACGCTTCGTCGTTGGTGAATGCGCCCATGTTGTAATGCCCGAGCGCCACGCCGATTGCGCCCGTGAGCGTGGCTGCATCCACCAGATGCGTCGCGCCGTTCCGCTTGGCATAGGTCAGCGCGTCCGCCAGAATCAGCCTTCCCTCCGCGTCCGTGTTCAACACTTCGATCGTTTTGCCGGAAAGCGCCGTCACAATATCGCCTGGCCGCTGCGCATCGCCGCTGACCATGTTTTCAACCAAAGGCGCATAGCCCGTCACCGGAATCGATGGCTTCAACTGCGCAATGGCGCGCATCGCGCCGATCACCGCCGCCGCACCGGCCATGTCGTACTTCATCTTCTCCATGCCGTCGCTCGGCTTGATCGAGATGCCGCCCGTATCAAACGTGACGCCTTTTCCAACCAGCGCCAGATGATCGCGCCCCATCGTCTGCGGCGGTCGGTATTGGAGCGAAATCAGAAACGGTGGATTGCTGCTGCCGCGCGCCACCCCGAGCAGCGCACCCATGCCGAGCTCCGCCATCGCATCCCGATCCAACGCCTTGTACTCGAGCCCGTGCTCGGCAGCAACCTTCTGAGCCGCCTCCGCCAGCGCCGCCGGAGTCAGTTTGTTTGCCGGCTCGTTCACCAGGTCCCGCGTGAGGTTCTGGGCCTCGGCAATCACTCGGCCCCGCTCGAGCGCCTGGTTCAGATGATTCGCCGGCGCGCCATTCACCGCCAGCACAAATGTGTCGACATGCTTGCGCTCTCGCTTCGGATCCGACTTGTACTTGTCCGCTTCCCACGCTCCCAGAACCGCGCCTTCCGCTACCGCCTGCACCGCACTTGCATCCGCTCCCTCCGGCAATTGCAGAACAATGCTGTGCACGCCCTTCGGCTTTAAGCTGCGCACCAGCACGCCGGCCGCGCGCCGCAGCTCAACCGGGGAAAGCTTTTCGCGCTTACCGCCGCCAATCACCACCAATCGTCTGGCCGCGATCCTCTGCGGTTTGTGCAGCACAATCGTTTCGTAAAGCTTGCCGGTGAATTCGCCCGCCAGCCGCATCTCCGCCAGCCAGCCTGACTGTCCTGCTACTTCCGGATCCGAAACCTTCGGCGCCACTCCCACGTGCGCTGCCTGTTGCGTCTCATTCTCTTCCGCTTCAAAGCAGATCACCGCCAGCGCGTCTGCGCTCACCTTCTCGATCGGTTCATTCGCAATCGAAAGCTGCATACATCCACCAGTTTCGTCCATGCCAACTTCAGGACTTCGTTTCGAGTAGGCCGCCTTCGTCTTCCACGATGAATGAGCAGTACCGGAAGGAATCGCAATCCACACCCGCCAGCCGCGACAAACGTTCGGCTAACAACTGCGCCGGAATCGGATCGACAACATACTGCCACTCGGCCGGAATCTTCGGAATCTCGAACGCCGCTTCCGCACTCACGTCCGAAACACCTTGCCCGATCAATGCGACGCGTGCGCCCATGTGCGTCAGATCGCGTGCCACCGCAAGATCTTCTTCCCGCATTCTTTGCGCATCGATCCAGATCCCGAAGTGCATCCCGCGCGTAACAATCTCCTGCGGCCCGTGCCGGAAGCCGCCCGTGCCCATCGCCGTCGCCGGCTGCTTCACACCTTCTTCCCACAACAGCCGCGCTTCGTGACAACTCCCGAGACTCGCCCCTCGCGCCAGAAAATAGTACGCGGCCGCAGGCTCGAGCCAGTCGGTTGCGTCCACTTGATCGCGCCAACTATCCATCCGCTCGGCCGTCGCGCAAATCCCGTTTTGCAGCTCGCGCGCCGTATGCCCTTCAAACCGACCCACTACTTGCGCCGCCAGCACGCCCGCCGCCAGCGCCAGCGTCGAATAGGTGTTCACCGAAATGGCATGATCGAACGCTACTTCGAGCAGCAGCGCAACATCCGAATCCTGTGCCAATGCGCCATCCCGGGCGTTCGTCACGCCGATCACCTTCCCGCCGCTTGCGTGCACCTTCTCGATCAGCCGCACAATCTCGACACTGCGGCCTGTGCGCGACAGCATAATCACCGCTGCACCTTGTGGGATTTCGGCAAAATGCAGCAGCTCCGCTGCATCGATCAGCTGCACCGGCTTCCCCGAGCGTTGAAAAACCGTTCCAGCGCTCATCGCCGCATGCCAGCTGCTGCCAATGCCTGTCAGAACTACCTGCGACGCCGAGCGTGCCAGCGAAACCGCGCGTTCGAGCAGCTCCGTACCATCACCTGTCAAAAACGCCAGCGAGCGCTCGAGTTCTTTCGGCTGCCGCAGAATGTCCTTCAGAAACTGCGTCACGCGAACTCACCGCGCCGGAACTTCTCGAGCATGTGTTCGCACGACCGCAGCGTGAACGCGAGTATGGAGAGCGTCGTCGTCTTGTCGGTCGGCGTGGGGAACATGCTCGCATCCGCCACGTACAAATTCGGCACGTCGTGACAAGCGCTGAATCGATCGAGCACAAATTTTTTCGGATCGTTTCCGAAGCGGCATGGTCCCGTTTCGTGCAAGCTGTGGCCCGGCGGGTCCGGCTCCACCGCTGTCCCCCAGATCTCGCCGCCTGCGCGGCGCATGATCTCCGAGCAAACTTCAATGGAATGCTCCAGCATCATCAGCTCATTCGGCCCCCATTGGTAGTGAAAACGTGCCACCGGAATGCCGAAAATGTCTTTCACCTCGGGATCGATGTCGATGAAGTTTTTCTCGCTCACCAGTGATGGCGCCTGCAATAAAAATCCAACCGGCGACGGATAATACTTCCGTATCGAGCGCTTGAACTCCGTCCCGAATCCTTCAATTTGGTTCCAATAATACGGATAACCGCCGCAGCCTCCGCCCGGATATACCGAGTAGCCCCGGATGAATTTTTCTTCGAACGGATTCCTGAGATTCTGCCAGCGCGGCATCCACACCACGGTCGAATCCGCCACGCTGTCCGGATGCGGCGCTTGCCCAACCAGCTTCGGCAAGTATCCATACACCGGTGTCGCGTACAGATGATCCACCAGATTGCGTCCCAGCTGTCCGCTCGAATTCGCAATGCCCGTCGGCCAGTGCCGCGACTTCGAATTCAGCATGATCTTCGCCGTCTCGCAGCACGAAGCCGCCAGCACGACCACCTTCGCGTACACCTCCACCTCCTGCCGCGTCGCGCGATCGATATACGCCAGGCCCGCCGCCTTGCCATCCTCGCGCACGATCACGTTCTTCACATGCGCATTCGTACGCAGCTCGAGCTTGCCCGTCTTCTCCGCATCCGGAATGAAATACCATGTCGGCGAAAAAAACGCACCCACATCGCAGCCCGTCGTACACGAGCCGCAATAATGACAAGCCGGATGATGATTATGCGGCACCGTCAGTTGCGCGCAGCGATCCGGCAAATACGGAATGCCCATCTCATCGCACGCAGCTTTTAGGATGTAATCGAGACAGCGCAGTTTAAACGGCGGCAGATAATCACCATCCGGGTTGCTCGGCCGGTTCTGCACCGTGCTCGCTACGCCGATCATGCGCTCAACCCGCGTGTAATACGGCGCAATCTCCTCATATGTAATCGGCCAGTCGACGTCGTGTCCATCCAGACTTGCCGCGCGAAAATCGATTTCGGAAAAGCGCGCCGACGATCGTCCCCAGAAATTCGCCTTTCCGCCCGTGCCTTTACAGCGCGTCCACTTCCATTTCGTCCCTGGCGCGACCGTGTACGTGATGTCGTGCTCGAAGAGATCCCACGTGACCTCCTGCTCGCAATCGCCCTGCCGCTGGGATCGCGTTTTCGGATCGCCGAACGCCCGGTACTTCAGCTCGTATCGCTGACGGTGGTTGCCGTAGTCCTTGGCCGGATTCGTGCGCCGCCCCGAGTTGAGCGCGAGCACATTCAACCCCGCTTCGCACAGCGTCTTCATCGCTGTGCTGCCGCCCGCGCCTGTGCCCACCACGATCACGTCGTACACTTTCTTCGGCATCGCTCTACTCCACCACCGGCTTCAACCGGGCATGCTCACGATCGTCTTCATGCGGACAGCCCATCGGATCGTGATCCCACATCTGTTTCAATCCCGGAAAGCCGATTTCTTCCAGTCCCGCGCGAGAAGTGTAGAAACCCATCACCGTGTATTCGCGCATCAGCTCGAAAAATTCCCGCCCCTCTTCTTCGCCTGCCCGGTATATGTCCTTGTACGCCAGATGCGATAGCAGCTCGATCTGCAGTTCCCGCGCGACCTCTCGAAACGGCGCGCGATGAAAATACCGCGCACGTGCGTCGAGCCACGCCAGACCAAATCGAAAGCGCGTCTGCACCGCCGGATCGCTCCCCACCATGAAGTCGATGAACTCGCTGGCGCCTGCATCTTTGGCACCGGCGCGCCCATCGTTCGGAATGATCAGATCAGCCAGAACTTCGACGGTTTCATATTCTTCCGCCGTGAAAAAGCTGGGCTTGTATGGGGTCGTCGGAGCCGGAACCAAACCGCTGTCGGGATGATCGGGACACGCAAACGCCCATCGCTCAAATACTCCGAACTGTCCCGCAGCCGCCGCCAGCGACAACACACGCAAGATCTCGCGCCGTTCAAAATTCTGTCCCGCCATCCGAGCGCTCGCCTCCTGGTGTATACGCTATCAGCAACAGCGCCCAAAAGCGCGCATAATTGAAAACGAGACCGCATGGCCGCCGCTCTCGAACCGCTCCTCATGACCGTCGAGGAATATCGCCGCCTTCCCAACCGCGAAGACTGCATCGAGGAACTACATTGGGGACAACCGGTTCAATTGAGTCATCCGAAAAGCAGGCACATCAAGCTGCAACTGCGTCTGAGAGATTTGCTTGGCCGGCAGCTTGGGAAATTCGGTATCGTTGGAACCGAAATTCCCTTCCGCGCTCTTCCCGAATACGAATTGCGCGGCGCTGACGTGCTTTCGTCAGTCAAAAACGCTGGGACGAAATTCCGGACGACGACAATCTCCACGGCTCCCCAGAGCTCGTAATTAAAGTCCTCTCGCTTTCAAACACGCCAAAAGAAATGCGCGAAAATTCTGCGCTCTGTCTTTCCACTGGCGCTCTGCAATTCTGGATCGTCGATCCAAAACGCGAGACCGTCACCGTCGCCGCCCGCAACGGCTCAACTACGATGTATCAGAAGACCGATGCTATTCCGCTTGTCGAGTTCGGGGCCGATCACCTTGCCGTGAGTGAAATTTTCGAGTAAGCTCAGGCCCGTGCGAGCGCATCGAGCCGCGCCTGCGCTCGCTCCGCCTGCCGCAGCGCTGCCTCCGATTCCTCGGTTTCGTGCGCCGTCTTCAGCTTCTGATTCGCTTCTTCCAGCTCACGCCGTGCCGCATCGCCGTTGATCTGGCGCGCATACTCGGCGCTGTCGGCCAGCACGCGTACATGGTTCTCGAATACTTCGACAAACCCGCCGTCCACGGCCAGCACCTGCCGCCCGCCCGAGCCGCCTTCAAAGCTCAGCACACCCGCGCCCAGCGCGCTCAACAGCGGGGCGTGTCCCGCGAGCACGCCGAAATATCCATCCTTCCCCGGCAGTTCGGCGGACGCCACCTGCTCATCCACCAGCAACTGCTCCGGCGTCGCGATCTCGAGCTGAAACGTATCAGCCATACGCCCTAGCTCTTCATGTTCTTCGCCGCTTCGAGCACGTCTTCAATCGTGCCCTGCATGTAGAACGCCTGCTCCGGCAAGTTATCGTACTTACCGTCGACGATCTCCTTGAAGCTGCGAATCGTGTCCTCGAGCTTCACATACTTGCCCGGGCGTCCCGTAAACTGCTCGGCCACGTGAAACGGCTGCGAAAGAAAACGCTGCAAACGCCGCGCGCGGGCCACCGTCGTCTTGTCTTCATCGCTCAATTCGTCGATACCCAGAATCGCGATAATATCCTGCAGCTCTTTATAGCGTTGCAGCGTCTGCTTCACACGCTGCGCCACACTGTAGTGCTCTTCGCCCAGAATGTTCGGGTCGAGAATGCGCGACGTCGACGCCAGCGGGTCGACCGCCGGGTAAATGCCGAGCTCCGAAATCGCGCGCGACAGATTGGTCGTTGCGTCGAGGTGCGCAAAAGTCGTCGCCGGCGCCGGATCCGTATAATCGTCGGCCGGAACATAGATCGCCTGCACCGACGTAATCGATCCGCGCTTGGTCGACGTAATGCGTTCCTGCAAGTCGCCCATCTCCGTCGCGAGATTCGGCTGATAACCGACCGCCGACGGCATGCGTCCAAGCAGCGCCGAAACTTCCGAGCCCGCCTGCGTAAAGCGAAATATATTGTCGATAAAGAGCAGCACGTCCTGCCCTTCTTCATCGCGAAAATATTCCGCCACCGTCAAACCCGTCAGGCCCACCCGCAGACGCGCACCCGGCGGCTCCGTCATCTGCCCGTACACCAGGGCGACCTTCGATTTGTGCCAGTCCTTCGGATCGACTATTCCCGCTTCCTGCATTTCGATCCAGAGATCGTTGCCTTCGCGCGTGCGCTCGCCAACACCCGCAAATACCGACACGCCGCCATGCTTCATGGCGATATTGTTGATGAGCTCCTGAATAATAACCGTCTTGCCGACACCTGCGCCGCCGAACAGACCGATCTTTCCGCCGCGCAGATACGGCTCGAGCAGATCGATCACTTTGATACCGGTCTCGAACATCTCGAGCCCCGTCGCCTGTTCTTCAAATGCCGGCGCTGCGCGGTGAATCGGCGCATGGTGCTCCGCTTCGATCGGCCCCATGTTATCGACCGGCTCTCCCAGTACGTTCAGCACGCGCCCCAGCGTCTGCTTGCCCACCGGAATCGTGATCGGCGCCCCCAGATCGTACGCTTTCATGCCGCGCACCAGTCCGTCCGTCGGCTCCATCGCGATCGTGCGCACGCGGCCCTCGCCGATGTGCTGCGCCACTTCCGCCGTAATATCGATCTTCACCGGAACGTCGAAGCCTTCGCTGGTCACCTTGACCGCGTTGAACAGCTTCGGCACGTGCCCTTCCGGAAACTGGATCTCGATCGTCGGACCCGCGACCTGAATGACGTGCCCTTCCACACCTTGCTTCGGAGCCGCCTCGACCGTCTGTGTTGCCATAACTTCTCCCTTACGCCAGCGCCGCCGCGCCGCTCACAATTTCGATAATTTCGCGCGTGATGTTGGCCTGCCGAACCCGGTTCAGATTCAGCGTCAGATCCTGAATCACTTCGCCCGCGTTCTTGCTCGCCGAATCCATGGCTGTCATACGCGCCGCATGATAAGCCGAGATCGACTCGAGCATCGCGCGATAAATCGCCAGTTCCACATAGCGCGGCAGCAGCACGCGCAGCAGCCCTTCGGGCGACTGCTCGTAAATATAATCGATCTGCTGCTCTTCCTTCTTCTCTTCCGGCAGTTCCACCGGCAGCACCTTTCGCAGCACCAGGCTCGACGACATCGTCGTCTTGAACTCATTCACCGCCAGGTACACCGCATCCACTTCGCGCTTGCGATAGCGCTCGATCATCTTGTCCGCAATCTCGCGCGCGTTTTCGTATTTCGGCTTATCGACAATCCCGACATGCTCGCCCGAGAGCTTGTAACCGCGCCGCCGGAAATGATCGCGCCCTTTGCGTCCGATCGCTTCAATCTCGAGCGATGCACCCGCGTGCTCTTCGACAAACTTCTGCGTCATGCGGAACAGATTCGAATTGAACGCGCCCGCGAGGCCGGTATCGCTCGAGACCAGAATCAGCTGAATATTCTTCTCTTCGCGAACTTCGAGCAGCGGCAGATCCGGCACATCGTCGAGCGCCGCAGCCGCCCGCGCCACATTCGCCAGCACGCGCGTCATCATGTTCGCGTACGGCCGCGAGCCCAGCGCATGCTCCTGCGCACGCCGCAGCTTCGCCGCCGAGACCATCTTCATGGCCTTGGTGATCTGCTGCATGTTGCGAACGCTGCGTATGCGCCGCCGAAGATCAATTAAGCTCGGCATCTACACCTGAACCGGCGTCTTCTTCTCTTCCTGCGCGCGGCGCGCCGCATTGCCGTCTGCATTCGCCTGCGCCTTGTCTGCCTGTTTCGCCGGCTTCTTGAACCGCGTCTCTTTGAACTCTTTCAGCGCCGCGTTGAGCTGCTTCTTGATGTCATCGTTCAGCTCTTTCTTCTCTCGAATCGCCTGCAGCACTTCCGGTTTGGCATTGTCCAGATACTGATACAGCTCCCCCTCGAAGCGCCGGATATCCTCCACCGCCACATCATCGAGAAAACCGTTGCCTCCGGCATAAATGATCGCGACCTGCTTCTCCACCGGAATCGGCGAATACGGCCCTTGCTTCAGCACCTCGACCCAGCGTTTCCCACGATTTAACTGATCCTGCGAAGCCTTATCCAGATCCGAACCAAACTGCGCAAACGCCTCGAGATTGCGATACTGCGCCAGCTCGAGACGCAGACTGCCCGCCACCTGCCGCATCGCCTTGATCTGCGCGCTTCCGCCTACGCGGCTCACCGACAAACCCACGTTGATCGCAGGCCGCACGTTGGCGTTGAACAAATCCGTCTCGAGGTAAATCTGCCCGTCGGTGATGGAAATCACGTTCGTCGGAATGTACGCCGAAACGTCGCCTGCCTGCGTCTCAATAAAGGGCAGCGCGGTCAGCGAACCGCCGCCCTTTTCATCATTCAACTTCGCCGCGCGCTCAAGCAATCGGCTGTGCAGATAAAACACGTCGCCCGGATACGCCTCGCGTCCCGGTGGCCGCCGCAGCAGCAATGAAATTTCGCGATACGCCGCCGCATGTTTCGAAAGATCGTCATACACGCACAGCGCATGTTTGCCGCGATCGCGGAAATACTCGCCAATCGCGCAGCCCGCATAAGGCGCAATGTACTGCATCGGCGCCGGATCCGATGCCGTTGCTGCGACCACGATGCTGTACTCCATCGCGCCGTGCTCTTCCAGAATCCGCACCACCTGCGCCACCGTCGAGCGCTTCTGCCCGATCGCCACGTAGATGCAGATCATGTTCTGCCCTTTTTGGTTGATGATCGTGTCGAGCGCCACGGTCGTCTTGCCCGTCTGCCGGTCGCCGATGATCAATTCGCGCTGTCCGCGTCCGATCGGCACCATCGCATCGATCGCCTTGATACCGGTCTGCAGCGGCTCTTTCACCGAGCGCCGGTCCACCACGCCCGGAGCCAGCCGTTCCAGCGGATTGAATTCCGTCGTCGCGATCGCGCCCTTGCCATCAATCGGCCGCCCAAGCGCATCGACCACGCGCCCGATCATCGCCTCGCCCACCGGGATCGACATAATACGTCCCGTGCGCCGCACCTGATCGCCTTCTTTGATGCCGCTGTAATCGCCCAGCAGCACCACGCCCACCTGATCCTCTTCCAGATTGAGCGCGATCCCCACCGTCTCCGGGCCGAACTCGACCAGTTCGCCCGCCATCACGTTATTCAGCCCGAAGACACGCGCGATGCCGTCGCCCACGCTGATCACCGTGCCCGTCTCCGACACGTTCTCCACTGCATCGAAGTTCTGGATCTCGGATGCCAGAATGCGCGAAATTTCGTCTGCTCTGATCTGAGCCATACCTGTTCAATCCTTCAAAAAATTTCTTTCAAAGCTGAGCCAGCAGGCGCGAGCGCATGCCCTCCAGCTTGCCGCGCACCGATGCGTCATACTGGCGCGATGCGACATGCGCGCGTATACCGCCGATCAGCGCCGGGTTCACCCGGTAATCCGCCCGGATAAACTTGCCAAGCTTCTCGCCCAGCGCTTTTTCAATCTGTTGCCGCTGCTCCGGGGTTAATTCGCGCGCGGTTTCAATTTCGGCCGGAATCCATCCGGTGCGCTCGTCCACAGCCAGCTCAAATTCTCGCGCCATCGCGTTCAGTTCGCGCGTGCGCCGGTGCGAAATCACGACCAGCAAAAAATTCTTGATCAGCCGGTGCAGCCCCAGCGCATCCGCCAGCTTTCCGATCACCGCCTGCTTGTGCGTCTTATTCACTGCCGGCGAAAGCAGCGCTCTCGTCAGCTCATCGGAACTTGTCACCGTCCGAGCAGCCGTGCGCATCTGCTCCTTCGCCTGCTCGGCCGGCAAACCCGAATTGGGCGCTAAAACGGCGTTCGCCAGCGCTTCGGCGTAGTGCTTCGAAAGCGCGTCCGTCATCAGTTGTTGCTCCGCTCGACCAGGCGCACAAAATCGTCTATCAATCCGGCCTGCTCGCCCCGCGCAAAACGCTCCCGCAATTGCCGCTCCGCCTGCTCGAGCGCAAGCTGTGCGGTGTGCAATTGCACGCGGTCGGCGGCTTCCTTCCGCAGAGCTTCAATTTCATTCAGCGCGTTATGCCGGATGCGCTCGATCTCGGTCTCGGTTTCGTGCCGCATGCGGCCGTGCTCGCGCTCCATTTCGGCATTCGCTTCGTCCCGGATCTTTTTCACTTCCCCGGCGAGGTTCGCCATCCTGCGATCAATCTCGGAATGACGATAATCGGCTTCCAGCTTCAGCCCGGTCGCCTCCTGTATCGCTCTTTGAATATCGGATGAGCGCGCCTGGAAAAAACCGGGCGCCTTCTTCGCAATAAACCAGCCGAGCAGCACCGCGAAAATCGCCGTATTGATGATCTTCCAGCGCCCAACCCGATCGAGCAGCGCGGTCTCCTGCGCTTCAGCCTGCGATTCCTGCTGCGCCTGAACGTGCCCCGGCACAACCGCCAGCAGCCCCGCGCAAAAAACCAGGGAAAGCAACACGCGCCGCATTACGCCGCTCTCCGCTCGGTCAACGAACGCACAATCGCATCTCCCAGCATTCCCACGCGCGCATCCAGATCGCGCTGCGCCGCCGCCGCCTCGGCCGCAATCTGCTCTTTCGCTTTCTCGATCTGCGCATCTACTTCCGCACGCACCTTGGCGATCGCAGCCGCCTGCTCTTCGGCCCATTCGCGCCGCCGCCGCTCATGCTCCTCATAAATTTGATGACGAGCCAGCTCAATTGCGCGCTCAAACTCCGACTGTTTCTTGTCCGCCTCTTCCCGCGCTCGCCGCGCCAGATCGCGTACTCCTTCGGTCGCCTCGCGCCGCTTTTCGAAGATCGCGGCCATCGGCCGGAAATACACTTTCTTCAAAAACCAAGCCAGGAAAAGGAAGAAAAGGATGGTTGGAACTGCTTCGAGCAGGAGGTCAGCGAGGGCCTTGAGCGTTGCTTCCATCGAAACCGGTTTTTAGGGCTGAAGAGTGTGCTCAATCGAGGGAACACACTTTGAGTTACTGCGGACTTCCCTAACTGATTACGCTAACATAGTGCATTTTTATTGGTCAACGCACCGCGCCCAAAAACAAAAAGGGACCCGCAGGTCCCTCTCGGCTTCTCGCTCGGAATTGAAAAGAATGCTTGAAAGCGCGCTACTGCTGCTTTATAGTCGCGGCATTTTTGAGAACATCCCGCCAGCTCGATTTCGCGCTTTTGGCTTTATTAATGACGTCATTGGCCTTCCCTGCCGCGCTATCAGAAGCCGCCGCTGGATTCGCGGCACCGCCATTCCCTGCCGTCTGGGCCTGCCCGCTTTGGGTTGGCGCCATTGCCTGCCGCGACGGGATTGTGTTGGCAGCCTGGTTCTGCGGAATCAAGGTGACGGGCACTGATTGGATGCGCGTCGTTCCCCAGGCGAGGGCGACGCTGTTGTATGTCGCTGGAACATCGTCGAATTCGATGACCATCCGCACCGGCACATTCGCGCTCACTTCCGCCGTCGGAAAGGGGGTGCCATCCGGGTCGACGTAAAAAGAGTCGTGGCTGGTAAAGACACGTCCACTGCTACCCACAAGCTGCATAGCCGCCCACCCATTTCTGGCCGGTATCGTGGCGACCTGCTGTTTCGTATAGTCAAAATCGCAGAAGACCCGCGTCCCGGAGCGCAAACAGTTATATGCGGTAAGCGTTTGATCTCCCCACTTAAAAGTTCCCAGCCCGGCCGCAAAGCCGTTGGTCGCCGTCGCGCCGTTCGTCGCACCCGGCATGTTGCCGTCTGCTGCCGCAACTCCGCCGGAAGTCGGAGCTGAGGTTGTGCTGGGCATTATTTGGGAAGAAGTCGCGGTTTGATTCGCGACATTCGCATTGGCCGCACCCGGTGTCACAGCCGCCCCCGTCGCAGTCGTGCCCGTGGCCGGCGTGCCCGTCGAAGCATTCGCCGTGCTGACCGGTTTGGCAACTGTCGTTTGAGCCGTCGCAGTACCCGGTTTCGCCGTCGTGGTCGGTTTGGCCGCCGGTTTTGCCGTAGTCGCGGGCTTAGTCGCCGGCTTTGCGGTGGCCGTTTTGGATGATTTTGCCTGCGTGCTCGTGCTCTGCGCGAGCGCCGGCGATAGCGATACTCCGAGAAACGCCATCGTGGCGAAACAAAGGACAGACGTCCGCTGCGTGTTTAGCATGTTCGTAGTACAACCTCTTTACCTGGTATATGCGCAAACACCAGACAAATCTGCCCCGCAAAATCACTGCGACGTAATCTCAACAGCCAAATAGTTGTTGCAGGGACCCTGCCGGACCTGTTCCACAAACCTTCTATTTCCGTGTAAACTAGCAGGAGGTACAACATTTGACGTTATTCCCCTCTCAACCCCGGGCGCGGGTCAGCGCCAACCGCTAGCCGGCATGTATCCACCGAGAAATTACCCTCCCCGTCGGCCCAGAATTCGAGAAAACGTAAACGAAGCGATCCGAGCCCGTGAGGTCCGCGCTGTTTTTCCGGACGGCTCGGTCGAGATCATGCCCACACCCGCCGCGGTGCGCAAAGCCCAGGACCTGGGCCTCGATCTCATCCTGATCGCTCCGACCGCTGAACCGCCCGTCGCCAAGGCGATGGACTACGGCCAGTGGCAATATGAGCAAAAGAAGAAGCAGCACGAGACCAAGAAGAAGCAACACGTCATCCAGGTCAAAGAGCTGAAGTTCCGCCCGAATACCGACGATCACGACTACGACTTCAAGAAAAATCACGCCATTCGCTTCTTGAAGGAGGGCAATCGCGTGAAGGCCGTCGTGCAGTTCCGCGGTCGCGAAATCGCGCACGTCGATTTAGGCAAGAAGTTGCTGCTGAAGTTTGCCGAAGACCTGACCGGCGTAGGCGCCATCGAAGGTCAGCCGCGGCTCGAGGGCCGCAACGCCCACGTCATCATAAGCCCGGTGAAGCAAGCCGCCACGAGCAAGAAGAAGGATAAGAAGGAAGACGGCGCCGGCGAACTGCCGACCCCTCCGCCTGCCCCGGCCTAAACAGTTCGAGGCGAGTACGGGATGTGAGCTGAAGCTCTACTTCCCGTTTCCCGGCCGGCTCGAAGTGCGAAACTCGTACTGCTGAATCTGCAGCGCCAGTTGTCCCTTGTTGTGCCGCGTCACACGTCCGCGCGCAACCAGGTTCAACAGACACCTGTCATTCAACTGTGCCGGCCAGCTGATCGACACTTCCAGCCGCGTTCCCACCGGCAGGTCGTGATCGGAGGTAAACAACACTCCCGAGCTGCTGATGTTCAGCGTCTTTCCGCTGCCCACGAGCGTCTCCGTTCGCTGGTTCAGCGTTTTGTATCGAACATCGCGCTCAATAGGAAAACGGCTCGATTTCCGCCGTTCGCCGGGTAGGGCGTCTGGCGTTCCGCGTTTGGTCAAGCTAAGACTCGCCTCGGACACTGTTAAAAACTCCGATCTTTAAGATTACAATCAATTTGCACATTAAAACTACTCCCGCTCCGGATCGCTCGCTGTCGCCCGCTGTTTCCGCAGCCACTCCAGCCGTTCGCGCACCCGCTGTTCAAAGCCCCTGTTGGTCGGTTCATAGAAAACACTTCCCGCTAGTCCCGCGGGCAGGCACTCCATCCCCGTCACCGCATGCTCAATTTTGTGAGCATGTTCATAACCTTTCGCGTAACCCAACTCCTTCATCAGCCGCGTCGGCGCATTCCGCAAGTGCAGCGGCACCGGTTCGGCCACCGTCGTCTCGATCGTCGCGTTTACCCGGTTCAGCGCCTGGTAAGCCGCATCCGATTTCGGAGCTACGGCTAAGTAGATCGTGAGCTGAGCCAGCGCCAAATCTCCCTCCGGTATCCCTAGGAAATGGACGGTCTGCATACAGGCCATTCCCTGCTCCACCGCCCGCGGATCGGCCAGCCCGATATCTTCGATGGCCATCCGCACCAGCCGCCTGGCCAAATACATCCGGTCTTCGCCGGCTTTCATCATCCGTCCCAGCCAGTACAGCGCCGCGTCCGGATCGCTCGACCGCACCGATTTGTGCAGGGCCGAGATCAGGTTGTAATGCTCCTCTCCCGACTTGTCATAGAGCAGCACCTTCCGCTGCAGCGCATCCGCCACTGCCTCGCGATCGATCTGCCCGTCTCTGGCCAGCCCGGCGGCAAGCTCGAGCGTATTCAGCGCCGCCCGCGCATCCCCATCCGATGCTGTTGCTATCTCATCGGCCAGTTCCGGCGAAATCTTTAGTTGAAAATGTCCCAGTCCGCGCCCGGGCAATTCCAGCGCCCGCCGCAGAATCGCCCCAATCTCCTCTTTGGAAAGCGCCCGCAGCGTGTACACCCGCGTTCGCGACAGCAGCGCCGAAACCACCTCGAACGATGGATTCTCCGTCGTCGCCCCGATCAGCACCACGTCCCCGCGCTCCACATACGGCAGAAACGCATCCTGCTGCGCCTTGTTGAAGCGGTGGATCTCGTCGACAAAGAGCACCGTCTTGCGCCCGTAGCGCCGCGTCTTCTCCGCAGCGGCCATCACGGCCTTGATCTCTTTGATCCCGCTCAGCACCGCGCTGAACGGCACGAAATCGGCCCGGCTGCGCTGCGCAATCAGCCGCGCCAGCGTTGTTTTGCCCGATCCCGGCGGTCCCCACAAAATCAGCGATGTCAGATTTCCGCTCTCGATCTGCACCCGCAGCGGCTTGCCCGGCCCCAGAATATGCTCCTGCCCGACATATTCTTCGAGCGTTCTCGGCCGCATTCGATCAGCCAGCGGACGTTCCGCATCTTCCTCGAGCAGCTCCGGCGCGCTCGTGTCGAACAGGCTCATCGCCGCTCTCGCTGCCGCGCCGCTTCAAACAGCGCAATCGAGCACGCCACGCCGGCATTCAACGATTCCACCCGCCGCGTCGGTATACGCACAAGCTCTGCACCGTCCAGCAGCTCGCGCGAAAGCCCGGCACCCTCATTGCCCACCGCCAGCGCGCACCCGCAGCGCAGATCGGCCTCGCCAATAATCACGCCCTTGTCCGCCGCCAGCCCATACATCCGCACCCCGCGCGACTCCAGCTGATCTCTCAATTCATCGGCGCTGATGTTTTCGACAAACGGCATACGAAAAAGCGAGCCAGCCGCCGCGCGCAACAGTTTCCCGTTCGATACGCGCACCGAGCCTTCACCCAAAACGATCCCGCTCGCCCCGAACGCCTCGGCCGATCGTATCACCGTTCCCGCATTGCCTGGATCCTGCACCGCATCCAGTACCACGACCAGCGGCACGCCCCGCAACAGCTCATCCCAGCTCCAGCGCCGCGCCTCGAGCAGCATCACGATGCCTTGCGAAGTTTCAGTAGCCGCCAGCGATGCCATGGCGCGCTCGGAAACTGCTGTCACACTCGCCCGCGCCCGCCCGAGCAGTTCCCCAAATCGCGCCCGCGCCGCTTCCGTTGCAAAGATTTCTTCCACTCGCCACGCGCTTCCGAGCGCATCTTCGAGCAGATGCGGACCCTCGGCCACAATCCGCCCGTCCTCCAAGGGACGTCCCGCCCGCGCCGCTTTCCGAATCTCCTGGAGCCTCGGATTGTGGATGCTGGCCAGCTCGATCATGCGCTCATGGCCGCTCGGGCGTAGACTGGAAATTTCAACGATCCATTCATGCGGATGTCTGATAAGACGGCATGAGGCGCGCCGCCCTGCTGATTCTGCTCGTCGCGTTTGTCCTGCTTCTAGGCTACCTGTTTTATGTAGCGCGGCAAATCGAAGCGCAGTCCACGACCGACGACGCACGGGCCGCCGACGTCATCATCGTCATGGGCGCGGCCGAATATCGCGGCCATCCCTCGCCCGTGCTGCAGGCGCGCCTCAATCACGCCCTCGTGCTCTATCTCAAAGGGATGGCGCCCTACATCCTCACCACCGGCGGCGCAGGCGGCGATCCGCAATTCACCGAAGGCGATGTCGGCCGCGAATATCTGACCCGCCACGGCGTTCCCGCGAACGCCATCCTCACCGAGAACCAGGGCGCGACCACATCGGAAAGCCTCGAAGCCGCCGCCCGGACTATGCGCCGGCTAAATCTGCACTCTTGTATCGTGGTGAGCGACGGCTATCACATCTATCGCGTGAAGCGCTTTCTGCAGGCCCACAACATCGTCGTCTACGGCTCGCCCCGCCCCCACGCCGGCTCACCCGATTCAACGGAATTGCACTGGCTCTACTTCAAGCAGGCCATCGGCTTCGCATTGTGGCAGCTGGGCATCGAGGTATGAAGATCAATGCTCGATTCCGATTCGCAGTACTCCATCTGCGTAATAGTTCTTGAGGTTTCACCTGGGCTGTAATTACAATGACGCAGATGAAAACTCTTCTTGGCCTGCTGCTTGCCTCAAGCGCAGCGTTTTGTACTCCTACCTGGACCTGCACCAACGACTCAACTGGTGCCATCCCCTGCTCTTCTTCTGTTTTTCAGTTGGATCACGGACCGACCATCATGCAGCTCAGCATCGGTGGGAATTCGATCTACGGTCAATACAATTTTGGCTACGGATACGACACTACCGCTCCGACGATCGACCCGACCGGTACACCTGAGTCGATGACGTTCAGCGATTCGGGCACCGTTGTCCTGCCAAAGGCTGCGCCCGGCGATTACTACGTCGGCTGGTTTGATTATGGATGGGGTCAGGGACCAAACGGAAACCCGTTCCAAGCTACGGCGTATGAGGACACCTTTGGACCGATGACAGGCATCTCGCCGGGCAACAATCCCGATTCCCACACGGTTCCCGACACCACCCCAACCATTCCAGCGAACCAGTTCACTCAGATCAACTGGAGCGCTACTGTAATTGGGCACTACGATCCGTCGTACGATATAGCACCGTACGGTGACGCCGGCGGCACCATCATCTTCCAGTTGGAACGCTTCCATGCAGACGGTACCCCCGACAACTTCACGCCCGAGCCGGCCAGTCTTGCCCTGACAATCGGCGGACTCGCCAGTTTCGCGCTGCTGTCGCGCCGCAGGGTAAAGCCGTAGCAGACGTTCCATAGATCTTCCTCTCGAACGAAAAGCCCGGTCTCCTGGCCGGGTCTCTTTTCGCCACCCGCCCGCTCCCTATAATCACCCCATGCGCTATCTGCTCCCGGCCTTGTACGCGCTGGCGCTGGCCGCCTTTGGCCAGCAGTACGACACCGTCATTTCGCGCGGGCGCGTCATGGATCCCGAAACCCGGCTCGACGCCATCCGCGACGTCGGCATCCGCGACGGCCAAATCATCGCCATCTCCGAAACTCCGCTGGAAGGCCGCAACGTCGTCGATGCCCGCGGTCTCGTCGTCTCCCCCGGCTTCATCGACCTCCATCAGCACGGCCAGACTCCGGAAAACTACGCCTTCAAAGCACGCGATGGCGTAACAACCGCGCTCGAGATGGAAGTCGGCGCCTCTCCCGTCGACCCCTGGTATCAGGCACGCGAAGGCAAATCGCTAATCAACTTCGGCGCCACCGTCGGCCATATCCCCGCCCGCATGACCGTCCTGCATGACAGCGGAACCTTTCTTCCGCGCGATCGAGCCGTCGACGCCGCCGCCACACCCGAACAACTCGAAGCGATCCTCGACCTGCTTCGCCAGGGCCTCGACCAGGGCGCACTCGGCATCGGCATGGGCATCGCCTACGTTCCGGGCGCCTCGCGCGATGAAATCTTTCGCGTGTTCCAGCTCGCTGCTGCCCGCCGCACGCCCGTCTATGTGCACCTTCGCAGCTCCGGTCCCGTCGAACCCGGCGGCATCGATGCCCTGCAGGAAGTGATCTCCGATGCCGCTGCTGCCGGCGCATCGCTGCATGTCGTGCACATCACCAGCACCGAACTGCGCCAGACGCCCGTCGCGCTCAATATGCTCCACAGCGCCGCCCGCCACAATCTCGACTTCACCACCGAAGCGTATCCCTACACTGCCGGCATGACCGACATCAGCTCGGCCATCTTCTCCGAAGGCTGGCAAGCCCGTAACGGCGGCATCACCTACCACGATCTGCAATGGGCCGCCACCGGCGAGCGCCTCACCGCCGAATCCTTCGCCCGCAATCGCAAACAGGGCGGCATGGTCGCCATCCACAGCATCCCGGAAGAAATGGTCCGCCTCGCGATGGCCGATCCCGATGTCATCATTGCGAGCGACGGCATTCTCGACCACGGCAAAGGCCATCCGCGCGCCGCCGGCACCTACGCCCGCGTGCTCGGCAAATATGTGCGCCAGGAGCACGTTCTCTCGCTCGTGGACGCTCTTCGCAAAATGAGCTTCCTCCCCGCCCAGCGCCTGAATCTCTCGACGAAAGGTCGTCTCCAGGTCGGCGCCGATGCCGATATCGTCCTCTTCGATCCGCAACGTGTCAACGATCCCGCGACTTTCGAGAATCCGGCCCAATACTCAGAAGGCATCCCATACGTCATGGTCCATGGCGTCTGGGTCGTCAAAGACAGCCAGATACAAAAGGACGTTTTCCCAGGCCGCCCCATCCGCCGCGGCCAATAGCAACCCAGCAAGACACCTCTTATGGCGCTCGCGACAGCTGTAACCTTTTTGCTCACAGCTGTGATAGCATCAGCTTTGGGGCGGAAACGTGTACAGGCAAAACACGTCAAGCTGATCGATTCCAGATACTTCATAGGAACGGCGGAAGTGCGCGAAGAAGTATGGCAGGATGCGACCGGAGAGGTCGTCCGCTACAATCTTGCGCTTATTGATCACCAGAGAGAGGTGCCAGAGGGATAATGGCCGCGTACTCGGCTACGATTCGCGGCCATCACCACCGGCATTGGATGGGCAGAACAGAAGCCATTGAGTTTCCGGGCTACGAGAAACTGCTGACTCGTTTCTGCGACGAAGTAGCTGAATTGTTTAAGAAGGGCAAATCGTGAGAAAAACAGTTATCCACACAGACGGCTTCGAAGGTTTTCGCAAACGCGCGCTGGAACGTGCTCGCAAGCTGGACCGGGGTGAAGTCCTGCAGCCGAAGCACAGCGTTACTCTTCAGCCATCTGCGATGAAGGTGCTCACCCACGGGAGAATACGCGTCTTTAAGTGTGTTCGGGCGAAAAATGGTGTGAGCATCTCCTCGCTTGCGTCAACTCTCAAGCGTCCTCGCGAGGCGGTTAGTCGTGACGTAACGGCGCTTCGAAAGATTGGGCTAGTGGACGTGAAATACGTCGCGAACGCAGGTCACGGCCGCATCTCCATGGTCACGCCCCTCGTCCATAAGGTTCTGGTTGAGGTATAAGTAAGAGAACGAGTCCGCCTCGACTTGATCCATCGCCAAAGCCGCGCCTCTGCAGACATGGACCAATTTCAGAGCTGGCCCGAAAGCAACGATCTTCTCAGGTTTCACGGCGCGCTTCAGCAACGATTCGAGCGCTTCCAGCGCATTCATCGCGAGATTGTAAACAAGCTGATCGGCCGCTACGGCGACCGCGCCAATCAGATCGAGCCCCGTCTCCTGTTGCAGGAGGCCGCCTCCGCGATCGAGGAATCACTCATCACGCCCACAACGGAGCGTAAACCGGAATTGCGCGCGCGCATGCTGATGGCTTTCGCCAGCGCAATCGCAGCCGATGTAAAACGTGGCCGCTCCCGCTACTAGCGCACCAGCGACTCTTCCCGCCCCGGCCAAACATCCGCCGGTTCCGCCACCCGCTTCTTCTCCGGCCGCTTGTTGAAACGGTCCAGATACAGGTAAATCACCGGCGTGATATACAGCGTTAATAGCTGCGAAACGATCAGTCCGCCCACCACCGCAATACCCAGCGGACGCCGCGCTTCGCCACCCGCGCCCGTTCCGAACGCAATCGGCAGCGTGCCCAGCAGCGCCGCCATGGTGGTCATCATGATCGGCCGGAAGCGCTGCATGCAGCCTTCAAAAATCGCGTCGTGCGGCGACTTCCCTTCCTTCCGTTCCGCCTCGAGCGCGAAATCGATCATCATGATCGCGTTCTTCTTCACAATGCCGATCAGCAGAATAATGCCGACAAACGAGTACAGATTCAGATCCTCATGGAAAATCAGCAGCGTAATCAGCGCGCCCAGACCAGCCGCCGGTAATCCCGACAAGATCGTAATCGGGTGAATGAAGCTCTCGTACAAGATACCCAGCACGAGATAAATCACCAGCACCGCAATCAGCAGTAGAATCCCCAGATCGCGCAATGAATTCTGGAACGCCGCTGCCGTACCCTGATAGCTGAACGTCATCGTATCCGGCAAGCCGATCTGCCGCGCCGCTTCGTCGATCAGCTTCGTCGCCTGGCTCAGCGACACGCCCGGCTTCAGATTGAATTGATAATTCACCGCCGGCAGCTGCCCGATGTGATTTACACTCAGCGGCGCGACCGTCTGCTGCAAATCCGTCACCGCGGCCAGCGGAACCATCTTGCCGTCCGGCGACTTGATGTAGAGATCGCGCAGCGCCGCCGGGTCGCGTTGAAACTGCGGCAGCACTTCTAAAATCACGTCGTACTGATCCGAAGCCGCCGTAATCGTGGTCACGCGCCGGTTGCCGTACGCATCGTACAGCGTGTTTGCAATCGTCTGCGGATTAATTCCGAGCGCCATCGCCAGGTTGCGGTCAATATGCACCTCGAGCCGCGGACTCGCCAGGCGCAAGTCGGAGTAAATATCCGTCAGCTCCGGAATCGAGTGCAGCTTCATCTCGAGCACCGGCGCCCATTTGTACAGTTCCTGCGTATCCGCGCTCTGCAGCGCCACCGAGTACTGGCTCCGCCCTTCGTTCTGCCCGAGCGTGATCAGCGGCGGCGATTGCAGGAACACCATCAGCCCGGGGATCTTCATGAATTCCTGCGAGAGCTGCCCAATCAGCGCGTTCACCCGCGGCCGGTGCTTGTCTTCCTTGAACTCCATGAACATGAAGCCCTGGTTCTGATCGCCCTCCATCCCAATACCCGAGCCCCAGCTCTCGATCCAGGGATTCTTTTGGAGCACTTTATTCACCTGCTCCTGCAGCCCGACCATCTTGTCAAAGCTCGTATCCTGCGATGCTTCATCGCCGCCGAACGCAAAGCCCTGATCTACTGTCGGCATGAAACCTTTGGGCATGATCACGAACAGATACACCGTCGCGACCGTCAGCGCGATGCTCAGCATCAACGTCGCGAAACGATGCCGTAGTACGCTTTCGAGCGTACGCCGGTACAGGTTGTTCATGCCGACAAAAAACTTCTCCGACCAGCGATAGAACACGCCCTGTGTATGCACTTCCGGCCGCAGAAAACGGCTGCAGAGCATCGGCGTCAGCGAGAGCGAGATGAATCCCGAGATCAGCACCGCCACCGCAATCGTCACCGAAAATTCGCGCAGCAGCCGTCCGATGATGCCCGTCATAAACAGCACCGGAATGAACACCGCCACCAGTGAAATCGTCATAGAGATGATCGTGAACCCGACTTCGCGCGCGCCCTCGTACGCTGCCTGCATACGCGGCTTGCCCATCTCCATGTGCCGCACAATGTTTTCGAGCATCACGATCGCGTCGTCGACCACGAAGCCGACCGACAGCGTCATCGCCATCATCGACAGAATGTCGATCGTGAAGCCAAGCAGCTTCATCGCTGCAAACGTACCGAGCAGCGACAGCGGTACCGCCAGACTCGGAATCAATGTCGCCGAGAAATTTCTCAGGAAGAAAAAGATCACCGCGATCACCAGGCAAATCGTGATGATCAGCGTGAACTTCACATCCGCAATCGACTCGCGAATGTTATCGGAAGCATCAAACGCGCGCTGAATCTCGATTCCCGCCGGCATCGACTCTTTCATCTGCGGCAGCAGCGCCTTCACCGCATCCGCCACCTGCACCGTGTTCGAGCCCGGCTGCTTGCTCACCGCCAGCACCACGCTCTGCCGTCCGTTGATCCAGAAGCGCGTCTTGTCATTCGCTACGCTGTCAAAAACCTTAGCGAGTTCGTCCAATCGCAGCGGCGCGCCGTTCTTGTACGTCACGATCAGCTGCGCGAACTGCGAAGCATTCGTCAACTGGCTGTTGGCCTGTACCGTGTACGCCTTCGTGTATCCATAGAGCGCGCCTGCAGGCAACTGAATACTGCCCGAAGCAAGCGAGGTGCGTACCGTCTCGAGATCCACACCATGCGCCGCCAGCTTTGCCGGATCGGCCTGAATCCGCACCGCATACTTCTGCGCGCCGAACACCTGCACCTGCGCCACACCGCTCACCATCGAGATGCGCCGTGCCATGGTCTGCTCGGCGTAGTTATCGAGCGCCGAAAGCGCCATCGTCTGGGATGTGACCGCGATATAAAGAATGGGCCGCTCCGCCGGATTCACCTTCTGATACGAAGGCGGCGAGGGCATATCGGTCGGCAGCAATCCCTGCGCCCGCGCAATCGCCGCCTGTACGTCCTGCGCGGCCGCATCGATGTTGCGGCTCAGATCAAATTGCAGCGTAATGGAGGTCGAACCGAGCGAACTCGAGCTCGACATGCTGTTGATGCCCGCGATCGTCGAAAACTGGTTCTCGAGCGGTGTCGCTACCGACGACGCCATCACATCCGGATTTGCGCCCGGCAGCGATGCTTCCACATTGATCGTCGGATACTCGACGTTCGGCAGATTGCTTACGGGCAGCGAAAAGTAGCTCAGCAATCCAAAGCCGAGTATGCCCGTCATGACGAGCGTCGTCGTAATCGCCCGCCGTATGAAAAGATCGGTTACCTGCATGTTTTCCCTTCGTGGGGCGGACCTCCAGGTCCGCGCCGGGACGTTCTCGTTCCGGCTTCTAACTAGCCCCGTTCGCCCCGGAACCGCTGCCTGCGTCTCCTACCTGAGTCCCGCTCTTGTTATCCAGCAGCCGCACCTTCCCGCCCGGCATCAGCCGCATCTGCCCTTCGGTTACAACCTCGTCGCCCGGCTGTAATCCGCTCGCAATCACCGCCTGTTCCACCTGCTTCGCCGGCTTGTAATTCCGCAGCACATTCACCGGCCGCATCGCCGCCGTCTGCGCACTCTTGTCGATCACCCACACATACTTGCCCTGCGGCCCGTTCTCGACAGCGCTCGAGGGCACCAGGATCCGGTCATGCTCCACCCGGATGCGCGCATCCACATTCACGAACTGTCCCGGCCAAAGCACATGATTGGCGTTGGCGAACTCGGCTTTCAGCTTGATCGCGCCCGTCGTCGTGTCCACCGTGTTATCGATGAACTTCAGCTTGCCCGTGAGCGCCTGCCCGTCATTCGTCACCGCTTCAATCTCCAGCGGATGTTCGGCATTCGATTTGCGCACCTCCGGCAGCAGCTGTTCCGGAATCCCGAAACTCACGTAAATCGGCGCCAGCTGCATGATATTCACCAGCGTGGCGTCGTTATCCTTAATCAGATTCCCGGCTTTTACCTGGACCGCTCCGGCGCGTCCCGAAATCGGCGCCGTGATTTTGGTGTACTGCAGTTGCAGCTGTGTCTGCGAAAGCCGCGCCCGGTCGGATTTGGTCGCCGCTACCGCGCTCTCGACTGCGGCCTGATCGGCTGCCAGCGTGGCCAGTCCCGCACCGTTGGTCGCTACCGCCTGCTCCGTCTGCTCTTTGGAAAAGATGCCCTCTTTGGCCAGTTCGGTCGCCCGGTCCGCGGCAGCCTGCGTCTGCTTGATGTTGGCCTGGTCTTTCTCCACGTTCGCCCGCGCCTGCTGCTCCATTGCCTGATCTTTTGCCAGGTCAGCCTGAATCTGCGCGATCTGCCGCTGCAGCGGCTCCGGATCGATCTCAAAGAGCAGCTGCCCTTTTTCCACGTTCTGCCCCTCGCTGAACAGAACCCGCAGAATCTGCCCCGCCACCCGCGACTTCACATCCACGCTCGCCATCGACTCCACGTTGCCGACCGCCGACACCATCAGCGGCACATCGGCCTCAACCGCCGGAACGGCCCGCACCGGCGCGGGAGCCATCATCATCGCCGCCATCGGGTTCATCGCCGGCTCTTTCTTGCCGCAGGAAACGGCCAGCAGCGCCACAACGATTGAAAAAACGAACCCAACAGCTCTCGAACGGGGAAAGTTTACGCGCACACAGATCCTTGATTACTCGGCAGGGGTATCTCCCATCCTGACACAAAAGAATAGTCCGTGAACCTCACATTTTTCTAAATACGAAAGGAACGGCGAAAGGTTCGAAGCTTTTCGCAAGTTCCATGCCATCCTGATTGCTTCATGTCCCGCGACTTCGTCTCGGTCCCCGGCCGCGTGAACCTGATCGGCGAGCACATCGACTATCACAATCTGCCCGTCCTGCCGATGGCGCTCGACCGCCGGGTCCGCATCGAGTTCGAGCCGCGAGCCGACCGGCTGCTGCGAGCCCGTTCCGGACCCTATCCCGAACGCCAGTTCGAGATTTCGGCTCACCCCGACTTTCGTCCTGGAGATTGGGGTATTTATCTTTACGCCGCCTCTCAGATCGCCCTCTCCCGCTGGTCCCTCCGGTACGGCATCGACGCCCGGATCACCGCCGACCTGCCCTCCGCCGCCGGCCTTTCCTCCTCCTCCGCCCTGCTGACCGGCATCGTTCTCGCCCTCCTCCGAGCCAACGAAATCGAGCCCTCGATCGCGCAGATGCTCGAAGTTCTCCCCGATGGCGAGCAACTCGTGGGTACCCGCGGCGGCGGTATGGATCATGCCGCCGTTGTCGGCGCGAAAGCAGGCTGCGCTCTGCTCGTCCAATTCGCTCCTTTCAAAATCGAACCCGTTCCGATCCCGTCCGGTTGGACGTTTCTGGTGGCCCACAGTCTCACTTACGCCCAGAAATCCGGCGCTCTCAAAGCCGAGTACAACGCCCGCCGCGCCGCCGGGCAGCAGGCACTTGAGAAAATTGGCTTCTCCCGTTATCAAGACGTTCTGGCCCTGCCGGATCTCGACACGCTGATCCGAAAAAACGAAGCCAATCTGACCGAACCCGAGCTTTCGGCGTTCCGGCACGTCACCAGCGAGGCACGACGGCTCCAAGCCGCACTCGAGGCGATTCGAAAAAACGAACCCGGTTCGTTCGGCAAAATCCTGGTCGAATCCCACGAATCCCTGCGCGACGAGCTCCGGGTCAGCAATCCCGCGCTCGAAGAGCTCGTCGCCTGCGCCCTGGATGCGGGAGCGCTCGGCGCCCGCGTAACCGGTGCCGGATTCGGCGGCTGCGTCCTCGTTCTCTGCCGCACCGAAGAATCTATCTCCTTACAGCAGAAGCTGATCGCCCGCTTTTACGCGAACCGCCCGGAGTTCGTTCGGCAAAATCATCTCTTCGAAGCGATCCCCTCCGCCGGAGCACTCGAATGATTCGAAAAGCGGTGATCCTGGCAGCAGGGCGCGGCACCCGGATGGGCAACATGACGCAGGAAATCCCAAAGCCGATGCTCGAAATTCGCGGCAGGCCGATGCTGGCCCACATCCTCGACAATCTGCGCACAGCGGGCCTTTTGGAATTCCTGATCGTCACCGGCTATCATGGCGAGACCATCACAAGCTATTTCGGGGAAGAACCTGGAATTGGGTTCGTTTCGCAAAATCCGGTGAATGGCACCGGCTCGGCGGCGCTCCTGGCCGAATCCTTCGCCGGGAATGAGCCGTTCCTGCTGACCTACGGCGATATCCTGTGCGAACCCGTCGAATACAGCCGCGCGATCGCCATTCAAGCCGACGCCGTGGTAGCCGTGAAAGCCGTCGACGACCCCTGGCAGGGCGCCGCAGTCTACGAAACGCAGGGGCGCATCACCCGGATCATCGAAAAGCCGCCCAAAGGCACATCCACGACCCGCTGGAACAGCGCCGGTTTCTACATCTTCCGTCCGCTGGTCTTCGACTATTTGCGCAGACTCCCGCTTTCGCCACGAGGCGAATACGAATTGCCCTCAGCGCTCGAAGCGATGCTCGCCGACGGCCTGGATCTGCGGATTTCGGTGATCGAAGGTGCTTGGCGCGACGTGGGACGCCCCGAAGATCTGGCGGCCATGAACAGCTAGCCGCCAGATGCGTTTCGGAACGTTCTCCGAACGTTAGGACCGCTTCGGGAACAGCCGCCGCCGCTGTCCGAAGCCGATCAGCAGACCGCCCGCGCCGAGCAGCAGTAGGCTGGCCGGTTCCGGGGCCGGATTGACGTGCGTCGTGTTCGCGTACCCGGTGAAGTCCTGACTAGCGGGCCAGCTGCCTGACCCGTCCGGGTTGTTGCCCGTGTCGTTCAGGTCCACTTCGAAGGTGCCCAGATTCGGAATCGGGGTCTTCGTCGGCCCAAACAGGATGTTGTAGAACCAGCCATCGGAAACCTGCTGCTCGGAAACGGTGCAGGTCAGGAATGGCCCCGGTCCGCAGGTGATCGGAGTCAGGTCCGGCAGCGTGGCCGTGACGTCGATGGTGCTCCACGTTTTACCGCTGACATTCTGGAAATCGAGAACGCCGCCGCCATTCGGATCGGCGCCGAAGGCGAACGTGTTACTGGTGATCGGGATCCCGGTGGTCGGGTCCTTGATAAGAATCGTCGGGTTCCGGGCCTCAAGCAGCGCGGGGGCGCAACTCAGGACGACGACAAAAAGATTTCGCAAGTGCATGATGTTCCTCCAGTGAGTTGACTTCGGGACAGCAACCATTGTCTTTGCTTTCGCTGAGCAACGGAAATGCCAGAGTACTGGACCCTACAAATCGGCACCGGGAAGCTGTGACGCCCGAGAGGGCGAGAAGGGGCTCGTTCAGCGCTTGCCGAACTGTTTGCGGAGCTCGGCAAATTCGGGAGCGGCGCGCAGTTTGGCTATGTCCGGATCCGTCAGGCTCTCCTCGAAGGGGAAACCAAGCTCGTAGGCTGCTTTCAAGGCGGCAAGCCCGTCGCTCAGATGCCCCCCGAGCGCGTCGATACCGGCTTCATTGTAGGCCAGATCAGCGTCATCAGGGTGAATGCTGCGCGCCTGCCGGATTAGGTTGTGCGCTCGTTCAAATTCGCCCTTGCCGGCGTAACAACCGGCCAAGGCGTCGAGTGCATGCGCGTCTCTGGGATTGACGTCGAGCTCCTTGTAGAGTAGATCGATCGCGCGATCGTAGGTCTGGTTGGCCTCGGCGTGGCGGCCCGCGCGGGCATAAGCATCGGCCAGATTATGCACGATATCCGCATGGTTCGGCACGAGTTCCAGCGCCTTTTGATAGATAGGAATCGCTTCGTTGTAGCGGCCGAGCTGAACGTAAGCGGAGGCGAGGTTGGAATAAGCCAACTCGGAGGGATGCATCGAGATAGCCTTTTGTAGCTCTGGAATTGCTTTCTTCGGCTGGTTCAAGCCAAGGTAAGCACTGCCGATGTTCAGGTAACCGTCTTCGCTGGTCGGATTTTGTTTCACCTGCTCCTGAAACTCCTTCAGCGCGTCTGCATAACGCCCTGCGTTCTGATAGCCGGAACCAAGCTGATTGTGGTTGTACCAGTAATACGGATTCAGTTCGACTGCTTTTTTATAAGCCGCCAGACTGTCGGCGGTTTTGCCGGTGGCCATGTAGGCGCGGCCCAGGCGGTTGTAGCCATCGTCAGAATTAGGCGAAAGCTCGAGAGCGCGCTTAATCTGGCTTATGGCCTCAGCATTGCGCCCGGTCGCTGTGTAGACACTGCCCAGTGCAAAGTGGACCTCGGGCAGAAGGTCGTTGCGCCTGCGCGCTTCCTCCGCCGCATACAGAGCGCGCGAGATGTCGATGTCGTTGTGAGTCATGCGATACAGGAGACGGCTGGCGTCCGCCACACCCGTCCAGGCGAGTGCGAACGAATCGTCCTGCTGCCGGGCTTGTTCGAAAAGCTGCAGGGCGTTGCGAACGCTGGCTTCGTCGCGATGATTCTTGAGAATGTCGCGGCCCTTCAGATAAAGATCGTAGGCTGCCAGATTCTGGGTGGGCGCGCTGGTCTGACGCTCGCGATCCTGGATGGTCGGGTTCACTTTCAGGGCGCGCTCGGCGTCGCTCGAAATGCGATCTTCGAGCGTGAACAGATCGGCGACCTGTCCTTCATAATCGTTCGACCACACGACCGCGCCCTTTTCGGTGTTATAGATGTTCGCATCCACCTTTATGCGGTCGCCTACCTGCTGGACCGTGCCGCGCACCAGCAGGTTCGCTCCGACCTGTCTCGCGATCGCTTCCGGCGTTTGCGCCAGGCTGGTCTTGCTGAGCGCTTCGTACGAGACCGGATGCACGCTGCTCAAGGAAGACAGCCGTGAGGAGATCGCATCGGCGATGCCTTCGGCGCGGTACTTCAGGTTCGGATCGGCGCCGAGCGGAGCAAACGGCAGCACCGCAACATATTTGCCATTGCGCGGGGGCTCGATGGGAGCGTTGCGCCTGTGATAAACGAACCAGGCAGCCAGCGCAACCAGGACCAGCGCAGCCAGCGCGCCGATGGCCCACCAGGCTTTGCTGCGTTTCGGTGGCGCGGGCTCAATGAGCAGAGGCGCCGGAGCAGCAGGCTGCGCGCGCAGATCGTCAAGCAACTCCCTCACGCTGGTGTAGCGCGCCTCGCGCTCGCGCTGCAGGCAGCGCAGGATGATATGCGTGAGCTTGTCGGAGAGCTCTGGATTGAAGAGCTTGGGCGATACGGGCGTGGCAGTGAGCCGCTCTGTCATGGTCTGGAAGACCGATTCGTCGTTGAACGGAATGCGGCCGGTTGCCATTTCATAGAGGATCAGGCCGAGCGAGTAGATATCGCTGCGATGATCGATATGCGCTCCGTCGACCTGCTCGGGCGACATGTAGCGCGGCGTGCCCATGGAGGAGACGGAGACCGATTCCGCCGAGCCGGCGGCGGCCGCAATGGCGGGAGCAGATTCGGTGTAAAGTGTCTGCGCGAGGCCGAAGTCGGCGATGCAGGCGTGCCCGGCGGAGGTGAGCAGAATATTGCTCGGCTTGAGATCGCGATGGCAGATGCCCTGCTCGTGCGCGGCTTCCAGACCTTCGCAGATTTCAATCGCGAGTTCGAGGATGCGTTCTTCCGGCAGCGGTCCGGTGCGCTTGAGCAGATGGCCGAGATCTTCGCCCTCGGCCCACGCCATCGAGATGAAGCGCAGCCCGCTCGCTTCGCCGAGATCGTGGATGCGCAGCACGTTCTTGTGCGAGATCTGGCTGGCGATGGCGATTTCGTGAGCGAGCTGATTGAAACTCTCGCGCGAACCGCTCAGATCGGGCCGCACCACTTTCAGCGCGACCGTGCGCTGCAGATCGAGATCGGTCGCACGATACACCTTGCCCATGCCGCCTTCGCCCGCTTCGGCCTCGATGCGATAGCGCGAGCCGATCATGGTGCCCGGAGGCAACACGCCGGCCTTGGTATTCGACGCAGGAAACGGGCAGACCTCGCGCGCCATCAGATCGGCGACAATTCCTTCCGCGCTGGCGTAGCGATCGGCCGGATAGCGCTCAAGACACTTCATCACGATGCGCGCTAGCCACGCCGGAACTTCGGGCGCAACGGACTCGAGCGAGCGAGCGCGTCCGCGGGTGCGGCTCACCAGCGACTCCGAGAGGCTGCCGCTCGGGAACGGAAGTTCGCCGGTGAGCAGCTCGAAAGCAATCACGCCGAAGGAAAAGAAATCCGAGCGCGCATCGCCAGGCTGACCAAGCGCCTGCTCCGGCGCCATGTAAGCGGGCGTTCCCAGAATCAGGCCGGAGTGCGTGATGCCTGTGTTTTCAAACGTGCGCGCCAGACCGAAATCGACGATGCGCACGCGATTGCCGGCCGAGATGAGCACGTTCTGCGGCTTCAGATCGCGATGGATGACGTCTTCGCCGTGAGCCGCCGCCAGACCCTGCGCAATCTGCAGCAGAATATCGAGGGCTTCATCGATCGGCAGCTTTTTTCGATCCTGCCGTAGGGCGCGCAGATCGCGGCCCTCGACGTACTCCATGGTGATGAAGCGCAGATCGTCGGCGACCCCGAGATCAAAGACGCGGATGACGTTGCGATGCGCAATCTGGCGAGTGAGCAGCGTTTCCTGTTTGAGACGGCGCAGGGCGCTGGTGTTCGAAGCCAGATCGGCGCGGATGGTTTTGAGCGCGATGACGCGGTCGAGCTCGCGATCGAGCACGCGGAAGACAGTGCCCATTCCGCCCTGCCCGAGCTTCGCCTGAATTTCGTAACGGTCGCCGAGAACGGTGCCAGGCGGCAGATCGGAAGATGGCGAGCGTGGACGAATATGGGCGGCCACAATGGCCTGCGCGGCCGTGGCGAGAACGGTCTGCTCGTCTTCGGGAACAACTTTTCCGGAGAGAATCGTCTCCGCGGTCTCGGCGCCTATGTCGCTGCTCAGAGCACAGTTACACCGTTCGCAAGACAGCGAGCCGTCTTCGTTAGGCGTGTCGCAGACAGGACAAGTGAGCATGGCGACCCAAACTCTGTGCGGAGTGAGCGGTTATACCTGTGTGCTGCCATTTTAGAGCAAGTGAGTAACCAAATGCCGGAGATGAGCAGTGCTGGTTTCAGTGTACTCAGTTCGAATTAAGACGGCAAGCAAGTAAGTAAGCCGGCATTCTACTCGCTGCGTAGGGAGACAGTCGGGTCGAGCCGCGCGGCGCGGAGTGCGGGAATCGAAGCAGCGGCGATGGCGACGGCGAGCAGGGCGGCAACCGCTCCGAGCAGCGTGCGAGGATCATTCGGTTCGATAGCGTAGAGCAGACTGGCGACCAGTTTGGATAATGCCAGCGCGGCGGCGACACCGATGACGATGCCGCCTGTGACGAGGAACGTACTTTCGCGGACGACCAGCCACATCACGTCAGGCATGCGAGCGCCGAGCGCCATACTGATCCCGATCTCGCCGGTGCGGCGGGTGACATCGTAGGCGAGCGCGCCGTAGAGGCCGACCGAGGTGAGAAGCAGCGCGAGCGCGCCGAAGAAGAGCGAGAGTGTGGCCATCAGACGTTCCCGCGCAATCGAATCTTCGAGCTGTTGCTGGAGGGATTTGGGTGTGCCGATGGGAACGTCAGGCGCGATTTCGTGGAGAGCGGTGCGGAGGTCGCGGTAGAGAGAGCGAGCGCCGGGTTTTGTTTTGACAACAAAGGTAAGCGAGGGCATGCCGTCGGATTTTTGCGTGTATGGAAAGTACATCTCGGGCGGGTCGGGGTCGCGCAGGTCGAGGTATTTGATATTGCCCGCGATACCGACGATACGGATCGGGGTTTTGTCGAGAATGAGATGCTCGCCGATCGGATTCTTGTGAGGGAAGAAGCGTTCGGCGGCGAATTGATTGATGATGCCGACTCTTTCGGAGACGGCCGTGTCGGCGGAGTTGAAGGCGCGTCCGGCGAGCAGCGGAATCTGCATGGTTTCGAAGAAGCCCGGGCCGATCAGGTTCAGGTAGGTGTCGCGCTGGTCCTCGGAAAGGTCGCTGCGGCCCGGAATGGCGACGGGTTGATCCCAGCCGCCGCCCGAGAGCGGGGTGAGCCAGAGCAGGCTGGCCGATTGGATGCCGGGCAGCGTCTGGATGCGCTCGAGTATGCGGGTGTAGAGCGCAGCAAGGGCGGCATTCTTTTCGGGACGTTTATCCGTATCGAGCGAGATGAGCTGCACTCTCTGCGGATGGAAGCCGGGATCGAGATGCAGCAAGCGGAAGAGGCTGCCGCCGAAGAGGCCGGCGGCTGCGACCAATAAGACGGAAAGCGCGGCCTGCAGCGGAAGAAGAAAACGGGCGAATACGGAGCGGCGGGCGCGGCGGAGCTGGTGGGTGCTTTCTTTGAGCAACGAAGCGATGCCGGAATGGGTGGCGCGGAGTGCGGGCGCTAAGCCGAAGAGCAGGCCAGAGCCGCCCGCGACGAGAGCGGTGAAAAGAGCGACGCGCCAATCGATAGCAATGTCGAGCTCGAACGAGGGCCCAGGGCCAGGCTGGGAGATGAGAAAGCTCGCCAGAATACGCGTCAGCCACCAGGCAAAGGCGAGGCCGGCGGCAGCGCCGAGAAGCGAGAGCAGGATACTCTCGGTGAGTAACTGGCGAATGACGCGCGGACGCCCCGCGCCGAGCGAGAGGCGCACGGCGATTTCGCGGTTGCGGGCGGAGGCGCGCGCCAGCAGCAAATTCGCGAGATTGGCGCAGGCGATGAGCAGCACCAGCGCGACGAGCGTCATCAAAACGGTAAGCGGATGCGTGAACAGGAAACGCATCCATGTATAACCGTGCGCACCGTCGTTGGCGATGATATGGCGCTCGAGGAAGGTCTTCTGCAGAGGAGGGGGCCAGTCGGTGGGCAAGGCATCATGAAGGACAGGTGGCGTGAGCACCTGCAAGCCAGCATTGACCGACAATGCGCTCAACCCCGGATGCACACGGCCCATGACAATGAGGAACCAGCAGCTTCGACTCGCCATGCACACGCGATCGAAAAGATTGCCGCCGATGGCAAGCGGGACCCAGATCTCGGGATGAACTCCCACCTCGGCACCGAAGAAATCGGGCGGCATGATACCGATCACGGTGAAGCGGGTGCGATCGAGCACGAGCGGGCTGCCGATGGCATGCGGGGATCGGTGGAAATGCTTGGACCAGAAACGATAGCTGATGACGGCGACCGGTCCGTTCGGGCCACCAGAAGACTGATCGTCGGAATTGGTGAACGTATGGCCGAGGAGCGGTTTGACACCGAGAGTGGAAAAATACTCGCCGCTCGCGAGGGTGCCTGCGACGTGCACCATGTCGGGGCCGGAGCGCATTTGAAAGTCATAATTGCTCCAGGCGAAGAGACCCGAAAAGACGTGATTGTACTTATGAAGCGCCTGAAAAATCGGGTAGGTCACAGCGACCAGCACGCGATCGGGTTGATTACCTTTGAGAGCGAGGGTGCGCAACTCGTCGGCGTGCGGGACCGGCAGCGGCTTCAGCAGGAGCGTGTCGATCAGGCTGAAAATGGCTGTATTCGCGCCGATGCCGAGCGCGAGCGATAATACGGCTACGGCAGTGAAACCCGGGCTCCTGCGCAGCATGCGAATGGCATAGCGGAGATCGCGGGCGAGGTTGTCGATGAGATTGAGGCCGCGCGTGTCGCGGCAGGCTTCCTTGCTCTGTTCGAGACCCTGCATGGCGCGCAGCGCTTCGAGGCGCGCCGATTCGGGGTCCATGCCGGAAGCGATGTTTTGCTCGGTGCGCTGTTCGAGATGGAAGCGCAGTTCTTCGGCGAGTTCGTTCTCCACTCGCTTGCGTTTGAAGAGCGAGCGCAACTTAAGCGGGATCGAATATAACCAGTTCTCGATGGTCATCAGAGCTCCTCGAGCGCTACGACCCGCGAGATAGCACCTGCGAGACGCTTCCAGTTGGCGGCTTCGTTGTCGAGCTGTTTGCGCCCGAGGCGGGTCAGCGAATAGAACTTGGCGCGGCGGTTGTTTTCGGTCGCTTTCCATTCGGATTTGATCCAGCCCTGCTGCTCGAGCTTGTGCAGTGCGGGGTAAAGCGAGCCGTCACTGACCTGCAGGATGTCGCCCGAGACTTGTTTCAGGCGGAGCGAGATCGCCCAGCCGTGCAGTGGCTCGAGCGCGAGGATTTTCAAGAGCAGCAGATCGAGCGTGCCCTGGACCAGATCGGATGGTTTGCTCAAAGAGCGGTTCTCCTCGGTTACCGAGACCAGTTTACGGCAACTCCTCTCGGTTAGCAAGGGGAATATTAAGATCGCGTCCTAGAGCCTGGGCTCAGTGAGCGGCGGCGGCTTTGCGGGTCTTGCGAGGCGCTGGATTCGCAGCCGGCTCTTTGGAGGCCGAAGCAGCGGGTTTTTTGAGATTGGCGAGGCTCTTGCGCAGAGCGTCAGCAATATCGACGACCGCCCCTTTCTGCGGAGCAGGAGCGGCGGCGGGAGCAGGTAGACCCTGAACTTTGCGATCAATGAGCGCCTGAATTTTCTCGCGATAGGTGTCGTGATACTTCTCGGGCTCAAAGGGCCCGGCGAGGGAATGGATCAGCGTTTCCGCGAGCTTCAGCTCTTTGTCGCTGACGGCCTTGAGATCGGCATGATACTCGTCGTCGGCGCGCACTTCGTTGGCGAAAAACATCGTATGCGCCAGCAGACCATGCTTGCCGGGGCGCAGCACGACCACATGCTCGCGGCTGTGCATGGCGAATTGCGCGAGCGCGACGAGGCCCGAGGTCTGCATCGATTTGTAAAGAAGCGCGTAGGCTTTTTCGCCGGCTTCTTCGGGCGTGACGTAATAGGACGTTTCGAAATAGACCGGATCGATATCGGCGAGCTGAACAAATTCCTGAATTTCCATCGAAGCCGAGGTCGTGGGCGCTACGCTTTTCAACTCTTCGGGCTCGAGCGCGACGTAGCGGTTCTTTTCGTATTCGTAGCCTTTGACAACCGCTGTTTCGGCAACGCGCTCGTTGGTTTCGGGGCGGATGGAGACCTGTTTCAGTGGAGTGAGAACAGCGGGTTCGGGAAGTTCGGGCGGCTCGGCGCTCGGCGCGCGAGTGAACTTCGATTTCACAGGAGCAGGCGCTTCATAGTCCGGCTCCGGTTCGGGCTCGGGTTGCGACTGCCGGTACATGCGGCGGAAGCTGATGCGCTCGGGTCGCGCGGCCCGAAACAGCCTTACCGGAATCGAGATGAGACCGAACGAGATGTAACCGCGCCAGACGGTGGATGCCATCGTAACTCCTTATTTATATTGTGTCCTGAAAACGCGGCTACACGAAATGGATTCGCGGCGTGCGCGTCCATGGGAGAGTAAAGACATGAGCGATTCGTGCAAAGGCGAGACGAAGATTTTGTACCTGCTGCTCGGCATCACCGTGCCGCTTGCGATCTGGGCGCTCTGGCCGCGCCTGGGGCAGCGTAAACGCGAGATCGATAAGGCACACGACATTACCGTCGAGGATAGTTTTCCGGCGAGCGATCCGCCTTCGGCGTGGTAAATCTTCGCTTTGGCGCGACGACCAGAGGCGCGCGGTTTGGCTATACTCGACACTAGAATGCAGGAAAAGAAGTCGTCGTTTCAGCCGCTTGCGCTCAGCCTGACGGTCGCGGCCGCGCTGCTGCGGCTGGTTCCACATCCGTTCAATTTCACGCCGATCGGAAGCGCGGCATTGTTTGGCGGCGCGCGACTCGCGGGCTGGCAGGCCTATGTGGTGCCCTTGCTCGCCATGCTGGTGACGGATCCGATCCTGAGCTACATGGCAGGTTACCCGGCGTATTCGGCGGGCACGCTGGTCGTCTACTTCTCGCTTCTGATTTACGTGCTGCTCGGGCGCACGCTGATCGGCAGGAGTACGAATCCGTGGCGCATTGGAGCGGTAGCGCTGGCGGGGAGTGTGCAGTTTTTCCTGATTACAAACTTCTTCACGTGGTTCGCCGGGACGCTGTATCCGCACACGGCAGGCGGGCTGGCCGCCTGCTATATCGCCGGGCTGCCGTTCTTCGGCCGAACCGTGCTGGGCGACTTGTTCTATTCGGGCGTGCTGTTCAGCGCGTATACGCTGCTCGAGCGGAAGACGCACGTGGATGAACTGCGGCGCGCGGCGTAATTAACAACAGATCAACAACAGCGAACGATCATCTTCGGCGCGGCCGTGACGGTTGGCGGCGTCGATGATGGCATCGAGATTCGCTTGCGCGGTGTCACGTGCGTGCGCTGCGAAGGCCGCTTTGAGACCGGCGAGTCCAAACTCTTCATCTTTTGCATTGGCGATTTCGAGAAGCCCGTCGGTGTAGAGCAGGAAGCGGTCGCCGGGTGCGAAAGTGACTGGCTCTCGGACGAACTGCTGGCGGGCGAACATGCCGACGGGCAGATTCGAACAGGCCGATTCGGTGACCTCGCCGGTAGCGGCGTGGAAGTGCAGGATGGGCGGATGTCCGGCGAGTGAATGATAGAGCCGTTCGCCATCCCAGGCGAGATAGGCGAAGGTGACGAACATTTCGGGCTTCTTGATCGGATAGAGAACGTCGTTGAGACGCTCGAAAAGGTCGGTGCTGTCTTCTTTTGAAGAGAGCTGCATGCGGGCGGCGCTTTTGACCATCGCCATGACCACGCCGGGCGCAACGCCGTGTCCGGAAACATCGGCGATGTAGGCAATCCAGCCGCGCCCATGCGGAAAAACGTCGATGAGATCGCCGCCCACTTCGCCGCTCGGCAGAGAGCGTCCATGAAAGGCGAAGTGGTCGATGCGGGTATCGATGGGCGGGACGAGCACGCGGTGGATTTCCGTAGCGAGCACGATTTCGGCGTGTACGCGAGCATAGCGGCGCGCGGCCGTGATCGACACGTAGACGAAACAGGCGTAGCCCAGCGCAACGCAGAAGGTGGTGCTCGTGCCATCGAAAACAAGCCGGTTCTGGAGATCGGATGAGGACATCGCAGTGCGGTTCGGAATGGCGTGGCCGATCAGATTCACGACCAGCATGTGCACGACGAACACCGGGACGAAGGCCTTCCAGAATTGACGGCGCAGCAGAGTGAAACTGAGAGCGTAGAGGACGGCAAAAAGGCCGGAAACGAGAACGCCGAGTATCAGGCGGCCCTGTGGCTGCTGACCCATTTGCATGATGTCGTTAACGAAGCCGAGGGCGCTGAAGATGAAGAAGACACCGAGCAGGAATCCGGCGATGGATTTTCGTGGAAACGATTTCCAGAACGCAGCGGATGTGTTCATGCGCGCTCGATCAGATTAGCGCAGGACCGAGTTATTCGAGCGCAGGGCTTCGGTGGGATTGAGCTGCGAGGCGCGGCGCGCCGGCAGCAGACGGAAGCTGACACCAACGGTGCCGAACGTCTCCTCTAGGTTTTTCGCGAACCCGCGATGAGAATGTCCACCAGCCTTCTCGCGCTGGCCCGCCAGTCCGAGCTGCCCGAAAACTGCGCCACTCCCACCAGCGCCCGCAGCAGATCCACGGCGTCCACATCTTTGCGCACTTCGCCGCTCTCGATCGCGCGTTTCACCAGCCTCCGCACCGCATCGTGAACCGGCGCATACGACGCCTTCACCACCTTTGCGTCCATCTGCCCCTGGAGCGCGGGTGCAATGATCTGTTTGGCCGCAATGTAATCCACAAACAGCAGCATCCACGCCCGCAGCGCTTCCACTGGCGGCATCGATTCCGCAAACTTCCGCCCGGCGTCGGCCAGTTTCTGCACCTCGCAGCGGAAAACCGCTTCGAGCAGTGCATCGCGTGTTGGGAAATGCCGGTACAGCGTTCCCGGGCCGACATTCGCAAGCCTGGCGATTTCGTCCAGTCCCGCCAGCGCACCCGAGCGGGTGAAGACCTCCCGGGCCGCTTCGAGAATGCGCTGACGGTTGCGCTCGGCGTCGGCGCGCCGCTTTCGTTCAACAACCTTAGATTTTTTCGGCATCAAAAAAAAACTTGAATCCGGAGACGCACTCCGTTTATCGGACCAAGCGGAGACAATCTCCGTTTTAACTGAATCCGCAGCCGCGGGTCAACACTCCACCGGCTGCCCGAAGGAGAAAAACAAATGCGTGTTTTCATCACCGGCGCCACCGGCTTCGTCGGCTCCGCCGTCGTTCAGGAACTCCTGACTGCCGGCCACCAGGTTCTCGCCCTCGCTCGCTCTGAAACCAATGCCAACTCGCTGCGCGCGGCCGGCGCCCAGGTCCATCCCGGCCATCTCGAAGACCTCGAAAGCCTGCGCAGCGGTGCTTCGCAATCCGATGCCGTCATCCATTGCGGCTTCATCCACGATTTCACCAAATTTCAGGAAAGCTGCGCCATCGACCAGCGCGCTATCGAAGCACTCGGTTCGGCGCTCGTTGGCTCCGGCCGCCCGCTGATTGTCACCTCCGGCGTAGGCTTCCTCTCTCCCGGACGCGCCGCAACCGAAAACGACATCATGGAAAACACTCCCAGCCCGCGCCGCTCCGAACAGGCCGCTTTCGCGTTCACCGACCAGGGTGTCCGGACCTCCGCCGTACGTCTTCCACAGGTCCATGGCGACGGCGACCATGCCTTCACTCCGCGGCTCATCGCCACCGCCCGCGAGAAAGGCGTTTCCGCTTATGTGGGCGAGGGCACCAACCGCTGGTCCGCCGTTCATCGCTTCGATGCCGCGCGCCTCTACCGCCTGGCGCTCGAAAAAGGTACCGCCGGAGCCCGCTACCACGCCGTTGCCGAGGAAGGCATTCCGCTCCGCGACATCGCCGCCGTCATCGGCCGCCGTCTCAACGTGCCCGTCCGCAGCATCACCCCCGAACAGGCCGCCGAGCACTTCGGCTGGTTCGCCCGCTTCGCCCAGATGGACGCCGCCGCCTCCAGCGAGCTTACACGCCAGCAGCTCGGCTGGGAACCGACCGGTCCCGGTCTTCTCGCCGATATCGACCGTCCGGTCTACTTCGAACCCACCGCCGTTCCCGCCCTCAGCTAACGCCCTCCACCCACGTGCGTCATACGAGCAGGTCTCACCCGACCTGCTCCTCCTTACCAAACCCGCGCTCGCCATCGCTCTCGAATTCCGCACCAGATTTAGCGCGTCCTTATCTTTGCCTTAGCCGTCCTTAAGCTCGTCCGAAATAGCCTGAAATGACGTTATGTTTCTCAGGCAACTTTTCGCCGCTTCCCTTCTTGCCCTCGCCGCTTTTGTTCCCGCTTCATTGGCCCAGAACGCGCCCGCTCCCAACCCCGCAGCCCCCGAAGACACCCGCACTCTCGAGCAGCGCATAGCCGATCTGCAGGGCATCGTCGCGAAGCTGCAGGCCCGCCTCGATCGGCTCGAGAAAATCGATCAGCTCGAAAAAAATGCACCGTCCGCCGCAGCCGCCGCACAACCCGCAACTCAACAATCCGCTGCCCTCGCTCCGGCGCCGTCACAGCCCGTCCCCGTCCCCGCTCCCAACCCGGTCTCCAACGCCGTCCCGCCCAACACCACCATCAACTTCTTCCTCGACGGCTACTACGGTTACAACTTCAACGACCCCATCGGCCGCGTCAATCTCCTGCGCGCCTACGATGTCTCGAGCAACGCCTTCAGCATCAACCAGGCCGGAGTCATCTTCGAAAACGCCGCCGATCCCGACCACGGCAAGCGCTTCGGCCTCCGTCTCGACTTCCAGTACGGACAGGCCACTCAGGCCTCACAGGGCAATCCGCTCAATGAGCCGCGCCCCGAGATCTATCGCAACATCTTCCAGGCTTACGGCACCTGGGTCGCGCCCATCGGCAAAGGCCTCACCATCGACGTCGGCAAATTCGCCAGCTCGCTCGGCTATGAAGGTAACTACACTAAGGACCAGATCAACTACTCGCGGTCCTTCTGGTTCAATTTCCTTCCCTTCTATCACCTCGGCGCGCGCCTCAACTACAAGTTCAACGACAAGTTCGCCGTCAATTACTGGCTCGTCAACGGCACCAATCAAAGCGAACCATTCAACGGCTTCAAGGACGAATTCTTCGGCCTCTCCTTCACTCCCACCAAAAACATCACCTGGAACGCGCAATACTATCTCGGCCAGGAGCACCCCGACGTCGTCTATTTCCCAAACGGCGGCGCACCGCCTGACGCTCCCACCCTCCAGGGCGTGCCTTTCGAGCCGGTGCCCAATCCCGCCCACGGCAAACTGCACATCTTCGATACCTACGTCAGCTGGCAACTCACCCCGCGCTGGCTCGCCGCTGTCGAAGCCGACGATTTTATTCAGCGCCTCAATGCCAACTCCTATCCGGTCCACACCGATGGCGGCGCCGCCTATCTCCGCTACCAGTTCACTTCCAAGACCTATCTCGGCACGCGCGCCGAATATCTCGCCGACCGCGGCGGCAGCTTCACCGGCATCACCCAGGCCGTCAAAGAGTTGACCATCACCCTCTCGCACCGCTTCGATGAAGGCTTTCAGGTCATGGGCGAGTGGCGCCGCGACTTCTCCAATCAGCCCTACTTCTACACCAATACCCTCGGCATCCTTAAGAAGGAACAAAACACCGCCACTCTCGGCTTGCTGTGGTGGTTCGGCGAAAAACAGGGAGCCTGGTAGACTCCGCAACCATCCCGAACTGCGGACGTCCAAAGATACAATCGGACTCGGATCGAACCATGAGAACCCTTTTCGGCGTCTGTTCTCTTCTCTGTCTCTGCTCTGCCCTGCCCGCTCTCGCCGCCTCTGGTCTAAGCTGCGAATCCACTCCGGCCGTTGAAGCCGTCATGCGCGAGTCCGGGCAGCAGCGCCCCACCGTCACACTTCAGGAATCGCTCGTGCTCGCGCGCCAGGCGTATGAAAAAATGCACCGCCTCGATCCGAGCGATTACCGTCCGGTCCGCCGCTATTACATGTTCACCGTTCGCTACGACGAACCCGAGAAGTGGGACGCCGTGCGGGATCAGTTCGTCGCCGATGCACACTCCCATCCGGACGATGCGCTGAAATTGACCATCGCTGCCCGCGCGCTTTCCCGTAAGGACACGCCCCAGGCCATGCGTTTCCTCGAGCAGGCCATCGCCGCCAACCCAAACTACGCACCCGCTTATCTCGAACTCTCCGGCTACTACGATGGCTCCGGCAAGTACATCGATAAGACCAAAGCGCTCACTTATCTTGAGAAGTTCTATCAGCTCTGCCCTTCGAGCCGCGACGAGTTCGCTCTCTTTCATCTCAAGAAGATGGAATCCAACGAGCTGAAAGGCGCTGTTGCCCGCAGCCTCCGCCAGCGCCTCGCAACCGCGACAGATCCGTATGTGCTCCTCTCCTATTCCGACGTCTGGGCCCTCGAGTTCTCGAATCTGCCCGTGAACGAGCATCCCAAAGAAAGGCAGCGCATCGCCGAAGATCTCCATCGCCTCGAAAAGCTCCCCATTCAACCCACCGCCGAGTGGCTCGCTTTTCTTAAGGACGGCTACAAGCAGAGCGGCGCTCCCGAGGCGCAGGTCAAGGCTCTCGAAGCTCGCATCACGATCGAATTTCCCCACTCCTCCGAGGCCGCCGACATTATCCGCGAAACCTGGGAAAATCAGCACCCCACGCCCACGCCCGAAGCTTCCGCCTCCGATTGGCAGCAGTACCTGCGTCTCGAGCTCGCTCACGATCGCGACCAGTTGCAGCGCTTTCCCCAGCAGCGCTTCCTGAACTACTTCCTGTTCGCAGACACCGCGCATCTCGACGGAGAGCCGCCCGCCGAAATCATCCGCGAAGGCGAGCGCTACATCCAACAAAGCGATCTCTACGAAGGGCCGTCTTCCGACACGCGCGAACAGGTCGCCGAGGCTCTTCTCGATCACCATATCGAACCCGCTCGTGCTCTCGAACTGCTTCAGCAGGCCAGGCGCTTGCGAGATTCTCCCGGCGAGCGCATCAACTTCGAGCCTCCCGATTACGCCAAACCCAAAGAGCTGGAGGATCTCGCGGCAGAGCACGCCGCCTCAGAGACCCATTTCCGTGTCCTGTACCTGCGCGCCTGCCGCGCCGCCAGCGATCCATCTGCAGCCGCTGCTTTGGCCGCTCAGGTGGAAGCCGCCGAACCCGCTAACGACAAGGCTCCCGATGCCTACTGGCAGGCGCGCGCCCTGCTCGCCGAAATCCAGCACCGCATCCCCGATGCGCTCACCTACTATCAGAAGGCGCTGGCGTTACGCGAACCGCCCAAGAAGCAGTATGGCGTGCTCAATGACACGCTGCTGGCCGACGCGCAACACGTCTGGAAAGACGCAGGCGGATCGGAAGCGGCATTCGCCATCTGGAGCAAGCCCGATTCCTCGCAGAAGCCCGCACTCGCCGAAGGACGCTGGGAGAAGCCCGACAAGGAACTGCCCGCTTTCGAACTCGCCGACCTCGCGGGCAAAACCTGGAAGCTGAAATCGCTCGAAGGTCAGAAGGTGCTCATCAACGTGTGGGCCACCTGGTGCGGTCCCTGTCAGGCCGAATTGCCCCAGCTCCAAAAGTTATACGAGCAGACCAAAGACCGCACCGACATCCGCATCCTCACCTTGAACTTCGACGAGGATATCGGACTCATCGAGCCGTTTGTCAAAAAGAAGGGTTTTACCTTTCCGGTGTTGCCGGCCTATTCCCTGCTCGCGAATCGTGTCGATGTCAATTCCATCCCGCGCAATTGGCTCATCGACGCCAACGGCAAATGGCAGTGGGAACAGATCGGCTTCGATTCGTCCGAATCCGATTGGGGCAAAAACATGTTAAACCGGCTCGAATCCTTGAAGTGAGCGAAAGCCGCTTTACTTACTGACGCGGCTGATCCACTCTTCCAGCTTCGGGTCGCGGAAATCGTCCACCAGTAGTGCCGCGCCCTCGAGTTGGTCCGTTGTGGTCTTCACACCCACCACGCGCATTCCGGCCGCTAATCCCGCCTCGAGCCCGGTCGGCGAATCTTCAAAGACGATGCAGCGATCCGGCTGTACGCCCAGCCGCCGCGCCGCTTCCAGATAGATGTCGGGCGCGGGCTTGCCCCGTTCCACATCGAAGCCGTTCACCGCCACCGGAAAGAACTCGCGCAAACGATACTGGTCGAGAACAAAGTCGATATTCTTCGGCTCCGCGTTCGAAGCCACGGCTTTGGGCACATCCCGGTGCCGCTCCAGAAATTCGCGCAGCCCCGCAATCTGATACTTCTCCACCCCTTCGCGCAGAATCATCTCGCGCCAGAGCGCTTCTTTGTTCGCGCCGTGTTGAAACACCACGTCTTCGGTCAGATCGCTGGCAATCAGATCGTTTACCAGTTCGGCGTTTCTCTTGCCGTGCATCCGCCGCTCCAGATCCTCGACTTTGATTCCGAGCCCTGCCAGGTATTCTTCCCAGGCCAGCACGTGCAGCGGCATCGAATGTACCAGCACGCCATCCACATCAAAGATAAAAGCCAGCGGCTTTTGTCCCTCAGTCACGCCGGAAGAATAGCACGGGTCGCGCGTCGTTCACCGCTCCCGGCGAAGCCCGAATTCCCGCCGCCAAAACAACTTACCGGACGACCCCCAAGCCGCCCGAGCATCGCCCCACCAAACTGATCACGCGGGACCAAATCACTCATTCACTTCGTTTTTTCAAACCTGCAATGCCTGACCCAGCCAGAATTGGCTTCGTATTTTCACACCCGACAGGCGTCCGCCCGACTCCCAGATCGGCTTCGTTTTTTCAACTCCGCCGCGCATACTGAAATGGCTTCGTTCCCGAAATTCCCAGCAGACAGTCAGGATTGGCTTCGTTTTTTCAGTCCAGTCGAAGGGGCAACCGTCGCACCGCTCACAATCCACCTCACCCAAGCCCAGCGGCTGGCTTCGTTCCCGCAAATTCCAGCCCTCGTGCAGAATTGGCTTCGCTTTTTCAGCCCGCTCGAACCCACCGCGAATCGGCGCGCGCTCATCCGAAGAAGCGCGCAACCTCCCAACCCTTCACAATCGGCTTCGTTTTTTCAACCCGCCGGGCCGCCCAAATCGTTTCCCGACCACCTCACCCGCCCACGCCGGGATCGCGTTGTTTTCCAACCGAGGCCGGCCACTGGCTTCGTTCCTGCAAAGTTCTCACTGCCCGGATTGGCTTCGTTTTTTTCAGCACACCCCGCTTCCCTTCCGAAGCTCACTGCCGTTCCCGGCCCCTCCCCGCCTGGCTTCGTTCCTGCAAATTCCCGACGCCCGGAATTGGCTTCGTTTTTCCAACCCGCCCCCGACCTGTCCGAACGGGCAGCTCAACCAAATGGCGGCAATTCGCGTATCTTGTTTTAAGCTAAGGATAAGGCGGGGCGGAAGATTGGCGATGCATGAGCCCGCGCTTCTCAGCGAGGCGAAGATGAAAGAAGGACGAGCCCGCGCTTCTCAGCGAGCCGAAGATTCAAAAAATGAGCGCTTCAGACGCGATCCGGGCTGAAAGTCTCACCAAAATCTACCGCTCGGGAAACGGCCAGGTCGCTGTCTTCGACGGGCTCTCGCTTGAAGTGCGCCGTGGCGAACGATTGGCCGTCATCGGCGAATCCGGCGCCGGAAAATCCACCCTGTTGCATCTGTTAGGCGGTCTCGACCGTCCTAATAAGGGGAGGATCTTTACGAACGGCCGCGACATTACCGCCCTCGGCGATTTCGAGCTGGCAAAATTCCGCAACCAGGAGCTGGGGTTCGTTTGGCAGAATCCCTCGCTGCTGCCGGAATTTACCGCTCTCGAGAACGTCGCCATGCCGCTTCTGATCCGCGACGTTTCGGCCGCCCAGGCGGTTCGTCAGGCGCACGAACGGCTCGCCGAAGTCGGTCTATCCGATCGCGCGCATCATCGCTCCGGCGAACTTTCCGGCGGCGAACAGCAGCGCGTCGCGCTCGCTCGCGCCCTGGTGGCCGGACCGCAGATTCTGCTCGCTGATGAGCCCACCGGTAATCTCGATTTCCGGACCGGCGAGATGATTATGGACCTGCTCGCGGATGTACATGCCCGGCACGGTCTGACCTCGATCTTTGTCACACATAACCTGGCTTTCGCCGCTCGTTGCGACCGGGTTTTAGAGTTGAAGAAAGGGTCGCTGCACACTCCATCGGAGATGGAATTGCAAGCGATCGGAGTAGTACAGGACGCAACCCGTCCTGGCGGTGGTACTTATGTTTGAACGATACACCGAAAAAGCCCGTCGCGTTATCTTTTTTGCGAGATACGAGGCGAGCCAGTTCGGCAGCCCTTATATCGAGACCGAGCACTTGTTACTCGGTCTGCTGCGAGAAGATAAGCAGCTTGCGAACCGCTTCCTGCGCTCGCATGCGGCGATCGAATCCATCCGCAAACAGATCGAAGCGCACACCACGGCCCGCGAAAAGGTTTCGACGTCGGTCGATCTTCCTTTGAGCCACGAATGTAAGCGTGTGCTCGCCTACGGCGCCGAAGAAGCGGAGCGGCTGAGCCATAAGCACATCGGCACAGAACACCTGCTGCTCGGCCTGCTGCGCGAAGAGAAAAGCTTTGCGGCCGAAATTTTGCACGAGCGCGGCTTGCGACTCTCGGCCGTACGCGAAGAGATCGCTCGCTCGGCTTCGGAGAAAACCTCCGCCAGCCGTCCCAAAGAAAGCTCATTACTAGCCGAGTTCAGCCGCGATCTGACGCAGGCCGCCGTCGACGGCATGCTCGACCCGCTCATCGGGCGCGATGGCGAGCTCGACCGCGTGGTCCAGATTCTCTGCCGCCGTACCAAAAACAATCCCGTGCTCATCGGCGAGCCCGGCGTCGGCAAGACCGCTATCGTCGAAGGTCTCGCCCAGCGCATTGCCGATGGCGATGTGCCTTCGTTCTTATCCGATAAGCGCATTCTGGCGCTCGACCTGTCCCTCATCGTCGCCGGCACCAAGTATCGCGGCCAGTTCGAAGAGCGCTTGAAAACCATCATGAAGGAGCTGATGGACAACCAGAACGCCATCATCTTCATCGACGAGCTTCACACGCTGGTCGGCGCGGGCTCTGCCGAAGGTTCGCTCGATGCCGCCAATATCCTCAAACCCGCTCTCTCGCGCGGCGAAATTCAGTGCATCGGCGCCACCACGCCCGCTGAATATCGCAAGTCCATCGAAAAGGACCGCTCGCTCGAGCGCCGCTTCCAGGCCGTCAAAGTGCCGCCTCCCACCGAAACCGATGCCATCCGCATCCTTTTCGGCATCAAGGAGCGCTACGAAAAGTTCCACGCCGTCGCCTATACCGACGAAGCCATCGAAGCCTCCGTCTACACGTCCACTCGCTTCATTCCCGATCGCTTCCTGCCCGATAAAGCTATCGACTTGATCGACGAAGCAGGGGCGCGGGTAAAGCTGCGCCAGACCACGCTGCCGAGCGAAGTCGCCGATATCCAGAAGCGCATCAAGTTCATCGTGCATCGCATGGAGAACGCCATCGCGAACCACGAGTTCGAGAAAGCCCGCTTCTATTCCGATGAAGAGCGCAAGGAGCGCGAAAACCTCCGCATCCTGCGCGAAAAGTACAACCTGGACGACACCTCCACTGGCGTGGTCAGCAAGGACGATATCGAAGACGTCGTCGCCCGCTGGACCGGCGTTCCGATGACCTCTATAAAAGAGGAGGAGATCAACAAGCTACTGCGGATCGAGGAAGAGCTGCACAAGCGCGTCATCAGCCAGGAGAAAGCGATCTCGGCTCTCTCGCGCGCCATTCGCCGCTCGCGCGCCGGCCTCAAATCGCCCAAACGGCCTTCGGGCTCGTTCCTGTTCCTCGGGCCCACCGGCGTCGGCAAGACCGAAGTCGCGCGCGCACTCGCCGAATTCCTCTTCGGCAGCGAAAAGTCGCTGATTCGCTTCGATATGTCCGAGTTCATGGAGAAGCATTCGATCTCGAAGCTGATCGGCTCGCCTCCGGGCTACGTCGGCTACGAGGAGGGCGGCCAGCTCACCGAACGCGTGAAGCGCGCGCCCTACTCGATCATCCTGCTGGACGAAATCGAAAAGGCGCATCCGGATATCTACAACATCCTGCTGCAGGTCTTTGAAGACGGCCAGCTGACCGACGGTCTCGGCAACACAGTCGACTTCAAGAACACGATCATCATCATGACTTCGAACCTCGGCGCGCGTTTCCTCGACAAGCGCGGCCAGATCGGATTCAGTGCCGAGCAGACCACCGGCATCCCAGCCAAGATTGAGGATCAGGTGATGGGCGAAGTGAAGCGCGCCTTCAATCCGGAATTCCTCAATCGTCTCGACGAAGTGATTCTCTTCACTTCGCTCTCGGACGAAGACCTCATCAAGATCATGGACCTGCTGGTCGAACAGGTGAACACCAATCTGGTCGCCAAGCAGATCAAGATCAAGCTCGAGCCCGAAGCGGCCAAGTACATCCTCGACAAGACCTGCACCGATCGCAGCTATGGCGCTCGCCCGCTGCGCCGCGCTCTGCAGAAGTACATCGAGGACCCGCTCTCGGAAGCGCTCATTCAGGGCACGCTGCCCCGCCCCGCGGAGCTCAGCGTTTACCTCGGCGAGAACGGCTTGTACGTGCGCCAGATCGGCGAGCCCGAAGGCGCGCCCGTCCCCGTTGGCGCAGGCGAAGAGACCGTCGCCCCCGCGGGTACTCCGCTCTACATGTTCTGAAAAGCACCTCAGCAAACAACAACAAGGGCGAGGCTCCGGCCTCGCCCTTATTCCATTCCGACCAGCCCGCGTACGGAATCGATCAGCCTGGCTGAATCGTAGCCCACCCCGTTGCGGAACACCCATTTCACCTTTTCGACGTCGGCAATGCGCTCGGATGGATTGCCTTCCACGACCACGATGTCCGCCTGTTTTCCCGGAGCGAGAGTTCCGATCCGATCGGCGCGCCCCAGATACTCGGCGCCGTTCTGCGTGTAGATGTGAATCGCTTCTTCGGGCGTGAAACCCGCTTCCACAAGTAACTCGAGATTGCGCTGATCGCCGAAGCCGGGCAGCGCACCGCCGTTGCCGGTGGGATCGCATCCGGCGAGCAGCAGACCTCCGGCTGCCACGAACGCTCGCTCAAACTCCATCTCTTTCTTGAGCAGGGGCGCGAAATCGCTTCCTCGCGCGGAGGTTTGCTCTTTCGACGCAAGGTAATTCGTGGCCGCTTGCGGTGCGAGTACTTCAAGCATTCGTTGAGTCAGCGGTGGACGTCCCGGGATGAACGCTTCGAAGACCGAGAGGGTGGAGGTTACGGCAACTTTATGTTCGACAAGTGTATGAATGAGCTTCTGCAATTCCGGCCCGTTCACATCCAGCTTTCGAACCGCATCCATCGACTGCTTCTGGTTGGGGCAGGCATCCTGCTGCTTGCCGGGCGTGAATTCGCTATCGACCAGCAACCCGTGCTCCAGGTCGTCAATCCCCAGCTCGGCCGCTTCGGTGAAGCCGACTGCGCATAGGTGACCTGTAATTTTCAGCTTGTGCCGATGCGCTTCTTCAATTGCTGCTGCCAGCGCGTCATGCGATAGATTCATGTATGCCTTGAAGGAGGTTGCTCCCGCGGAAGCCCAGTAGTCAACGAAGCGCCGCGCCTCATCGGCTGAATGAATCACGGGCATCTGAAACGAAAATCCGCCTGGTCCCTGAATATAAGGAGCAGTCGCATCGATCTCGGGACCGGCGACGCCTTTGTCGATGAGTTGTTTCAGATTGATATCGGCATACGGCTCCATGGAACCGGCTGTGCGCATGGTGGTGACGCCCGAAGCGAGATAGAGTCTCGGCGCAGTGAATGGAATTTCGTTATAGACGGGCAGACCTCCGTTGTCGGGAGCCGGGTAGAAGAGATGCTCGTGCATTCCCACCAGGCCGGGATAGATTGTGTAACCCTTCAGATCGAGCACTCGCGCCGATGGCGGAACAGCCACCGAAGAGGCCGGGCCAAGCGCGCTGATCTTTCCGTGATCGATCACGAGGGTTTCATCCGCTCGTCCCGTTGCGCCGGTTCCGTCGATCACCCGCACATGCTCGAGTGCAATCACCGGATCGCGAAATGCGACCGACGGATCCTGTGCTGCCAGCGTCAAGGCCCCTGCGATCAAAACGACTCCCACACGGACTAACATCGACATGTCCTCCGGTTTGCGACTCTAACACAACAGGTAAAGACTCCGAAGCGAGTAACTGACAACTTGTTGCCATTGTTACTCGAGGTACTTATAGAACCGTATCCACGCACGCACACTAAGCTCTTTTGAGTAGGTCAGCTCCCGTTGCGAATGACGGAGTGACGTAACACAAGGAGTCTGTTATGACGTTGAAGCGGCTGAGCCGTTGTGTTTCAGCACTGATGCTGCTCGGCGGTGCTGTATTTCTTGCGCAACTTACTCGCGCGCAGATCGGAGTGCCCGGTTTACCTGTGTGGTTTCCGCCGGTCTGGACCCAATCACGCAATGCACCGGCTCCCTCCAGTACGCAGCCGGGCCAAACACCAGCTTCGATTCCGCAATACGCTGAGAGCAGCGATGCCACGGGACGCGTAGCAACCTACCAGCCGAACGGGGCGACCACGACGGCCGGAAATGCATTTTTCACACCACTCGGCACCAACGGACGTACCTGTTTCACCTGTCATCAGCCGCAGAGCGGTTGGGCTTTGAGTGCGAGCGCCGCACAAGCCATTTTCAATCAGACCAACGGAACAGACCCTCTGTTTGCGCCTGTTGATGGAGCCAATTGTCCGGATACAGGCGCAGCCGCCCAAACACTAGCTCAGAAGAGTGCAGCTTCGAGCCAGTTACTCACGAAAGGTAACATCCGAATCTTTCTTCCGGTACCTTCCGGAGCTGAATTTCAGGTTCGTATCTTAGCCGATCCGTATGGTTGCGAATCAAGCAGTAAATACGGCTTGCCAACGGGAATTATTTCCATGTACCGGCGAGTTATGAACAGTACGAATCTAACGAGAAACGCTCAGGCGGGACCGCCGCTTTCGCCCGAAGGCGCCATTATGTGGGATGGCCGCGAACCCAGCCTGCAGAGCCAGTTTACCGACGCGACGCTCGGACATGCACAAGCCTCCACTGCGCCGACTGCCGCACAGGTAAACCAGGGAGTTACGTTTGAAACCGGCCTGTTCACCTCGCAGAGCTTCGACAACAACGCCGGAAGCCTTTCGGGATCGGGCGGCCTCGGCGGACCGAAGACGCTGGCGACGGTTGGCGTTTCGAACGTGCCCGACCCGGTCGTCCCGCTGGCTTTTCACCAATTCGATGCCTGGACTCTGCCGACCAACAACGCCGCTCAGGCCTCCATCAATCGCGGGCAGAAAATCTTTACCACGCGCACCTTCACGATGAAGGGAGTGGCGGGATTCAACGACGTCGCCGGCAATCCGTTTCCGTTGGCAACCTGCTCGACCTGCCACAACAATCTCGACGTCGGATCGGATGCCGTTTCGGGTGGACGCCATCTCGGCATTGGCGACAATAGCGCGGCTGACAAATCCGGCAATCAGATGACGGCAACCGCACTGCCTCCCAGCAAGGATCAGCCGCTGTTTGCGTTCGATTGCCCGGTGGGATCGATTCCGTTTTATAGCAACCCGGTCACCATCAACGGCACGACTTACGACGAGTATCAGACAACCGATCCCGGCATGGGTCTGATCAGCGGCAAATGCGCGGACCTCGGTAAGTTCAAAGTTCCGCGTCTGAACGGCCTGGCCGCACGCGCGCCGTATTTCCACGGTGGCAATGCGGCGACGCTCAATCAGCTTGTGGACTTTTACAACACTCGCTTCAGCATCGGCCTGAGCGCGCAGGATAAACAGGATCTGGTCAACTTCCTGAACTCGCTCTGAGCCGCTTCAGGACTGCTTGCCGCCGAAGAGGCGCTGGAAGAATTGTTTCCAGTGCCACTTCGGCTCCTGGCACTCGGCGGAGGGCGCGTACATGACCGTGTGCGTGCCGCGCTCCACGGCGAGCGATTCGAGCTCTGTACCGCCCGCCTGCACGTTGATCGTCACGAACTGCTTGCAGCCATCGAGCGAAACGATGCGCCAAGGTGAAGTGATTGGTTTCTGCGGAGCCCAGTCGCGCAGGAAGCGCTGGTAATCGTAGTTGGGACAGGGCGTTTTGTCGGTGCAGCCGAAGTCGGCATAGGCCTGCTGGTATTGGCGCGCGTTCACCTGATCGAGGAAATGCTGCACCGTCTTCTTTTCGGAGTAGTTGTGCAGGATCAGGTACAAGATCCAGGCCACGATCAGGAGCGCGATCGCGCTGAGCACGAGGATACGGATAATGCGCCCGCGCCGCTCGTCGCCTTCGCCGTACGTCTGCAGATAAGTGCTCATGCCCGCGCACCCTTATTTTGCCGGATAGGCTTTGTCGTAATCCGCGGTTGCTTCGGCAGTCAGATCAAGCGCCGGCTTGTAGTAGAGCGTGTTGGTGACGTCGACGATCACATCGAGCCCGCGTTGTTCGGCCAGTTTTCGGATGATTTCGCTCATCTGCCGCCCGGCACGCCCCAAAATGTCCTGGCGCTCGGCGTTGACATCGCTCTGCAGATCTTCGTTGGCGCGCTGCAGTTGCTTCTGCTTGTCCGCTCCGGTCTGGCGCAGCTGCGCTTCGCGATCCGGCGTGAGGTTGGGCGCGGTGAGCTGCTGCTGAATGCTTTGCAGATCGTTCTGCAATTGTGCGATGGCCTGCTGGCGGGGGCGGTATTTGGCCTCGAGCGTGGCCTGCGCCTTTTTGATCTCCTGAGTATCTGCCACCGCTTTCTGCGCATTCACGATTCCGACCTTTGCAGGCGCGATGGCCTGCGCTTCCATGACGTTTGCAAACGGCGCCGCCAAAGCAAGCAGCAGTACGCCTAAGACCTTCATTTCTCTTCCTGAACTCCTCGTCTGAAATTCGGCTCGCTCCAATTTGCGCGGCCACTCTACATTATCTGCAACCGGCTGTCACGAACCTGTGTTGCGCACGATTCGGCCATCGCGTGCAATCTGCAAACTGCGGTCGCGCCAGCGCACTTCACGCCCTCCGTAGGACGTCAGCCAGATGCAAAAAGCGTACAGATCCCACAGCGGAGCGAGCCAGAAGAGAGCGGCCATCAGCGGATTTTCGAGCACCAGGCAGCCGCCCAGAAAAGCCGCGAGGAGCCGCACTATAAGAAGTGCGATTGCTGCACTTTTTGCGCCTATGGCAAGCGCGAGCACGATCCACACGCTGGTCTGCGTGAAGGGCAGGCCGGCATGTCCGCCGCCTTTTGACGCGCGAATGGTGCGCGCCCAGCGAAGCTGGTGCTGCCACGAACCGCTCCACGTCTTATCGCCCAGCGAAGTCTCCACTGTGTAGGTTGAGAGCAGCGCGCGCTTACCGTTTTGCGTGATGCGTTTGGCGAGCTGATAGTCGTCGGCCAGATAGTCGCCGATAGCGGCAAATCCGCCGGCTTGCGCAAGATCCTGTGCGCGAAATGCCAGAGTGGAACCGAGGCCGAACTCGCGCACCCCGATGAGCTGGGCTACCAGTGTACTCGGCATAAAATCGGTGGAGATGCCGAGCGCTTCCCAAAGCGCCGGAAGCGTGTGTGCGCGCGGCCGGTACAAACATGTGACCACGCCGACGTCTTCCTCTGCGAGCGGCGCCACGACTTCGGCGAGATAGCGCTCGTTGACGCGAATGTCGCTGTCGTTGACCACCCAGACCGGATTCTGCGCATACTGTGCCAGCCTGGCGAGCACGCCGACCTTACCGTTGGCGAGCGCTTCGGAGCCCGCGATCAGACGGATGCGCACCGCTGGAAACTGCTGCTCGAGCCGGCTCACCTCGGTAACCGCCGGATCGCTCTGGTCCGCCACACCGAACAGCAGTTCGAACTCCGGATACTGCTGGGCGGCTTGCGAAACGAAGGCGTCGTAGGTATTCGGGTCGAGCCCGCGCAGAGGTTTCAAGATCGACACGGGCGGTGCGAACGATTGAGGTCGTCGAGGAGCCGTGTAGCGGCGGCGCAGATGATTCAGTGCAGCGGCGATGGCGAGCAGTTGATAGACGAGAGCGGGGAGAAAGATCAGCCAGATCGCGCGCACAGTGAATTAACGTTAGGGTAGCCCGTGAGGATGCGCGGAACTTCGCGGGCTCATTGCTCGGCGCTTTCGCGCTCCCCTTCGGCGAGGTAAGCTGCAAGCGCCGCATCCTCCGCCTCGTAATTAAAAGCGGCAGGAGCAAACGGAGGCGGGTTCTCACGCTCCCACGCAATGGTGTTTGCCAGTCCGGTGTTGAAATCCACTGGTTCGCGGAAAGCCAGCTCGCGACGGATCCGTTCACTGCTCACGACCCAGTGCTGCTCAGTCCGGTACGGCACCTGCAAGTGAGCAGGCAGCCGGGCCGCGGGCATGGCGACGATCTCACCGGTCCACTCTGCCACGGCCGCGATGGCGCGGATCCAGTCCGCTTCGGAAAGACAATCCTGCTCAGCGATGTTGTAGATCTTTCCTGCCGCCTCATGCGATGCCGCGGCCAGAGTAATCGCAGCCGCAACATTCTCCACATATCCGCGCGGTCCGCGCCACGATGCGGCATCGGCCTGCAGCAGAATGGCGGGGCGCTGGTCGTCCATACGCTTCAAGTATGGGAAAAGGCGGTGCAACGGATCGCACGGACCGTACACCATGGGCAGCCGCAGCACCGTACCCGGCATGGCATCGGCCGCCATGATGACCTGTTCCACCGGAATCTTGTCGTATTCCTCTCCCAGCCAGGAAAAAATAGTGCGCAAGCGGGCGAGATCGTCGGCTCCATAAACGTTTCGCGTGGTTCGCAATGCGGAATCTTCCGTCAGCGGCAGAGCTTGTAACGGACCGGACTCAAACCCATGTGCAATGCCGCAGGCCCGATACACGTCGGCGCTGCTGACCCCGACGATCCGGCCGGCATGGCCGCTGAAAATGTCCACAAGTTCACTCGCCTGTCGTTCGTTGCTCAGGATAAAGTCGATTACGGCGTCCGGTTTCCGCGCCCGCAGCGCGTCCCGGTGGCGCGCGAGTTCCTTATGGTCTCCCAAGATTTCTTCTGCCCCGACCGGCAGCTTCGTTGGACCGCGGTGAAAAACCGTCACCGACGCGCCTAGTCCGAGGAGTTGAGCAGTAACGTGCTTGCCGATGAAACCAGTCGCGCCGATCAGCAGGAAGTTCATCGCGAAACAAGTGTACGACGTCAGCCTGCAAGCGCGCGGCCGCTGCCGTACAAGCGAAGAGATGCCCGCCCGATTTCCCGGTCGAGACGGGCATCTCCGGTTTCGCTTCAACGCGCCGTTTCCGGACCAAATCGGATCGAAGCTTGGTCGAACGGGAATGGTTCCTGAATCTCAAAAAACAGGAACTTTGTCTTCGAATCTTGCGGTAGATAGAGGAAGTAACGCGACACAACATCGTCCGACGCCACTCCGGGGCATAACGGATCGGCAAGACCTTCATCCGCCTGATTCGTTTTGCTTGCGGGCCCTTTGTAAATCACCGTATAGGTCTCTGTGCTGGCGCCTTCTCCCTCTTTGGCCGGTTTGCAATTTGCGCGGGCAGACGCACCCGCCAACTTGCTGATGAACTGTTGTTGAATCGCTGCCGTCATCGATTGCGCCGCGGGTTTGGTATGCACCGTGAACAACTCCGTGGGTTCGTTGCTGGTATCTAACAGAACGCCAATTCCGTGCTCGCTGACCACGAAACGCGCCGCGGATCCACCCGGCCATTTGCCCGGCTCGCAGTTTTGAACCAGCATCTCGAGCGAGAACTTATCGGCCAGGAATGGAACCCACCAGCAGCCCTCGGCCGCGGGTTGCGAGGCATGCAGAGCCGGATAGCCCGGTGCTGCGGGTGGCAAATCGACCAGCGTTGACGGGGGATGCGCCGGCGTTCTCGGCGTTTGCGACGGAGCCGAAACGGCAACTGGCGCGGGAGCCGCGGTTGCAGACTGCATGGACGGGCTCGGCGCGGGAGTTACTTGCGGAGAAGGCTGTGCAGTGGGGCCAGTCCCGGCGTCCACTCCAAAACACTGCGCGTCGTGCCCCTCCAGGAAAGCGTACTCGCCTGGCTCTAGCGGATTGCGGGACGTGATTTCTAACGATTCCTGCCCGTACTTCGAGATGTTCACGGGAACGCTTTCGTCGTTAGGGCGATCGTGTTTGACGCCCCCGCCCGGGATCAGACTGACTTTGTAGGTGACGATCGGAATCTGGCGCGTATTCTTGCCGACGACCAGCTTTTTCAGGTGAATCAGCGTTTGCGGGTCGCGTCCGCCGGTCGACATCTTGACGATGAAATGCGCATTGCCCGGAAGACGTACGGGCGATGCCTTGCCGGAGATGCTTTCAAACACCTTCGTGTTGGGAGTGATGACGAAGTTTCGCCGAGATTTGGTATCGAGAACGGCGTTCTCGCGCTCGAGAGGCACCAGCTGGCCCGCGATCAAAGCGTTGAACTGGTCGATGTATTGAGGCTCGACTGTAGTTTGCGCCGGCAAGCGCAAGACGGAAAGAACGAGGGCGGTCAGGATTATCCATCGATTCGACATTGGCTCTCTTTCCCTCCCTACGCTTCCCGCCGATCTTTGCGGAGGGCCCGCATCAGCAAATACACTGCGCACGCCACGGCAATCCACAATCCGATCCCCGGCCGGATGGCGAATGCGGCCTGCCGCGCCGCTTCTTTTCCGGCGTCGCTGCCCAGCAGATCGCCAATCGCTCCGGCGGTGTGGCGCCCTATGTTATGGACCTCGTTCCAGAGCATCAGCGCCCCAATGAGCAAGAAAGCAAGCGGCACCGCGTTCAGCCAGTGCGCCCATTTCTGTTTCAGAAATGGTGCTGCCAACGGAGCAACCAGGCAGACCACAGATAGTAAACTGGCCAGCCCGTATTCGGGCCCTTGCACGGCTGTCGGGCTGAAACCGGTCGCCTTCCACCCTGTGAGCGGCACTGCCGACGTTAACCACGGCGGGGTGATCAGCACACAGGGAAGAGAAAAGAACGCGACCAAAAGCAGGCATTCTGCAGCGATTACCGGGACTCTCAACCGGCTCTTCACGTTGCTCGTCAGCAGTTCCCCGCCCCGCATCGCGCCGGCCAGCGTTTTCTGCGCGTTCTGAAGAGCGAGCTGCGATTCTGAGACGGCAAACACTCTTTCCGGCGTTCCGTCATCGGCAAACGCGACGTCTACCGCCATGCCGGGTTGCGGCGGTATGTCGGATTGCCACATTCCCTCCAAAACAAATCGATATTGCGTTCCTTCGATGGTGAGGAGCCCGGGCCCCGCACTCGTATCGCGAAGGATTCTTCCACGTTTCGTCATCTCTGAGTTCTCCTTGGCCTCGCGTTCGCCGAGGTCAGCCTCAGCATGCCGTTTCAGGAGCCCGGGACGGAATAGTTTGGGCCTCAAGGATATGCTCAAGAAAAATCAAGAAGCCATGGCTAGCACCGTTTTAGGACCCGACTTATCGCGCCCCGGCCGGAAATGGAGCTTTGGACACTGCGAGTACTCTGAGGTCCGGCGCCAGCTTCTCGTAAATGGCCAGCCAGTGAGGATGGAAGGCAAGCAGCTGGACGTCCTGCAGCGGCTGCTGGAAAGGCCGGGCGAAATTGTGTCCAGCGAGGCCTTGCTGGACGAGGTTTGGAAAGACGTACAGGTCACCAGCCAGTCGGTCCAGACGGCGATTTATTCTCTACGGAAGGCATTCGGCGGCGGCCGGGATTCGATCATCGTGAACATCTCCGGCGCCGGATACCGAATGGCGGTGCCGGTGACGTGCGTGGCCGACGAAGAACCGGTTCCGCAACCACTCCGGCTAAAGCCCGGTGACGCGATACCTGGCAAAAGGGAATGGATTGCCGACGAGCCCCTGGGCGTTCATAATCCGCCCCACGTCTGGATCGCTCATCACCGGGATACCAAGGTCGCGCGGGTATTCAAGCTTGCCAATGACGGCATTCGGTTGCGAGCTTTGCAACGCGAGCTGACGTTGTCGCGGATCTTTGCGCAAAAGTGTCCTGAGCAGGCGGGTTTCTCTCGCGTGCTCGAGAGCAATTTCGACGAAGCGCCTTACTTCATCGAGACTGAGTACGCGGGTCTCGATCTTTACCACTTTGCCGAGACGGACGCCTTCCGGCAGATGAGCACCGCAGAGCGCGTCGAACTGGCCGCGCAGATGGTGGAGATTGTGGCGGCGGCGCACCGGCTCGGGATCCTGCACAATGATCTGAAACCGGCAAACATCCTGATTGGACGCCGTCCGCTCGCCGGTTCGGACGATTGGCAAGTCACGGTTATAGATTTCGGCATCGCCACCCTCACCGATGCGGGACGCCAGGTTGCCATGCAGCTGACGCATTACGGTGCGTTTTCAGACTCTGAAGAGAATCATCTGGCCGGCGGCATGGAGGTACGCGGCTCTCTGTTGTATCTGGCTCCGGAGATGCGAGCGCCGGGAGCCCTTCCAAACCCGTTGAGCGACATCTACGCGCTCGGCGTCATTCTTTTTCAGATTGTGACCGGGGATTTCGTGGCCACGCCATCGGCCGGATGGGAGACGCGGGTCGCGGATCCCTTGCTGCGCGCCGACATCGCACACGCCGCACACATGGATCCGCTTCTGCGGACCAAGACGGCGGAGGCGCTCGCCGAAAATCTTCGAACACTGGAGGATCGCCGGCGAGCTGAAGAGAGAAAACGCGAAGAGGAAAAGATCCGGGCCGCTGAACAGTGGAGAGCCGCACGGGCCCGGCGCATGTGGCAATTCCTGGCCGTGGTGAGTTCCGCGCTGGCCGTTGGTCTGGCCGTCTGTTTCTGGTTTTATCTGCAATCCGTTCGGGCATTGCATCTGGCAAGCGAGCGAAATGCCGCGCTGCAGGCGATGAATCGGTTTCTCAGTCAGGATCTCCTGGCGCAAAGTAATCCTATGCGCGGAACGGCCGCATCGGGGCAAGTTCAAGACGAATCCCTGCTCGATGCCATCCGCAAAGCTTCACCGCAGATCGACCGTAGATTCTCTGCGAACCCGGCAACTGCCGGCCAGTTGCACCAAACCATAGGGGCAGCTTTTGAGGCGCAAACGCATTATGCCGAGGCCGAACGGCAATTCGCGGACGCAGCAGAACAGTTCCGGCGAGCCGAGGGCGCTCGGTCGGATGATGCCATCGTTGCGGAATTGCGGCGCGAGCAGGTTCTGTTTCGTACGCGGCAGGCGGGAGCAGCTCAGGAGGCCAAAGCAGCACTTGCAAAGGAGCAAGATGTAATTCGGAGTTTGCCTTATGTCAGCCCCGTTGTGAGAGCGTGGAACGCGCTGACGCTTACTGCATCGTACGTGACGGGCGCTCAACCGGGCGAGAGTATTCCCGTCCTGAATGACGCCATCCGCGCAGCGGAGCACAGCTCAGGATTCGATCCCGTTCTGCTCCGATCTCTACGGCTGCGCCTGTGTCCAGCGTATTTTCAGGCGAATCAGCCCGCGAAGGCGGAACACCTTGCCCGGCAGATCATCTCAGATATCGAGAGCCACGGAGGTTTGGACAGCCGGGAACTCTTCGATGCCGATATCTTTCTTCAGGAAGCCCTGCATGAACAAGGGAAGTATGGGGAAGCTATCGGGCAGGGTTCAGCCAATTATCAGAAGTTTGCGCGCGCGCTTGGTTCCGATAACCAGCTCACCTTGGCCGCACTCAGCATGAAGGCGATTGACGAAGGAGAGTCTCAGCGCTACGCCGACGCCATTCACGATCAGCTCGCCGTTTACCAGGCGAGCCGCAATCTGCCGGCCGCTCATTTCCTGGCCGAGAACGCATTGGAGTCTGTGGCCGCTCTCGAATGCGATTCGGGACACTTTGCCGAGGGCTTGCACTACGCAACTCAACTGATTGCGGAGAGCTCTCCGGACCACTTCGATATCCCTGCCATGGCCGAGCTTGGCCGGTTCCGGCGTGCGGACTGCCTGTTAACGCAGGCGGAGCAGCTGGGCTTGACTGGACGCAAGAAAGATCTGGACGAAGCGGCTCGAATCATTAATACGCTCGATTTCTCCTCGGTAGAGCGTCTTCCCGGTTTGCAAAATGCCGAAGGATCGCTCGATGTGGCGAAGGCTCGTCTGAATATCCTGCGCGGAGAGAAGACGCAAGCAGCGGTGTACGTTGCGAAAGCAACACCGTTGATGCAACAAAGCGATGCTGATTCTTTTGAAAAGCACAAGTGGGAAGAACTCAAGAGCAAATTGCAAACACGTTAGCGGAGTAACCGGCCGGAGCAGATTTTGTCTGATGCAGCCGCATGGCCTTGTGATAGACTTCGACTCACTTTTCGGAAGGAGGTAGCCAATGAAGATCATGGTCGTCTGGAGGACGGTTCCGGGGAAATACAAGCAGGCCATCGAACAGTTTGTTCGAACGGGAGGTCCAGTACCGGAAGGAGCCAAGACCGTCGGACGCTGGCACGTGCCCGGGTCGACCCTTGGGTGGCACCTGATTGAAGGCGATCTCGGGGCGGTAGCCGGGCACGTTGCCGATTGGGGCGATCTACTCGAATACGAAGTGTATCCGGTCATGGACGACGCGGACGCGGGTGAGGTGGCTCATAAAGTCCTGGGCAAGCGCTCAGATTGAAGAGCAGGCCGGTCGTTGCGAAGCCAGCCTGCCGGGTTTCACTCAGAACAGATACGTCAGGGCAAGCTGATAACTGCGCGGCGTCACGAAATGCGTGCCGCTGAAAGTTGACAGGAAGTTATAGAGCGCAACATTGTTCGTCAAGTTCACAGCGGTGAACCGCAGACCGATTTTGTTGCGTCCCTCCATCCGAAAAATGTTGTCGGTACCCAGTGAAAGATCAAACAAGTTGCGCGGCTTCACGCGGTCGGGATTGTGGTCGTCGTTTTCCTGACCGGTCTGGGAGAGAGTTAACAAAGTGGAGCGGCCGATACCGTTGCAGGAAGTGATGGGCGCGGCGAGCGTGGCGTAAATGCCGTTGCAGGAGAAACCGATATCGACCTGCTGGTGCGGCGTGAGCGCGGTGGCAGCGGCTACGTCGGGCACGCCGCTCACAACCAGACCGCTGTCGAACCGCCAGATGAAGTCGATCCAGGGACCATTCTTACCGTATTGATAGCGAAGATTCGTGGTTTGCTGGAAGGCCTGATCGTGATCGATGCGGAAGACTCCGGGCTGCGCGGCTGTGCCCTGGAAGAGGAGGCCGCCAACTTCAGGCGGGAAATAGCGCGCGCGTGTGTGGCCGAAGGTGGTGTAGACCTGAAGGCCGTGCAGATTCGTCGTGCTCAGGCGCCCGGTGACGCCGTCGATCTTCGAGTTGTGCCAGGCGATGGGAAAGGTGAGCGGGGTGTTGAACAGCACGTCGAAATCGAAGGCGTTGTGGGTGTATTTCCAGAAGTAATCGCCGTCAAAGAGCAGAAAGCGTCCGAAGCGCTGTTGCAGGCCGGTATTGAACTGATTGCGGAAACCGGGTTGAATCGGGACGCTCCCGGTCGCGCCGAAGATATTCTGCGCGAGACCACCCGCGCCCGTTGCGCTGGAGAGCAGCAGATTTTCATTGAAGGGCGTTTCGAAGGTGCGTGAATAAGCAGCGCGGACCACCGTACCGGACGATTTGACGAGATAGGAGAGGCCGAGCCGCGGCGCGATTCCATTCTTGGAGACCAAGCCGTTGTACTGATCCTCGCGGAGCCCGGCCGTAATCGTCAGGTTGCCGAGCGTGATGCGGTCGTCGAAGTAAAAGGCGTACTGATTGATGTTGTGTTTGCCGCGAAAATCGAAAAGGCTGCCGCCGCGAGTCAGATCGTACGGCACGAGGCCGGGCAGCAAGCCGGGGTTGGCTTGATAGGCGGGATTGACGGTTGAACACGCGTTTGGATTGGTGATACCGGGCAGCAGAAGCGCGCCGCCGTTTGCATCCAGACAGACGGGATTGAACGAAGGATCGGTCACGCCGAGTGCGAAATTTTCAAGCAGACGCGTTTGCTGTAGCTGCATCCCGGCATGTATGTTGTGCCGGCCTCGAATGGCAGCAATTTCGGCGCGCGTGCCGTAGTTGGTCAGGAAGCGAAGCTGCGATTCGGTAACGGGCGTATCATCAAACGGATCGTGGCTGCCGTAGTAATTGACCTGGTCGCGGCGTCCCCAGGCGTTCACAGTGAGCAGTGTGTTGGGGTTTATGGAACGCTGGTAACCGGGTGCAACATTCCAGGTCAGCACTCGTTGCTTCTGGTCCTGGGACAACTGATCGTAACTGTTCGGCACCTGGAACCAATTGCGAGCGACGAACAGATTCAAATGCAGCGAGTCGCGCGAGTCGGGTTGAAAGTCGAGGCGATCGAAAATATTTTCGTTGTTGCCGATATCGTGTATCAGAAGAAATTCGGGCGTGTCCAGAAAGCGCCCGGTGCGAATGCCGTTGATCGCGAGGAAGTTGCCAAACTTACTGGATCCGATACCGAAGGTGGCGTTCTCACCGTAAGTAGCGAAGGATCCGGCGTAAGCTTCGAGACTGCCGTAGCCTTTGGGTTGGCCGAGTCCGGATTTGGTGACCGCATTCACAACCAGGCTCGATTTATCGCCGTATTCGGCATCGGGAGCGCCCGTGATGATCTCCGTGCTTTGGATCGCGTCCGGGGGGAACTGCGTGGAAAAGACTTTGCTCTGCTGATCGCTGATGGTCTGCCCGTCGAAGACGAAGCTCACCTGAGCGTGATCGCCGAGCGGATGGAAGAAGCCGTTGGCGTCGGAAGCTGTTCCGCCGGTGCTGTAGTTGATGATGCTGCTCAATCCGAACCGGGATCGAAGCGCGGCAGCTTGAGAAATACGCTCGAGTCGGTGTCGGTGTGAGCCGAGGGTTCGTTCTCGACCAGACCGCTATTGGCTTCTACGTCGACCTCCTGCTTCGAGCCTGCCAGTGCCAGTTGCGCCGAAACATGCTGCGGAATGGTGGAATGAATTTCGATCGTCAATGTGGCGAACCCCGGCGCGCTCACCGTCAGACGGTAATCGTTGAAAGGCACATTGTTGAATCGGAAATTGCCATTGTCGCCGGTCGAGACAATTTGCCGGTAGCCGCTGACGCCATTCGAAAGCTCGACCGAGGCTTTGGGCACGACGGCTTTGGCGGGATCGACAACGGAACCATCTACCGTACCGCTTGAGATCGATTGCGGCCACGCGCAGACACACGCCGCGCATAGGGCCATAGACAGGCTCAGGCACTGTCTGAAATACATGATTGTTCTCCCCTGAATTTCGATAAACCAGAAAATACACCTTGCCCGTGATGCAATAAGCAGGTCACGTGCGAGGCAGTTTCTTAGCGGTTCTCGAACAGGGAAGGCGGTGTGCGGCAGGATCGGAGGTTGGTTTGGCGGAGGGACGGCCGCGTCGCCACAGGTGGGCAAACGTGACCCCAAAAGATCTCTTGGCGGACGATGCGGTTGGCCGGTGCGGCGCATTCCAGCGGGATGTGGCCGGCATGACAGACAGGACAGCAGTGGCCGCCTTCATCGTCGTGCGGATGGGCGGCGGAGGCAAGCTGAACGCCGAGAAAAATTGTGACCAGGCACACAGCAAGCAGGTGCTGCAAGAGCCTGGGTAGCCTCGCGCCGTGTGGTTTCGTCCACATGTGCCGTTTGGCGGCAGTATAGCGGTTTCTGGCGCGAAAAGCTCTAGTTCGTTTGCCGTAGCGGCGGCGAGTTTGAATCGATTCGGGGGCTGAGGTAACTCAGCCCAGATCGAACTTCTGATGATGCAGCGCAGCGTCGCCGGTCACCAGCACCGGCCGGCCGAGAATTTCTTCGAGCTCTTCCAGGTAGTGGTTATCGCTCGCTTTGAGTACCTTCGCCACGTCCGGATGTACGCGCAGCATCACATTCTTGCCTTCGATTGCTGGCGCGAGTTTCTGCGCTTCCACCAGAATCTCGCCGATCACCGTTTGAACACTCTTCACATAACCGGCGCCTTCGCAGTACGGGCATGGCGAGCAGAGTGTGCGCTCCAGACTTTGCTTGACGCGCTTGCGAGTGATCGCGACTAAACCGAAATCGTTGAACTGCAGAATTTTGTAGGGCGCTTTGTCGGCCCGCATGGCTTCTTCGAGCGCCTGCATCACCTTCTGCCGGTTCTTGCGTTCATCCATATCGATGAAGTCGACCACGATGATGCCGCCCAGATCGCGCAGCCGGATCTGGCGCACAATCTCCTTTACCGCTTCGGTATTGGTCTTGACGATCGTGTCTTCCAGCCGATTCGATTTCCCGACGTACTTGCCTGTGTTGATATCAATCGCAACCAGCGCTTCGGTTTGATTGATCACGATGTAGCCGCCCGATTTCAACCACACCTTGGGCCGCAGTGCTTTCTCGAGTTCCTGCGTGATATTGAACGCATCGAAAATCGGCGCTGAGCGCGTGTACATCTTCACGCGATTCACCAGCGCAGGCTGAAAGCGCTGCATGAAGGTGACGACATTTTCGTACAAATCTTCGTTATCGACCCAGATCGCTTTGAAGTCGCTGGTGACCTGATCGCGGAGAATGCGCTCAACGATATCCAGATCGTGATGCAGCAGCGCCGGCGCTGGCTTCTTCTCAGCTTTGGCGCGAATGTCGAGCCAGAGATTGTAGAGCGAAGACATGTCGTTCGCAATCTCGTCTTCCGGCACCCCTTCGCCGGCCGTGCGCACAATGAAGCCTCCGGTCGTTCCCGGACGGTGCGCCTGCAGAATGCGCTTCAGGCGCTGCCGTTCTTCGTCGCTGGCGATCTTGCGCGAGACGCCGAGATGACTAACGCTCGGCATAAACACCACGTAGCGGCCAGGAAGAGCGATGTGCGAGGTAATACGCGCGCCTTTTTGCCCCAGCGGTTCTTTGGCAATCTGGACGATGATCTCCTGCCCGGGCTTGAGCAGATCGGAGATGGAGGGATACGACCGCTCCGGCCGCTCGACCGCTTTGTCTTCGATGCCCTCGCGGTGCATTTCGGTGCGGACGTCGGGCGCGATTGTGGTCCCGCCGTTGCCGGATTCGCCGTGCTGTTGCGAACCGAAGCGATTGCCACCGCGGCGGCGGCGCATCCGGCGCGAAACGCGATGCATGGAGCGATTGGAAGGCTCGCGGACCGTCGCTGTCTGTGCGGAAGTTTCCGGTGCCTCGGGCTCCTGCGAACCTGAGGCTTCCGCTTCTGTCTCGACGGCATCGTCGGAAGTCATCTCATCGAGCAAAGGCTCATCCACGCCGGTTAAGCCTTCCTGGATCGCGAGAACTTCGTATGTATCGAGTGCGATCGGCTCCGACGAAGGCAGTCCGGAATCGCTGGGCTCGGGCTCGGTTATTAGAACAGGCGGCTTCAGCTCCGCGGGTTCTCCATTGGAAGCCGGCTCCACATCCGGCAGCGTCTCGAGTGTGTCCAGTTGAGAAGCGGGGGGCTCAGGTTCAACCTTGTGGCTGGAAAACTCGGGCGTCGCCGGAGCGCTGTCCTCCACTCCCGCCGCTTCTTCCTCGAACGCCTCGGGCTGCGGCTCGTCGCGATGCGCAAACACCAGGTCGGTCAAGGCGATTTCGGCGGCTTCCTGATCCAGTTCTTCCTCGGAAGCGTGCTCTTCGCCGGCTGTGCTTTCGCGTTCACTCTCGCCGGCAGCGACACGCCTGTATTTGGCCAGCGATTCGCCCGGCAATACGATCACATCGCCCGGGTCCTCGGCGGTCTCTGTTTCCTCTGTTGTCTCGGCGGCACTTGCCGAAGCACCCGCCCCAGCGGTTGCGTACTTGTTCTCCGGGAAATTGCCGCCGCCACGATGACGGCGCCGACGCGATCTTCGGCCCCGGCGGTCACCCCGTTCTCCGCGATCGCCTCGTTCTCCGCGATCGCCGCGATCGGTGCGCGGGTTTCGTTCATTACCGGGTTCGCCGTTTTCAGCCCGAATGGCGGTCGCTGCCGTGGGTTCGACCGCAGCGGGCGTTTCCGCATCGTCCGCGGCCGGACCCTCGCTCACGGTCAGCGGAGCAGCGGTCTGCACAGGTGCGCGACTTCCTCGATTTTCCCGCCGCTCGCCGCGAGCCGGGCGCTCCTCGGAAACGGTATCGATGTCTTCGTGCTCTTCGAAAAAATCGGAGACGTAGAGGAACGTATCGCGCTCGAGGCCCAGATCGACGAACGCGGACTGCATACCGGGCAGCACGCGCGTCACTCGTCCTTTGTGAATACTGCCAGCCAGCGAATATTCATTCTCGCGCTGGAAATAGATCTCGACTAACTGATCGTCTTCGAGAATGGCTACTTTTGTCTCGTGGCGATTGGAACCAATCACCAGCTCTTTACTCATGGATTACACCTCAACCGGGCTTCACGAGTAGAAGAGTCGAGAATTGCATGTATCGGACGCGTCTTCTAGCGAACGCATCGTCTAAAACCTGTTTTCAACCCGGATGGAGATCACTCACATACATCCGGGAATCGCACCATCACAGCTTGCGAGGCTGTCTGCAACTCGTCGAAACTTCTTGTTCCTTCCGCCCGACTTTCTTTTTCAAAGTCGACTCGGCCTCTTCGAGACCGGCCTTTAATTCACAAACCGCCGCATCCGGACACTGTTCACCAGGCCCAGCATCAGAAAAATCGACCACGTATTGGACCCCCCCGAACTCATCAGGGGCAGCGGGATACCGGTGACCGGCATACGCCCGACCACCATACCCACGTTCACCAGAACATGGAACAACAACAACGCCGCCACTCCCATGCAGACATAAATGCCCGCTCGATCAATGGCGGTCTGCGCGTTCTGCACTACCTGCATAATCAGCAGGAAGTACAGTACCAGCGCCACGACAATACCTACAAACCCGTGCTCTTCAGCGAACGACGAGAAGATGAAGTCTGTATGAGGCACGGGCAGAAACCCCAGATGCGTCTGCGAGCTCTCCTTGGCCCCGCGTCCCCACATACCGCCGTTTCCCACAGCGATTCTCGACTGGATCACCTGAAAGCCGGTCCCTTTCGGATCGCGGTCAGGATTGATAAAACTGACCAGCCTATCCTTCTGATACGGCTTAAGAAAATAATAGCCGATCGGCAAAGTCAGGACGAGCACGCCGGTAATGATAAGAAAGTACCTCCAGCGTAAGCCGGCCATCAGAATACCCGCGATCAGGATCGGGATGTACGTCAGTGACGTGCCCAGATCCGGCTCTTTCATCACCAGCAGCATGGGCACGGCTACCAAGCCGGCGAGCTTCGCGATGTCTTTCCACTCGAGGTTTTCCGCTTTGATGTCGGTCAGATATTTCGCCACCAGCAGGATGAGAACAATCTTCACGAATTCGGAAGTCTGCAGCGTAAATCCGCCAATCTTGATCCAGCGTGTCGAGCCGAAAACTTTGTTGCCGACGAAAGCCGTAACGAGCAGCAGCACGAGTGCAGCACCGTACAGGTACGATACGCGGCCGAGCAGCGCATGGTAATCGATATTCGCCGCGGCCCACATCATGAGCAACCCGCTTACGACCCAGATGATCTGCTTCCACCAGGCATCGTGCCAGCGAGTGTCGATGGTCGCGCTATAAATCTGCAGAATGCCGAGGCAGCACAACACCAGGGTGACCGCTACCAGCGCCCAGTCCAGTTCGCGGAGGGAGCGGGCGATCATTGCGCTACTACCGCCAATGCCGGGAGCGTGAACAAGTTGTGCGTAATGCTTTCGAGCAGGGTATTGCGCGCCTGCAGATTCTGTTCCCGCTGCTTCTTATCGAAATAGGCTTTGATTACATCCCGCACGATGGGCACTGCGTTGTAACTTTCCTCGGCGTTTTCAAAGAGTGCCACCACCGCGATTTCGGGCTTTTCAGTCGGAGCGAATGCCACGAACCAGGCGTTGTTAGCGAGCGCATTGCCTTTCTTTGCGCCTTTGGTCCGCTCGGTGGCGGCGAGCTGGGCGGTACCTGTTTTTCCGCTGATTTTGATGCCGGGAATATACGCCGCACGGCCTGTGCCGCCTTCATTTACTACGCCGTACATACCCGAAATTACCTGTTCGAGATTCTCCGGCTTGAAATTCCCCTGCCGCAGCAGTTTCGCGTGCTCTCCGTAAACCAGGTGCGGCTGATACCAGCGTCCCCGCTCGCCCAAACCACCCAGAGCCGCCACAATCTGCAGCGGTGAAACCGTGACCGCGCCCTGTCCGATCGCCACCGAAATCGTTTCTCCCGCGTACCACTTCTGCCGCGCCACACGCATTTTCCACTTCGTGGACGGCATCGTGCCCTGGGTTTCGTTCGGCAGATCGATACCTGTCCTACGCCCAATACCGGCGATATCGGCGTAGTGGGCAATACGATCGATTCCCAGACGATTGCCGACGTTGTAAAAATAGACATCGCAGGACTGAGCGATGGCGCGGTGCAGCGAAATGTTGCCATGCCCGCCCTTCAAGTGGCAGGCGTAGTAATGACCGTAAAAAGATGCGCCGCCCGAGCAGTGAAACTGCGTTTCGGGATCGACAACGCCGGTCTCTAGGCCCGCAATCGCCATAATCGGTTTGAAAGTCGAACCGGGCGCCAGCTGGGCCTGAATCGCGCGATTGAGCAACGGCTTGTGCGGATCGTTCGCCATCTCATCCCAATCCTTGCGGCTGATGCGGCCCGTGAATTTGTTCGGATCGAAAGTCGGGCGGCTGACCATGGCGAGCACTTCGCCGTTGCGCGGATCGAGCGCCACCACCGCGCCGCGTTTGTCCTGCATCGCAAGCTCGGCCACGGCCTGTAAATCGAGATCAAGCGTGGTGCGCAAATCCTTGCCCGGTACAGCTTCTCGAGCATTTTCCATCTGCCGTTCGCGGCCCATGTTATCGACCAGCACTCGCTGCTGGCCATCCACTCCGCGCAATGTCGAATCGTATTCTTTTTCCAGCCCGTCTTTGCCGATGATGTCGCCCTGATTGCGATCGATGAACTGGGGAGCATTCAGTTCGGCCTCGCTGATTTCGCCCACGTAGCCGGTCACGTGCGCAGCAAACCCGTCCTGCGGATACTGACGCCGCCAGGCGCGCACAACCTGCATTTCAGGATAGGTATGCGCATCCTGATGCGATTCCACCCACGCCATTTCATCGCGCGTGAGCTGGTCCTTGATAATAATCTGCGGCCGCGACGACATGCGCCGGATTTTGGTGGTCAGATCGGCGTAATCGAGCTGCAGCTCATCAGCAATCGGGCGCAGATGTTCCGGCTTGATTTCGTCGCGATTGAGCAGCAGCGAGTAAGAGGCCTTATTGTCGACAATGACGCGCCCGTCGCGGTCCAGAATCTTGCCGCGCGGCGCAAGAATCGGCGTGCTTTTGATTCGATTGTTCTCGGCCGCCTGACTGTAGACGTCCGGGTTCTGCACCTGCAGCGTCCAGAAGCCCGAAATCAGAAAAACGAAGACCCCGACCGTCAGGTACTGGAAAATCGCAATTTTGCCAGAAGCTTTCTTGGTATCGTCGCGGAGGTGATCCTGATTGCGCAGGCGTTCGGGGTCGAGTTGCTCTTCCCGATCGCGCTCGCTATGAATGAGTGCCACGTAGAACTTCCGGCCGGACGCTGTCTCCTCTATTGTAAGTGGGCGGACGCAGCCGGCTCAGCGCCCCAGATGTAGCTGCCTGCTGCTGGTCCGGTATTCAGCAGCAGATCGAGCGCGGAAAGCTGCGGATCGAAAGGCGGGTGCAGCTGTGGATACTCGCCGTACGCGTAGCGCATCCATTCCACTTCGATATCGTGAGCCTTGAGCAGAGATTCATCGAGATAGTCGCGGGCCGACGGGCCGCTGATGTAATGTTTTGCTCCGACTTGCAACAAAATATGCAGCAGCCGTTCCGTCTTTGTACCCTCGAAGCCCAGCGCCGAGCTGCGAATAAACTGCGTTTTCGTGATTCCGAGCTCCCGGGCCAGATCAATCGTGGTACCAATCGTGAAATCCGCAAGCACCGGCGCAGGTTCACTGTACCAGCGCTCGAGCATGGGCCGATACTCCGCAAAATACGGCGCCTTCGTGTAATTGTGGCGCAGCGTTTCAAAATGCCGGGCGCGCCAGTTTGTCTCTTCCACTGTTCGCATATCGCAGATCCGGCTTTGTTCAATCGATTTGCCGGTTGCGTGTAGCGGAATGGTCAGCCATTTGGGTCCGGCAGGCGTTTTGATTCGATTACGATTGCGCCAGCCATGCCGGTCGTATTGCACATCGTCGTAGAAGACGAAAATATCGGCTTTACGGATCTGGTGGAAATAGCCGCGCCAGGGAATGTAGGAGGGCTGCAGGATCACGCACGAAAGTCCGCGGATCCCGGAGTCGCTGGAAGCGCCGGGGGTGTTACCCGGAGGCTCGGACGGCATTCATCTCTCGAAGTGCGTCGAGCGGCAGGCGCCCGGTGTAGATCGACATTCCAATCGCGCAATGGATGTTGAGCCGCGTGAGCGCTTCAATGTCTTCCAGGGTCGTGATGCCTCCCGCGGCAATAATTTCGTGCCCTGTGGCGCGCCGCAGCGATTCGAACCAGCCGAGGTCCGTTCCCTGCATCATGCCTTCCTTATCGACATAGGTGCAAAGAAAACCGGAGCAATAGGGTTCAACCAGCGCCAGCACGTCGCGCGCGCTGAATGCCGTCTCCTGCTTCCAACCATTCGTGACGATCTTTCCGTTCTTGCTGTCAAGCGCAATGGTGATCTTTTCGGCTCCGATTGCGGCGCTGAGTTCGCGCAGGAACGACAGATTCGGCCCATCATATGAAAACGCCGCCGTGCCTACGATAACGCGATAAGCGCCCTGAGCAACCAGCTCGAGCGCGCGGCGAATGGTACGCACGCCGCCTCCCACGCGAGCTTTCACCTGACGCGCGATGTACTCCACCAGCGGCCCGTTCGATCCTCGATTCATCGCCGAATCGAGATCGATTACCTGAATCTGCTCGAAACCGCGAAACTGCTCGAGCATTTCTTCGGTCGATCGCTCGAGCACTTTCTCGCGCCCTTGTACGAGCTGAACCACTCGGCCATCCATGAGGTCGATACAGGGAATAATCATGCGGAGGGCCTCACCGGAATGTTCGATTCGGCGAGCACAGTTTTGAGTTGCGCCACACTATATTTTCCGTAGTGAAAAACAGAAGCGGCAAGCGCCGCATCGGCACAGCCATTTGTCAGCACTTCCACGAAATCTTCCGGCGTGCCCGCCCCGCCCGAGGCGATGATCGGTATGGTCGTGGCTCGGGCCACGGCCGCCGTTAAAGCGCAGTCGAAGCCGCCCTGCACGCCGTCGGTATCCATGGATGTGAGCAGAATTTCACCTGCACCCAGCGATTCGCCGCGTTGGGCCCATTCAATCGCATCGATGCCTTCTTCCTGACGGCCGCCTTTGGTGTATACGTTCCAGCGATTCTCGTCCGCCCGGCGTGCATCGATGGCAAGCACGACGGCCTGCGCACCAAACTCCAGACTAAGCTCGCGAATGAGCTCAGGACGGCGTACCGCGGCCGTGTTGACGCTCACCTTATCGGCTCCGGCGAGGATAATCTTACGCGCATCCGCCACGGTTCGCAGACCGCCGCCCACTGTCAACGGAATGAACACCCGGCGCGCAGTGCGGGCCACCAGATCCGCCATGATGTCGCGTGCATCGCTCGAAGCCGTGATGTCGAGGAAAACCAGTTCGTCCGCTCCCTGCGCGTTGTAGCGTTCCGCCAGCTCCACCGGATCGCCCGCATCCCGTAACTGCAGGAAGTTCACGCCCTTCACGACCCGGCCGCCCGTCACATCGAGACACGGAATGATGCGTTTCGCCAGCATTTAGAAATTTAGAAAATTCTCCAGCACGCGCAGGCCGGCGGGTCCGGATTTTTCAGGATGAAATTGCACGGCGAAAAGATTGTCGTGCTCGATCACAGCGGTGTAGGGCAGCAAATACGTACAGGCCGCGGCTGTCTGGTCGATCAGAGGCGCGTAAAAACTGTGCGCAAAATACGTAAACGGCTGTGCGTCCAAATTTTCCAGTAGCCGTGATGGTTTGAGGCGCTCGAGCGAATTCCAACCCATGTGCGGTATGCGCACCGGACCGCTGAAGCGTTTCACAACACCTCTCAGAATACCCAGTCCGCGCGAATCCGGGGATTCTTCGCTCGATTCAAACAGACATTGCAGGCCGACGCAGATACCCAGAAACGGAGTGCCCGCACGGATCTTTTCGATCAGCGGCTCCCGTAATCCGAGATCATCCACCGCCTGCATCATCTGCCCGAAATGTCCGACACCCGGCAGAATGAGCTTCTCGGCGCGCAGCACGTCTTCCGGTTTGCTGGTAACCAGGTACTGCGCATCGAGTTCCTCGAGCGTGTTCTGAACCGAGCGAAGGTTGCCCGCGCCGTAGTTCACAATGGTCGTCACAACAATCCCTTGGTCGATGGCAGCTGGTCTTTCAACCGCTCATCCGTCGAACATGCATACCGCATAGCTCGAGCGAAGCACTTGAAAATAGCCTCGATCTTGTGATGATTCGAGCGCCCGTACAGCACTTTCACATGCACATTCGCGCCCGCATGATTGGCGAAGCCGGAGAAGAAATCTTCAAGCAGTTCCGTTTGCAGATCGCCCACGTGCACCACATTGACCTGCTGGTCGTACACCAGCGCCGGCCGGCCGCCCAGGTCGAGCGCTACTACGGCCAGCGTCTCGTCCATGGTCTGCACAAAATAGCCCGCGCGGTTGATGCCGCGGCGGTCGCCCAGCGCCTTTGAGAACAGGTCGCCGAGCACGATCCCGACGTCCTCGACCGTGTGATGCTGATCCACATCGAGATCGCCGCGCGCCTCGATCTCGAGATCGAAAGCGCCGTGCTTGGAAAACAGCTCCACCATGTGATCGAGAAAGCGCACGCCCGTACTGATGTTGTACTGGCCGGTGCCTTCAATCGCGAGACGTCCCCGAATCTGCGTCTCTTTCGTATTACGTTCGAGCGCCGCTTCCCTCATCTCAGCAAACCTTCGAGTTCATTGACGTTTTCGAGCACGGTGAAGGCGCCCTCGTCGTACAGCGTCTTCGTGATGTCTGCATGGCGCGGATTTGCGCGCATCGAAACTCCGACGAACGGGATATTCGCGGATCGCGCGCTGCGTGCATCGTCCACGGTGTCGCCGAGATACCAGATCTGCCGGTCCGGATGATGCTGCTGAATGAGCAGCAGACCGTCGGGCGCAGGCTTCGGATGCTCCACCGAGTCGTCCGTGATCAGCGGGTCGAACTGCACGCCGGGAGCATAGCGCAAGAGCGTTGCATCCGCTTCGTAACGCGCACGCCCGGTGAAAATAGCGAGCGTAGCGTGCTGCGCAAGACGCCCGAGAAGATCAGGCTCCGGCACCCACTTCTCCCGGCGAATCAGACCATCCCCATTTTCGCCAAGAAAGATGCGGTTGAAATACTCCACCACCTCCGCGTAATCGACGTGAACGCCGCGATCGGCGATCAAACGATGGGACAGCAGCCAATCGTTGTTCCAGCCGCCCTGGTTCTTGAAATCCTGAATCAGGTCGTGTGAAACGAGTTCGCCCGTGAAGTGCTGCACGGTCTCGCGAATGGCCTCGCGATACGATTCGCCCACTTCGACGAGCACGCCGTCCATATCGAAAACCAGAACATCTGGACGCGGCGGCGCTACCAAATTTTCTCCAGTTCGCTGAGGAATCTCTGGACCTGGTCGCGCGTGCCGATCGTAACCCGCACCGCGCCCGGGATTTCATAGCTGCGATCCCGAACCAGCACGCCGCGATTGCGTAGTTCGTCGCGGATTTCGATGGCGCGCTCGCCCGCCTCAAACAAAACGAAATTTGCGAGCGTCCGAATATACGGAATTTTCAGCCTTTCGAGGCCCAGGTACAGCAACTCCTTCGCTGCCAGCACTTCCAATACGTACTCTTCGACGAACGTGCGATCCTGTACCGCTATTCGCACCGCCATCGCTGCCAGCGCATTCACACTGTAAGGCGATTGTGCTTTGCGAACGTGAGCCATATTAGCGCTCTGCGAGAAAAGGCAGCCGCAGCGCATCGCGGCAAGCCCGTAGGTCTTCGAGAACGTGCGGCTGACAAAAAGATTCGGAAACTCGCGGATCAGGGGAAGCACCGTAACGCCGCTGAATTCGTAATATGCCTCATCGATCAGCACGGCGGCATTCGGAGCAGCGCGCAGAATCTGCCGGATGCCGTCGACATTCGTGCCCGTGCCGGTCGGATTGTTCGGATTGCCGATCAGCACGGCGCGCGTGTTGGCATCGAGCTGCTCGAGTAATTCGCTGAGCGGGAAAGCCAGATTGCCGTGGCGATAACGCACTTCGCTGATAGTGGCGCCAGCGAGCTGGCTATAGAAGCGATACATGGCGTATGCCGGTTCAATCAAAACCACGCTGTCGCCTTCGCTCACGTACGTATTGATGAGGATGTGGATCGCCTCATCGGTGCCGTTGGTCAGCGTAAGTTCGTCCGGCGCGACCTTGAAAAACGCCGCGAGTTCTTCGAGCGTGTGCTCGTACTCGGGATAGATGCTCAGGTCGGCAGCCGTCAGGTAGCGCTTGATGAAATCGATCACGTGCGGCGGAGCACCAACCGTGTTTTCGTTGAAATCGAGGCGCAGCTTGTTACGGCGTCCGCCGGTGGGCGGATGATAGGGCGCCATTTTCAGCACGGCTTCGCGGGGCGCCGGGCCGTTTGCGATGGTCTTTGTTTCGCTCTCGAGAGCAGTGTTAGCGGGCACAGCGAATCTCCACGGCGCGGGCGTGCGCCTCGAGCCCTTCCGCGCGCGCCAGTGTCGTGATCGCAGGAGCGAGATCGGCGAGCGCAGAAGGTGTTAGCTCCTGAATAGAAATTACTTTCATGAAATCAGTGACCGATAACCCGCCGCGCAGCCGCGACACGCCTCCGGTCGGCAGTACATGGCTCGGGCCCGCTGCGTAATCACCCGCCGATTCAGCTGACCACGCACCTAGAAAAACCGCACCGGCGTTACGAATTTGCGGAAGCAGCTCCGGATCGTGAAGGCTGAGATGTTCCGGCGCGCAGAAATTCGCAAGTGCCACGGCTTCCTTTATGGTAGGCAGAATGGCGATAAATCCGTTGCTCGCCAGTGAGCGGCGAGCCACATCGGCGGTCGGCAGATCGGCCAGCTGCATCTCCAGCTCACGCGCCACCGTCTCAGCCAGCTCGCGCGAAGTCGTAAGGAGCATCGCGCTGGCCGCTTCGTCGTGCTCGGCTTGTGCGAGCATATCGGCCGCAAGCACGCCTGGATCGGCCTGCGCCGCGAGAATCAGAATCTCGGTCGGACCTGCAACAAAATCGATACCCGTTTCGCCGGCTACCAGCTTCTTCGCCGCAGCCACATATGCGTTTCCCGGCCCGACGATGCGGTCCACTCGTGCAATCGTCTCCGTTCCAAAGGCGAGTGCCGCGATCGCATGCGCTCCTCCCACCCGATACACTTCCGTGATGCCAAGCAACTTCGCGCAACCGAGAATCTCAGGCGAAGGCTTCGGCGATGTGACCACAATGCGCTCGACTCCGGCGGTTTGCGCGAGCACCGCCGTCATCAGGAGAGTGGAGGGCAGCGGATATCTTCCCGACGGCACATAGCAGCCCACCGCCGAGAGGGGCCGCACAATCCAGCCAAGTTTTCGTCCCGGCGAAAATTCGGCCAAATGTTCGCGCGGAAGCTGCGCCTCTGCATATTCGCGAATGTTGCGCGTCGCTGTTTCGACAGCCTGACGCAGGCACGGTGAAAGCGCGGCCTCGGCTTCGGCGAGTTCACTCTCTGTAACTCGCAGCGGATGTGTGCCGAGCCGGTCGAATTCCCGCGCATACCGCAGCAACGCCAGATCGCCTTCCGCGCGAACCGTCTCCAGAATTGGGCGCGCCACTGCTTCCGCATCGCCCAGCGTGCGCGCGCGGCTGCTCAGAATGGCTCGGGCTCCAGCTTCGTCAACGATTCGAATCATCGCCTACATCACGATCTTGTTGAGCGGATACTCGACGATTCCCTGCGCACCGGCTTCTTTCAGGCGCGGAATAATGGTGCGCACCGTCGCCTCTTCGAGAATCGTGTTCACCGCTACCCAGGCTTCATCGCTCAGCTGCGAGATCGTCGGATTCTTTAACGCAGGCAGCGCGTTGATCACCGCTTCCAGTTGATCGCGCCGCACGTTCATCATCAGCCCGACTTTGCCGAGCGCGTTGATCGCACCTTCCAGCAGCATCTTAATGTCCTGCAGCTTGCGCCGCTTCCACATGTCGGCCCACGAATCCAGGTTTGCGATCAGCTGCGTGTTCGATTCGAGCACGGTCTCCAGAATTCGCAGCTTGTTGGCACGAAGCGACGAGCCGGTCTCGGTCACTTCCACGATCGCGTCCGCCAGCTCCGGCGGTTTCACTTCCGTTGCGCCCCAGCTGAACTCCACCCGCGCATGAACGCCCTTGCTGGCCAGATATCGCTCGGTTAAATTGACCAACTCGGTCGCGATCGTCTTTCCTTCCAGATCCTGGACCGTCTTGTAAGGCGAAGCCTCGGGGGCCGCCAGTACCCAGCGCACTTTGCCGAAGCTCTGTTTGGCGTAAATCAGGTCGGCCACCGTTTCCACATGCGCTTCGTTTTCTTCTACCCAGTCGCGGCCCGTCAGACCCGCATCGAGCACGCCGTCTTCTACATAGCGCGCCATCTCCTGGGCGCGGATCAGCATGCATTCGATCTCGGGATCATCGATGGCCGGAAAATAACTGCGGCTGCTGGTGGTAATCACGAATCCGGCGCGGCGGAAAAGATCAATCGTCGCCGACTCCAGCGAGCCTTTCGGTATACCGAGCTTCAGTTTCATTTCGAATAGACCGACGACGAGTCATAGGCAGGCGCATCCGTGACCGCCCATTCGCCATTCTGCAGAGTTCGGTAAAAGCAGCTTTCGTAGCCGTTGTGGCAGACGCCGGGCCCGATTGGGTTCGCCTCAACCAGCAGCGCGTCCGCGTCACAATCCGTGTGAATCGAGACGAGCTCGAGAAAGTGACCTGATGTCTCGCCTTTCGTCCAGAGCTTCTGCCGCGAGCGGCTGAAAAACGTGACGTGGCCCGTCTCGAGTGTCTTATGAAACGCCTCGCGGTTCATGTAGCCGACCATGAGCACGCGCCCGCTTCGCGCATGCTGCACCACGGCCGCAATCAGCCCTCCCTGCTTCTCAAAATCCAAGTCAGACGTTATCGAAGAATCCGCCATTCTGCCTCAAAGTAAAAGGCCCGCTGCCGGAGCAGCGGGCCGATTGCAAAAGAAACCAGGAACAACGCAAAGGCTCGCCGCTACGCCATCGAAGGATGGTGATGGTGGCGATGAACTTTGCTGTGCATCTGCTGACGAGTATAGCAGCAGCGGGCAGTAAACCGAAAGGGCTCTTTACATTGAACATTTTTGGGCGAAAATGTAATAGGATTTCCTGTGGAAACGCCGTTGACAAATATTTTTTCTGTTACCCGCTGCGCGGTGGATTGCGTGGAAGCTGTATGTTCGCCTATTGCACTCCGGGCGATGGGTCGCATAACGTAGACAAGTCCACCCCAACACACGGCTCGGAATATGGCTGCGCGCGAAATCGCCCTCGATCATCCTCTGCCCGATAATCTCGACGCGGAGCGCTTCGTCCTCGGCGCCATCATGAGCACCGAGGCGGCCTTCCTGCAGGTTGCGGGTCTGCTCACGGCCGACGATTTCAGCCTCGAAAAACACAAACGCATTTTCCTGCGCATGAGCGAGCTGCACGAGCGCGGCGAAAAGATCGATCGCGTGACTCTGGCCAATGAGCTGATGAAGCACGGACAGCTGCAATCGGTGGATGGCCTCAGCTACCTGGTCTCGCTCGATGATGGCCTGCCTCAGCTGCACAATCTCGACAGCTACGCCGCCATCGTCAAAGAAAAATCGACGCTGCGTAAGATCATCGCCGTCTCGCAGGACACCATCAGCCGCTGCGTAGCGCAGGGGGAAAACGCGACCGAAATTCTCGGCGCTCTCGAAGAGACGCTGATCAAGCTTGGCGATGTTCAATCGAAGAATGCACTCTCGAGCCCGGCTCAGATCGTCAGTGAGTACGAAGGCGGCATCAACGCCTTTCTCGATGCCAGCAAGCGCATCAAGGGCATCGGTACGGGCTTCCTGAAGTTTGATGAAATGACGGGCGGTCTGCGTGAGGGCGAGTTGTTCATCCTCGCCGCTCGCCCGGCCATGGGCAAAACCGCTTTCGCGCTGAATATCGCCCAGCATGTGGCGATGAACCCCAAGAACCCGAAAGCAGTCGCGGTGTTCTCGCTTGAAATGTCGAAAGAATCGCTGCTGACGCGGCTGATATGTGCCACCGCGCGCGTCGATCAGCAGCGGTTCCGTGCCGGATACCTCAATGCGGAAGAGCGCCACGCGCTGCAGGACGCGCTCTACCGCATCGTCGAATCGCCGCTTTATATCGACGACACCGCCGGCACAAATCTGATGGACGTCCATTCGAAACTTCGGCGGCTGCAGGCCGAACAGGATCTCGGGCTGGTCGTGATCGACTACCTGCAGCTGATGCAGGGCCGCGGCCGCTATGAGAATCGTGTGCAGGAGATCAGCTCGCTGTCGCGTGGATTCAAGCTGATGTCCAAAGAGCTGCGCGTCCCGTTCCTGGTGCTTTCGCAGTTAAGCCGTGCGCCGGAAACGCGGCCGGGTGATCATCGCCCGATGCTAAGCGATTTGCGCGAATCCGGCTCCATCGAACAGGACGCCGATATGGTCGGCTTCATCTTCCGGGAAGAAGTTTATCGCCCCGACAAAGAAAGTCTGAAAGGCCTCGCCGAGCTGATTCTCGCCAAGCAGCGCAACGGCCCCACCGGACGCGTGAAGCTCGCGTTTCTCAATCGCTACACGAAATTCGAAAACCTGGCAGCCGATACCGGCGACGACGATGCGCCCTTCGAAGAGTAATCCCGCGCAGATTTGGTCTTCTACCTTGCGCGGGGCCTCCGGGCGCGCCGTTTTCAGCATGCAAAAATGAGAGATGACCATTCAGGATCTCTCGCAACGCCGCCCGCCGCAGGCCGAATTAGATCCGTCCAAGATCGCATTCGGCAAAATGTTCGCTCCGAACATGTTCGTCTGCGAGTATCGCGAGGGGCAATGGCAGAATCCACGCCTCGAGCCTCTCGCCAACTTTAATCTTCACCCTGCCGCCATCGTCCTCCACTACGCCCAGGCCATCTTCGAAGGACTCAAGGCATTTCGCCAGGCCGACGGTTCCATTGCGCTCTTTCGTCCCGAAAAGAATGCCCAGCGGTTCCATGATTCCGCTGTGCGGATGTGCATGCCGCCGGTTCCCGAAGAGCTTTTTCTCGCAGCCGTTTCCGAGCTCACGCGCATTCACGAGGACCACGTTCCCCGCGAGCCCGGCAGCCTTTACCTCCGTCCTGTCCTGATCGGCACCGAAGCCTGCATCGGCGTGCGCGCTTCGAGTGAGTATCTTTTCTATGCGCTCGCGCTTCCGAGCGGCGCCTATTTCCCGGAAGCAAAGAATGGTCTCGGCTCGGTAGACGTGCTCATCTCGGAATCAGTGGTTCGCGCTGCGCCCGGCGGCACCGGCAATGTAAAAGCCGCTGCGAACTACGCCGTGACACTCAAAATCATCTCCGACGCCAAGCATCAGAACTGCGCCCAGGTACTCTTCCTCGATGTCAGTCCCGAGCACCGCGTCGAAGAAATGGGCGGCATGAACATCATGTTCGTCGAAAACGGTACGCTCATGACGCCTCCCATCAACAGCACGACTCTTCCGGGCGTCGTCCGCGACAGCATCCTTGTTCTGGCGCAAGACCTCGGCATTCCGACACGCGAATTTGCCTATCCGGCCGCCGAGCTCTTTGCAAAACTGAAGAGCGGCGCGATCACCGAATCCTTCGCCTGCGGAACTGCGGCCACTATCACCGGAATCGCGCACCTCCTCACCGAGCGCGGCGAAAAATTTGCACTTCCCGCTCCCGGACCCGTATCGGAAAAGCTGTACAAGCACCTTACGGGAGTCCAATACGGCCGCGTGCCCGATCTGCACGGCTGGCGGCGTACGGTGGTCGAAGCTCACTCCCTCGTCTAGGATTTTCGCTCCGAGGCCATGTGAGAACATTCCTCTTATGGCCTCTCGCTTTGCTGCTGCTTCCCTCCTCTGCTTAGCCGCACTGCTGGCATTCGCTCAGAAGAAAGAAAAAATCCCCGGCGACGATTGGATTTCGCTCTTCAACGGCACCGATCTCTCCGGCTGGCACAAAGTCGGCAACGAAAGTTGGACTGTGGAGAACGGCCTCATCCACGGCAAAGGCCTCACCAAAGACTACGGCTACCTCGAAACCGAGCAACCCTATAAAGACTTCCAGCTGGCCCTGCGCTTCAAGTGCGTTGGGGACGGCAATAGCGGCGTCTTCTTCCATTCCGCCTTTAAACCCGGCACCGCCGACGTCACCCAGGGCATGCAGTTTGAAATCGACTGCAACATGATGCACCACACCGGCGGCGTTTATGCCGAAGACGGACGCCAATGGGTCGTCTGGCCGGCGCCCGAAAATGAGAGCGTGGTGCGCATGGCGGAATGGAACGATTACCTCGTCGAAGTGGTCGGCAACCGCTACAAATCGCGTTTGAATGGTGTGCCCATGGTGGATTTCACCGATCCGAAACCCGGCGCTCCCGACGGAACCATCGCGTTGCAATTACATGCCGGAGGCCGCGGCAACATGGAGTTTAAGGATATCTGGATCCGCGATTTGTCGCACCGCTGATACACATCTTCGAGCAGTGTGAAAATCAATGAATGTCGCGCTTTTACCGCGAACTGCACGACCGCGAACTATTAGCGCAAGCCGCGATGATTCTGCGCGAAGTGGTCGACCGGCAACTCCTCGATGTTCAGCTGCCGCCCGACGCGCAGATGCCGGATGAAGACACGAGTCTGTTTCCGCGCCGGCTTACTTCCGTTTCGATTCACAATAACCGGCTGATGCTAGCCGTCGAGCAGCGCTTCTTCAAGCGCCGCTGAGGCGTCAAACGATAGAATCTCTCGTAAATGCTTAAACGACTGGTGCCTGCGCTTCTTGCGGCGAGTTCTCTTTTTGCGCAGCATTACGAACCCACCTGGGATTCCATCAACAAGCGTCCGACGCCCGCATGGTTTGGCGATGCCAAGTTCGGAATTTTCATACACTGGGGCGTCTACTCGGTGCCGGCCTATGCGCCAGTGCTGCCGAACAATCTCGCCTACGCCGAGTGGTACTGGCACGCCATCACGGAAGGCCGCAAGCCGGGAGCGGATGCGGTCGATGCGGGCTCGTGGGCATTCCACAAGCGCGTCTATGGGCCCGATTTCGCCTATCAGGATTTCGCGCCGATGTTCAAAGCGGAGTTATTCGATCCCGACCACTGGGCCGACGTCATCGCGCAATCCGGGGCCAAGTATGTAGCGCTCACCTCGAAGCATCACGAAGGCTTTGCGCTCTGGCCAAGCAAGGAAGCCTCGCGCGATTGGGGTCGCCCCTGGAACGCCGTCGAGATCGGTCCGCATCGCGACCTGTTGGGCGATCTCACAAACGCCGTGCGCGCGAAAGGCGTTCGTATGGGTGTCTATTATTCGCTGTACGAGTGGTACAACCCGCTCTGGCTCAATGACAAGCCACGCTACGTCCGTGAGCACATGTTCCCGCAGTTCAAAGATCTGGTCACGCACTATCAGCCGGACATCATTTTTTCCGACGGCGAATGGGAGATGCCCTCCGCCGACTGGCACAGTCCGGAGTTACTCGCCTGGCTCTTCAACGATTCGCCGGTCAAAGACAAAGTCGTTGTGAACGATCGCTGGGGCAAGGAGACGCGTCATACCGACGGCGGCTACTGGACCACGGAGTACACCGCCGGCATGAGCCAGATCAATCATCCCTGGGAAGAGAGCCGCGGCATGGGCTATTCGTACGGCTACAACCGCGACGAACAGTTGAAGGACTACCACACGGGCCGGCAGCTTGTGCTGATGCTGGTGGATACCGTGAGCCGCGGCGGCAATCTGCTGCTCGACATCGGCCCGCGCGCTGACGGCCGCATTCCCGTCATCATGGAACAGCGCTTAAAAGAGATCGGCGATTGGCTGAAGATCAACGGCGACGCGATCTATGGCACGCGACCCTGGAAGGAGTCGCGCCAGTGGAGCAATGGCGAGCAGCCGAAAGTCGATTACAACCAGCGCTTCAAGAGCGAATACGACGTATCGCAGCTGGCAGGCACGCCGCAGCCGGGCAAAGCAGCCATCGAAGCATTCTTCACCAGCAAGGGGTCTACTGTGTACGCGATTCTGCCGCGCTGGCCGGGCAAGGAGTTCACGGTGAAGAACGTAGATGCGGCGAGGATCAAATCGGTGTCGCTGCTCGGCGATGCGGAGCCGCTGCAATTCCGTGCAGACGGGGAGTCATTAGTCGTCAGCTTGCCCGCGTTGCCGCAGGAGTTGTTCACGCAACCGGCCTGGGTCTTGCAGTTAAGCGAGTAGAGTCGGGATCTTCACCAGTACAGCTTTAATGCAAACTGAAGCTCCCGCTGGTCGTTCTGGCCGTCGCGTGTCGAGGTGATCTTGCCGAACGTGCTCGGCGACGTGTAATCGAGCGATCCCGGCGCCGCCACCACTCCGTTGCCATTGAATCCGGGCGGCGAAAAATTCGGCGTATTGGTCAGATTGAAAGCCTCGGCACGGAACTCGAGCCGCATGCTTTCGGTAAATCGGAAGCTCTTGAACAGCGAAAAATCAAGCCTCCGGTAACCCGGTCCAAGAAACTGCGTCGGTGCGCCGCCCAGTGGTGTGTAGTCGGTCTGCCCGATTGTGGTCGCAACAGGCGGACTGGTAAAAGCGGCGGGATTCAGCCATTGATCAACCGACTGATGAGCTGCGCGGACATCTTGCCCCGGCACGAGCATCGCATTGCAACCGAAGCCTGAGGTCGTCGTAATCACGCAGGGGACCGTTCCCGGCTGGCCTTTTTCCACTGTCAGAATCCAGTTCGCACCCCAGCCGCCGAGCAGCGCATCAACGACCCTCGGGGCATTTGAAAGATACGTCTTTCCGCGCCCGAACGGCAGATCGTAGCTGCCGCTGAAGTGAAATACGTGCGGAATATTGAAGTCGCACAAACCGTAATCGCCCTGCAGTCCGAAACCTGGCAGGAACGGCGCGCGATATCCGGTGAGCGCGGTCGCATTCAGCACATCGACCGCATCTGTACGGCACTTCGACCAGGTGTAGTTGGCAAGCATCGTCAGTCCCGCGCTGAAGCGATGTTCGTAATTGATCTGGAGCGAGTTGTAGAAACTATTCGCGGCGAAGCTGGTGTACGTGAACGAGGTGGGGAAATCCGGATACGGTGAGTAGGCGTATGAGTTCAACCCCGGAGGCAGAATCTCACGCGGCGAATTGGGATTCGTGTAGACGCCCAGATGCCGAACCGTATTCCCGACGTAGCCGGCCTGCAGCGTGTCGTTGTTGCTCAGCTGATACTGCATGGTGAAGTTGTAGCCCTGCGTGTACGGCGTCTTCATGTGGTAGTCTTCGCCGAGAAAAGCCACGCCATCGGGTTCCACAGCGGCGGAGGTCAAAGGAATGCCGGTGAGTCCGGTTTCGAGCGTTGCAATCGAGCCGTTGGGAAATGTGATCGGCGCATTGGGCACCAGGTTCGGATAGACGAGATTGAATTGATAGGGGAAATCGACGTACGTCTCAATGACCGAATTCTCAAAGCCGCCATAGAAGATGCCGTAACCGCCGCGCCATACCAGTTTCGGCGTGACCTGATAGGCGAAGCCTACGCGCGGGGAAAAATTCAGTTTCTGCGATTCTCCGAGGCCTGGAACATCGGAGCAGGTGATCTTGATGTTGTCGGCCTGCGCCGCACTGAGAAAATCCGGTGAGAACGGCGTGTTGCAGCGCTTCTTGGTAAGCAGGAAGAGCGTCGGGCTGCTCGATCCCGATGGCAGGAAATTCGATTGCGCACCGTAGCGCTCCAGGATCTGGCCAAAATATTCCCACCGCAGGCCGAGATTCACGGTCAACCGCTGCGAGATCTGGAAATCGTCCTGCACATAGGCGCCGTAGTAATTGCGCACCATGTCGGTGTTTGCAATATTCGATGCCTGCACTTCGTCCGCGCCGCCGACGTAATCGGCTGCTCCGGGTACGGTGGCCGGAATCGGCGTCAGCAGCATCTGTGCAAGGCCGGTGTTCCCGCCGCTCGTTTCTGGCACTTCGGTGTAAACACCGGTGAAACTCCAGGCGCCGCGACCGGAAGGCGGCTGCAGAATCGAAAATCGCAGCTGCTGAAATTCGAATCCTGCTTTGAGCGAATGCCGCCCGAGATGCTTGGTGAGATTGTCGGTGAACTGCAGGGTATTGCTGTACTCGATGGACGGCATGAACTGGTTGCTGCCAAGCGTATTCAGTCCGGTGATGAAGATCGAGCCGAGACCGCCGTTGGAAGGCACCTGCGGTACGCCCTGGATACCGTATTGCGCGGGAATTCCCATGGTGCTCGCGAAGGGCTGTACACGGCTGGTGGCAATGCGATTGAAGCCGGCGCGCACTTCATTCACCAGGTCGGGCGAGAACGAATGGGTTTCGCTGAGGACGGCGTTGGTGCCGGTCGCGTTCTGATCGCCGGCCGCGAACGACCCACCATCCGCGATGCCTGGGAACGGCCCCGGAATCAACGTCGGATTCTTCGAATAACTCACTCGCCCGAAGATGCTGTCGCGATCGCTCAGGACGTAATCCACGCGCACATCGAACTGGTTCACATCGTTCTTCACATTCGGGTTGGCGGCGTAGTTGTTGAACAGACCCGGGCTGTTGGGAGCCGGAAAGAGATTGAGCAGCTTGATGGCATTTGGATCGAGCCGGTTTGCGGGCAGGATGTTGCCGGGAAAGGGCTCGCGTACGAAGCCGAGCTGCGTACCGGCCGGCGAGCCACTGCAGGGTATGGTGATGCCGCTCACCGTGTCGGCTACCCCGCAGGTGACCGGCCGTGTGGTGGAGGGATCGAACACCTGGCCGAGAGCAAAGGTGCGCCCGAGCACGTCGGTACGCGTGCTGCCCTGCGTCAGCAGTTCGGATAAATTCGTGTAGCCGCTGGCCCGTTCGAGCGCCGTCGGAACAGTATTGATCGAGGGCAACGCCTGTCGAATGCGCGTCCCTTCGTAGTCTCCGAAAAAGAACAGCTTGTCGCGCCGGATCGGCCCGCCAATGCTTGCGCCAAACTGGTTCTGCCGAAATTCGCCCTTCGACAGCCCGCCGGAGTTTTCAAAAAAGTTCGCCGCATCCAGTTTGTCGTTGCGCAGGAACTCCCACGCCGTGCCGTGATACTGATTCGTACCCGATTTGATGGTCGCGTTCAGAATCGCGCCCGCCGAGCGTCCGAATTCCGCGCTGTAATCGTTGGTCTGAATCTTGAATTCCTGAATCGCATCCACTGGCGGCCGAACCGCATACGCAGTGCCGTTCAGAAAATCAACCAGGTTCGCGTTGTTGTCGATGCCGTCGAGCAGATAATTATTCTGCGCCGGGCGGGATCCGTTCGCCGAAAAACTGCCGCTCGCCCCCAGCCCGCGTGTGTCCTGCTGATCCTGCGTCACGCCCGCAGAAAGTTGCGCCAGAAACGTGAAGTTGCGCCCGTTCAGCGGAAGATTGTTGATCGCGCGCTCGTTGATGACCTGCCCGACCGACGCATCCTGTGTCTGTAAGGCCGGCGGCTCCGCGTTCACCGTCACCGTCTCGGTCGCCTGTCCTGGCGGCAGCTCGAAATCGACCACCACGCGCTGCTGCACATTCACAATGACATGCGTGTGCTGTACCCGCTCAAAACCTTTGAGCTCGGCGCTGATCGCGTAGTGGCCGATCTTCACTGGCGAAAACGTATACTCGCCGGCGCCGCCGGAGGTTTGCACATTCACCTGCCCGGTGTCTTCGTTGGTCAGCGTCACACGCGCGCCTGGCACGACTGCGCCGCTGGAATCCTTAATCGTCCCGGAGATCGAGCCGGTATCGACCTGGGCTACCGCCAACCCCACGCCGAGGAGAACGAGCAAAATGCGTTTGCCTCGCATTGGAAACCCCTTCCTGCTGCTTGTGTTGGTACTTGGCGCTATCCTACCGCGAATCGTTCGGCGCGTACTCGACCGAGACGAGAAACAGTCCGCTGGCCGGAACGGCAGGTCCGGGCGCGACCCCGCAACCCGGCTCAAAGCGCGCCAATAAATCTCCCCGCTTCAGATTGCCTTTGCCGATCTCGAGCAGCACGCCCACCATGTTGCGGACCATGTGCTTCAAGAACCCGGAACCGGTTACGCGATACAGCAGAATCTCGCCCTGGTGGCTCATGACCGAGCGGAAGATCGCGCGCCGCTTTGAACGCCCGAGCCGGTCCTTTTCGTCGCTCGCTGCGAAGGCCGTGAAATCGTGTTCGCCTTCAAACAGCGGTGCGGCTTCCATCATGGCCGCCTCGTCGAGCGGATACGGATGGTGATAGACGTACAGCCGCTCAAACGGAGAACACACTTCACCCCGGAAGATGCGATATTCATACGTCTTTTGCCGTGCTTCGAAGCGCGGGTGAAACTCCGGGTCCGCCTCTGAAACATTTCGGATACGAATCGCGCGCGGCAGTAGCCGGTTCACCGCGCGGCGAAAATTATCCGGCGGAATCGGATTCTCGAGCGAGACAGCCGCCACCTGAGCGAGCGCATGCACGCCTGCATCCGTCCGGCCCGAACCCGCCACGTGCACCGGCCTGCCTTCGATTTGACCGATCACCTCTTCGAGCACACCCTGTATGGTCGGCAGCCCGGGCTGCAGCTGCCAGCCGTGATAGTCCGTGCCGTCGTAAGCGACTTCCAGGCGAAGCCTTCTCACAGAGAGCCCAGCCGTCTCACACGCGCCGCGAGCCCGGCTTCACCACCGGCAATCCTTCGCGGCACAACGGGCAGTCGCTGGGATCGTATGTGACCGGATTCAAGGTTTCGAGCGCGACACGCGGAATGCCGAGATCGACACGCCCATTACTGCGGTCGATGATCGAGCCAGCGGCGATGGCGCGCCCACCAGCCTGCTCAACGACGCGAATCACATCTCTTGTGCTGCCGCCCGTCGTGATCACGTCTTCGATCACTACCACGGGTTCACCGGCCTCAATCTCGAAGCCGCGCCGCAGTGTCATTTCGTTCGAAGCCGGATCGCGTTCCGTGAATAGCGCTACCGCACCGAGCGCGCGCGCGACTTCGTGGCCGATAACAATGCCGCCAATCGCGGGCGAAACCACCGCCTGAACACGCTCGCTCCCAATCAGCGGCTTCAGCTTCTGCGCCAGTTCCTGCCCCAGACGCTCGGCATAATCAGGATGCGCCAGCACCTTCGCGCACTGCAGATATTCGCCGCTATGCAGCCCGCTCGTGAGCCGAAAATGGCCCCGCAGATACGCGCCGGTTTCTTCGAAGAGCTGCATCACAGGGCTGGGCATTCATGTCGATGTTAGCCGATACCGAATTAGACATGGCCACGCAACCAGTCACAAGGCTGACAGAGGAAGAGTATCTCCGGCTCGAGCGCGTGGCGGACCACAAGAGTGAATTCGTTGATGGAGAGATCTTCCCTATAGCTGGCGGTACGCTGCGTCACGCTGCGGTTGCATCAACATGGACCGGAATTCTTCTTTCAGAAATCGCGCGGGGCTCCGGCTACGTATTCTCGTCGGACGCTCGTATCCGAACGGGATCGAGTGGGTCTTACGTATATCCCAATGTCTCCGTCACGATCGGGCCGCCAAAGACCCATGAAGGTATCGACGATGTTCTCATAAACCCCACCGCGATCGTCGAAGTTCTCTCGCCCTCAACCGCCGATTACGACCACGGCAAAAGGTTTCACCTCTATCGCGAAATCCCGACGTTCGCCGATTACCTCCTCGTCCACACGGATACCGCTTTCGTCGAGCATTAATCGCGTCAGCCGGACGGCAGCTGGGTGCTGCGCGACCATCGCGGTCCCCAAGCCGAAGTTTTCATTCCTTCCATAAATTGCAAAGTGCAGCTCGCGGAGGCCTACGAAGGCGTCTTCGACATTCCCGAATAGTCCGCTCTCAAAACCGTCAGTCCCATAAACGGACAACCAGCTGTCCGCGCCCCATAACTCGCCTCACCAAAATGAACGTTTTACCCGCCCGGCCATTATGGGCAACCGGGTGCATCCTGGTTTCTCTTGTGCGCGATACCATGAGGTTTTGCCAGATCGCAGGGAACTTGGCGGAGGGGTCCGTCGTTCTCATTAACACTGGGCAGCGGATGTAATAGGCCGTGCCTCGCAAGGGTGTTCCGCGCCAAAACTTGAGGTTTTTTGACAACTCTGATGAGACGATTGCATGCTTGTGTGTCCGTTTTCTGCTGCTATCTGCTGGTCGCAGGAACGCTGCCGGCGCAGCAGACCGCCGTTCGGATCGATCCGCCCAAAGGCGGCCTCGGCTGGTTGACGCGCCCCTATCAGAAACGCGAAATACCACCGGTCAACCTGGCCAATAGCGACCGTCTGGAAGCGCTCGTGCGCGCCGGCAACCTGTACCTATCCGCCCAGGACGTCATCGCGCTCGCGCTTGAGAATAACCTCGATATTGAAATCCAGCGCTACGGCCCGCTTCTCACCAAAGAAGTCACGCGGCGTGCCGAAGGTGGCGGCCTGTTGCGCGACGTCGGCGTCGGCATCGCACAGGGCCCAACCAGCGTCAGCACCACCGGCGTCAATCTGAATGCCAGCGGCGGAGGAACGGCAGCCGCCTCCGCCACCTCCAGCCTGAGCGGCGGCGTCTTGACTCAGGTCGGCCCCACCGTTCCGAACCTCGATCCGAACCTGAGCTTCTATGCGGACTTCGGACACTTCACGAGTCCGCAGAGCAATACGTTCCTCACCGGAACCACGGCGCTCATTATCAATCAACGCCAATACCAGGCCCAGTACAGCCAAAACACGGACTTCGGACTCACCGGACAGCTCACCTTCGGCAACACCCACGACCAGTTCAATAGCTTCTCCTATCAAATCAATCCTTACAATCAGGCCTACATCGATCTGACGGTTACCCAGAATCTGCTCTATGGCTTCGGCCGGCCAGTCCTTGGACGCAACATCAAAGTGGCCAAGAACAATGAGAAGGCTTCGATGCTGCAGTTCAAGCAGCAGGTGATCACCACCGTCTCGGCCGTGCTCAACCTCTACTGGGATCTGGTCAGCTTTAACCAGGACGTGAAGGCACGTAAAGACGAGCTCGCAACTGCCCAGGCGCTCTTCGAAGACAACAAGAAGCAGGTACAGATCGGAACGCTTGCTCCCATCGAGGTCACGCGCGCCGAATCACAGGTCTATTCGAGCCAGCAGGACCTTCTCATCTCGCAAACCAACCTCCTCCAGCAGGAGACAGTGCTCAAGAATGCGCTGAGCCGTAATGGCGTGGCAAGTCCGCTGCTCGCTGAAGTCCACGTCATCCCGCTCGACACGATCCAGGTTCCGGAAAAGGATGAAATCAAACCGATCAGCGATCTGGTCGACGAAGCTCTGAACCACCGTACCGAGATTCTGCAGGACCGCATCAATATCGACAGTACAAAGATCAACCTCGTCGGCGTGAGAAACGAGCTCAAGCCGACGCTGCAGGTCTTCGCCGAACTCACCAACCGTGGTCTGGCTGGCGCTGCAGTTCCCGGGCAAGGAACCGATCCGTTCATCATTGGCGGTCTCGGCACCGCCGTCGATCAGATCTTTCGCCGCAATTACCCCAGCTATTCCGCCGGTCTGTCGCTGAACATCCCGCTGCGCAACCGCGCGGCTCAATCGGACTACGCCACCACCGGCCTTCAGCTCCGGCAGCAGGAACTACAACTGCAAAAGGCGATCAATCAGATTCGCGTCGACGTCCAGAACGCCGTCATCGGGCTTCGTCAGGCACGCGTCCGCTACGATTCCGCTGTCAAAGCGCGCATCCTGCAGGAGCAGACACTCGACGCCGATCAGAAAAAATATAAGCTCGGTGCCTCCACCGTCTTCACCGTCGTGCAGGATCAGCAGAATCTTGCCGCAGCCGAGAGCACCGAGACCCAGGCCCTCGCCAATTACAGCCACGCGCGCATCGCCTTCGATCAGGCGCTCGGCACCACACTCGACGTAAACCATATCTCGGTGGAAGAAGCGCTGAGCGGGCATGTGTCGCGGAAATCGGTTTTGCCGGACAAATTGCCCGCTGCTACTGAGACGGGTACGGAGGGCCTGCAGTGAGGCGCTGGCAACAAATACTTGCAATCGGCTGCGCCGCCTCCACTCTCTTCGCGCAACAGGCGCAAATTGCCCCGGTCAAGCCGCAGGGCAACATCTTCATTCGCCCATACGAAGCGGCCTACATCCCCCCCGTCCGACTCGCAAACTCGGGGCGTTTCCGCGATTTGATTCGCGGCGGCAAAATGTATCTCACCGCGCAGGATGCGATTGCGCTCGCGCTTGAGAACAACATCGATCTGGAACTGGATCGCTACAACCCGCTCATGGGCCAGTGGAACGTGGAGCGCGCGGAAGCCGGCGGTGCATTGCCCGGCGTGCCGAGCGGCTCCAGTCAGACCACGCAGGTCGCCAGCGGACAGGGTGTCGCCGGTAGCCAGCAGGCCGCGGGTGTTTCCGGTGGCGGCGGTAACGGCAACGGCAGCAACGCTGTCGGAGCCACCGTCACCCAGATCGGTTCCGTCACGCCCGTGCTCGATCCGGTGCTCCAGAGCAGCAACGTCTTCAGTCATCTCACCACGCCCAGCGCGAACATCCGTCAAACCGGCGTCATCGACTGGATTCAGGACAAGCGCAACTACAGCGATTCGATCAGTCAGGGTCTGATCAGCGGCGGCACAGTCAGTCTCACCTTCAATAACTCGTACCTGAACGAAAACGTGCCCTCAGACCTTTTCAATCCCACCAACGGCACCACGCTCCAGATCTCGATCCAGCACAACCTGCTGAGCGGCTTTGGCGTGGCGCTGAACAGCCGCAACATCACCATCCAGAAACGGAATCTGCAGATCGACGATGCTACGTTCCAGACCGAGGTGATGGGTGCCGTCGCCAACGTCCTCAACCTGTACTACGGCCTGGCCGCCGACTACGAAGACCTGCGCGCCAAAAAGAGTGCGCTCGATGTGGCCCAGCGCTTCTTTGAAAACAACAAGAAGCAGGTCGAGGTCGGAACCATGGCGCCCATTGATGTCACCACCGCCGAGGCCCAGGTCGCCTCCAGCCAGCAGGATCTGGTGGTCTCCCAGACTACCCTCGCGCAGCAGGAAGTCCAGCTTAAAAATGTGCTCAGCCGCAACGGTCTGGCCGATCCGGTGCTCGCCGAAGTGCAGATTATTCCCGTGGACCGAATCGTGGTGCCGGAAAGCGACGACTTGCCCCCCATGAAGCAGCTGGTCGCCACCGCTCTCACCAATCGCACCGACCTGAAAGGCGAAAGGCTGAATCTCGAGAACTCAAAAACTTCCGCCCTGAATACCGAGAACGCTGTTTTGCCCCTGCTGGTCGGACTAGCAAACATCAGCACGCAGGGCCTTTCCGGTTCCCCGCAAGTCGTTTCGGTGCCCGCTTGTCAGGTGCTCAACTGCAACAGCAGTTCCACGAACAACAGCGGCGTCACCACTCCGGGCACGCCCGAGATCCCGCCCGGCATCGACTGTCCTCATGCTCCGGGACAGTTCCCTGCCACCTGTTATCTGATTCCCGACAAATACTTCATCGGCGGCCTCGGCAAAGCGCTCGGCCAGATGATCCGCCGCGACTTCCCCTCACAAAGCGGCGGCGCCTATTTCTCCGCTTACGCCCGCAATCGCCAGGCGCAGGCCGACTACGCCATCGATCAGCTCTCCATGCGCCAGACCGAAATGCAGATGCATAAGGATCTGAACCAGGTTGCGGTCGATGTCTCTAACCAGCTGATCGGACTGCGGCAGGCACGCGCCCGCTACCAGGCCGCCGTGCACAATCGCATCCTGCAGCAGCAATTACTTGACGCCGAGCAGAAGAAATTCTCCCTCGGCGCGTCCACCACCTTTCTGGTTGTCCAGCAGCAGCGCGATCTCGCCACCGCCCAGTCCACCGAAGTCGCCGCCCTCGTCGCCTACAGCAACGCCCGGGTCGCTCTCGATCAGACCCTCGGTACCACCCTTCAGGTAAACCACGTCTCGATTGACGAAGCCAGCTCGGGCCAGGTCGCCCGCCGGTCCACTCTGCCGGAAAAATTACCCGACGCGCAATAAAGCACTGGAGAAACTTACCGGGCCGGTAAGACCTGCGAGCCGGCCCTCTGCGCTCGCTCTGCGCTAAATATCTGAAAAGTCGCCCATCCCGCGCAGGCTCGCGTTTTGGCACCAGGCATGCTCACCCTAAGCCGTCTTGTTAAAGAAACCAGCTCAGGGAAGAATGGTTGCTCCGCTTTCCAAACTCCACAGCAGTCTACCCATCCAATCGAAGTCTACTTACTAAACCCAACCTAAAATCCCACCCAACCGATTCCCTGAGCGCTTCTTTCTTATCGGTTTCTGCGATCGATCCACTTTTCTAGCGCCGGTACCGGAACACGCTCGAGCCGCTTCAATAACTCCTCCGGATCAGTTTCCGCCAGCAGCAGCGTCCGGTGCTCGCTCTTCAGAAAACCCTCTGCCACAGCCCGATCCGCCATCGCCAGCATCGGTTCGTAATAGCCGTTCACGTTCAATACCCCGCACGGCTTGCGCTGCAGACCGAGCTGCGACCAGGTGAGCACTTCGCAAAACTCTTCCCATGTCCCGTATCCGCCCGGCATTGCGATAAACGCATCCGCCTTATCGGCCATCAGCGCCTTCCGCGCGTGCATCGAATCCACGCTGTGCAATTCCGAAATCCCGGTGTGCGCAATTTCTTTCTCGACCAGTGCGCGCGGAATCACGCCCACCACCCGGCCGCCCGCTTCTAAACACGCATCGGCCAGAATGCCCATCAACCCCAGCTTGCTGCCGCCGTAAACGAGTTCCAGTCCACGCTCGGCCAGCAATCGGCCCATCCGTTTCGCCGCCTGTGCGTAAACCTCCCCCGTACCAGGGTTTGATCCGCAAAAGACGCACACACTGGTGAACATTTCTTCACTCTAAAAGCTGTCTTTCGCCCAGCTCGCGAACGCGTTTAACGGGATATAATCAAAGAACAAACTGCGGGTCTTTTGTCTTATGTGCGCACGCATTCCGACAGTGCTCGCCCGGCGCCGTTCTCAATCTATGCGAAGGAGCAGCTAGGGTTTTCCGATCTGCTGACTCGCATGCGCCGCCTCCCCACCCGCATTCTTCCCTCTCTTCTGCTCGCATTCGTCGCCGCTTCTTTACTGGCGCAGACCGAAACCGCGCGCGTGCAGGCCATCCGTTTCTGGTCTTTCGGCGACGTCACACGCATCGCCATCCAAACCCAGGGCGACTACAAGCTCTATTCGGACCAGATCGATAAACCGCCGCGCGTCTATTTCGACCTCACCGGCTTACGTCCGCCCTCCACCGCCCATCGAGGCATCCAAACCATCGAGATTCGCGACAAACTGGTTCGCCAGATACGCATTGCCGAGATACAGCCCGGAAAAACGCGCGTCGTCTTCGATCTCGAAGCGCCCGTCGACGTGGTCTCCTCACAGCTGGTCAATCCTGACCGGCTCATGATCGAAATCCGCCCGCGTGCACAGGCCAGGCCGACCGTCTCGCTCGCCCGCAGCCGCAGCGGTTCCAGAAGGATCGATCTCAATTCCCCTGAAGCGGTCGCGGCCACCGGCGGCGAGTCGCCCATCACCGTACTCGCCAACTCCAAGAATCCTGTACCCGACGTGAAGCAGGCCGAGCCCTCCGGCGATCAGGTCTCCTCCGGCGCGGCTCCGCCCGTTGCCGATGTGCACGCGCCGCCTCAGGTCCCGTTATCCATTACCCGCGACCCGGATTCGACTGCCCATGCCCCGTCGCAAACCGCTCCCGCCGAACCGCTCGCGGGAACGCATGAAGCCGCGCCGAAAATTACCACTCCGACAAAATCGAACGGCGCCATCGCACCCGCACTCCGCGATTCGAGCGGCGAGCGCTCCCTCGTACGCGTGCTTGGCCTTAAACTCGGCCGCGTCATCATCGATCCCGGCCACGGCGGCCACGATACCGGAACCATTGGCCCCAATGGCCTCATGGAAAAGGACCTCGTGCTCGATGTCGCGCTTCGTCTCGGCAAGCTCATAACTCAGCAACTCGGCGCTGAAGTCGTCTACACCCGCTCAGCCGATGTCTTCATCCCGCTCGAGCAGCGCACGCGCATCGCCGATAACGAAAAAGCCGATCTGTTTCTCTCGATTCACGCCAATTCTTCGCCCGAACCAAGCGCCAGCGGCGTCGAGACATTTTTCTTCAACCTGAACGGCGATCGCTCCGCGCTCGATCTGGCCACACGCGAGAATGCCGGGTCTGCCAGCTCGATCTCCGATCTGAACGATCTGCTGCACAAAGCCGTGCTCGAAAGTAAACGCGAGGAATCGCGCGAGTTTGCGCAAAGGGTGCAGGCCTCTCTTGCCGTGACCGCCCTGAAAATGAACTCCCACGCCCGCAATCGCGGCGTACGGCAGGCGCCTTTTATGGTGCTCATTGGAGCGAGCATGCCGTCGATCCTCGCGGAAATCGGCTTCGTCTCCAATCCGCACGATGAGCGGCTCCTCAGGCGCTCCGATCAGCGGCAGAAAATCGCCGAAGCGCTCCTCAAGGGCATCGAGCAATACGCCGGCACCTTGAGCCACGTGCAGGTGGCTCGGTCGACCACTCGCTAGTCTGCCCTCAGTCGCCGTTGTGCCGTCCGCGGCTTTCCCGGCAAATCCCGCGCTCGCTCCGCCGCACAAACTCGACCACCTGCCGCGCATGCTCGGAATCGCATTCCGCTTCGATCCGCCGCAGCGCTTCTTCCTGTTTCAACCCGGAGCGGAACAGCAGCCGGTAAACGGTCTTCAACCCGCGAATCTCGTCCGCCGCGAATCCTGCGCGCTTCAGCCCGACAATGTTCACGCTCTTGGCCGCCACGTTGAAATCCGAATAAAGAAAAAACGGCGGCAAATCGCTGTTTACGCGCGTATTGCCGCCCACCATCGCCAGCCGTCCAATGCGCGAAAACTGATGGATCACCACGCCGCCCGAAATAAACGCCTGGCTCTCGACTTCGGCGTAGCCCGCCACCAGCGCGCAACTCGCGATCACCGTGTTGTCGCCGATCTTGCAGTTATGCGCAATATGCCCCGAAGTCATGATGTAGTTGCCGTCCCCGATGCGAGTTTCCGATTCCGGCTGCGTGCCGCGCGAAATGGTGTAGTGCTCGCGAATCTTGTTGTCATTGCCCATAACGAGGTAGCTGCGCGCCCCGCCGAAGTTCTTGTCGAGCGGATCGGTGCCCAGCACCGTACCGGCCGAGATCTCGTTCCGGTCGCCCATGCTCGTCCAGCGCTTCACATACACGTACGGCTCGAGCAGGCAATCGGCACCGATGGCGACATCGCTCTCGATTACGCAAAATTCGCCGATACGCGTGTGCGGCCCAATGCTGGCGCCCGGATCCACGCGCGCCGTAGGCGCCACATAAGCAGAAGGATCAACCGCCATTCATGATCAGTATGCCGTGCGGCGTCATGCTACCTATGTGAACATGCCTGAGCTGACCGTGCGAGAGATTGCCGACCTTTGCGGAGGAACCGCACAGGGCGATTTCTCGCAGGTGATTCGCGGCGCCAGTTCGCTCGAAGCAGCAGGCCCCGAGGATATTTCGTTCGTCGCGAATCCGAAAGCCCGAACGGCAGCCACCCATTCGCGAGCGGGCTGTCTGCTGGTCGATCCATCATTCAAGGCATCAGCGGATCGCACGCTGATCCAGGTTCCCGACCCACGCCGCGCTTTCGCGCAGATTCTGCGCAGACTCTATCCACCGGCCGAGCAGATTCCAGCCGTGCATCCGACTGCCGTGGTCGCACCGACAGCCCGTATCGGCACCGGCTGTTACATCGGACCATATACCGTGATCGAGAACGGCGCGCAGATTGGTAATAACTGCATCATCGATGCTTCCGTCCGTATCGGTGCCCGTGTGGTGATCGGCAATCATTGCACGATTCACTCGCACGTTACTCTGTATGAAGGCGTCCGCATCGGTAACCGCGCCATTCTGCACTCCGGTGCCGTGATCGGCGCCGACGGATTCGGCTTCGCGCTCGCCGGCGACCACTACGAAAAGTTTCCCCAGGTTGGTACCGTCGTGCTCGAAGACGACGTCGAGGTCGGCGCAAACTGCTGCATCGATCGCGCGGCGCTCGGCGTCACACGAATCGGTACCGGTACAAAACTCGACAACCTGGTACACATCGCGCACAACTGCACGGTCGGAAAACACGTCGTCATTGCCGCTCAGAGCGGATTTGCGGGCGGCGTCACCATCGGCGACTACGCCGTGATCGGCGGTCAGGTCGGCATCGGCGAAAAAGCTGTCATAGAAGCTCGCGCTGTAGTCGGTTCCGGCGCCGGTATCTTAAGTTTTCAGCGTGTCCACGCAGGCGAACCCGTCTGGGGCACGCCCGCGCGTCCATTGCGCCAGCATCTGAAAGGCCTCGCGAATGTAAATAAAATTGCGGAGCTGAAAAACCAAGTGCGCGACCTGGCGCACAGGCTCAAAGAACTGGAACAGCAGGGCCGCTGATCAGGCCCCAGCGTCTTCCAGAATGCGGCTGGCGCGGTCCACCATCAGACGAATCTGCCGCAAGTGACGGCAAATCTGGTCGTCTTCCGTGGTCAATTCCAAGTAGTAGGCAAGCGATTCGATCGTGCTCAGCGGCTGGCGCAAAGCATGCGCCAGATCGTCAATGGAGCGAGGGTAAACACCCGTTTCGCGGCGATCTTCCCGTTCGTCGCGGCCCGAAAGCGAAGCTTCCAAAGGTACTTGTGAAACAGCGTCGTTCATGAAGTTTGGGAATGTCGGCCGGATCGCGCAAGCAAACCATGGCGAACCTTCGACCGTTTGATTGTGCGCCTTCCACCTGCCCTCCGTCAATAGCAAAACAAGAAAAAATGACAGTACTTGTGAGCACACTTTCGGCCTGGTACGCCTGTGCTATTCTCATGACGTAATTCACTCCGCGTGGGCCTGTGGCGCAGTTGGGAGCGCGCTTCCATGGCATGGAAGAGGTCGAGAGTTCGAATCTCTCCAGGTCCACCAAAGACCCTCTCCCCAGCATCGGCGATACTGAGATCTGGAGCGCTTCCGACATGGCCGCCGCGCATACCTTCCTCACTCCCGCGCAGTTCGAGCAGCTTTATTCCGACAGCGTTAAGCCATATTTCGAATTCTGGTACGGTGAAGCCATTCAGAAATCGATGCCCACTCTCACGCACAGCGTAATGCAATGGGTCATCGCAATGCTATTTGCACGCCGCGGTTGGAGATCGGCCACCGAACTTCGACTGAAGATCTCGAAAGTTGCCTATCCGGTGCCGGATGTAGCCGGCAATCCCGGTCCTTTTCGGAGCCCATACCCGAAGGAGCCCATCGATTTGTGTGTGGAAATCCTCTCTCCGGGTGATAACTTGATCGACACGTTCAAGAAAGCGGCGCATTATCTGGATTGGGGAATTGGCTCGGTTTGGATTGTCGATCCGGAAAAAAGGAATGCTCATCAAATGTCGATTGGTAACCCGAGACCGATTCCTGTCAGCATTACGGACTCTTTGACGGCCGGTTCCGGAAACAGTGAGATCAGCATACCCTTAAGCGAAATTTTCACCGAAACGGACGCGCAACTCGGTAATCATGAAACTCGCTGACGCCGTAAAAATCGCCAGGACCGTCAAAGCCGAACACGCACGCAAGTTCGCTACCCACGTCGTCCCCGAAGTCGTTCGCCCCGCGCGCGTCATCTGGAACCAGGCGATCGGCGGTGTATTCGGCGTACTCGCGCTGTATCTGTTCGCCTGGGCGTACCAGCATCGCGACAACCAGGCCGGCCTGATCGGCGCGATCTTCTTCGGCGCTGTCATGGCCTTCTTCTCTCTCACTTCTTTCCTTTCGGCGCGGCGTATCGCGCGGCGCTGACGTTTGTCTCTCCCCGAACAGCCCGGCCAGTTCCCTTTCACCCGCGGGATCTATCCCGAGATGTACCAGCGCCGGCTCTGGACCATGCGCCAGTACGCCGGTTTCGGCACTGCCGAAGAGAGCAACCGCCGCTACCGCTATCTGCTCTCGCAGGGAATCACCGGCCTCTCTGTAGCATTCGACTTACCCACCCAGATGGGCATGGATTCCGATCATCCCCTCGCGGCCGGTGAAGTCGGTCGCGTCGGAGTGGCTATCGATTCGCTCGCTGATATGCAGACGCTCTTTTCTGGCATCCGGCTCGATGAGGTCAGCACCTCCATGACCATCAACTCGACCGCCGCCATTCTGTTGTGCCTCTACGTGCTCGTCGCCGAGAGCCAGGGCGTCGATCGCCGCAAGCTCTCCGGCACCATTCAGAACGACATCCTCAAGGAATACATCGCACGCGGAACCTACATCTACCCCCCGCGCCCGGCGATGCGCATCATCACCGATCTTTTCGCCTGGGCCGGCGCGGAATTGCCTGAGTGGAACACCATCTCGATCAGCGGCTATCACATTCGCGAGGCAGGCTCGACCGCGGTGCAGGAAGTGGCCTTCACGCTCGCCAACGCGATTGCCTATATCGAATCAGCGCTGGCTGCCGGCCTGACAATTGATTCCTTCGCCCCGCGGCTGAGCTTCTTCTTCAACGCGCACAATAATTTCCTGGAAGAGATTGCCAAGTTCCGCGCTGCCCGCCGACTCTATGCGCGATTGATGCGCGAGCGCTTCCACGCCCTGCAGGATCGCTCCTGTATGCTGCGCTTCCACGCCCAGACCGGCGGCTCTACGCTCACCGCGCAGCAGCCCGAAGTGAATGTCGTACGCGTCGCGCTCCAGGCCATGGCTGCCGTGCTCGGCGGCGCGCAATCTCTTCACACCAACGGACAGGACGAAGCTCTCTCGCTCCCAACCGAAAAATCTGCCCGCATCGCGCTTCGCACCCAACAGGTGATCGCCTACGAAAGCGGCGTTGCGGCCGTTCCCGATCCCTTCGGCGGCAGCGAATACGTCGAGGCGCTCACGGACAAAATCGAGGCCGAAGCGCGTGCCTACCTCGATCGCATCGATGCCATGGGCGGTACGCTCGCCGCCATCGAGCGGGGCTTCATCCAGAGCGAAATTCAGAACGCAGCCTACCAGTATCAGCGCGCCGTCGAAGACGGACGGCAGGTCGTCGTCGGCGTCAATAGGTTTCAGACCGAAGAACACGAATCGCCGCACACCTTCACCATCGACCCGGCGCTCGAAGCGCAACAGATCGAGCGATTACGCCAGCTACGCGCCTCGCGTTCGGCTGCTCAGGTTGCAACATCGCTGGCCAGCCTGGAAAACGCCGCCCGCTCTACCGAAAATCTCCTGCCCCCGATACTCGAGTGCTGCCGCGGCTTAGCAACCGTCGGTGAAATTTCGGACCGGCTGCGCCGCGTCTTCGGCGAATACCGCGAACGCTTCTGACATTCGGCTGGCACATAAGCAGGAAGTGAGCACCTTTCCCGAAATGGCCGAGACCAGCCAGCTTCTTCCGTTTGTCGTCTACCGCTGCGTCGTCGGCTCCCAGGCGCATGGCCTGGCAACGGCCGACTCCGATACCGACCGCCGCGGATTCTTTCTGCCGCCCGCAGACTTGCAGTGGTCGCTCGCTGGTGTCCCCGAACAGATCGAAACTGCTGAAGAAGAAGTGTACTGGGAAATTGCGAAATTCATTCGCCTCGCCTTGAAGGCCAACCCGAATGTGCTGGAGTGCCTCTATTCACCGCTGGTCGAAACGGCCGAACCGATTGCCATCGAGATCCTCGCCCGGCGCGATATTTTCCTCTCCCAGCGTGTGCACCAAACCTACAACGCCTATGTGCTCTCGCAATTCAAGAAAATCGAGCGGGATCTGCGCAACCAAGGGCAAATCCGTTGGAAACACGTCATGCACCTGATGCGGCTTCTGCTCTCCGGAGCAGCCATTCTGCGGCACGGCTTTGTCGACTTGCGCATGGATGAGCACCGCCAAGAACTCCTCGCCATCCGCCACGGTCAGATGCCATGGGATGCAGTAGAGGCCTGGCGGCTGGCTCTGCATCAAGAACTCGATCAAGCCTTCCGGCATACGAAACTTCCGCTGAATCCCGATTATTCTGCTGCCAATGAACTGCTGCTGCGAGCACGTCGGCTCGCGGCCTCAGACCACTACATTTCCAGATGAGACACGACCTGCTACACGACGAAATCGCTCACCATCCGTATCCTTTGCTGTTTGCAACCATCAGCGGCGCTCATCTTTACGGGTTTGCTTCACCGGATTCGGATTACGATCTGCGAGGCGCGCACATACTACCTGCTTCCGAAGCGCTCGCCATATTGCCGAAGAAGGAAACGCTAGAGCTCAGCACCGTTCGCGACGGCGTCGAGATCGATTACGTCACCCACGACATCTTGAAATTTTTCGAAATGCTCCTGAAGCGTAACGGCTATGTACTGGAGCAACTATACTCGCCTCTGGTAGTGCGCGCCATGCCCGAGCACGAGGAACTGAAGGACATCGCCCAAGGCTGCATCACGCGCCATCATGCTCACCACTATCTCGGTTTCGCGGACACGCAATGGCGGCTGGTTCAAAAGAGTCCTCCACGCCTGAAGCCGCTCTTGTATACGTATCGAGTATTGCTCACCGGAATTCATCTGATGCGGACGGGTGAGGTGGAGGCGAATCTGCCGCGTTTGAATGAGACCCGGCCTTCACCCGGCCTGGCTGAGTTGATTGAGCGCAAGACATCAGGATCGGAACACGAGCAGCTAAGCGAGGCCGAAATCAATCTGCACGAAAAGCGAGTCAGCCAGCTACGCGGCGAATTGGCCGAAGCAGCTCAACGGTCTACCCTGCCCGATGAGCCACGCAGCCGCGCCGCTCTCAACGATCTCCTGATCCGGTTGCGATTGAGAGATGCGCCGGACAAATTCTAAACTGAAGTTTGCAGACCATCCACATCATCGGCGCGGGACTCGCCGGCTGCGAAGCGGCATTCCACGCCGCCGAAGCAGGCGCTCATGTCGTGCTCTATGAGATGCGTCCGCACAAACGCACCCCCGCGCACAAGACCGACGATTTCGGCGAACTCGTCTGCAGTAACTCGCTCAAGAGCGAGCAGCTAAACTCCGCACCCTGGCTGCTGAAGCAGGAGGCGCGCCGGCTTGGATCGCTGCTGTTGCGCGCCGCCGACCAATCGCGCGTCCCTGGCGGTCACGCCCTGACGGTCGATCGCGAACTCTTCTCGCGCGCGATTACCCGCGCCATCGAAACACACCGCAATATCGAAATTCGCCGCGAAGAAGTCACTCAGATCCCCGATTCCGGCATCGTCATCATCGCCTCCGGTCCGCTCACCAGCGATGCGCTCGCCGCAGAAATCAGCCGGCTCACCGGTTCCGAGCGACTCTTCTTCTACGACAGCATCAGCCCAATCGTAGCGGCCGATTCGGTCGATATGTCCATCGCCTTCCGCGCTTCCCGCTACAACAAGTCGCTCGATGGCGGCAACGACTACATCAATTGCCCGCTCGACAAGCCGCAATACGACCGCTTCGTCGCTGCGCTGCTCGAGGCCGAGCGTTACGAACCGCATATCGCAGAAGATCAGACGCCGTATTTCGAAGCCTGCCTGCCCGTCGAAGAGATCGCACGCCGCGGCCCGCAGACCCTTCGTTTCGGACCCATGAAAGCAGCCGGGCTGACCGATCCGCGTACCGGTCGCTGGCCCTACGCCGCCCTGCAGTTGCGCCAGGAGAATCAGCGCGCCGATAGCTACAATCTGGTCGGCTTTCAGAACCACATGCGCTTCGGCGATCAGGCGCGGGTATTCCGCCTTATTCCCGGATTGGAAAACGCCGAATTCCTGCGCTTCGGCCAGATGCATCGCAATACCTACATCAATTCACCCGCGCTGCTCGATGCCACGCTGCAATTGAAACGCGAACCGTGCGTCTTCTTCGCGGGCCAGATCTGCGGGGTCGAAGGATACGCCGAATCGATCGCCACCGGTTTGCTTGCCGGGCGGAATGCGGCCGCGCTGGCGAGCCGCGGGGAGCCCTCGACGTTTCCGCGCCAAACCGCGCTCGGCAGCCTGACTCACTACATTACGCAGGCCGACGCCCGCAATTTCCAACCCGCCAACATAACCTTCGATCTGCTGCCCGCCCTCGATGACGCCACCAAAGCGCGCTTCCGGCACGACAAAAAAGCCCGGCATGCCGAGGTGTGCCGCCGCGCCTTAGAAGCCTTCGAAACATTTCTTGATGCAAATACGCGAAGCTATTGCGAAGTATCTGGCTGAGCTCGGCCGGCGCGGCGCATCGAAGCATACGCTCCGCAGCTACGGCTCCGATCTCGAGCAGTTCGCTTCCTATTTCGAACGCGCCGGAAGCGCACCCCTGTTCGAACAACTGGATCTGCCTTTGCTGCGCGAATGGCTCGCCGCTCTCTATGACGAAGGGCTCGAAGCCACCAGCGTCCGCCGCAAAGTGGCCGCGCTTCGAGCCATGTACCGGTTTCTGCTCGAAGAAGGTTTGATCACAGACAATCCAAGCGCGCGCCTGCGTCTTCCCAAGCTCAAGCAGCGCTTGCCGGAGGTCATGAGCGAGGAAAAAACGAACACGCTCATCGATTCCGCTGCCGAGCAGCCCGCACCCGAACGCGACATCGCCATCCTCGAGCTGCTCTATGGCTGCGGGATTCGTGTCAGCGAGTTGATTGGTATCAATCTCGACGATATCGATCTCCGGCAGGGCTGGTTGCGCGTGCGCGGCAAAGGGAATAAAGAACGAGAAGTCCCGATCGCGGATCGCGCAGCCGAAGCCATCACACGCTATCTCGCCAACCGAGCTCCACAACCCGGCGAACCCGCGCTCTTTCTCAACAGCCGCGGCGCACGTCTCAACGATCGACAGGTACGGCGGCTGGTGAAACTCTATGCCCTGGTGGCAACCGGCGATTCCACCGTGCACCCGCACAGTTTTCGTCACGCTTTTGCCACGCATCTCCTCAACGACGGCGCCGATCTGCGTACCATCCAGGAGCTGCTCGGCCATGCGCGCCTCTCCACCACGCAGAAGTACACTCAGGTCTCGCTGCGGGATCTGCAGGCCGTCTACGACCGCGCCCATCCCAAAGCCTAGAACGCGCCTTCAGCCCGAGCGCTTGGGACCGTCGCCAGAAATGCCGAATTCGCACGGCCCTGGGTCGGCGCTCGGCAGATCCACATCGTGCGTCTCTTCGCGCAGCTGCTGCAAACGCTGCTTCAGCTCATCCAGAGTCTGCCGGTATTTCGGATCGGCCGCCAGGTTGCGCGTCTCGCCCGGATCGTCTCTCAAGTTGTAGAGCTCCCATTCCTGCGGATCCTGCCAGAAATGAATGAGCTTCCAGTCGTGCGTACGAATGCCGCGATTCATTCGCACGCAATGCACCGCCGGGTATTCGAAATACTCGCAAAGAATCGAAGCGCGCCAGTCGGGAACATTTTTTCCCTCAAGCAGCGGCTTCAGACTCTTGCCCTGCATCGACCCCGGTATGGGCAAACCAGCCAGGTCGAGCAGCGTCGGCGCAAAATCGCAATTGATCACCAGGTGCTTGTCATCAACAACACCCTTCGGCATGGCCGCGGGCCACGCAATCACAAACGGCACCGCAATCGATTCCTCATACATGAGGCGCTTGTCCATCAGCCCGTGGTCGCCGAGGAAAAAGCCGTTGTCCGAGGTGTAAACAACGATCGTGTTCTCCAGTTCTCCTTCATCCTGCAGATAATCGAGAATGCGGCCAACGTTTTCATCCACACCGAGCAGCACCCGGTAGTAATTCTTCACAAGCTGTTGCAGATTGCATTCTTTACGTTCGGCACGGGTGAGTGAATCCGGGCAGCCGCGATCGCGGAAGTCGGGCAAGTCCACCAGCTTGTCCTCCGCATCCCGCACTGCCTTCGGCCGCCCGGCGAGCGTGTCGTTGAACGTACGCGGTTCCGGTATGTGCACATCCGCAAAACGATCCGCAAAGCGCGCCGCCGGAATCCATTCGCGATGGGGCGCCTTGAAATGCGACAGCATGCAGAACGGCTTGCCTTTGGGCCGGTGCTCGAGCATGTGAATGGTCTGATCGCCGACGACGTCTTCGACGTGCCCGCGAAACTGAACGTGCGCGCCGTTGACGATCATCGGCGGATCGAGATAGATGCCCTGACCAGGAAGGATCGCGTACTCATCGAAGCCGCCCGGTTCGCTGGCGAGATGCCATTTGCCGGCGAGAGCGGTCCAGTAGCCGTTCTGCCGAAAGATTTGTGGGAAGGTGATCTGGTCACGCCGCAGTCCGTCGCGCCCGGGCAGATCGCGGCCGTCACCATTCGTGAGTACCTGGTGTGAATGAGAATACTGGCCGGTCAGAATGGAGGCGCGCGAGGGCCGGCAGAGCGCGTTCGTAGCAAACCCCAGCTCGAAGCGCGTGCCCGAGGCCGCGATGCGGTCCAGGTTAGGCGTGTACAGAATCTTGTTCCCGTAGGCGCTCATCGCGTCGCGGCGCTGGTCGTCTGTCAGGAAGAAGAGAATGTTGGGGCGTCTGCGTTCTGGGTTCAGCGACGAGCCAAACGCGGCACCCGTGGCGAGTACTTGCGCCAGAGCCTGGCGCCGGGAAACAAACATTAGAAACTTACTCTAGCCCACCCATCAGCTGCTCGACGGCCGCCGCCATTCGCCGAAGGCACCCGATTCGTGATCCGGGTATCCCAGCAATCGGCCAAAGTGATGCCAGAACTGTGAAAGACGCGATGGACCCGGCACGCTCCAGGTTCGCGGATCCCACGCTTCCCAGCATTGTTGAAAGCGAATCGAAATTTGTTCCTGCTGCCATGACAACAGAACAGAGCGCGCGTCATCATCGAGGCGCATGTTGCTCCGGATCACGGCCATGCTGCGGATGCCGTGATCTTTCAGAAACACGGCGGAAGGAAAATCGCTCGTCGAGAGAAAGGAGCGGTTATCAAAACACCCGGGTGAGCGGGGAAACATGCCTTTGCGGTTTTGGTCGATCACGAACGCCGGAGGAGCATCGTTCGGGAGATGGCAATCGAGCAGCGTGGGAGTGAAACGGACAATCGCCCGAAGGACCGGGTCGAGATCGACGGTCGTGATGGCCCGTACGCGGGAAACCCTGGTGATCGATAATGGCAGGTCGGTTTCAGGATCATCAGTTGGGAACGGTATGGCGTTGTAAACCGGAATCGGCCGCCAGCCGGCCCGAGCCAGGGCGAGTGCAACGAGGAGACCTTCCGCGCCGGGAAGGTCGATGAGGACTGCGGTTTGCGCCTCGTGAGACACGTTCCACTCACGGGCGAGCTCTGCGTCGGGCTCGCGTACGAGGTCGCCTGGAGTCAGGTATGAGAACAAAACCGGCTTCACCCAGCGGCTCCAGATCGAAGACTCGGGGCGCCATGCATCATAGACGGTCTCAATGCTCATTGTCATTGCGCGATTCGATCCATCATAAGTGGGGCCTCGAGGGCGGCGCCGTCGGTCACCTGTCGGCGTGAGAGCCGGACGTAGGCGCCGGCTGCGCGTCCGTTCACTACGAAAACACCCACGCAGGGAAACACCGGGCCTCGCACGGAATCGAGTGGAATGGTATGAAAACGGCGTTGCGCCACCCACGCGAGGGGATCGCGCCGAACGGCCTGGAGCAGACGCTCGAGCGAGCCTTTGGATAGTTCGGAGCAGAGATATACCTGATCGCCGGTGTTCGAGTAGGCCGCCTTGAGTACCCAGTTATCCCAGTCGTTGGCGGATACCTCGCGCGGATCACGGCTTTCGGGCGCGAATTCCGCCCAGGCCGAGTCTTCGGCCACTTTGGAAAATGCAAGCGGAAATCGCTTGCTCTCTGAAATGAGCGAGACAGCGGGGTTCACAACGGCGAAATCCGCGCTCGTCAGCAACGTTGGCCAGTTCGTGCGCCGGCTGAGCTTGCAGAGCCACTCGATCTGATAAAAGCGGACAAGTACGGAAATCCGTGGCTGTCTTACTCGCAGGGCGGCTGGATTCTGCAGAAGCACGGAGCGGACCGCGCGCCGGCTCAGTTCGCGCTGGAATGCAAGCGTGACCTGCTGATCCTCGAGAAAGCCCGGAGCACTCAGTAGCGCGATGCAACCGCCATCGGCGAGTCTGGCCACGGCCTCGCCCCAGGCGCGCAAGGGCGAGCAGGACGGGACGAGATCGGGATAGTAGCGCTGAAACAAAGCGGGCAGCGACTCTGCTTCACCCCAGCCACCCGGAACATCGCTGTTTACTTCCGAGATGCGCCAACCTTCGGAAGTGGGATGGAAATCGAAGCGCAGCGCGCGCATCGTCCGAGCGGACTGTTCCCGAAGCCGGCCCAGGACAGGGCGGAGGGGCTTTGGAATTCCAATACGACTCTGCAGGGACTCGGTGGCAAGCACGTTTTGCTCTTCCATGCAAAGTTCGGCTGCGAGTCGTTCGGCGGCCGCACAGAGCCGAGACCATTCCTGGCGATGGAAGACGAGCGGCTGGGAGGAGAGGACGGGCGTATCGCCCACCTGAGTGTCCCACTTTCCGAGGCGGAGATGCAGGTCTCGTTCCACGCCACGGAGTTCGGAGAGACCGAGGGGCGGCCCGAGCCTCAGGTTCATGGCGCCGGCCTGGCAAACCCGTGGCGGGCGAAGACCGCCTGCCCCGCCGGACCGGTCAATTGCTTAAGGAATCCCCTCGCGGCGGTCTGGTTTGGGCTGGCGGAGACGACTCCGGCTTTCTGCTCGATCGGAGCGTGCCAGTCGTTGGGAACGAGCTGGGCAGGTTTGCCTTGCAGCAGCGAGGCAGAGGTCAGAACCGCATCGCCGTTGCCGCTTTCGAAGATCTCGAGCGCCTGCCGGACGTTCTCGGCGTAGACAATCTTCGACTCAACTTTCCCCCAGATACCCGCATGCTCGATGGACTGGCGCGCGGCCAGGCCGTACGGCGCCAATTTCGGATTGGCGAAAATTACCAAACGAACTGCCGGATCCGCTAAGTCCTTAAACTCGCGTGGCTTACCGTCACGCCAGAGTAGGCCGAGGCGGCCGACCGCATACACCACGACCGAATCCGGTTCGATTTTTCTTTTTTGGGCGAGCTGGTCGACATAGGCGGCGTTGGCCGAGAGAAAAACGTCGTAAGGCGCTCCGTTTTCAATCTGTTGCATGAGGATGGCACTGGCCGAGGTAACAAACCTTAGATGAGGATAGAGTTTCAGGAGGTCGGGCTGGAGCGGGGCCAGGTCGGCGGCCGTGGCCACGGTCAACGTTTGCTGAGCAACACACAGTGGGACGGATATGCTCAAAAAAAGGAGCAGAGAACTTGACAATATCCGACTCATATTCGATACTAAGAGTGTGCTAAGTTATGCCGGTTGCCGTAGCAGCGGTCGGCGGAGGATTCAACACACATGAGTAAGATTATCGGAATCGATCTGGGAACCACGAACTCGGTCGTGGCAGTCATGGAAGGCGGACAGCCGGCGGTTATCCCGAACCAGGAAGGCGGTCGAACCACCCCCTCGGTCGTCGCCTTTACCAAGGGCGGCGAACAGCTCGTCGGCCAGGTCGCGAAGCGCCAGGCGGTCACCAACCCGGAAAACACCATTTATTCCATCAAGCGCTTCATGGGGCGCCGCTTCAACGAAGTCTCCGAAGAGATGAAGCTCGTCCCCTACAAAGTTGTCGCCGGGCCCAACGGTGATGCCCGGATTGAGATTCAGGGCAGGACCTATTCGCCGCCCGAGATCTCGGCCAAAATTTTGACCAAGTTGAAAGAGGCGGCCGAGGCGTATCTTGGCGAGAAGGTGACCAAGGCGGTCATCACCGTTCCCGCGTACTTCAACGATGCGCAGCGGCAGGCGACCAAAGATGCCGGCCAGATTGCCGGTCTCGAAGTGATGCGTATCATCAACGAGCCGACCGCAGCAGCCCTCGCCTACGGCCTCGATAAGAAAAAGGACGAGACGATCGCGGTCTACGACTTTGGCGGCGGCACGTTCGACATCTCGATTCTCGAAGTCGGCGATGGCGTAGTCGAGGTGAAATCGACCAACGGCGACACACACCTTGGCGGCGACAACATCGACCAGCGCATCATCGACTGGCTGATTCAGGAATTTAAGAAGGAAGAGGGCGTTGATCTCTCAACCGATCAGATGGCCCTTCAGCGCCTGAAAGAAGCGGCCGAGCGCGCCAAGATCGAGCTCTCGACGCTGCTCGAAACCGAGATCAACCTGCCGTTCATCACGGCCACCAATACCGGTCCGAAGCACCTGGTCAAAAAGCTTACTCGCGCCCGCTTTGAGCAGATGATCGACGACATTCTGCAGCGCTCGGTCGGTCCGTGCAAACAGGCGATGCAGGATGCGGGCGTAACGCCGCAGCAAATCGATGAAGTCGTGCTGGTGGGCGGCTCGACGCGTATTCCGAAGGTCCAGCAGATTGTGCGTGACCTGTTCGGTAAAGAGCCGAACAAGAGCGTGAACCCGGACGAAGTGGTCGCGGTCGGCGCGGCGGTTCAGGGCGGCGTGCTGGGCGGCGAAGTCAAAGACGTGCTGCTGCTCGACGTTACTCCGCTTTCGCTCGGTATCGAGACGCTGGGCGGCGTGTTCACCAAACTGATTGAGCGCAACACGACCATTCCGACGCGCAAGAGTGAGACGTTCTCGACGGCGGCCGACAATCAGACCTCGGTCGAGATCAAGGTCTATCAGGGCGAGCGCTCGATGGCCAAGGACAACCGGCTGCTGGGCGTTTTCCAGCTGGTCGGAATTCCGCCGGCCCCGCGCGGCGTGCCGCAGGTCGAGGTCACCTTTGACATCGACGCCAACGGCATTCTGAACGTGGTCGCGAAAGATCGTGCGACTAATAACGAACAGAAGATCACCATCACTTCTTCTTCCGGCCTGAGCAAGGACGAGGTGGAGAAGATGGCGCGCGATGCCGAGTCGCATGCGGCGGAAGATCGCAAACGCAAAGACGAGATCGACGCCCGCAACCGGGCCGACGCCATGGTCTACAACGTCGAGAAGACGCTTAAAGAACATCGCGACAAGATCAGCGAAGCGGAAGCCAAGCAGGTCGAAACCGCGATTGAGGATGTAAAGAAGGCGATTGCCGACGGCAACCTCGATGCGATCAACTCGGCCACCGACAAGCTGACCACCGCAAGCCACAAACTGGCGGAAGCGATGTACAAATCGCAGAGCGCGGGTACTCCGGGCGGCGGTGCTCCGGGTGCGGGCGCGGAAACGAACGGCGCGGGCGGCCAGGAGAAGAAAGACAACGTGGTCGACGCCGAGTTCGTGGACGTGGACGATAAGAAGTAGTGCATCCGCAGATCCGGCCTGTTTTGGCCGGGCGTGAGATGGCGCTTTAGCGCATAGGGGGCATTCGGTTCTGGCCGGGTGTCCCCGACGTTTATGGATTGAGTTTCTATGCCGGCTGCAAGCAAAAAAGATTACTACGAAACCCTGGGAGTGCCCAAGAGCGCGGATGCGGAGGAGATCCGCAAAGCTTATCGCAAGCTGGCGCGAAAGTATCACCCCGATCTGAACCCCGGCGACAAAGCCGCCGAAGAGCGGTTCAAGAACGTTCAGGAAGCCTACGACGTACTGAACGACGAAGAGAAGCGCAAGGTCTACGACCAGTACGGATTCTATTCGCCCAACATTCCGCCCAATGGCAGCGGCGGCCAGGGCGGCGGACCCGGATTCGGCGGATTCGATTTCGCCGAATACATGCGTCAGCAGCAGCAGGCGGGCGCGGAAGAAGGCGAAGGCTTCGGAGGCGGTTCTTTCCGCGACATCTTCGGCAGCTTTTTCAGCGGGCGCGGACGCACGGCCACCGCGCAGCAGCAGCCCGAGCGCGGCTCGGATCTCGAATACGGGCTCAACGTCGATTTCTGGCAGGCGATTCGAGGCACCCAGGTGAAGCTGAACATCACGCGCCAGGAGACCTGCCCGACCTGTCATGGATCGGGATCTTCGGGCTCAAATGTCGCGGTGTGCCCGGAGTGCGACGGCAGCGGCACTGTCACGCAGATGGCTGGCGCAATGAAGTTTAATCTGACGTGCCCGCGCTGCGGCGGCACCGGCCGCTTGAAGAATGCCTGCCCCACGTGCCGCGGTGAAGGCCGGATCATGCACACCGATACGGTTGAGGTGCGTATCCCGCAGGGCGTTTCCTCCGGTTCGAGGCTGCGCGTGGCCGGTAAAGGCAACGCTGGTGTGGCGGGTGGTGCGCCGGGCGATCTTTACATCACCGTGCGCGTCGATGAGCATCCGTTTTTCAAACGGCACGGCGACAACATCGAAGTTCAAGTGCCGCTCACGGTCAGCGAAGCCGGGCTCGGCGCGAAGATCGAAGTGCCCACCATCGACGGACGCGCGCTGCTCAAAATTCCGCAAGGTACCCAGAACGGACAGAAGTTTCGGTTGCGCGAAAAAGGCGTGTTCAACGCGCGCAAGAATACGCGCGGGGACGAGATCGTGGAGGTCGTGCTGCGCGCACCCGATGTGCACAACGAGCGTACTCGTGAACTGTTGCGAGAGCTGGCGACGGTGGACACCACCGACCCGCGGCATGCCATCTGGGATCAGGTGCAGCAACCGGGCGCATAAAAGGCATAAGAGGACGAGGGCGGTATGAAGAAGAACAAGGGCAAAGCGGCATACATGATCTCGGCCGTGGCGGAGCAGTATGAGATTCATCCACAGACGCTCCGCCTGTATGAGCGCGAAGGACTGCTCGCTCCCTCGCGCAGCGAAGGCAATACCAGGCTCTATACGGAAGAAGATCTCGAGCGGCTCGAAGTGATTCTGAAGCTGACCCGGGAGCTGGGCGTGAACCTCGCCGGTGTGGAGATCATCCTCAACATGCGCGAGAAGATGGCAGCGATGCAGAAGCAGATGGAAGGCTTCATGCGCACGCTCAATGAAGAACTGTCACAGCGCGTGGCGAATCAGCGTGTCGAGAGCACGCAATCGCTCGTGCCGGTTATCCAGATCAATGCGCTGGGCGTGCGCGAGACCCGGCGGGGTACAGAAACCAAGCGCAGGACCAAGTAGGCTACGCGAATAAGCCGTGGCGGGACGCAAACCGCCACGGCATTTTTATTTGCAAGTGCTGTTTATGCGCGCGCCTGATTCCTCCTTCTGAAAAGCAGGCCGGCGCCAATGAGCGGCAACGCGGCGAGCCACAGGGTTGCAGTGTTCGGCTCCGGCGTGGCCGTCGCCATGATATGGACGTAGTCGTAGTCCGTATAGGATCCGACGCCTTGCCACGTCAATCCACCAAGTAACAGTTCGTTGTAGGTTCCCGTGGGATTTGCCAGCTGCGTTGTGAAGGCATTCGTATAGTTTGTTCCGTCGTAACTATAAGCGATAGTCAGGCTACCCCCATTGCGCGTGATCTGATACCAATAGGTTCCGTCTCCTACGTTGTTCTTGATGGTTGAATCAGCCGGGTTCAGCATGTTTACGTCCTGAACCGAACCGTAATTGGCCTCCAGCACGTTGGAGCCATAGCCCGCGTCGATGTCGCGTTCTATCCTGGTGAAATCTGTTCCGGCATAATTCGGACCGCCATTGCTGCTGATTGTCACACCGGGGTTGAACTTCACCAGAACCTCGGGCGCTTGTGCCCCCGAAGAAACGCCCGAACTATCGAGATAGAACAGGTTGTAAGTCGCCTTGGTTGAAATCTCCCAATGCGTTCCGCTGAAAGGGAGCGCAAGAGTTAACGCCGGGTTATACCAACCGGTCGTCGCGGATTGAGAACCGCTGTTGAAATAGCGCAGGTTCCCGTTCCCCACTGTGTAGCTACCCTGGCCAGGCAATATTTGCCAGGCCGGATTCAGCGTGGTGCCGTTGAAGTCGTCGGAGAAGATGACACTGTCGGCTAATGCGGCTCCGGCTCCAATGAAAAGCAGGCCAACGGCCAGGAGCCGCCGGCCGAAGATACAAGCGATTTCTGTTTGACTGCGAATCGTGGTGGTCACATACCCTCCTGTGTAAGTTGCTCGCCTGTAAAGGGTGACGAGCAAGGTTGTTTTTACCCCGTTCGCTCGAATTTGTCGCGTGAAGTTTTCTGAAGAGAGTGATAAGATACGCGCCAGCGGACCGGCAAGTCTATGCCGAATCTGGAGTTTGGTCCATTTCGTCTGGATTCCGTCAAACGTACCGTGACGTATGCCGGCGGAAAGCTTTTGGGACTAACTTCGCGCGAGTTTGACATTCTTGAGCTTCTCGTTCACAATGCCGGGCAATTAGTTGCCAGGGAAAGATTTGCCGAGACAATCTGGCAGGGAGAAAGCGTGGGTGAGACGACTCTTACCACCCACCTAAGTTCGATTCGCCGGAAACTAAGCGCGGCACATCCCGGCGCTGAGAACTACATACGCACAGTGCAGGGCCGTGGGTATCGCTTCTGTGAAGCTGTAATGGAATCGCCCGAAGGTCCCACAACAAAGAAGCACCACGTTAGTATCTGGCGTTTTTCTTTGTTGGCTGCCCTGATCGCCGCGGCGATTCCGGTTTGGAGCTCATTCAAGTCCGGGCAGATCGAGATTACTTCCTTCCGCAAGCTAACGGAAGATGGGCGTATCAAGGTTGGTCCACTCGTTTTCGATGGGAACAACGTTTACTTCCGGCTTGTCAAGACTGGCGAACCACAGGTAGAAACAGCTCGCGTTGCTGTCTCGAGTCTGAAGGTCGAGCCCCTCTCCGGACAAGAGGTTGCAAGTGAACTAATGGACTACTGCAAAGCGACTCGTGAGTTACTCGCCATGAGTAGCAGCAGTAACTCTCGGGTACTATCGCTTTTCAGACCGAACGGTGAGCAGAATGAGGTCCTGCTGAAAGGATCCGGTTTGGTGTCGGCGGGGCTTTCGCCCGATTGCCGGCAACTCGCCTATGGCGGCGATCACTTTGTTAGCATTGTGCACCTTACTCGCGAAGGCCGAGTGGACTCACAGTTGGGACAATCCAGATTTTGGATACCCGGTACACTCAATGGTCCTCGGTGGCGACCTGACGGCAAGCTCGTCCGATTCTGCGTGGATGACGACGTGCATCCGGCGGTTCTCTGGGAACTCAGCACGGAAGGCAATCGCAAGCCGGTTCCGCTGCAAGCGGCGCCGGAAGAGGTGTGCGGTGGCGCCTGGACACCAGACGGACGCATCTTCATCGCCGCCAACAGGTCTCAACAGCCCAGTGGAGATCTCTGGGCTTTACGCAATTCAGTCCTGCACGGAATGATGGCGCGCAAAGTGACGCCAGGAGCGCTGACCTGGCGGGACGTTGTATCGGATGGACTCGCCGACCGGCTTTATGCCATCGGTCAGGCCTACAGATTCGAATTGAGCGAGTTGAACCCGCACACAGGTCTTATTCAACCCTTTCTGGGCGGTATTGCCGCCACCGAACCTTCCTTTTCGGAGGACGGAAAGATGGTGGTCTATTCCAAATATCCGCAGTGGGAAATCTGGCTGGCTCAGGCCGATGGCTCGCAGGCGCGCAAGGTAAGCGGGCCTTTTACCGAGGCGCACATGGCGCATTTTTCTCCCAACGGACAACAGATCGCGTTCATGGCCAAGACGGGAGCTTCGTGGCGAGTAATGGTCGCCGACGTACGTGACTTGAAGGCACGCGCGGCCTTTCCGGCAGGCCCCGATCAGGGTGTACCCACGTGGCTTTCAGACCATGAGATCGTGTTCGGAGATCGGCTGAATCACGACGATCGCGACCGGAACATGTCGATTCACATCCTTGATCTGGCGGTTCGACGTATTTCTGAGCTTCCGAATTCGCGAGGGTACTGGACTCCGCGCGTCTCACCCGACCAGAAGCGGTTGATCGCACTCAGCTATGACTCGACTTCCTTATCTGAGTACGACTTTAAGGATCAGAAGTGGTGTCCCATAGGCCGCGCGAGAAACTTCGACAATCCCGCATGGATTTCGCCGGAGACGGTGTACAGCTACGGCGTGGACTCGTCAGGTCACGTGCGTGTTTTTCGGACAGATGTAGCGCACAGTCGAACTGAAGTGCTTACGCGCCTGGATGCGACGAATATCATACCCAGTCCTTCGATAACCTCAACAAACGAGGGCCATGTCGTCTTTCTGCGCCGGATCGAAATCGACGATATCTATGAGCTAGCCTATAAGATTCAATGACCACAGAACCTCGGCAAACGGTGTTTTGTCGCGACGCGGAGCACGCATAAAAAGCGAAGTGATCAGACGCTTCTGGCTGTTGCGAGGCGCGCTGATCGTTCCGCTCACAATCCTCTTCGGAACCGCCGCCGCTTTTCTTCTCACCTTCACTCTTCACGGTTCCTTCCAGCTCTATTGGTCCGTGCATTCGCCGGTGAATGCGGAGAGTATCGCGGCCGTAGCGTTCGTGCTGCTGATCCTGATGCGTGCGAGTGCGGCGCGGACGGAGCGTCATGTATCGGCGCGCTTCGAGTTTATGCCGGCGGGCGCGATCACGCTCTGTGCGGTGCTGGCGTTTCTGCCGACCGTCGCGGCTCCGCTGCTGCACGATTCCTACACGCATGTCTACGAAGCGCTACACGAGAGCTGGGCGCAGGTCCTCGAGACGTTTGCTCCGCGCGGCGGGGCGTTTCTGCGCCCCATCGGCTACATCTCGTATTACATGGACGGCAAGTGGGCGGGAGCGGATCCGTTTCGCTGGCATCTGGGCAACGTCGTGCTGCATGCGATCAACAGCTGCCTCGCGTACTGGCTGCTGCGGCGGCTGACGAAAGACCGATGGATAGCCGTGATGGCCGGGCTCGTGTTCGCGCTGCATGGTTCGCGGCCGGAGGCGGTTGCATGGGTGGCGGCGCGCTACGACCTGCTCGCGGCGCTGTTTGTACTGGCTGCGCTGCTGGCTGTAGACGCCTATGCGGAAACGAACCGCCGGAGCTGGTATGTGCCGATGATACTCAGCGCGATTGCGGCCGTGTTGAGCAAAGAATCGGCCTACGCGCTGCCGCTGCTTGCGGCGGTCATGGCCATCTTCAAAGAAGACCCCGCGCGCAGGCGGACCTTGTATGCAGCCGCAGCGATCGGAGCAACGTACGTGCTTGCGCTGCTGTACAGGTTGCGCGTGCTGGGCGATGTGGGCGGCTATCGCGTTGCTCCGGGTCAGGCCGAAGTACTGCGGTTCAACGCGCTGCATAGTGCCAAAGCGCTGTTCTTCCGTGAATGGGCGCTGCTCTTTTTTCCGCTGAACTGGTCGGCGGAGATCGGGATATGGGTCAAGTTCGCGGTTGTGCTCGTGCTGCTGGCCTTGACGGCGCTGCTGGCCTGGTCGCGCATCGAAAGACGTCTGCTCGCAGGGGCGATTTTGTGGGTCTTGGCGGCGTCGCTGCCGGTACAGCATCTGCTGCTGCTCGGCCCGGACCTGGCCGGAGCGCGCGTGCTTTATCTGCCGGTGCTGGGGCTGGCGCTGCTGTTCGGGTTGATGGTCGCAGGCGTACCGGCCGGCGTGAAACGTTGGAGTGTAGCGGCCGCACTGATCCTGTTTCAACTCGTCGCGCTGCTTCACAATGAGGCGATCTGGCGCGAGACGGCGTTCGCCTCCCAACGTGCCTGCCGGGCGGCCGGAGAAGAGATCGCGCGCGACCCGCAAGTCGTCTTTCGCGGTTTGCCGGTCACGCGCAACGGCGTGTTCTTTCTCGCGAACGGCTTTCCGTACTGCGTCGAGATGAATTCGCACGTGAAGGCGGATCAGGCGCGGGTGCTTGCGGGCAACCAGCCGGCCGCGAAAGGTCAGCGTGTACTCGAGTGGAGCGAGCAAGGGCAAGAGTGGCAGCCCGCGCTGCATCCGCAGTAAGTGTTCGCCAGCGCCGCGTCCACTATCCTATAAGTTCGTGAAAGTTACCGTTATCATCCCGGCCGCCGGGCTTGGCACGCGCATGGGCCGGGGTGCGCCCGAAAAGGAAGGCATCAGCCGCAAGCAGTTTATGCTGCTGAACAACTCGCCGATCCTGGTGCACACGATCCGCAAATTCGTCAGCTGCGAGCTGGTGAATGAAATCGTGGTTGCGCTGCGGGGCGACGATCTCGCCTGGGCCAATGAACTCTTTGCGAACCAGCATTTCTCCAAGACCGTGCGTACGGTGGAAGGCGGCGAATCGCGCCAGCAGTCGGTGGAGAACGCACTCGCTTCGCTCTCGGACGATACGGATCTGGTGGCCGTGCACGATGCTGTCCGGCCGTTCATTGAACGCGAGGCGATCGAGAAGGTGATTCGTGAAGCGGCCGAAACGGGCGCGGCGATCATCGGTATCGTTCCGGTAGACACGGTAAAGCAGGTACACCGCAACAAAGTTCGTGCAACGCTGCCGCGAGAGCGTCTGATTTTGACGCAGACGCCGCAGGTATTTCGACTCGATCTGCTGCGACAGGCCTTCGAGCGCGCTCGCAAGGATCTTTTCGTCGGCACGGACGAATCGTCGCTGGTGGAACGGCTGGAGCAGGTCGAAGTTTCGGTCGTACTCGGCACCGATCGCAATATCAAGATCACCAAGCCAAGCGACATGGAGCTGGCTCGCTTGTATCTGAGTCTCGAAAGCGCAACGCTCGAGCTTCCCCGCTGATGCAAACGCCGTTTCGCATCGGTCAGGGCTGGGACACGCATCGTATCGAAACGGGGCGCCCGCTGATTCTGGCAGGTGTGCAGATTCCCAGCGACTTCGGACTGGCCGGGCACTCGGATGCCGACGTTTTGTTTCACGCCGTGACGGATGCCGTTCTGGGCGCGCTGGCGCTGGGCGATATCGGCATGCATTTTCCCGATACCGCACCCGAATGGAAGGGCGCCGGAAGCGCGCAGTTTCTGGAGCATGCACTCAAGCTAGCCGCCGAGCGCGGATACCGCCCGGTGAACGTGGATTCGACAGTCATTCTGGAGCGTCCGAAGCTGAAGGACTTTCGCGGCGCGATTCGCGAGAGTCTGGCGCGCACGGTTGGCCTGGCTCCCGAATGCGTCAGCGTTAAATTCAAGACCGCCGAGCGGGTTGGCCCGGTGGGCGAAGGTCGGTCGTGCGAAGCGCAATCGGTGGTTCTGCTCGCCTCCCAAAAGGCGTAAGCGCTGCGCGGTTGCGGCTGCCGCGGATCGCGCGTTATGTATTCCTCGCGGCGGCGGTTGCGGGCGCGCTCTATGCGCTGCTGCTGGCGCGCGCGGAATGGCTTTTTGAACAGGACACGGCGCGCAGCGTTCCCGAAGCGGCGGCGCTGGTTCCCTACAACGCGACCTATCTCTCGCGCCTTGGCTCGTGGCAACCGGCACACAAACGAGAGCTGCTCGAGCGTGCGGTGCGGTTGAATCCGTTCGATTATCAATCGCTGATTCAACTCGGGTACCTGGCCGAATTTGAGCAGCACGATCCGGCTACGGCCGAGCACGATTATCTGCGCGCGGAAGAAGTGAACCGGATGTTTCTGCCGAAATGGACGCTGACCAACTTCTACTATCGCCACGGCCGCACCGAGGCCTTCTTTCGATGGGCGACGGCGACGCTCGCGATCACTCCCTATGCGCCGGAGCCGGTATTTACGGACATGTGGGAGATGAGCAGCGATCCCGAACGCATCGCGCGCGCCATACCCGAACGCGCACGCACTCTGCTGGCCTACGCCTGGTTTCTGTCCAACCAGGGCCGGATCGCCACGCTCCCCGCAATCGTGGAACGGCTCATCGCGAAAGCCGGCAATCGTAATCCGCGCGCGTGGGGCCGCGACGATCTGCTGGCCGCCATTGAAGACCGGCTGCTCGGAGCAGGAGAGGTCGCGCCGGCGCTCCGTATCTGGACGGCGCTGTCGAAAGCGCGCTGGATTCCGTTCACGATTCCGACCACCGCAAATCCCATCACCAACAGCGATTTCAGCAGCGCGCCTTATCGGCACGGCTTCGACTGGGTTCCGCAAGCGGTGGAGGGCATTCGCTTCGATCCGTCTCCGCTCACGGGCACGCTGCGCATCGAATTTTCCGGCAATGAGCCGGAGAGCTGTGTTCTGCTGCGGCAGTATGTGCCGGTTCAGCCGGGCGGCGTTTACGATTTCAGCTGGAAAGCAGAACCGGAGCTGGCGGAAACTCCGAGCGGCCTCACGTGGCATTTGCGTTCCGTTCCGGGCGATGCAGAGAGCGCACCTGCCTCGCCCGATCTGGCAAAGGCAAACAAGTGGGAAACGCGTGTGCCGGCAAACAGCCATCTGGCTGTGCTGAGCCTGGAATATGTTCGCCCGCTTGGTCATCTTCGTGCGCGCGGAGCGGTGGTGTTGAAGACGGTGGAGGCGCGTCTACACTGAAACCATGCGGACGGCACTGCTTTTTGCCGCCTTTGGAGGAGTTTCGTTTGCAGTTGCGTGATCGGAAAGTCGTAGTCTGCGGGGGCGGCGGGTTCATCGGCGGCCACCTGGTTCGTTACCTTCTGAGCAAAGGCGTTCGGGTGATACGCGCGGTCGATCTGAAGCCGCTCGCAGAATGGTATCAGCACGCGGAGCAAGTGGAAAATGTTGTGCTCGATCTGCAACTGCGCGAAGCGTGCGCGCAGGCCGTGCGCGGGGCCGAGGTGGTGTTCAATCTGGCTGCCGATATGGGCGGCATGGGTTTTATCGAGAACAACAAGGCGCTCTGCATGTTGAGCGTGCTGATCAACACGCATCTGCTCATGGCGGCGCGCGAAGCCGGAGTCGAGCGATTCTTTTTTTCTTCGTCGGCGTGCGTTTATAACGCCGAGAAACAGAAGAATCCGGAAGTGGTTCCGCTGCGTGAAGCGGACGCGTATCCGGCGATGCCAGAAGACGGCTATGGCTGGGAAAAGCTGTTCAGCGAGCGCATGTGCCGTCATTTCATGGAAGATTTCGGACTCGAGACGCGCGTGGCGCGGTATCACAACGTCTATGGACCGCTCGGAACCTACGCCGGTGGACGGGAGAAAGCGCCGGCGGCGATCTGCCGAAAAGTGATCGAAGCCAAGCGCTCCGGCAAACACGAGATTGAAATCTGGGGCGATGGCCATCAGACACGCAGCTTCACGTACATTGACGATTGCCTGCGCGGCACCGAAATGATTACCGAGAGCGACATTCGCGAGCCGATCAATCTCGGAAGCAGCGAACTCGTGACGATTAACGGGCTGGTGGATATCGTGGAAGAGATCGCCGGCGTGAAGCTCAAACGCAGCTATAATCTCAGCGCGCCCAAAGGCGTGAACGGGCGCAATAGCGATAACATGAAGATCCGAGAGTACTTAAATTGGGAGCCATCGGTGCGACTGCGAGATGGCATGCGCAAGACGTACGAGTGGATCGAGAGCGAGATCGGCAGAGGGTAGCGCTTCCTAATGACCGCTCCTTACAGTCGCGGCTCAGTTCGCGCGTAGTCCCGGCTCAGTTCGCGCGCGCGCGTTTCACCAGCGCATCAGAACGAGTTCCGAACAGAATCCCGGTCCCATTGCGGCCAGCATGCCCCATGTGCCCTGCTGCGGGCGGCGATTTTTCATCACTTCTTCCAGCACAAACAGCACGGAAGCCGACGAGAGATTGCCGGTGCGCTTGAGGCAGTCCCAGGAGGCATCAAGCGCGCCGTTTTTGAGGCCGAGCGCATCGGCGGTCGCTTCGAGTACTTTGGGGCCACCGGTGTGCAGCACCCAGCTTTTGACATCGCTCCGGGAGAGGTGGTGCTCTGCGAGAAATTCGTCGGCATCGCGGCCGAGATTGGCGCGCACAACATCGGGCACCTCGCGCGAGAGGACAATTTTGAAGCCTTTTTCCGAAATGTCCCAGCCCATGACGCGCTCGGTATCGGCATAGAAATTTGAGCGCGTGGCGGCAATGGCAGGACCGGGCAGATCGAGTTCGGCGCCGGCCACAATGACCGCTGCGGCACCGTCGCCGAACAAGCCGGTGGAGACGAGATTGGCGGGCGAGAAGTCATTCGGCTGGACGGTAAGCGAGCACAGTTCGACCGAGAGGAGCAGGCATGCTTCGCGCGGATACGCTTTGACATAATCGGCCGCGCGCGCGATGCCGGCGGCGCCCGCCACGCAGCCAAGCCCAAAAATTGGTATGCGTTTCATGCGCCGGCTCAAACTCATGCGATTGATCAGGCGGGCTTCAATCGACGGGCTCGAAATTCCGGTGATCGAAACGAAGACAAATGCGCCAATCTGCGCGGGCGCGAGTCCGGAACTGGCGAGCGCACGGCGGATCGCTGTTTCACCAAGCGCGAGAGCCGCTTCAATCCAGCGATCGTTGGCCTGCCCGAAACTCGCCAGCGGATATTCTTCAACAGGCAAGGCCAGATAGCGTCCATCGACCTGCGCCGCCGCATGCAGCTTTTCGAGCACATCGAAACGATCGAGCCGCGCGCCCCAATGTTTGCGAAAGGCGGACAGCAGTTCCCGCTGCGAGTAGTAGTGCGGCGGAAGCGCGGTTTCGGCGGCGACGATTCGCATAGGTTGCCCTCAGTTTACTGATTCCGCCGGCGGCGCGGACGCGACAATAAAAAGAACTGCCGCGCATGCTAACGCCGCAACTCTCGATTGTCAGCACGATGTATTGTTCCTCGGAATTCATCGTGGAATTCCACCGGCGCATGAGCGACGCCGCACGCCAGATCGCGCCCGATTACGAAATCATACTGGTGGACGATGGATCGCCCGACGATTCGCTCGCGCGCGCGCTGGCTTTGGCCGACACCGATCCGCATGTGCGCGTGGTGGAGCTCTCGCGCAACTTCGGCCATCACCCGGCGATGCTTGCGGGTTTGCGGCATGCGCGGGGAGAGTTTGTTTTCCTGATCGATATCGATCTCGAAGAGAAGCCCGAATGGCTGGCCGATTTCTGGCACGATCTGGACGCCGGGAAGGCAGACATTGTGTATGGCGTGCAGAGCCTGCGCGCCGGGTCTGCTATGAAGCGCCATACGGGAACGCTGTTCTATCGCATCTTCAATGCGGTTTCCGATATTGCGATTCCGGCGAACGGCTGTACGGTGCGGCTGATGCGGCGCGCGTACGTGGATGCGCTCGATCGCTTTCACGAAACGCATGTTTTTCTGATGGGGCTTTTCAGCTGGGCGGGTTTTCGGCAACAGCCGCGGCTTGTGACCAAAACGCGGCGACCGAGCGAATCGACCTACACGCCAATGAAACTGATCGCGCTTTCGCTCGAAGCCGTGACTTCGTTTTCGAGCTATCCGCTGACGATCATTTTCGTCTTCGGCGCGTGCATTACGCTGCTTGCGCTCGCGTTTGCGGCGTGGCTCTTCATTTACAAGCTGGCGCGGCCGGCGTACATCCTCTCCGGTTTCACTTCGCTGATGGTTTCGCTCTGGTTTCTGGGCGGCATCATCATCAGCGTGCTCGGGATTATCGGCATGTATATCGGGCGCATCTTTGTAGAAGCGAAATCGCGGCCGCAATACCTGGTGCGGCGGGTCTATGGTGATTAGCGCTTAGGAGCGCGGGCGGGCGATGGGCCGCTGATCGAGACCGAGCACAGCCATGATCTTGCCGCCGAGCGCTGCCGGGACGGTAATGGGTCCCGCATAGCTGATGGCGCTGCCGTAATGCGCCAGTTGGACGCCGAACGCTGCCTGCATTTGCGCGGCGGTTCCTGCGAGCTTGACGGTGCGTTTTTCGGCGGAAGCTTCGACCACCTGCAACCCGTACTCGTGCGCAAAGTTCTCGACCGCCGAAACGTCGGCGGCATCGGGATGGTTCAGGATGACGCTCACGGTGAGTGGTTCGCCGGGCGATACCGGGCTCCGGCTCGCATTTTCCGCGTGCTGCGGAGCGCTGCCCGGAATCTCGACTCGCCCGGCATCCATATCGCTATGCTCCTGACGTTGTACCACCGCCGAGGGCGCTCAGCAAGGCTGCACCGTTGGGACTGCCGAGGCCGGTACAGGCGTCCCAGCCCGGTCCGGCGCTGTAATAACCGAGGCCGCTATCGTCGTTGTTGCCTTGCGTGATGTCGCGGAAGTCGGATTCGGGCAGCGCATAGATCTTCGGGTTGAGATAGCCGATGGGCGATCCGAGCTGCTGATTGAGGAGCGCGATCAGGCCGGCCCACAGGGGCGCAACAGCGCTGGTGCCGCCAACCACGGTGTTCTGACCGTCGTAGAGGACCTGGTAGCCGGTGGCGGGATCGGCGTTGCCCGAGACGTCGGGGACGCCTCGGCCGACGAAGTTGGTTTCGGGCTGCGCGGGGACCTTCGCGTTCTGCTGATAGGTGGGCAGCGCGAAGACATTGCTCACGCCGCCACCGGTGGCACCTTCGCCGCTCGCGGTCTCGTTCCAGACGGTTTCGGAAGAGATGGACGTTCCGGAGCCGTTGAGTGTGGTGCCTCCGCAGGCGAGCGCGTAGGGACTGGCTGCGGGAAAATCGACGTGCAGTTTGCCGTCGCCCGCGCCATCGCTCGAGCCGTTATCGCCGGCGGCGATGGCAACTGTGACGCCCAGCGTGGACGCATCCTGCAGAGCGGCATTCATGGCGGTCTGGGATTGCTGCGTCCAGGAGTCCTCGGGGCCGCCCCAGCTGATGGAAATCACCGAAGGCTTGCGGGTGGTGTCGTGCACGGCGTCGGTGATGGCGTCGATGAAACCCTGGTCGGTGTTGGGTGCGAAATAGACCGCGATGCTGGCACCGGGAGCGATGGCGCCCGCTACTTCGATATCGAGCATGACTTCGCCATCGGCATCGGAACCGGGCGAATTCTGGCCGCCATCGACCGATACAGCCGTAACGGTCGGCTCCTGCACACCGAGCTGGCTGAAATAAGTCTGCAGATCGCTCGCGCTGTATCCGCCGCCGAGTTCGATGATGCCGATGGTCTGTCCGGCGCCGTTGCCCGAGGTCGGAAAATTGTACATGGCTGCGACCTGCAGCGGTGTGTAGCTGACGGCGGCCTGCTGCGCGGGGCGCACGCGAAATTGTGCATGTGCGACGGGCCGAGTATCGAGCCCGAGCACTGCGATGACGACATCGGCCAGCTCGCGTGGAATGCTCAGGCTGCCGGTGCGGGTGCGAAACTGTTGACCCTGCGGCTCGACGACACAGCAGCTGAAGTCCTGAACGCCAAAGGCTTTGGCAACGGCGTCGGCGGGCCCGCTCAGGATGACGCGCCGTTTCGCCTCGTTGTGTTCGACGACGGTGAGGCCGGCGTGATGCGCGAATCGCTCGACCAGTGCGATGTCTTTTGGATCGGCGCCATATTCTTCCGCAAAGCTGGCGTAAGAAATGCGTGGTAGCACGGCGCCGGGCTGATGGGCCGGTTTTCCACCGCGCCGGCGCAGGACGACCGTGACCTGCACGGGTTCGGCGGGCGGAACCGGGCCTACCTGCTTCGCTTTCGGAAAGGGACGCCGTTCACTACCTGGTAAAGGTACTTTGTTCTCAAAAGCCAACTCTTCTCCTCCTTACTCGCCACCATCTTGACGCATCCGGTTTTCCGGATCGCGCGGAGCTGCGATTATCGTCCGGCTCGGCCGGCGTATTTGTTCCAGATGGCGGGATCGTAGAGCATCTGGATGAAGATTCCGCCGACGACGGAGCGCGCCTGAAATCCGACCTGCTTGCCGGTTTTTGCGTCGTACCAATCGCTGAGCGGGACACGGCTTGGCGTTTCATCGGCGTATGTCCAGGCAGGATCGAAGAGCGCTTCGAAGCCGTCTTTCGATTGCGAGAGCGAAGCGGTCCAGGCGAGCCAGTCGAGCTTGGTGTAGTCGGCGCGATTGTCGAGCGGCAGGCCGTATTTGTCCTGGTGCGTACGGTAGAAGGCGAGTTCTTTTTCGACAACGTCCCTGGGGAAGAGATGGAGGCCGAGCAGATGGTCCCAGACTAAGTTGTACTTCTGGCTCCAGGTGCCGGGGCGATCGAAGGCGAGGCGGAAATGGTCGCCGTCGCTGGCAAGCGAGACCCATTTCTTTGCAAAATCCTGCGCGAGGGAGTGGTATTGCTGCGCCGTGTCGTTCTGGCCGAGATCGGCGGCGAGTTTGGCATAGACGCCGAGCGCCAAAATCGCTTTGATCGAGAGGTTGGCGTTGTGGGCGAGATGGCCGGCGAAATCGTCGGTGCAGAGCTGATTTTCCGGATCGAGCCCTTTCTCTTTGAGGTAATTGGCCCATTTAGAAAGCACCGGCCAGTATTTTTTGGCGAAATCGGCGTTGCCCTCGATGTGCGCGATGCCGCCGATCATGAGCAGCATGTTGCCGGTTTCCTCGATGGGCATCTGATCGCGCTCGGAGGTTTCGCCGCCGCCGTACTGCTGGCCATTGGCGAGCGGGTAACGGCCGAGATCGTGCGGGGCAAATGGAAATTTCCAGCGCGGCAGGCCGGCGTAGACGAGTATCGGCTCGAGCTGCGCTTTGAGGAGCGTGGGATTGAAGAGCAGGAAGAAGGGCGAGCTCGGATAGGTGACGTCGACGGTGTCGATGGAGCCGTTGCTGAAGTTTTCTTTGGAGAAGAAGAGCGGCGTGTTGTCGAAATCGGCGGTGAGCTTGTGGGCGGCAAAGGTCTGGCGGTAGGCAAGCGAGGCAAGCTGCGCGTATTTTTCGCCACCGGCGCGCGTGAGGTCGGCGGTGAGCTCGCGATCAAAAGCCGCGCCTTTCTGCTCGAGCGAAGGATAGTCGGCGAGAGCGGCGCGCAGGAGCTCATCGATCTCCATACCTTTGCGACGCCAGTAGGGACGAAGGCGGCGCTCGAAATACTCGACGGAATAGAGATCGTCGTAGGCGATGAGGACGTGGTGCGAAACGGGAGTGGCGGTGACCATGCCGAAGTCGATGGAATCGGCGAGGACGGGGAGATCCTGGGCGTAGGGCTGGTCCAGTTTGAGATCGTCGGAGAGCGGGACGCGGCCGGTTTTGCTGAAGGTTTCGATGGCTTCGGGACGGGTAACGGCGGCCTGGGCGGTTCCGGTGATGGGCGGAGCGACGAGGTAGAGATAGCCCCAGTCGATGCGGAGATCGTCGCCGGATTTCTGGAGAATGGGCTGCTGCTGGGTGCCGAGGCGGAGAATCTGGAGTTCGCCGAGCTGATAGCGGGACCAGGCGACGCGCTCCTGCATGGTGTTGACGGCGATCTGGGCAGAGGCATCTAAGTAGATTTCTACTTTGTGGCCGCCGCCGTCGGTTGAGCGAATGTTCCAGCTGACGTAGGTGACCGGGCGGGAGAGGACGTCGAGATTATCAGGGAGAGCGGGCGTGAAAAACGTGAGGGTGAGCGCGATTCCGGCGCCTTCGAAATCGTAGATGGTGTGGGTGGGCAGCACCTGCAGATGGTTCTGTTCAAGAACGGGGGTCCCGTGGGGATCGGTGCCGGTGATGCGGTAGAGCTTGCCGTCGATGCGCGCGAGGCTGGCGATGGATTGAGTGGTGCCGGTCCAGTGTTTGGTGGGCTGGGAATTGATCTGATCGGCCATGGACCAGATGCTGAAGTACGGGTCGTGGGTGACCAGCGGGACAGCGGGCGGACGGAAATCGGCCGCGGCGACAGGCAGCAGCGTGAGGGCCGAGAGCAGGAAGGTTCGCGCGAAGTGGAAGACGCTCATGAGTCGTTAGGAAATTGCTACCTCATGATAAAGCGAGAACTTTCATGAGCGAGCCGGAAGCGCTGCGCGTGCTGAACGACGAAATTGTGAACTGCTTTCGCTGTCCGCGGCTGGTGGCCTGGCGCGAGGAGGTGGGGCGCGTGCAGCGGCGGGCGTATCGCGGCGAGCCGTACTGGAGCAGGCCGGTGCCGGGTTTCGGAGATCCGGATGCGCGGCTGCTGATTGTGGGGCTGGCGCCGGGTGCGCATGGCGCAAATCGGACGGGGCGGATGTTTACCGGCGACCGCTCGGGCGAATTTCTGTATCGCGCGCTGTATGAGAACGGCTTTGCGAATCAGCCGGAGAGCATTTCGCGCGAGGACGGACTGGTGCTGCAGGATGCATATATCACGGCTCCGGTGCGCTGTGTACCGCCCGATAATAAACCGGAGCTATCGGAGATCTTGAACTGCCGGCCGTACCTGGTGCGCGAACTGGAGATACTCAAGCGCGTGCAGGTGGTGGTGACGCTGGGCGGGATCGGCTTGAATGCGTATCTTTCGGTGCTGAAAGACTGCGGACGGATTACGTCGCGGGCGGCGTTCCGGTTTGGGCATGGAGTTGAGCACAGGCCGTGCGCGGACGGGCCGGTGGTGCTCGCTTCGTATCATCCGAGCCAGCAGAATACGGCTACGGGTAAGTTGACCCGAGAGATGTTGCGCGGGATCTTTGCGCGTGCGCGGGAGTTGATGCGCTAAAGCGCCACTTCGGCACCGACCAATTGCTGGTCGGATCGGTGAGTGAACAGCGCGGTCATCCATACAATATCGCTAGGCGGCCCTCTTTTCGGCGGGTTTGCGGTCCCAGAGGGTCATGAGTTTTTCTTCGATTTCGGGAAGTGAAAATTCAAAGCCAAATTCTGACGGGTTGAACGGGATTTGCTTCTCGCTGCAGCGTTCCAGAAGGCGGGCGGCGCGGGTGAGTTCTTCTTCGCGTTGTTTGCGGCGTTCGGCCTGGAGTTCCTTGAGTTCCTTGAGGTTCTTGTCAAGATAGCTGCGGAGACGGCGCTCCTGTAAGTGCAGATTGCGGAGTTCGCGGGACTTGACTTCGAGGATGTGGGCTTCGAGCAGCAAGGGGTTGTCCGGGAACAGGTCGGCATTCTGGGTACGGGCGAGGGCCAGGATGGCGCTTTCGAACGCGGGGATGCGGTGCAGACGCCATTGCGTGTCGGCGATGGACTGCACTAAGAGCCTCTCGCGATGATCGGCTGGTTGCCAGGCGGCGAAGATGTTGGCGACGTGTTGTTCGTAGAGAGCGGCGTCTTCGCAGGGCAACACGACGGTTGCTCCGGTGAGTCCGTTTTTCACGGCGTTGTGAGCGATGCGGGCTTTGCCTTCGGCGGTTTTGGGACCAGTGGACAACTGGGAATTGGCGCGATTGGCGTTGAGCTGAGCTTGGGTGGACATGAACTGCCTCCGCGCACAGAAGTAGCACGGCGAAAGGCGCAGAAATGGCGAAAGCGGGAGTAAGTGGCTGAAAAGGTTCGGTCGATTTTTTTCGGAAATTTGTGACCGAAGGTGCTAGTCGGGCTTGGGGGCGGTGGTTTCGAAGACCAGTTTGCGGGTACCGGCGCGTACCTGGCCGCGCCATTTTGGCTTGCCGTTGAGGAGGCCGGAAGCTTGTCCGTCGGCGGGCTGATCGAGCATCAGAATGGAGCCGGCCTTGAGGTTCATCAGGGTCTTGGCCGACATGAGGCCGCCCGGAATCTGGACATCGAGGCGGAGTTTGAGGTCCTGGATCAGGCCGGCGACGTGGAGCTGGTCGTCTTCTTTGGCTTCGGCGCGGCGGAACTTCTGGAGCTGATCGAAGTTGTTGCGCAGGCGCTTGATGAAGATGGACGGAATGGCGAGATTCATGACGCCGGAGGTGGGGCCGAGGCGCACTTCGATGGTGGTCACGATCATGGCCTCGGATGGCCCGAGCACGTGCAGAAGCTGAGGTTCAGTGACGAGGGACTGGACGGCGAAGTGGATATCGGCGACGCTTTTCCAGGAGTCGCGGAGGTCGTGGAGCATGACGCGCAGGAGGCTGCCGAGCAGCTTGCGCTCGATATCGGTGATTTTGCGCGAGACGAACTTGGAGGCACGATCCTTGCTGCCGAGCAGCAGCTCGATGAAGCGGAAGACGAGGTTGGTGTTGAGGTCGAGGACCGCGGTGCCGTCGTAGGGAGCGAGGCTGATATAGGCCATGCAGGCGGGCGATGAGACGCTCTCGAGGAATTCGCCGTAGGGGATCTGCTCGGTGCTGATGAGGTTCAGGACGGCGTAGGAGCGGAGATACGCGGAGAAGCTGGAAGCGCAGCTGCGCGCGAAATTTTCGTAGACCATCTGCAGGGCCTGCAGCTGGCTTTTAGGAATTGTATCGAGCTTGCGGAAATCGAAAGCTTCTATGTCGTGGGCCTGATCGGCGGCGGCGGCTTTACCGAAAGCGGCATCGATTTCCTGTTGAGTGAGGGCGCGGTTCATGGGTTTAGGTATTTAGCGGATTCGAGGGCACCAATCGCTTCGCTCATGGCTCTGATTCCAGGCTTAGTTGGCATCCGCATACTGGCTAACGTTTGAGCAGCGAGAGGCGGTCTTCGGCGCCGACGATCTGGTTGATCTTGAGCGCGTAATTGCCTTTGACCATGGTGATCTCGCCGCGGGCGATCACGGTGCCATGCACGAGAAGCTCGAGGTCTTCGCCATTTTCGGTGCTGAGCTCGATGGGTGTGCCGGGCTTCATATTCAAGACGGCTTTGATGGGCAACTCGGCGTGTCCGAGCGAGATGGCGACGGGCAGCTCCAGATCGAGCAGCGGTTCGGGAACCTGGAGCAGGCTGGATGTGCCGGGAGACGGCGTTTCGGCTTCTTCCGCGTCCTGCAGGATGGCGGGGGCGGAGTTCTCGATGGCGATCAGGAGACCCGGGAGGCGGCCGTTGTCGATCTCGAGACTGAAGAGCGAAAAAGAGCCTGGATTGAAATCGGGAAGAGATGCGACTTCGCCCGGATTGGCCGTGATGGGGTTTTCGACAGCGCGGCTGGCAACGGTGGCGGCTCCGGTCTGGGCCTGGTTGACGATTTCGAGATAGATCGACTGAGGATTGTCGGGATCGGCGCTGCCGAAATCCTTCCAAGTTTCGCTGGGTGCGCCGATCCAGGTTGTGAACGCTCCCTTATTGCTCGAGAATTGCTGGTGATACCAGAGCATTTCGCCGGCTTCGGGAAGGGCGCTGACAGAAGCGGAAGAAAGCGCCGGGAGCGCGCCGGAAAACATTTCGACGGCGCGGCTGAACTCGTCGATCCAGGTGGCGAGAAAGGTCTGGATGGCTTGACTCATGAGGGTATTCTCAACCGAGCGGCGCGGGATTGTGGATGACGGGCGCCTTATCTTTCAGATCGGCCACGCGCACGGCCAGTTTTTCATCGACGATCAGGATTTCGGCGTTGCCGATGAGGACGTCGCCGGCGAACAGATCGATGTTTTCGCCGGTGGGACGGTTGAGCGTGATGATCTGGCCGATTTTCCAGCGGAGCAGTTCGCGGACGGAGACGTTGAGGCGATCGACCTCGGCGAGCAGGGGAACTTCGACGTCGCCGATGGCGGCAAAGGCCTCGAGCTGACGGGCGCGATGCGCATCCTGAGCGGATTCGAGCTCGGAATCGTCCGGCTGATCAATATACGTATTGCTCATCGGAGGAACCCTTCAGGCTGATGGTGCCTTCTTTTTCCATTTCGCGGGCGAGGCTGATGATCTCCTGCTGAGCGGCATCGACGTCGCGCAGTTTGACGGGACCGAGGGCGGCGATTTCTTCGGTGATCATGGCGGCGCCGCGCTGGGACTGCGTGGCGAGGAATTTAGCGCGGAGAGCTTCGTCGGCACCTTTGAGGGCGAGGATGAGGGTCGCGCGCGGAACTTTAGAGGTGAGCGCGGTGAGCGCGGTGGCGTCGAGATTTTCGAGATCGCGGAAGACGAACATGAAGCGGCGGATGTTTTCAAAGAGCGGCTGGCGCGCCTCTTCGATGGATTGCATGAGGGTGGTGCAGGTGTTGGGATCGAGGCGATTGAGGATGTTGGCGACCGCGCGCACGCCGCCGTAGACTTCGCTGCGGAGCTCGCCGAGATTGCGCAGTTTGCTTTCGATGACGGAGGCGATGTTGCGGACGACGTCGGGCGAGATCTGGTCGAGGTCGGCCATGCGGATGGCGACGTCGGTGCGGCTTTCGGGCGGGAGTGAGTTGAGGAGGGCCGCGGCCTGGGCCACTTCGAGGTGCGAGAGGATGAGCGCGATGGTCTGAGGATGCTCGTCCTGGATCAGTTTGGCGAGCTGCTGGGGGTCGGTTTTGCGGAAATGATCGAATTCGAAGCCGGTCTTGCCGAAGGATTTTGCCAGGCGCTCGAGGAGTTTCTTGGCCGTAACGGCGCCGTAGGCTTCGGTGAGCATTTTTTCGGCGTAATCGAGGCCGCCCTTGATGTAGAGCTGCTGGGAATTGCTCTCGAGGATGAAATTGTGCAGGACCTCCTCGACCTGTTCCGGGGCAATACGGTCGAGCTGGGCGATGCTGCGGGCGAGCATATCGGCATCCTCTTCCGGTATGTGCTTGAGAACCTTAGCACTTTCGATGGGTCCGAGTGTGACCAGGATGACGGCTGCCTTTTGCAGGCCGGTTAGATCGGGGGCGGCTTCGCTCATGCGCTAAAGCGCCACCTCGGCCCCGGCCCAAAGCAGGCCGGATCTGCGATTGAAACGACAGGGAATCTGGAACATTCTGATACGCCGCACCATTCCTCACGGGAGTAGTGGGGAATCCGGGAGCTTTATCGCGCGGGTTTTTGGGCGGGATCGGAAAAATCCGCTCTTCTGTTCGGCGGGAATTTAACCGATACCCCTATGTCGGTGAAAAAGCCCGCGCTTCGGGGCAAGGGCTCAAGCAAATTTTTAAGAGGTTCCCCAATGAAACTGAACATACTTGTTGTTGACGATTCCGCGGCTATTCGCAAAATTCTGCTGCGGGTGCTTTCCCAGGCCGATCTGCCGATCAACCAGATCCACGAGGCGAACGACGGCGTGGAAGCGCTGAACGTGCTCGGCTCGCAGGACGTAAACCTGGTGCTTTCGGACGTGAATATGCCGAATATGGACGGGCTGGAGCTGCTGACCAAAGTACGCGCGAACGCCAGCTGGGCGAAGATGCCGGTGATCATGATCACCACCGAAGGCAGCCAGCAGAAGGTGCTGGACGCGGTGCGGCTGGGAGCGAACGGCTACGTGCGTAAACCGTTCACGAGCGACCAGATCAAGGAGAAGGTGCTGACCTGCCTGAAAGAGGGCGGAAACTAGACACGGACGGCCGGCGCCGCGCGTGAAAAGGTGGACTGATTATGGACGATATTCGATTGAGATCATCGCTGCTGCGGCATTCGCAGGAAGTGTTTTCGACGATGCTGGGACTGGATGTGGCGGAAGCCGCCAGCAATGGTACCGGCGCAGTGGCAGCGGACCAGGAGAAGCGGGTAGTGGCGCTGATTGGTTTTGGCGGGGACTACGTGGGCAGCGGCATGATCAATTCGTCGCAGGATCTGGCCTGCAAGATGGCTTCAGCGATGCTGATGGCGGAATACACGGAGATGAACGACGATGTGCGGGATGCGCTCGGTGAGATCTCGAACATGGTGTTTGGCAATGTGAAGACCGAGCTCGAAGAAGAGCTGGGGCCGCTGAAGCTGAGCATTCCGACGGTGATTGTGGGCAGCAGCTTCGATGTGCGGAGCGCGGCTAATCCGTCGTGGGTGGTGGTGCCGTTAAAGCTGGGCGAAGACGAGTTCGAGATGCGCGTGTGCGTGGCACGAAGCACTCAGCCGGCGCATGCGCCCAAGCACGCGTAGCAATGGCGGTGGAGCAGGCAGGCGGCGTGGATTCCGGCACACGGTCTCCGAGAAAAACGCCGCTTGACAGGCACTAACACGCCGAAGGCAATCATCCAGGTTGCTGTTCCGTCCGTGCGCGGACGTTGTTCCTGATTTCTTATGAAACAGCAAATGACTATGGGCAAGAAGCTCTTTGGGAGCTTCGGCGCGCTACTCGCCTTGACGGTGTGCACGGGCGTGTACTCTTCGATTTCCATACGCTCGATCAACGCAAGCGTAAACAAACTGGCGACGGTAAACGCGCGCCAGCAATTTCTAGTAGGCGATCTGAGCACGCGAGCCGAGGAACTGAGCGCGCAGGCCGAGGCGATTGTGCTGGCGGCGGCAGGTGACAAGACGGCGCTCGACGGGCTGAATGAGCAGCTCTCGAAGAGCATCGATGTGCTGGGTAAAGACATTGCCACGATCCATCCGCTGGTGGAATCGGCGCAGGGGCGTCAATACCTGAACGAAATTCAAAAGAGCCTGGAGCCGTTGAGCGCAGCCGCTCCGCAACTGGTGCAGCTGGCCAAAGACGGCAAGGCAACGGAAGCAGCGGATGCGTATAAGAATTCTTTTGCCAGCGCGCTGGCGAAGATGCGCGTGGCGACAGACGGGATGCAGCAGCTGCAGCTGGACCTGATTCGAACGACGAGTGCGAGTGCTTCGGCAGCGGCGACGCGTGGTCAGTGGACGATGGCGCTGGCGCTGCTGTTTGCGGCGCTGGTGAGCGCGCTCGTGGTTTGGGTAATTCACGACATTCATGTCGCGCTGCGGCGATTCGTTGCCGATCTGAATAACAACAGCGAGCAGGTGGCTGCCGCGTCGGGGCAGATTGCGGCTACGAGCCAGAGCCTGTCGCAGGGATCGTCGGAGCAGGCGGCATCGCTTGAAGAACTGTCGGCGTCGATGGAAGAGATGACGGCGATGTCGAAGCGGAACACCGAGAACTCCGGGCAGATGACCGGAATGATGGTGGAAACGGCGGCGCAGGTGGATCGATCGAACAACGCGCTGCACGAGATGGTGGACTCGATGGCGGCGATCAAATCGTCGAGCGAGAAGGTCGCCAAGATCATCAAGACGATTGACGAGATTGCGTTCCAGACGAATATTCTGGCGTTGAACGCGGCAGTGGAAGCGGCGCGCGCGGGAGAAGCCGGAATGGGCTTTGCAGTGGTGGCCGACGAAGTGCGGAACCTGGCGCAGCGCTCGGCGGTAGCGGCAAAGGATACGGCGGGGCTGATCGAAGAAGCGATCGCGAGCTCGAACCAGGGCGCGCAGAAGCTGGAGCAGGTGGAAGTCGCAATTCGCGCGATTACGGAGAGCGCCGGCAAGGTGAAGAATCTGGCCGAAGAAGTGAGCGAATCGAGCAAGCAGCAGACGCAGGGAATCGAGCAGGCCTCGACGGCGCTGACGCAGGTGAGCAAAGTGACGCAGAGCGCCGCGGCGAGTGCGGAAGAAAGCGCGGCGGCTTCGGAAGAGCTGAGCGCGCAGGCGCAGAGCATGCGCAAAGCGGTTCAGTCGCTGCAGGTGATGGTGGGCGGCGAAGCGAATACGGCTCGAAAGACGACAACGGTAAAGGCTGTGAACAAAGCCAAGGCCAAAACGCCGGCAAGTGCGCCGGTGCAGCGCGCAACAAAGCCGATGCCCGCGGCAACAGCTGTAAAGCATACGCCGGTAGCGGTGCCCGCCGAACATGATCCGTTTCCGATGGACGCGGTGGAAGTAGGCGATTTCAAAAGTTTCTAAAGGAACCGGCCAGGAGAACTCATAAATGACAAAGTCTGTATCAACACTTGAAATGACAGCCACTCGCAGCGATGAGCGAGCCGGCAAATACCTGGTCTTCGAACTGGGGCGGGAAGAATTCGGTATCCGGGTTCTGCAGGTCCGCGAGATTATGGGGCTGCAGGATATTACGGTGGTTCCGCAGATGCCGGCGCACATCAAGGGCGTGATCAATCTGCGCGGGAAAGTGATCCCGGTGATCTGCCTGCGCTCAAAGTTTGGGCTGGAAGCGGCGGAGTACAGCTCGCGGACGTGCATCATCGTGGTGCAGGTGCGCGGGGAAGCGGGTCTGCTGCTGGTGGGCGTGATTGTGGACGGCGTGTCGGAAGTGCTGAATATCGGCGCGGGCGATATCGAGGATACGCCGGATTTCGGGGTGGGCGCATCGACACCGTATCTGCTCGGCATGGCGAAGATCAAGGGCAAGGTGAAAATCCTGCTCGATATCGACCGGGTAATGGCGACAGAAGAATTGAAGCGACTGCCTTCAATCGCCGCCTAGATTTAGCTTTACGTTCCGAAACGAAATACCATGAGCCATTCAGAAGGGGCGCTCGCGTCCCTGCACGAAACGCTTGACGATCTGGCCGGGCGGGCCATGCTGGTGGATGATGAGCCGGCGGCGATTGCACCGTTGCTGGCGGCATTGAGCCAGCTTGCCAGCCACGCCGATGTTGCCGGCTGCACGGCACTGAGCGAGACCGCTCTTGAGCTGAGTCAGGATGCCAGCGACGGCGACTCGCTGCGGCAGGGCTTGCTGCAACTGCAGAAAGTTCTGGAGAGCGAATCGAAGAAGGCGGCGGAAGCGGCACCGGTCGAAGATGCTGCGAGCAGCGGATCACTGGGCAGCGATCCCGATCTGCTGAACGATTTTATTGTCGAAGCGCGGGATCACCTGGCGAATATTGAGGCGCAGGCGCTGACGCTTGAGCAGGATCCGGGGAATAAGGAAGCGGTTCACTCGATTTTCCGCGGATATCACACGATCAAGGGCCTGGCGGGCTTTCTCGAGCTGGGCGCGATTCAGACGGTGGCGCATGAAGTGGAGACGCTGCTGGATATGGTGCGCAACGGCCAGTTGTCGGTGACTCCGGCAATGGTGGATGGCATCCTAGCGGGCGCCGATTATCTGAAGACCGAGACCAATCGCATCGAATCGATGCTGGCGGGTGGTGCGCCGAAGAGGCCGGCTGCGAATGATGCGCTGGTCAAGCGGGTGCATGCGCTGATGGCGAGTAAGCCGGTGGAGAGCACGGCTCCTGCGGCCGAGCTGATTCCGGTGAAAGCGACGCCGGTCGAAGCCAAGACTCCGGAAATTGTCAGTGCGGTGGAACCGGAAGTGCTACCGGCGGCGGCGGTGCACGAAGTCAGCGCGAACGAGCCTCCGGCGCGTGAAGTGAAGAAAGCTCCGGAATCGCGCATTGTCAAGGTCGATACGGCGAAGCTGGATTTTCTGGTCGATATGGTGGGTGAGCTGGTGATCGCGCAGTCGATGATCCGGCACAACGGCGATCTCAGTTCGGTGACGAATGCGAGCCTGCAGCGAAACCTGGCGCAGCTTTCGCGGATTACGGGCGAAGTGCAGAAGACGGCGATGTCGATGCGCATGGTGCCGATCGGGCAGCTGTTCCAGAAATCGGTGCGGCTGGTGCGGGATCTGACGCGCAAATCGGGCAAGCGCGCCGATGTGGAAATATTCGGCGAGGACACGGAGCTGGATCGGACGATTGTGGAAGATCTTTCGGATCCGCTGGTGCATATGATCCGCAACTCGGCCGATCACGGCATCGAGATGCCGGAAGACCGCGTGAAGGCGGGCAAGCCGGCGGCGGGGCGCATCACGCTGAAGGCGTACCATCAGGCCGGGCATATCGTGATCGAGATTTCCGATGACGGGCGCGGGCTGGTTCGCGAGAAGATTCTGAAAAAAGCGAAAGAGCGCGGGCTGGTGCAGGATGGCGCGCATCTCTCGGACAAAGAAGTTTTCAATCTGATCTTTGAGCCGGGTTTCTCGACGGCGGAGAAGATCACCGATATTTCGGGGCGCGGCGTAGGCATGGACGTTGTGCGCCGGCAGATTCAGAAGATGCGCGGGCGAATCGATATCGAATCGCAGGCCGGTAAGGGGACGACGTTTTTCCTGAAGCTGCCGCTGACGCTGGCGGTGATTGACGGGCTGGTGGTGGGTGTCGGCGCGGAGCGGTACATTTTGCCGATTTTTGCCGTGCGCGAAATTTTCCGGCCGCAACCGGATGCGGTGTTCACGGTTGAGAACCGGAACGAGATGCTGCTGACGCGCGGCAAGCTGCTGCCGATTGTGCGGCTGCATGAACGATTTGCGGTGGAGCCGCGCTCGCGCGAGATTACCGAAGGCGTGGTGGTGGTGGCCGAAAGCGCGGGGAAACGCTTCTGCCTGTTTGTGGACGAACTGATCGGGAAGCAGGAGATCGTGATCAAGAGCCTGGGCGAGACGTTCAAGAGCGTGCCGGGGCTGGCGGGCGGCGCGATTCTGGGCGATGGACGAGTTGGACTGATTCTGGAGCTCGAAGGCATTCTCGGGGACATCGCGCATGTCTAACGCGCAGGCGGTGCTGGAGAGTCCGCCCGAGCTTTCGCCGGTCGTCTTTCAAAAGATCCGGAAGCTCGTGTATGACACGGCCGGCATCGATCTGCGGGAAGGCAAAGAGACGCTGGTTTCGGCGCGGCTCGGCAAGAAACTGCGGCAACTGGGGCATCGCAGCTACGACGAATATCTGCACCGGGTGACGTCGGATACGACGGGCGAATCGCTGATTGCGCTGATTGACGTACTCACGACGAACTTTACTTCGTTTCTGCGCGAGCCGCAGCATTTCGAGTTTCTGAAAGCGAAGATTTTGCCTGCGCTCGAGAAGCGGAATCGTATCGAGATCTGGTGCGCGGCGGCGGCCACAGGCGAGGAGCCGTATTCGCTGGCTTTTACGCTGTTTGAGCATTTCGGCGCGGAGGCCGCAACGCGCTGCCGGATTCTGGCGACGGATATTTCGACGGCTGCACTGGCGAAGGCACGCGCGGCGGTGTATCCGGTTCAGCGATTTGAGAGTGTGCCGCGGGAATGGCTGCCGAAGTATCTGCTGCGGGGACACGGCGCGTCGGAGGGCTTCTACAAGATCAAGCCGGAAGTGGCGCGGATTGTCGAATATCGACGTTTGAATCTGATTGAGGCGTTCGATCCGGGCACGGTGTTTCCATTGATCAGCTGCCGGAACGTGATGATCTACTTCGACAAGCCGACGCAGGCGAAGATCGTGAATCGGATGGCGATGTTTCTCGAGCCCGGCGCTCATTTCTTTGTCGGGCATTCGGAGAGCCTGAACGGAATCGAGCACCCGTTTCAATTCGTGAAGCCGGCCATCTATCGCAAGCCGTAAATCTGCCGACATACATACTGAGGAACCTCTTTGAACGTTATTACTGTGGGCATAGCGGATTGCAGGGTCAGCGACGATCCGAACAGCGTGCTGGTTACGCACGCGCTCGGCTCCTGTATTGCGGTCGCGGTGCACGATCCGGTGGCGAATGTCGCCGGGCTGCTGCATTTCATGCTGCCGGAATCGTCGATCGATCCGGAGCGCGCCAAACGCCAGCCTTTCATGTTTGCCGATACCGGGGTGCCCGACCTTTTTCATGCGGCGTATGCCAAGGGTGCCGAAAAGAAGCGTATGACGGTGCGGCTGATTGGCGGGGCGCAGGTGGCGGATCCGAACGGTGTTTTTAATATCGGCAAGCGCAATTATCTGGCGTGCCGAAAGATTCTCTGGGTGGCCGGGGTGATGATCCACGGCGAAGCTGTCGGAGGTTCGATATCCCGGACCGTGAAGATGGATGTCTCAACGGGCAACATCTCCTGGAACAGCGGCGGCGGCGAGCCGCAAATCCTATCTGTCAAAAAAGGAGGCAACTGATGAAGTTGCGCATACTGATTGTCGACGACTCGCCGGCGATGCGTTCGTTCATAAAGCGCGTGCTGGATTTGTCCGGCATCGAAACCGAGAGTTTGCTGGAAGCGGGAGACGGAGCGGAAGCACTCGAGCTGCTCGATCGCGAGTGGGTGGATGTGATTCTGACGGATATCAACATGCCGCGCATGAACGGAGAAGAGTTCGTGCGGAGGCTGTCGGAATCAGGGCTCACCGAATCGCTTCCGGTGATTGTGATTTCAACCGACGCCACGTCGGTGCGCAAGGAGCACATGACGGGGCTGGGCGCTCGCGGATACCTGGGCAAGCCGTTTCAGCCGGAGCAGCTGCGGGAAGAAATGGAACGCGTTTTAGGAGTGTCGAATGCCGCTTGAAACCAGCACTGACTTGATGACGGACGCCGCGCGGGAAATCTTCGAGACGATGTTTTTCCTGGCCGCGGAGGACTGCGCGCCGGCGGCAGACTGGATCGGATCGGTGGGAGCCGAGGTGGAGTTCAATGGTGCGGAGAGCGGCCGGTTTGAGGTACAGCTCGATCCGCAGCTTGCCCAGGAACTGGCTGCCGGCTTTTCGGGCGTGATGGATCCCTCCGAGATGCCCGACGATGCGGTTCCGCAGGTGGTGTGCGAACTGGCGAACATGATCTGCGGTGCGACCCTGAGCCGGATGGAGCCGGATGCGCTGTTTAATCTCGAGCCGCCGCGTTTGATTGCGGCGCCGGGCAGCTCGGAAGAAGACGGGCAGCTGGTGCGCTGGCTCGATTCGGGACAAGGACTGATCCGCCTGTCGCTCGCCTGGGCCTGACGGGACCCGCAAACGTGCTGATCGGAAGAAAAATCAGAGTCCTGGTGGTGGACGATTCCGCGATCGTGCGCCGCATGCTGACCGAATCGATCGATAAGCAGACGGACATGGAAGTGGTGGCGGCGGCGCCCGATCCGTTTGTGGCTCGGGAGAAGCTGCTGGCGCTCAAGCCGGACGTGATCACGCTCGATATCGAAATGCCGCGCATGGACGGGCTCACGTTTCTGACGAAGGTGATGCATTACCAGCCGGTGCCGGTGATTGTGATCAGCTCGGTGAGCCAGTCGACTTCGGAAGTGGCGGTAGAGGCGATGCGGCGGGGAGCCGTGGATGTCGTACCGAAGCCGTACGGTCCGTATTCGGTGGGCGACATCGGAAGGATTTTGCCGGACAAGATACGGGCGGCGTGTGTGGCGCGGGTACGGCGGGCGGGTGAAGCGCAGGCGCAAGTGACGACTCCGCCGCGGGTCTCCGATACCGGTTTTCTGCCGGGTTCACTCATTGCCATTGGCGCTTCGACGGGAGGTACGCAGGCCATTGAGGCGCTGCTGGTGCAGATGCCCGAGACCTGCCCGCCCATCGTGATTGCGCAGCATATTCCGCCGGTCTTTTCGGCCGCGTTTGCGAGCCGGCTGAATACGCTGTGCCGCATTGAAGTGAAAGAAGCCAAGGACGGCGAACTGATCGCACCGGGGCGGGCGCTGGTGGCACCCGGCGATTTTCACATGATGCTGAAGCGAGCGGATGGGGTGCTGCGGGTGGTGGTGCGGGACGGGCCGCGGGTTCATTATCAGCGGCCGGCAGTGGATGTGCTGTTTCGATCGGTAGCGGAAGCCAAGATGCCGCATGTGGCGGGCATTCTGCTGACCGGCATGGGAAGCGACGGAGCGGCGGGACTGCTCGATCTGCGCAAAGCCGGGGCGTTCACGATCGCGCAGGATGAGGCGAGCTGCGTGGTGTTCGGAATGCCGAAAGTTGCCATCGAGATGGGCGCTGCGGCTGAGATCTTGCCGCTCGAAAAGATCACGACGGCGGCGCTGGCACAGCTTTCAAGCCATGCCAAGGCCTGAGAGTTTAGGCCCTTTTACAGCACGGAATAAGTAGATGAAGTACGGGAAAACTTGGTCGATCGGGAAGCGTGTCGCGGGCACGTGCGTGGTGCTGGTGCTGCTTGGATCAGCCGTTGGCGCTGTCAGTCTGGTCAGCAGCCGAAAATTGCGCGGGCAGCTGACGGGCGTGGCGCAGGAATCGCTGCCGAAAATGCAACACCTGGCAACGCTGCAGGCAATCGGCCTGGAATATCGCGGCACGAGCCTGCTGCTCGGAACACCGGGGCTGTCGGAGAAGTATCAGAACAGCCAGGTGAAACATCTCGGCGAGCTCGAGAAGCAGATGAAGGATTCGCTCGATGCCATTCGCGCCGGAGCGCCGGAAGCCGAGCTGCCGAAAGTGAATGCGCTCGAGGATGCGACGCGCGATCTGGTCGCCGCGATTACCCATTTTCGCGAATTGAGCCTGCACGGGCAGAGCCAGGAAGCAGGCGCTTTCTGGTCCGAGAGCGGCGGCTCGAAATCGAAGGCATTTCGTAAGGCACTGGAAGACATGGTGCGCCTGGAAGAGCAGCATGCGAGCGCAACGGTGGACGCTGGTCTCTCGACGGCACAATGGGCGGCTGTACTCGGCTGGACATTGCTGGCCATGATGATCGGCATCGGAGCCGGCCTGGGCACGCTGACGGTGCGCAATGTGAACCGGATTCTGCATCGCTCGATTTCAGAGATTCGGGAGAGCATCGACCAGATTGCGAGCGCGAGCGGACAGGTGGCGATTGCCAGCCACAATCTGGCGAATCGGGCCAGCCAGCAGGCGGCATCGCTCGAAGAGACTTCGGCTTCGGCACAGGAAATTTCGGCGACTACGAAGCGTAATGCAGAAGCGTGCGACACGGTGGCGTCGCTGATGCGGCAGACCGAGACGCAGGTGGCGGACACCGACCGGCGGCTGGAGCAGACGATGGCCAGCATGCACGAGATCAACGACTCGGGCGAGCGCATCGCGAAGATTACGCAGATGATTGACGGCATCGCGTTCCAGACGAATATTCTGGCGCTGAACGCAGCGGTGGAAGCGGCGCGCGCGGGAGAAGCCGGGCTGGGTTTCGCGGTGGTGGCGAACGAGGTGCGCAATCTGGCGGCTCGCTGCGCGAGTGCGGCAAACGACATCAAGGCGTCGATTGAAGAATCGGTGAACAACTCGCGTACCGGCAAGTCACGGCTGGATGAAGCGGTGGGTTCGGTACGTGTGATGTCGGAATCGGCGATTCGGGCTTCGGGCCTGGTGCACGAAATCGACGAAGCGGCCCGGCAGCAGAACATCAGCATTTCGGCGATCGGCAAGGCGCTGCTCAGCATAGAAGAGAGCACGCAGCATACGGCCGCCATTGCCGAAGAGAGCGCTTCGGCGAGCCAGGAACTGCAGTCGCAGGCGGCGGCGATCGGCGACAGTTTGAAATTGCTCGAGGCGCTGGTTTAAGCGCGGCGACAACCTAGCATTCTGTTCAAGAGCTCCGATTCGAGAAAGCCTCGAATCGGGGCTTTTGCTTATCCGAGCGGGCCGGGCGGATCGGTGCGTGTCCGGGCCAGCGGCGATGGTTGTATTCTCAACTTGTAATGGCCACTCAATATTCGCGATTCCTCGCGACCGCGGCTCTGCTTGCCGCTGCCGCCACGCTCTACGCCCAGGAGACCAAGCCCAAGCCGGAAGACACCGAGGTATGGGAACCGGTTCCGAAAGTGGTGACACCGGGAGCGACGTGCGGAGCGCCGCCTTCGGACGCGATCATTCTGTTTAACGGGAAGAACCTGGATGAATGGGTGACGGTAAAGGATCACTCACCGGCTACGTGGAAGGTAGCGGACGGGATCCTGACGGTGGACAAGAGCACGGGAAATATCGAGACCAAGCGGAAGTTTAAGGACTACCAGCTGCACATCGAGTGGAAGATTCCGGCGGACATCACCGGAAGCGGTCAGGCGCGCGGAAACAGCGGAGTGTTTCTGGCGTCTACGGGCCCGGGCGATGACGGGTACGAGCTGCAGGTTCTCGATGCTTACAACAACAAGACGTATGTGAACGGGATGGCCGGGAGTCTTTACAAACAGGCGATTCCGCTGGCCAATCCGGCGCGCAAACCGGGCGAGTGGCAGACCTACGACGTGATCTGGACGGCGCCGACCTTCGCGAGCGACGGTTCAGTCAAAACGCCAGCGTACGCGACGGTATTCTTCAATGGCGTGGTAGTGGAGAATCACTTCGAGCTGAAGGGGCAGACGCTGTATATCGGCAAGCCGTTTTATAAGGCTTACGACAGCGCGCCGATCAAACTGCAGGCGCATGGCGACAAGAGCGCGCCGATCAGTTTCCGCAACATCTGGGTGCGCGATCTGCCCTGAGCGGGCGTTTACTCAGCCGTTGAGAATGGCCGCGGCAATTTCGGGCGAATGCAGATGAATGATGCCGCGGCGCAGCGCGATGGTGACGGCGTGGGTGCGATCCTTGGCGCCGAGCTTGCCGAGAATGCTTTGCACGTGCATTTTGACGGTGCCCGGAGCAGTGCCGAGCACATCGGCGATTTCTTTATTGCCGAAGCCGCGCGCCACGAGCGATAGCACCTGCACTTCGCGCGGCGTGAGAGCGAGCTCGGGGAAGAAGCCGTTGAGGTGCTCGGTAACTTCGTTGGGGATGAAGCGCTTTCCGGCCATGACGACGCGGATGGCGCGGACGATATCGGCGTGGACCATTTCTTTGAGCAGGTAGCCGCGCACGCCGGCATCGAGAGCGCGATAGATGTCCTGATCGCCGTCGTAGGAAGTGAGCGCGATGATTTTGGCGGCGGGGAAATCGCGGCGGATCTCACGGGTGGCTTCGATGCCGCTCTCATCGGGCAGGCGCAGATCCATGAGCGTGATGTCGGGCAGCAGTTCGCGAAAGAGCCGGACTGCATCGCGGGCGCTGGAGGCTTCGGCGACGAGCTGCAGGCCGGGCTCGGTGGCCAGGATGGAGGCTACGCCTTTGCGTACGAGCTCGTGGTCATCGACCGAGAGAATGCGTACCGGGCGGGGCGTCTCCATTGGATTCAGAGTCTCCATTGCTATCAGAGTTGATGCGTTCCGGCAGGCACATGGTTACCGGGGCCGGCAAGCTTACCGGTCAGCGGCAGGAAGACGCCGACGCGGGTGCCACTTTGCGGTGAGCTGACGACTTTGAGTTCGGCGCCGATTTCATGAGCGCGCTCCTGCATGCCGCGCATACCGAAATGCAGTGAGTTTTCCGAGGGAGCGGAGAAGCCGAGGCCGTCGTCTTCGATACTCAGGAGAACGCCACCGGGCTGCTGCTCCAGAATGACGCGGACGTGCAGAGCTCCGGCGTGTTTGAGGGTGTTGGTGAGGGCTTCGCGGGCGATGCGCAGGAGCTGAAATTCGCAATCGGGGAGGCCGGCGAGCGAAACGGGCGCAAGTGACAGAGCGACCGAGATGTGGCGAGTGCCGACGACCTGGTGCACGAGCTCGGCCAGGCGCTCGGAAAATTCAGGCGCGCTGCCGCCGCGCAAACCCCAGAGCGACTGACGAGCTTCGGAAGCGGCGCGGGAAGCATCGCGAATGATCTCGGAGAGCAGCCGCTTTTCTTCGCCGATCGGCAGGCGAATGGCGAGCGCCTGCAACTGCATGGTGATGCCGGAGAGGCCCTGCAGCAGGGTGTCGTGCAGTTCGCGGGCGATGCGTGTGCGCTCGGCGAGCACGAGGCCGAAGCGGGTGCGCATCTGACGTATGCGCAGGCGGACGGCGGCAAAAATCGCAAGACCGAGAATCAGAGCCAGAAGTGGGAAAAACCAGCGGCGCTGGTACCAGCGCGGGTCGATGGTGAATTGCAGCAAAGCAGGCGAAACGCTCCAGACGCCATCGGCATTGCGCGCTTCGACCTCGAAATGGAAACTGCCGGGCGGGAGATTGGTGTAGAAGGCTTCGCGGCGTGCGCCGGCATCGACCCAGCTGCGATCGTATCCGCCGAGACGGTAACGGAAGGAGACTTTTTCGGGAGTGATAAAGCTCAGGCCGGCATAGCGAATTTCGATATTATTTGCATCCTGTGCCTTGAGCCTAGGCGCGGCACCGGCGTCGATACGCTTTCCGTTTGCGACGAGAGCGGTGATAGCGGCGGGCGGCGGGATGGGGTTGCCGGAGATGCGATTCGGGTCGATGACCACGAGACCATTGCTGGTAGAAAACCAGAGGCGGCCATCACGGGTACGGCAGGCAGCGGGCTGAACACCGGACCTGCATTCGAAGTGGAGCTGGCCGGTGGAGAACGGGTGGCTGGTGATGGAGGGGAGTTTGCCATCGGCGAATTCGTTCAGCTCGTTTTGATTCACGCGGAAGATGCCTTTGCTCGAGGCGAGCCACAGATTACCGCGGCCATCGGGCAGGATGCTGTAAATGCGAGCGTCGAACAGTCCGTCCTTGGCGTAGACGTGGGCGAGCGAGCCGGCTCGCAGACGCAGCAGGCCGGAGCCGAGCGTACCGAGCCAGAGCGAGCCGCTGGCGGGGTCGAAGGAAAGAGATTCGACGGGGTGGGTGATATCCAGAGCGGAAAAGATGGCGCGGTTTTCCGATAACGCGTAGACGCCGGGCGTTTCGCTGCCTTCAAACAGGGGAATCACGCCGGCCAGGGCGATGTTCTGATTAGTTGTGATATCGGGCTTTAGAAATCGATGGCCAACGAGCCTGCGAATGTCGGCACCGTTGGCGGCCCAGACGGTGCCCTGGTGATCGATGAACAAACTGCGCACAGGACCGGGCAAGCCGGATGGAGCGGAATAGGCGGCGACGACGCGGCCGTGCACGATTCGATTGACGCCGGCGGATGTGCCGACCCACATCACGTTGCTTTCGGCGGAGGCGAGGCTGAGTACGCGATCGCTCAGCAATCCGTCGGCCCGGGTTATTTTGCGGACCTGTTTGCCATCGAGAATGTTGAGGCCGCGATCGAGGGTGCCGACCCAGATTCGACCTTGTTCGTCCTCGAGCACGGGACCCGAATCGTTGCTGGTTAATCCTTCGTTGGCAGTGAAGGGCGCGGCTTTCCCATCTGCAAACTGGTCGAGGCCGTTCTTGGTGCCGGCCCACAAAGATCCTTCGCGATCGAAGCAGAGCGAGAGCACCTGGCTTTGCGAAAGGCCGTCGCGGGTGCGATACGTGCTGAGCTCGCCATTACGCAGTCGAACGATTCCATCGCTGGTTCCGATCCAAAGCGCGCCGTCACGGCCTTCGAGCAATGCCGAAATTTCATTGTCGGGCGAAGCGCCGATGGCGGGAAAGCGCTCAATCGCATGCGAGCTCATGTGCACGAGACCGCGCGATGTACCGAGCCAGAGCGAACCGTCGTGCGCGCAACTGAGAGCGGTAACACTCTGGCGCGATCCGATTTCGGGGATGTCGACGGAGACGAAGCGGGAATTGTTCGAGCGGCTCAATCCGAAATCGAAGCCGGCGGCCCAGATGGTTCCATCGTTCGATTGGCAGGCGGCGCGAATGCGGTTCGAGGGCAGACCGTCGCGGGTGGTGAAGGTGCGGATTCGATCGTTTGCGATGCGCGAAAGCCCTTCGGTGGTGCAGGCCCACATGGAGCCGTCGCGTCCTGGCGATAGACAGAAGACGGAATCGCTGCTCAAGCCGTTCTGCCTGGTGTAGGAATGCAGAGCGTTGCCGGGAGAGATGCGCGCGACACCGGCGCCGAGCGATGCGGCCCAGAGATTGCCGTCCGTATCCTGAGCGAGAGCGCGGACCAAGCGGCCATGCAGAGCCGAATTACCCTCAGCGAATTCGTGAAAACGAACGCCATCGAAGCGGATGAGGCTGTCCTGGGTGCCAAGCCAGAGGAAACCATCGCGAGTCTGGAGGATGGAATAGATGGTCGGCTGAAACCGACCCTCTTCCTGGCCCCAACTGCGATGCGCGTATTGGGTGAGCGATTTACCGGAATCGAGCGCGTGCGCGGCGGCCGACAGGAGCGCGAGCAGAAGAGCGCACAGGAAGGCCCGCATGACTTGATTGTGTCAGACGGCGAGGCATTCGGGCCTACGAAGAACCTATGCCAAATGGCATAGCTGGCGATAGCTCTTTTGGCAGTCGCGCGGGAGGGGTGCGGATGCGTACAACGGGGATAGCGATGAGCCGACTACGACGAATCTCGCGCCGCTCTCTGTGGATTGCGGCTTCCTTATTGCTGGTTGGAGCCGGCGTGCTGCTTTCGCAACGGCAGTCGCAGACCGGTGCAGGCGGGCAAGGCGGCGCTCAGAAGGGGCGGCGTGGCGCGGGCGGAGCGATTCCGGTTTCAGCGGCAACGGTAGCGAAGGGCAACATGGACGAGACGATCAGCGGGCTGGGAACCGTGACGTCGTTCTACACGGCGTCGATTACCAGCCGGGTGGCGGGCGAGCTGACCGAGATTCATTATCGCGAAGGCCAGCTGGTGAAGAAGGGCGATCTGCTGGCGGTGATCGATCCGCGTCCTTATCAGGCCTCGTATGTGCAGGCGGAAGGGCAACTCGAGCGCGACCAGGCCGTGCTGGCGAACGCGAAGCTGGATCTGGGACGTTATCAGCTCGCGATTGCGCAGCATGCAATTCCCGAGCAGACGCTGGCCACGCAGCAGGCGACTGTGCATCAGGACGAAGGCACGGTGAAGGTGGATCAGGGCAATCTGGACGCGGCCAAAGTGAACGTTGAATACACGCAGATTCGCGCGCCGATTGATGGACGGGTTGGTCTGCGAGCAGTGGATCCGGGCAACATCGTGCAGGCGAATGGCACGGCGCCGCTGATGACGATCACGCAGATTCAGCCGATCACGGTTATTTTCACGATTCCGGAGGATTACATTTCGGACGTGATCACGCAGGAGCGGGGCGGGAAGAAGATGCGAGTGGACGCGTTGAGCCGGGACAACCAGGAAGAGCTCTCGCAAGGCACGCTGCTGACGTTGGACAACCTGGTGGATACGTCGACGGGAACGGTTCGCGCGCGTGCGATTTTTCAGAATCGCGACATCAAGCTGTTTCCAAACGAATTTGTGAATGCGCGATTGCTGGTGAAAACGCTGCAGGGGGTGAATATCGTTCCAAACGCGGCGATACAGCGCAATAACGAGGTGGCGTTTGTATATGTGATCGGCGCCGATAAGACGGTCAAATCGCGCAACGTGAAGGTAGCGACGACGGACGGCAATCAATCGGCGGTGACGGGAGTAAATCCGGGCGAGCAACTTGTGACCGATGGTTTCGACAAGCTGCAGGACGGCAGTAAGGTTGTGGTCCGCGGGAACAAACCGCCCGCTGCAGCAGGTAGCAAGGAACAATCGGAGTGAACCCGTCGCGGCCGTTTATTCTTCGACCGATCGCGACGTCGCTGCTGATGGCCGCGATTCTGCTGGTCGGAGTCGTGGCGTATAAGCAACTTCCGGTTTCGGCGTTGCCGGAGGTGGATTACCCGACGATTCAGGTTGTCACGTTCTATCCGGGCGCGAGCCCTTCGGTGACGGCGTCGGCGATCACGGCGCCGCTCGAGCGGCAGTTAGGAGAAGTACCCGGACTCAACCAGATGCTTTCGACGAGTTCGGAAGGCGCTTCGATCATCACGCTGCAGTTTGTGTTGAGCCTGAATATCGATGTGGCCGAGCAGGAGGTGCAGGCGGCGATCAACGCGGCGCAGAACTTTTTGCCGACGGATCTGCCGCTACCTCCGATTTACAACAAGACGAACCCGGCCGATGCGCCGATCATGACCCTGGCGCTCACGTCGAAATCGATGGCGCTGCAGGATGTGGAAGACTACGCGGACACACGGCTGGCGCAGAAGATTTCGCAGCTTTCCGGTGTGGGAGCCGTGACGATCGGCGGCGGCCAGAAGAAGGCTGTGCGGATCGAGGTGAATCCGACGCAGCTGGCTTCGTACGGGATCAACCTGGAAGACATTCACGCGGCGATCAATGCGACGAGCGTGAATACGGCCAAAGGCAGCTTCGACGGACCGCATCAGGGGTACCAGATCAACGCCAACGATCAGCTCATCAGCGCGGATGAGTTCAAACAGGTGATTGTGGCGTACAAGAACAATGCGCCAGTGGTACTGAAGGACGTGGCAAATGTGGTTGATGGCGTAGAAAATTCGCTGCAGGCGGCCTGGATGAATACGACGCCGGCGGTGATTGTCAATATTCAACGGCAGCCGGGAGCGAATATTATTCAGGTTGTCGATCGAGTGAAGGCGCTGTTGCCGCGTTTGCGCGCCACGATTCCCTCCGCTATTCAGATTCAGACGCTCACGGACCGCACGATCACGGTGCGCGCATCGGTTTCGGACGTGAAGTTCGAGCTGATGGTCTGTATCGCGCTGGTAGTGGCGGTGATTTTCCTTTTTCTGCGCAACCTGGCGGCGACCTTCATTCCGAGCGTGGCCGTGCCGCTTTCGCTGATTGGCACGTTTGCGGTGATGTATCTGCTCGGCTACAGCCTGAACAATCTGACGCTGATGGCGCTGACGATTTCGACGGGATTTGTGGTGGACGACGCGATCGTGATGATCGAGAACATCATGCGCTACGTGGAGGAGGGCGAACGTCCGCTCGATGCGGCACTCAAAGGCGCTGAGCAGATCGGCTTCACCATTCTTTCGTTGACAATTTCGCTGATTGCGGTGCTGATTCCGCTGCTCTTCATGGGCGACATCACCGGCCGGCTGTTTCGCGAATTTGCCATCACGCTAGCGGTGACGATTCTGATTTCGGCATTTGTTTCGCTAACGCTGACACCGATGCTTTGCGCGAAACTGCTGCGGCACAAGAAAGATGCCAAAGAAGGCCGCTTTTATCGTGCGAGCGAGCGCGTTTTCGAGCGTACCATAGAGTTCTATGGGAGAACGCTGAAATTCGTACTGGCGCACCGTGTGGCGACGCTGCTGGTGGCGCTGGCCACGCTGATCGTTACCGTGCTGCTGTACATCGTGATCCCGAAAGGCTTCTTCCCGGTGCAGGACACTGGAGTAATTCAGGGCGTTTCGGAGGCGGATCAGAGCACATCGTTCGGCGCAATGTCGAATTTGCAGCAGCGGCTGGCACGGGTGATTCTCAAAGATCCGGCGGTCGAAAGCCTGTCGTCTTTCATCGGGGTGGATTCGACCAACACGACGCTGAATGCGGGGCGCATCCAGATCAATTTGAAGCCGCTCGAGGATCGCGGGATCAGCGCGTCGGATGTGATACGCCGGCTCAATTCGAAGCTTTCTTCAATCGACGGGATTGCGCTGTACATGCAGCCGGTGCAAGACCTGACGGTGGAAGACATTGTCAGCCGGACGGAATATCAGTACACGATTGAAGACCCGGATGCGAACGAACTAGCCGACTACGTCGGGCGATTTGTGACGCGGCTGAAGCAGCTGCCGGAACTAGCGGATGTGGCAAGCGATCTGCAGACGCACGGACTGGAATCGTCTATCTACATCGATCGCGATACGGCGATGCGCGTGGGCCTTTCGGCATCGGGGATCGATCAGGCGCTGTACGACGCATTCGGGCAACGGCAGGTATCGACGCTTTACACGCAGCTGAACCAGTATCACGTGATTCTGGAAGTTCTGCCGCAATTCCGGCAACGGCCTTTCAATCTGCACGATGTGTATCTCAAATCGGCGGCAGGAACGCCGGTTCCGCTGAGCGCTATTACGCGCTTCTCCAATGCTTCGACGCCCATTCTGATCAGCCATCTGGGGCAATTCCCGGCGACGACGGTGTCGTTCAACCTGGCTCCGCATGCGGCGCTGGGAGAAGCGGTGAATGCGATTCGCAAGGTGGAGAAAGAGATGCCTCCGCCGGCAGCCATGCAGGCGTCGTTCCAAGGGACGGCGCAGGCCTTTGTTGCGTCGTTGACGAATGAGCCGCTGCTCATTCTGGCAGCGCTGGTGACGGTGTACATCGTGCTGGGCGTGCTGTACGAGAGCTACATACACCCGGTGACGATTCTTTCGACATTGCCTTCGGCCGGAGTGGGCGCGCTGCTCGCGCTCATGATCTGCCGGCAGGAGCTGACGGTGGTGGCGATTATCGGAATCGTTCTGCTGATCGGCATTGTGAAGAAAAACGCGATCATGATGATCGATTTCGCACTGGAGGCCGAGCGCAAAGAAGGCAAGGCTCCGTACGATGCGATCTATCAGGCTTCGCTGTTGCGATTCCGGCCGATCATGATGACGACGATGGCGGCGCTGCTCGGCGCCGTGCCGCTGGCGTTTGGACAAGGGGTGGGTTCGGAGCTGCGGCGTCCGCTCGGCATCACGATTATCGGCGGCCTGCTGCTGAGCCAGCTGCTGACGTTGTACACGACGCCCGTCATTTATCTGTTCTTCGATGAGCTGGCGGCGCGCTTCACCAAACACCGGGCGAGCGGAGTAGAAACTGAGCCGAAGGCGGCGGGAAACGCACCGCAAGAGGCGCAGGGATGAGTGTCTCGGCGGTATTCATCCGGCGGCCGGTGGCGACGGCGCTGCTGACGGTAGCGGTGGGCCTGGCGGGCGCGGTGGCGTTCCGGCTGTTACCGGTATCGCCGCTGCCGCAAGTGGATTTTCCGACGATCTCCGTTTCGGCATCGCTACCCGGTGCGAGCCCCGAGACGATGGCGTCATCCGTTGCTACGCCGCTGGAGCGTCAGTTTGGACGGATCGCAGCGGTGACGGAGATGACATCTTCGAGCTCGCTCGGCCAGACCAGCATCACGCTGCAATTCGATCTGAATCGCAATATCGACGCGGCGGCGCGCGATGTGGAAGCGGCCATCAATGCGGCGCGCAGCTATCTGCCGGCCGATCTACCCAGCAATCCGACATACCGCAAAGTCAATCCGGCGGACGCGCCGATCACGATTATTGCGCTGACCTCCGACAAGCTGCCGCCCTCGGCACTGTACGACGCAGCTTCTACTGTGCTCTCGCAGCGCATTTCGCAGATCCGCGGCGTGGGCCAGGTGATTGTCGGCGGAAGCTCAGCGCCGGCCGTGCGCATCGATGTGAATCCGACCATGCTGAATCACTTCGGCCTGAGCCTGGAGAGCGTGCGCAGCGCGATCAGTTCGCAGACGAGCAATCTGGCAAAAGGCAGTTTCGCGGACCGCGATCACCGCTGGCTGATCGACGCGAACGATCAACTGCTGCACGCGGTGGACTACGAGCCCATCGTGCTGCGGACGGGTTCGACGGTGCGCCTGAAAGACGTCGCGAAAGTCACCGATTCGGTTCAGACGGTTCGCTCGCTGGGGCTGGCGAACGGAAAAAGGGCGGCACTGCTGATCATCTTCCGCCAGCCGGGAGCAAACATCATCGACACGGTGGACGGCATCAAGGCGGCGTTGCCACAGCTGCACGCAAGCATCAGTCCCGACATTCAGCTCACGGTTACGCTCGACCAGACGGTCACGATTCGCGCCTCGGTGCGGGATGTGGAGCGGACGCTGATGATCTCGGTGGCGCTGGTGATTCTGGTGGTGTTCGTTTTCCTGCGCGACTGGCGCGTCACGCTGATCCCGAGTGTGGCGGTGCCGGTTTCGCTGATCGGGACGTGCGGGATTATGTACCTGCTCGGCTACAGCGTGGACAATCTCTCGCTAATGGCGCTGACGATTTCGACCGGTTTTGTGGTGGACGATGCCATCGTGGTGCTCGAAAATATCACGCGCTATCGGGAGCAGGGCCTGGGATCGCTGGAGGCGGCGCTCAAGGGCGCAGCGGAGATCAGTTCGACCGTTTTTTCGATCAGCATTTCGCTGGTTGCAGTGTTTATTCCGATCCTGCTGATGGGCGGAATTGTGGGACGGCTGTTCCGGGAATTTGCGGTCACGCTGTCGATGACCATCCTGGTCTCGATGGTGATTTCGCTCACCACAACACCGACCATGTGCGCGCGCCTGTTGAAAGACAGTCGCGAACACGGACGGCTTTACAACCTGAGCGAGCGCGGTTTTGCCTTCATTCTGCGCATGTACGAGCTCAGCCTCGGATGGGTGTTGAAGCACTCGGCGCTCATGCTGCTGGTGACGATCGCGACGCTGGGGCTGAATGTTTATCTGTACGTGATCGTGCCGAAGGGCTTTTTTCCGCAGCAGGACAACGGGCGGCTGAACGGCACGTTCATGGGCGATCAGGATACGTCGTTTCAATCGATGCAGCAAAAGATTACGCAGCTGGCGGCGATTGTGCAGCGCGATCCGGGGGTGGCCACGGTGCAGGCATTCAGCGGTGGAGGCGGCGGCACGACCACCAATACAGGACGCTGCTTCATTGCGCTGAAACCGCTGGACGAACGGCACGCTACCGCAGACCAGATCATCAACCGGCTGCGGCCCAAGCTGACGGGCGTGCCGGGGGTAACTCTCTTTCTGCTTGCGTCGCAGGATGTTCGCATGGGCGGCCGGCAAGCGGCGGCGCAATACCAGTACACGCTACAGAGCGACAACCTGAACGAGCTTGTCTCCTGGGCTCCGAAACTTCTGAACCTCATGCGCAAGATGCCACAACTGACGGACGTGAACAGCGATCAGCAGAACAACGGGCTGGAGGCGAGCCTCGACATCGACCGGCCGACCGCATCGCGGCTCGGCATCACGCCGAGTGCACTGGATAACGTGCTCTACGACGCTTTTGGTGAACGCGAAATTGCGCGCACTTACTCGAGCATGAACCAGTACTTCATCGTGATGGAAGTAGACCCGGTGTTCTGGCAGAATCCGACGGGGTTGAAAGACGTTTACGTGCCTTCGACGAGCGGAGGTGCGGTGCCGCTCGATGTCTTTACGCATTTTCGACCGTCGACGGCGGCTCTCACGGTGAACCATTCGGGCGTATTTCCGTCCGTGACGATTTCGTTCAACCTGGCGACGAATGTTTCGCTCGGACAGGCGGTGGATGCGATCAACGCGGTGGAGCAGAAAGCGGGGATGCCGACCACAATCAACACAAGCTTCTCCGGAACGGCACAGGCGTTTCAAGCTTCGCTGGCGAATGAACCGCTGCTGATCGCAGCGGCGCTGGTAGCGGTTTACATCGTGCTTGGAATGCTGTATGAGAGCCTGATTCACCCGATCACGATCCTTTCGACGCTGCCCTCGGCGGGTGTAGGAGCGATTCTGGCGCTGCTCATCACTCATACCGAACTGAGCGTGATTGCGCTCATTGGAATTATTTTGCTGATCGGCATTGTGAAGAAGAACGCGATCATGATGATCGATTTCGCGCTGGGGGTGGAGCGGCGCAACCGGAAGCCTCCGAAACAGGCCGTCTTTGAAGCCTGCCTGCTGCGCTTCCGGCCCATCATGATGACCACGATGGCGGCGCTGCTCGGCGGATTACCGCTTGCGCTTGGGACCGGAACGGGATCGGAACTGCGGAAGCCGCTCGGGATCACGATTGTGGGCGGGCTGATTGTGAGCCAGGCGCTGACGCTCTACACGACGCCGGTGATTTATCTCTACATGGATCGCCTGAGTATCTGGCTGCGAGGGCTGCGCGGAGAACAGTTCCCGGCGGAAGCGGCCGGCTGACGGCAGGAAAGAGAGATGCAGGAACTCTACAAAATCACGACCGAGAGTCACCCGGGTGAACACGCGGTCACGCTGGTGCTCAACGGCAAGTTCAGCGAGGACGCGCTTGGGGATCTGGAGCAGTCGCTCGCGGCTGCGAGGAAGGCCAGCGGGCGAATTTATCTCGATCTGAGCGAAGTGACACTGGTGGACCGCAAAGCGGCTCAATACTTTTCGCAGCAGGCCGCGCGCGATGTGAAGCTGGTGAACTGCCCGGTGTATCTGAAGAGCTGGCTGCCGAAGAGTTCCGAGGATCTGGAGAACTAAGCATGCGGCAATGGGCTTTGTTTACCGGAATGGCAGCGGTGCTGCTGTTTAGCAGCTGCAACCCGGCTCCGAAGTATGTGAAGCCGGTTGCACCTACGCCCGTTTCGTACAAGGAAGCGGCGCCCGAGCAGTTCAAGGAAGGCGCGGGCTGGAAAGTAGCGCAGCCGAGCGACGACAAAATACGCGCGAAATGGTGGGAGATGTACAACGACCCGCAACTGAACGCGCTCGAAGAACGCGCCTCCACGGCCAACCAGACGCTGGCGGCGGCGGAGGCCAATTATCGGGCCGCACGGGCACTGGTTGTCTCGGCGCGAGCTGCGCTGTATCCGACCATCAGCACGGCTCCCGCTTACTCGAATTCGCGCATCTCGGGTACGCGCGGCGCGCAGGTGATCAACCCGGGCAATCCGGGCAGCAGCGGCTTCAGCAAGGCGTATAACGATTTCTCGCTGCCGATCGATGTTTCCTACACGGTGGATTTCTGGCATCGCATCCGCAACACGATCGCAGCGAACGCATATTCGGCGCAGGCGAGCGCGGCGGACGTGGCTACGTCGCTGCTGAGCATTCAGTCCACGCTCGCGCAGGACTATTTCCAGGTGCGCGCGCTGGACATGCAGCGGAGCGTGCTCGAGGACACTCTGCGCAATTATCGCGACACGCTGAATCTGACGCAGACGTTATACAGAGCGGGAATCGATTCGGAAGAAGATGTTACGCTGGCGCAGACACAACTCGACACGGCCACTGCGCAGGCAACGGACCTGGGCGTGGCGCGTGCACAATACGAGCACGCGATTGCGACGCTGATTGGAGAGCCAGCGGCGGATTTCTCGCTAGCAGTCGCGCCGTTTGTGCCCAAGCCGCCGACGGTGCCCGTCGCGCTGCCGTCGGTGCTGCTCGAGCGGCGACCCGACATTGCAGCTGCCGAGCGGCAAATTGCTGCGTTGAATGCCGAGATTGGCGTGGCGCGCGCGGCCTACTATCCGAACCTGACGCTGAGCGCTTCCGGAGGGCTTGAAAGCTCGTCGTTTACGCAGTGGTTCACGTGGCCGAGCCGCTTCTGGGCGCTGGGTCCAACGCTTTCGCAGACGATCTGGGAAGGCGGCGCGCGGCGCGGGCAGAACGAACAGGCGCAGGCGAATTACGATGCAGGCGTAGCGAATTATCGGCAGACGGTGCTCTCGGCTTTTCAGGCTGTGGAGGATAATCTCTCGTCGCTGCGCATTCTGGCGCAGGAGATCGAGCAGGATCAGACTGCGATTGAATCCTCCGCACACTATCTACAGCTGGCGCTGGTTCGTTATAAGAGCGGCGTGGATAGCTATCTGAACGTGATCACGGCGCAGAATGCAGTGCTCTCGAATCGCGAAACACAGGTGCAGGCACAATTGCGCGAGATGGTGGCGAGCGTTTCGCTGGTGCTGGCGCTGGGAGGCGGCTGGGATCGCTCTCAACTGCCTTCTATTGAACATCTCACCGACAAGCAGCGCGGCTGGGAGCCGGGTGGTCCGAAGATGCCGCCGGCAACGAACGAGGTATCTGCTCCGAATCCGCCGCAGGTTCCACCGGCGCCGCTGCAGCCACCTGCTGCAAATCACACTGGTGCAAATCGTTAACGATATACTCGAAGTACCCCGACGAGTAGGGGACCAACTAGTCACAATTCCAGGGTCGAACACGATCGACACGACGAGCGGGAACCCCTCAAAGGTTCCCGCTTCGTTTTTGAGCCCTTTCTTCGAGATCAAGATGAAACTTGCCCGCCGCATAGATGCTCTTGTTATTGAAAGCGCCTTTGATGTACTAGCGCGCGCACGTGCGCTGGAAGCTCAGGGGCGCCACATGATTCACCTCGAGATCGGCGAGCCGGATTTCGACACGCCGCGCCCGATTGTGGCGGCGGCCAAGCAGGCGCTCGAAGACGGTTGGACGCATTATGGACCTCCGGCCGGGCTGCCTGAATTCCGGTGCGCCATTGCGCAGCATGTTTCAAAGCACAAAGGCATTGCGGCGAATGAACAGCAGGTGTGCATCGTGCCGGGCGCCAAGCCGATGATCTTTTTTCCGATCATGGCGCTGGTGGAGGCGGGCGATGAAGTGCTCTATCCCGATCCTTCTTTTCCGATTTATCGTTCGATGATTGAATTCGTCGGGGCGAAGCCGGTACCGGTGCCGATGCTCGAATCGCGGGGGTTTTCTCTGGATCTGGATTTCATAGCGGACCATCTGAATGAGCGGACGAAGCTGATCATTTTGAATTCGCCGCATAATCCGACGGGCGGCGTTATTCCGGAGGAAGATCTGCGCGCGCTGGCAGAGCTGGTTCGCGAACGGGACGTGATGATTCTGTCGGATGAGATTTATGCCCGGATTGCGTATGACACGACGCCAGTTTCGATCGCGAGCCTTCCCGGGATGCAGGAAAAAACCATCCTGATGGACGGCTTTTCGAAGAGCTATGCGATGACGGGCTGGCGGCTGGGCTATGGCGTGATGCCCGAGTGGCTGGCGAAGGCAGTGACAAAGCTGATGGCGAACTCCAATACGTGCGCGGCGACATTTGTACAGCGGGCGGCGCTCGAGGGACTGGAAGAAGCGGATGCGGAGATTGCGAGCATGGTGGCCGAATTCCGGCGCAGACGCGACATGTTCGTTCCTGCTCTGAACGAGATTCCCGGATTTCGCTGCGCGGTGCCGAGCGGAGCATTTTACGCCTTTGTCAACGTGGAAGGCACCGGCCTTTCGTCGACGCAGGTGGAAGAGATATTGCTGAACGAAGCGGGGGTGGCCTCGCTGGACGGGGCTGCTTTTGGCGAGCACGGGAAAGGATACGTGCGCTTCAGCTATGCCAATTCGTTTGATAATTTGACCGAAGCACTGAAGCGCATTCGGGAAACGGCAAAACGATGGAAACGGGACTAAGAGGTCGAGTGGCGCTGGTGGCCGGCGCGAGTCAGGGGATGGGACGCGCCACTGCCAAGGCATTCGCAGCCGAAGGAACGAATCTGGCGCTCTGCGCACGGAATCCGCAAACTTTGAACGAACTGGCCGCAGAGCTTCGCCAGACACACAGGGTGGAAGTCTACACGGAGGCGCTGGACGTCAGCGATACGGCAGCGGTTGAGAAGCTTGTCGCGAACACGACGGGGCGGTTTGGGCGGCTCGACATCGCGGTTGCGAATGCCGGCGGTCCGCCACCGAAGCAATTCCTCGATACAACGGACGACGACTGGTATCGCGCCTTTGCGTTGAATCTGCACAGCGCGGTGACGCTTTCGCGTACGGTGATTCCTCACATGCAGCGGCAGCGCTGGGGGCGGATCGTTATGATCAGCTCGATCACCGTGCGGCAGCCGCAACCGGATCTGGTGCTCTCGAATGCGATTCGCGCAGGAGTAATGGGGCTGGTGCGGAGCCTGGCAAGCGATTTCGGAAAAGACGGGATCCTGGTGAACAACGTGGCCCCGGGCTATATTGCGACGGACCGCGTGAAAGAACTGACCGAGAAGCGCTCCGCTCAAACGGGACAGACGACCGAACAGATTGAGAAGACGTGGACAAGGCAGATTCCGCTCGACCGGCTGGGGCGGCCCGAGGAGATTGCGGATACGATCGTCTGGCTTGCTTCCGAGCGCGCCTCCTACATCACCGGACAGACTATTCTGGTCGATGGCGGCATGTACAAAGGACTGTAACGAAATGAGCGAAGCGAAGGCGACACATATTCAATGGGACAAGCTCCCGGTGGAGGAATTGAATCCACTGTTCGGGCGGCAGATCGTTGTCGGAGACAAGGTCATGGTCGCGCGCGTGTTGATGAAGAAAGGATGCGTGGTGCCGCTGCACCAGCACCATAACGAGCAGATCAGCTATATCGAGTCGGGAGCTCTGCACTTCACGGTGTCCGGCGAGGAGATCACGGTGCGGGCTGGCGAGTTTCTGTGCATACCGCCAAACGCGCCCCATACAGCGGTGGCGCTCGAGGATACGGTGGATATCGATCTCTTCACGCCGCCACGCGAAGACTGGCTGAACAAGACCGACGATTATCTGCGTCGCTGAATGGCGCGATCCGACGGCGAGCGAATACTGACCCGCAAGGCGCGGCTGGAACTGGGACGCGATGCTCGCAAGCGCCAGGGCCGTGCGAAATTGGGCGAAATCGAACGCAAGCGCAGCTTCGACCCGATCGAGATTTTGCTTGCGGCGCGGCGCGATCGCGTTCCGCGTCTGCTGCCGGTCAAATATCAGCGGATGTCGGCCTCGCCTTTTGCGTTTTTTCGAGGAGCTGTCTCGATCATGGCGGCCGATCTGGGAAACGCGAGGCACACGGCGCTCTTCGTCCAGCTCTGCGGCGATGCGCATGTTCAGAATCTTGGCTCGTTCGAGGCGCCGGACGGGCGAATCGTTTTCGACATCAACGATTTTGACGAAACGATTGCGGGTCCATGGGAATGGGATGTCAAGCGCATGGCGGCGAGCATTGTGCTCGCGGGACAGGAATCGGAACACAGCGCGAGCGCGAGCGAAGAAGGCGCGGCGCGATTCGTAAACAGCTATGCTCGGGCCATTAAAGAGATGGCCGACCAGCCGATCCTGGTGGCTGCCCGGCACCAGATCCATCGATTGAAAAAAGCGCAGGCTACCTCGGCGGCGCTGCAACAGGCCGAGCGTGCACAACCGGCCGATCTGGTCCGGAAGTACACGCAGACGGAGAAAGGTGGGCGCATCCGGTTCCGCGATGCACGGCCGATTTTGTGGCCGATCACAGGACAGGCGAAGCGCGATGTTCTGGAAGCCTTGCCTTTGTACCGCGACTCGCTGCCGCCCGATCGTTTACATTTATTCGATTTTTTTCGGCCGCTCGATGTGGCGTTCAAGGTGGTGGGCACCGGCAGCGTCGGCTTGCGCGATTACGTGGTGCTGATGGAAGGCAATGGGCAGCACGATCCGCTCTTTCTGCAGATCAAACAGGAAGTACCTTCCGCGTATACGCCCTATCTTAAGGTAAAACAACTCGGGCAGGAAGGCCGGCGCGTGGTCAGCGGACAACGCAAGATTCAGCCGATTTCGGATTTACTGCTTGGCTGGACGCGCATCGGAGAACACGATTATCTGGTGCGGCAACTGAACGATCACAAGGGCAGTGTGGATATTGCGACTCTGCGCGGCGAAGGTTTGGCCGAGCTGGCCGAGATCGCGGGTGAACTGCTGGCGCGCGGGCATGCCCGTTCCGGTGATGCACTGGCGATCGCTGCATATATTGGGGGCTCCGATCAGGCGCTTGATTCGCTGGTGCGCTATGGCGTGGCATATGCGAAGATCACGCACGAGGATTTCGCCGCTTTTCAGAAGGCAATAGCGGACGAGCGGATTCCGATTGCGCGCTGAGCGAGCAAAGAAAAAAAATGGCCCGGACTCCTGCGCGGAGCCCGGGCTAAAGACGTGGATCGTATTTTTTGTTGATTACTTTTTGTTGGCCTGAGCAGCGGTGTCCTTGGCAGGCTTGCTGCTCTTTTTGGAGTGCTTCTTCTGCACCTTTTTCGTGGTTGTCGTGGTGGACGAAGCAGACGTGTTCTGGGCCTTCTTGGCAGCATTGGGGGCAGCCATCAGGAACGGAACCGCAGCAACGGTCAGCAGCGTGGAAGTGAAAAGTTTTTTCATGATGTTTGGTCTCCTCTAACTTGTGGCGGCTTATGGCTTAGTTTTTAGCCTCGCTGAGAGGCGCTAGCTTGTTTTTGCCGCTCACAGTTCTAATGTGCCTCCGGCGCGGCATTTGTGCCATCGCTTGAAACGGCGAAAAAGAATCCCGGATTTCGGGGATAGGCAAAAACAGCTCTTAATGAAAGAATCGTCATAGCGGACGGCTGCTTTTAGCCGGCTGAACAGAATGGAAAAGCTGGTAACACGCAAGCAGTGGCAGCGCATGCTGCTGATCGGGCTTGGCTGCGCGGCACTCCTGCTGCTCTCGGCGGTGCTGGTTGCGTTTCGGACGATTCATCAGATCAATGCGCTGACCGAAACGTTTGCCGAGCGGCAGGCACTCGCGAAAGATTCGATCGACAATATCGAATCCGAGCAGTCGGTATTGAACGAGCGCTGGCGAAAGCTCGCGCGCAGCCGCGATGTGGTGCGGCGAGAGGAGATCCTGGCGCAGCTCGACCAGAACCGGCAGCAGATGAGCAGCGCACTCGAATCGGCCTACGAACAAGCCGAACTGCTTCGGGAGAGCATCTATCAGACCGGGCACGGGCTGCTGCGCTGGACGGTGTGGCTGTTTGCGCTCTGCGTTGTGCTCTCGCTTGGTGGCGCATCGTGGGCGGTGCGTAACTCGGCGCTGCTGTTTCGGAGGTTGGAGGCGCAGGCGAGCGACCTGGCCGCGCTTCAATATGCGTTTCTCGAGACGCAGGAGCAGGTGGCGCGCCGGTTTTCCCATGAGCTGCACGACGAGCTGGGGCAGGCGCTGGCGGCGGTGAAGGCGAACCTCTCAGCGTTGCGCCAGTCGCCGGATGCGGCGCGAGTGGAAGACTGCATGGCGCTGGTGGACGGCGCGATTCACGATGTTCGGGAGATATCGCAGCTGCTTCGTCCCACGATTCTCGACGATTTCGGCCTGGATGCAGCACTGCGCGCATTAACCGAACGATTCGCGCAGCGGACTGGGATCGAAGTGCGCTACACCAGCGATATTGAAGGCGTGCGGCTGCGGGATGAGGCCGAGACGCACCTGTTTCGGATTGCGCAGGAGGCTCTGACGAATGTGGCGCGGCACTCCGGGGCAACGGTAGTGGATATTGGGCTGCATTCGCGCGGAGAGAAAGTCGAGTTATCGATCAAGGACAACGGCCGCGGACGCGGGCAGCGAACCGAAGCGGGCGCTCGCGGCCTGGGGCTGGCCGGCATTGAGATGCGCGCGCGCGGATGCGGCGGAGAATCGCGCATAAGCTCCGAGCCCGGCAAGGGATTCGCGGTTGCGGTGAGCTGCCCCCTATCATGAGCAGGTAGAGATGACAAGAATTCTGCTGGCGGACGATCACACGATTGTTCGTCAGGGACTGAAGCTGATCCTTGCTTCGCAATCGGACCTGAGCGTGGTGGGCGAAGCGGCCAATGGGCGCGAAGTGGTGGAACTGGCGCAGAAGCTGAAGCCGGACGTGGTGCTGCTGGATGTTGCGATGCCGGAGCTCAACGGCATTGAAGCGACGAAACAGATGATGCAGGCGAATCCGCGGCTGCGCATTCTGGTTCTCAGCATGCACAAGGAAGCCGTGTACGTGCGGGAGATTCTCAAGGCGGGTGCGCGAGGGTATCTGCTCAAAGACGTGATCGATACCGAGCTGCTGAATGCGGTGCGCTCGGTGGCACGCGGGGATGGCTATATCAGCCCGGCGGTCTCAGGCGCGCTGCTGAGCGACTATCGCCAGAATGTGACCGACCCGGTGGATCTGCTCACGAACCGCGAGCGCGAAGTGCTGCAGCTGATTGCGGAGGGAAAGACCAACAAAGAGGTCGCCGCAAAGCTGAATCTGAGTGTCTACACGGTCGATTCGCATCGGGGAAAGATCATGGAGAAGCTGAACCTGCACAGCACCGGCGAACTGGTACGGTTTGCCATCAAGCACGGCCTGGCGGATTAGGCCGAACGCGCGTCTCTTTCGCCACGGGCGAACTGCGCAGTGGGGAAAATTCTGCGTTTTCACCGATCCCTCCTGTAACTAACTCGATTTCGCTCAGTATTACCACCGAGGAGCACCGCGGCTCAGAAAAAATTTTGCCAACTGCGGGCGAGTTCGTTCGTATTTGAAATTGGCCACGACCTGGAATCTGAGCAAACGCAACGCACCTGACAGTTCAAACCGAGATCGAAGGACAACCTCATGGCGGACCTGCAAGAAGCACTTCGACAACTGAAGAAAGTACCGGGATTCACGACCACGGCGGTGATTACGCTGGCGCTCGGAATCGGCGCAACCACCGCGATTTTCACGCTTGTGCATCAAGTGATGCTGAAGTCGCTGCCGGTGACGAAGCCCGACGAGCTGTGGCGCATAGGCGACAAAATCCGCTGCTGCAACTGGGGCGGCTATACGCAGGACAGCGACGGAAATTTTTCGTTGTTCTCCTACGAAGCGTACAAAAACTTCCGCGATCATACGCCGGAGTTCATCGACCTTGCGGCGCTGCAGGCAGGTAATGCGCCGCTGGGTGTTCGCCGGGCGGGTTCACAGGCGCCGGTGGGTACGCAGAATGGCGAATTCGTCTCGGGCAATTTCTTTCGCACGCTGAGCGTTCGTCCGTGGATTGGCCGCTTTCTGATGGACGGCGACGATCACGAGAGCGCTGCGCCGGTGGCCGTCATGAGTTATCACGTCTGGACCGATAAATACGCCTCGGATCCATCAGTGGTGGGCGCGAATTTCCAGATCAATGGTCATCCGTTTACGATCATCGGCGTGGCTCCGCCTGGCTTTTACGGCGCAAAACTGGACGGCTGGGGCATGCCGGACCTCTGGCTTCCGCTCTCTACGGAACTGCTCATTGACGGAGAAGCGCAGCGGCTGAAGCGGCCCAATACGAACTGGCTCGACATTATTGGGCGAGTCCATGCGGGTGTAAACCCGAAATCGCTCGAGGCCAAACTACGAGCGGAATTTCACGCCTGGCTTGCGAGCCACGTGCCCGACATGGAACCGGGCGAAAAGCAAACCTGGCAAAAGCAAACGCTGAACCTCATTCCCGGAGGAGCGGGGGTGGCAGCCATGCGCGATCAGTACAACCAGGGGCTGAAGCTGCTGCTCATCGCGGCGGCCTGCGTGCTGCTCGTCGCATGCGGAAATCTTGCCAATCTGATGCTCGCGCGCGGCTTAAAGGAGCGGTTTCAGACTTCTCTTCGAGTGGCGCTCGGCGCTTCCCGGCGCCGTTTGATTCGTAAGGCTCTGGTCGAATCCGTCCTGCTCGCGCTTGTGGGAGGGCTGCTCGGCATTGGCGTCGCCTACGCGGGCAGCAAGCTGATTCTCTATCTGGCATTCCACAATGGGGGCGGCCCGCAGAATTATGTTCCCGTTGATGCCTCGCCCTCCTGGCCGGTGCTGCTGTTTACGCTTGCGGTTTCGGTTCTCACCGGCATTCTGTTCGGTATTGCGCCGGCCTGGATGACGTCGCAGGTCGATCCGGTGGAAGCGCTGCGCGGCAGTAATCGTTCGGTGCGCGGCGGCAGCTCGCTGGCGCAGAAATCGCTTGTGATCGGGCAAGCGGCGATGTCTCTGGTGCTGCTGTCGGCTGCCGCGCTGTTGGGGCGGAGCCTGCGGAACCTGGAGCATCAGAACTTCGGGTTCGAGACGAAGGACCGCTATCTGGTGTCGATCAATCCGACGCTTGGCAACTACAAGCCGGAGCAGATGGAGTCGCTGTTTCGCCGTATCGATGAGCGTCTTCTGCAGATCCCGGGCGTACGCATGGTTGCGCCGGCTTTGTACGCACCGATGAGCGGCGACAGCTGGAACGAGGGCATTCGCATTGCGGGCCGTCCGGAACCCGGACCGAAAGAAGATACGGGTGCCGGCTGGGCTCGTGTGATGCCGGGCTTTTTCGAAACGCTCGGAGCCCGAATGGTACAGGGCCGCTCTTTCGAGGATCAGGATGCGTCCACCACGCGTAATGTGGCCGTAGTCAACGAAGCTTTCGTGCGCCGGTTTTTCAAAAAGCAGAACCCGATCGGGCAGCACTTCGGCATGGATCGCATACAGTACGCCGGGAAATTCGAGATTGTGGGAGTGGTGCGCGATATGCGCTACATGACCTGGGATTATAAGGATCCAATTGGCCCGATGTTCTGGCTGCCCGAAACACAGAGCACGAAGTACGACGACCCGCAATTCAACACATTCGATCTCTTCTCGCATTTCCTCGGCAACATTGTTGTGTGGGCTCCCGGAAATCCGCCCGGGCTCGAAACCGCCGTGCGAAAGGCGCTGACGGAAGTCGCGCCCGATCTGGTTGTTTACAGCGTCGATCCGTACTCGAAGATTCTTAGCGGTGATTTCCAACAGGAAAACATGATCGCGACGCTCACCATGCTCTTCGGCGTACTGGGATTGATTCTTGCGGCGGTGGGACTGTATGGCGTGATGGCATATACGGTGGAGCAGCGCACGAGCGAAATCGGTATTCGAATGGCACTCGGGGCGGATCGATCGCGCGTGGTAGGAATGGTTCTGCGCGGGGCCTTTTTACAGATTCTGATAGGGCTCGGGCTGGGCATTCCTCTGGCCATTCTTGCGGGCCACCTGATGACGCGGCAACTCTTCGGCGTCGCTCCCTGGGATCCGCTCATGCTGAGCATTGCGACGGTTCTGCTCTGCGGAGCTGCGCTTCTGGCATCGTGGCTTCCAGCTGCGCGCGCGGCGAGTGTGGAACCAATGGTGGCATTGCGCACGGAGTGAGTTGCTTGTCCGCAGACCAATAAAGCAGGTCACGTAATTTCGAGGACTTCGAGCGGTATCCTTCGAGTTGAAGTTCGTTGCGCTTTTTGTATTTGTGTGCGCGATCAGCGCCGCGGCTGATAACTCTTACCTGGGGCGCACCGTTTGCGCGGGCTGCCATAAGAGCATCGCCGCGACTCAGGCGCAGACCGCGATGGCGCAAACGTGGCAGGGCACGTCGCCCCACGAGCTGCCATCCCGGTTCAAAGAGACGCATTCCGAAGGACCCGCACCCGCAGCCGAATACGTTCTCGAGAAAGACGCCGCCGGGATCACGTATACAGCGAAGCTGCCCGAGCAGCCCGAGGTTTCAATACCGGTCGAGATCACCATGGGCGGCAAGCGCCACGGCATCAGTTTTCTGGCGCGACTGAATGAACTGAGCGGCTCACGGCTGGCGCGGCCGCCGCTGATCGAGACGCGGTATCTGCACTACGCGCCGCAAAACCGGCTGGAACTTTCGCCCGGATTTCCCAAAGATAAGCCCGCGTCGTATGAGACTGCGCTCGGCCGCGTGCTCACGCCGCGCTTTGAGGAGAAATGCCTGGCGTGTCACGGTGCGCCGCGCGCAATCGGCACGCATCAGGAGACTGGAGTATCGTGCGAAAGCTGTCATGGTCCGGGCCGCCCTCATGTGGCAGCGCTCGCCGTCAAATCGGCCGACAAGCAGATACTGAATCCGGAAAAGCTCCCCGCGACGGAGCGCATGAAGCCGTGCGCACAGTGCCACTCCGGGTTCAGCCAGGTGCAGGACCCGCTGCCGGACGATCTGCTGATTTCGGATCAGGTAACGGCATTGAGCAACAGCGAGTGCTGGCGGCAGAGCGGCGGCCAGATCGATTGTGTGAGCTGCCACGATCCGCATCAGGACGCTCCGCGCGCGGCACTGGTAGCGAAGTCCGAGAAAACCTGTCTCAGCTGTCATAACAACGCGGCGGCGCAACATCCGGCTCTTTGTCCGGTGAACCGGATCGGCGGCTGCATCGGATGTCATATGCCGGATAGCAACCACAGCGCGCCGTTCGTGATTGCCGATCACTGGATTCGCGTCCACCCGGAGCAGAACGTGCCAGGCGGCCCGCTCAAGCCGGAATGGCGCAGCACGCTCGCGCCGAAGCATGAATATCTGCGGCTGATCGCGCTGGACGATGTAGCCAAAGCAGCGGCGATACGCGATCAGCTCGTCTCGGGCGCATCATTTTTCGATCTGGCGCGCGCCAATTCCAGCGATGCCGCGAGCGCTCGCAATGGCGGCTACCTGGGCGATCTGGAGTCAGCACAACTCGATCCCGCCTGGGCCAAAGCTGCGCTTGCACTCGCGCCCGGGGAGATTTCACCAGTCGTCTCGAGCGCGAACAAGTCGTATATTGTTGAACGCCTGCCGCGCGATTTCCGCGAACAAGCCGGGCAGCACTTCGACCACGCAATGGAACTGCGCCGCACGGGGAATCGCGAGCAATCGGCGGCGGAACTGATCGAAGCTCTGAAAATTTATCCGCAGTTTCTGCGCGCGCTCACCTTTCTCGCCATTTCGCAGGGTGAAGCGGGTAATGCGCAGGCGAGTGCCGGCATCCTGAACGTCGCACTGCATTATTATCCGAACGATCCGGGCGCGCACTTTAACCTGGCAATTGCCTACGGAGCGCTGGGACGCGAAGACGAAATCACGGAGTACAAGTCAGCGCTCGCGCTCGATCCGGATTATGTGCCTGCTTATCTGAACTGGGGCGCATCGCTCTTCACCAAGGGCCGCTATGCTGAGGCGGAAGAGATTTATCGCGAAGGCATTCGCGTGAATCCGCTGGTGGCATCGCTGCATTACAGTCTGAGCCTGGCACTCGAGCGCGATCAAAAAAGCGCTGAAGCACAGGCCGAACTGGCGCTCGCTCGAAAAATCGATCCGGCGATCGGAACGAAGTGAGCGCTAGCGCCGCAAAAGCGCGACCACGTCGTCCACAGTAATTACGCCAATCAGCTTCTGCCGCTCTTCGTCATCAACCACCGGCAGCGCGAGCAGATTGTATTTGTCGAACATTTCCGAGATGCGATCGGGCCGCTCGTCTGCGGTAACAAAGAGCAGTGGATCCATCGCGAACTGCTTCAGCGGAGCATCGCCGGGAGCGAAGAACAACCGGGCCAGCGGGACGGTCGCACGCAGGCGGTTATCGGCGTCGACCAGAAAGATCGCGTGCAGGTTTTCGAGCGCATCCTCGTCTTTGCGCAACTCATCGTGTGCACGCTGCACGGTTGCGTCGTCCGGCAGGGCAAGATAGCCGGTGTCCATCAGGCCGCCTGCCCGGTCATCGCGGAAATCGCGCAGTTCTTCGACTTCTTCCTTATCCTCTTCTTCCATTTCATCGAGGATTTCTTCCGAACGGTCTTCTTCGAGTTCGTTCAGCAAATCCGCCGCTTCGGAGGGCTCCATTTCCTCCAGGATTTCGGCCGCTTTTTCGGCCTCCAGCGATTCGATGATTTTTGCCTGCAATTCCGGCTCGACTTCGGTCAGGAGCTCGGCCGCGGTCTCGCTGTCCATGGTGCTGAAAATGGCGGCGCGGTCCTCATGGCCGAGGTTTTCGACGATATCGGCCAGGTCGGCGGGATGCATGTTCTCGAGCAGCCTGTTGGAGATGTTTAGCCGCACACGCCGCTGCGGGTCGGCTTCGAGAACGTTACAGAACTCCCATCGAATGGAATGGGCCGGGATGCGGCTCTGCGCTTTGCGAATGACGCCGGGCGATACGATACCGCGCAGGAGACGCCGTACGATCGATCGCACACCGATATCGACTTCGAGAATATGCAGCACGTCGCTGCCATTCTCGATTTCTTTCAGAAAGGTGATGTCGTTCACGCGAACCACCTTTCGGCCCTGCGCGTCGATGATCTGCTGATCGAGCAGATCGCGGACCATGCGCAGCATGTACTCGTCGGAATGATAGGGCGTGAGGCGCTCGTCTTTGAGATGAATGCCGCTGGTGCTGATGGATTGAATCTGGTCGTGGCGGATGCTGAGCCAGCCGGGTCCGGCGCCGACAAGATAGCGGTCGAGGCGCACCGGGTCGATCAAGGGGACCAGCGCAGCATCACGCAGCGTGCCGATATCGCGCCCTTTCAGGTCGAAGACCTTGACGCCCAGCAGTTCCGAAAGGTAAAAAATCTCTTCCGCCATACCGGCTCATCTTGAGAATAGCCGGGCGGGCGAGCGCGCCGCATAATACACTGAGAATTCCGGCTCGCAACCAGCAGTGCCCTTCCCTGCCTCCACCGAACCCTCAGCGCCGCGTGCGCGAAAGCTTACGACGCGGAGCTTCTTCGCCCGTAATGGCGTGCTTTCGGAAGCGCATCCAAATTACGAATTTCGTCCGGGCCAGCTGGAGATGGCCGAGGCCATCGAAAACGCTCTGCGAGAGAAACATCACCTGATCGTGGAGGCCGGCACCGGAACCGGCAAGACGCTGGCGTATCTGATTCCTGCGCTGTTATCGGGTAAGCGCGTGATCGTTTCGACCGGGACAAAGAATCTGCAGGAACAGCTTTACTCGAAAGACGTACCATTCCTGCAATCTCTTTTCGACCGGCCGCTGCGCGTCTGCTACATGAAGGGGCGCGCAAATTATCTCTGCCGGCAGAAGCTGTACAACGCCGAGCGCGAGCCGATTCTTACTGGTCTTGACGAGATGCGCGATTTCCAGATCATTCGTGAGTGGGAACAAACGACTCAGACGGGCGATCGCGCGGAGCTCACTCAGATCGCAGAATCGAGCAGCACGTGGTGGAAGCTCGATGCACGCAGCGACACCTGTGCCGGTCAGAAGTGTGCTCAGTTCGAGCGCTGCTTCATTACCGAGATGCACCGGCGCGCGCAGGAGAGCGATATCGTGATCGTGAACCACCATCTCTTCTTCGCCGATCTGGCAGTGCGCGATCAACCGTTTGGCGCGATTTTGCCCGACTACACAGCTGTGGTTTTCGACGAAGCGCACGAGATCGAAGACGTGGCCGGACAGTACTTCGGAATCTCAGTCAGTAATCTGCAGATTCAGGAGCTCATCAAGGATGCTGCGGCGAGTTCGCGCCGCAAGTTTTTCGCCACGCCGGAGCTTGATCGCGCGCTGATACAGCTCGGCGACCGCAGCGACGAATTCTTCCGGCTATTTCCGGCTGAAGGGCGGCACGGCTTCGCCACGCACGACCGGTTCCTGGCAAATCACGCCGGCATCTATCGCGAACTGCTCTTTGCGCTGGAAGCTCTAAGCACGCGTCTCGAACTGGTGGAGGGCGCCATCGAGGAGATCATTCCGTTGGTGCGCCGCACTCGTCTGCTGAAGCAAGCGCTCGAGTTCTGGATGGAAGGACGCGACAGTTCATTTGTGTACTGGACGGAAGCGCGTGGCCGCGGCCTCTATCTGCAAGCGACTCCGATCGACGTGTCACAGATCCTGCCTGGCAGGCTGTTCGAAAAACTGGACACGGCGATTCTCACTTCGGCTACGCTCACCGTGGCAGGCGACTTCGCTTTCCTGCAACAGCGCCTCGGGTTGAGCAATGCGCAAACGCTGCATGTGAAAAGCGCGTACGATTATGAAAAACAGGTGCTGCTCTACGTTCCGCCGCACCTGCCGGATCCGCGCGACTCCGATTTTACGCGCCGGGCCGCCGACGAAATCGAGCGCATTCTGGAGATCACGCGCGGCCGCGCTTTTCTGCTGTTCACAAGTTATGCGCAGATGCATCAGGTATACGAGCTGCTGCGCCGCCGGCTCGAGTATCCGCTGCTGGTACAGGGCGATGCGCCGCGGACCGCGCTGATCGAGCGATTCCGCCGCACGCCCGGTGCGGTGCTCTTCGGTACATCTTCGTTCTGGCAGGGCGTCGATGTACAGGGCGAGCAACTCAGCTGCGTGATCATCGACCGGTTGCCATTCGCGGTTCCGAGCGATCCGGTAGTGGCGGCGCGCAGCGAAGATGTGCGGAGCAAAGGCGGGAATGCGTTTCGCGATTACCAGGTTCCGCAGGCCGCACTGGCGCTGAAACAGGGTTTCGGGCGGCTCATCCGCGCCTCGAGCGATCGCGGCGTGCTCGTGCTGCTGGATAATAGAATTATCCGGTTCCCCTACGGGCGCGTTTTCTTTGAAAGCCTGCCTGCGTACGGCTTTTCAAAAAAGCTGACCGACGTCGAAGCCTTTTTTCATGCTTGAGGTCCATGTTTGAGATTTGTGTAGAACACACCTTTGCCGCAGCACATTTCCTGCGCAATTATTACGGGAAATGCGAGAACCTGCACGGCCATAACTATCGGGTGCAGGTGGGCATGGAGGGCGTTGAACTCGACGAGGCCGGGATGCTCTTCGACTTTGCGCGGCTTAAAGAACGGCTTCGCGAAACCAGTTCCTATCTGGATCATCAGAATCTGAACGAGCTCAAGCCGTTTGATGAAATCAATCCTTCCGCCGAGAACATTGCCAAGTTTATCTGCGAAGACATGCAGAAGGGTTTGGACGGCGCGAAGATCAGCTATGTGCGGGTCTGGGAGACCGATACCTCGTACGCTATCTATCGCCCTTGACCTCGGGCCTGTTCACGGGATTTCCGCGAATTCAACGCCGCGGCGCTCCGGGCCGAAGCTGATCATCAGAATCGTGAAGAGGAAGACCGCGGCGGCCGTAATGGCCATCGCACTCGCGTAGCTGATATGACGCGCCAGCAGCGTTTCGAAAGTTCCCACCGAACCCGCCGCGAGCGCGCCACACTGATACGCAAAACCGGGAAGGAAGCCGCGAATTTCGTTGGGCGAAAGCTCGCTCAAGTGTGCCGGAATCACGCCCCACGCGCCCTGGACGAAAAACTGAATCAGGAACGCGCCCGCAATCAGCCAGCCCACCTGCGGCGCGTAGGCCCACAGCGGCACCACCAGAATCGCCGCTGCCAGCGACCACGCGATGGTCCGTTTGCGTCCGATTCGATCCGACAAGAGTCCGATGACCACCCCGCCGGTAATCGCACCGAGCATCGAAATGGCCGTGATGATGGATCGTTTCGAGGTATCGAAATGCCAGAAGCGCTGCAGGAAAGTGGGATACATATCCTGCGTTCCGTGCGAGGAAAGATTCATGCCCGTCATCAGCAGGGCGAGATACAGGAATAATTTCCAGTTGCGCGCGATCATGGTTCCGATGTGGCCCCAGCCGGCGCCGCTGGTCTTTTGCCAGACTTCGGACTCGGTGACGCGGAAGCGCACAAACAGCGCGAGCAACGCGGGCAATCCGCCCAGGAAAAACAACGGACGCCAGCCGTAGCGCGGGAAAACGAGCGGGTATGCGACGGCGGCCAGCAGATATCCGAGTGCATAGCCCTGCTGCAACAGGCCCGAGAGGACACCACGCCAGCGCGCCGGCACTTTCTCCATGGCGAGCGATGCGCCCACCCCCCACTCGCCGCCCATGCCGATGCCGAACAAAGCGCGTAAAACCAGAAAGGTCGCAAAGTTCGGCGCGAAGCCGGTTGCAACTTCCACGATCGAGTAGAAGATCAGGTCGATCATCAGCGGGAGGCGGCGGCCGTAACGATCGGCGATAAGTCCGAATATCAGTGCGCCGACCGGACGAAACGCCAGCGTAATCGCGAGCGACGAAGCAATCGCGCTATCGGACTTGCCGAACTCTTTGGCAATTGCGGTCAGGCAGAAGACGACGAGAAAGAAGTCGAAGGCGTCGAGCGTCCAGCCGAGAAAGCCGGCCAGAAGCGCGGCTACCGAGCCTTTGTGTGCGCGACTCACTCGCGAGGCTGTCCGCTAGCCGCGGCGTTGGGCTGCCAGAGAGTTTCTTCGACGCCCTGGAGATGATTGACCCAGCGGCTCCAGACAAACAGCGCGTCGCTCAGCCGGTTGAGATAATGGAGCGCTTCCGGCGGGACCTCGGCTTCGCGCATCAGGCCCACAAGCTCGCGCTCAGCCCGGCGGCACACGGTTCGCGCCACATGCAATTCCGCCTCCAGTCGGCTTCCGCCCGGCAGAACAAACGACCGTAAGGGCGCCAGCGATTCATTGGCACGATCGATCTCGCGCTCGAGCCGCTCAATCTCGGCGGCTGTAATGCGAGCCTGTTTGGGGTGCACGTCGGCGGGTAAAGTGGCAAGAATCGAACCCAGGTTGAAGAGCTCATGCTGTACGCGTTTGAGAATTTTTGCGAGGTTTGCGAGTTCTGCGCTGGTACCAGCAATCGATTCAGCCGTGGTTCGCACCAGACCCACGAAGGCGTTCAGCTCGTCAACCGTTCCGTAAGCGCAAATGCGCGGATCGTCTTTCGAGACGCGCTGTCCGCCGGCTAAATGCGTTTCGCCGCGGTCGCCAGTGCGCGTATAAATCCGGTTCAGCGCCAGCCGGGGTTCGTCGAAAGTTTTTTCGCTCAAATCAGTTCGAGTCTAACGAATGGAATCGAGCGAATCCGCGAGTGGGCTTTAGGTGCGCATGCGAGCCATGAAGTACAGCCCGGCGAGCGAGAAGATGACATCGGGCGACCAGGCCGCCATCATGGCCGGCAGCTGATTCAAATCGCCGATCTGCTCGAACAGCGTGCCAATGGTCCAGTAGGCGATCGCAATACCGAAGCTGATACCCACGCCGGTCATCGCTCCGCGGTTGCCCGCCACGAAGGCGAATGGAATGCTGAGCAGCGCCATGATGAGCACGAACAGTGGCACCGCAAATTTCTTGTAATACTGCACCTGCAAAGGAACAGTGTTCAATCCGCTGATCTGCAGCTCGCGGATATAGCGCGCCAGCTCTTCGAAATTCATCTCCTTGTACTCTTTTTCTTCCTTGGCGAACCAGGAAGGCGGCTCGGTCAGCTCCGGGAAAAAGGCCTTCTTGCCATAGAACTGCTTGTACTCGGCACCCGATTCACCGTTCACATGGCTGAGGCCATTTTCGAAGACCCAGGTCTGCCTGGCGGGATCCCATATGGCGCGATCCGCCGAGATCTGGTGCACGACGCGATAGGTCTTGGGATCCAGCTCATAGACGTTCACGTTGGACATGAGCGCCTTATGTGCGTCGAAGAAACGGAAATTATAAACGCGCGAGCCTTGGCCGAAAACCCACTGCCGGTCCGGTTTCAAATAGGTGGCGACCGGTTTGTTCTTGATCTCGGCGCGCAGCATTTCCTGCCGGCGGTTTGCCTCCGGAATGTAGTAATGATCGAACGCAAACAGCAGCGCGCTCAGCAGGAGACTGATCGCGAGCACAGGAGCAGCCAGACGATGCACGCTCACGCCGCCTGCTTTGAACGCCGTCACCTCGTTGTACTTCGTCATAATTCCGAAGCAGATCAGTGAGGCGACCAGCGTTGCAATCGGAGTCAGCTGATAAATCAGGCTGGGTGCCAGATGCCAGAGGTAATCGAGCATAGTCGACATACTGATGTTGTTCTTGATCATGTCGCCCAGCAGCTCAAAGAAGGTAAAGACTTCGATCAGGGCGACCAGCGCGGCAAGCAGCACCACCAGATAGAACAAGAAACCGTTGAGTACGTAGGCGTCGATGAGCAAGGGGCGCAATCCGAAGCGCCGGATCCCGCCGATACGAATCTGACTCTGACCGGGCACGGGACGCAGGCCTTTGATGCGTGCTCCTATTCGAGCAAGCGTAATGCGGAACCATGCGCCGAGATCGAAATCGCCGGGATGCTCGAGCCGCCTGGCGAGAAACAAACCCGTGATGAGGAAGACGGCATCGGGCGTCCAAACTGCAACCGGAACCGGCAGGCTTCCTTTCTTCGCCAGACCGATGAGGGTGATGAAACTCAGGTAATACAGGAACGCGAGTACAACCGTGAGAATGAAGGCCGCCGATTTGCCGCCCTTGCGCGACGAGATACCAAGCGGCACGCCGACCAGCGCGAGGAGCACGCAGGCGAGCGGTAGTGCGAAACGCTGGTGAAGCTCGATGGCCGCATCGACGTAATCCTCGCGCGAAAGATCGTGACGCCGGTAGACGCGTTTATAGAGCGGGCCGGTGTCCATCTCCTGTACGGTCTTGTTCAGATTCAGTTCTTCCTGCTTCTGCGCGGTGAGAGCTTCGACCTGCGCCGGCGCGACGGTGCCGACCACTTTGCCGTCCTTATCGCGCTCGCTTGAACGGAAGTTGCGCATGTCCAGAATGATGCGGTTATGCGCTGCGTCCGGATGCGGGATCGCTTCTTCGGCGACCATCACGCGCGGTCCCGAGCCGCGATTTTTCCCTTCGCGCTGCAGCTCGTCGGGCGGAGTCGTATCTGCCATGAAGACCGGCCGCCAGATCACCTGGTTGCCGACCGTGCTCACGTTGCCGACGTACAGCACGATGTTGGGAAACTGCTCGTCGAAGATGCGCGATTCGATATTGCCTGTCAGCTGAGCCGCGGCAAAGTTGCGCGCCACCATGGATTCGAGATGCAGCGAGAGCGGAGTGAGCCAGAGCGAGGCAAGCGCTGTGATGACCAGCGCAAAAAAGGAGAACAGCAGTACCGGACGCAGCACGCTCGCGCTCGAGATACCCGAGGCACGCATGGCGGTGATTTCGCTGTCGGCCGACATGCGGCTCAATCCGATCAGTACGCCAACCAGCACGCCGAGCGGAAGCGCAAAGGGCAGTGTGGAAGGCAGCGCATAGAGAAGCAGTTTGGCGATGACGGGCGGCGGAGCCGAGGTGCGCACCAATAATGAGGACAGTCGTTCGATGGTGCGCAGGAACAGAACAAAGATGAACAGCAGAGTGCCCAGTAAGGCGCTGGTCGAAATCTCTTTGAAAATGGCGCGGCTGAGAATACGCATTACGAACTACTGCTCGGCTACGAGCGCGGGCGCCGGTACGAGCGGCGGCAAACTACCTTCATTGTCCGCCCGGCTCAGTTCCACACTTTCGAAGAGCAGCGACGGGCAGATCACCGAAGAGGGCACAATTGCCGCGCGCCCGTCGGTGCGATTAAAGCTGTGCCCGTTGTTGATGTAGTTCAGCACGTACGGTTCATTCCCGGCCGCCGCCACGTCGCGCAGATCCTTGGCGCTGAACTCCTGGAATCGCAAACCGCGCACCAATTCCTCGCGGCCATCGGGCCAAACCCGATAGACGAGCAGCGGCTCGCTCAGGGTACGTGTAAATCCGCTCTTTTGCGCCTGACGCGCCTGCCCCTGCAGGTCTTCAAGGGTCGAAGTGGAGGGAAAGTCCATGCGCCGGATGATCAATCCATATTTCAAGCCGGCGCTTTTCACTTTTTCGATGAGCCGCGCTTTCAACTGGGCTTCCGAAACGGTGTTGCCGGCCTGGACGAACAGATTCCCGATGGTCGCCAGATGTTCACCGAAGCCGCCAGGCAGACGCCCATGCCCATTCGAGCGATCGGTATCGCGCACCGGCTCGCGGCTCATCAGAAAACCTCGGAACGCACCGGCTTCGACGATCGAAACACGCTGCGCCGGAACGCCTTCATCGTCGATCGTGTAGTAGCCTGCCAGCTTTGTCCCTTTGAAGGAGCGTGCCAGAGGATCGTCGAAAATGGTGATCCAGTCGGGAGTCACTTTGGATCCTACACGGGTTGCCCAGACGCTCTCCTGCCACTGCGCCGCCGGGCCGTTGGCGTTTGAAGGAGCCACCGGCTTGCGATGCCGCACGATCGCGTCCGTCAAGACCTCGGCCATCATTTCGGCCGCCGCTTCCTTTTCAAACAGAACCGGGCCGGTGTAATCCTCAGCCAGCGGTGCTTTCTGCAGCTGATCCGTTTGCGAGGCGAGAGTGTCGGCCAAATGCGAGAGTGCCGTGCCGTGCGGAAAATCGGAAACATCCAGCCCGGCAACAAAATACTGGTTCCACACGCGCCGGCCCTCGCTGCCTTTGGCGCTGGCGCGAATTTCCAATTCGGCCCACGATTGCGGCACGCGCACAATCGTTCCTTCGGAGTTGACCAGCCGGTAAGTGAGCCCGTGCGCGTTCATGGCGATATGCGAAGTCATGACGTCCGGATGCGATGCGAACCGCGCAGATGCTTCGCGGACAGAACTCATCCAGGCCTTGTCGTCGATTGCAAATTTCTGAATGGGCTCGATGACCTGCACAGGCTTTACCGGCGTGAGATCGGGCGTCTTGTCCGGCTCCGCCACTTCGCGCTGAGCATTGCGCTTCTGCGCGATTTCCGTTAAAGCGAGTTTGTAAGAGACATCGCTGGCACGCCACAGAACCGTGCGCATCACGCCGTAGTCGTCGTCGGTTGGCAGCAAACCGGCCGGGGCTTGAACGGTATACAGGAAATTTGTGTTGTCGAAATTGTAATCGCCGACGCGAATTTCAACCAGCGGTGTTCGTCTATGGAAGTGCGCGACCTGCGTGACGCCGCCGAGCGCGGCCGCGACGCTAAAGCCCTCGGTGTCCTCGCTCGCATATTGAACGAAGTACGGCTTTTCCAGCTTATTCAGCTGAAGCGTTTTCGAACGCGTCAGCTCGTCGGCCATGGCGCGCAGTTGCACATCGCCGCCCCAGTCCGGGCTTGTGTCGGCCGCCAGCAGCGCCAAAGCGGCGGCGGCGGCAACCGGCAAAATCAATGCAATTCTCACGGCAGATCCGGCCTCGGCAGAAGCGGCGGCTGCAGCTGCGAATTTTGCTTGCGCTGCGTCTCAATTTCGGAGATCAGGATGGCCGGCGAAACCGCCGAGACCGGAATGCTGCCCGACTCCGCGCCGCAGTAGCCGTTGAACACTTCAGAATGATCAGACGTGGCAAGAATTTTGCCAAAGGGAGCGAGCCGCGTACCCACAATATCGACGCCGCGTATCAACTCATCGGGACGGCCGTCTGCATACACACGGTAGACAACCAGCGGAATGACGGTAAAGGCCTGCAGCCCCCGCCGGCCCGTGCGCGTGTAGCCGCTCGAGACTTCTTCAAAATACAGCCCGTACGGTTTCGACTGGCGCTTGATCTCCGCGATGAGTTGAGCACGCAGATCCGCGTCGGAAACCTGCTTTGTCGATTCGACGAAGAGGTTCGACTGGCGCGCCACGACTTCAAATCCCGGCTGCCTGCGTCCGTGTCCGTTGGAGTGAACAAATTCGCCCACGGGCGAGCGCGATAGAAGAAACGTCTTGAGCACGCCGGCATCGACGACTCTGACAGGTCGCGCCTTCACCGCTTCATCGTCGTACGCGTAGGAACCAATCAGATCGGTACCGTTATATTGCCGCCGCGTCGGATCGAACGAGACCGAGATGAAGTCAGGCATGATCTTCTGATTGAGCATGTTGGTGTAAGTCTGGCCTTCGGCGATATCCTTCTGCCGCTGGCCCTCGATGGGATGCCCGAAAATTTCGTGGAAGAAGACCGCAGCCGCGCGGCCGGACAAAATCGCCGGACAGACGATCGGCTCGGCGGGAGACGCATTCACCAGCGCATCGATTCGCTCGGCGAGTTTAGCCGCTTGCTCACGCAATACGCTGTCGCCCGGCAAATGCGCCGGATCACTCGCTTCGACGGTACTGAAGTCGCCGACCTCCATGCCATCCGGTGCCAGTCCCGCACCCTGCAATTCGACTCGGAAGAGATTGCTGCCCTGCTCGATCGCGCTTCCGTCACTATCGACGAACGTGCGAATCTCGCGATGCGCGCGAAACGTCACCGCAGAGCTGAGAATTTTGGGATGCTTCTTGAATTCCGCCGACCAGCTGCGCAGCTTCTGCGACCAGGCATCCATGTCGTAGCGATAGATCTCGGGAGCAGAGGCCGAGTGCTCGGGCGGTTCTGAAGAAAAATCGGCGTCCTGCTTGGCCTGTTGCGCCAGCAGTTCCTGGTCGGTCTCGAGTTGCAAAAAGCGCCTGGAAGCAGCGCGGTAAACGCCGTCGGTTTCGGACCACAGCGCACGGCGGATCTGGTTCGCATTGTCGCCCAGGCTTAAGGGGCGATAGGTGGTGAAGCGGATCGGCGTTCCGCGGTAGGGATGATAATTGTCGAATTTCGGCGAACCCACGCGCACGGTTGTATCGAAGCCTCGTGTGTCGGCGTGGTCTGTGCCGATCAGCGCGCCTAACGAGGCAGTGGCGGCGTCCGTGTGCGATTCAGTAACTTCGTAGGCCAGGAAATACGCCGCTGGATTGCCCTTGGCCTTGAGCACCTCGAACTCGCGTTTGAGCTCACTTTGCAAAATCGAAAGCAACGGCTCATCGGCAGGCGCACCGGCCTGTAAGGGGACCAGCACGATGGCAGCGAGGCAGATGGAGCAAAACAATGCGCGCCGTGTCCGTACACTCGCAAAAAAACCAGGAGGCAAGCTTTTTCAGAATACCAGCGCGCTTCCTTTTCGCAGCTACAGCAAACGGCGGGTGCGGTGCCGCGCGAGCCGTGCTTCAAGCCGCTGTTTGCGCCGCAGCAGAGCTTCCGTGAGACCGAAGGCGAGCGCGCGTTCAGTGAATTCGAGTGCCAGCGCGAAATTGCGCTCCTCCCGCTCGCTGAATTTTGCCAGCTCTTCCAGAGCCTGCACTCGATACTCGTTGCGGCAGCCGGCGAGCTCAAGAAAGATATGCCGCGCGTCGTTTGCGCGTCCCAGCTTCTTCTCCAGGCAGCCGATATCCCAAAGTGTCCGAAACAGCAGCCGGTCGGGTAATCCGGCAGCGAGCGCACGCCGAAAGACTTCCAGCGCTTTTTCATGCTCACCCGCCGCGCGCAGCCAGCGTGCAATGCCGGCGAGTTCGGTCCCGCGGCGCACCCCCACCCGCGCCAGCGAATCGGCATCTGTCTTGCGAAAAGCTGCCGGCACAATCGCCGTCAGACAGGCCAGCGTGAGAATGTCCATCGCGTTGTGATGGAAAATCGGCACCAGCCGCTGCGCCTCGCGCGAGCGTAAATACTCGAAGTAGACGTACGGAATCAGTTCGCCGGGCAGATCGCCTTCGCGGCAGACCCCGAGAATCTCCTGTTCGAGCTGCATCAGCCGGCAGTTCTCGAGCCGCAGCTTCCAGAGCCGGCGCGAACCATACAGCAGATCGAGATGATTCAGGCGCGTAAAGGGCGGCCGCGCGCGATGCATGCGATAACGCGTCTCGAGCAGCGGCTGATCGTAGCTGCGGCCATTATAGGTAATCAGCACGTCGAAGGCAGCCAGATGCTCTTCAAGCGCGATGAGCATGCTGCGCTCTTCTACGTAGTCGCGCATGAAAAACTGGCGGACGGTGAATCCTTCGCGCGTGATACGGCCCACTCCGATCAAGAATGCGTAGGTTCCCGAGCCGCCCGCAAGCCCTGTCGTTTCGGTATCGAGAAACGCCCAGCGCTCGGGCGCCGCGCTGGCGATTTCGTTCTCGCTCAGAGCGTCGAGAAAATCGGCGGGAAGTTCAGCGAGCGCGCCAATATCGGCAGCGCCGTGCTGCCGGTGCGCCGGATAGGTGCGCTCCATCTGAAAGTGCGAGCCGGGATCGTTCGCGACCACCTGCCCTTCAGCCCATTCTTCGATAAACGAGCGAGTCAGCCCGCGCCGGTCCGGATCGTAAGCGGGCTCCGGTGCACGAGGCGGGCGCGGATTCTGATATTTCCGGTCAATCGCCGCAACCCGTTTGCGCAGCCGCGCGAGCTGCTCTTCAACATCCAGCATTCGCTTTTTCTTTGCCAGTATAGCGATTTCCGGGGGCGGCGCATCTAAGCTACAGCTATGGCCCTCACCGATGCACCCCGTCCGCAGGAACCCGTCCGACCCAAGCGTTCGTTCCTCGAGAAACTACTGCCGTTCACCACGGTAGGGGTGATCATCGCCCTTGCCTATGTGGGCTGGGTCTTCTACTCACGCCACCAGAGCGAGGTCGAAGCCCAGCGCGCCGCTGCAGCCAAAGAGCAGGAGCAGCGCCAGCGCACGGTGGATGCAGTTTTCGGTCACGGCGAAATTGTCTTCAACATGTTCTCCGCCGATAAGGGTTTGCTGCATCGCGGCGAACGCACGAACCTCTGCTACGGCGTGGAAAACGCGGCTACGGTGAAAATCGATCCGCCAGTGGGAGAAGAGACGAAACCGATGTACCGCCACTGTGTGGAGATTGCGCCGACCAAAACCACTACCTACACCATCACCGCCGACGATGGCAAGGGGCACACCAAGTCCGAGTCGTTGACCATTCAGGTGCAGTAAGCGTGAGGGCTTGCCGGCTCAGTGCGGATGCACGTCCCGGGCCGGAGTGGGCAACGTGACCAGTTCCTCGGATGGAGGCAGCGGGCTCAGGATGGCACCCGGGCGCAACCGCTTCAGCACCGCGATTTCATCGCAGCTCTGAAATTTTTTGCAGCGCAGGCAATCTTTCCAGACCTTCAGCGGCAGCTCGCCGCGCTCGACTTCCCGAAAGCCGAGCCGTTCGAAAAATCCCGGAACATACGTGAAGGCAAAGATGCAGGCAAGGTCCTGTTCGTGCGCCTCCACTTCAAGCGCTTCGACCAGCTTTCGCCCGACACCCAGCTTTTTCACCACCGGGCGCACAGCCAGCGAGCGCACCTCCGCGCTGTGCGGGCCGTAAAAATGCAGCGCGGCGCAGCCGAGCAGTTGCACGCCATCCCAGGCGCAGGTGAAATCGCGGATGTTTTCCGAAAGCTCGAATTCGGTGCGCGGCAGCATGATGCCTTCGGCGGCATAGGCGTTGATCAGGTCCAGAATATGCGGGATATCGCGCATCGAAGCCTTGCGGACCTGCACGCCGGTGCTGATTTGTTCAGCCGTCAGCACCGCGCCTCCTCGGGCTGCGGCACACTGAGCGACAGCCGCGTACCGAGCGCTTCACCCGCCAGGATGCGCGCGCACACATCTTCCGCTTGTCCCGGCGCAATCACGACTTCCTCCACACCCTGCGCCAATGCCGCCACGCCCGCCTCGAGTTTCGCCTGCATGCCTCCATGCGCCACTCCGCTGCGAATCAGCCGCCCGATTTCATCGGGATCGATACGCGCCAGAACATCGCCTTCGGCATTCTTCACGCCCGGAACATCGGTGAGAAAAACCAGCTTCTCGGCGCCATAAGCAACCGCGCAGGAGACGGCCATCTGATCCGCGTTCACGTTGTAGACACGGCCCTGTTCATCGCCCGCCAGGCAGGCCACGACGGGCAGGTAGCCGGCGCCGTTCAGCAGACGCAAAAGTTCTCCGTTGGAGCGCACCGGCGCGCCCACCGATTCAAGCGCGGGATTCATCTGCCGAGCAATCGTCAGGCTGCCATCCACACCGCTCAATCCCAGCGCCGAAACACCGGCCGCGCGCAGCGCCGAAACGAATTGCTTGTTCACGCTGCCCGCAATGACCTTGAGCGCCGCGTCGATTACGTTGTCGTCGGAAACGCGCAACCCGTTCACAAACCGGCTCGCGATGCCGCGCTCTTCCAGATGCCGCGTCAGCTGCTTGCCGCCGCCATGCACGACGACAAGCTGATGCGTCGAGGCCACGCTTGCCAGCTGCGCAGCGATATTGGCGCGGCTCTCCGGCGCATCGAGCAGCGTGCCGCCGACTTTGGCCAGTATCTTCACAGCAGGCCCTCCGTCTCGGGCAATCCGAGCATCAGATTCAGGTTCTGCACCGCTTGTCCGGCCGCTCCTTTCACCAGGTTATCTTCCGCTGCCACAATGACGGCGCGCCGGCTCTCAGCGTCAAAAACAAAGCCAATGTCGCAGAAATTCGTATGCTGCACGGCGCGCAGATCGGGCACTTTGCCCGGTGCGTAGAGCCGCACAAAGGGCTCGTTCTCATATGCTTCTTCGTAAATCGAAAGCAGATCCACCGCTTTTTCGATGCGTTCCGTACGCAGATAGATGGTTTCCAGAATGCCGCGCGTGACCGGCAGCAGATGCGCCGTGAAGGTGAACTCGCGCTCGCCCAGGCCAGAGTTCTGCAGCACTTCGGGAACATGCCGGTGCTCGACAATCCCGTAGGCGCTGAAATTTTCGGCCGATTCGCAGAAGCTGGTCTTGAGTGATGCTTTGCGGCCGGCGCCGCTGATGCCCGATTTCGCATCGCAGATGACTCCGCGGCTGCGATCGACCACCTGTGCGGCCAGCAGCGGACGGAGCGCGAGATTCGCGGCCGTGGGATAACAGCCTGGATTTGCCACAAAGCGCGCTTCGCGAATCGACTCGCGATAAAACTCCGGAAGGCCGTAGACTGCCTGGGCCAGCAACTCGGGTCGCGTGTGCCGCTCCTTGTACCAGCGCGAGAATGTCTCGGCATCGCGCAGCCGGAAGGCTCCGCTCAGGTCGATAACACGCGTGCCGGTCTCGAGAATCGGACCGGCCAGCTCGAGCGAAACATGGTGCGGCGTTGCCAGCAGCACGGCATCCAGCTTTTCGCGGGCAATCGCCTCGGCGTTGGCCGGAATCACTTGCGCCGGCTTCTGCCCGAGCGGACCCGGCGCCCCTTCGCTGTCTTCGCGATGCTCCAGCAGTACAGCCTCCACCGAAGGGTGGTGCTTGAGAATACGGACCAATTCCGCGCCGCTATAACCCCGAAAACCCGCGATTCCGACGGAGAAGCGCTTTGAGTAATTATTCACCGATATGAATAATTATTCTATCATGCCCTACAGTTGTTCGATGGCTGAGCGCGCGGCCAGATCGCCGATCAGGGGTAGCCGCACCTGCTCCGATTGCGAAGCTTTCACCAGCAGATAGACCCAGCAGATCAGCAGCAGTACTTCGAGGGCATCGACCAGCGTGTTCTGAGCCCGCCAGCCGGGCGCGATGAAAAACGCCGGCAGCGCGGACGAAACAATCAGCCAGGCCACGAAAAGGTACAGCGACTGAAAAGCGTCGAAGCGAACGCGCGCATGGGTGCGAAATTTGCGCGAGGCGAGAAACACGATGGCCGGGATGACGCCGAACAGCGGGATGTAGCAGAGGAGCGAAGCCGTGCGGTCGGTCATGCCGTGGAAGAGATCTTCAAACGGCGGAGCGGACGCAGGCGGCTGCTTTTGTCCGCAGTTGACGCAATAGGAGGCCGAAGGTGCAACCGCGGTCCCGCAATTCGTACAAAAGGGCAACGATACTTTCTCCTGGTAATAACTTACCCAAGATTACGCGAAAACTCACGGGTGAGTTCCGCCGGGTGTGGTATGTAGAAAAAGTGTTAAAGCGCGCCCCGGCAAGCCGCCCTGTGCTGCGACTGGGCAACGTTCGCCGCGCCAATCGCGCCGTCATTCTGCAGCTGCTGCGGCACGACGACGAGCTTTCGCGCGCCGACATCGCCCGGCTGAGCGGGCTCTCCGAACCAGCCACCTCGCGCATCATCGGCGGTCTGATTCGCGATGGACTCATCATCGAAACGGGTGATGAAAAGCCCACCGGCGGCCGCCCCGGACGGCGGCTGCAGCTGAACCCGCGGCGCGTCGCTCTCGGCGTGCAGGTCGACAATACGGAAACTCGCTTCGCTCTGACCAATATGCGCGGAGCCATCATGGAGGGCTGGTCCGTTCCCACCCCGGAGGTTGCGGTCGAAGCGATTGAAGTAGTGGCGCAGGAGATCGCGCATCATCGGCGCCGCCGCAGCCTGGAACGCATCGATGGCATCGGCCTGTGCATGCGCGGAATTGTGGACAGCCGCGCCGGCGTACTGGTGCAAGGTAATCGCGCCGACTGGAGCCGCGTGGAAGTTCGCCGTTTGCTCGAAGAGCGCTTGGCCGAACCGATTTATGTAGATAACGACGTGCGCGCCGCCGCCCATGCGGAGTACAGCTTTGGTCCGGCCGAGCTGCGCCAGGCGCATTGCCTCATCTTCGTCGGCATCAGCCATGGTCTGGGAGCGACGATTCTGCTTGATGGCCGGATCCATTATGGACCGCGCATGGCGGCGGGCGAGTTCGGCCAGATGACAATGCTCGCGAGCAATAGCCACTCCGAGCAGGCCACCACGCTCGAGCAACTGGTCTCCGATGAGACTCTTTGCCGGAGGTATTCGCAGCAGCCGGACGCGCGCGAGCGGCAGCCGGGTGAAGATGTCTCCGGCTTTGCGCAGCACATTGCGCAGTGGGCCGTCGCAGGAGAACAAGCGGCGCTAACAGCGCTCGAAGAAACCGCCCGGCATCTCGGAACCGGTATCGCCAACATGGTCTGGGGTCTCGACGCGGACGCAGTCGTGATCGACGGTGCGCTCGCGCGAGCCTGGCCCATCACGGCGCCGCTGCTGCGCGAACGCTTGCCCGACGTGTATCAGGCTTCGGGCTTGCCGGTTCTGCTCCGTCCTTCGGCGCTCGCAGGCGACGGCGCGGTGATTGGCGCCGCCTCCATGCCTTTCAGCACCGTCTTTGCATCTTCCGATCCATTGCCCGCTGTGCGCGCATATACTGCGCAGAAAAAGCGGCCGGAGCATGAGCTCGCTTAGACTCGCTTCTGGTTTTCTGCTGAGCGCAGTTTTTCTGTCGTCGGCTGCCGCGGCCGTTGTATCGGGTACGATTTCCGATAGCGCTTCAGAGCCGATCAGCGGTGCTCGCGTCTTGCTTCTTTCGCCCGATCGCATTTGGCAGATCAGCACCGGAAAAGATGGCCATTTTCAATTTGTAGATGTTCCGCCCGGCTCTTATACGCTGCGAGCCAGCGAGGAGAGTTTCAAGGACGGCATTGCTTCCGTGCATGTCGGCATTGAGAGCCCGGCGCCACTCTCGGTAGTGCTCAGTCTCGGAAGCATACCGGACATGCGCTACTGCGGCATACACACCGACATTTCGTACGCCGTTCTCGATCCGAGCCGCCCTCGCCTGCGAGGCACACTTCTGCAATACTCAAACAGCAAACCGCTCAAAGGCGCCGAAATTTCACTCTGGCGAACGGGCGAGCGCAAACCTGCCTATCGAACGAAATCGGATCCGTTCGGCCGCTTTGCTCTCGATGCCGCTCCCGGCCGCTACTCGCTGCGAATTTCGCAATGGTCTTACCACGAGTTCGACGAACCAAATTTTCTGCTGCCTCGTGAAAATTCCGTATTTGTAAATACTTCCCTTCTCGAGCGCGATCGCATCGTCGCCTGTCAATAACTCCTCTGATACGATCGCTCGCATGCGGCTCTTTTCTCTCGCACTCGGCGCGGTTTTATCGCTCGCGACTCTGCGCGCCGCCGATAAACCGCTCGAAATTTATTTCATCGATGTGGAAGGCGGGCAGGCGACGCTCTTCGTCCCGCCGCACGGGGATTCGCTCCTGATCGATACCGGCTGGGGCTACAACGCTTATCGCGACGCGAATCGAATTGCTGCTGCCTGCAAGCTGGCGCACATCAAGAAGATCGATTACGTGCTGATCACCCATTACCACATCGATCACGTGGGCGGCGTCCCGCAGCTGGTGCAGAAGATTCCGGTGGGGACCTTCATCGATCATGGACCAAATCGCGAAGACACGAAAACAACCTCCACCGTTTATCGCGAATACCAGACGGCTATTCAGGGTGCGCAGCACATCGTGGCGAAACCGGGCGATCACCTGCCGATCAAAGGGCTGGACGTGACCGTCGTTTCGGCTGATGGGAATGTGATCGCCGATCCGCTTCCCGGCGCCGGCCAGCCCAACCCCGCCTGCAGTAGTGTGCCCAAAAAGGAATCGGATCCGAGCGAAAACGCGCGCTCCCTCGGCACCGTTCTTCAATTCGGCGATTTCCGCGTGGTGGATCTGGGAGACCTCACCTGGAACAAAGAGCTCGAACTCGTGTGCCCTGTTAATAAGCTCGGCAAAGCCGATTTATTCGTCGTTTCGCATCACGGACTCGATCTGAGCAACAGCCCGGCGCTGGTGAACGCGATCGCGCCACGGGTGGCCATCATGGACAACGGCGCCAAGAAAGGCGGATCGCCCTCGGCGTGGGATATCGTGAAGTCCGCGCCCGGCATCCACGACCTCTGGCAACTTCACTTTTCAGACGCCGGCGGCAACGAGCACAACGCCGCCGATCCGTTCATCGCAAACACGAACGAGGCCGACACCGGTTACTACCTCAAAGTGACGGCCTGGCCGAACCGCACGCTCGAAGTCTACAATCCGCGAAATAAGTTTTCGAAGAAGTACGTGTCCGGTCCGTAGCGAAGCGCGACTGAGCACAAACCAGACAAACCAGACACCCTCTCTACTTCGGGACACTGGGACGAATCGAAAGCGGCCATAAGCCTTTAAACTATTCGAAAACGTTCAGCCGCGAAACAACCGACGTAGCACGGCAACGAGGAAACATCCGATTCCGCAGGCCACCGACGCCATAGCGCCGATCAGGAAAAACGGACCGCCATCATCGCGTCCGATCCGGGCAAGCGCTGGCGCGACAACAAGAGCTATCCCGACAAAAGAAAGCCCGAAGCCAGCGCGCACCCAGCCACTTCGTGGAATTGTGTCCGCCAGCAAACCGCGGCGCTCACCAAAGCGCTCACGCTCCAGAAAGTGCTGCTGTTCTTCGCTGCTGCGCGGCCTCACCCGAAGAAGTCGCGAACTTTCTCGAACACGCTCTTCTCATGCGGCGCATTCTCAACCGGCAGCACTTCCTTCAATTGTTCGAATAACCGCCTCTGCTCACGCGTCAGCTTTTTCGGCACCTGCACATCCACATGCACGTACAGATCTCCCCGCGCCCGGCTGTTCAGCTGCGGCACCCCGAGATTGCGCAGCCGGAACGTCGCCCCGCTCTGCGTTCCTTCCGGGATTTTGACGGTCTGCGATCCATCGAATGTCTCGATCTGAATCTCGGCGCCGAGCACGGCCTGCGCGATATTGATTGGCAGTGTGCAATGCAGCTCGCTGTCGCGCCGCTCGAAGACCGGATGTTCAGCGACTTTGATTACGACATACAGGTCGCCCGGCTGGCTGCCCGCAGGTCCCGGATTGCCTTCGCCGGCCAGCCGCAGTCGCGTGCCGTTATCGACACCCGCCGGGATATTGACCTTCAACTTCTTCTCGGTCCGGTGGTAACCCTCGCCGCGGCACTGCGTGCAAACCTGGCGCACTACTTTCCCGCGCCCGTTGCAGGTCGGGCAGGTCTTGCGAATGGAAAGGAAACTCTGCTGATAGAGAACTTCGCCGCGGCCGCCGCAGGTCGCGCAGGTTACCATGCCGCCGTTCGGCTCGCCACCGGTCCCATGGCAGCGGGCGCAGGCTTCCATCCGCGGGATCTGCAGGTCCGCCGCAATCCCGCGCATCGCATCTTCGAAACTGATCTCGAGATCGTAGCGGATGTCTTCGCCGCGCTGCGCTCGCCGTGTGTTCCCGCCGCGCCGGCCAAAGATGTCTCCGAAGCCGAACAGGTCGCCCAGAATATCTTCGAAGCCGCCGAAGGCTGAGGGATCGAAGCCCGCCGCTCCCGAGCCGTTGACACCCTGATGCCCGTAGCGGTCGTAAGCAGCCCGCTTCTGCGGATCGCTCAATACCGCATACGCCTCTGCCGCTTCTTTGAACTTCTCTTCCGCTTCCCGGTTGTTCGGGTTCCGGTCCGGATGGTATGTCAGCGCCAGCTTGCGATACGCGCTTTTCAGCGTCGAATCGTCGCAATCCCGCGCAACGCCCAGAACCTCGTAGTAATCTCGTTTGGCAACACTCATCGGCATAGTGCGAAAACTACTCGCAAAGAACTCTCCCCGCCGCGTCCCGTCAGGAATTCACCGCGACCTTGACCATCGCCGGACGCAGCAGCTTTCCTTTGAAATAGTAACCGCGCTGGTATTCATCCAGGATAGTCTGATCGGGGTGGTCTTTACTCTCAACCATTTCGACCGCGTGGTGGATGTGCGGATTGAAAACCGGCACGTCGCTTGAAATCGGCTCCAGACCGAGTTTCGAGAGCGTCTCGGAGAGGCGCTGATAAATCAGCTCCATGCCGCGCGCGTACTTTTTGTCCGCGCTCTCGGTCTTGAGAGCCCGCTCGAAATCGTCGAGCACCGGCAGCAGCGCCTTGATCGTGTCCATGGTCGCGTACTCGGCCAGTTCGCCGCGCTCCCGTTCGTTACGCCGCCGGAAATTCTCAAACTCCGCCTGCCGCCGCTGCAGCAGTTCCTGCAATTCTTTCTTCTCTTTCGCCAGCCGGTCGCGCTCGGAGACAATTTCGCCGAGCGACGAAGCCACGTCCGAGCCGGTCTGCTCTGTTTGTTCGCCCGTTTCCTCTGCGACCACAGCCTGATTATTGTTTTCGGATTCCATACTTGATGCGAGAGGGGTGGAGGGATCGGCTGACCCCTCTTCTTCAGCCTAGCAAAAACAGGCATCTCGCGTGGTCCCCCGCGAACGTACCGATGCAAGCTGTACCTCGGTATCTCGAACTTGCGAGGCGCTTCAATCGCGGTCAAAAACAGGACGCCGGATTTTTTGGCAGCACACCGGAATTTGCATCCGCGGCGGATTCTTCCCTGCGCTGCCACGAACGAGTTTCGATGAGCGCGCACCACGGCTCTTCTCTCATTCAGAACTTTTCAAGCGCGTTCTTCGCGAACCGATTCTCGGGATCGCGAATCACCGCACCCAAACTGTCCGCGCGAAGGGCGCAAAGCACCTCAGAGAAGCAAAACATTATCGGGTTGCGGTGTTTCGGTGAGAAATTTTTGCTCGAATCGTCCGCCGCGGACCGTCGATGTCATTTTTTTCTTGACATCTCTTGCGAAGCATCTTATATATGAATCACGCTGCGGTCTGTATAGATCGTGCAAATTAACGTTTAGGGAGAATCTTCTCGATGAAGAACGCAACTAAGAAAGCTACCGCCAAGAAGGCCACCAAAAAGGCCCCGGCAAAGAAGAAGAAGTAAACCAACACCCGCGCTAGCGGGTTCAACCAGAAACGCCTCCGGAGAGATCCGGAGGCGTTTTTGTTTTGTGGGAAGCTGATGCGAAGATCTCCCGTCTTCTCGCCAAAAGAAAAGGGCGCCGGATTCTCTATCCAGCGCCCGCAAAAAAATCGATACCGATTGTTTAGGGAAGCGTGTAGCGCAAGTCGATCCAGTACATGTTGGTGTGCGTCGCCCGGGGTGCGCCGATCGCGAGGTACCACGGATTACGCGTCAGGTAGGAATACTGCGTGATCAGCGACAGCGCGCCGTACGACGGATTTTTCCAGAACGTCTGGGTGATTCCGATCGTGCCTTCCTGAATCGCGCGGTTCTGGCTATTCGGAGCACCCTTATAGCCGTAACCCACGTAGACCGGCTTCGCCGGCGTTGGCGTCACCGTCGTGTCCTGGATCTGAACGCGATCGATGTAGATCCCGCCGTAGTAAGCAGAAAGAACCGTGTTCTTCGTGAGGTTCGTCTCAAAACCATCAACCGTCGAATACGAGTGCAGCGGAGCGATACTGCCGTCCGCACGCACCACCACGTCCGGCGCCTGCGCGAACATGTACCGTCCGTTACCCGATCCGAAGAACGTATTGGCGATTAGCCGGAAGTTCTTGAAAACCTCGAGATTCGCGTTTACCGAACCCGAACCCGCAGTAGTCGAGTACGTCGTGTACTTGACCGGAGTGCCGGTTCCCGCAGAGTACTTGAAGCTGCGCACTAGGCCGGCTGCTTCGATGTGCCAGAGCTTTTCGCCGAGGTGGCCATCATACGCACCCTTGAAGATAATGTCCGGATGCAGGTTCGGCGCGCCGTAATTGGTGCTGCCGTTGTTGAACTGGCCATTGACACTCGAAGACCCGACGAAATTCAGATATTTCGCCGGAGCGGTAATCGTACCGGCGCCATTCGCTCCGCCGATGTACTGTTCCGGATTTTCAAGCGAAACACCGAACGCGAAATTTTCAGTCGGATGCGCGATGAACCGGAATTGCGTTTGCCGCGCCCAGACGAGACCCGCCTGGTAGTTCGTATCCATGTTCTGCGTGTAGAAGATATCGCTCGGCAGCGGCGAGAGCCCCTTGCGGTTCGGCGTCATAAAGCTCCAGTCCTGTCCGCCCAGCACTTCGAAGCCGTCCTTCTGTACGTCGACAAACACGTTACGCATGCGGAACGTATCGGAGTTGCTCGATACAAATACGGTGGTGGGCTGATTGCCCAGGAAGTCCGCCTCGAAGTAGCCGAGCACCTTGGCGCCCAGCACATTCGAATCCACCCGGAAACCGATGCGCGAGTTCTGCGTGGAGAAGTTCGTCTCCGAAACGTGCCCCGCGGCCGCCGTGTTGTACGGAATACCCGCGAAGTTCGTGCCGATGCCGCTGCCGACGTTGGTCGATCGTCCGAAGAACGTGGCGTCGACAAAGCCGAGCGGTGTGAAGGTCGTGTCGCCGATCGAAATGGAAAGCGGCGATTTCACCTGGGTGGTGTCATGCTGTCCGCCGCGGCCGCCGATGATCGGCCGCATCCCGCCCACCGCAGGAACCAGACTCGGCTGGCCATTGGCGCCCGTGCTCGCCGCAACCACGTTCGTGCCGTCCGCGGTATGAGCCGCCGCCTGTTGCTGCTGGGCTGCCTTCTGCTGAGCTGCCAGCGAAGCTTCCAGCATTTTCTGCTGCTCCGCCACCGCGTCCTGCAGTTTTTTGATCTGCTCCTGCTGCTGTGCGATGCGGTCTCGCAGCTGTTTCAAATCGTCGGCCGCCAGATTCGGCGGGTCCGTTTGGGGTGCCTGGGCGAGACCCAGCTGCACCGCCATCGTGACGCACAGCGCGCCTATCTTCAATCTTCTTCTCATAGTCTCCTTACTCGGAAATCGTCGCGGAAATCCCGCTTTTTTACCGCGCTCGAATTGCCGGAAGCGTGCAGACACTCCTGGCCTCGAACGAGGGAATCCCTGAAAATCCAATTCAAGTTACCGAAGCACCGTTACAGCCCGATTAAATCTTCGTGACAAATGGGAGACCGGTTCGGTAATGGGCGTCCGGAACGTCTGGCAGCCGGGGCTGGCAACCATGGACGGGGCTACAAATTGTGCCACCCTATATAAAGAAGATGACCGTCGTCACCGAACTGCAGGCCGGAGACCGGCAGGTGCTTTCGCTCTTCGATCCAGCCAACCGCGAGGCCGCGTTTGAACAGGTGTGCCGCCTGAATCCGGACGCCCGCATCGAGCAGAACGCGGAAGGAGAAATCATCGTGATGGCGCCTGCGGGCGGCGAAAGCGGATATCAGAGCGGTGAGAGTTATCGCCAACTGGCAAACTGGTCGATCCAGAACGGAATGGGTCGCGCTTTTGATGCAAGCACCGGTTTCATTTTGCCGAACGGCGCCAAGCGTTCTCCGGATGCCGCCTGGGTGCACCTCGACAGGATCCGCGCCCTGCCGATGGAGGTTCGCCGCCGGCTCGCTCCACTCGCACCCGATTTCGCCATTGAAGTGATGTCGCCGAGCGATCGCCTTGCCGACACACAGGCAAAATGCCGCGAGTACATCGCCAACGGAACGACCGAAGCCTGGCTGATCGACCCGGAGCGCCGCACGGTGTGGGTCTACTCCAAGTCGCAGCCGGAGGGCCGCGAGATCCCGAATCTCGATTCGATCAGCAGCGACTCGCTCGCCGGCTTCACACTCGATCTGCGCCCCATCTGGCAGGGCCTGGACGTTTGATTCAGCGAAAATTCCGCTCACTCCCGAGCGCAGCTATCGTATAAACCGGAAAGGAGCCGCTCATGAGCGATCGACGTCACGCCGCACGGCATCACAAAGCACCCGCTCAGTCGGGCGTAAACGATCAGCTCACGATGAGCGCCAGGGGACGAGCGAATCTGGTCTCTCGCGAGGGTCTGAAGGACCACTATTATGATGACCCCGTCGGCAATTGCACGTACAGCGCAGGAGTGCTCGCGCATTTAGGCCACTGTACCCGCGAGGAGTTCCGCACCAAATTATCCGCGGACGATCTTGCCAAGCCGCTTGATGCCCGCATTCGCGAAGCGGAACGCGCCGTGCATCGGAATGTAAAACATCAGCAGCTGACGCAGGAACAGTTCGATGCGCTGGTCAGCTTTGTGTACAACGTGGGAGCGACCGGAGCAAGAAGAGTTTTCGATGATATCGATGCAGGAAAGTTTGACATGGCTGCGTTTCGCATGACAGAACACATTAGAGCTGCCGTGCGCGGTGAGGATGGGAGTCCTCAACTGGATAAGAACGGTAAGGTTGTGACCGTCGTCCTGCCCGGGCTGATCAGCAGGCGGGTGGCGGAATCGGCGCCCTTCCGTCACGTCGACGTGGATTCGAGTCCGAAACTCGATGTTCGTCTAACGAATTGAAATATGCGCAGAATGCAGCCCCTCCTCCTTGCAGTTTGCATTCTTGCCGCTTCGGCCGGTGCATTTGCCGAGGCCCATTTTCCCTCACAACTGTGCGGGACGTGGAAGGTTGTTAACGTAATCACGTCGACTCCGATTGTCGGTAACCAAATACTGCGCGTTGGCAGTGCGATCGAGGTAGGCCGGGATAGCGTAAAGACTGGCGAGGGAGGCTGCGCCGCGACGCTGCAGGAGCGCCAAACGCAATCCTTGACCGAATTCCGCGAGGGCTACAGACTCGATCAACAAGATATGCGGCTCCTAGCATTGCCAAGCCGTGTTGTGATGTACGACACGGAATGCCTTACCTTGATTCCCAAAAGCCGTAGCGGACTCATCATTGAAGATTCGGGAGTATTCTGGTGGGCCGTTCGAACTTCGAATACGATTACTTCCAAGGAGAACGATGCCTCGTCCAAGCCATTGCACAGTAACCATTGACGGCGACAAGTTCGATGCCTTCTTCGCGCGAGTCGGCTATACCACCCCGCACGATGGCCACGGCATGCCGCTGATGGGATCGATGTTGTGCGAAATCAGCGTGACCGTCGATATTCACGACAACCTCAACATGCCGTTCGCGACTCTCGCGAAGCTCTTCGAACTCGGTAAACTAGTGACCCGCGACAAGATTAAGGACATCAAAATTGAACTCTGGACGGACGAACGCCAGCAGGACGCGATCTGCGTTTACAAATTTCGCGGCTGGATCGCAAGCTTTCATACCGAAAGCCACGGCGACTCCAATCATCTTCTGACCATGACGTTCGAACCCGAACTGGACCCCAAATCGTACGTAAATCTCCAGTTATCCAATTAGTCCGCCGATCGCATCGCACCGCCTCTTCTGCCGTTAAACTGGTAATCAACCAGAATGTCCGAACGGCCTTTCGTTCACCTCCATTGCCACACCGATTACTCGCTCCTTGATGGCGCCTGCGACATAAAAAAGCTGATCAAGCACGTCAGGCAGCAGAACATGCCCGCCATCGCGATGACCGACCACGGCAACCTCTTCGGCGCGGTCGAGTTTTACAACGAAGCGAATAAGGAAGGCATCCACCCGGTCATAGGCTGCGAAGTGTACGTCTCGCAGCAGGGACATAAACAGCGTTCCGACACCGATCGCTACAACCATCTCGTCCTGCTCGCTGAAACGCAGGAGGGTTACAAGAATCTGATCCAGCTCGTCTCAACCGGCTATCTCGACGGCTTCTACTACAAGCCGCGGATCGACAAAGACCTGCTCGCGCAGCATTCAAAAGGCCTGATCGCGATGTCCGCCTGCCTGCGCGGCGACGTCAACGAAGCAATCCTCGCCGATAAATATGCCGATGCGCGCCGCCTCGCGAACGAGTACACCGATCTTTTCGGAAAAGACAATTTCTTCCTCGAGTTGCAGGACCATCATCTCGAGCAGGACAAGCTCGTCCTCCCGCAGCTTTATAAGCTTGCGAGCGACACCGGCATTCCGCTGGTCGCCACCAACGATTCGCATTACCTGACCAACGACGACGTGCGCGCGCACGAAATTCTGCTCTGCATTCAGACCGGCAAAACCATGTCGGACCCGAACCGGATGCGCTTCTCAACCCCCGACTTCTACGTCAAATCCCGGGCGGAAATGATGGCGCTTTTCGGCGAAGTCGAACACGCGCTCGATCGCACCTGGGACATCGCCCAGCGCTGCCACGTCAAGCTTGAAAAAGTCAAAGATCCGTTCCCGCGATTCGATGTTCCCGAGGGGCACGATGCCGATTCGTACTTCGCTTACGTCGCCCGAGAAGGTTTTGAAACCCGCCGTCCGCGCCTGGAAGCTCTGCGCGATGCCGGACGCCTGAAGCACGACATTCCGGCATATCTCGAACGCCTCGAGCGCGAGATCGGTATGATCCAGCGCATGAGGTTCTCCGGCTATTTCCTCATCGTCTGGGACTTCATTCGTTTTTCAAAACAGCGCGGTATCCCGGTCGGTCCTGGCCGCGGTTCGGCCGCCGGGAGTCTCGTGGGCTACGCCATGGGCATCACCGATATCGATCCCCTCGAATACGGCCTGCTCTTCGAGCGCTTCCTGAATCCCGAGCGCATCAGCATGCCCGATATCGATATCGACTTCTGCACCAATGGCCGCGGCGAAGTGATTCAATACGTCACCGAAAAATACGGCCGCGAGCAGGTCGCGCAGATCATCACCTTCGGCACGCTCGCCACCAAAGCCGCCATCAAAGACGTCGGCCGCGTGCTTGACATGAGCTTCGCCGAAGTCGACCGCATCTCGAAGCTTGTTCCGAAGCAGCTCAACATCAAACTCGAGCAGGCAATCGAAGATCCTGAGCTGAAAGCGCTCGCCGCGCGCGATGCCAAGGTGAAGGACGTCCTCGACGTCAGCATGAAGCTCGAAGGCATCTGTCGCAACGCCGGTATGCATGCCGCGGGCGTCGTGATTTCGTCGGTTCCGCTGCGCGAGCTCGTCCCGCTCTTCGTCACCAACAAGCAGGAAATTGTGACGCAGTACGACATGCTCGGCCTCGAGAAGCTCGGACTGCTCAAGATGGACTTCCTCGGCCTCACCACGCTGACCATCATCGACGAAGCGCTGAAGCTCATCAAGAAACATCGCAATCAGCAGATCGTGATCGAAGATCTCCCGCTCGACGACGCCGAAACCTACGACAAAATCTTCGCCAACGGCTTCACGAGCGGCGTCTTCCAGTTTGAATCTGCGGGCATGCAGGACATCCTGCGCCGCTACCGGCCGAACCGCGTCGAAGATCTCTGCGCTCTTAACGCTCTCTACCGCCCCGGTCCGATTCAGGGCGGCATGATTCCGGACTTCATCGATCGCAAGCATGGCCGCAAGCCGATCATCTACGATCTGCCCGAGCTCGAGGAGATTCTGGCCGAGACCTACGGCGTCATCCTCTATCAGGAGCAGGTCATGCAGATCGCGGCCAAACTCGCCGGCTACTCGCTCGGCGATGCCGACATTCTGCGCCGTGCCATGGGCAAGAAGAGCGCCGAAGAAATGGCAAAGCAGCGCGAGCGCTTCCTAAAAGGCGCAACCGAACGCGGCTTCAACGCTAAAAAGGCCGCGAAGATATTCGATTTGATGGAGCAGTTCGCCGGCTACGGTTTCAACAAGTCGCACTCGGCTGCCTACGCCTATCTCGCCTACGTCACCGCCTACCTCAAAGCGCATTACGCCGTCGAGTTCATGTCGGCGCTGCTCACTTCCGAATCGGGCAACACCGACAAGATCGTCAAGTACATCAACGAATGCCGCGAGATGCAGATTCGCGTGCTGCCGCCCGATATCAATCAAAGCGACCTGAACTTCACGCCTGCCGGCGATGCGATCCGTTTCGGCCTCGGCGCGGTGAAGAATGTGGGTGGCGGTGCGGTCGAGGCGATCGTCAAAGCCCGCGAAGAAGGCGGCCGGTTCACCTCTCTCTATAACCTTTGCGAGCGCATCAATCTCTCCGCTGTCAACCGGCGCGTGCTCGAAAGCCTCATCAAAGCGGGTGCCCTGGATTCGCTCGGCGGCAACCGCGCCCAGCTCACCGACGCTCTCGACCGCGCCATTGAAACCGGACTGCGCATCCATCGCGATCGCGAGCGCGGCCAGCACGGACTCTTCGGTATGTTTGAAGAGACCCACGCCACCGAATACCCGCTCGCCAATCTCCCCGACTGGACGATGGAACAAAAACTCGCCGGAGAGAAAGAAATGCTCGGCATCTATGTCTCCGGCCATCCGCTCGACCGCTGGTCCGATAAAGTGATGGATCTCGCTACCCACTTCACCGACAAACTCGACGACCTCGAAAAAGGTGTCGAAGTGAAGCTGTGCGGTATCATCACGGGGATCGTGCGCAAAACGAATCGTGAGGGGAAATACTGGGCCGCGATGAAGCTCGATGACCGCCGCGGCACCGTGGACGCCATGGTGTTTGCCCCGCGTTACGAAGATCTCCTCCCCGCGCTTCAGGAAGACGCCGCCGTCTTTATCCGCGCCTCGGTTCTGCCCGAAGAAGGTGCTCCTCCGAAACTTTCCGTGCAGGAAATGGTCAAGTTGGAGGAGGCACGCGTCGATCTGCCCTCACTGATCTCTATCCGGATGTGGCTCAAAGATGAAACCACGTCGCCTGAGAAGGTGACGGCTCTGAGCGAACTCTTCACGCGCAAGCGCGGCGCCACCGACGTTCGTCTGCGGCTTGAAAAACCGCGCGACTTTTCGATCGTCCTCGACGTCCCGAATACGAAGGTGCGCCCCGATCGTGAATTTCGGGCCGAACTCGAAAAGATCTGCGGACCCGAATCGATGGAAGTGCTCGCGAGCTAGCGCATGGCTGAGGATAAGATAGAACCCGCCGACACGCCGCCTTCGCCCGCTTCCGAGGCGCCGAATCCCAGCTGGCAACGCGTTCAGCTGGCACGCCATCCCAAGCGTCCGCATTCGCGCGACTATATAGACGGCCTCACAACCGGCTTCTCCGAGCTGCACGGGGATCGCTTCTTCGGCGACGACAAGTCCATCATCGGCGGCTTTGCATTTTTCGAAGGCAAGCCTGTCATGATCATCGGCCAGGAGAAGGGGCGCGATACGAAAGAAAAGCTGATGCGCAACTTCGGAATGCCGAAACCCGAGGGCTATCGCAAAGCGCTCCGGCTGATGCAGCTCGCGGCCAAGTTCAACCGCCCGATTATCACGCTAGTGGATACCGCCGGCGCTTACCCGGGCATCGATGCCGAAGAGCGCGGCCAGGCCGAAGCCATCGCTTACAATCTGCGCGAGATGTCGCGCCTGCCCACCCCGATCATCACGATCATCATCAGCGAAGGCGGCTCGGGAGGCGCGCTCGGCGTTGCCGTTGCCAATCGCGTCTACATGCTCGAGAACGCCTGGTACAGCGTCATTTCGCCGGAAAGCTGCGCCGCCATCATTTATCGTGATTCCGGCAAAGCACCGGAAGCCGCGGCCGCGCTGCGTATGACGGCCAGCGATCTGCTCGAAATGAAGCTGATCGACGGCATCATCGCCGAACCCGAAGGCGGTGCGCATATCGATCCCGAAGCCACGCTCGCCACCGTACGCGAACAGCTGCGTTCCGCTCTCGCTGAACTCTCGGGCACCTCCGCCCAGCAGCTGATCGACGAGCGCTATGACAAGTTCAGGGCGATGGGCAACTTCTTCAGCGAGGCTGCACTCTGAAAATTGGCGTCATTGTTCTGATGGTGGTAGCCGCTCTGATCGCGCTGATTACCTGGTCGACCATGCGCGGCCGCCATTATCGGGTCACCGTCTGCATGGCCTATGCCGGCCGAACCTCGTGTCGCACAGTTAAAGCCGCAACCGAAGAAGCGGCGCTGCGTTCCGCCACCGAAAATGCCTGCGCGGATATCTCCTCCGGCGTGACCGACACGATGCGTTGCCAGAACTCGCAGCCACAGAGCATCAACTGGCTCGCTCGGCCGAAGTAGTGCGGCACTGCGTCACGTCGAGTATGTAGCATAATCGAAGCAATGAAGTACGAGGAGCGCATCGTCCGGGATCAATCCGTTGTGGCGGTGAGCCGGTATTCAAAGGCACGCGCGTGACGTTGAGGACCGTTCTCGCCAGTCTCGCTGAGGGCGCCCCCATTGCACAGATAATCAGCGATTTTCCAAGTCTTTCGGAGGAGGACGTGCGCGCAGCCATCGCGTTTGCGGCAGTGTCTGCCCAGGAAGACTTACCCTTTTTCGCATCGCCTCACAAAGCGTGAAAATCAAGCTGGATGAGAATATGCCGGAGCGTCTCGTCAGCGAGCTTCGGCAACTCGGGATGCGCTGCTCGCGCGTATTCGTTCTCTCTTGAGGATGAAGCTGTTAAGCATTGGAAAGGCTGTTTGATCGTTGCGACGAATCAAAGTCCGCATAAGACGTCCGGACTGAGCTATTACTTGCCGGCTGAGATTCGATCTCGGCGCAAAAGGCCGCCAGCTAGAACACACAGCATTCCAACCCTTCCCACAATGATCGAAAGCTTCTGCATGGTAGGTTGCAGCGCCGTTCCTACCAACTTATCCTTCTCGTTTTCCCAGTTGGGCACAACAATCAGTCGACTTTCGTCCGAGCCTGGCGTGGCGAGACGCTCGATCCGGATCGTCACCTCCGAACCGGAGTTCGCAACGAACGATAACCCCGGAGGCCCCGAGCAGATTGACGAATATGCATACGGGTATGCGGGTTTCGTCGGAAGCTCTCGTCCTTTCGCATCCATAATGCGAACGGCGATGTGATTTTTACTCAGGCAGGCTAATCGCCTCTGGCCCGCTGTCGAGGTCAGCGCGACAACAAACTCGGGAACACCCCAAGCGCGTTCGAGTGCAAGCCATTCTTTGGAATCCGGTATTCGCAGCGGAATGAGATGCCGTGATCCCACCGCGAGATCCCGAACATCAGCGGTGGCCAGTTCGGCTCCGGCAGGCGCGGCATTCACACCTCGCCATCGCCACGGATAAAGCCAGATCGCCAAAGCCCACAAGCAGACACCCGCAAAGAAGCACGCCGCCGTCATTACGCGGCGCAATCTAGGGCTTCACCCCCGCCACCTTCATCCGCACCTTATACAAACTCGTGCTCGCCATGATGTACAGCGACTTGTAATCCTTATCGCCCCATGCCAGATTCCCCGATTTCTCCGGCATCTCGATGGTCCCGATATGCTTCCCTTCGGGCGACAGAATCCAGATGCCGCCGGGCCCGGTGCTGTACACGTTGCCCTTCGTATCCACTTTCATCCCATCCGGAGCGCCGTCGCGCGTATCCGAATTCGCATCGCAGAACAATCTGCCATTCGATACCGACCCATCCGCGCTCACGTCATACCGCATCCAGATCTTCTTCTGCGAATCGTCCACATACAGCGTCTTCTCATCCGGCGAAAACGCGATCCCGTTCGGCCGCGGCAGGTCCGAAATCAACAGCTTGATCTTCGAAGCATCAGGCTTCGAGCCGGGCGCCTGCCGCACCGCGTCCGCCACCCGATACACTCCGTTGATCTTCTGCTCTTTCAAGGGATCCTGGTCGCCCTGCGTGGGCAAGCCGTACGGCGGATCCGTAAAGTAGAGCGAACCATCCGACTTATAGACCAGATCGTTTGGGCTGCTCAGCTTCTTGCCCTCGTACTGATCCGCCAGCACCGTCACCTGCCCGTGCGGATTCATCGATTCCAGCCGCCACACATCTCGCTGCGCATGTCCGGCCACCGTCAACCGCCCGCGCGGATCGAGCGTCATGCCGTTAGATCCCGGCTCCGGTCCGCCATACGGTGCCGAGCCCTTGTACCCGCTCGGCTGCAGAAAAAGGCTCACGCCTTTCCCGGGTGTGTACTTGCGAATGCTGTTGCTTGGAATTTCTGCAAACAGTAAGTAGCCCGCCGAAATCCAGACCGGCCCCTCCGTCCACTTGAATCCGGTCGCCAGCTTTTCGAGCTTCGCGCTCGAATCGATCAGCGCATCGAGCGACGGGTCCAGCTTCTCCACTTTGAGCGCGCTCGCGTCCGCCGCCCATAACCCGAGCACCACCGTGCCCGCCAAAATAAAAAACGCAGTGAGCTTCACGGAGTGCATTGTATTACGACGCACTCGCGTCAGGCTCACTGCGCCGGAGCGAATTCACCAACGGAGAATCTTTTCGCGCCTACTTCTTCTTGTTCAAATCCTCGGCCATCTTCAGATGTTCCTGCAAAGTGGGCAGCGTGCTCGCCGCAAACTGCTTGATGTTCGGATCCTGCCCGTTCTGCGCTTCCATCTGGAATTCGCTGACATCCTTCCGATGGTCCTTCAGCATGTTCTTGCTGTACTCTTTATCGAACTTGTCGCCGGACAGCGCCGAGAGCTTGTCCACTTCCTTCTGATGCTTCGCGTCGAGCGCCGTCGGAATCTCGATCTGCTCCTTGCTCGCGATCTCCTTCAGCTGATCGTTGGCTTTGGTGTGGTCGTCCACCATCTTCTGGCCAAACTGTTTCACCGCATCGCTCGATCCCTTCTGTGCTGCCAGCTTGCCCAGCTCGACTTCCTCCAGCCCGCCCATGGCGGCGTCTTTCGCAAACTTCTTGTCGTCCACCTGACGCGTCATCGTATCCGGATTATTAGCGCCCGGACCGTTCGCGTTTGGGTTCTGCACGCCCGAGGGGCGTTGCTGCGGCATCTGCTGTCCTCCGCCTGCGCCGCCCGGTGCCTGCGCACTCGCGCCTGCCGCCAAGCAGCCGAAGGAGAAGGCTGCGGAAAGTAGCGTATTGGTCAGTAGTCTCTTCATATGCCTCACTCCATGGACACACGCCCGCACGCGCAAGGTTTCATCTCCTCGAAACAGTGCGCAATCGAGGCCGCAGCACTGTAATTGAGCAAACGTCGGCACCAGTACCGGCCAACTAAAAAGGCGCGGAACCCGTGGCTCCGCGCCTGAATTGCTCAGTGAGCGCTCCAAACCTTTTGAACTGCTTACCGAGCCGCGATTGTAAGGAGCGGTCCACAGACCGCATTCTGCACCGAAAACTAGTTGTTGGTCACCTGGACGTTGATCGTCTTCGGTTTTGCCACTTCCTTCTTTGGCAGTGTAATCGTCAACACACCGTTCTTATAATCAGCCCGCACTTTCTCGCCATCTACTGTATCCGGCAGGCTGAAGGCGCGCGTAAATTTGCCGTACGAACGCTCGATCCGGTGGAAGCCCTTCTGGCCGTTCTTCTGCTCTTCAAACTTCCGTTCGCCCTTTACAGTAAGCGTTCCGTTCTCGAGCTGAATTTCGATGTCTTTCGGATCGATCTCCGGCACGTCCGCCTTCAAAACCAGCTCATTTTCGGTTTCGTAGATGTCCACCGCCGGCGACCAGGGCCGCGCAGCAGGCTCACTGAACAGACGCGACAAGGAGTCCTGGAACACGCGCAAACCGGTCGGAAAATCCTCTTCGGTCTGGAACGGGCTGTATTTGATCATTGGCATGGTCTTCAAATCTCCTCCCCACGTTGGGTACAACTTCATAATAAAATCTGCGCTATTTATTGTCAAGTCTTTTGCAAGAAATTTTTCATGGTGCCCGGCCCGCCCGCGTGGCATCATCTTATATGTCATGCCCACTCCCACCGAAGGTGCTCCCGCCCCCGAAATCTCGCTCCAAACGGACACCGGCGAGCCGTTTCAGCTCAGTTCTCTCAAAGGCAAGAACGTCGTCCTCTACTTCTACCCGAAAGCCGATACCCCCGGCTGCACCAAAGAAGCCTGCGATTTCAAAGCCGGCTCGGAGAAGTTCTCGAAAGCCAATACCGTCATCGTGGGCGTCTCGCCCGATCCCGCCGGCGCTCAGGCTAAGTTCAAGGCGAAGTTCGACTTGCCGTTCACACTCCTGGCCGACACCGAGCACAAGGCCGCCGAGGACTACGGCGTCTGGAAAGAAAAAAGCATGTACGGCAAGAAGTACATGGGCGTCGAGCGAACCACCTTCGTGATCGGTCCCGACGGGAAAATCCGCAAAATCTTCCCGAAAGTGAAGGTGGAGGGCCACGCCGAAGAAGTCCTGGCCGCCATCGGCTGAAATCGCGGATCAACCAGAGTGCAGGACCAGAGCAGCCGCCGCTACCCGGTCCGCCCGGTCGTGGGCGTAGGCGCTCTTATATATGACGTCGACCGAATCCTGCTGGTCCAGCGCGGGAAAGAGCCGTTGGCCGGTTACTGGTCGCTTCCCGGCGGCGGAGTGGAATCGGGTGAACGCCTGGAAGACGCCGTGATCCGCGAAGTTTTCGAGGAAACCGGGCTCCACGTTTCGGCCGACTCCCTCGCCACGGTCTTCGAACGCATCATGCCGGATGAGAACAGCCGCTGCGAGTATCACTACGTGCTGATCGATTTCTACTGCAGCATTACAGGCGGCGAACTGCATCCCGGCAGCGATTCCGCCGACGCGCGCTGGTTCCCGCTCTCAGAGCTCACTAACCTCCAGCTCACGGCCGGCACCAGGCAGGTCGTCGAAGCCTGCGCCCAGGGCCGCACCACGCATCCGCTCATCTCTCGTCCATAATCTGTAATGCCCTTCAGCAGCACCGATCTCCTGCAATACAACGAACTACGCGACCGGCTCTCCACGTACGCCGGCAGCACAGCCGGACGCGCGCTGGTCGGTGCGCTCGAGCCGCACCACGACCGCGTCGCTCTCGAATCGGATCTGGCCGAGGCCGCTGAAGCCATCGCCTACCTCCGCGAACTCTCCGGCACACAAGCCGCCAGCTCCGGCTCCCTCATCCGTCTCCATTTCGATCAGCTGCCCGACATCGAAACTCCGCTCCGCATCCTCAAAGTCGAAGGCGCTGCGCTCGATGGCCACCAGATTCAGGATCTCTTCGCTACGCTGGCCGTGGCCGGAGAATACCGCAGCATTCTGCAAAAAACCGCGTCCCGTTTCCCACGGCTCGCCGCCCGTTCGAGCAAGCTCGCTGACCTGCGCGATCTTGCGCGCCGCTATGAAAACATTTTTCTTCCCGACGGCACTCTCGCCGATCACGCCAGCGTCGCTCTCGGCCGCATCCGCCGCGACATCGCCCGCCAGCACAAGAGCATCGAAGAATCGCTCGAGCGTTTTCTGCGCGCGCATCGGACCGACGGCACGCTGCAGGAAGAATTCGTCACCATCCGCGATGATCGCTACGTGGTGCCGATCGTCGCCGGACAGAAAGGCCGCGTTGATGGCGTCATTCATGGCTCCAGCGGCACCGGCCGTACGCTCTATGTCGAGCCGCTCGAAACCATCTCGCTCAACAATCAGCTGGTCCGCCTGCGCGAAGACGAACTGCGCGAGATCGAGCGCATCTTAAGCGAAATTACGACTGCACTGCGCGAGCACGCCACCGAAATCGCGTCGAGCGCCGAAGGCCTCGCCGAACTCGATCTAGTCTTTGCCAAAGCCGTCTTTGCGCGCGATTTCGATTGCAGCATTCCGCGCTTCAGCGCTGGTGCCGAACGCCGCCTCATTCTGCGCGAAGCCCGCCATCCTCTGCTCGAAGCCGTTCTGCGCAGGCAGCGCAGGCCCATCGTTCCGATCTCGTTCGAGCTCGACGAGCAGCGCCGTTGTCTGCTCATCAGCGGCCCCAACACGGGCGGCAAGACCGTCACCATCAAAACCACCGGCCTGCTCGCGCTCATGGCCCACGCCGCGATTCCGGTCCCCGCTGCCGAAGCCGAATTTCCGCTGCTCGATGATGTGCTCGCCGACATCGGCGATAGCCAGTCCATTGCCGAAAGCCTCAGCAGCTTCTCCGGCCATCTCATCCACGTCAAGGAGATGCTCGAGCGCGTCACACCCGATTCGCTTGTTCTGCTCGACGAACTCGGCCGCGCCACCGATCCTGAAGAAGGCGGCGCGCTCGGCGTCGCCATGCTCGACGAATTCCGCAAATCGGGCGCCTTCTGCCTCGCCTCCACTCATCTGCTTCCGCTAAAACTTTACGGCACCCGTACCCCCGGCGTCCTCAACGCCTCCATGGGATTCGACGATGCCACCCTGCAGCCTACCTATCAGCTCCGGCTCGGCATTCCCGGCAAATCCGCCGGACTCGACATCGCCACTCGCCTCGAACTTCCGCCCGAAGTGCTCGCGCATGCACGTTCGGTGCTACCCCGCATGTCGGCCGATTTCGAGCGCCTGCTGAGCGAGCTTCATGCGCAGGTTCAGGAGAACGCCCGTCTGAAGCGCGAGATGGAGGCCGCGACTGCCGAACTCAAGCAGCGCCAGGCTGCGCTCGAAGCCGATGCTCTTCGCCGAGAGCAGAAACGCCAGCGCGAATGGGAGCAGAAGTCCGACAACATCATCGCCGATTTCGAAGCCCGCGCGCAGATCATGATGGAGCAGGTCGCCCAATCTGCCGAAAACCGTAAAGCCGCCGAACAGGCGCAGCGGCTGATTGCCAAGACCCGCCGCGAATTTCGCGAAGAAGCTGCCGTCGAGATGGCGCCTCCGCCTGAACTCGCTCCGCAGACCGCGCCGCCCAAACTCGCGATCGAAGAGGGCGCGCGTGTTCGCCTCAAGGATATGCGCGAAATCGCCACCGTACGCCGCTTCCTCAAGAACGGCCTGCTCGAAGTGGAGGCCGGCTTCCTGAAGATGCAGGTGCCCCGCGAAGACATCGTCGAAGTCGTCAGCGAACCCGCGAAGAAGTCTCGTTTGCCCGAAGGCGTGCGCGTCGAAACCGGCCCGCGCTGGGATACCAGCTACCGCGAGCTCAATCTCATCGGCCAGCGAGCCGATGAAGCGGTCGAACAACTCGACAAATTCCTCGACTCCGCCGCGCTCGCCTCCGTCAACCGCGTGCGCATCATTCATGGCCACGGTATGGGCGTGCTCAAACGAGCCGTCAGCGAACACCTCGGCAGGAATCCCCACGTGAGCCGCTTCTACCCCGCCACACCCTCCGAAGGCGGCGCGGGTGCAACCGTGGTCGAACTGCGCGACTGACATCTGGCATCGTTGTCGCTAAAATAATTGGCGCTGTGCGCGCGCCTCTTCTGCCCTTACTCCTCGCGTCTGCGCTTTCCCTCCTCGCCCGCTCACTGCCGGTGCAGATCGGCGAAACGCCCCCGCTGGCTTTTGGAACCGTCCTGCAGGGCCCTCCCGTCAACCCGGCGAACCGCGCTCTGGTCGTCGAATTCTGGGCAACCTGGTGCATTCCGTGCCGCGAAAGCATTCCGCACCTCAACCAACTCGCCAGCGAGTTCCGCGCCGAACCCGTAGACTTTATCAGCCTCTCCGACGAACCCGCCACCCAGGTCCGCGCCTTTCTCGCCAGCCATCCGATCCTCGGCACGGTCGCCACCGACCCGCAGCACCGAATGCAAGCTCAATTCGCCATTCCCGCTCTGCCCACAACCGTTCTGATCTATCCCGATGGCACTCTCGCGGCCGTCGCCTTGCCGGGCTCGCTCACCCGCGAACGATTGCACGCGCTCCTCCGCTCGGACCGCCTCGATGTGAGCGACATCCGCTTTCCCGATCCGCTGCAATCTTCCGGTGCACAACAGCGCGATGCCGTGCACGTGCAATTGAACCCAGGCTTCGGACCCAACTCGTTCTTCATTGCGCCCAATCACTACCGCGGCACAGGCGTCGAACTGAAGCGGCTCTTATCGTTCGCCTACGAAATCCCGCTGTCCAGAATCGTTGTTAGCAGAGCGCTCGAGCGAATGCGCTACCACGTCGATATCTCCGTACCGGCCGCCCAGCAGGACGCTCTTCGTGCCCTGTTGAAAGCTGTATTGCTCGCCGGAACGCCGGTCGATGTCTCGCTCGCCGAACGCACCGTCGAAGCGGTTGTCATTCACGGAAACCTGGCCGCAACTCCGAAACCAGCATTAAAAGAGGGGCTGCGGGTGAACTGCCCGTCCGGAAGCATCGTCAACGGCACCATCGCGGATCTGCAGGGTTGCATCGAGGATGCCTTGCTACAGCCGGTCATCATCGAAGACGCCCGGCCCGGATACTTCGAATTCAATCTCCGCTGGCAGCCCGGCAGCAGCCAAAGTCTTCTGCAGGAACTGGAGCAGACGCTCAAAATTTCGATCCGCCGCGAACCGCGCAAAATGACGATCCTCACCGCCGCCAGAGTGCCCTTCCCCGCCCCCTGAAGCCGGTCCCGGAACAAATCCGCGCGCCCGGTGTCTACCCTTACGAAGAGCGTGATGCTGCCCCGCTGCGCCAATCTGCTTTTCGTCTTCGCCGCCGTCCTGACATTCGCCGCGTCTTCGTCCGATATCCGCGTTGAGGAGAACGCGCTCGCCGCCGCCATTCAAAAACCGGATCGCATGGCGCTCTCGCAGATTCTCGACCCCGCTTTCCGCTACAGCATCTCCTATGCATGCGCCGCAAAGCAGTTGGCGGTCGAAGGCGGCCGGCAGGAATGGATCAACCGCGTTTCCAGCCTGCCACTGCGCCGGTACCAGGTCACGCTCAAACACCTGCAGACTTTTCCCCTGCGCACCGCAAGCACTGCGAGTCCCAATCCCGGCGAAGCTAACGCCGATCTCGACGAGAACTGGAATCTCGCCGCTGGCGCGGTTCCGGCAGAGCAGCATTTCCACACTGTCGATTTCTGGAAATACGAACCCAATGGCTGGAAACTCGTCCGCCGCATCTCGATCGCGGCCTCGCGCCATTGCCCTTCGCTCGCGCCCTTGTCCTGACGTTGACAGCAACCCCAAATATTTTTTCTCGCGCCTGATCATCTACTTACACGCCAACCGGCCACGCCGCCCGTTCTTCGCCCGCTATTTGTTGTTGCGAGATTGCCTCGTCAATCACCCGCAACGGAGATCCCATGAAATTCCTTCTCTCGCTGATTCTTTCCTGCAGCCTGGCGGCCGCCGCCGACAATTTCGTCGTCACCGGCACGGCCATCCCGAACGACCTGCTGCAGCAGAACTACGGCAAAATGCCCAAAGGCATCGTCGCCTACGATTTGAACATCTGCAACGTAAGCCCGGTCAAGCAGTCGATCGTAAGCAGCGCGATTTATCAGGCGCTCGCGCAATCGACCGCCGGCCTGCAGCCCATCGGCCGGCAAATCATGCTGGCCTCGCTGTTACGCAACCAGAGCCGCAGTAAGGGCGCCATTCTGACCATGGTGCTCAACTCGGTCACCGGCGTTCTGGCCGTGCTAAGTTCGTCGAAACTCAGCCCGCCCGCCGGCGCTGTCACGGGTACCGCGCTGGCCGCTATCTCGGCCCAGCAGATTCTCACCAGTCTCAAGCCTGTGCTGACCAACGACCAGGTGGAAAAATTCGAAAGCGAAGTGCTCGAGCCCGCGCTGGTACTCGATGCTGGCTCGTGCGTCGAGCGCACAGTCTTCGCCGCTTCCACCACCACGCCTCCCGCCGCACACATTCGATCCATCCAGCTGCATATCCAATAAGCGTTCTGCTTGCCGGAGCCGGGACAATCGTGTCAGAGTGTCTGTTTGCCTCGCTACTCGCATCGATTGTCCTGGTCTCTCGAACCGAATCCGCTGAGCCTCGCCATCGCGCAGAAACAAAAGTCCGGCGCGCATTTGCTCGATCTCACGATTTCGAATCCCACCCACATTTCGAACTATCCTCACTCGCAAATCGCTGCCGCACTCTCGGCCGTGCGCGATTTCCGATACCATCCCGATCCCTTCGGCCTCCCGGGCGCGCGTGAAGGCGTGGCCGGGCTGTATCGCGAGCTTGGCCTCGATATCCCCGTCTCCCGCATCGCTCTTGCCGCGTCCACCAGCGAAGCCTACGCTCTCCTCTTCAAGCTGCTCTGCGATCCCGGCGACGAAATCCTGATCCCCACGCCTTCCTATCCGCTGTTTGAATATCTCGCCGCGCTGGAAAACGTACGTACCGTCCCCTACCGTCTTGCCTATGACGGCGCCTGGCACATCGATTTCGCTCACCTGCGTCGTCAGATTTCGGATCGCTCGCGCGCCATCGTCCTCGTCAATCCCAACAACCCGACGGGTTCGTTCCTTAAAAAATGGGAATGCGATACCCTCTTCGCCCTCGCTGCCGAACACGATCTGCCGCTCATCTCGGACGAAGTTTTTCTCCATTTCGAATTCGGCTCCGACCCCGCGCGCGTCCGCACATTGGCTTCGTTTCCTCATTTTCTGAGTTTTTCGCTCAACGGGCTCTCGAAAACGGCGGCAATGCCGCAGATGAAGCTCGCCTGGATTGTACTCAACGGACCCGCCGCGGACGTGGAGCGCGCTCGCCAGCGCCTCGAATTGCTGCTCGACACCTATCTCTCGGTCAACACGCCCGTTCAACTCGCCTTACCGGCCTTACTCGAAATCGGAGATTGGCTTCGTTCCGAAATTCGCGCACGTACGGGGCGAAACCTTCGTACCTGTCGCCAGGCCCTCAGCCCCAGTGCCGCCCATCCGCTGCATGCCGAAGGCGGCTGGTCCGTGATTCTGCAATTCCCGCAAACGCGCTCCGAAGAGGAGTGGATTGAATTGCTCCTGGGCGAAAATGTTCTGCTGCAACCCGGCTACTTTTTCGACCTTCATGGCGGTGCCTACGCAGTCGCCAGCCTGCTTCCGGATCCGGAGATTTTTGCGGAAGCCATGCAGCGGATCGCAAAGCTTCTTGCAATCGCGTGAGAGTTCGGCTACGGTAGAGAACAAAAGGCGAACAACATGAATCTGGCGCTCAACTTCGAAGATCCGCCCTCGGCCGAATCGGCTCTGGCACTGCCGGCGCAATCATCTGTGCCGGTTCTCGTCGGAAAATTCGAGGCACTACTGCAGCAGGATGATTCGCCGGTGCGTGCCATTCGTCATCGCCCGGCGCGTCCGGCGCGTTATGCGCCCTTCCCCGAAGCTCTCGATTCGCGTCTGCGCACCGCTTTGCACGCGCGCGGGATTGAGAATCTTTACATCCATCAAGCCGCCGCCATTGAAGCCTCGCTGCTTGGAAAGAACGTCGCGATCGTCACACCCACGGCCAGCGGCAAGACACTCTGCTACAACCTGCCGGTCGTGAATGCACTGCTCGCCGATCCGAACGCGCGCGCCATCTATCTTTTTCCGACCAAAGCTCTCGCCGAAGACCAGCGCCTCGAACTCGAGCGCCTGCTCGATGCCGCTGGGTCATCGCTCGCCTGCCACACCTACGACGGCGACACGCCCACCGACGCGCGCCGCTCCATTCGCGACAAAGCCAACCTGGTGCTCACCAATCCCGACATGCTTCACACCGGCATCCTGCCGCACCACACGAAATGGGTGAAGCTGTTCGAAAACCTGCGCTACTTCGTCATCGACGAGCTTCACTTCTACCGCGGCGTTTACGGCAGCCATCTGGCGAACGTGCTGCGCCGGCTGAAACGTATCTGCGAATTCTACGGCTCGAAGCCGCAGTTCATCTGTTGTTCGGCCACCATCGCGAATCCCCGGCAGCTGGCCGAAGCCGTTACCGCTGAACCGTTCGAACTCGTCTCCGAGAATGGCGCGCCTGCTGGCGATAATTTCTTCGTCTTCTACAATCCGCCGGTAGTCAACCGCCGTCTCGGCATCCGGCGCAGCTATCTGCACGAATCACGCGCGCTGGCGCTCGAGTTCATCCGGCAAAAACAGCAGACGCTCGTCTTCGCAAATAACCGCCTCGCCGCCGAAATCCTCACCACGTATCTCAAGGACGCCTGCTCGCAGCTTCCCTTCGCGCACGAAGCGATTCGCGGTTATCGCGGCGGCTATCTGCCCAGGGAGCGGCGCTCCATTGAACAGGGACTCCGGGGCGGGGACATCCGCGCCGTCGTGGCAACCAACGCGCTCGAGCTCGGCGTCGATATTGGCTCACTCGACAGCATCGTGCTTGCCGGCTATCCCGGAAATATCGCTTCCACCTGGCAGCGTGCGGGACGCGCCGGGCGCCGCGGCTCGCCTTCCATCACCGTTCTGGTTGCCACCAGCGCCGCGCTCGATCAGTTCATCGTCGAGCATCCGGAATACTTCTTCGGCGCTTCGCCGGAAGAAGCGCACATCAATCCCGAAAATCTCGAAATTCTGCTGAGTCATCTGAAATGCGCCGCTTTCGAACTACCGTTGCGCGACGGCGAGCGCTTCGGGGCGCACGATATCTCGCGCCTGTGCGAATTTCTTGCCAGCGATCTGCATCTGCTGCATCATTCCGGCGATTCCTGGCACTGGATAAGCGACAGTTATCCGGCCGATTCGGTCAGCCTGCGCGCAGTGAGCAGCGATAATTTCCTGGTCGTCGACATCACCGGCGATCACCGCATCATCGGCGAGGTCGAATTTCCCGCCGCCCTGCCGACGCTTCACGAAAAAGCGATTTACCTTCACGATGCGCGCCAGTACCAGGTCGAGAAGCTCGACTTCGACGGCCGCAAAGCGTTCGTGCGGCAGGTCGATTCCGATTACTTCACCGACGCGATCGTCTACACCCAGGTAAGCGAGCTCGCGCAGTTCGATTCCGAAGAGCTCTACCGGCATGGCGAAGTGCGGGTGAAACGGCAGGTCACCGGATTCAAAAAGTTGAAGTTCTACACATTCGAGAACGTCGGCTCGGGGCTACTCTCGCTTCCCGAGCAGGAAATGCACACCACGGCTTTCTGGATGCATTTCCCCACCGACTTTTTCCGCGGATTTGCGGATCTTTCAAAAGCCGAAATCGTAGACGCGCTGCACGGCGCCGGAAACGTGCTCAAGACGGTCGGCACGCTGCTGCTGCTCAGCGATCCGCGCGATCTCGCCCTGGCGGTGCTGGACGATTCCGAAAAAATGAAGACCGCGTTTGAGCCGGACCTGGTGCTCTATGACACCTATCCTGGCGGTATCGGGCAAAGCGATCCGCTTTTTCGTCGCCGCGCCGAACTCGTCAGAGGAGCGCTTGAACTGGCGCGCGGCTGTGCCTGCGAAGAAGGCTGTCCGAGCTGTGTCGGGCCATCCAATGAGATCGGCCCGCGCGGCAAACAATCGGCCATTCGTATTCTCGAAAAGCTGGCCTCGAGCAGCCTCGGCGAGAGCGCAACTCAGCGCGTATAAATACCCATGGCCTGCTTCACACGCCGCACCGTCTCCTCCGCGAGCGGCGTCACATGCTGGCGGCCGCGCTCGAGTATGGTATCCAGATAACCCGGCTCTGCTGTCACTTCCCGATACCGCTTCTGTATCGGCTCGAGCCGCGCAATCACCGCGTCCGCCACCAGTTTTTTGAAATCGCCGTAGCGCATTCCGGCCACGCGCTCTTTCGTCACGCCCGTGTCGCACGCCTGCGCAATGGTAAACAGATTCGCGATGCCCGGCCCCATATTTTCCACGTCGACGCCCGGATTCGAATCGGTGGTCGCCCGCGCGATTTTTTTCTGAATGGCCTTCGGCTCGTCGAGCAGCCCGATCGCGTGGCCTGCGCCGGTAGTCGATTTGCTCATCTTCTGCGTTGGATCGTCCAGACCCATGATGCGCGCGCCCACAGCCGGCAATTTTGTCGCGGGCATCACAAACGTTTCGCCGTACATCGAGTTGAAGCGCTGCGCAAGATCACGCGTCAGCTCCAGATGCTGTGACTGGTCTTCGCCTACGGGCACGATGCTCGCCTGATACAGCAAAATGTCGGCCGCCATCAGCACCGGGTACTGCAGAATGCCATCGCCGATGGTCTCCTGGGCGGCGGCTTTTGCTTTAAACTGCGTCATGCGCTCGAGCCAGCCAAGCGGCGTCACACAGGTCAGCAGCCAGGCAAGTTCGGCGTGGCCGGAAACAGCTGATTGCACCATGATGGATGAGATATCGGGGTCGATTCCGGCGGCCAAAAACAACGCCGCGGTCTCGCGGATCTTGGTACGCAGCTCTTCCGGCTTTTGATAGGTGGTGACGGCGTGCAGATCGACAATGCAGAAAATGCTCTCATAATTGGCCTGGATCTCGGCCCAGTTCTTGAGCGCTCCGAGATAATTGCCAATATGAAGTTGTCCGGTCGGCTGAACGCCGGAGAAGACGCGTGCTTTCATCAGGAAGAATTTTCATGGTAAGTGATGCCCGAAGTAACGATTGAGAAACTTGTCTACGGAGGCGACGGCCTTGCGCGCGCCGATGGCCAGGTCGTGCTGGCGCCCTATGTTCTTCCGGGCGAACGCGTCAGTGTTCAGACAGCGCGCGTCAAGAACGGCCTGCTTCGCGGCAGCGCGCCCGAAATCCTCGCGCCTTCTGCCGAGCGTGTCACGCCGCGCTGCGAATATTTCGGCACCTGCGGCGGCTGCCAGTATCAGCACGCCGCTTACGAGTATCAGCTTTCTCAAAAAACCGCCATTCTGCGCGAAACGCTGCAACGGCTGGGCGGTATCGAGTACGGCGACGAGATTCCCGTTATCAGCGCCGAGCCGTGGTTCTACCGCAATCGCATCCAGCTGCACTTCGCACGCGGCCAGTCGGGATTTCGAAAAGCGAGTTCGCACGATCTCTGCGCGATCGATCACTGCTACATCTCGGCTCCTGTGCTGGTGGAAGCAATCGCGCGGATCGCCGAAGCGGTGAAACGGCCCGAGTGGCCGAATTTCCTGCGTTCGCTCGAGCTCTTTACGAACGGTACCGATCTGCAGCTCAACGTTCTCGAATCCGATCGCCCGGTGGCAGCGCGTTTCTTCTCCTGGTGCGCGGGTTTCCTGCCGGGACTTGCATCCGGTGCAATTGAATACGAGGCTGCGGCCCACCGGTTTCGCATCAGCGGCGGCTCTTTTTTCCAGGTGAATCGGTTTCTGATCGATCCGCTGGTCGAAGAAGCGGTCCGGGACGCGCAGGGCGAGTTCGCCGTCGACTTGTACGCGGGTGTTGGCCTGTTCTCGCTTCCGTTGGCCAGCCGTTTCAAGCGAGTTGAGGGGATTGAGCGCGGCAATTCCGCCGTTCGTGACCTCGAGTTCAATGCCCGCGAGCGTGAAAACATACGGGCGGTGCGCTCCTCTGCCGAAAGCTACTTAACGACCCAGGACACGGCTCCCGATCTGCTGATCGCCGACCCGCCGCGCGCCGGACTCGGCGCGAAAGCCACCGAAGCCATTCTGCGGTTGCGCCCGAAACAAGTGACGATTGTAAGCTGCGATCCGGCAACGCTGGCCCGCGACGCGCATTCGCTTGTTTCGGCGTATCGTATTCGCCGCGTCGCGCTGATCGATCTCTTTCCACAGACCTATCACTTCGAAACGGTCATGCACTTCGAGCGATAAAGCGGGTCAGCGGTCAGCTGTCAGCTGTCAGCCATCAGCTTTCAGCCTCTGAAAGAGCGTGGTCAGCATCTTTTTCAACTCCGTAGTGCGCTCCGACAAAGCGGCGTGTTCTTCCTCATTGATCAGATTGAGGTCTTTGGCGAGGAGCAGATGGTATTCCAACTCGCTCGCCGATCCCATTGCGATTGAGCAATAGCGTGCGAATTCAGCGCTGCCGTTGCGTCCACACCCCTCAGCAAGGTTTGCCGGAATGGAGGAGCATGCTCGCCGCAACTGGCTGCTCAGACCATACAACTCCTCTCGCGGAAAGGATGACGTCAGCTGATAAATCGCTAACGTAAGCTGATGAGCCTTCTGCCAGACCAGCAGTTCCCGAAAATCTCGCATAGCAGGTGAAAGCTGACGGCTGATGGCTGATAGCTGACGGCTGACACCTGATGGCTAATCGCTATCTATTCACCACAAAGGCGTAAATCGAATCGCCTGCGGCGACCACCACATACTGCGTACCGTTCAGCTCGTAGGTCATGGGACCGTTGCTTACGCCTTTGCCGAGATTCGCATGCCACAACGGGTCGCCTGTTTTCGCATCAAGTGCGATGAAATTATTCTCCGGATCGCCGGCGAAGACCAATCCGCCCGCCGTGCTCAGCACACCGCCGCGCACGCTGTCGCCTTCCCATTTGTGGCTCCAGCGAATCTTGCCCGTCTGGTAATCAATGGCCTGCAGCATCGACTCGCCCCAGCCGCCCTGATCGTTGCCGCCCCAGCCTTCCGCCTTTTCGCTCGTATCGTAGACGTAGTAAATACTGAATGCGCGCGTCGCATTCACATAGAACAAGCCGGTCTGCGGGCTGAAGCTTGGCGGCGGCCAGTTCGCCGCGCCACCCTGATTGGGCGACACCAGCGCGCCATCCTCCTTCGGTTCCTTGGCCGGATTCGGTATGGGCTGGCCTTTCGCATCGACGCCCTTGGCCCAGTTCGTTTTCACATACTCCGTGCTGACGTAGTCCTTGCCCGTCTTGCGATCGAGCACGAAAAACCAGCCGTTGCGGCTTGCCTGCGCCACCAGCTTCTTCGGCTGACCATTGATTTCACCATCGATCAGAACCGGCGTCTGCACCGCGTCCCAGTCATGCGTGTCGTGCGGCGAGGGCTGGAACCACCACACCAGCTTTCCGCTATCCGCATTCAGCGCCACGATCGACTCGGTAAACAGATTGTGTCCTTCGCGTCCCTTACCGATGATCACGGGCTGCGGATTGCCCGTGCCCACAAACAGCATGTTCATTTCAGGGTCGTAGGTACAGGGCACCCAGGTCATTCCGCCGCCGTGCTCCATGGCATCTTCGCTCGGCCAGGTCTCGGAACCCGGTTCACCCGGCTTCGGCACGCTCATCCATTTCCACTGCAGATCGCCCGTCTCCGGATCGCGGGCCTCGAGATAGCCGGGAATGTCAAGATCATCGCCGCTCACGCCAACGATTACGTGATTCTTGATGATGATCGGCGCGACCGACGAGTAGTACATCTGATCGAGGTTGCAGATCGACTGGCTCCAGCGAAACGATCCATCTTTGCGATTCAGCGAGATCAGGTGGCAATCCGGCGTCTCGAAGTAGAGCCAGTTCTCGTAGATACCGGCGCCGCGATTACCGAGATGGATGCCGCCTTTCGACGACCACTGATACTTCCAGATCTCATGACCGGTACGCGCATCGATGGCCCAGGCGTGGTCGGGCGCGGTGAAATACATCACGCCATCTTTCACCAGCGGAGTCGCTTTGATGACCGCGGCTGAGGGATCTGCGCCACCGTTCACGCGATAGACCCAGCTCAGGCTAAGCGACTTCACATTGTCTTTGTTGATTTGCGTGAGCTGGCTGAAGCGCCGTCCCGAATAATCGCCGTTATAGGTCGGCCATTCCACATTCTGCGCCAGCAAAACGCCGCACGCGCCGAGGCACGCGGCCAGAACAAAAATACGCTTCACTTCAACGTCTCCAGATACGCCACCACGTCATGAATCTCTTTATCGGTGTACTGATCGAGCAGCTTCTCGTGCGCTTCGTAAGGATCGTGTTTCTCGACCGTGACGCCGGGCCCGCGCGCAAATGAGCGATACTGCCCATCCTTATCGCGCAGCGAGACATTGAAATCGTCCATCTCGATCAGCTCACCCTCGGCTTTCTCTCCGGAAGCCGTGGTCACGGTCACCGTGACGGGCTTTCGTCCCGCGCCCATCGAGTGGCGCCCGAACGCAACCGTCTGTGGAAACACTGTTTTCAGCTGCAGCGTGGGTGGATCATACCGGCTCGCAATGTGCGCCAGATCGCCGGTTGGCGAATGACACTGATTGCAATGCCCCGCCCCGTTGAAAAACGCCTCGCCCGCTTTCGGATCGCCCGTCAGCACGTTCAGCACTTTGTTATACGGTCCCGTACGCAGCGTGTTATCGACTTCCTGCTTGAGATAATTTGAAAGATCCTCGATCTGAGCCTGCGTCAGGCTGGATGAAGCCGCGCCGCTCTGCATGGGATGGCCCTTGGCGAGAAACGGACCAAGTTTGCTGCCGTTCCGATCTTCAAGAACTATCAGCGAGCGGACGAGATCCGTGCCGTCCTTCGCCGTCCCGCGCGCCTGCTCGCCGTGGCAGCTCACGCACTGCGCTTTGTAGATCGCACTGCCGCGCGCCGCCGCTTCTTCGTCCACAATCTGCTTATCCGCCGCTCCCGCTTCGTCGATCAGATTCGATGGCCGCCGCGGGCGCTTGGCAGCACCCGCAGTCGCAGCCGGCGCTTTGGGCGGCAGATTGGTGGAAAGGTAATCAATGATCTGCGCAAACTCGGCATCGGTGCCCTTGGCTCCGCGGCTGATCATATTGGATACGATGCTGCCCCACTGCTCGCGCGTCATTCCTTTGGCCAGCACAACTTCCGCCGGATGGCAGGCGCCGCAGACGCGCTTCACCGTGTCGCGGCCCGGCGCATCGGGCAGTTGGCCGTACACGATCGCCCCGGCGCACAGGGCCAGCAGCAAGACTTTTGTTACGCGCATGTTTACGATGCTTGCAGTCTAGCGCAGAGTTTTTTAACGATTTTTTCGCGACTTGTCGAACTCTGCTTCCGTCAAACGACATATAGGCAAAAGCAGAATGGAGCAATCGCAATGCCTACCCAGCAAACAAAGCGCTCAAAACGGCTGGTTCTCGCGCCCGCCCTTATGCTGGTTGCGCTCGTGCCCGGCGTAACGTATTCGGGCCGCCTCTGGCAGGCCGCGCACTGCACCGTTTGTGAGGTGACCGCGCGCGCTCAGACCTTCTATCAGACCATCCGTTTCGTCTACTGCGTCCAGTATCAATCCGAGCATCCGCGCGCGCCAAAATAGGAGCATGGCGCACCAGTTCACCACCTCCTACCTCGAAGACGCTCTCTCGCTTTTCCACCATTACAAAAAGCTCGGCGACGGTGCCCTGGCTCAGGTCACCGATGAAGAACTCACCGCCACGCTGGACCCGGAGATGAATTCAATCGCGCAGATCATCAAGCACATGACGGGCAACATGCGCTCGCGCTGGACCAATTTCCTGGCCACCGACGGCGAAAAGCCCGACCGCAACCGCGACAGCGAATTCGTCGAGCCACCCGCAACGCGTCAGGCCGTGCTCGAAACCTGGGAGCGCGGCTGGCGATATGTTTTTTCTGCGTTGGAACCGCTCTCGGAAGACGATCTGGACACCAAGGTCGAAATTCGCGGCGAACCGCATTCTGTGATGCAGGCCATCAATCGCCAGATCGCGCATTACGCGTACCACGTCGGACAGATCGTCCTGCTTGCCAAACACTTTCGCTCGGAAAACTGGCGCTCGCTCAGCGTCCCGCGCAATCGCTCCGCCGAATTTAATGCGCGCGTCGCATCAGGGGAAGCCAGCCAGCGCTGAACTTGGGGTAGCTGACAATCGAAGCGCACCGCGAGTTTTCCCGTTGGGGACGGACTGCCGTCAGCGGCTGGCATCGGTCATAGCGGATTTCCTCTAAACTCTTTGCGGCTTCCGTCCGATAAGTGGGACAAGAGTGCATTTCCGTGAGACCCGCGCCCAGAGTTGTGGCCCTGCTCGCCGCCGTCGGCTTTCTGACGGCTTGCGGCTGGCATCCCGGTTCTCAATTCCGCAACGGATCGATTGCGAGTCTCGGCCTTTCCCATCAGGTCGACCGCAGCCGGGTTCACGTCCACGGCATTCTGACCTACTGGGACAACGGTCATTACCTGGCCTTTCTGCAGGATCAGAGCGGCGGAATTCGCGTACAAGGCACCTCCGCTGGCGCGCTGAAAGTCGGCGATTGGGTCGATGCCGAAGGAGAGCTGAGCGGCGTTGAACCTGTTCTGACTCTGAGCGAGGCGCGGCTGACCGATACCGGGCGAGCCGCGAATCCCTCCGAGTATCCACCTCTATCCGTGGACTCGAGTCAGAATCTTGGGCGCCTCGAACAGTACCACCTGGTGGAAGTGCAGGGGCTTATCGCCTCAGCATCCGAAAAAGGTGGGAGCCACACCAACATCTTTCTCAAGAGAAATGGCAGCATGCTCGACGTCCGTTTCCAGGAGGACGACGGCAACGAGATTTCCAACCTGGTCGGCGCAGTCGTGCGGGTGCGAGGCGTCGCTGACGTGTATTTCAATGCGGAAGGCAGTCCGGTCTACACCGTCCTACACTCATTTGGACGGGAAGCAGTTGCGGTAATAAGGCCTCCCGCACCTTCCGCATCCGCCACCGGGCCAGCGCCTGCTGTCCAGGCTCTTCGGACCGTTGCCGCGGTGCATGCGCTTTCGATGGCCGAAGCGGGTCGCAACTTGCCCGTCGTTCTCGAAGGAGTCATCACCTGCTTCAACGGGACGCAGAGCATTCTGTTCGTGCAGGACCAGACCGGCGGAATTTATGTCTACGGCAAAGACGTCTGGAACAAACCGTATCGTGCGGGCCAGCGCGTACGCGTCAGCGGGGTGACGGACCCCGGCGAATTTGCACCTACCGTCGGCGGCGCCACGCTCACCGTGCTCGGCGAAGCTCCCCTTCCGCCCCTTCCCAAATTGCCCGAATCGGACATCTATTCGGGTAACCAGGACAGCAACTGGCTCGCGGTAGACGGTATCGTCCAATCGATTGGCACGCACGAGAACAGTACCGTTCTTCAATTGCAGTCGGGTGCCGAACGCTTTGATGCGTTCGTGTATGGCTCGATCGCCGCTCCCTCCCGGCTGATCAATTCAAAGGTGCGAATCACCGGCGTGTGCGGATCGCGCTTCAACTCGCTGCGCCAGTTTCAGGGCGTTCGCATGTATGTACCGGACGCCTCGTTCGTCCGAATACTGGTTCCCGGCCAGGATCCGGCCTCCGTTCCGCGAAGCGACATCAGTTCGCTGCTGGCTTTTTCGCCCGGCGAGGAGCGCGGCCACGCTTTCCGCGTGGAAGGCACGGTCACCCACAGCCATCCCGAGGGTCCGACCTACATCCAGGATTCGACCGGCGGTCTGCGTATCGAGAAACACGACACGTGGAATGTGCGTCCCGGTGACTTTGTCAGCATCCTGGGCTTTCTGAAGCCCGATGCCGGCCCGGTCATGCAGGACGCCGTGCTTTTGTCACATAAGCCGTCGAACAAGCCGGTGGTGCTGCGGATTACTGCGGGCGAATTGCTTTCCGATGAGCTGGATTCGATTCTGGTACAGCTCGACGCTACTGTGGTCGACTACGTCCCGCATGCCGCGCGGCAGACCATTTGGCTGCAATCGGGAGGCGTACTCTTCGACGCCACTCTCGACGCAGCGTCGGCTCCTGCTTTTGTCGAGCGCGGCGCACTCCTGCGGCTCACCGGAGTCTCCTCTCTCTTCCAGGATGCAGCCGCGAATGGCTCGACCAGCAATCGTGTACGGCTGGTTCTTCGATCGCCGGATGACGTTCTTCTGCTCCGCGCCGCTCCCTGGCTCAATCCGCTGCATATGCTGCAGGTAGTCGCCTTGCTGGCAGCTGCTTCGCTCATCGCTTTTTTCTGGGTCTTTTTTCTGCGCCGTAAAGTCGTGGGCCAGACCGAACTTATTGCGCAGAAGCTCGAGCAAGAGAAGGAACTGAAAGCACAAGCCGAAACTGCGAATCGGCTGAAGAGCGAATTCCTGGCTAACATGAGCCACGAGATTCGCACGCCCATGAATGGCATTCTGGGCATGACCGCTCTTACGCTCGAAACCGATCTCACCGTAGAACAGCGCGAGAACCTGACCGCAATCAACACTTCGGCCGAGTCTCTGCTCCACGTACTCAACGACATTCTGGACTTTTCGAAGATCGAAGCCGGCAAGCTCTCGCTAGCTCCGTTTGATTTCTCATTGCGCGAAGAGTTGCACCAGTTGCTCGCGAGCGTAGCGTTGCGCGCACACCAGAAGGGGCTCGAGCTGGTCAAGAATGTGCCGTCCGAGATCCCGGACGCGCTGCATGGCGATGCACTCCGGCTCCGCCAGATATTGCTTAATTTCTTGAGCAATGCGATCAAATTTACAGAAAACGGTGAAGTCGAGCTGAAGACCGAACTGGCCTCGAGCGAAGGCGAAACCTGCGCGCTGAAGTTCTCGGTGCGGGACACCGGCATTGGCATTGCGGCCGATCAGCTGGATTCTATTTTCGAGCCATTCGCTCAGGCGGACGGTTCGATCACACGCAAATTTGGCGGTACGGGACTGGGTCTCTCGATCAGCGCTAAGCTCGCCGAACTGCTTGGCGGACGTGTTGAAGTACAGAGCGACCAGGGTGCAGGAAGCACTTTCACTCTGATCGCCCCCTTCCGCTTGCGGCAACAGGAACATGCTCTTGAACGTCCCGTAGATACGCGGCATCGCAGAGTGCTGATCGTGGACGACAGCGCCCTCTGCGCCGGGAGCATTCAGCGCCAGCTCGCGGCCTGGGGCGTTTCGGCGGATATCGCGCCATCCGGTGCAGCGGCGCTTGAGGCGCTCCGGAGCGCAGTGGGAGGCGCATCGCCCTACACACTGGCATTGATCGACAGCCGCATGCCTGTGATGAACGGCTTCGAGTTAGCCGCTCAGATCCGCGCTGACCGGCAGTTCAGCAGTCTCGAACTCGTGATGATGCTCTCCTGCGAGAACTTGTATAAGGACGCCGCGCATTGCCGCGAAGTTGGCGTTCCGCGCTACATCCTGAAGCCGGTAACCAGCGCAGAGCTCAAAAGCACTCTGTGCAGCCCGGCGCCGCTGGCCGGTCCATTAACCCATCAGCAGCAGGGAGCGGCCCAGGAAACGACTTCCGGTATTCGCATTCTGCTGGCCGAAGACAATCTGATCAATCAGAAAGTGGCGCGCGCGGTACTAGCCAAACGGGGCCATTCCGTGACCATTGCCTCGAATGGCCGTGAAGCTGTCGAATTATGCGAAAAGCAACCATTCGATCTGGTGCTGATGGACGTTCAGATGCCCGAAATGGACGGTTTACAGGCCACAGCTTTGCTGCGCAGTCATCGACGAGCCGATCTGCGCTCCCTGCCCATCATCGCCATGACTGCACACGCCATGCAGGAGGCAATCGACAGTTGCCTTGCTGCCGGTATGGACGCCCATGTGAGTAAGCCGATCGATGCCGCCCGCCTGCATGCGCTCATCGACGAAATCCTGCTTCAGAAATTAGCCGCCTGAGTAGCGCTTAACGCACGCCGAAGACGTGAGCGAAGATGTAATCGCGCAGCTCCGCATCGAGCTTGTGCGTGTTGGTAGCGGCGTCGCTCGAATCCGTGTTGAAAGCGACGATGTATGCATTTCCATGCGCGGGATCGACGTAGAAATGGCTGATGAAGCCGCCCTGCTCGCCGCCGTGGCCGATGTATTTCCGCCCGCCCTGCTCGTGAATAAAGAAACTCAGGCCGATCCAGTCGCGCCCCCGCTCGCCGGCCGTCTGGGATGCACCGCTCGCATCGATCGCAAGCTGCTTCTGAAACATTTCTTCGAGCGAACTGCGCTTGAGCACGTCGCTAGAGTTGCGCCGGTCGCCGCCGCCAAGCAGAAACTCCAGATACTTCGCCATATCGGACAAGGGCGCATTCAGGCCGCTGTTTGAAACCGTAATGCCCGAGCTGAAATTGAACGGCGCGCGTCTCAAAACACCTTTTTCGCGGTAGTAACCTTCGGCGCGATGGCGCAACAGAAAATACGGCGCGCGATCGAAATAGCTCGCGTACATTTGTAGCGGTTTCAGGATGTTCTTGTCGATATAAACCTGGTACGGATCGCCCGACAGCCGCTCGATGATCTGGCCAAGAAAGACCACGCCCAGATTGGAGTAGCTATGCTTCGTTCCGGGCGGAAATAGAATTTCGGTGTACGGCAGCATCGCCACGATCTGCGACCATTCGGTGGGTTCAAACGGCTCCCAGTCGTGATCCCCGCCCCAGGGCCAGGTCGCCGCGCGGAAACCGGCGCTGTGTGTCATCAGCTCGCGAATCGTAATCGCGTCGATGGGTCCGTACGGATCGTGCACTGCACGTAGCTCCGCCACATACTTCACCACCGGATCGTCCAGCTTCAGCAATCCGCGATCGCGCAGTTGCAGAATGGCAATGCCGGTAAACGTCTTGGTGATCGAGGCCCAGTGGAACGTCGTCTCGGCATCGACGGCCTGCTGCGATTCGCGATTCGCCTCGCCGTAGTACTCGCGCTCCGAAACCTGCCCTCCGGAGATGACAAGCACGCTGCCGCCAACCACTCCGTAATGCGCCAGTTCGGCAGGAAAGAAATCATGCAATGAGGAGAGCGCCGCCGCCAACAGCACAATTACGCGCAGCATGGCGGCTCAAATCTCGGGCACAAACGTCTGCACCGTGGGAATCGATTCTCCGCGAATCAAATCCTCATAGGTTTCCCGCCGGCGAATCGTTTGAACATCGGCGCCATCCACCAGCAGTTCGCAGGCGCGCGGACGGGCGTTATAGTTGCTCGCCAAAGCAAATCCATAAGCGCCCGCCGTTTCAATCGCCAGCAGATCGCCCGGTTTCAAAAGCGGCAGCTCGCGATTGTGCGCGAAGAAATCGCCGCTCTCGCAGACCGGCCCAACCACGTCGGCCTGACAGCGGGTCTCGTCGCGCGGCCTTTCGACCGGGGTGATTTCGTGATAGGCCTGGTATAGCGCCGGCCGCAGGAGATCGTTCATGGCCGCATCCACAATCACGAAGCGCTTGCCGGCGTTTTCCTTAACATGCAGCACGCGCGTCAGCAGAACACCGGCATTGGCGACAATCGAACGGCCTGGCTCAAGCATGAGCACCAGATCGCGGCCCTGTATCTTCTCTTTCAGCCGCTCCAAAAATTCGGTGATGTGCGCGCCCTGCTCCCCGCTTCGGTAGGCAACGCCAGCGCCGCCGCCGAGGTCGAGCGTTCGAATCGTAAGACCTTCGCCACGGAGCCGCTCGATGAACGCAAGTACGCGATCAGCCGCCTCGAGCAGCGGATTCGTATCCAGAATCTGCGATCCGATATGGCAGCTCACGCCCTCGACCGCGATGCCCGGAAGCGCTGCTGCCCGGCGATACAATTCAGCCGCAGCCTCGATATCGATGCCGAACTTGTGCGAGCGCAGACCGGTCGAGATATAAGGATGGGTGGCAGCGTTCACATCCGGATTGACACGGATCGCAATCGATGCGGTCGTATTCAGCGCAACTGCAGCGCGTGAAATCTGGCCCACTTCGTATTCCGATTCGCAATTGAAACTGTGAATGCCTTTCGAGAGCGCAAAGCGGATCTCGGCTGCCGTCTTGCCGACGCCCGAGAAGACAACTGAATGCGGATCGCCGCCCGCCGCCAGCACCCGATACAGCTCACCGCCCGAAACGATATCGAAGCCCGCGCCCTGGGCTGCGAGCAGATTCAGAATCGCAATATTCGAATTCGCTTTCACCGCGTAGCAGACGCGATGCGGAACATCGGCCAGCGCATCCTCGTAGGCGTGGAAATTACGCGCGATGGCTGCTTTGGAATAAACATACGCCGGCGTTCCGTGCGAGGCGGCAATACGCGTGAGACTCGTGTCTTCGCAGAATAGTTCCTCGTCGCGGTACGTCCAGGAGCTTTGGCTGGTTTGCGGCATCTCAGGCTAAAGCACTCGCAGAGCAATCACGGTCTGGTCGTCGGTGAGCGAAGTTGCGCCGCGAAACAGATCGATGTCGGCGAAGATGGCATCGACGATCTGCTGGGGCGAATGCTGGAAATTCGCAGTAACGACTTTTTCCAGCCGGTCGCGCCCGTAGCTCTCCAGATCGCTCGTAATCACCTGCTCATCGGTCAGAATATCGGCTTCTTTCCCGAGTTGATCCTCGATACCGTCGGAACACAGCAGGAGCAGATCCTCGGCCTGGACCTCGATTTCCGCCTGTTCATACTCCTGATCTTCGAGCAAACCAATAGGCACGCCGGCCACTCGCGAGCTGATGATCTCACCTTCGCGAAAAAGAATCGGCGGCAGCGTTCCGGCATTCGCAACCGTGAATGTCCGCTTGTCGGCTGCCCACAGGATCAGTGAGAGCGTGGCGTACTGCGCGTCCACTTTGCGTTCGAGCAGCGCCTCATTCAGTGATTTCATCAGTTCCGCCGGCCGCGCTCTCCGCCGTGTCAGCGTGCGCAGCAAGCCAGAGATCAGCGCGCCGTATAACGCGGCCGCCGCACCCTTACCGCTGACGTCCCCAAATGCGATCAACGTGTACTCGTCGCTGTGTTCGAAAAAGTCGTAGAGATCGCCGCTGATGGCGCGCGCCGGACGGGTCCGTACGCCGACCTCGAGCCCGACAACGTCGGAAACCGCGCGCGGGATCAAGACCGATTGCAGTTTGAATGCCGCCTGCAGATCCTGATCCAGCCGGTGCTCGCGCTGCCGCAGCTCTTCGTACAGGCGCGCATTCTCAACGGACGTCGCAATCTGTGGCCCCAGCAGTGTCAAGGCCCGCACATGGTCTTCGGTGAAAAAACTTGGACGCATGCTCTCGAGATCGAGCACACCGATGACGCGGTCGTGCAGAACGAGCGGCACTGCGACTTCCGAGCGCACATCGGGATGCGAAGCGATGTAGCGCGGCTCGCGCGTCACATCCGGAACACGGATCACCTGCCTCGTATCCGCCGCCCAGCCGGTAATGCCTTTGCCCATCTCGATGTTTTCGACCGTGGTGCGCTCGTCGTAGCGCTGGCTGAAACGGCAGCGCAGAAGATGCCGCTCCGCGTCGACCAGAAACAGGCTGAAGGCATCGAAACTGATCAGCGCGTGCACGGTCGAGGCGATCTTGGAAAGCAGCTCGTCCAAATCAAGAATCGAGCTGAATTCCTGCGATAGATGCGCGAGCACGCGCAGCGTCCGATTTTGCCGCTCTACCCGCCGGTACAGGCGCGCATTATCGATGGCCGTGCCAACACGCGCCGCAATCAGCGTAAGCAGCGCGCGGTCCTGCTCGGAAAATGCATTCAGACGTGTCGATTGCAGATCGATGACGCCGACCAGTTTGCCGCGCACCAGCATCGGCACGCTCAATTCCGCGCGCACCGCATCGAGAGCATTCAAATAACGCGAATCCTTGCGCACATCGCGCACCAGGATCGGCTGACGCGAAGCGGCGGTGGTGCCCGTAATGCCTTCGCCCAGCCCGATGTTCAGGTTCTTCGCGATTTCGTCACGATGACCGATCGAGTAGCGCATGCGCAGCGAGCGAGCGCGCTCGTTGTAGAGCAGGATCGCGAAGAGCTCGTACGGAATCACTTCCTTGACGATCTCGGCGACATTTGCCAGCAACCGGTCCAGATCGAGCGTTTCGGCGGTGACTGTGCTGACTTCGAGCAGAAAGTCCAGCAGCTCGGCTCGTTCGCGAAAACGTACCTGCTGCTCTTTAGGCATGATTCCTTTCAGGCATGGTCGAGTTCGGCCAGAATCTGTACACCGGAGCTGGTGCCGATACGGTTCGCGCCGGCCGCGACCATCTCGCGCAGCACGGCCAGGGATCGAACTCCACCAGACGCCTTCACGCCCGCGCGATCGCCCGCGATTTCGCGCATCAGCCGCACATCCGCCGCGGTAGCGCCTGATTTGGAAAAACCGGTTGACGTCTTTACGAAATCCGCCCCGGCGCGTACGGCGATTTCACAGGCTGTTCGCTTCTGCGCATCATCGAGCAGGCAGGTTTCGAGTATCACTTTGAGCAGTGCGTTCGATTTATGAACAATGCCCGCGAGCTCGCGAATTTCGTGCTCCACGTAGCTTGTTTCGCCCGACAACAGAGCACCTATATTGAGCACCATGTCAATTTCGGCAGCGCCATCTGCAATGGCACTGGCTGCTTCGGCGGCCTTGATCTCGCTCGTATTCGCGCCCAGCGGGAAGCCGATCGTTGCACACACCTTCGAGCCCGACGCGCGCAATTGGGACGCAGCGAACGAAACCCAATACGGGTTGACACAGACGGTCGCAAAGCCGTGCTCGCGCGCTTCTCTGCACAGCCGCACGATATCCTCGCGCGATGCCTCGGGCTTCAGCAAAGTGTGATCAATCAGCGAAGCGACGGCGGCAGCGCAACTCAGATTTCCAATCTTTTCCACGGTTCTGAACAAAGGCGAGGAGAGTTGAACGTGCGCTTGAAAAGCGTCCACGTGCGACAAGCATAACACGCGGAATTGCGTATTCCGTACAATGTGGACGAGCAAATATCGCGGCACATGCCCTTTCATATTTCCTGGTGGGACATTACGATTCGCCTGCTGAGCACGGTCTTTGCCGGCTTCGTAATCGGCTTCGATCGCGGCGAGCGCGGCCGCCCCGCCGGACTGCGCACCACGATACTGGTGGCCTTAGCTGCCTCGATCTCGATGATCCAGGTGAACCTGCTCATGCCCACCACCGGCAAGACGCCCGAATCGTTCGTGGTCTTCGATCTGATGCGTCTGCCGCTGGGCATTCTGACGGGAGTAGGTTTCATCGGCGGCGGAGCGATCGTGCGGCGAGACAACATGGTTCTCGGCGTCACAACCGCGGCGACACTGTGGTTTGTTACGGTGATCGGCCTCTGCTTCGGCGGCGGTCAACTCGGCCTCGGCTTCGCCTCGCTCCTGATCGGTTTCCTTGTGCTCACCGGGCTCCGCTCACTCGAACACAACATGAAACACGATCGCCATGCCACGCTCAAGCTCGTGACGGTTCCCGGCGGCCCGGGTGAAGACGAACTGCGCAGCATTCTGTCGGCTGAGCATTACAGAATTCGCTCGATCGGACTACTCGCGGGCGAGGCGCTGCCCGTTCGCGAATGGAACTGCGCTGTCGAATGGCGTGGCAGGAAGCGCGAAACCACGACGCCCGAATTTGTGAAAGCGCTCGCCGGCAGGCCAGGGGTTTCCAGCGTCGAATGGAAACCGGAAGAGCGCTGACTTCTCTTCAGCTGACTGCCGGGCTCAAACGTTACAGAGCTCGTAGGCCTGCTCGAGCCCGCGGATCACCGGCTGCTGGGCGGGCACGAATTCGTGCGAGATAAAGCCCTCGTAGCCGGTATCGGCAATGGCCTTTGCCACCGCGTGCCAGGTCACTTCCTGGGTATCGTCCAGCTCGTGGCGGCCCGGATTTCCGCCGGTGTGGAAATGCCCGAAGTACTGAATGTTCTTGGTGATCGTGCGGATCAGATCGCCTTCCATGATCTGCATGTGGTAGATATCGTACAGCAGCTTCACGCGCGGCGAGTTCACCTGCTTCATCAGCTCGATTCCCCAGGCGGAATGGTCCGCCATATAGTCGTGGTGATCGACCTTGCTGTTGAGTAGTTCCAGATTGACCGTTACGCCCTTCTCTTCCGCATAGCCTTTGATCTTGTTCAAAGCGATCGCGCAGTTCTTTAATCCCTCCTCATCCGGCATCCCGCGGCGATTGCCTGAAAACGTGATCACGTTCGGTACTTTGGCCGCGGCAGCAGCCGTGATATCTTCTTTCAGCTTGGCCAGTACGCGGTCGTGATTCTCAATCCGGTTCAGACCGATGGGGATGGTATTCGGCTCGGAAGCTGCGGTCATGGAAGGAATGAGCCCGTACTTCTGAACCGTCGCGTATTGGTCGGGCGTTACCAGGTCGATACCTTTGATTCCGATGCGCGCCGCTTCCTGGCAAAGCTGATCGAGCGTGTACCACTTCTGCCAGCACCAGAGCGACACCCCCTGCTTCAGCCTGCCACCCGGGACCTGGGCGGGAGCGAGTCCCGGCCGCGCGAGCGATGCCACTCCAGCCGCCACAGCGCCTTTCAATACGTTTCTGCGGTTCATTCGTTTGCATCCTATCAGAACCTCCGCCGCGCGCCGAAAGCGCGAGAATCGGGTTATGCGGCCCCTGCGCACGCTGTTCGCGCTGTTGCTTTGCTCTGCTGCCTGGTCGCTCCTGGCCGTGCGCGCCGCGCAGATGAATATCCGGGTCGATACGACTCTCGTCGTTGTTCCGGTTTCCGTTACGGACGCGCAGAACCGGTTCGTGCTGGGCCTGGAGAAAAGCGACTTTCAGCTGCTCGAGGATGGAAGCGCGCAGAATGTCAAGCAGTTTGCGGACGAGAACGCGCCGATTTCGGTCGGACTGCTGGTGGATATCAGCGGCAGTATGGGCAGCAAGGTGGATCTCTCGCGCGAAGCCGTCAAGCAATTTCTCAAAACGCTGGATGCCCAGGACGAAGCCGCGCTGATTCAATTCGGCGATACGGCTGCTGTTGCCGCTGATTTCACGCGCGATGCAACCTTGATCGAAGACAAGCTGGCCCATGTCGAACCGCAGGGGCTGACGGCGCTGCTCGACGCCGTGAGTCTTGGTCTCGATGAGATGAAAAAAGCGAAGAATACGCGCAAGGCGCTGATCATCATTTCGGACGGAGGCGATAATCACAGCCGCTACACCACCGATCAGATCAAGGAGCTTGTTCGCAAAGCCGATGTGCAGGTTTATTCCATGGGCGTCTACGAGCGCTTCCCCGCCTTCGCATTAAGCGCGGCGGAATTGACCGGACCGCGCCTGCTCAAACAGCTTTCCGAGCAGACGGGCGGTCGGGCGTTTTCGGCTTCCGATGCCGATGAGCTGCCGGCCATCGCGGAACGCATCGGCATCGAGCTGCGCAACCAGTATGTGCTCGCTTATTCGCCCTCCAATCGCAAGAAGGACGGCACCTACCGGCATCTGGAAGTGAAAGTGAAAGAGCCGCCCGGACTGCCGCCCCTGAAAGCTCGCTGGCGCGCCGGATATTATGCGCCGGTCGAGTAGCGCTTCAGCCGGCTCTCGCACTCCTCCACGCCTGCTTGGACATTGACTGCTGCATAAAGGTCACGTGCTTCGCACCATAGTGTCGCCGCTGCGTCGTGATCGCCCAGATCTTCGTCGAGCAGTGCACAGCCGCGCAGAGCATTCGCGACATCCAGCGGCGGACTGGCCGTATTGGCTCGATAGATCTCGAGCGCTTCTTCATAACACGGCTTTGCCCGGCTGAGTTGCTTCGTATTGCGCAGAATGTCGCCCACATGGCGGATCGTGTGCGCCAGCCGCAGCGCATCGCCACTTCGTCGATAAATGTCCGCTGCTCGCTGGTAATACTCGATCGCGACGTCGTGATGCTGCAGATCGCGCTCCGCCTGACCAAGCGCAGTCAGCGCCTTTGCAAGTAGTTGCTGGTTGGTGTCATCGCAGAGATCGAGTGCTCGTGCAAAGCATTGAAGGGCGTGGGCAAAGTGTCCTTGACGGCGCGCTTCGTATCCGCGCGTCAGCAGATTCTCGGGCGTGTCCAATGTCGTCCTTTTAGCGGTGATGGATAGGAGCCACCATCACGGGATGGCTCGCAACCGCCGGGCTCGCGATGCGTGGCGGAGCTACATACACCCGGCCGCTCGGTGCATGTACGGACGAATAGCTGCTCCGCAAGGGCTGTAACCCACCGTACGAGGCCGGCGTTCCGGAACCGAGGTGCGGATACCCGGCCCGCAACGGCGGTAACGTCGGATAGCCGGTGCTCTTTCTGGGCGGAATTCCGCCCGGCCATCCCGGATGCTTTCCGCCGTTGCCATAGAACCGGGGGAAAACGTAAATCACCGTGAAAGGATTTGCGGGGAACAGATTCGTAACCGGTCCGAACGGCCCGTAGAAACCGTTGTCGATGATTACCGGGGCGCCGAACACGCCTGGGCTTCCAACCGAATAGCTCGGCGGGTACGGAGAATAAATCGGCGGGATCGCCGCCAACACCGATGGATCGGACGGATCCGGCACATTTGGATCGGCAGTGCTCTGCTGGGCGGCGCGGTTATCGGCTTCTATCGTTTCGGCACGATTGCGGGCCCACTCCGAAAAACTGTCGATCGCGCCGTCGCCGTACTTGGCCGTATCCATGCCAATGCCGAAAAAGAACTGGCGCGATTCGTCGATCTTTTTCGGCTCCTGTCCATCCGCGCGGATTTCCGCTTCCCCTACATAGGTCTCGAACACGGCTGGATCCGAATCGAGCCGGTAGACGCCATTTTTCGGGAAATGGATCTCGAACCCTTTGTAGAGCAGGGTGATCGAAGCGGCATCTTTTTGCGCATTATTTGAATCCAGAATCGCCGCGCCTTTCAGAAATTCGATGCGCGTGTTGTCGAGCGCGTTCGAGACCATGCGGATGGCGCTGTTCTCGTCCACTCGCAGGAAGACGCCGGGCGTGAGCAGAATCTCGGCCCGCCCCTTTTCCGTGCGCAGGGTGGAACCCTGGTGAACACTCGAGAAAGTACCGGCTTTCGGGACGAGCGGCTGGTCATCGATCAGCACCGTACCTTCGGTGAAATTCACCACCCCGGAGTGGGCCGAAATGACGGCCTGGCCCAGAGCGTTGCGGGCACCGGAAAAGGCCAGCACAGTCAAACAAAACACCCCGGCCAACCGCATAAACAGAAAACTCCCTGCTCAAAGAATGTCCCTTTGCCCCGGGTTTGTCAATGGGCTGCTTCTGGCACACCGGACACCTCTCTTCACTACACTCGAAAAATGCAGGATTTCGAGAAGCTCGGCGTCTTTTACCTGGGCAAACCGGTTGACCTCACAACCAAGAAGGATGTCGAAGAACCGCTGCTGTACGAGTCGAAGGATCTGGTCACGCACGCCGTCTGCGTCGGCATGACCGGCAGCGGAAAGACCGGACTCTGCATCGGGCTGTTGGAAGAGGCCGCCATCGACGGCATTCCCGCGATCGCCATCGATCCAAAAGGCGACATCGCCAACCTGCTGCTCACGTTTCCCGCGCTTCGTCCGGAAGATTTCCGCCCCTGGGTCAGCGAGTCGGAGGCTTCCAACAAGGGCATCAGCGTCGATCAGTTTGCCGCCGATCAGGCTGAGCTTTGGAAGAAGGGTCTGGCCGGTTTCGGGCAGGATGGCGCGCGCATTCAGCGGCTGAAGGACTCGGCCGATTTCACCATCTACACGCCCGGGAGCGAGGCCGGCGTTCCGGTTTCGATTCTCAAGTCCTTTGCCGCTCCTGCGGAAAACATTCTCCAGGATGCCGAGCTGTTACGCGATCTGATCAGCTCTTCCGCTACGGCGCTGCTCGCGCTGATCGGCATTCAGGCCGATCCGGTCCAGAGCCGCGAGCACGTTCTGCTGTCCAATATCTTTGAAGCGAACTGGAAGCAGGACCGCGATCTCGATCTCGCCAGCCTGATCAAAGAGATTCAGAATCCGCCGTTTCAGCGCGCCGGCGTCATGGATCTCGAAACGTTCTATCCCGCGAAAGACCGCTTCGCGCTCGCGATGAGCTTCAACAACCTGCTCGCCTCGCCCGGCTTTCAAAGCTGGACTGCAGGCGATCCGCTCGACATCTCCGCCCTGCTGCATACGCCGGCCGGCAAGCCGCGCATTTCAATTCTCTCGATCGCTCACCTCAGTGATGCCGAGCGTATGTTCTTCATCTCGCTTTTACTCAACCAGATTCTGAGCTGGGTACGCACACAGTCGGGCACCAGCAGCCTGCGCGCGTTGCTCTACATGGACGAGATTTTCGGCTACTTCCCGCCGGTCGCGAATCCGCCTTCGAAGAAGCCCCTGCTCACTCTGCTCAAGCAGGCGCGCGCCTACGGCCTGGGTATCGTACTCGCGACGCAGAACCCGGTGGATCTCGACTACAAAGGGCTCTCGAATACCGGAACGTGGTTCATCGGACGACTGCAAACGGAGCGCGACAAAATGCGCGTAATGGAAGGCCTGGAAGGAGCCGCTTCGGAAGCGCACGCGGCCTTTGATCGCGGGGAGATGGAGCAACTGCTCGCCGGACTCGGCAGCCGCGTTTTTCTGCTGAACAACGTGCATGAAGACCGCCCGCAGCTCTTCAAGACGCGCTGGACACTTTCGTACCTGAGCGGTCCGATCGCTCGCGAGCAGATAAAGCTGCTGATGAGCGGGAAAAAATCGGCCGCACCGAGCCAGCCCGCGCCGGCAACTGCTGCGGCATCGAAAGCCTCTGCTGCGCCGGTACTGCCGCCCGAGATCCCCTGCTATTTTCTTCCCGCTGAGAAAGCCGGTGCAACGCAGTATCGACCGGTGGTCATCGGCGCGGCCAAACTTCACTTTCTGGACGGAAAGCGCGCCATTGACGAAACGAAACAGGCACTTTGGATTGCGCCACTGACGGCCGGCCCAACGCCGCTCGACTGGTCACGTGCGGAAGCGAGTGATCTCTCGCTGGATGAAATCGAGAAAGCGCCTGAAGAGGGACTCGGCTTTGCCGATCTGCCGCCCGAGGCTGCCAAAGCCAAGAATTACCCGGTCTGGACGCGCGCCTTCAGCAACTGGCTGTTTCAAACGCAACAGCTGACGATCTTTCGCAGCCCGAGCCTGGAGCAGACATCGCAGCCCGGCGAATCCGAACGCGATTTCCGCATTCGTTTGCAGCAGGCAGCACGTGAAGAGCGCGACCGGCTAGCGGAAGAGCTGAAACAAAAGTACGCGCCGAAGCTGGCCGCGCTCGAAGAACGCAAACGCCGCGCAGAAGCGGCCGTCGAGCAGAAGAAAGGCCAGCAGAACCAGGCTTTTTTGCAAACCGCCGTTACGGTCGGAGCGGGCCTGCTCGGCGCCTTTCTGGGACGAAAAGCGGTCAGCGTGTCCACCGTTTCCAGGGCCGCCACTGCTGCCCGCCAGATGGGCCGCTCCTGGCAACAGACCCAGACCGTGGCGCAGGCGAACGAATCGGTTGAGCAGCTCGCGCATCAGCTCTCCGAGTTGCAGCAGCAATTTGAGAATGAAGTCGCGGCGGCGCAGGCCAAAATCGACCCGGCTACCGAAGCGCTCGAATCCGTTACCATCCGCCTCAAAAGGACGAATATCGAAATGCAGCTGGTCGCCCTCGCCTGGCAGCCGGTCTGATTCCCCTGCCTGGGCAGAAACTGATAGAGTAAGTTGCTGCAGCTTACTTCAACTGAGGAGAGTGTGGTCTATGCTGTCGCTCATCTGGACGCTGATTATCGGGCTAATCGTAGGAGCTGTTGCGAAGCTGATCATGCCGGGCAAGGATCCGGGCGGCATTTTTCTGACGATGCTGCTAGGCGTGGCCGGCTCATTTGTCGCGCTCTTCATCGGCAAAGCGGTCGGGCATTACCAGAACGGGTCGACGCCGGGCTTTATCGCCTCGGTGATTGGGGCCATTATTATTCTGGCGATTTACCGCATGGTGCGGCGCAAACCCACGCCGTAACGCGAGCCTTGCCATGCTGGAAGGCATGAGCTGGCTCTTCTGGTCTCTGCTTTCCGCACTGTTCGCTGCCGCCACGGCGGTGCTGGCCAAAATCGGCGTCGCCGGAATCGACTCGAACCTCGCCACGGCCATCCGTACAGTCGTGATCGTGCTCTTCGCGTGGGCGATTGTGGCCGTGACCTACAGCAGGGGCGAGATTGCAAAGGTTACGCCGCGAGGCTGGCTCTTTCTGGTCCTCTCCGGCATCGCCACGGGTCTGTCGTGGCTTTGCTATTTCCGCGCGCTCCAGCTCGGGCCTGCCTCGAAAGTGGCCCCGGTGGATAAGCTCAGCGTGGTGTTCGTCATTCTGTTTGCCGCGGCCTTTCTGGGCGAAAAACTTTCTGCGCTCAAGTTAGGCGGAGGGCTGCTCATCGCGGCCGGCGCGATTGCGCTTGTCTTCGGCTAGTCCGGATTCCGGTTCGCAGTTTGGAAATGTTCCTTTAGACATTCACAGTTGGGCTGATAGACTCTTGTTGACATTCTAAAGGAGTTCGCATGCCCGGCAAGTCCGACATCCTGCAGGGCACCCTCGACCTGATGGTGCTCAAAACGCTGGAGACACTTGGTCCGCTCCACGGCTACGGAATTGCGCTGCGGCTGGAGCAGCTCTCGGATAACATGCTCGAGCTGAATCAGGGCACGTTATACCCGGCCTTGCTGCGGCTGGAGCAAAAGGGCTGGATCTCTTCGGAATGGGGCGAATCGGAAAACAAGCGCCGGGCACGCTTCTACTCGATCACCAAGCGGGGCCGCAAACAACTGCGCGCTGAAACGGCCAACTGGGAGCGGTTCACCGGAATTGTGACGCGAGTGCTGGCTGGAGGTGTGGAATGATACCCGCCTGGCTGTCGCGTCTCCTCGCAACTTTGCGACCGCGAGCGCACGAGCGGCGGCTGCAGGATGAGATCGCCTCTCATCTGGACGCGCTGGCGGCACGCGAGGCAAGCCGCGGGATCGGATCGGAGGAAGCTCGCGACCGCGCCCGCCGCGCCTTCGGCTCCATCGAATCGGCCAAAGAGCGCTACCGGGATCAGGCGCGTTTTCGCGCACTCGAAAACGCCGTACGCGACATCCGGTTTGCACTGCGGCAATACCGTAAGAGCCCGGCTTTCACCATTGCCGCCGTGGTCTCCCTTGCGCTCGGAATCGGCGCTAATGCGGCGCTCTTTTCGTTCGTCAACGCGATCCTTCTGAAGCATCTTCCGGTACCGCAACCGGAGCGTCTGCATGTGCTTCGGAGCAGCAGCGGCATGGTTGGGCTGGCCTATGCGGAAATCGAGAGATTCCGCCGTGACGGCGCGCAACTCGGCACGTTTCTCGGCAGCTTCCCGATGGACGTGAGCTTCAGCCTCGGCCAGCAACCGGAGTGGGTGCCCGCCGAACTGGTTACGGGCGATTACTTCCGCACCCTGCAGATCCAGGCCGAACGGGGCCGTCTGCTCGATCAGCGCGATCTCGATGCAGCGGCTGGTAATCCCGTCTGCGTGATCAGCGACCGGCTCTGGCAGACCAGGCTCGGCGGCGCTCCGGATGCGATTGGCCGGACGATTCTCATCAATACGCGCCCCTATACGATTGTCGGAATCGCCGCCCGGGGATTTCGCGGCACCGATTTGCTGCGCCCCTCCGATATTCAAATCCCGATCACCAGGCTGTCCGACTTCATGCCGTCGTTCGCCAGCGATTCGCGCTTCGACTGGCGTTCGCGGCTGTTTTTCCTTTCGACGATCGTGCGCCTGAACTCTTCCGTCAGCGCGAGCGAAGCTCAGGCCCTGCTGACCCGTTTGCAACGCGGCTGGCTGCAGGAAAAGAAGCTGGATCCGCACGAGACGATTCTGCTTGCCGCCGGCGCCGGCGGTTTTTCGTCGCACGAAAACATGGGAAAGCCGGTTTCGATTCTGCTCGGCGTCTCCCTGGTTGTTCTGTTGATCGCGTGCGCAAATCTCGCCACACTCCTGCTCTCCCGCACCAGCGCCCGCGCGCATGAGTTCACGCTACGGCTGGCGATTGGCGGCTCTCGGGGGCGTATTTTCGGGCAAGTGCTCATTGAAAGCACGCTGCTCGCGGTCTTTGGAACGATCGCCGGCATTCTGGCCGCTTACGGCATCGCACAGGTGCTGCTGGCTTTTCTGAATCGCACAACCCCGGCGATTCACCAGCTCCATATCGGTATCGACTCGGAGGTTCTGGGCTTTGTCGCGATCATCGCCGGGCTGTCGGTTCTGCTCTTCGGCACCGCTCCCGCGCTGCAGGCCGCCCGCGCCGCCTCGCCGGGTTCCTCTTCGGCGGGCAACACGCGGGCGGGTGCAGGTCTGCGCAGAACATTTGTTGTCGCGCAGATTGCGCTTTCGTTTCTGGTGGTTCTCTCGGCCGGTTTGTTTGCGGAGACGCTGCGTCACCTTTCCACGCTCGAGCTCGGCTACGTTCCCGACGAGATCAGCGCAATCGATATACGGCCCGCCAGCGGCGGCTACGCCGGCGAGCGCGCAAGCCGGTTCTACAAGCAGCTGGTGGATCGGCTGCGCTCCACGCCCGGAGTGAGAGCCGCGGCAACTGCACTCGGGCCGCATATCGAAGGCGGCGTGAAGATGACGATTCAGGCGCAGAGCGGCGAGAGGAAATATCAAGCCAACCTGCTGGCCGTGAGTCCCGGTTATCTGGAGACCTTCGGTGCGCGCATTCTCGCGGGCAGAGATTTCGATCCGGCGGACAGGAGCAAGGACGAAGGCGGTTTCATCGTCAGCGAGCATCTGGCCCGGTCTTATTTCCATGGCCGCCAGGCCGCTGGCAATTACTTGCTGCTGGATGGCAGAAAAATACCCGTGGTGGGGGTGGTTTCTAACATTCGGGATGCGAACCTGCGCGATGGGTCGCTCGATACGGTTTACCAAAACGTCGACAAGCTGCTCACCTCGAGCCTGACTGTTTATGTTCGCTGCGCAGGCTCGTGCCGGCCGCTGCTGCCGACCATACGCAAAACCATCCATGACTTCGACCCGAGCACGCCTATTCTCTCGCTGGTCACCATGAAGACCGAGATCGAAGGAACGTTCTCCACCGAACAGGCGCTCGGTTTTCTCTCAATGTTGTTCGGTGGGCTGGCGCTCATTCTGGTTGCCGCGGGCCTCTACGGCGTGCTCTCTTATTCGCTGACGCGGCGCACTCGCGAAATCGGGATTCGCACAGCCATTGGAGCGCTTCCCGCCGACATTATCCGCCTCTTCGCATCGGAAGCGCTGATCATGCTCGCGCTTGGCACACTCATCGGCGTTCCGTGTTCGCTGGCCGCGGTGAATCTGCTTCGCTCGCAGCTTTTCGGGGTAACGCCGCACGATCCGGGTGCGCTGCTCGTGTGCTCCGGGTGCATCGCCGCAACCGTGATCCTGTCGAGCATCGCGCCCATCCGGCGCGCTTTGACGATCGCCCCGCAGCAAGCCCTGCGCGTGGACTAATCCCTGATCCTAAAAAAGCACTTGACATAAAGGCGTTTTTATATAACTCTACGGTTATATAGCTGCCTTATGATACAGACCCTCGATCAAACGTTTGCCGCTCTGGCGGACTCCACCCGTCGCGCCATTCTGGCCCGCCTGGCCAAAGGCGAAGCGACCGTGCTCGAACTCGCCGAGCCCTTTGAGCTTTCGCAGCCCGCCATCTCGAAGCACCTGAAGGTCCTCGAAACCGCCGGACTCATCGAGCGGCGGGTTGCGGGCACCACGCGGCCGTGCCGTCTCAAAAAGGACGGTGTAGAAGCTGTGGACAAATGGCTCGGCAATCTGCGCCAGGCTCTGACCGCCAACTACGACCGGCTCGATGTCCTGCTGGCCGGCATGAACTCCAAGAAGAAAAAGCAGAAAGGAAAAAAACGATGAACAGAATGACTCTCAAGACCGAAGGCGACCGCAATATTCTCGTCACCCGGCATTTTTCGGCGCCTCCTGAGCTTGTGTATCGGGCACATATCGAACCGGAACTGATCCGGCAATGGATGCTCGGTCCGGAAGGCTGGAGCATGCCGGTGTGCATCAACGATCCCCGTCCCGGCGGGAAGTTTCGCTACGAATGGAGCAACGGCAAAGGCGCCAGCTTCTATATCACGGGCGAATGCATTGCACTCGAGCCGTACCACCGAATCGTGCACGTGGAACGCATGCATCTGCCCGATCCTACGCCCGACAACCACGTCGAAACGACGTTTGAGCCTGATGGCGATGGCACGCTGATGACAATTCGCATGAGCCTGCCCGATTCGAAGACACGCGCCGCTATGCTCGAAACCGGCATGGAGCACGGTATGGAAGCGAGCTATCAGCGGCTCGACCAGATCGCCGCCTCCGGCCAGCACGCGAACGTCTAGGCGCAGCCGCGATTGGCGGCCCGCTCGGAAAGTGCAGATTCTGCGATACAATCGATGCACTTTTCGAGCCGTTGCCCATGCCATATCAGGAAAATGTGCTGATCGAATCGACCGCCAAGGCTGTCGCAGATTTTCTGCAGGCGATCGAGCGCTGCGTATTGCTGTTCGTGAGAGCGGAGCAGGAGCAGCGGATTTCGTTTGACGACGAGGGTGTTGCGACCGGGCTACAAATTGTTGCGAGAATCAGTGCTTCAGCCGCTGAGCTCTCGCCCGAGAGGCGCGAGCGATATTTGCGGCACATCCGAGAGCATGGGCCGGCGATTTGCCAGGATCTGATAGCGGGCGTGCAGAGACGGTCGCCGCCGGTGGTGCATAGCGACGAATTGATGGCCACGCTGCTCACGGAAACCGAAGGATTCTGAGTATGGCTGAGTCTTCCGGCAGTGCGATCGCAACGTATGGCGACGGTGTCAAGTGGCTGGTTGGAATCTCTGCGGCAGCGCTGGGCGGCGCTTTCCTGCATGTCAAGGAGATCAACGAGCAGCCGCTTGCAGTTCGCGTCGTTATCGCCATCGCGGTGGTGGCTTTTCTGGTGAGCATCTGGGGCGGGGTGAATTACCTGCTCTGGCTGAATGGCATGGCCGCGAGCAAAGAGCGCATTCGGGAAAGCACGGAGAAGCTGCAATCCGAGACGGCTGAAGACAAGCGTAACGAGTTGCACGCCAAGATCGAGAAACAGGAGCGGCGGATTGCAAAAGCGGAGAGCACGATGCCGACCTGGCACCGGATCTACACGATTGCGTTTTCGGCGGCCCTGCTGATTGCGACCGCGGGATTGTGTTTCGCAGTGATCCGGGCGCACGACGAGAACAAGCCGGGCGCACCGCCGTCCGAAAACTCGACTGAGAAGAAAACGCCGGCAGATCCAGCCTCGCTTGCGCGTTTTCACATTGTGTATTCCGCGGTTCATCAGACCGGGCACGGGCGAGAGGCGCATACGTTTCTTATGGACGATCAAACCGGCGCGGTGTGGCAGATGGTGTGTTCCGGGAAGGATGCAGTGGCGTTCCGACTGGTGGAACGCACCGGGCAAAGCGCCGACGCTGCGGGTTCACCAGCGGCGCACCCAATCGCTTCGATGATGCGCTAGAGCGCCTGGCCGGATCTGGGAGTCTGCCGACCGCTCCTTACAGTCGCGGCTCGGTAAGCGGCAGCGGTTTGCTGACGGCTCCTTCCAGTCGCGGATTGGTAAGACAGTCGCGGCTCGGTATGCAGCGGTTCGAAATGGCACCGGAATGGAGCTAGGCGGCTTTGCTTTGGGCGGGTTTGCGGTCCCAGAGGCTCATGAGTTTTTCTTCGATTTCGGGAAGTGAAAATTCAAAGCCAAATTCGGACGGGTTGAACGGGATTTGCTTTTCGCTGCAACGTTCGTAGAGGCGGGCGGCGCGGGTGAGTTCTTCTTCGCGTTGTTTGTGGCGTTCGGCCTGGAGTTCTTTCAGTTCCCTGATGTTCTTGTCGAGATAGCTGCGGAGGCGGCGTTCCTGCAGGTGGAGGTTGCGAAGCTGGCGTTCGCACAGCTGGAGGATGTGGGCTTCGAGGAGCATCTGGCGCAGGGGTTCGGGATAGTTTTCGAACGTCTCGGCGTTCTGGATACGGGCGAGGGCGATGGTGGCGGCTTCGAGTGCAGGGATGCGGTGCAGACGCCACTCGGTATCGGCGATGGATTGAACTAAGAATTTTTCGCGGTGGTCAGCGGGCGCCCAGACGGCGAAGGTGTTGGCGACGTGTTGTTCGTAGAGGGCGGCCTCTTCGGAGGGCAACAGAACGGTTGCGCCGGTGAGCGCGGATTTCACCGCGTTGTGTGAGACTTTGGCTTTGCCTTCTGGTGTTCTTGGACCCGTTGAAAGTTGAGAATTGGCGCGATTGGCGTTGATCTGGGCTGCGGTGGACATAGGGCACTCCTTCTGAAAATGAAAAAAGCCGGACGCGACGGTCCGGCTTCTCGAGTTCAGTTTATCAGCGCGGCCCAAGCTTACACGGGCAAGTGACTGAAACGGAAAGGCCTTTAGGTTGTGACTGGCTACTTCACAACGACAATTTTCAGTTCCTTCTGCGCGGAAGTGGTGGAGGGGAATGAACCGCAAACCGGACCGGCATCGGTCAGGAAGCTGCCGTTATCGGAGTACCAGCCGTGCAATCCAATGGAGGGCTGACCCATGAACCAGGAGAAGAAGGCGAGTTCCTGGAGGTGATAGGTGAAACCGTTGGGCATGTAGATGCGGGGGGCGTCAGTACCACTGAGCGGGTCGCCGACTTCCAGATTGCCCTGGCAGACACCCGGGGGAACCTGGCCGGTACCGCCCCAGGCGGGAACCAGATTGTTTCCGAAGGGATCGTTGGCCCACTCGGCGATTTCGTGTGAGAGCACGGCAGTATCCAGGGTATTGGTGCCGAAGAGGCCGGTGGAGTCGAAGTCGGCGGGCGAATAGGTCTGAACGGGCGCCCCGGTAGCGCCGTGGTAGCCGAGGATGCAGCATTCGGCGAGATTGGTGGCGGCACCGGCCCAGACTACGTCATGGACGAAGAGGATCGGGAAGGTGGAAGGATTGACACCGTACCTGGAAAGGAAGGGCAGCACCTGGTTGGTGATGTAGGTATCGAACCAGTTGATATCGACGATGGCTGTGGGACCGCAGGCGGGGTAGACGGTCTGGGGCAGGGTGGTCCCATACTGGGGCGGCACATTGATGAAGACCGGCGGAAGCACGCTTGGCGTCAGCTTCAGATGGTAGGGGGAGTAGACGGAAGCGCCGATCTCGTCCCAAAACTCGGAGCGCTGGAAGGCGTCGAGGTACTGAGTGGTGCCGACCGGGGTGCCACCGAAATTGAAGTTAGCGTTGTAAAGCAGAGGAGACTGCTGGAAGAGGGTGACCGGCACGTTATTGGGAGCGGAGAGGCAGCCGTAATCGGGGGCGGTTGGGTCGAAGCGGGTACCGCCCGGAGTCGTGCTGATGATACCGGTGGATAAATTGACGTTGGTGCCGATGGTGTTGGTCTGGATAATGACCGGGACGACATAGGTGGGCACGGTGGTGGTGAGGTGCTGCGAGAACGGATCGCTGCCGACCATGGTTCCGGTGTAGACATTGTTATCGCGGGAAGCCTGCCAGGTATAGTTCCAGAGCGGCAACTGCTTGATGTTGGTGAGATTGCTGCCAATGCGCCCTTTCAGATCCTCGACGTCTTTGGCGCGGGCCGGTTTGTAGGCGAAATAGCCTTTGAGTGCGGGTTTCGGCGGCTCGGCGGCGCGGGTGACAACCGGCGCGATTCCGAGAACGAGGGCAGCGAGCGCTACGAGGCTCGTTGACGATTTCATGGGTGAATTCCTCCGGGATGTTTATGATCCGGACAAGAACTTGTTGCACCACAAAGCGGTGGGAAATAGCTTCGCCGGACTATCCCGAATGGTAGGGGAGGACTAGTAAATATTCAAGAGCTTGGTAGTACTTCGGTGGTTGGAGCTAGTACTCCGGTGCTGACCGCTCCTTACAGTCGCGGCCCGGTAGACAGTCAGCCTAAATAGAAAAGCCCGCCTGGTGTTTGCCAGACGGGCTTTTGCGTGTGAATGGACGTGCTTCTTAGTAGTCCATGTCGGGGCCGTGGCCGCCGGGACCAGCCGGGGCAGCAGCCTTTTTCTCGGGCACTTCCGCGATCATGGCTTCGGTGGTCAGCATGAGAGCGCTGATCGAAGCGGCGTGCTGGAGGGCCGAGCGGGTCACCTTGGTCGGGTCGATGACACCGGACTGAACCAGGTCTTCGAACTGGCCGGTGGCCGCGTTGAAGCCGTAGTTCGGGTTGTCGTTGCCGCGAACCTTTTCGATGATGATGGCACCTTCGAAGCCGGCGTTGCCGGAGATCTGGCGCAGCGGGTCTTCGGTGGCGCGGCGGATGATGTCGATACCGATCTGCTCATCGCCTTCGGCCTTGAGATTCTGGAGAGCCTTGCCGGCGCGCAGCATGGCGACGCCACCGCCCGGAACAATGCCTTCCTCGACGGCCGCGCGGGTGGCATGCAGAGCATCTTCCACGCGGGCTTTCTTTTCCTTCATCTCGGTTTCCGTGGCGGCACCGACCTTGATGACGGCAACACCGCCGGCGAGCTTGGCCAGGCGCTCCTGCAGCTTTTCGCGATCGTAGTCGGACGTGGTCTCCTCGATCTGGGTGCGGAGCTGCTTGATGCGGCCTTCGATGGCTTTCTGGGAACCGGCGCCATCGACGATGGTGGTGTTGTCCTTGTCGACGGTGACGCGCTTGGCGCGGCCGAGGTCTTCGAGACGCACACCTTCGAGCTTGATACCGGTCTCTTCCATGAGAGCCTTACCGCCGGTGAGGATCGCGATATCTTCGAGCATCGCTTTACGGCGATCGCCGAAGCCGGGAGCCTTGACGGCGCAGGCATTGAGGGTGCCGCGCAGCTTGTTGACGACCAGAGTGGCCAGCGCTTCGCCTTCGACCTCTTCGGCGATGACGAGCAGCGGCTTGCCGGAGCGGGCGATCTGCTCGAGCAGCGGCAGAAGGTCCTTCATGTTGCTGATCTTCTTTTCGTGGATCAGGATATAGGGATCCTCGAGCACCGCTTCCATGCGATCGGGATCGCTGACGAAGTAGGGCGAGAGATAGCCGCGGTCGAACTGCATACCGTCGACGGTCTGCAGCTCGGTGGACATCGTCTTGGACTCTTCGACCGTGATGACGCCGTCCTTGCCGACCTTCTTCATGGCTTCCGCGATGATTTCGCCAATCTGCGTGTCGCCGTTGGCCGAGATGGTGCCGACCTGAGCGATGGCATCGCCGGAAACGGGTTTGGAGAGCTTCTTGACGTCCTCGACAACAGCGTCGACGGCTTTTTCGATACCGCGCTTGAGGGCCATCGGGTTGGCGCCGGCGGCGACCGACTTCACGCCTTCGCGGAAGATCGCCTGAGCCAGGATGGTGGCGGTAGTGGTGCCGTCGCCCGCGATATCGGACGTCTTCGAAGCCACTTCGCGCACCATCTGAGCGCCCATATTTTCGAGCGGATCCTTGAGCTCGACTTCCTTGGCGACCGTGACACCGTCTTTAGTGATGGTGGGACCGCCAAATTTCTTTTCCAGAACCACATTGCGGCCTTTCGGGCCGAGCGTCACCTTGACGGCGTTCGCCAGCTGGTTCACACCGCGCAGGATCGCCTGACGCGAGTCTTCACCGTAATGAATCTGTTTTGCAGCCATTTTTCCTTTAAATCTCCTTACTTCTTGGCAGACTTGCCGTTGGATGAACCATTGGTGATCACGCCGAGAATTTCGTCTTCGCGCATGATCAGGTACTCATTGCCATCGAGCTTGATGTCGTTGCCCGAGTATTTGCCGAAGAGAATGCGATCGCCGACCTGCACATCGAGGGCGTTCACTTTACCCGAGTCGTCGCGCTTGCCTTTACCGACGGCTACGACTTCACCCTGCTGGGGCTTTTCTTTGGCCGAGTCCGGGATGTAGAGACCTCCCTGCATGGTCTCCTGTTCCTCGATCCGTTTCACCACGACACGGTCGTGTAGCGGACGAATATCCATATCTGTCAAACCTCCACGTCTTGTCTTGTTTTGGAAGAAAACTCTTATGTTGATCCGGGGAGAGATCCGCACGCTGCGGAAGGCCCGAACCACCCAGGAACTGTTTTAGCACACTCCTGGGGCGAGTGACAAACGTGGCTTGTAAGTGGTTGAGGGGGCGGCAAATAAAGTTGCCGGGGCGCTTGACATGATATGGAGAGACTCAGGTTTTATGCATTGGTTGCGCCTACGCGGACCAGTCTTCGATTCGCAGGTCCCGGATTCGGGAAAACTCCTTGACATTGCTGGTGGCGAGCACGGCTCCTAAGCTAAGCGCGGTGCCGGCGATGAGCAGGTCCAATGAGCCGATGACGGAGCCTTTGCTCTCCAGATCAACCCGTAGGCGGGCTGCTTCGTGGGCTGCGGCGCGATCGAACGGAACATGTTCGAATTCGGCGAGCAGGCGCGAAACGACGGCTCGGGTTCGGGATCGGGCGCTCTTCAGCATGCCGTACTCGAGTTCGTAGGCGACGATGGCGGGGACTGCCACGGTCTGAGGGTTTTCGGCGAGTAGTCTCGATACGACCGCAGGACGGCCTTTCACAAAGTGAATCAGCACGTTGCTGTCGAGTAGTTTCATCGAATCCGTTCGCGCTGGGAATCTTTGCCGTAACCGGCGCGAATGTCGCGTAAATCCGGGAAGTCCGGGAGCGCTCCAGCGGCTTCGACGACACCCGGCGGCCAGGTGCTCTGAAGGTCGTTGGTGATCTGCTGTGCGATCCAGCGGCTTACCGATTGGCGGCGAGCCTTGGCGGCCTTTCGCACCCGAACTTCCACCTCATCCGGCAGGTAGATCGTGATCTGGGCCATATACCTTATCGTATATTACCTCTGCTTCGCAGCAGAGTGTGGACGCATAGCGGTTTTTGCGATGTGTGATGGAACGGCGGATGCGATATAGTCGCTAGTACTTTTGGGGTGAACGATGACAAGCAAAACAGGGTTTCGAGTTGCGGTTCTGTGTTGGATCTTTTGCGCTGCAAGCGGGATGGTGCGAGGGCAGGCAGTGACGGCGAGCCTCGTGGGGACGGTGAGTGATTCGAGCGGGGCGGGCGTGCCGGGCGCGGCGATCACGCTGACCGAGACGAACACCGGGGTGAGCCGGAGTGCGCAGACCAATGACAGCGGGAATTACACCTTCAGCAATCTGCCGCCGGGAATGTATGCGGTGACGGCGGAGCGCGCGGGCTTCAAGAAAGAGACGCGCTCGGGAATCGACGTGGTGGTGGACACGACGGTGCGTATCGATCTGCAGCTGCAGCCCGGCGAAGTGAGTGAGACGGTGAACGTCACTTCTGAGGCGCCCATTCTGAAGACAGAGCGCGCCGATACGGGGCGGCAGATCGAAGCCAAGACGATATCGGATCTGCCGCTGCCGGCGAACCACAACTTTCAGAGCCTGAGTCTGCTGGTGCCAGGCGCGACCAAGCCGGAGGCGCAGCACTCAACGTTTTTTAACGCGCAGCAGAGTTATGCGACGCGGTTCAACGGGCAGTCGCGGCTGGCGAATAATTTAGAGCTCGAGGGCGTGGACGACAACGAGCGGACGGGATTGCTGCAGGTGCTGATTCCGCCGCAGGAGGCGATCCAGACGGTCGATATTTCGACCAGCGATTACGACGCGGAACTGGGGCGAGCGACGGGCGGGGCGATCAATCTGATTCTGAAATCGGGCACGAATCAGTTTCACGGCGAGGCGTATGAGTTCAACCGGGTGAGCGCGCTTTCCGCGCGCAGCTACTTCGATTCGGCGCGCGGCCATTTCACCTATAACTACTTCGGCGGGACGATTGGCGGGCCGATCATTCGGAATCGTACGTTCTTTTTTGCGGACTATCTGCGGATTGAAGATCACGAGGCGAATAACGACCGGCTGACAGTGCCGACGGCGGCGGAACGGACGGGCGATTTGAGCATTTCGCCGACTCAGATCTACGACCCCTACAGTGGGGATCCGGCCACGGGTAAGGGGAGGACGGCGATCAAGGGCAATATCATCCCGGCATCCCGCATCAATCCGATTTCGGCAAAGATTCTGAGCATTATTCCATTGCCGAATCTGCCGGGGCTGACGAACAACTACTTCGTGAACAGCCCGTTTTCGAAGAACACGGATCAGTTCGATGCGAAGGTGGATCATAACCAGACCGACAACGACCATATCTCGGTGCGGCTGAGTTTTTCGCGGCCGGTGACGACGGATGCCTCGGTGTATGGGATCTATGGCGGCCCGCGCGGGGTGGGAGGCGCCGGTTTTGAAGGCACCGGTATTCAGGACACGTACAGCGGCGCGATCAACTACGTGCACATTTTTTCGCCGACGCTGATTATGGAAGCGCGCTTCGGTGTGAACCGGTATCGCAACGATGCGCAGCAGTACGGATACGGGAAGAACGTTGCGGATCAACTGGGGATTCCGGGCATCAACGGGATTCCCTGGACGAGCGGGCCGCCCGATATCAATCTGAACAACTTCGGCAACCCGTTCATTGGATTCTCGGCGAGCCTGCCGTGGATACGGGCGGAGACGAACGTGCTGTTCACAAATATCTGGACCAAGACGGCGGGAAATCACACGATCAAGTTCGGGATCGATCTGCGGCGAGTGCGCGACGATCTGCTGCAGACGCAGACGTACAATCCGCGGGGGCTGATCGAGTTCGGGACATCGCAGTCGTCGATTCCGGGAGCGAATACGAGCTTCGGGAATTCGTTTGCGAGTTTTTTGTTCGATGCGCCGTATGACGAGGGGCGCGATTATCCGGTGATTTTTCCGGCGTACCGGGCGTGGCAGATTTTTTCGTTTGTGCAGGACAAGTGGGTGGTGACGCCGAAGCTGACGGTTGATATCGGCCTGCGCTGGGATTTGTATCCGGCTGCGACTCCGGCGCACACGGCGGGTTTTTCGCAATACGATCCGGATAACAATTCGCTGCTGATTGGAGGCGTGGGAAACGTTCCGGCGAACGTGGGTATCAACACGAACTGGCACGATCTGGGACCGCGGCTCGGGATTGCCTATCGCTGGAATGAGAAGACGGTGGTGCGCACCGGGTTCGGAATCAGTTATTCGCCGTTCCCGGATAACACATATGCGTATAACTATCCGGTGAAGCAGAACAACTTCTTTACGGGCAATTGCACGTATTGTGTGGCGGTGCTGCCGGGCGGCGGATATGCGACGTTCCAGGCGGGGTTTCCGCCGTTTGCGACGGCGACCATTCCCTCGAGCGGAGTGATTACGAATGCGCCACTCTCGCAGAGCTACTTCTTTATCAATCCGAAGTTCAAGGAGCCGTATGTGGAGTCGTGGAACTTCGCGGTGCAGAGATCGCTGCCGCTGGGGTTGACGATGGACGTGGCGTATGTGGGCAATCACGGCGTGGATCAGCCGGCGGTGTATGCATTGAATGCTTCGCACACGCTGGGCGGCGGTGTGGCGAGCCAGCCGTTGTATCAGAAATTCAAGAAGAAAGCGAGCGTGTCGGATTACTTCGTGGGATACAGCTCGATGTACAACGGGTTGCAGGTGAAGCTGGACCGGCGTTTCAACAACGGCTTTGGGGTGACGACCTCGTACACGTACAGCAAGGCGATGGGGTATCAGTCGGAAGACAGCGGGCTGGATTTTTACATCGAAGGCCGGCGGAACTGGCGGCGGCTCGATTTCGATCGCACGCATTTCTTCGCGCAGAGCTATATATACGAGCTGCCATTTGGCAAAGGGAAGAAATTCCTGCAGCAGGGCTGGGCTGGGGCGGTGCTGGGAGGCTGGCAGGTGAACGGGGTGCTGCAGATTGCGAGCGGCGCGCCGATCGATTTCGGCTTCAGCGGAGCTTCGTTGAACGCGCCGGGGAATAACAACACGCTGAACTGGTTCGGCCCGGGGCCGATTCCGATTCTGTACGGGACGGGTCCGAACAGTTTGTGGTTCAAGAACACGGTTTGCAATTTCAACGCGGCGAAGGGGCCGCTGGTGACGACGGATTGTTTTGCGCAGCCGGGTGCCGAGAATGGCGGCAAGCCGGAGTTCGGGAATCTGGGCAAGAACGTGATCAGCGGGCCGGGGTATTGGAATCTGGACGCATCGATTTTCCGGAATTTTCGGGTGACGGAGCGATGGACGTTTCAGCTGCGGGCGGATGCGACGAGCATTATGAACACGCCGCAGTGGGGTGATCCGAGCACCGACATTACAAGCCCGAATTTCGGGTATATCACGAGCGTGGGAAATGGGCGCAGCGGGCAGACGCTGCCGGGCGGATATGGATCGGGTGCGCGGCAGATCGAGTTCGGGGCGAAGCTGATGTTTTGAACGCGGAAGTCGCTGGACGTAGATCTGTGACTGTTTTGCCGTGGGGCCGTTTTTCGCGCTTTGTGCTCTGGCCTTGGGAGTCAAGTTGCTGCCGCAGGCCTCGTATCTTGAACTACGGCCCGAGGGGTTGGTGGTTTTGCGAGATGTTCCGCAGGTCGCCATTCATACGGTGGGCGGCTGAATTTGCGCCGGCGCGCCGCCCTGGAAAAGGCCGCGACGCTTTAGCTGTGTTACACCAACAAGCATGATGAACCGGCGGGATTGGATGACGGGCGCGGCTGCGCTGGCGGCGGGTGCGGGCGCACTCGGCGCGAAGCAGAGCAGCGGAGGCGGGAAGAAGCCCGTCTCGATTTCGAGCTGGAATGGGCTGGCGGCGGTGGGTAAAGCCGTCGAGATGATGAAGAGCGGCGCGGATCCGCTCGATGCGGTGATCGCCGGAGTCAATATCGTCGAGCTCGATCCGAACGATACTTCGGTGGGCTATGGCGGGCTGCCGAATGAAGACGGGGTGGTGGAGCTTGACGCCTGCGTGATGCACGGGCCGACGCGACGGGCGGGTTCGGTGGCGGCGATTCAGGGCATCAAGACGCCATCGAAGATTGCCAAGCTGGTGATGGACACGACCACGCACGTGATGATCGTCGGCGAAGGCGCGACGCGGTTTGCCGAGGCGCATGGATATAAGCGGGAAGATTTGCTAACGGAGAAGTCGCGCACGGCGTGGCTGGTGTGGAAAGAGAGTCTACGGTCGCCGGGGAACTGGAACAACTGGATTTCTTTGCGGGATAACCTGACCGACGCGAAACCGCCCATTGCGCAGCTGCGGGAGCGATTTCCGCAGGCCGATGAGGAGACGCTGGCCTGGGCGTGGCAGATGGCGGTGCATCCGACCTACGGAACGATCAATTGCCTGGGGCTGAACGAGAAGGGCGAGATTTCGGGTGTGACGACGACGAGCGGGCTGGCGTGGAAGATTCCGGGGCGAGTGGGCGATTCGCCGATCATTGGCGCGGGTTTATTTGTTGATCCGGATGTGGGAGGCGCGGGATCGACGGGCGTGGGCGAGCTAAACATTCGCACAGCGGGCGGGCACACGATCGTCGAGAGCATGCGGCGCGGGATGCATCCGAAAGAGGCGGTACTGGAAGAGCTGAAGCGCGTTTCAAAGCTGTTCAACGACGATAAGACGATACTGGACAAGCTCGATATCGAGTTTTATGCGCTGCGGGTGGATGGGGAGCACGCGGCGGGTTCGCTCTGGCAGGGGCATCGCGGGTATCAGGTGTATTCGGTGAATGACGGAGGAGAGAGCCGGCATGAGCCGTGCGTGTTTTTGTATTCGCGGTAGGTGAGGGACGCTTGAGCTTAACGGCTTGAGAGGTTCGTAAAGGGATTCACGACACGCACGCCGCCGTAATGCTGTCCATCGTTCAGGTCTTCCGAATAAACGGTACGCACGCCCAGAGCCTCTGCGGAGGCGATGATAGCGGCGTCCCAATAGGAAAGCGCGAAGCGGCTCGACTTCTCGACTGCGACGCGCACCAGCCGGTGATCAATCGGCTGACAAGGAAACTGGGCGAACTCTTCCAGCCAGTCCATTGCTTCGAGAACCGTTAAGGGCTGAGCTGCCTTCCGAGCAACCGTGACGAAGAACTCCTGCAGGACCTGAGCAGAAGTGGCGAAGTTCTCGGAGTCGATCAGCTGGAGTGCGCGCTGGCGTTTTGGCTCGTCTTTGCCGGTTCCTATTGCGGCGTAGACGAGCACATTCGTGTCGAAGAAGACATCAGCTAGCATGCCGGTCATGAAGATCGTCGCGCGTCCAGGTTTTCCTGCCTAAGCGGCCCTGAGATTTCTGGCTGAGTTCCCGGATTCGTTTGCGTGCGCGCGCGGCTCTGTCCTCCTGCGCTGCCAAGGTATTCAGAAACTCGCGCACGAGCGCATTCACCGAAGAATTCTGCTCGGCGGCGCGCTGGCGAACGATGGCGAGCACCCGCTCCTCGATACTCAGGGTGATGTTCTTCATGTACACAGTATATGTGTAACTGTGTTAGCTGCGGTAGCCGAGCTTGTCGCCTTCAAAGGTAGGCTGATTCTTTTCGCGGAGGGCGGGCACACGATTGCGGCGCGGGATGCATCCGAAAGAGGCGGTACTGGAAGAGCTGAAGCGCGTTTCAAAGGTGTTCAACGACGATAAGGCGATTCGGGACAAGCTCGATATCGAGTTTTAGGCGTTGCGGGTGGATGGGGAGCACGCGGCGGGTTCGCTCTGGAATGGCCATCGCGGGTATCGGGTGTATTCGGTGAATGACGGCGGGGAGAGCCGGCACGAGCCGTGCGTGTTTTGTATTCGCGGTGAGGTGGACGAGTTGTACGCACCAGAGTGCCGCGGAAAATCAACTGGCTCGATTCGACAGAGTGTCACAATTCCTGCAAGCCTTGCCATTGAGGTGCGTCGTGTGGCCAAGGAGCGGCACGTCACAACCAGCCGGGCGCTCGTAGAACTCGCTCAACGAGGGCTTGAGGCCGAAGCGGCGGCGCGCAAGAATCTGAGATCGAGCTACCGTCGATTCATGGCCGAAACTGAAGCAAAGCTCGAGGCCGGCATGGATTTGATCCGCGCAATTTTCGCGAAAGAGGCGATTGCCGAAGATCCGGTTCGCTGATCTTCCCCGCCCGCTGTGGCAGCACTTACTAGCGAGAGTCGCGGAACGGCAGATTAGTTTACGAGATCTCAGACGGCTTCAGGAGTGGGTCAAGACTGAACCCGAAGCCCCCGAGGGCGGACTGGTATGAAGATTTTGGTTCGTTCTACCTGGCGGGAACTGGAGCCTACCCGAAAACGGTGCTGTCCAAGGACATGAAGCCGTTTGGGACGGAACTGGATTCGTTGCGGATTTTCGGCTTGAGACTTGAGCCGGAAATCGATCGCTAGCTGCGGTAGCCGAGCTTGTCGCCTTCGAAGGCGGCTTGTTTCTTTTCGCGGAGGGCGGCGAAAACGGATACGGCAACCTGGATGAGGACGATGGCGGCGAGGAGTGTCATGCCTTCGTAAGGGCATGCGAAACGCCATCGCTCATTGAAGCTAAGTTACTGAAAAGAAATCGGAATGTCTGGCGCGGTGGAGGCCGAAATCCCGGTCCGGGTCCCGTTTTGAAACGCGTGTTCTATAAGCGGATGGCGACCGAGACGCCATCGCGCAAAGGAACCTGTGTGGCGTAAAAATCGGGCGAGGAAAACAGGCGTTCATTGAAGAGGCGGACAGCGTGGTCGGTCTTCTCGTGGGGATCGAGGACGCGGGCGTGCCAGAGGGTGTTGTCGGTAAGGAAGAGGCCGCCTTTGCGAATGCGGTGTGGGACGGCATCGAGCACAGCGGGGTAGCCGTCCTTGTCGACATCGTTGAAGATGAGATCGAATTCGCCGGAAGTGGACGCTAAGGCAGTGAGCGCGTCGCCGACATGGATGTGGATGCGATCGGCGAGGCCGGCGCGCTCGAAATAGCTTTGGGCGCGCCTGGCATTTTCGGGGCTGCCATCGGAGTAGTGCACTTCGGCGCCTTCGCCCGCGGCACGGGCGAGCCAGATGGTCGAGTAGCCGATGGCGGAGCCGAGCTCGAAGATGCGGCGCGCTTTGGAAACTTGGACGAGCAGGGTGAAGAAGCGGCCGACGGCTGGTCCGACGATCGGAATGCCGCGCTCAGCGGCGTAGGCTTCGATTTCGGCGAGCAATGGATCGCGGGCCGGAAGAAGATGGTGCATGTACTGCTCGATGGCGGGGCTGGTGATCATGTCGTTTTCATGGTATGCCGAGCGGATTTTCGAGCAAAAAGCGAGGTGCGAGGAACCGGCGGTTTTGCCTAGCATTAAGACATGGATCCGGAGTGGGCGAGAGCAGAAGCCGAGCTCGACGCACAAGGATGTGCGGTAATACGCCACCTGCTCGAGCCGGCGGAGTGCGAAAACGTGGCTGCGATGTATGCCAACGATGAGCTGTTTCGCAGCCGGATCGTGATGAGCCGGCATGGATTCGGACGAGGCGAGTACAAATACTTTCGCTATCCTTTGCCGGAGCGGATCGCGCAGCTGCGAAGCAGGTTGTACGAAAAGCTGGCTCCCATCGCGAATCGCTGGAACGAACAGCTGAGAATTCCGCTACGATATCCGGCCGCGCACGAGGCATTTCTGGAGCGCTGTCATGATGCCGGGCAGACGAAGGCGACCCCGCTGCTGCTCCAGTATGGACGCGGCGACTACAACTGCCTGCATCAGGATTTGTACGGAGAACAGGTATTTCCGCTGCAGGTGGCGGTACTGCTTTCTGAGCCGGGCCGCGATTTTGAAGGCGGCGAATTCGCGATGACGGAGCAGCGGCCGCGAATGCAATCGCGGGTGACGGTAGTGCCGTTAGGGCAGGGCGACGGAGTGGCTTTTGCGGTTCATCACCGCCCGGTGGCTGGGACGCGCGGCGTTTACCGGGTCAACATGAAACACGGGGTGAGCGTAGTGCGGAGGGGCCGGCGGCAGACGCTCGGAATCATATTCCACGACGCACAATAGGCTGCGCGCTTGCAGCACTGGCCGATCTGCACTATTGTGGATTCCATGCCAGATTCCATTTCTCCTCATCTTTGCGTCCGCGATGCGGCGGGCGCGCTCGAGTTTTACAAGAAAGCGTTTAACGCGCGTGAAATATCGCGGCATGCGGCGCCGGACGGGAAGCGCATCATGCACGCGGCGGTTGAGATGAACGGCGGCGTGGTGATGTTATCCGACGATTTTCCGGAATATCGCGGCGGGAAAGCATCGACGGCGGAGGCGCTGGGCGGGTCACCGATCGTGCTGCATCTGCAAGTTGAGGATGCGGATGCCGCGTTTAAGAGAGCGGTAGATGCTGGCGCGAAAATTGCGATGCCGCTGGCGGACCAGTTCTGGGGCGACCGGTACGGGCAGATTATGGACCCATTCGGCATCACCTGGTCGATTGGCGCTAAGGTAAAACAGCTCAGCGAAGAAGAGATCCAGGAAGCGGCTAAAGCGCACTTCTGAACGCGGCTTGGCGATCAGCCGCCGATGGTGAGATCGAAGTGGCGGGTGCGTTCGAGACGGCGGGACGCGGTTTCGAAGGCGCCTTTACGGGACTCATCCGCCGATTCGGCGATGCCGCGCGCCACGCAGGCGCCCGAATCGGTGGATGCGATTTCGGTAATGTACTTGTCGCCGATGCGGTAGGCGGTGACGGTGACCGGCCAGCCGGCGACTTCGGTCTGGCTGCGCTCCCAGTTTTCAGCCCGCATGTGCGACGAGCTCCCCGACTGGTTTGGCGGCTCCACGTTCGATCGGCGCGCCGACGATGCTGCCCCACTCGGTCCAGGAGCCGTCGTAATTGACGACGTTCTTGTAGCCGAGCAGATATTTCAGGACGAACCAGCTATGGCTCGAGCGCTCGCCGATGCGGCAGTAGGTGATGACGGGCTTTGAGCCGTCGATGCCTTCGCTCGCGTAGAGCTGGCGGAGTTCTTCGAGCGATTTGAAGGTGCCATCTTCGTTGGCGGCTTTGCTCCAGGGAATGCTGCGGGCGCCGGGAATGTGGCCGGGACGCTGAGCGGTTTCCGGAAGACCGGGAGGTGCGATGATTTCGCCGGTAAACTCCTGCGGGCTGCGCACGTCCACCAGCGCGGCGCTGTGCTGCCTGAGGGCCTGCTGAACCTCGGGCAGGAAGGCGCGGATGGAGAAATCAGGCTCCTTCGCTTTGTAATTCGTGGGTTGATATTGCGGGACTTCCTGCGTCAGCTCGAGGCCTTCCTGAAGCCACTTCTTGCGGCCGCCGTTGAGCAAGCGGACGTCGCGATGGCCGTAAATCTTCAGCTGCCAGAACGCCCAGGCGGCGAACCAGTTGTTGTTATCGCCGTAGAGGACGACGGTGGTGTCCGGCGTAATACCCGACTGGGAGAGCAGTTTTTCAAACTCGTCGCGCGGGATGATGTCGCGGCGGAGACGGTCGGAGAGCTGGGTCTGCCAGGACCAGGCGACGGCGCCGCGGATATGCCCCTGATCGTAAGCGGAATTTTCGACGTCGACTTCGACCAGGCGGACAGACGGGTTGTCCAGGTTCTGCTGAACCCAGTCGGTCGAGACGAGGACTTCGGGATGTGAATAGTTGGACATCTTTTACACCGGTTCCTAGATAGAGAATACGGTGATTAGGATGGGGATGTCAACTGGGGATTGCGGTATTCAGGTCGGGGAGCCGGTTTGTGGCGGTCGTGAGAGGAATTCCGGATCCAGGCGCTCGGATTCGAGGATCTCGGCTTTGAGCATGTCGCGCATGTGTTCGAGCGCATAGCAGTGTTCGCGGTGGTTGCAGGCGGCGATGCAATCGGGCGGGATGATGAGGGCGAGATCGCGCATGTAAGCGTCGTTGGCGGTGCAGAGGACGCAGCTGTTGCTCGAGACACCGGTGAGGATGAGGCGTTCGGTGCCGAGGTGTTTGAGAAGTAGTTCGAGTGGGGTCTGGTAGAAGGCGGAGTGCTTGGGCTTGAGGACGAAGTAGTCCTCGGGCTGGGGGGTGAGCTGCCGGACAAAGTCGCGGCCGCGGGCGTTGGGGCGGAGGGCGTGGTTGAGGATGGCTTCGAAGCTCGAGCGCCACTGGCCGAAGTTGTCGTTGACGTAAACGCAGGGGACGCCGGCGGAATGGGCGCGCTGTTTGAGAGCAGCTATGGGTGCGGCGATGTGGCGGGCCTGCTCGAAGAGTTCGTCGCCGCGGGGGAATTCGAAATCATTGATGACGTCGATCAGGAGCAGGCAGGTGTGGTGGGTGTCGGGTGCGCTGCCGTGGAGATCGTGCTGGGCTCCGGGTTGGGTCGGCACAACTTCAATTTAGCGAGGGTGAGGGTGGGACATGAGGAAGGAAGCTGCGACAAGCAGAAGACAGGACGGAAGGATCTGGAGCAGGATGGCGACGAGAAATAGGATTGCGATTGTGCCGCGGGCGAGTGCCGATTTCGGCATTTACGGGTTAGTATCTGCCGTTGGCGAGGGCGAGGGCGCCCCAGAGAATGCTGTCGTCGGCGAGGGCGGCGGGAACGACGTCGACGGTGGCGCGGGACCAGGCGGGGATCTGGCGGGACATTTCTTCGCGTAGCGGTGTGAAGAGAGCGTCGCCGGCTTTGCTGATGCCGCCGCCGATGACGATTCGGGCCGGATTCAAGAACATGATGCAGTTTTTCAGACCGCGGGCGAGCGGGCGCACGTACTGCTTCACGAATTCGGGATCGCGGAGCTTGATGCTGGCGGGCTGGCCGTAATCGCGCTCGAACCAGATACCGGCGCAGAGGCGTTCGAGGCAGCCGCGTGCGCCGCACAGGCACTCGGGACCGTCGGGCACGACGGCGTGATGACCGATTTCGCAGGCGAACGAATCGTAGCCGTGATAGAGGCCGGAATCGGTGAGCAGTCCGCCGCCGATGCCGGTCGAGATGGTCATGTAGAAGAGCGGTCTGGCCCCGCGGCCAGCGCCATAGAAACCTTCGCCGAGGGCGCCGACCATGGTGTCGCGGTCCATGACGGAGGAGACGCCGAGACGTGCTTTGAGGGCGGCGACGAGATCGAAGTTTAGCCAACCCTCGACGTGGGTGGAGCAGATGACCTGCTGGGTGCGCGAGTTGACGGGTCCGCCGAAGCCGATGCCGCAGCGCTCGATCGAATATTGGCGGACCCAGGGCGAAGCGATGCGCACGATTTCGTTGAGCATCCATTGCGGGCCGCCGGAGCGATCGGTGGGAGTGCTGACGCGCTCGATCAGTTGTTCACCGCGAAAGACGCCGAGGGTGAGTTTGGTGCCGCCGATATCGACGGCGAGCGTGTGAGTGGCGGGCAAATTCGTATGATAATCGGCGGGCGGAGGCGATGGAGGGAGACTCGGTTTCAAGGCGCGGATTCTTGCAAGGTGTGCCGGCGGCTGCGGCGCTTTCCAGCGGAGTGCAACCGGGCCGGACCGCCTTCGCGCCGGATAGCAAGCCGCGCAAGATTTCCGAGCATCTGTGTGTGCTGGAAGATACCTGCAATGTGTATCTGATTCGCAGCGGAGACAGCGCAGTCGCGATCGATTTTGGCTCGGGGGCGGTGCTGGAGCATTTGGGTGCGCTGGGAATTACGCGACTCGAATGGATCTTGCACACGCATCATCATCGTGACCAGGCGCAGGGCGATCCGCTGGCGGCAGCACGCGGCATTTCGATTGCGGTGCCGGAGCATGAGCGAGCGTATTTCGAAGCGGCGGAAAATTTCTGGCGCAACCGGAGACTATTTGAGCTGTATTACGTGCGCAACGATTTCTTTTCGTTGACGGCGAGTGTTCCGGTGGCACGCGTGCTGCAGGATTATGAGACGTTTCGCTGGCGCGAGTACGAGTTCTTGATTCAGCCGGCACCAGGGCATACGCCGGGATCGGTTGCGCTGATTACGCAGGTGGACGGACGGAAAGTTGCATTTACGGGAGACCTGATTCACTCGGCTGGAAAGGTGCAGACGCTCTACGATCTGCAGTACGACTATGGCGAGCACGAAGGCGCCGATCTGGCCGCGTATTCGCTCGAAAAGCTCGCGGCAGTTTCACCTGATCTGGTGTGCCCCTCGCATGGGCGGGAGATTCGGGAGCCGGCGCGCGCGATTGCCGAGCTTGTTCCGAAGCTGCGCGACTGGTTCAGTTACTGGAAATCGTGGGGCGGGAGTTTCGATCAGCAGCCGCGGCAACTCACAAAGCATGTGATTGCGCAGTACCAGACGATGTCGTCGTTCTACGCGATTGTGAGCGAGAGCGGGAAGGCGCTGTTTCTGGATTACGGCGGACCGAGCTGGAATTCGTTTTATACGTATCGCACGGCGACCGAAGTGGGCGATCGATTCCGGTTCCTGGAGCACAGCATTGAGCAGCTGCGGGAGCGCTATGGAGTGAAGTCGATCGATGTGGCGATTCCGAGCCATATGCATGACGATCATCTGAACGGGTTTCCGTATCTGGCCGCTACGTTCGGGACGAAGATCTGGTGCTTTGAGAATTTCGCGGCGATCATTGCGAATCCGGGGCGGTACAACCTGGGCTGCACGCTGGGGGCACCAGTGCGGGCGGACCGTTTGTTGCGGGATCGGGAGACGTTTCGCTGGGAGGAGTATGAATTCACGGCGGTGCATTCGCCGGGGCACACGGATTATCAGATGGCGTTGTTCGCGACGATCGATGGCGTGCGGCTGGGCTTTACAGGCGACGCGTTTTTTCATGATGCGGACCGGCCGTTTGAGATTCGCCATAACCTGATCTATCGCAATCGGGTGAAGCTGGGCGATCATCTCAAATCGGTGGCGAACCTGCTCGAGTTTAGGCCGCATATTTTATGTCCGGGGCATGGGGAGCCGTTTCTGCTGGATCTCGATATGGTGCGCGCATTTCGAGAAAAACTGGAAAAGCAGGATGCGCAGATGAGAGCGCTGATTGCGGATGCGGATGCGGATATGGGCATCGATCCGAGCTGGGTCGAGATCGTGCCGTATCTGTCACGGATGCGAGCGGGCGAGAGACGCGAGTTTGAGATTCAGGTGCGCAATCACCGGAAGCGCGAGGTGGAGATGCAGGTTGCGTTGGCGCTGCCGAAGGGCTGGCGCTCGGAGCCGGGCACCGTGCGATTGCGCGTTGGGCCGCTCGGGAGTGCGAAGGCGAAGTTTGGGATTACGATTCCGCAGGAGTTTGTAGCGAGAGAATCGCGGGTTGCGTTTGCGGCAGATGTGTTGGCGGACGGCCGGTATCTGGGGCAGATTGCGGAGGCGGTGGTGGATGTGGAGAATGCGGCATAATGGGCGCCCCAATGCTGGTGAGATACGGAACGGATCAGGTGTAAAGATTGTGCTCGAGAAATTCGTTACGGAATCTGGCTTCGGGATCGTACTGGGCTACAAGCTTTTTGAAGTCCGCGAGTTTTGGGTATTGAGCCTGCAGCTTTTCGGGAGCCATGGTGAATAGCTTCGCCCAGTGCGGGCGAGGATCGAAGGGCGCGAGGGCCTGCTCAATCACCGGCAGCACATTTTTTACGGCCGGCCATTCGGGTTTCCAGGTGAAGTGGATGGCCAGGGCGTCGCGCTGATGGCAGGGGCTCATCCAGAAATTATCGGCAGCGATGGCGCGCAGTTCGGTGATGAACAGATGCGGCGTGATCTGATCGCGTAGTTTTTCGACGGCCAGAATCGCTTGGTAACCTTTATCGCGCGGAACGAAGAATTCCGACTGCAGTTCGGCGCCGCTGCTGGGGGTGAAATTCATGCGGAAATGCGGCATGCGCTCGTACCAGGGGCCGGGAATACCCTGCTGGTCGGTACAATTTTCCGCGGAATGGCCGGCGAGCGGATGCAGTTTTCGGGTGGCGAGTTTCGCGCCGTAGAATTCGGGCGGATACGGCTTGGTTTTACCGGGATCGATTTTTTCTTTGATCCAGACCTGAGTGGCGCGGTGATTCTGCCAGTCGGTGAAGAGGCTGACGCTGTAACCGCTGGCGAAGATCTCTTCGAGATGATGCTCGAGATGATCGAAGCTGAGATTTTCGTAGACGGCCTGGCGCATCTGAAAGGTTGGGAGCAGATGCAAGGTGATGTTTGTCACGATGCCGAGCGCGCCGAGACCAACAACGGCGCCGGGGAATGCAGAAGCATTCTGTTCCTCGGAAAATTTCACAATCTCGCCATTGGGGGTGACGACTTCGAGGGCGCGGACCGCAGTCGAGAGATTGCCGTTTTTGACGCCGGAGCCATGGGTGGCCGTATCGCAGGCGCCGACGACGGTGATGTGGGGCAGCGAAGCAAGATTGTGGAGGGCGTAACCGTGCTGGTCGAGATAGGGAGCGATATCGCCATAGCGGAGTCCGCCGCCGATGGTGACTGTGCCGGATGCTTTATCGATCTTCAGCTCGCGCAGGTTTTTGACAGAGATCTGGTCACCGGTCGTGTCAGCGATTGAATTGAAGGAATGCCGCGAGCCGAGACCTTTGAGCTTTTTGGAGGACTTGACGGCCTCCTGTACTTCCTTCACCGAGTTGGGAAAAAGCACGCGGGCGGCGTGGTAGCGGTAATTTCCCGACCAGTTGGTAAGCGGCTCCTCAGCGCTCATGAGATTGGAAGCAATTCCTCCCACCAGAATCGCGGCTGAGGTTTTCAAAAACTCACGTTTGTCCATAGTGAAGACGTGCCTGATATTTTAGTCATTCCACTAGGAGATTCCATGGCGAATTCGAAAAAAAGGCCGCGCGGGCGAATGGCGCTTCTGCTGCTGGGCTTTGCTCCGAGCATATTGGCAGGCGCGAGCAATCCGGTGCCGCCACTGGTTGAGAGCGGATTTCACGAGATTTTTGACGGAAAGAGTTTGCAGGGCTGGGACTGCGATCCGGATTTCTGGCGAGTGGCGGATGGGGCGATTGTGGGCGAATCGAATGTGAATCATCAGCCGAAGCAGAATACATTTTGCATCTGGAAGGGCGGCGAGCCGGGTGATTTCGAGCTGAAGGCGGAGTTTAAGCTGACCGGCACGACGGATGGTAACAGCGGGATTCAGTATCGCAGCGAAGAACTGCCGGATGTGGCGCGCTGGGTAATGAAGGGCTACCAGTTCGATATGGATCTGAAGCAGCAGTACACCGGGCAGATTTACGAAGAGCGCGGGCGCGGCTTTCTTGCGCTGCGCGGGCAGATTGCGGAGGTACCGGAGAGCGGGAAATCCGGCTCGATCGGATCGCTGGGGGAGGCTTCCGATCTGCGCGGCATTATCCGCGATAACGACTGGAACGAGCTGCATATTATTGCGCGCGGGAATACGTTGATTCAGCTTCTGAACGGCCGCGTGACGGCTGTGCTGGTCGATAACGATCCGGAGCATCGCAAAATGAAAGGAGAGATTGGTATTCAGTTGCACCGGTTGCCGGGCGTTGCGATGAAGATCGAAACGCGGCACATTCGGATCAAGAGCTTTTGAAGATGAAGTGGGTTATCGTTTTTGGCTTGTTCGTTTGCGCGGGGTTGGCGAGGGCGGATGTGTTGCCGGACGGACCGGGGAAAGCGGCGACGGTGCGAGTCTGCGGGCGGTGCCACTCGCCGGAGCGTGCCGCTTCGATGCACCAACGGCGCTCGGCGTGGGAAGACACAATCACGAAGATGATCAAGCTGGGCGCGCAGGGCTCGGATGAAGAATTTGAAGCGATTCTGAACTACCTCTCGAAGAATTTTGGCCCTGAGGCTCCGGCGCCAGTGAACATCAACAAAGCAAACATGATCGACCTTCAGACGACGCTGGCGATGCGGCGTTCGCAGGCGCGCGCGCTGATTGCCTATCGGGAGGAGCATGGAGATTTTCACTCGCTGGCTGATCTGCGCAATGTGCCGGGTATCGATTTTGAAAAGCTCGAGGCGAAGAAGTCGCGGATTATTTTCTGACTCATGCGGGATTTGAGAAGAGTTGCCATGGCGGCGGGGCTGGGTGCGCTGGTGGCATTCGCGGCGGACTGGCCGATGCAAAACGGAGGGCCGGAGCGCAACGGCTGGGCGCGGTCGGAGCACGTGCTGACCAAAGCGAATATCAAGAACCTGCGGCCGCTTTATGAATACCGTGCGGAGGACGTTACCGGCGGCCTCACCGCGCCGATTATCAACGGCAATCTGATTACCTATCGCGGGTTCAAGGAGATGCTGATCTTCGCGGCGAAACCGGATCGCGTTTTTTCGGTGGATGCCGATCTGAACAAGACGATCTGGGATACGAAGCTGGCTGTGAAAAGCGGTTCGACTACGCGCGGGGCGGCAAACGCGGCGTGCGAAGCGGGAGCCAGCAATCCGGTGGCGATGGCAGGCAGCAGTTCCGCTACGATGCATTTCGCCGCATTTGCCAGCCGGACGCCGGCTGTTCCGGGACAACCGCGGCCGCCGAGGCGCTCACCATATTTTCCGCCGCTTTGGCAGAGCGTTTATCCGATGCGGCCGGAGACGCTGACGCAGCTCGCCGTCATTTACACGGTTTCGAGCGACGGCTATCTGCATATTCTGAATAGCTCGACAGGGGCGGACCTCATATCTGCCATTCAGTTTGTGCCCGCGCATGCGAAAGTAACGAGTCTGAACGTCTGGCAGAACATGGTTTACGCAACGACTGCCGATAACTGCGATGGATATCGCAACGCACTCTATGCGGTGAATCTGCTGAGCAACGAAAAGCGCGTGCTGGTGTTCTCGCCCGAGGTTGGAGGATTTGCCGGGAGTGCCGGAACAGCCATCGGACGCGAGGGCACGGTTTATGTGCAGCTTTTTCAGCCCGCCGACAGGAAAGGCGATTACGAGGAGACGGTGCTTGCGCTCACGCCGCGCGAACTGAACATGCGCGATTCGTTTTCACTGCCGCATGAGAAGCTGAGCGCCAGCGATCTGAGCGCGCCGGGTATTACGCCGATTGTTTTTTCCTGGCTCGGGAAGCAGATGGTTGCCGCGGGTATGCACGACGGGCGCGTGTATCTGCTGGATGCGCAATCGCTGGGCGGGGCGGATCATCACACGCCGCTTTTTGTTTCCGATCCGATTGCGCCGGAGGAGAAGAAGCATAGTGCGACCAGATTTCGAGGCGCATTTACCAGCTGGCAGAACGTCGATACACAAGAACGATGGATTTATGCGCCGGTCGAGATCGCGGCAGGTAAGAAGCCGCGGGCGGAAAAAGACACCGGCGCAGGAAAGGTTGTAGCGCTCAAGTTATCGGTGAAGAATGGAGCGACTCAGTTCTCACGGCTCTGGGCTTCGGAGGACCTGGCGCAGCCGACACCGGCCGTAATCGCCAACGGCATGCTGTTTCTGCTTTCGCGAACTTCGCAGCCGGTACTGCACGCGCTTGATGCACTGAGCGGCAAGGAACTCTACACGAGCGGCAATGCAATCAAGGGTGGAATCGATGGAAGCGGGCTGGCGGTGGCCAACGGACGAGTCTATTTTTCGACCAGCGACAATACCGTGTACTGCTTCGGGCTGGCCGGGGCCAACCTGCAGCTGACGGAGGATGACGAGTAGTTATGCTGAAGCCGGTCGTTGCTCTGGTTCTCGCGGGGCTGATTGTTTATGCCGAAAGTCCATGCGCTGACTGGCCCACCGACGGGGGCGGCCCGCAACGCGATAACTGGCAGCGTGAAGAACACATCCTGAACACGCACAATGTGAAAGATCTGCAGATTCTCTGGAAACTGAAGCTGGACAATCAGCCGCGCGAGATGCATTCGCTGTTTCCGCCGCTGATTATCGGGAGCCTCGAAACAACACATGGCGCAAAGCAAGTCGCGATCGAGGCCGGTATCTCCGACAATCTTTACGGCATCGATGTGGAAAGCGGAAAGCTTCTCTGGACGAAGCACTTCACGTATCCGCCGGTGCACGAGGGCAGAGGTTTCGATCTGGGAGACCCGCTCTGTCCGGGGGGCCAGACGGCCACTCCGATTGTGGCTCCGGCGGATGCGCAGGGACACCGGATTGTTTACGCGCTCTCGGGCGATGGAGTGCTTCACGCGGTCAATGCAGCAGACGGCGAAGAAGTAGCGACGCCGGTGAAATTCAGCTTCGGAAATGCGAAGGCGTATGCGCTGAATATGTGGCACGGCATCATCTTCACGACGACTTCGCAGAGCTGCAATGGCAGCCCTAATCAGATGTGGGCGATCGACGTGAACGATCCGGCGCATAAAGTGATGACGTTCAATCCACGCAGCGGGGGACTCTGGGGTCGTCAGGGCGCGGCCATCGATTCGACCGGCGTGGCGTGGGCGCCGACAGGGGATGGCGTGTACGATCCAGAGAATCGCACGTTTGGCAATGGACTGATCGGCGCGAAGGTGGAGAATGGCCAACTTGCTTTGCAGGACTGGTTTGAGCCGCGCGACTGGGCGTGGTTGAGCAAACGCGATCTGGACATGCAGGTGACGCCCGCGGTTTTTCCATTTCACGATCACGAACTGATGGTGACAGGAAGTAAAGCGTGTCGCGTGTATCTGCTCGATGCGCGGGAGATGGGCGGAGACGATCACCAGACACCACTTGCCGAGAGCCAACAGATGTGCAATGAGGAAGTGAATTTCGCCTCGGCTGGCATATGGGGATCGATGGCGACCTGGCAGGATGCGCGGGGCACGCGCTGGATTTTGACGCCGTTCTGGGGCCCGGTGCACAGCCAGTTCAAGGCACCACTTTCGTATGGCTCGGTGACGCATGGAGCCGAAGTTGCGTTCCGACTCGAAGCGAACGGCGGAACATACAGGATGGTGCCGGTCTGGATGTCGCGCGACATGAACCGCGCGGAGCCGCCGGTGGTCGCGAATGGAGTTGTATTCGCATACGGCAGCGGTGAGAACACGGAACAGGCTTATCCTGAGCGCGGGCTTTATGATTACAGCCCGGAGCGCATTCGGAACTCAACGCACGCGGTCTTGTACGCGCTCGATGCACAGACCGGACGCGAACTCTATTCAAGCGGCGATCAGATTACTTCGTTCAATCACTTCAGCGGATTGTCGGTCGCGAACGGCCGCGTTTATATTGCCACTTACGACAGCACACTATACTGCTTTGGCCTGAAGAAGTGAGTCACGGAGACGGCTCACTTCGTCCTTGCTGCCGATGACGAAGGGCGTGCGCTGATGGATATCGCAGGGCTCGATTTCGAGGATGCGGCGGGTGCCGTCGGTGGCCATGCCACCCGCCTGTTCGGCGATGAAGGCCAACGGATTCGCTTCGTATAACAGGCGTAGTTTGCCCTGGGCATGCGTTTCGGTGGGCGGATAGAGGAAGATGCCGCCTTTGAAGAGCGTGCGATGGAAGTCGGCGACGAGCGACCCGATGTAGCGAGAGGTGTACTTGCGGCCGAACGCGCCTTTTCGAAGTTTGCCGAGAAAATCCTGATAAGCCGGGGGAAAACTATCGGCGTTGGCTTCGTTGACGGAGTAGATGTTGCCTCTCTCGGGCATGCGCATGTGCTCATGGCTCAGGACGTAGGCGCCGATGGCGGGATCGAGCGTGAAGCCGAAGACTCCGCTGCCGGCGCTGTACACAAAAATCGTCGAAGGCCCGTAGACCACGTATCCGGCGGCGACCTGCTTGATACCCGGCTGAAGGACGGCCGCTTTGGATCCCACTTCGGGAGAACAGCGGTAGATGGAAAAGATGGTACCGACGTTGACGTTGACGTCGATGTTGGAAGAGCCATCGAGAGGGTCGAAAACGATGGCGTATTCGCCGGTGCCCTGCTCGCGATCGAAGGTGATCGGCTCCTCGTTTTCTTCCGAGATGAGCGCGGCGACGGTATCGCGCAGCCCGAGGCAATGCAGCAACGCATTGTTGGCATAAACATCAAGCTTCTGCTGCTTCTCACCTTGTACGTTGACTTCGCCGATATCGCCGAGGACATCGAGCAGGCCCGCGCGGCGGATTTTGGCCTCGGTCATTTTGGTGGCGAGGGTGAGTCCGGAGAGCAGCCAGGAGAATCGTCCGCGGGCATGCGGGAAGCGCTGCTGTTCGTTCAGGATATGCTGCTGGACGGTAGTAATCATGGCTCGCGGGTTATCCTCGAATATCTGCTCGCGTGACGATCGATCTTTTCATCACCTGCTATAACGACACGCTGTTTCCGGATACAGGGAAGGCGGTGGTGGCGGTGCTTGAACGGCTCGGCCATCGGGTTGCATTCCGCAGAGAGCAGAGCTGCTGCGGGCAGATGCATTACAACACAGGCTATCAAAGCGAGGCTTTTCCGCTGCTGCGCAATTTTGTGCGCACGTTTGCGGATGCGGAAGTCATTTGCGCCCCGTCGTCTTCGTGCGTAGCGATGATACGCGATCATTTTCCGAAGATGGCGGCGGCTAGTGGCGACGAGAAGCTGGTGGAGCGCGTAGAAGAAATCGTACCGCGTGTTTTTGAATTTTCCGAGATGCTGGTAGATCGCTTGGGCGTCACTGATCTTGGCGCTTATTATCCGCATACGGTCACGCTGCATCCGTCGTGTCACGGACTGCGGTCGCTTGGTCTGGGCAACAAGCCTCGCCAACTGCTCGAGAGAGTACGCGGACTGCGCTTGATCGAATTGCCGGAGGCGGAGCAATGCTGCGGATTTGGCGGAACATTCGCAATCAAGAATGCGGACGTCTCGGCCGCCATGCTGGCGGATAAGATGCGATGCGTGCTCAATACAGGGGCCGAGGTTTGCACGGCGACCGACAACTCGTGTCTCATGCATATCAAAGGCGCGCTGAGCCGGATGCGGACCGGCGTGAAATGCGCGCATCTGGCTGAGATTCTGGCGGCCAGCGCATGAGTGTTTACGTGGGACATGCGGCAGAGGCGGAAGCTTTTCCGCGTGCGGCAGAGACGCTGGTCGCGGATACGCAATTGCGGCGGAACGTCCGTCATGCGACGGATGTGATTCGTCGGAAGCGGGCGCGGGTAGTCGATGAGGTGCCGGATTGGGAGGCGCTGCGCGAAACGGGACACGCGATCAAGCAGCACACGCTCGCGCATCTGGATCGCTATTTGGAGGAATTTGAGCGCAACTGCACGAAAGCGGGCGGACGTGTGCACTGGGCGCGCGATGCCGATGAGGCGAACCGGATCATTGTCGACCTGATTCGCGCGACTGGAGAGAGCGAAGTCATCAAGGTGAAGACGATGACCTCCGATGAGATTCGGCTGAACGAGGCACTGGAGGCTGCCGGGATTACACCATTTGAAACGGACCTGGCGGATCTGATCGTGCAGCTGGGAGAAGACAAGCCTTCGCATATCGTTGTTCCGGCGCTTCATCGCAATCGGATGGAAATTCGCGAGATTTTTCGCCGTAAGATGAAGCTCGAGCATTTAGGCGATAAACCCGAGGATCTGGCGGCCGCAGCGCGCGTTTACCTGCGCGAAAAGTTTCTGAGTGTTCCGGTTGCGATATCGGGCGCGAACTTTTTGGTAGCGGAGACGGGGTCGGTGGTGGTTGTTGAGTCTGAGGGCAACGGGCGCATGTGCGTTTCGCTGCCGCGCGTGCTGATTTCGCTGGTGGGAATTGAAAAAGTCGTTCCGAGATTTGAGGATCTGGAAGTTTTTCTGCAGTTACTTCCCCGCTCCGCGACCGGCGAACGGATGAATCCGTACAACTCGATCTGGACCGGCGTGACGCCTGGCGACGGGCCGCGGGAATTCCATGTGGTGCTGCTCGATAACGGGCGAACGAATGTACTGCGTGATGATGAGGCGAGCGAAACGCTGGATTGCATTCGCTGCGGCGCGTGTCTGAATGCGTGTCCGGTTTACCGGCAGACTGGCGGGCATGCGTACGGCTCCGTGTATGGCGGACCGATCGGCGCGATTCTGACTCCGCAGTTGCAGGCGATGCAGCATTCGCAATCGCTGCCTTATGCGTCGTCGTTGTGCGGGGCGTGCTACGAAGTCTGTCCGGTGAAGATCAATATTCCGGAGATTCTGGTGCATCTGCGGGCTAAGGCGGTTGAGCAAGGATATGAACCGTGGCAGGAACGCGCTGCGATGAAGGCGGCTTCGATTGCGCTTGCCTCCGGCTCACGGCTGGAAGCGGCGCAGAAACTCGCAAGGGCGATGCAGTGGCCGTTTGAGCACGACGGCAAGCTGGAACACTTGCCCGGCATGCTTGCCAGCTGGACGGAATTCCGGGATCTGGATGCGGTACCAGGGCAATCGTTTCGAGAATGGTGGGCAGAACGTGGATAGCCGCGAGGCGATTCTGGCACGGATACGCGAGGCGCACTCTCAGCGCGAGCCCGAATACGGAGATCTTCCGCGGCTGTATCGGCAAGAGGGTGACTTGGATGTGCAAGACCGAATCGCATTGCTGAGCGAGCGACTCGCCGATTACGGCTGCGGTGTGCACAGGTGTGGAAGGGACGGAATCGCGGCGGCAATTGGGGCGGTGCTGGGCCAGCGCGGCCGTACGGACATGGTGGCGAGCGGTGATCTCCCGCGGGAATGGTTACCCGATACGGTGCGAACAGGTGCTGATCTCAGTTATCGTGAACTCGACCGCGTCGGCGGTGTGATCACACGCTGCTCTCTCGCGATTGCTCAAACGGGCACGATCGTGCTCGAACATGACGCGCACACGCCGCGCGCGCTGACGCTGATTCCCGATTACCACCTCTGTGTTCTGTTCGCGGAACAGGTTGTAGAGCTGGTTCCCGAAGCGATGCGGCGGATGGCCGGGTTCGCTGAGAGGCCGATTACGACGATCTCGGGGCCTTCTGCGACCAGCGATATCGAGATGACGCGCGTCGCCGGCGTACACGGGCCTCGGACGCTGGATGTTTTGATTGTGAAATGAAGCGCGTCTGTTTCGTTCTGCAGGTTCGTCCCGAGCGGCTCGAAGAATACAAAGAGCGGCACCGCGCCGTCTGGCCCGAAATGCAGGAAGCGCTTCGCGAAACCGGCTGGCACAATTATTCGCTGTTTCTACACAAGGACGGATTACTTGTCGGGTACCTGGAAACCGAGGATTTCGAGCGCGCGCGGGCGGAAATGGCGCGGCTTGAGGTGAACCGGCGGTGGCAAAAGGAGATGAGCGAGTTCTTCATGAATCCGCCGGGGCTGAAACCCGATGAAGCGATGAGGCCGCTTGAAGAAGTGTTTCACCTCGACTGACTGAGGCCGGTGTTCTCATCGACGACGATGAACTTATTCGCAGGCAGATTGGTGAATTGCTGTGTTTTGCCGCTGGGCCAGTCGACTTCAATACGAGAGATGTTTTTGTCCTGCTTCAAACCGAAGGTGAGAGCGAGATCGCTCGCCGAGGCATAGCTGGAGCCGCTGTGAACGCTTTGCCATTGCTTACCGGAAGCGCTCTCAACCCGCACAACTGCACCGAGACCGCTACGGTTCGACTTACGGCCGACTAATCGTATGTTGATCCAGTTATTCCTGTTGCCGCCATCGTTGCGAAAGAGTATCGCCGGACCGTTGTTGTTATTGATCAGGATGTCCAGGTCGCCATCGTGATCGAAGTCCGCATAAGCGGCGCCTCGGCCCACGATCGGCTTTTCAAAATCCGACCCGACGGACTTACTCGCGTCCTCAAAGTTGCCGTTTACGTTGTGAAACAGGAGAGGCGGCTCGGCGTAATCGAGATTGGGCGAATATTTGTGAATATCCGGCTCGAGATGGCCGTTGGCGGCGAAGATATCGGGCCAGCCGTCGAGATCGTAGTCGAAAAAGAAAGTTCCGAAGGTGAGGCTACGCAGACTGGCGCGAGCGATGGGGCCAGCGCCGGCGCGATCGGTGAACAGCCCGTTGCCTTCGTTGTGATACAAAGCCATGCTCTGGTTGGCGAAATTGCCGATCACCAGATCCGGCCGGCCGGAGCGATCGAAATCTGCCGCATCGGTACCCATACCACCGCGAGCGGTTCCGTCTTCGGAGTAGGCGACCCCGGCGGGAACAGCTGTTTCGGTGAAGGTGCCGTTGCGGTTGTTGTGATAGAGCTTGTTCGGCTGGGTATCGTTCGCAACGAAGATATCGGGCCAGCGGTCGTTATCGTAGTCGAAGATTGTGATGCCGAGCGATTTGCTTGATGCGTCGCTTAAGCCCGCTTTGGCAGTGACGTCTTCAAACCTGCCGTCACCCAGATTGCGATACAGCTTCAAACTCTTGCCGGTGTACGCTTCAGGCGTGCAGTAGGACTTGGTTTTGCCGTCCATGGAGCAGCGCTTATCGGTCTCCGGCGACCATTCAACGTAATTGGCCACCAGCAGATCGGCTTTGCCGTCGCGGTCATAGTCGAACCAGGCTGCGCTCGTGCCGAAATTGGCGTTACGGATTCCGCTCGCCGCCGTGACGTCCCGGAAGTGTCCGTGCCCTTCGTTGTGAAAAAGGCGATCGCCCTCGAGCGCAGTGATGTAGATATCGGGCAGGCCGTCGTTATCGTAGTCGGCTACGGCGATCCCCATTGCGTACAACTGAACGTCGAGACCGCTGCCGCGGGTGATGTCGGTGAAGGTGCCATTGTGGTTGTTGCGATAAAAGCCGGGAAGATACTTTTTTCCGGTATTTGTCCAGTCGCGATCGTTCAGCAGGACGATATCGGCCCAGCCATCGCCATCAAGATCCACAAAGGCGCAACCCGAGCCGAGGGATTCCGGAAGGTATTTTTTCCCGGCGGCGCCGCTGTGATGGACAAAATGGATTCCGGCCTGGGGGGCGATACTTGTGAATCGAATGCCGGAGTTTGTCTCGGCACCCGCGCAAAGCAGTACCACTCCGCACGTGAAAATCAACCAGCTTTTCAGCACAGGAATTAGCAATGTAGCAGATGAAGCGCGCACCACACGCACGCTCAATCGAAAGTTGTAGGACAGTCTCCAACCCGGCTGTCAGGCGCGCGCAGAGGTTAATTGTTACGCTAGTCCGCGAGGGGCGCTCTTAGCTTTTTCGTTGAAGCAGGTCACATCCAGTCTGATTGCAGCCATGCTGCTCTGCGCGGCGTGTGCTCGGAATACAGGACTGCCCGCGGTCGGATCCGATCAGTACCGGGCACTGTGCGCAGCCTTTTACCTAGGGCTTGCTGCGCTGCAATCAGGCGAAGATGTAAATGCGCGCAAAGGGCTGACACGCGCAACCGAAATCGCGCCGGGCGAGCCCGCCGGCTGGGCCGATCTGGGATTGCTGCAGTTTCGCCAGCAGGATTACGACGGAGCTTACCAGAGCGTTTCGAGAGCGCAGACGCTTGCTCCCGAAAATAGCCGCATGGAAGCTCTGCTTGGGACAATTGAGAGCCGTCGCGGCAAGAGCAGCGAAACGCTGCAGCATTTGAAGCGAGCGGTCGCGCTCGATTCCGGCAATCTGAAGGCGCTCTATGCACTGGCGGAAGAGACGGAACGGCAGAATTCGACCGTCTCCGATGCGGACGCACAAAAGTTGCTCGAGCAGATTTTGCATGCTCAGCCAAACAACACGGCGGTGGAGGTGGACGTTGCGCGATTGGCGGCGAAGCGCAACGACGTGGGGACTTTGCGCGGTGCGGTCCAAGCGTTGGAGAAAATGTCGGCGTCCTGGCCCGATGCGGCACGCCAGCAGCTGGCAGAAGTTGAGAAGCAATCGAATGCGGAGAATGTGCGACCTGCGGCCGTGCAGCTGCAATTTTTGCGCAACGTGCTGGTGCGCGTGCCGGCTTACCGCCAGAGTTTGAATGAAGTAAAGACACCGGCTACTTCGGCCGGCGAACCGTTTGTCCGGTTTCTAAAACTACCTTCGCCCAGCTCGCAGCCGAGTGATTCCGATCTGAATTTGAAATTCGAGACCAAGCCGTTGAGCGCGGTGGCCGGGCCTGCGCTCTGGCTCGGTACATTCGTGCCGGACAGCGCGGCCGCTACCCAACTGCTCTGGGCAGATTCGCGCGCAGTGCATACGGAAGCCGGCGCTGTGCTGCCGCTGCCCGGATCTGGAGGAGAAACAACGCTGGCCGAGCATGCGGTCGCTCCCGCGGATCTGAACTACGATTTCAAAACAGATCTGGTGATCGCAACCGGTCACGGGATCAAAATTTATCAGCAGGACTCGCCCGCAAAATTTTCCGATGTAACCGCCGGAGCGAAATTACCGCACCAAATCGTTGACGGCAATTACACCGGAGTCTGGGCGTTCGACTTCGATCTGGACGGTGATCTCGACCTCGTGCTTGGCGTGCCTGCAGGAGAGCCGGTTGTGCTGCGCAACAATGGCGACGGTACCTTCACCGGTGTCAGGCCGTTTCGTGGAATCGACGGGCTTAAGGCTCTTGTGACAGCCGATGTGGACGGCGATGGCGACAGTGATCTGGCTGTGCTCGATGGGCGCGGCGATTTGCACGTATTCGCTAATGAGCGTCTGGGCGATTTTCGCCTGCGCGCCATGCCGGCTCAACTCACGACTGCAGCGATCGCGCTTGCGGCTGCAGATGTGAATGGTGACGGGCTGCCGGATTTTGTCATCCTGCGACGGGATGGGCATGTTTCGCGCTTGTCGGACGGAGATCACGGTCACAGCTGGAACTTCGCCGACCTTGTGACCGCGGGCGGTGTAGACGAGCACACCACATTGGTGCTCGCCGATTTAGATAACAATGGCGGAATCGATATTGTTGCCGGGAAGCAGATTTTCCTCGCGGATTCACACGGGTTTAAGCCGGTGACAGCTACGCTTCCCGGCACCGTACGCGGTTTGATCGAGCGCGAGAACGGACTGCTCGATCCGATCGCGCTGACCACTGATCAGAGCGCAACCGAGCTTGTCAATCGCGGGACAAAGCAGTATCGCTGGCAGGATGTGCGGCTCAAAGCAGCCACCACACATGGCGATCAGCGGATTAATTCGTTTGGAATCGGCGGTGAGCTTCAGATTCGCGCCGATCTGCTGACGGAGCTGCAGATCATTAGCGCGCCGGTCGTGCACTTCGGGCTGGGCGATCACGAGGGAGCTCAGTTCGTGCGCATTCTTTGGCCCAATGGCCTGATTCAGACCGAGTTTTCACCTAGGCCGAATCAGGAACTGGCGGCCGAGCAGCGCTTGAAAGGCAGTTGCCCGCTGCTGTATGCATGGAACGGCGCGCATATGCAGTTCGTGAAAGACATTGCGCCCATGTCGGCGGCCCTCGGCGCGCACGATGGCACAGGACGCTTCGCTGCGATCGACCAAACGGAAGAATGGTTCAAGATAGCCGGGAACGCATTGCAGCCGCGCGACGGCTACTACGATCTGCGCGTCACCAACGAGTACTGGGAAGCGTATTTCATCGACCGGTATAGGCTGATGGCGGTCGACCATCCGCTTGGAACGCAGATTTTCGTGGATGAGCGCGTCGCCTCGCCCGCTGCGCCGCTGCGGGTGCATGTGACGGGAGCATCTCATCCATTTGAGAGCGCGCTGGACGAAAAGGGCCGGGATGTTACATCGGCGGTCGCGACGCTCGATAGAAAGTATCTGGATACATTTGAACTCGGGTCGTACCAGGGCATCGCGCACGACCATTGGGTCGAGCTCGCGCTGCCTGCGAACGCGCCGCGCACAGGGCCGATTTACCTGATCGCCGATGGATGGCTTCGACCCTGGGACGACGGCATTCTCGTAGCGGCGAGCCAAGGGGCGAAAGCGGAATTTGAAGACTTGCGGATCGAGGTTCCGGGCCGTGATGGGAAGTGGCATACGGCTGCCTCGAACCTCGGCGTGCCGGCCGGCCGGGAAAAGACGGTTGTGTTTGAGATTTCGAAATTGTTCGAGCCCGGCGCGCCGCGGAAGGTGCGGCTGCGAACGAATTTGGAAATCTACTGGGATCGGATAACCTGGGCAACGGGATTGCCCGAGAGCAGGCTTCATACAACACAGCTACAGATGATTGGAGCGGAGTTGAGACCGCGCGGATTTTCGCAAATCTCCCAGGCTTCTGCGCGAGCACCCGAGGTCCCCGACTACGAGCATGTGGCCGCAACGGGCCGACGCTGGAACGCGATCGAAGGTTACTATACGCGCTTTGGCAATGTTCGCCCGTTACTCAGCGCCAGCGACGGCCGCTTCGTGATTGCTGCGAGCGGCGATGAGTTGCGTCTCCGATTTGCTGCTCTCGGCGTGCCTCAAGCCGGGCAAGTGCGGGATTTCATATTGGCTGGAGACGGTTGGCTGAAGGAAGGCGATTACAGTTTCGCGCAGTCGGCCACGCTTCTTCCGCTGCCATACCGCGGCATGAAGCGTTACGATGCTCCATTGACGGAGTTAGAAGCAGATCGCGCTTACCGGCTTTCTCCGGCGGACTGGCACGACTTTCACACGCGTTATATCGCCGCCGAGCCGCTCTCGGCGGGTCTTTGGAAATAGGTTGTACATGCAACGAAATTGGATTCGCGCAGTTATCGCCGTTATCTTTGTTGGTTTGCTTGCGGTGCCTCTGATTTACAAGCGCGTACTCAGTGCCAGACATTCGGCCGACTTAGCGCAAAGCCGCTCGGCCGCGCTTGAACGTTACGGCTTCGCCTTTCAGGAAGTTTCGAAGGCAGTGGGTATCAACTTCATTCACAAAGCTCCCACGCTCGATCCCAAGCTGAAGCACATCATGGAGCAGGTCGCTTCGATGGGCGCCGCTGTATCCGTGGTCGATTTCGATCGGGATGGCTGGGACGATCTCTATGTTGCGAACAGTGGCGAAGGCTCTCGCAATGCGCTTTACCGGAACCTGGGAAACGGCACCTTTGAAGACGTCGCCGATCGCGTCGGCTTGGCCGATGTAAATAAGCCGGGAACAGGCGTCAGCATGGGCGCTGTATGGGGAGACTACGACAACGACGGCTATGAAGACGTATTGATTTATAAGTGGGGTAAGCCCGAGTTATACCACAATGACGGCGGTAAGCACTTTACGCGAGTAACGGAGCAGGCAGGGCTTCCATCATGGGTGAATGCCAACACCGCGATCTGGTTCGATTACGATCGTGACGGGAAACTGGATCTCTTCCTGGGCGGATACTATCCAGAAAACATCGACCTGTGGCATCTCACGACAACCAAGATGATGCCCGAGAGTTTCGAATACGCGCAGAACGGCGGGCGTAAGTATCTGTTTCACAATCTCGGCAATGGACACTTCGAAGAAGTCTCACAGCAGCTTGGGATCGATTCGCGACGCTGGTCCCTCGCCGCCGTCGCGGCCGATCTGCGCGGCACGGGTTACCCAGATCTGTTTATCGCGAACGACTACGGGGTTTCCGAACTCTATTTCAACGAGGGTGGCAAGCACTTCAGAGAGGTCGGCAAGGAGACCGGCGTTGGTTATGCTCCCAAGAGCGGCATGACCGCTTCTGTCGGCGACATACTGAATCAAGGCCGGTACGACATCTTCGTTTCCAATATCTCCGAAGAAGGCGTGCTGGTTCAGGGCAATAACTTGTGGGTGCCCGAACCCGGCACTTCGGGAAACAGTATTAAGTACGAAAACATGGCAAATGCTATGGGAGTAGAGCTTGGCGGGTGGAGTTTCGGGACGCAGTTTGGCGACTTGAATAACGACGGCTATCTCGATATCTACGAAGTGAACGGAAATGTCTCGCTCGATCAGGATCAGAGTTACTGGTACGACTACTCGAAAGTAGCGGGCGGTAATAAGGCGATCATTTCGGATGCGGCGAACTGGCCTTCGCTGCGCGGAAGGAGTCTCTCCGGCTACCAGCAGAAGCGCGTCTGGATCAATGACGGCGCAGGGCAGTTCAGAGAAGTATCGCAGCTGGTCGGCGTAACGGACCGCTTCGATGGTCGCGCCGTGGTTTTAGGGGACTTCTCCAATAACGGAGCGCTCGATGCCGTGACCGCGAATCAGCGCGGGCCGGTGCTCTTCTACAGAAATCAGGTGACTCCAAGAAATCACTGGATTGAGTTCGCTCTGACAGGGCGCGAAAGCAACCGCAGCGCGATCGGCGCTGAGGTTCGGCTGTTCTGGAACGGCCAGGAACAACTACAGGAAGTATCGGGCGGCAGCGGATTTTGCGGCCAGAACATGCGACGGCTGCATTTTGGAGTCGGCACAAGCACCGCCGTCGATCGCGCTGAGATTCGCTGGCCCTCGGGACGCGTGCAGATTGTCAACTCCCCACGATTGAACATGATTCACAAAATAGAGGAGCCGGAATGAGCGGCCTCGCCCCGGAGATCAGAAATCAGCAGCAAACGGCGGCACGCCAGCGTTCTCCTCTTGCGCGATTCTTTGCAGCCGACAATCGCTATCTCCCGCCAGCTTTCATCACTCTGATCCTTCTGGTCAGCCAGCTTTCCTTCGGGCTGCTTGAGAGCTTATCCCGTACGCTGCTGGCTATCGCTGTAAGTATGGGCTGCGACTTTGCACTCGCATTACTCATCTATCGCAAGATACCGAACCTTGCGAGCGCCTACATCACAGGCATCAGTGTGGGAATTTTGCTGCGGTCGCCGGAGTTCTGGCCGTACACCCTTTGCAGCGTGCTGGCCATTATGTCGAAATATGTTCTTCGCTGGCGCGGGCGGCACTTATGGAACCCGTCGAACTTTGCGATTTCGGCGATGCTGTTATTAACTCCCGAGTATGTCGCGACTTTGAGCGTGCAGTGGGGTAACACGATCTGGCCCATGCTGATCGTCTGGGCTCTCGGCGTCCTGATCGTCCTCCGCGTAAAGCGTTTTCACATCACGGCTACGTATGTCGTGTCTTTCGTTGTGCTCGCGTGGATTCGAACTTTCTTCACAGGCCATCCCTTTCTGGCGGAGGTCGCACCAATTACCGGCCCGATGTATCAGCTATTCATCTTCTTCATGATCACGGATCCACGCACCACTGTTAAACCACGCTGGGCTCAATGCCTGGTTGCTTTACTGGTTGCGGTGGTAGAGATGATTCTCCGTCTGTTTGAAAATGTCCACGCGCCCTATTACGCACTGGCGATCGTTGGGCCTATCGCAAACGCGGTCGAGATCGCGATAACTACACGCAAGCGTACGCCGGTACCGGAGAGGTTAGCCGTCGCATAACTGATTTACGCAGGACTACTCGCGAGTTCATGCGCTGTAGTCAGTAGAGGTTCGCCCTTATAAACTGCGATAGCCTCAGCAGGACGGCCATCAAAGGACAGCCGCCCGCGATCCATAACGAGACAGCGATCGCAGACCTTTTCGATCTGATCCAAACTGTGACTGACGAGCAGAATCGTTTTACCCGATTCACGGAATCGCGCCAGCCGGTCGAAGCACTTATCCTGAAACGGCGCGTCGCCGACAGCCAGAATCTCGTCGATAACGAGAATGTCCGGATCGATTTCGGTCGCGACGGAGAACGCCAGGCGCATGTACATGCCGGAAGAATACTGTTTGACCGGAACATCGATAAAATCGCCGATCTCGGCGAACTCGATAATCTTCTGCTCGCGCTCGAGCATCTGTTTTTTGGAATAGCCCATCATGAGGCCGTTCAGCAGAATGTTTTCGCGTCCGGTGAGTTCTCCGTGCATGCCGGCTCCGAGCTCAATCAGCGGTGCAACCTGGCCGCAAACTTCCACTCTGCCGAGCGTCGGACGATAGACCCCGGCAATAATTTTTAACAGCGTGCTCTTGCCCGAGCCGTTGCGCCCGATGATGCCGAGCACTTGCCCTTTGGGAACGCGGAATGACACGTTATGCACCGCATCAAAATCGTGGTAGTTGTATTCTTTGCGAAAGAACCGGGAAAACAGCTCGCGCACGGTGTCCGGGCGCTCGTGAATAACGCGAAAACGCTGGACCAGGTTTTCTACGACGATGGCGGAGCCGGCGATTCGCTCAGACATAGAATACGAACTCGTCCTGATGCTTTTTGAAAATGCCGAAGCCGACGATGAGCATCGCGAATGCACAAACAAAGCAGGCGACTACCGAGGCGGCGGAGGGTAGCAGCCCATAGTACACGCTCAGGCGGAAACCGTTCAGAATGTACTGAATCGGATTCAGCTTCAGCAGCCAGCGGTACTTCGCCGGAAAGAAATCGATCGAATAAATGATCGGCGTAACGTAGAAGAGCACATTCAGCAATACCTGAAGAATGTGCGCGACGTCGCGATAATAAACGTTTGCTGCCGCAAAAAAGAAAGTCGCTCCCAGGGTAAAGATTGTAAGGGCCAGAAGCGGGACCGGAAGGAAAATCCACGTCCAGTGGAACGGGTGCCGCATTGCGAGCACAATCAGGACAAGCGGAATCATCGACAGCAGGAAGTTGATCATGTTCGAGACAACCGCCGCTACCGGAAAGACAAGCTTCGCCACGCGCACCTTCTTAATCAGATCGGCGTTCCCGACGATGGACTCCGCCGCATAAGACAGCGATTGCGCAAAGAAAGTCCAGGGAAGCAATACGCTAAGAAGGAAGATCGCATAATGCGGAATCGGTGCCAGCATGATGGTGGAAAAGACTACCGACAGGACCAGCATCAGCAGCATGGGATTCAGCAGCGCCCATAAAAAGCCGAGAACGGATCGCTTATAGCGGATTTTTAATTCCTTTAATGCAAGCGCCCAGATGAGCTGCCGGTAGCGAAAAGTGTCTTGAAATAATTCGATCATTCTATCGTCAGACGAATGGGTGCGGTACCTCAATATTGTAGCGAAATGGGCCGTCTGGAGCGCTTCAGGGGCGGGCTAATGAAGGGGCGCAAGAACCCGCACCCGCTGACGATCTTGAGTGTTGCGTATCCGATGATGACAATCGGAAGGGGCGAAGCGGGAGGATCGGAAGAGATTCTACGGATGATTGATGCTCGGCTTACGTCTTCCGGGCACCGTTCGATTGTGATTGCGGGCGCCGGGTCACAAATCGCGGGCGAGCTCGTCAGCACTCCGGCCGTCAACGGTCGACTTTCAGATGAAATCCGCGCAGTCGCGCAGACGCAGCAACTCGAAGCGATCAGAGCGGTGCTCGCGCGCGAACCAGTCGATCTGCTGCACTTCCACGGTTTGGATTTCCTGACTTACCGGCCACAGAGTAGCACTGTGCCGCAACTCGCAACGCTCCATTTACCTGTTTCCTGGTACCCGCGCGATCTATTTCAATTCGAAAATATAATGTTAAACTTTGTCTCTGAAAATCAGGCGCGGTCCGCTCCGACGCGACATGCGATGCCGGTTGTAACTAACGGTGTCGATCTCGAAGCATTTTTTGTAACGCAGAAGCGAGGCTACATTCTTTGGATGGGACGTGTCTGTCCAGAAAAGGGCGCTCACATTGCCGCGCGAGTTGCTCATCGGCTCGACCGTGAACTGATCATCGCCGGTCCCCTCCATCCGTTTAGCAGCCACCTTGAATACTTCACCACAGAGATAGAATCCCGGCTAGATGAGAAGCGCCGCTACATCGGTCCCGTGAACGGTTTCCAAAAATCAATCCTTCTTTCCCAGGCAGGATGTTTGCTAGTGCCGAGCCTGGTAGAGGAGACGAGCTCGCTTGTGGCGATGGAGGCAATTGCTTCGGGGACTCCGGTCGTAGCGTTCCGGTCGGGTGCGCTGCCGGAAGTTGTGGATCACGGAATAACCGGGTACATCGTTAACTCAGAAGATGAAATGGCCGAAGCTGTCGCACTTGCCGGGAGAATTGACCCGGAAGCCTGCCGCCGCGTTGCGGAGGAGCGCTTCTCCAGCCGCACCATGACGGATAAGTACTTACACCTTTATGCTTCCATCATCGACGCACCTGTGCGCGCGGGTGATGAGTAAGCGCGTTTTGGGTATCTCTTCCGCGCCCCACTCAAACTTGTAGCCCTCGCTTCCGCGCAGAAAGTCCCACTTTTGAAAATTATTTGCGAAGGCATATTCGAGCGCATGGAAAAGCAGGAGGCGACCGAAGCCGAAAGCACTGTACGCGGGATCGAAAGCGCTGAGATAAGCGTAAATCGTGTTCCGATACGGCAGGCCAAGAATAACAGCGGCAATGGCGCCCTGAAATCGGAGGATGAAAAAGCGAACCAGTTCGCGTCCGGCGAGTTTCTCAACGACCTCGCGCAGAAATGCAGCCGACCGGTTCGCGGCGATCATTCCTGGCTCGCCCTGCTCGCGCCAACGCGCGGAATGAAGCCGAATGAGGGTATCGAGATACTCGCGATTCGCCGATGCTGATGTCTCGCTCGTAAGTGCTGCTACTTGTTCCGCCTTTTGGCGATACCTCCGTACGTTTCTTCGTAAACCCGAGGGTCGCTTCTGCCAGTAATCACCGAACGTACCCTCGATGCGGATGGCCGAACAGGGCGTTTCCGGTACAGACTCGATTACCAGTTCTCGCGGAACTGAAGCATTCAACAAGTCATTCCTCGAAAGATCCTGCCAATTACAGACGTCCCATTCTGTCGCGCAACGAAGATATCCAAAGAGGCAGTTTGCAATTTCGCAAGCAGTATCCGGTGCCAGAAGCGGATCGAGGTAATCGGAAATGCCGGAGCCGAATAGAGTAATTTGACGCTTGTCTTCCCACTCATGCAGAAACGCTGGAATTAGCCCGACTAGCTTCCCGCGCTCACGAAAAAGCAGGATTCGAGGCTCGCCCGAGCCGAAATGTTTCCACCACGTCAGCAACCATTCCGGAGTTTGGAAGGGCGTAGCGCACGGCACCAACTCCGCCAGCTTGTCCCACTCGTTCGGTAAACTTTCGAGGCGCGAAACTTCTGTAACGATCTCTAAGTCGAGCACGATCGTTGATTAACTCGATTGCGAAACAGTGCAGTGCGCGTCCAGCACCCGGAGAGCTTCTCTATAGCCGTGCAAAGTTCCGACGTCGACATAACATTCACCCGCTCTTATGCCCTTTGCCTTTCCTCCGCGCTCGAGATACGTATTAACGAGCGTTCCAAGATACTCATCCCCGCGACTGGACCAGATTTGATGTAGTTCTGCCAGAATCCTGCCTGGCATTTTCAGAGCACCCCAGACCCAGTTCGTACCCGGTTCTGCGCTCTTTACTCGTACTTCACGAACCTTGCCGTCTTCGTCGGTAAGTACAGCATCGAACCGCTCCGGGTGCTCGACCGGGAAAAGTAGAAATGAGAGCACATCCGAAGGAAGCCTCGCGAGAGCGTCTTCCGGAAACCATATCGTGTCGGGCAGTCCAATGCATACTTCGTCTTCGGGCGGAACAATTGGCAGGGCCTGAAAGATCGCGTCGCACAGACCAGCAGGGCGCGGCTGCACAGCGTAGAATATGCGGGCGGAGAAAGCGTGCGACCCGAAATAGTTCAAGATATCTGCTTTCCCTGGCGAAATGACGAAGCAGATATTTGTCACGCCCGCGATGACCATTCGTTCGACCAGATACTCGCTAACAGCGCGGGGACGTTCTTCGGCACCAGCAAGATGGGTGCCGACAGGCAGGAGCTCTTTTGAGAACGCGAGCGGCTGAATCCGGCTTCCCATGCCCGCAGCGGGTATGATGCCCCACATTAACTAACTCCTCCACACACCCGTAACGCGTCGGAGCCGACGGGCATTGATTCGATAAGCTGCAGAAGCCGGCGCGCACGCTTTTCCGCAGTATGACAATCTAGTGTGCGCTCGCGCGCGCGCGCCGCAATTCCACTGAGTTCGCGGGGATCGAGTCGCAAGATAGACCCGGCCTGATCCGAGTTCTCTGCAATCAAAATCTCTTTACCCGGCGTAAAAAAAGAGTCCAAGCCCAACCACCAGTCACTCATCACAGGCGCTCGGCAAGCAGCGGCCTCGAATAATCGTCCCGAAGGACAATACCCCATACTCGCCATTGCGCCTCTTGTCACGTTTAGCGTGAGCGTGCCGGACGAGTAGAACGAAGCATGGTCAGGAGGAGCAACGTGATCGAACGAGCGGACATTGCTCGGCCACGCCGCACGATCAGGATACATAGCGCCGGCGATGATAAATCGCTTTTCTGGAAGTTGGCGGGCAGGCTCGATCAGCAGCGTATCCAGGGCAAGCTGTCGGTCGGCGGAGTACGTGCCCAGATAAGAGAGATCGCATTGATATTCCGCCCGACTGTTCGTCTTCTGATAGGTGTCGGGATCGACCCAACCATATAGCGGCTCTACACGGCGCGCCTTCAGAAGCGACTTCAGAATTTCGATGGCCCGGCCGCCCGTGTAACTCAGCACAAGATCGAACGAACCGAGGCCCTCGACAGGTAAATAGCTCGGCCAGTTACCATGCTCCAACTGCTGGAGTGTCACCGGCGTGTCCATATCGTAGAAGATGGAGAAAACGTTCGCAGCGGACTGTATCGCCTGAGTTGCCTCGGACGCATGAGGACAATACGAGGTAACTATCCCAACGTCAGAGTGCTGGAGCGACGACCTGACCTCAGCGGCACAGTCGTCCCAAGAGCGATATAGATGTATGTCCGCAAAAGGGAGCGAGGGAGCATCCCGATGCGCCGAGTAATAGGGCGTATCGTATTCAAAAAAAACGACGCGATGGCCTAAGTAAGAAAGGGAGCGAAAGAGTCCTCGCAAAAGCGTCGCGTGACCATTACCCCACGACGATGTCAAAGACAACCCGAATACCGTGAAGTTCATATCGTTTAGATTACCGGCGGGTGAACTTATAGAACATCTCGAGACTCACATTTCCGTTATAATCGCGCAGTGCGACAGCAGAAAGATTATTCGTCAGGTCGAGTTGCACGCGCACGATCTGTGAGTTGGTCTGCGTGACATCGGTTATGTAAGTGAACGTCAGATTGCTTGTGATCTTTTCCTGAAGTGTTACGCGAGCGGACGGTTGTCCATTGCTGCCAGCGAAGGAGGGGTCGATCTTGAACTGGGTGAGACCGAACACACGCTGGACCCGATTCGCCAATGGATTCGCTACGGCCTGCCCGAGCACAGCCGATTCTCCCATCTGGCTGAGCGATTGCTGCGGAGGTGTCGGTTGATGCGCCGCAATAACTGGGTTGGCAGGGGTTGTATTAGTCGCAAGGAGTTGTACGATTTGCTCAAACGTGAGCGGAGGATCCGAGCGGTAACTAAGCTTTAAGTCGTTCATCGGTCCCAGCACACCGATTGTGACGTCTACACCCTGGGCAATGGTCTCGAGCGAGACATTGAGCACGGGAGAGATTGCGTTGGGATCATAGAAATTGATCGTGCCCGTCGTTACCGTGTAAGTGTTTCCAAAGAAGACTAACTGGCCGTCGGTCACAGTTACTCTGCCCAGCATGCCCGGGTTCTCGGCCGTTCCTCGAAGAGTAAGATTGGCAATCACGGATAAGCGGTTCGCATAGGTTGAGACAACCTGGATATCGGGAGCCGTAACGATATTTACGGCTAATCGCATCCCGGAGAGTAGCGGAGACGGGGAGGAGGGCGTGGAGGGCGGCGTGGAAGCCGTTGAAAGAAGTGAACCGGCATCGCTCGAACTCGCGTAGGCTAGCCGCTGTATCGAAACTGTACCCGACAGCAGAGATCTCTTGACATTGCCGGCCAACGTGATTTTGGCATTTGAAGTCACACTCACGCCCGAGTAGCGTACGCGAACTCGATTCGCGCTGGCATTCAGGTTGAAGTTGGGCGTGCCGGCGCCTAAACCGAAGAATCCGCCGACCGCGATCTTTCCGCCTCCGCTCTCGGCCGTCAAGTCTTGTATTGATGCGTTGGTGCCATTTAGCAGAATAACGCCGTTTGCGTTCGACAATCCGACAGGCGCTTCCGAATAGTTGATGTTCGCGTTCTTCAGGTCAATTTCACCCAACGCCCGCGGTTGAGCAAAGGTACCGTGGAGTCCTGCGTCCATCGTAATCGCACCTGAAGAATAAAAATCACGGCTGAAATCCTGCAACAAACCCAAATCGATGTTGGCGTTGACATGCAGATCGAGCGGTTCCGTGGCACTCTTCAGATTGACTGAACCCGAGGCATTGATAAACGTATCGCGGCCGGCAATCTGCAAGTTCTGGATCTGCACAATGTCGTGGTTGAGAGCGATTCGGATCGGCTCCTTGTTCTGGAGCGAGACAGTGCGGAGTGCCGGAGCGCCGGTCGGCGAAGCCGTTGCGTTTGTATGCAGGTCCAGACGGGTAAGTTCCAGGAGGCCGCCTAAGTTATCTGGATCGAGTGCGGGACCCTGGAGCGATAGCGTTCCGTCCACCAAAGCTTCGTACGGTACCGGGCCTGTGTTCTGAGCTTCTAGCAGTGGAGCCAGATTCGAGTACCGGACGTTGTCGAAGGTCAACTTGGCACTTACAGGATAACTACCGCTCAATGTGGCGTCTCCCTGGCCATGGATAGTACTTTGAGCCAAGTTAGAATCAAGCTGGAAACTCAACTTGGAGCCGGCAGTCTTTGCATTCAGAGTAAGTCCCCCGAAGCTGGTGTTATTCAAACGCAACGAGGCCAGCGATGCGGCCGCGTTCAGATCGCGTATTAGCAGTTCGGACTTACCATTTCGATCGCTGAGGTCTCCCGACAGATCGACGTTGGTACGGACGATTCCGTTGAGTCCTGGCTTGGCATCTTCGACGTGCTGTATCTTATCCAGGCGAATGTCGCTGGTTCGAAGATTGAGTCTCACGGCACCCGTGCTGTAACGATTAGCTGGATGAGCAAAAGACCCGCTCACGTCGATATCTCCAGCGGGCGCTCTCAGGTTGAGCGACGAAATTTCGAAAGAACTATTGGAATAACGCAGATCGCCTTTCAGGCTGTCAATCTTTTCCTGATAAGCACTGGCGTGACGCAAAGAAAATGTGAGGTCAGCGACAGGAGCATTCATATCTCCCGATACATGCGCTCGGGCCGAGAGGTCGCCGGTGGCCGGGATGGCGCCCTCGCCGGCGATCTGAAGCGCCTTTTGAATGGACAGGCCGTCGATGGAGAGATCGGCTACGGTTTGATAGCTCTTTACGAGAGCGGTTTGGCCGTTAATCCGAATATTAGAGCCGGCGAAGTCGGAAACAAGCTGGTAACTAGCCTTGTTATTGGATGTACGCACCTTAGCCGTGAGTTCCCCGGCGTCCTGATTCTGAACTTTGAGTCCGCGCGCGGTCAAATCAGCGGTAACGTTGTCGGGGACGACCTCGGTAGTTCCATTCACCGGTCGAATATCGGCCGCGCCCATTGCTGATAACTGAATCGCTCCGGCGATGCCTGCATTTTGCCGGGATAGTGGTTGTATCTGAGCTAACTGGACGCCGGTTACGCCAAGTTGCAACTGAATATGGCCTGAGGTAAAGGATTCGCGTGGATGCTGGAACGTTCCTTTCGCTCCGACGTGTCCTCCGGCAACGTCGAGGTCGAACGCCGATAACGTGATGAGGCGGTCTGCCAGATCGGTCTTCAAGTAGAACCTGTCGAATGGCTGTTGCTCAATACTGCCGTTTCGAACTTCCAGCACAGCGCCTCCCAAAGGGTTCGCGTAGGTGCCCGAAACATGCACGTCCGCATTCACGATTCCTTGCGCCTGCAGTTGAGATTCTCCCCCCAGGTCCGCCAAGGCAGCCAGATCGGCCTGATGCATGGTCAAATTGGCCCTCACTTCAGACCGGGGCAGCGGCTTCCAATCATGCAGAGCCAGAAAACCGTCAAATGCTGCGCTTATTCCCGTACCCTGTAGTGCGCCATTGCTGATGGCCGCACCCGATGGCGATGCGGCCAGATGAGCACCTAACTTGTCCAGTGAATGACCTTCCGCAGCAAATTGATCAAGGTTGAGATCCGCTCCGATCCGGGGAGCGCTGAGATTGCCTACAATCTGAGCATTGAGAGTAAGTTCTCCATCCGGATCAAGAGTCAGTGGAAGCGTTGTCTCCGGGTGGTCTGATCCGAAGTTGATGGCTGGCAGAAAATCGTTTAAATTGCGAGAAACTAAGGCGATGTTGATTTCACGATTCAGAGAGCCCGCTAACGATAATTTCGTATTCGGTAGGGCAATGTAGGAGTTGCCGAGATCAACAGTGGATCGCGCTCCATTGTAATTGGCATTCAGTACACCATTCAAGGGCACTCCATGATGACCAGCAACGATTGTGAGCTTAGTGCTTGCTGTGTAACCCGTGGTGCCCTTCGCCTTCAAATCTCCTTTCGCCACGACCAAACCGTTGAGCAGCCCGTCATATCCAAGGTGCTTACCAGTTGCGGCCGTGGTGAGCACAGGAATAGAGAAGTTATGCAGCGCCGCTTCCGCACTCAGGTTCTGCATATTCTCAATAAATACCTTCGCGCTAATCACTCCGCCAAGAGCGGCAACGCGAATGCCATCCATACTCAGCAGGTACGGATCGGCGTGAAAAGGCGAATTGAGACTTACCCCGAGCGGCTCCTGCGTGCCGCTGTTTAGCACCAGTCCTCTCGATGCGAGGTTTCCGTCGACTCGGTAATTATTCTGCGCATCGAGCGCAACTCGTCCGCTTGCGTCCAGATCACCCTGCACTTTCACGGAAGATACTTTGAACAGCCGCGCCAGTTCGGCCAGCGCAAAATTAGCATGGAAGTTCGCTGCCGAAGCTGCTCCAGGAGCAAGTTGCCCAGAAGAGTCGAGAGTAGTCTGGCCAAGCGAAACGTGGAGCGTTTGAATGGCTAGAGATCTCGTCGCTTGCTGCATGCTAACAGCTACATCTGCGGCTAGGGTCTGCGGCGTTCCGGGCCCGGTGGCATCGAAAGGAACCTCAAGGCTCTGTTGCAACTCTGGAAGAGACACGACCGCCTGCAACTTAGCCCTAATCTGCGGCGTTTTCAGATTTTCAACCGATGCCGAAAGATCGATATGAGAACGCGCGGTCTTGATCGCTGCCCCGGCCACGCGAATGGCATCGGGCTCTAGTGCGATCGGAACATCCACATCCGCCCGAAGAGGAGGGCGGGTTGACGATGCAACGATCAACGGGTTGATCGACAGATTCCCTTGATAACTCGGGTGAAGACTGTTGTAGGTCAGAAGTACGCGCAAATTGTCGCCGTGAGCGCTTAGGGAAGCCTTCTGGTCGAGCACTTTGATCAGACCATCATTCAATTCGAAGCGGTTAACGGCCAGGTTTACTACGGTTTGGAGTCCGGATGTATTACTTGGTTTCGATGGCGTCTTCGGCTGTGGAATATTCGTCGTACCGTCGGGAAGATAGATCAGGTTCACGCGCGGATTCTGAATCCCGAGATATCGCAGATCGACCACTTTAGTCAGACCGGAGAAAAGTTTTAGCCGCAATTCAAGCAACGCTACGCGCGCAAGCGGCTGTTCCGATGCAGGCTCTTTTCCATGTAGAACGAAATCGCGAATCCGGACGGTCAGGTGGCTCAAATCAAGCTGGAACGATCCGATCTCGGCCCTTCCGCCCGTCGAGTCCTCGACCGCAGCCACGACCTTCTGGCGCACGAAATTCGCAAACCAGTTTGTTTGAATAACAATCAAGGCAGCAACCACCAAGAGAACAACGAAGCCGAGAACGGAGCTACCCGCAATGAGGAGAATCTTTTTCCGCTTCGTCATTCCAGGGTTCTCTCGTAATACTTGATTTTGTTCTGTTTACGCTGGTCGTCCAGCCAGGCGAAAAACAGCTTGTTCACCCGCTCGCCGGTCAAAATGTCCGAAATCACGCCGCGCAGATCATTGAGAGAAGATTTTCCGGGATGTTCCCGCTGTAATTCGGCAGCGTGTTGAGTGTAGTATTGTTGAATGTCTGCATCAGTGACCAACACGGCAGGCTTAAATCGGACGTCCACGAAACGCAGGACAGTTAGTTCCCAAAGAAAGTGGCTAATCAGATCGGGTGCCGTAATGCCATACCGGCTGAGGCGATTTTCAAGGGCAGCTTCGGATTTAAATTCTTTCTGAACCAGTAAGTCCACCTGCCGGCTTGCCTCCTGCCAGCTCACAACCGGATAGTCGCCAATTTCGATTTCCTTGCGGATGAAAATCTGGTCGACCAAACGGTTGGCAGACACCTTCCGCGCCGCCTCACTTAGGTCAAGAGGCTGATTATTCAGGAATTCCGTCACCCGAAGATCGCGGCTGATATCGCTGTCTTTCACGATGGAATTCGATACCACGATCGCGATGCGGTCGATGACGACGGCCTGCACCAGCGTCGATCCTGCGATCAGAAGTGCAACGGCGCGCCGCATGTTAAAAGGCCTGCCCGATGGAGAAGAAAAATTGAAAGCGGCCTAGCTGCTGCGGCCCTGGCGTAGGGCATGCCGGATAACCCGGCTTACCGCATGTGATCAAGTCCTGTATGCTTTCGCTTTGGCTATAACCCAGGTAATGAGTTGGGTTCAGAACATAAGATAGGTCGACTCGTACCGGTCCGAGCGGTGTCTTGTAGCGGATCCCAAATCCCGCCGCCTGCACCGCGTAATTGAAATCCTGATTGTTTTTTTGGTGGTAACCAAAGGAGATATCGCTAAACGTGTCGTAAACGTTTCCCATATCTTCGAAGAAAACACCGCTTATGTTCGGGCCAAGCAGCGGAAACCGGAGCTCGAGATTATTGAAGAACAGAGCGTTGCCACCTAAGGGGAAACCGGTCGCGGTCTGCGGCTGGCCCGGAATTCCGTTATCGCGGGGGCCCGCCTGGTTGTAACCAAACCCGCGCATCGAGACACTGCCGCCGCCATAGAAGCGCTCCGGCAGCGGGATCGCCTCGGCATGCGTAATTCCTTGTTCGAGATTGAATGGAACAATAACTCCGAACTGGGTCTGGCGCGCGAACACAAGATTTCGACCCAGCGAGGTATAAGTCGCATTGCGCCCAAGGACGCGAGCAAAATTGCGCTGCGAGCCGAAGGCCTTGTCCGCCAGGCCCGCGTCTAAAGTATTCCAGAATCCCCGATGCGCATCAGCAGGATTGTCTCGGTGGTCCTGGATATAGCTGGCCGACAAAATACCAATCCGCACAGGTTGCGAATAGATCGGAATCAGAAGCGAAGGGATAACAATATTGCCGGTGCTAACACGACGGTAGGCGAAGCGGAGCAGAAGCGTCGAGGCCCGGTTGAAGCGTTGCGACGTTTGTATGGCACCCTCCAGCCGGCGCGATGAAAACGTCTGCACATCCTGCGTTGTGTCGTACAACGCCGAGAAGGTGACGGTACGGTTCGCCGAACCAAGGAAGCGCGGAACGATATAGTTCAAAGACTCACGCTGTTCCAGGGTGGAATAACTCGTTTGCAGCGAAAGCGTCTGGCCCCGTCCCAGGAAGTTAATCCGGTTTACGTTGAAAGAAAACAGCGGCGAAGCACCCTTGGCACCTCCAGAGTTCGCCAGATTGCTCGTGGTACTGCCGAACTGGCCGACGATCATTCCGAGCCCAAGCTGGAAGTTGTAGCGCGCCGCCTCATCGAAGTCGTAGAGAACGGATTTGTACCTGGAGGAGCCGTCCGGATCCTGGAGCGCAGTATTCACGCTCGCGAAAATCCCCAAACTGTTCAGTTCGCGCGCATCCTCATTTACTTTTGATAGGGAAATCGGCTCGTCCGGCTCAACATGGATGTAGCGCTCGACCAAGGATGTCCGCGTCCGATTCAACCCCGAAATGACGATCTGTTTCACGAACTGACGCGGACCCTCGCGTATCTGATACGTGAGGTTCACGGTGGCAGGTTCGGGTCCGGGTTCACGCTTGTAACTAAAGGAGGCGGAGGGGAAGCCCTGCGAGTAATAGTACTCGAGAATGCGATTGCGATCGGTCGCAATGTTCACGTCCGCAAACGGCTGGCCTGGAATGGAAGCGAAGTCACGGCGCAGCGAGCTGATATCCAGGCGGGAAGCGCCAATCACGTTCAGATTCGCAACTCGCCACTGCTTGCCTTCGTTGATGTGATAGGTGACGGCAAGATCATTCGGCTTCCCTTTGTAATTTGTTTCAACGGTTGAGGTGACTTTGGCGTCCTGGAAGCCGTTTGAAACATAGAGGTTTGTAATCGCCTCTTCATCGCGTTTTCGGAACGTTTCGCTGTAACGGCCGTACCTCATCAGCAGCGATTTGGGTTGAAGGAACATCCGTTCGCGCAAGGTATCGGCCAGAAAATACGAATTACCCTCAATCGCGACGTTCACTAGCTTTCGCCGCGGACCGGTGGCTATGTAGTAATTGATCACTTCTTCGTCATTCTGGACCGGCTCTCGCTTGAACGTAACATCGACGTCGGGATAGCCCTTTGATTGAAAATAGTCGTGCAGATTGCGCGCGCCTTCGGTAAGCAGATCATTATCGACCGTACCCTCTTCGTAAACAGGAATGTACTGGCGGAGCTTACTTTTGGAGACTTTGGCCTCGAGTGCACGGATGGTGATTTTAGGCCCGGCATTGATGTCGAGCGTCGGCTTGGCGTTTCCCGTGGTGGGGTCGTACTCGAGCGAAACAAGGTTGACACTGGCCGTCAAGCGTCCTTTCTTGGCATACTTACTCTCGATTCCTGAAGTCCCTTTGTCGGTAAGTACGGCGGTAACCTGCCTCCATTTGTGAATGAGTGGCCAGCGCCAGCCGGTAGCCCGGATGATGGTCGAATCGGGAAGTTTGGTATCGCCATGGATATCGGGCATTTCGTAGCGCGATCGCCTGCCGGCCTCCACCACAAAACGTATGGTCACCTGGTGCGTAACCGGGTCCTCGATGGTTGCCACACCTACATGCCCGCGAAACAGACCGTTATCCCGCAGCTGCTCCTCGAGATGTTTTTGCGCCAGTACCAGGGCATCCTCGTCAAATGGTTGCCCCAGGTATAGCTGCGAGTCACCGATGATCACGGCACGGCTCGGCGGATCCTTGATATCTCCCTGGGCCCCGACGTGCCCAATGAAACGGCGCGGTTCCGTAATGAAGGTAAGCGCTACCCCTCCGGCCGAAGGCTCGGCATCGACTTGAATGTTATTGAAGAGCCCGCTGCGCCAGAGGCGATCCACGGTCGCCGCGAGCTCATTGGTGACCAGCGGCTGCCCAACCTTCACCACTAGCGCGCGATCGAGATCCCGTGCATCAATCGGCTGGGTAGCCGGTCTGTAATGAATGGCTGTGACGGTGCGGCCCGCGAAGTCCTGCGCCTGGAGAGCTCCCGGGACGGCCCCGAGCGCCAGCGCACTAAAGATAAGTACTTGCCACAGCGCCGCGCGCCCGGTGACCCGCAGCCTCATCTCGCTGGTTTTCGTCCTGCCATTTCCGTACTCCCGGCCATTCGCGTTGCATTGCTTGGACGCTGTAACGCAAATGCTTGTTTCAAGTGTCTCACTGGCCACATCTATAGCCTGAGGTTGCGGACTGGGGCTGAGGCCGCACCGAGCGAAAGGAGACGGCCATGTTCGGTGTCAAGATCAGGGAGCTCTGGCCGGTTGTCAAAAAAGCCGGAGCGCAATGGAGCGAGCATAATGCACCGCGCCTCGGCGCCGCTCTTGCCTATTACACCCTGCTTTCAATCGCTCCCTTGCTGATTTTGACCGTGGCGATCTTCGGCCTCGTGTTCGATAAGAATACAGCCGAACACAACCTGCTCGGACAGGTCTCGACCATGGCCGGACCATCGGCGGCGCGCGCCCTGAAGGGGGTGCTCGACAACGCCCATCACTCCGGAAGCGGAATCCTCGCCAGCGTATTCGCTCTGGTTACCCTGCTTTTCGGCGCGTCCGGAGTCTTCGTGGAACTGCGCGATTCCCTCAATGTGATCTGGGACGCGCCGCCCGCTACCGATACCAGCTGGCGCAGCCTGGTTTGGCAACGGGTTGTATCGTTCGGGATGGTACTGGCCTTGGGGTTTCTGCTGCTGGTCTCGCTGATTCTGAGCGCCGCGCTGGCTGTCGTCACCAACTTCTTTGACAGCTACGTCCCGATCAAGGCAGCGATTCTTGGCGAAATCGCTAACTTTATTATTCCGCTGATCGCGATAGCAGCTTTGTTTGCGCTCATCTACAAATTCGTGCCCGACGTGCCGATTGCCTGGCGCGACGTTGCCATTGGCGCGATCTTCACGGCGATTCTTTTCCAGATCGGCAAAGCCTTGCTGGCGCTCTATCTCGCCACTGCCGGCGTGGGATCAGCCTATGGCGCGGCGGGCTCGCTTGTCGCGTTCGTGGTCTGGGTCTATTACTCCGCTCAAATCTTCTTCTTTGGCGCCGTCTTCACGCACGTGTACGCCAAGACGTTCGGGACGCATGCGGACCGGAGCGCCTCACAGAAAAGGGATTGGATACCCAGGCTTCATCGCGGCGGCTCTCTGTCGGAGGGTTCTTCTGCGATAAAATAGAGGTTCCCTCCCGATTTTTTCCATGATTTCTGTCAGCAATGTAAGCATGCGTTATGGCGGCAAAATCCTGTTCGAGGATGTGAATGCCGCCTTTCTCCCGGGCCGCCGCTACGGTTTGACCGGGCCGAATGGCGCTGGTAAGTCCACGTTTATGAAGCTTCTCTCCGGCGAACTCGAACCGCAAAAGGGAAGCGTCGTTCGTCCGAAAAAAATTGGAGTGCTCCGGCAGGATCAGTTCGCCTTCGACGCCTATCGTGTGGTGGATACCGTCATTATGGGCAATCTACCGCTCTGGCGTGCACTCGAAGAACGTGAGCAGCTCTATGCAAAAACGGATCTGACCGATGAAGACGGCATGCGTCTCGGCGAGCTGGAAGGAGTTGTAGCCGAGGAGGACGGCTATACGGCCGAAAGCGACGCCGCAATCCTCCTCGATGGACTCGATATCCCCGAACCGCTGCACAATCGCCAGATGAGCGAGCTGCAAGGGGGCCAGAAAGTGCGCGTGCTGCTGGCCCAGGCGCTATTCGGCCATCCGGAGGCGCTGCTGCTGGATGAGCCGACCAACTATCTCGATCTCGAATCGATCCATTGGCTGCAGAATTTCCTGACGCGTTACGAGGGCACACTGATCGTGATCTCGCACGACCGGCATTTTCTCAACAGCGTCACCACTCACACGGCCGATATCGATTACCAGACGATCATCACCTATCCCGGCGGCTACGATGACATGGTGCTGCAGAAAACGCAGATCCGCGCTCGTATCGAAGCCGAGAATGCTCAGCGCGAAAAGAAGATTGCGCAGTTGAACGAATTCATCGCGCGCTTTTCCGCTGGCACCCGCGCGAGCCAGGTCACCTCGCGCAAGAAGGAAGTCGAGCGGCTGCAGACCACCGATCTGGCGCGCTCGAACATCCAGCGCCCATTCATCCGTTTCGAGATGAAACGACCGTCGGGCCGTCACGCGCTCGAATTCAAGGGGGTCTCGAGAGGCTACGGCGATCTGAAGGTCATCCGTGATTTCTCCGCAGCTGTTCAGCGTGGCGAAAAAGTAGCCCTCATGGGTCGGAATGGTGCTGGTAAAACGACGTTGCTGAAGGCGCTGCTCGCGAACGGGCCCGGCGTTGACGATTCCGATGTCGGGCTCGACGCCGGCACGGTGACCTGGGGTCACGAAGTACAGATTGGCTACTTTGCGCAGGATCATCGCGCCAGCATTCGGAACGGCACAACCGTATCCGAATGGCTGCACGATTGGGATCCGCAGGCGTCTAAAGAAGAAATCCGGGGGCTACTGGGACAGATGCTCTTCAGTGGTGAGGAAGGCATGAAGCCTACCGACGCGCTCTCTGGTGGCGAAGCGGCTCGCCTCATGTTCTGCAAGCTTATGTTGCAGAAGCCGAACGTGCTCGTTTTCGATGAGCCGACCAATCATCTCGATCTCGAATCGATCAACGCGCTCAATATTGCACTACAGAAATTTGAGGGCACGGTTCTGCTGGTTACGCACGACGAAGATCTGGTCGACGAAGTTGCCACGCGCATCTGGCACTTTGATCACGGGAACATCGAGGATTTCCTCGGCTCCTACGAAGAGTTTTCAGCAGTAGCGGCGAAATAAGAGCTCTCCAGAGGTTCGTAAGCAGCTCTTTGAGCTTCTACGCGTTCCTATTGACACTCTATAGGTACTGGGCGTATCCTCGTATAGAAAGCCGATAGGAATGTCGGATACACCTTCCAACCTGCTGCAAGGCACGCTCGATCTCCTGATCCTGAAATCCCTGGCTCTCGAGCAACTGCACGGACTCGGAATTTCCCGCCGCATTGGTCAGATCACGAATGGCGCTTTCGACGTTAAGCCCGGCTCTCTCTTCCCCGCCCTACATCGCATGGAGCAGGCCGGCTGGCTCGAATCGAGTTGGGGCGAATCCGAAAACAAACGCCGGGCCCGCTACTACAAGCTGACACGTGCGGGAACAAAGCAGCTCGGCATTGAGCGCGACCAGTGGAATCGAATCTCGCTCGCGATTGCTGCGGCGCTCGAGGCAAAGTCCTAAGGAGCCGACTATGTTTTCCTTTGCCACTCTTTGGCGCACTCTTTTCCGCAGGCGACAGGTTGAGCAGGAACTCTCGGACGAGCTTCTGGCCTATGCGGATCTGCTGACGGAAGAAAAGATGGGCCGCGGTATGGAATCGGGCGCGGCCCGGCGCTCGGCGCTTCTCGAAATTGGCGGCATCGAGCAGGTAAAGGAAAGCGTGCGGGATTCGCGGATCGGCAGCTTTGCCGATGCGCTCTTGAAGGATTTGGAACACTCGCTTCGCAGCATGATCCGGACAAAGGGCACAACGGCGCTGGCCATCGGCACGCTCGCGCTCGGAATCAGCGCGGCTACCCTGATCTTCAGCATTTTCTACTCGGTTCTTCTGGCGCCACTGCCGTTCCGCGCGCCTCAGCATCTGGTTCAACTGTGGGAAAGGCGGACTGGCGTGGAATGGTCGCAGGCCTCGTTCTCGACGCCGAATTTCTGGGACGTGCGGGCTGAGAATCGTACCTTCGAGTCGATCGCCGCCTTTCTGCCCGCCGACATAAATCTGACCGGATCCGGGGACCCACAACATCTATCGGCGGCTTTCGTCAGCGCAAATTTCTTACATACCCTCGGGTTGCAGCCCGTGCTTGGTCGAGATTTTGAAACCAACGCCGATCAACCAAATCATCAGAACAGCGTTCTGCTGCTCTCCCACAAGTTCTGGAGCAGCCGCTACAACTCTTCAGCTTCCATCATCGGCAGTACTTTGCATGTAAACGGAGCTCCCTACACCGTAATCGGTATTGCTCCCGCCGGAGACCCTTGGCTGAATGAAGTCGATTTATTCCTGCCTCTGATTTATGACTCGCAGGCGAACCGCGGCAGCTTTGAAGCCACTGTTATTGGCCGGCTCGCACCGGGCGTTTCGCTGTCGACCGCTCAGGCCGACCTCACGCGAATCGCTCATAATCTCTCAAAGATATATCGCAAGGATGATGGCATGGGCATCCTGGTTTCGCCCTCGAGCAGCTGGGGCCCCAATCTGGTCATTCGGCGTGCTCTTGCCGTCCTGCTCGGGGCTGTGCTGATGCTGCTATTGATCGCCTGTGTAAACGTCGCGAATCTGCTGCTTGCCAAAGCTACTGCTCGCGCCCGCGAATTACGGATTCGCGAGGCGCTGGGGGCCAGCCACGCTCGGCTGATCCGGCTCGTGCTGACCGAATCGCTTCTGCTGGCAGGCTGCGGTGCCACAGTCGGCCTGTTCCTCGTGACCTGGGGACTCGCTTTGCTGCGCACTGTGCATATTGAAAACGTTCCCAGCCTTTCCGGGCTTCGGCTGAACTTCTGGATACTGTCCTTCACTTTGCTCGTGACGGTCTTATCCGCCGTGCTGGCGGGTGTGGCACCTGCTTTCCAGACCACTTCTCGCAATCTCGGTGCTGCCTTGCGAGAAGACGATCGAACGCAGACTGCGGGAACTGGAAAGAATCGCCTGCGTTCTGTCCTGGTGAGTGCGGAAGTCGCACTGGCCATGATCCTGCTCGTTGGCGCCGGTCTCCTGATCCGCAGCTTTGGAAAACTCATGGGCGTCGAGCGCGGATTCTCAACGAAAGGACGGGCGATAGCCACACTGAACACGCCCGCTTTCGACGATGGCCGCGCCGAGCACTTCACGCGGATGCTTCTCGAGCGCATCCGTTCGCTGCCGGGTGTCCGGGCTGCTGCCACGGTCAACTCCAAGCCGATCGTGGGCTGGGATCCAGGAATGAGTTTCGCCGCACTCGATTCCACTCGAGGCCAAGAGCACGGGGTCCCGTGGGCAAGCTGGCGCTTTGTCTCGACAGGTTATTTCCGGACAATGGGAATTTCGCTGCTCGCTGGCCGCGATTTCAGCGATGCCGATTTCCATCCAACTGACATCAGAAAAGCCATCGTGAGCGCCGCGGTTGCAAATCTGCTGTGGCCCGGCCAGAACCCGATCGGGCGCCGCATCGTTCTCTGGAAAGGCCAGGGCAATAAACCCGCGGAAGTCGTCGGAGTCGTGGCCAACACACGCGATCACGGGCTTGATGCCGATCCCACGCGCATCGTCTATCTCCCTGGCGTTAACCAGACTGGTTCGCCGGTGCAGCTTATTGTGGAATCTACATACGCTCCGGCTTCGCTCGCCTCAACGCTGCGGGCGATTGTGGCGTCGATAGAGCCGGGTATTCCCGTTTCTGACGTTCAGACGCTCGACTCGCTCGTAACCGAATCGCTCGGCTCCGAACGCCTGAACCTATTCTTACTCTCTGGCTTTGCGCTGCTTGCGCTTCTGCTCACGCTGACCGGAATCTATGGCGTGCTCGCGTACTCGCTCGCCCGCCGCACCCAGGAACTCGGCATTCGCCTCGCCCTCGGCGCAAGCAGCCGCAGCATTCTGCAACTCGTCTTTCTGCAAGGCATGCGACCGATCTTTTTTGGCATAATTCTCGGGGCGGCAGGTTCGCTCGCGTTGACGCGCACCCTAAGCGGGCTCCTGTTCCAGATTCAACCGGAAGATCTCAGCACTTATGTCGGGGTCACCATACTGATCCTTGCAGCAGCCTGCATAGCGTGCTACATGCCCGCAGTCCGTGCTCTCCGAGTTGATCCGGTCATCGCGTTGCGTCAGCCGTAACGTGCTCCTGCCTGGGCAGACATGCAACTGCGATCGCGCCCGCCAGTGCCGCGATGAAAATAAATGCGAGCGGCGCACGGTAGCTGCCCGTATGCTGGCGTAAGTACGATACAAACTCTGGGAACCACGTCTGGCCGATCGTGTTCAGCGGCAGAATGATCGCCATGGCACGCGAAAGCGTGTTGATTCCAAACTGTTCGGCCGCAACCAGCGGAATCAGCATGTAGTCGGCGCCCATCGCAAACCCGAAGAGAACGGCGAACGTATAAACTGAACCGCGATGCGATGCGTTCACCAGCGAAAGCACGAGAATGGCGCCCGCCATGGCAAAATACGTGGCCGTCATCACTCCTTTTTTGGATCGCAGATCCGCCAGATAGCCGATTCCCAGGCGCCCCGCGATACTGGTCCACGAGATCAGCACGGCAGCCGCGGTCCAGGTAGCATTCAACAGTTTCTGATTCGCGAATCCCGACTCGCGAAACACGAACTTCATATGGATGTTCACCGATCCGATGGCGCCGATCGAGCAAATGCTGCCCAGCAGCAGCAGCCAGAAGCCGCGCCGCCGGAAAAGCTCGCGCCAGGCAAGTGGCGCGATCCGCACGTCCGGTGGGGGATCGTCGGCCCCGTCCGGATATGCGCCGATCTCGTCGGGCTTGTCCTTCAATACGAAAATCGCGAGCGGCCACGCGCCCAGCATCAAGAACCCGATCCCTGCAAGTCCGGCACGAAAGCCGAGATGTTCAGTCAAGTATCGAACGAAGAACGATCCGAGGCCCGCCAGCAGGCCCACGCCTACATACACGATTCCCATTGCGCGCCCGCGCTTCCGCTGGAACCAGTATGAAACCAGCAACTGGTGTGGAATCGGTCCGGAACAGATGTAACCAATCGTGTAAAGCAGATAAAGCAGAAAGTAAATTGCCAGGCTTCCGCGCATGGTGCTGAAGCCGAAGAACGCCAGTGCACTTACACCCGTGCCCGCCAGAATCAGCCAGCGAGGGCTCAGGCGCGGGATCAGCAGCGGTCCTGCCCAGACCGTCAGGAGCGCGGCAAGCGGAAAGCCGAACGTAATTTCTTCGACACTCCAATGGAAGGAAGACTGGAAGTAGTCATAGAAGAATGGCAGGTTGTAGTACGGAACGCCAACCGCGATTCCAAACGTAAGAACCGCAGCGGCAACAATGCGCCAGCCGTAAAAGACTCGCGTTTTCAGCTTTGTTCCGGTTTGCAAGTCGTTGCCCACGCGTCAGCTTAACCATAGTAATGGCATCGGTTCGGGAGCCTGGCACGAGGCCGCGAATTTCCTGGTTACGTGCGCATGAAATGAATCGTCTAACATCTCAGTTATAGAAACGCAACACAGCGGATCTGTATATTGCTGTGCGCTTCAATACAGTTCGCGCTTGAAGGATCTACTTACTATGAAAATACCTATTTACGGGGCAGGCATTCGAAAGGCATTCCTATACGGGGCGGCCGCTTTGGCGGCGTGCTCGCTTACTCTCGCTGTAACCCCAAACGCTCGTACCTTCACAGCCGATGAAGAGGCCAAAGTATCGGGGGTGATCGTCTCGCGCGATGGACAGGTCATCAAGCTTCGTACGGCCGATGATTCCATCGGCACCGTCGATATCACCAACGAAACGAAAATTCAACTCAAGAAGGGCGGGCTGTTCCATCGGACTTCAGCAATGGACGCCGCCGCGCTTGTTCCGGGCCTGACTATCGATGTGGATGGCAAGGGCAACGAAAAAGGCGAGTTGGTCGCAAGCAAAGTACAGTTCGATCCCAACTCGATGCGTGCCTCGCGCGCTATTGACACGCGCGTCGCTCCTCTGGAATCCCGTACCGGAACGCTCGAGGGTAGAGAAACGACACTGGAGGGCCGCGCAGGCCAGTTAGAGACGCGCGCCGGTCAGCTCGAAGATCAGCAGAAGCAGACCGCCCAGCAGGTAACGCAAGTGAAAGGCGAGGCCGATCAAGCGAACCAGGGCGTTAGCAACGTGAATAATCGCGTGACGAACTTGGACAACTACCAGACGGCCGACAGCGCTACGGTTTATTTCAAAGTGAACAGCTACGCTCTCAGCCCCGAAGCCAAGCAGCAGCTCGACGCCCTTGCGCAGAAGGCTCAATCGCAGAAAGGCTACATGATCGAAGTTGCCGGTTTCGCCGATTCCACCGGCAAAGCAGCCAAGAATCAGGTCCTCAGCGAGCGGCGGGCCGATGCGGTAACACAGTATCTCGAGCAGCAGGGTAACATTCCGATTCATCGCATCATCCGGCCGACCGGAATGGGCACCTCGCATGAAGCGGCCAGCAACGACACCGCCGACGGTCGGAAGATGAACCGGCGCGTGGAAGTCAAGGTTCTTGTGAATGAAGGACTGGTGGGCGGATCCGGTGCGCAGGCGCAGGCCACCACACCAACCGCACCGGCTGATACGAACCACTAAACGCACACGGCTTCACGCGACCGAATAGAGTCGGTCGCTTTGTTGCGATCAGTGCGTCTGAAAGAGGAGAGGCGCAAACGCAGTCAGGTTGCGCCTCCACACCATCCAGGTATGCATGCCCGGCGTTTCGATCGGGACCACATGGATGTTCTTAGATTTCAGCCACTCAACAAATTTACGATTTGGCGTGATCAGCCGGTCATCAGTCCCGCAAGCCACCCACAGTAAGTGCAATCTTTCATTGGCCGATGCATCGAGTTGCGGAAAGGCGACAGCCGGATCATCGCCGAGTCCGCCGGCGCTGAACGCTCCCACCCACGAGAAAAGATCCAGGTGCTGCAAGCCCGTCAGCAACGATTCCGCCCCGCCCATGGATAATCCCGCAATCGCGCGTGCATCTCGGCTCCGATCCACTTTGTACGTTCGTTCTACCTGTGGGATCACTTCGCCGATGAGGGCTGCCTGAAATTTCGTGAAGTTCCGCTCGCGTAGTTCGTTGTTCTGAAAGGCCCGCTGCGCGTGCAGAATTTCTGGCGCACCGTAGCCCAGAGGCATCACGACCAGCATCGGTTTGGCTTTATGCTCGTTGATCAGCGTGTCTAAAATCAGGTTGGCTTTCCCTACTGCGCTCCAGCCACTCGCATCGTCGCTAAAGCCGTGAAGCAGATACAGCACCGGATACGCAGTCGAAGCGGTCGCATCATATCCGGCCGGCGTGTACACAAAAAAATCGCGATTATCGCCCACCACAGCCGACTTATAGAAGTGATGATGCAGCGTGCCATGTGGAATGTCCGTATCTTCCCAAGGCTCGGGCGGATTTCCCGGCACGTGTACTTCGTTGTTCAAGCTGAGCAGGTTCGGTTTGATCTCAACATCAGATGGGTCGAGCCGGTGCGCTCCATCGCTGAGAAATGAGTAGCCGTATAAATCGGGCCTCAACGGCTCCGATGTATAAGTCCATATCCCGCTCGCGTCTTTCTGCATGTGGAAAGGCGCCTTTGCTCCCTCGAGTTGGACATCCACCTGTTTTGCAGTCGGGTCCCAGTAGCGGAACGTCACGCGTCCATCGCTTTGCACCTCGGGGGATTGCAGTCTCGGAATTACAGACGAAGGGGCCTGTGCCAAACTGGCGCTAGCTGCGAATAGCAATACGGTCAGTGTTCTCATGATCACCCGGTGCTCGTTATATCAGATGCGCAAAAAACGCTCGGGCGATCCATGACCGTCGCCGAGTTTACCCCTATCGTATTCGGTGCGGCTCTGCTGGCGGGATTTCTCGGTTCGCTCACCGGGCTCGGCGGCGGTGTAATTATCACACCTGTTCTCACGCTCTTTCTGCACGTCGATCTGCGCTACGCAATCGGCGCCAGCCTCGTTTCGGTTATCGCAACGTCGTCCGGCGCCGCCGCGGCGTACGTGCGCGAGGGCTTTTCCAATATACGCATTGGCATGTTTCTCGAAGTAGCGACTACCCTGGGGGCCCTGTTCGGCGCGTATCTTGGAACTCACATCTCCACGCGCGCCCTGAGTATCGTCTTTGGGGTGATTCTGCTCCAGGCCGCCTGGCAGACTGCGCGAAAGCATCGCGAACAATCGAAGCCGCTTCCCCCTGATCCCATCGGCGAAAAACTTAAGCTCAATTCCTCATACAGAACGTTCGCCGGCGAACAACACTACGTCGTGCACCGCGTGAAAACAGGTTTCGCGCTTATGTTCGGTGCGGGTACTATTTCCGGTCTGCTGGGCATCGGCTCTGGTTCACTGAAGGTTATCGCTATGGATTCCGCCATGCAGATTCCATTCAAGGTTTCCACCGCCACCAGTAATTTCATGATCGGTGTCACGGCCGCAGCCAGCGCCAGCATTTATCTAAGCCGCGGGTATGTCAGCCCGCCGATTGCGATGCCGGTTATGCTCGGCGTTCTCAGCGGCTCGGTCGCGGGGACGCGCTATCTGAGCCGCCTCTCCGTTCCGCTCCTCCGGCGTGTGTTCGCCATCGTAGTAGGTGCAATTGCCATTCAGATGATTGTCAACGGAATTCGAGGTGCGGCATGAACATCACTGATCGCTCGATCGAGCGCACAGTCAGTGTGCTGCTGCTCTGGGGTGTCATCCTTTCGGGCACCATCACTTTGCTAGGAGGCGCGATTTTCCTCGCGCACCATTGGCGCGAACCCGTCAGTTATCAACAGTTTCACAGTCAGCCACGAATCGATCGAATTATTCCCGAAATTTTTTCGGGAGCGCTGCACTTACGCGGTCGCTCTGTTATCCAGTTCGGGCTCTTACTGCTGATTGCAACCCCTGTCGCTCGTGTCGCCTGGTCGCTCGTCGGTTTCGCACTGGAGCGCGACCGCAAGTTCGTCATCATCACAACTATCGTGCTACTCGTACTTCTTTACAGTCTGATCTCGGGCGCCCTTACGAATTAGAAGAAATCGCGTCCCAGCAACTTCTTCGCCATTGCCTTGCACCTCGGTCGAACCGTGAACCTGGTTAGCTAAGGGCGGCCGTGTTTGCTGATCGCCTGGTTTGTACCGCTGTTACCATCGATCATCGTAGGAGAAATGGCCACGAATTCCATCGACCGCCGAACTTTCCTGGCTTCTGCAAATGCGGCATTCGGTGCTCTTTGCGGAGCGCGACTTATAGAGGCAGCTCTTTCCGAACCTGACGCGCTTCATGTCTGCCCAAAGTCGGCCAAACCCGCCCGAAAGCTGTATGCGATGGACATACGCGACTTGACTACTGATGCGGCGGACATGCGGCTGACGCTGCATTGCCTGCAGGGTCTGGCTAATCGCCGTCAACCCACGCTCTTTCTCATTCAGGATCGCTGGGACGAAGTGTGGCTGAACTGGATGCGTGAGCGCGGCGACATCGATGACGTGAAAGCAATCGAAGTCGGCGAGGTGTTCGAGCGTTTTCTGCCGATGGCGACTCGCATGTACATCACCGATCCCAGGATTCCGGCCAGCGTCAATGTTGCAACTATGCTCGCCTCCGTTACGGACGGCATCGTTGCCACACCGGCAACTGCCGTACAGTACAGCTTACCGGCCGGAGCCTATCCGGATTCGAGCAAGGTCGGCCTGGATCTGCGTACAAAGCACTGGAAGCGCGATGTGGACGCATATAGATGGGCCTATTCGGAAATAGGAGAGAAGCTTTCCCGAAAAGCGATCGCATTTCTGGATCCATCGACCACCGCGCTGCGTGACTATCTTGTCGAGTTCCAGATTCCGATCCTCTGGATTTCGAATGTTGAGGATCAGGCGCAGAATCCGCAAGCGGCTCCAGATGAAGAGCTGCAATTTGCGCGCGAAGTTCTGATGAAGTGGCCCGCCAACATACCATGTCTCGGATGGCCCGGAAATGGCGTGGGAAGAGAAGAAGGAATCGGCGAATGGGACGGCGTGCGGCTTGCGAGCGAATGCGGAAAGTTTGAGCTCTGCTCCGCCTACGGTGGTTACTCGCCCACGGTGAGCAATCTCTCGGTGCATTCGGGAACGAGCGCGGTACTCAAACAGACAAAGGCGAAGAAGCTGCGCCTGGAGAGGGATAAAGTTTATTACTCGTTTATTCGCTCGGACGGCGACGGCCTGAACTTTCTGCGCCATTACTACCGGAAGCTGTTTGACGATCCGCAGCATGGGCAGGTGCCGATTGGGTGGCATCTGGGGCCGCTTGCGACTGACACGATGCCGGACATTCTGGATTACTTCTACAAGAATGCGCGCCCGGGTGATTATTTTGTGAATGCGCTCACCGGCGTGGGTTACATTCACGAAGATAATTTCGCGGATAATTTTTCGCCGCAAGAACGTCAGAAGGTGCTGGACCGGTTTCGCCAGCTCTCGGGCGAGTACCGGGCACGCATCGATTCCCGAGTGCTTGCCACTTTTGCCGAGATGGCGCCCGAACGGCTCGAATTTCTTGCCGGGATTGAGGGGATCGATGGTGTGTTTGCCAATTACGGACGAACACATGTCACGACGATGCAGAATCTGGTGACGAAAGTAGCGGGGAAGCCGGTCTTTCGCGCTGTTAACGGCGCAGCGGTGGGCGAATTGACCTTTACTCCGACCGGCCGGCGCACCGCGGAACGGACCATGATTGCCGAAGTGATCCGTCAAACGCCTCCCCAACGGCCTGCGTTCCTCCACGTTTTTCTGGCGAATTGGCTTACCCACATGGAGATGGCGTCGAACATCGCGAAAGGTCTGGGATCTGATTACGTGTGCGTGCGCCCCGATCAACTGATCGATCTGTATCAACAGACGTGAAAACGTTCATTGGCGTCTGTTGAACGGTTAATCGAAACAGTAGAATCAGGCATGCGGGCTAAGTTCGCTAAAGTCTCGATCATCACTCTTCGCGAGCAGATCGAAACTCAGATCCGGGAGGCGATTCTGCACGGCGAATTGCGTCCCGGCGAGCGCATTGTTGAGCGCCGACTCGCCTCTCAGTTTGGGGCGAGCCTGACTGCTATCCGCGAAGCCATCATTGCGCTCGAGAGCGAAGGCTTCATCCTCAAGAAGCCGAATTCATCCACCTTCGTGATGAATCTGACCTTTGCCGACGCCGAAAAGATTTTCCGTATTCGCCGACTTCTGGAAGGTCATGCCTTTGAAGAAGCCGCGCGCAACATCAGCAAAGAACAAGTGCGTCAGCTCGAGCAGTTGCATCTCGAGATGCTTACGGCAGCGCGGGCCAATGATCTGCGCGGGTATGTGCGGAAAGATCTGGAATGGCACAAGGCAGTGTGGCAGATCAGCGGCAATGAGTATCTGGCGGCGAATCTGGAGCGCATTGTTGTGCCGCTGTTCGCCTTCAGCTCTCTCCGGTTCAGCGACCGCGGCACCTTCGATTTGCTGGAAGACGCCCAAACTCACAAGCCGCTCGTGACGGCACTCGCGAGCGGCAATCCGGAAACCGCGCGAACGCAACTGCTCAAGGGTATGGATGAATGGCTCGAAGAAGTTCGGACCTTTGTGCTGGAATCGAATGGGGCGACAGACTCCGCCAGCGCGGACCCAGGATCCGGCCAACCAGCGAAGAAGGGACGGACCCAAAAGTCTGCCGCTAAAAAACGGCCGGCAAGTACTCGGGCGCGTCGTTGAAAGCAGGGAGTTCTCCCGCAGCCACCCGGTACATTCGCTCGTGGCTTTCGGCCGCTGCCTGCGCCATCGCTTCATATGGTTTGTGGCATACGTCGAGGAGGCCGACATTGTAGTTTTCGCCATCGTAGCGCCCGAGCGCCGATTCGTCGTAGAGGATGAACCAGTGCGCCCCGACGCAGTTAGGATCTGCCGCTGCATCCTCCAGATAGACGCGATAAGCGCGTCCACGATCTTCCTGTGTTCGTACTCGCCTGAGACCCGAGCCCGGCAATCCGGCATCAAGTGCGCCGAAGTGATACTCGCCCACTATGCTCGGCCTTTGGAGCAGTTCATCGACCCGGGCTGCGACTTTGATCGGAAATTTCGCGTCGTAGCAATTCTGACTGAAGACATCGAATGATTTCATTCCCGCAATGGCCCATTCGGGCGGAACTCCCGCCCAGCGAATGCCTAGGTTCAGATGATGGGGATCGATCTTGCGGCACGCTGCGGAAAGCCTGGTGAAGTACCTCTCCACGAGATGGGCGCTGAAGTCCTTCAAATCGAGACGCGCCTCGATGCTGAACGGTCCGCTCCATTTCTCCTTTGCGACTTTTTCGAATGTGACGGGCATTCTCCAGTCGCGCGCGAGTGCGTCATCGCTCGCGTGCCTTGCTTTCAGGAAACGTACCAGTTCCTCGCGTGTATAACAGGGCGGGCTGTTGTACAAAACGCCCTCCGCGGGATACATGGTCGAGAAACCCCAGGTGGGCTCGTTCATCAGAAAGTATCCGATGAGTGCGGGATCCTGAGCAGTGGGCGCCAGTTGAGTTGCAAATGCCTCGGCATCGGTGTCAAATGCGGGGTGGAACACATCGGGCAGTTCTCGATAGATCAGCGGGACGTGTTGAGGCGCGAAATCGAGCGGCCGGACATACGGGAAAGTGCGCCCGGAGGCGATGTGCCAGTCGGACCAGTTTCCCACTGTGTTGAAACGCATGCGGCGCAGCTGTGCATAGGCAACATCGGCCCAGGCATCGCGCCAGCGCTCAACGCCAAATGTGCGAATCAGATTTGCAGCCGAGTAGTTGATCAGCGGAATTGGATCGCCACGGTCGGTCTTGCCGGTCGAGAAGATCTCACGAAACTCACCCTCCCGGCTGCGAAGCCAGCTGAGCGCGGATTCCAGCTGACCATAGGCTGAAGTGCAATCGATCCTCACACAATCCACGCCAGCCGACCAGAAGGCGAAGCCATCGGGATCGACCAGCCACCAACGGCGCCCGTCGTGGTGCGTGCGAAAGAAGCCGCTGGCCTCGGCGAGTCTGCGATTACTCCATCCACCCCAGCGAGAGAATTGCTCGGGCCACTGCGCACCCGCCGCGCTATTCCACTCCGAAAGCAAACGTCCTTTCAGCTCATGGACCGATCTTGTTTTTCCTTGCCAGCTTCGGATTCTGCTTTGCCCCAGCTCGTCGAGCAGCGGTCCCTTTGGCAGCAGCGGTTTCGTGAGTTGCGCAACTTCCTGAGTCGTATGGAAAACCTCGGTCATCGCCCAGCGCGCGGGCGCATCGGCCTTCCGCAAGATTGTGAGCGATGCTCGATCGACCAGGTGCAGATCCACGATGTCGCCTTCCGTCATGGGCAGAAGCAGCGCGCCTTCGCGGTTGCTGACCAAGATATTCTGATTCACGAGTGAAAGCGGCATGCGCAACCGGAACGAGCACTCGTTCAAGCCGCCAAAGATGAACCGGAACAGGCGGCCGTGCTCGCCTTCCTGCAGCGATAATCGGAAAACAACCAGAGAATCGCCGTGTAGCAGAAAGTCGGCCGTAAGATATTTGGCGGCTGCCAGCGTGCCTGCGGGAAAGGTCCAGCTCAGGCCATCGCCGGCGTTCTCTGCTGAATACTCGACGGCGGCTGGCAAGTCGGATCGCACACCGGGCCGCAGCAGTTTTCCTAGTGTCATGGGGGGCGGCAACGAGTGCATTGCATCCGCCGCACGCAATGGATCGATGACAGCTGCCGAAACGCAAGCGACAAGGATTTCGCGGCGAGTTAAGAAATTCATGCGTGGTCTGGCAATTTCAGGGAGCAGCGACGCCGGTTTCGACATCCGAACGCTGCAGTGCCGCCTCGTCCTGCTCGGCTTTGGTCTGGCGGAATTGAGCAAAGAGCTGCTCCGCCTCCGCCCTGCGCCCCGTTTTCAAGTAGACCTGAGCTAACTGGTACTGCGCTTGCGTAAGCGCGGGATCGAGATCGCGGGCGCGTGCCAGTGATTTTGCCGCCGCATCCAGACGTCCGGCGCGCAGCTGCAACTTACCGACTTCGTAAAAGGCAAGTGCATAACGGGGCGAGAGCGCAACCGCCTTCGCCAGCTGCGTTTCGGCCTGCTGGATTCGTCCCGCGCTGAGATAGAGCACACCGAGATGCGCCCGATAACGGGCGTTATCGGGATCTAAAGCGACTGCGCGCTGTAGCGTGGGCTCCGCCCCTTGTTTGTCGCCTTGATTGAACCTTGTAATCCCCAGCAGAAACAGACAGCGTGCGCACTGCGGATTGCGCCGCAACGCGTCTTCAAGAGCCGCCACAGCATTGTTATAGTTCTGCTGCATATAGAAGCCCACTGCGCGGCTATAGAACGGCTCGTACCACTCGGGCGCCGCAGTAATCGCGCGCGCGATGAACTCATTTGCCTCCCTGTTGCCGGTATGTTGCAACAGACGCGCTGCAAAAAGAAGGTACTGAGCATTGGCTGGCTCCAGTTCTATAGCGCGGCGACATTCTTTAAGAGCTGCACCGGGCCTGTTCAGTTCGTACTGAGCGCGAGCCATAAGGAAGTGCTCAGTGGCGCTTCCCGGATCGGAAATCAGCTGCAAAACATCAGCAGGCCTTCCTGCATCGATCAGAGCAGTGGCAAGCGCGTTACGCAATCCAACATTGGTTCGATCGCGCTCCAGCGCCTCTCGGAAATAGGCAATCGCTTCCGCAGGCCGCTCGTGTTCCAGCCAGGCGCTTCCGATAGCGGCCGCACTTTCCGGATGTGCCGAATCCAGCTTCGCGCTTTCCTGTGTGGCCGTCTCGAATTGCCGAAGCGAGAGATGGGCGCGCAAGATTTGAAATTGCGTTTCGGGACGCTCGGGCTCCAGCGAATTGGCGCGCTCCAGGGAGATTATTGCTTGTGCCGCCTGCTTGTTTTCCAGGAGCGCCACAGCAAGGTTGTACTGAACGCCAGCATTATCGGTTTGCATTTCGGCGGCGCGGCGGAGATGCTCGATGCCTTCGCGTAAATTTCGCTGCTCGAGGCACAGCATACCGAAGTTGTAGTGCGCGGAGAAAGAGTTTGGGTTGGCGCGAAGAGCCGCCCGGAACTCCTCGGCTGCCTGCGGCAATCGCCCGCTTTTCCATTCCGCAAACGCCAGCAGAGCGTGTGCTTCCGCAGAAGCAGGATAGCGGCTGAGAAATGCCCGCAATTCCTGCTCCGCTTCGGCAAACCGTCCCTGAGCGCAGTCGGCACGCGCCTGCTCGAGCGCTGCCGGAACAGTCTCGCTCCGGGCGAGAGCTGACTGCCAGAAAACAAGGACGAGCAAAACGGTAATTGCCCCATGCGCGCGGAACATAGTTCTGGACGTCGCAGCTGCTTCTTCCATCGGTCAGTAGACCACGCTTGACATTTGATATATCATATAGCATCTGTGACCGTTCTTGTGAGGTGGATCCATGACGAACTACTTCGTTAAGCGCCTGTGTCTCCTTCTGGTCTTGGCTCCCGCGGCCGCTTTTGCACAGCAGAACGGCGCGATTTCAGGCCAGATCAGCGACAGCTCGGGCGCCATTGTGCCGAAAGCGCAGGCCACGATCTCCAATCACGCAACCGGCGTGACTCAATCGACCAGCGCTAACGAACAGGGCGTGTACTCATTTCTGTCGCTTCCTGTCGGTACTTACGATTTGGAGGTAACAGCGCCGGGCTTTTCCAAATTCGAGCAGCATGCTATCGTTCTGAACGCAAGCGATCAACTCCGGATCGATGTCAACCTGCAAGTCGGACAGGTGAACGAGGCCGTGGAGGTCTCCACTTCGGCTGTGCACGTGGAGACCGAAAGCACTCAGCTTGGCGACGTCATCACGGGTAGTCACATCGAAGCCATGCCGCTTAACGGCCGGCAATTTACCGATCTGCTCGGGTTACAGGCCGGAGTGGTACCGCAGCAATCCGTCTCGTATGGGAACAATTTTGGCAGCACCGAACAAGGCAACATCTCGATCAACGGACAGCGCGAGGGCTCCAACGGCTTTCTGATCAATGGCAGCGCGGTGAACAACCCGTTGAATAACGGCACCACCATCGTTCCGAATCTTGATTCAATAGCGGAGTTTCGTGTGCTTACTTCGAACTTCGACGCCGAATACGGGAATTACAGCGGAGGTATAGTAACCGTGGTTACCAAGTCCGGCACGAATGATATCCACGGTAACGCATTCGAGTTCTTGCGCAATACCGATTTCGATGCGCGCAGCTTCTTTGACCCGAGCGTAGCGGCATTCCAGCAGAATCAGTTTGGAGGAACGCTTGGCGGCCCGGTTGTGCGAAATCGCATCTTCTTCTTTGTCGATTATCAGGGCACGCGAAATAACATTGGACAGGGCACGGGATTCGTATCGGTGCCCACTCTGGCAGAACGCAGCGGTAACTTCTCGGGCGTAGGCGCGCAACTTACAGGCACGGTTGGCGGCAGCTATTGGGCACAGTTACTGAGCAAGGAACTCGGTTATCCAGTCAGCAATGGAGAGCCGTACTATACTGCGGGCTGCACCAGTTCAACCGTGTGCGTGTTTCCCAACGCAATCATCCCTCAGTCGGCATTTTCCGCCCCTGCCCGGAACCTGATCCAGTATGTGCCGCAGCCGAACGTGGGAACGTCGCTTTTCGCTACGAGTGCGAATACCTACCACACGACCGACGATCTCGGAAGCTCACGTCTCGACTTCAATTCTCAGCGGTTCGGCACCACATCCGGTTATTTCTTCATCGATAACAGCAGCGTTAACAAGCCGTTCGGCACCAACAATACGCCCGGTTTCCCGACGCTTGACGGCGGCCGTTCGCAGCTCTACACGATCAGTAATACGAAAACGTTCGGTGCGGCGACGTTGAACGAGCTGCACCTGAATTACAATCGACACGTCTATCACAACAACCTCCCGCTGAACGGTTTTGGCACTCTGGCCAGTCTCGGTTTCAATCAGGACCAGCCGGGAGGAATCGTGAACGCCGCGGGCTCGTTCCAGGGTGTGCCGAGCATTGGGTTCAACAGCTTCAGTATCGGAATGACCGGGGTGAACTACAACCGCTACATCAATACACCTTCGCTGGCGGACAACTTCTCCAAAGTGATCGGTTCCCACACCGTAAAAGTGGGCATGCAGTATGTGTTCAATGACATGTACGAACCCATGCCGCTCGTAGGCGGCAACGGATTCTTCGGATTCAACGGTACCGAGACAGGCGTCGATTTCGCGGACTTCCTTATCGGTGCTCCAACCTCATTCACGCAGGAGGGCGGCTTCAACGTCGATCACCGCCGCAACTACGTGGGGGTGTTCGGACAGGATAGTTGGCGTGTCAACCCGCATCTGGTCGTCAATTACGGCCTGCGCTGGGATGTAATTCAGCCCTGGTATGAAAAATACAACCAGGCGAGTACGTTTGTGCTGGGGGTCCACTCAACGGTTCATCCGGGTGCGCCACGCGGATACGTCTTCCCGGGCGATGAGGTCCCAGGATATGGAAAGATTCCCAACACGATCGCACCAACTCGCTACACAAACTTCGCCCCACGCTTTGGAATTGCTTACTCGCCCGGCTTCAGCGGCCTGGTGGGCAAAATTCTGGGCGGTCCTGATCAACTGAGCATTCGCGCGGGCTGGGGCCTTTTCTACAACAATCTGGAGGGGGCATTGGAACTTGATGAAACCGGGCTCGCCCCCTTCGACATCTACTATCCGGCGCCATTACCGGTGGTCTTCGCATCACCTTACACGAATCGCTCCGATGGAGGACAGCATCAGCCGTTTCCGTTCGACCCGAATAACTTTAACTGGTCCCTCGCGCTTCCTTTGAATGGTTATCCCGTGGTTCCAATCGACCAAAAGGTTCCGTACGCGGAAGACTATAACTTCACCGTCCAGCGCCGCATCGGATCCACCGACCTGGTAAGCATCGGTTATGTCGGGAACCAGGCGCATCACTTACTGACGCAGTTATCCAACAATCCCGGTAATCCGCAACTCTGCCTTAGCTTGAGTCAACCGCAGGACGTTGCGCCAGGCAGTCCGACCTGCGGTCCATTTCTGGAAAACAGCGTCTTCACCCGCGCCAACGGCACGGTGGTGAATACGACGAGGCAACCGTACGGCGCACCCTTTGACGAAAACAATTACTTTGCCACAGTTGCCAACTCGGCTTATAACTCTTTCCAGTTGAGCTATCAGCACCGGACGCAACGCAGCTCAATTGTAGTTGGCTACACGTTCAGCAAGTCGCTCGATAACTCATCGAATCTGCAGGATAAATGGCCGAACCCGCTGAACCTGCGCCTGAGCCGAGGGCTATCGACCTTCGACTCCACACATAACTTCGTGGTCAGTTACAGCTACGAGTTTCCGTTCGACAAACTGGCTGGCAATCGTTTGCGCCTGCTGACCGCCGGTTGGCAGGTGGTCGGAATCACTCACTTTGCGACCGGGTTCCCAATTACCATGTATGAGACCGACGATCACTCGCTGCTCGGAAACGGCGGCGGAACCGATACCCCGGATTTCCTGGGCGGCAGCCTCAATTTCCAGAATCCGCGCAAGGCGAATATAAGCACGGGCGTTCCTTACTTCAATACCGCACTCTTCGCACCCTCGGCCATTGGAAAGGAAGGTACCGCTAACCGCGCTTTTTTTCATGGACCGGGTTTGAGCAATTACGATATGTCGCTGCTCAAGCAATTCCGCGTAACCGAGCAAGTGAATGCGGAATTCCGCGCCGAGTGGTTCAATCTCTTCAACCACGCGCAGTTTAATAATCCGAGCGGAAACATCACGGCAGGCTCGTCCGTGTTTGGGATGATCACATCGGCGAGACCAGGCCGTATCGGGCAGCTTGCTTTGAAGATCTCTTTCTGATCGGATCGCACTATCCGCTCTGCAGCAAAGGTGAACCTTGACAAGACGAGACTTTAACGCACTTGGAGCCGGTTTTCTGGCTGGCAGTGCATTTAGCTACGGCGCGACTCCGCAAACAGACGGGAGTTCCGGTGCGCCTTTCCCCTATGGCACGCACGTGTATCGTGAGCCGTCTCTGCCGCTCGAACAATTGCACGCCGACTTCCCGATCCTTAAACGTCTGGGCTTCTCCATGGTCAAAATCCAGGAGTCCTGGAGCGCGGATGAGCGTAAAGAGGGTGAAATCGATCTGGGCCGCGTGAGCCGGGTCGTCTCCGACGCCAAGCAAAACGGGTTGCTCGTTTATTTCGGCGTCACGATGGAGCAGGCACCAGCCTGGCTGTGGCAGAAATACCCGGATTGCACGATGCGCTATGAGAACAATCAGGCCGTTATCGATCCGACGGAATATCTGCTGCCGAACGACGGGAAGCCGGGTCCGTGCTGGAACCACCCGGGTGCGCGAGCGGCTGCCATCCGCTTCATTGAGACAGTTGGTCGGGAGGTTGGGCGCTATGACAACATTCTCGTCTGGAACGTCTGGCAGGAAATCGGGTTTGGCTTTGATGAAAATGTGGGCCGCGTCTGTTACTGCCCCAACACGCTGAACGCATTCCGCCAATGGCTACAGAGCAAGTTCACCAGCCTTGATAATCTCAACGGCACATGGCGCAGCGCCTACGCGACCTGGGAAGAAGTGGATCCGCCGCGTGTCTTCTACAAAGTGCCTCCGGCGATCGACTGGCGCTACTTCATGGAAAATGTCTATCTCGGCGATGCCGTGCGCTGGAAATCGGACGCGTTCCGGCGCAGCGATCCGCACCGGCGAAAAATTCTGGCACATGCGCCGGGGCCGCGCTACGGCAGCTCCGAGGATTGGCGCATGTCGCGCGCGGGTCTCGACATTTATGGATGTTCGTGCTATCCGGGCTGGGGCGAATTTCAAGACCCAGGCGTGACCAGCGAGCAGCGACTAAAAGATTCTCCCGCACCATATCTGCAAATGCTCGACAATGCGCTGAAGTGGGACTACATCCGCGGCGCGAGTGTCAATGGCGAGTTCTGGACGGCCGAGTTGCAGGGTGGCCGCGCTTCGGGCGGCATCACGCCTGGACGCGTGCCGGATCCGGGCGATATCCGTCGCTGGGTACTCGGTGCACTGGCCGGCGGGGTGCGCGGGATCTGTTTCTGGAATCATCGGAGTGAAATCTTCTGGGACGAGGCGTACGGCTTTGGACTGCTCGAGCTCGAGGGCGACCGCACTGCTCGCGCGGAAGAAGCTGGCCGTATCGGGAAGGCGCTCTCGAGCAAAGACCCCGAACTCTTTGGCCGCGGCGCATGTCCTCCGGCCAAAGTGGCCATCCTGCTCGATGAAGGCTTGTGGAATTTTGTTCGCTCGTCCGGCGACCTGATTAGTGGCGCGTTCGTGGCGCAAATGCGCGGCGTTCATCGCGCTCTCTTCCAATCGGGGATCGCGGTTGATTTGCTCGATTCGACAGATCTCCGGGAGCGGGGCGCGCAATACGGATCGCTCATTCTGCCATTGCCGATTTCGATGAGCACGGCGCTAATGAAACAAGTGAGGGACTACGTGAACAATGGTGGGACACTTATTTCGGGGCCATTCCCGGGTCGTTTCTCACAGTACGGATTTGGAGTCCCTGGAGAAATGCCGCGCGAAATGGTGGAGCTCTTCGGCGCGAGCCACAAGCAAATTCTCACCATCGAAGATCGCCCAGGACACCCCTCGCAGAGTTCCTTCAAACCGGAAAATGCGAAGGCACTGCGGCTGAGCGCGACGGGATCGTATTCCGGGTCCGAAATCGAACCGCATCTCTACCTGCAATACCTCACACCCACCACGGGCACTCCTCTTCTGCAACTTGGCTCGGAGACTATCGGAGTCCAGAATCGCTTCGGAAAGGGTGAGGCGATTCTGCTCGGCACGCTCTTCGGGCAGTCTGTCCTCGACGGCTCATTGCACAATCAGAAGTTCCTCGCCGCCATTCTGAAGAATGCTGGTGTGATGCCCGAGTGTGAGGCTCCGCTGATCCGGCGCCGGCGCACCTACGGAAATCGCGCCGCCTGGTTCTTTTTCAACCCAACGCGCGAGACCGTCGAACAGCGTGTCGCACTCGGACAGTTCCAGAAAGCAGCCGACCTGCTCGGCTCCGATCTGGTCGTCGAGAGCGGAGCCGTGAAACTCACCGTTGGCCCGCTCGACATCGCCTGCCTTCTGCTCTCTTAATTGCTCCTCATGAAAATTACACGCATCGATTGTCACGTCCTGCTCGATCCCGGCTACGATGCCGGGGCTACCAGTTCGTCCCAGGACGATATCGTCGTGGAAATCCATACCGATGAGGGTCTCACCGGTATTGGAGAATCGGATGTCAATCCGTGGATCGCACGCGCCTGCATCGAAGCGCCCGGAACGCATACGATGGGCCTTAGCCTGGAAGACATGTTGCTCGGCGAGGACCCGCTTGCGGTGGAATCGCTTTGGCAGAAGCTCTATACGGGATCAGCCATGAACGGACGGCGCGGTGCAGTTATCCACGCGCTCGGCGCATTGGATATGGCGCTGCACGATCTCCGCGCCAAAGCTGCGGACAAGCCCTGCTACGAGTTTCTGGGCGGTGCGGCCAAGCCTTTCATCACACCCTATGCTTCGCTCCAACCCGAGGTCGACAATTTCAATGCCTATCGTGAGTCTCTGATCGACTGGGCGCGGCGTGCGCAATCGCTCGGATTCAAGGCAGCGAAAATCGAAGTGACACCTTCAGGCCCGTATCGCCACCGCTCGCTCGATGCCAGCTACGAAGAGATGACGGAGCTGATCGCGGAAGTGCGACGTACGATTGGTGAGGACTTTGTGCTCATGGTAGATGTGCAGTACGCGTTCCCGAATGCTGAAACGTGTCTCAAGGCAATTCGTCCGTGGCAGGAGTTCAATCTCTTCTTCCTCGAAACGCCGCTGCCCTCGGATGATCTCGCCGGTTATGCCGAAGTTGCAACCAAACAGCCCATTCCGATTGCCGCGGGCGAGTGGCTCGCAACGCGCTTCGAATTCCTGGACCTGATGGATCGCGGGAAGGTGCAGGTCGCTCAGCCCGATGTAGGGCGCGTTGGCGGCATGAGCGAAGCCAAGCGCGTGTGCGATCTGGCAACGGCGCGAGGACTCACTATTGTGCCGCACCTCTGGAAATCCGGCATATCGATCGCTGCTGCTGCTCACCTGTCGGCCGCGACGGCGCAATGTGCCTTCATCGAATTTTTGCCGGCTGAGTTGTGCGAATCTGCGCTGCGCCGTGAATTGGTTCAGGACGAACTCAAGATGGAGAACGGCATTCTCGACCTGCCGCGCAAAGCCGGTTTGGGCGTGTCACTTAATCGCGATGCTCTCGAGCGTTTCAAAGAAGCTGCTGAAAAGGCATGGCGTGATCGCGACCGGAAGCGCCATCCTGTCGAACGCGAGCCCGCGTTGGGCCGCCACTGAACACATATGCTCGTTTCGATAACTGTCTACCAGGGTGGCGGTCATGCCTGATGCGCGCGTGGTTATTGTCACGGGTGGCGCTTACGGAATCGGGCGCGCTATCGCCTCGCGCTTCTGCATGGCCGGCGATCGGGTCATCATCGCCGATATCAACTCAGAGCGTGGCGAGGCTCTCGCCGCGCAACTGCCTGGCACTACCTTTCGTAATGCCGATATGCGCGAACCGAACGAAATCGAGGCGCTCGTCGCATTCGCCATGGAACGCCTCGGGCGCATCGACGTACTCTGCGCGAATGCCGGCATTGAGCGTTACGCATCGGCCGAGGAATACAGCCTCTCGGATTGGTCGGCCATCATCGATACCAACCTGCGTGGCGCGTTCTTGTGCGCAAAGTACGCTCTGCCGCATCTTAAAGCTTCGCGCGGCTCCATTGTGTTCACCTCTTCCGTTCAGGCCATTGCGACCGAGAAGCAAATCTCCGTATATGCAGCATCGAAATCCGGGCTGCTCGGACTAACGCGCGGAATAGCGCTCGATTATGCTCCCGAAGGCGTCCGTGTGAATGCCGTCTGCCCCGGAGCAACTCAGACGGGAATGATGGAGACAGCCGTCGCACGCGAGTCCGACCCGCAAGGCGTGCTCTCGTCTCTTGCAGCGAAGATCCCGCTCCGTCGGCTTGGACTGCCCGAAGACGTCGCCCACGCGGTGTATTTCCTGGCGTCGCCCGAAGCGTCGTACATTACGGGAACACAACTGGTGGTCGACGGCGGACTGCTGGCCGGCCTTGCGTTATGAACACGAGCAAGTCGCGCTGGGTCAATTTCACTTTCCTGATCATCGTCAACGTGCTCTGGGCTGCGCAGTACCCCGCCTACAAAATCGCCGGCGACCAGATGGAGGCAGGCGCCCTGAACTTCTGGACATTTGTCTTTGCATGCGCCCTCCTCGTTCCGTTTCTGCTGCGGCAGAAGCGACGCGAACCGGGATCGACCACGCACTGGGGCCGGAGGGCGATCATCGGCTTCGTTTTGATGGGCCTGCTTGGTATCGTGCCCCCATCCGTTCTGTTAGCCTGGGGCATCGCGCATTCCTCCGCGTCCAATGGAGCGATTCTCTCCCTGACGATTCCTCTTCTGATGACCGTCATGGGCGCACTTCTGCTGGGAGAGCGCATTACTCGCTTACGTATCCTTACGTTAGGGCTGGGGCTGGCGGGAACGGTTCTTGTTTCCATTAACGATGTTCGCGGCGCCTCGTTCAGCCGCAGCCTGCTCGCGGGCAATTTCGCAATCTTTCTCGGCGCAGCGGGTAGCGCGTTCTATAACGCTTACGGAAAGTCGCTGCTCGAGCGATTCAGTGAAATCGAGGTGCTTGTCTGGAGTTACGTGTCAGGTGGCTTCTTCTGCGCTCTGATTTCCGCAATTTGGGAGGCAAAACCGGTCTACTCCGTTTCCGGCTATTCGGTGCGTGTGTGGATTGCAGTTGCCGTTCTGGGCTTTCTCTCGTGGGGCATCGCCATGGTCCTCTGGATGTGGGTTCTCAACCGGCTCGATGTCGGACAGATCTCGGTATCGATTTACCTGCTGCCATTCTTCGGGCTGCTATTTTCCGTTCTCACCGTTCACGAACGGCTGCGGCCGCTGCAGTTGGTTGGTGGCGCAATCGTCGTCATCGCGACAGCCGTTCTTACCAGCCTGGAAAAACCGCAGATCTCACACCCCGAAGCTTCTCTTCCTTTATGAATCCGAGTGACATTACGATTCTCGCCGAGACGCATGACCAATGCGGCGAAGGGCCGCTCTGGGACGCCCGCCGCAATTGTTTGTATTGGGTCGACATTATCACGGAGCGGCTGCATATCTACAATTGGCAGTCTCGCGCGATCCAAATGCTGGTGCCGGGTGTTCCCACGAGCGCTCTTGCCCTGACCGAAGATGGCCAAGTCGTGATCGCCGGCGCCAAGGGTGTCTGGCTTTGGACGGAGAACGAAGGAGCTCTCGCCATTGCGACCTCTCACGAAGGGAAGACATTAGCGATAAACGATGCGATTGCCGACCCAGCAGGCCGACTGCTGGCAGGTTCAACCTTTTTCGATGGCACCAGCAACTATCCGCGCGGGAACCTATACGTGATTGAGCGTGACGGTGGCGCTCGCGTTCTCGATAGTGGCTTCGGTTTAGCAAACGGCCTCGGCTTCACGGGGGACGGTCGCACACTGTACTTCACCGATTCGGTGGACCGGGTCATCTACGCATACGATTACGACGCCGGTCAAGGACAAGTCGGCCGTCGCCGCGTCTTTGTTCAGGTTCCCGCGACCGAAGGCATCCCGGATGGTTTAACGGTTGATGCCGAAGGCTTCGTCTGGTCAGCGCAATGGTTCGGCGCCTGTATCTGCCGCTATGATCCCGATGGGAAGCTCGAACGCAGAATAGCCGTTCCCGCGGAGCAGACATCATCACTTGCTTTCGGCGGCCCCGACATGACGGATATATTCATCACGACCGCGGCCACGCCAGATGCACTCGTACTCGCGCCGCCCGGCTACGCGCAGAAGACAAACGTCGGCGGCCAGCTTTTTCATCTGAACTTAGGCATTCCAGGCCAGCCCGAGCATTACTGTCGTATTTCGCGTGTGGATCATTAACTTCCTGATTGCGAAGGAGACTCGATTCCTCCGCAAAGAAGTAAGGATTGAGTTTGGGCTGACCCTCAAGAAATCAGCGAAAGATGGTCCAAAGGTACATTCTGGGGGAGAGAGTGGGATTCGGAATCTGACGGAGCCAATGGCCCGTGCAAATTACGGACCGCGTGTTTGCTAAGAATGTCAAGTTTGCCACCGATGCCGTGGAGCATTGCCCGGTATTGCCGGCTCAAACCTGCGAAGGAATCGGGTTCGGTTACCCGTAAGTCTCATACGGTGCGGGTAGATTTGCATCGCGGAGGCGGATCGTCTTGCAGAAACTCGTTCGGACCCGCTCGTTTGGTTTACGATGGGTTCGGAACCGAATTGCCGAAGTGTATTGCACCTCAATTCCAAAGTTTCGCGCAAGGATAGTTGCCTGTGCTCTGATTGGCTACGGCTGCTTTGCGCAACAGCCTGCCCCCGAAAGCGTGCGGCAAGCCTTCCAGAAGGCGCTCGCCCTACAACAGCATGGCGATCTCCAAGGTGCGGTCGCGGCTTACAACAGAGTGCTTCAAATACGAACCGATATTCCGCCCGTTTATGCGAATCGGGGCGTGGTATTGGCCGGTCTGGGGCGATATCGAGAGGCCATATCGAACTACGAGGCCGCGCTCAAGAGCGGAGAAAACCCGGGGACGCGGCTAAATCTGGGCCTGGCGTATTACAAGCTGGGTGATCTCAGCCAAGCAGCAGCGCAATTCGATCGGGTCCGCGCGGAGCAGTCGGATAACGTGCAGGCAAACGATCTGGCGACAGATTGTTACCTGCGGATGGGTGAAAACCGGCGAGTCATTGAAATTGCCGAGCCGCTCGCAGCCGCTCACCCGGAGGATCTGAGCATCCAATATCTGCTCGGGACCGCGCTGATTCGCGATCATCAAAACGATAACGGGCAGCAAGTTATCGATCGCATTCTGAAACACGGAGAGAATGCGGGCGCGAATCTCCTCGAGGCCGAACGGGCCATTGCGGACGAGAACTACTCGAACGCAAACTCGCACGCCGAAAAGGCCATTCAGGAGGCGCCACAATTGGCCGGTGCCCACCTTCTCAGTGGGATCGCTAAGGAAGGATTAGGCGGCTATGCGGCTGCAAAAGCAGCGCTTCGGCGATCCCTCGAATTGGAACCGAACGGATTCGATGCCAATCTTCAGCTAGGCGCACTGCTGGCGCGCGACGCCGATTTAGATCACGCGCGAGCTTATGTCGAGACGGCCCTTCGCCTGAGGCCGACCTCGGCCGCCGCGCTGTACCAAATCGGCCTGATTGATAAGCAAACGGGCCAACTGGACAAGGCGGGCCAGGCTTTCGAACAGGCTGGGAAGGCCGCTCCGGATTGGCTTGAACCGCACGTGCAGTTGGCCTCACTCTATTACCGGTTGAGGCGACCCGAGGACGGCGCGCGGGAGCGGGAAGTGGTCAGCCGGTTGTCCTCCAATCAAGCGAAACGCTAGCGAGGTTCGACAACCCTTAGAACCTCATCCGCTTTCACACTGGTAAGCTGCTGGATCGCACCGGAAGGCCAGCGGATCTCTTTCAAATCCGCGATCGTGTCCGGTCCGAGACCGAAATGCACTGGGCCTGCGCTCGAAGAAGCATATCCTACGCTGGTGTACGTGATTGTATTGTGCGCCGCTCTTGCTTACCAGCTTGAGGTGAGCGCCGATACCGTCACGGTTGCTTTTCGTTCCTGCGAGCGATAGTTCAAGCCAGTGATTCTGGTTCGCACTGGCGTTCAGCCAGATCTCGCCGTCGGCATCTAACGCGGTGACCACCGCATCTATGCGCCCATCCCCGTTCAGATCACCGAATGCCGCCCCACGATGCCGGGCAGGAGCGAGTGCGCCAAAGCCTGCCTCTATTGTCGCCAGCGTCCATCGCCCTCGCTTGCCTGGGTTCCGAAATACCGCGTTAGGCTGCGCCACCGGATTGCCTGCATGAACGAGCGCCTCGACCTCACCGCAGGCGACAAATAGATCCTTCCAGCCGTCGTTGTCGAAATCGTAAATGCCCAAGCCGAAGCCGGCTAACGGAAGGCTTAGTGCCCGAATGCCAGTCGCGGCGGTCACATCCTCAAAACTCCCGCCGCCCGCGTTGCGAAAAAGCGGAAAGCTCTCGCCGTTCAGCGCAGGAGGCGCATGGCGACCGCCCACAGAATTCATCGCCAGAGCGAGTGATTCGTTCCTGTTCGAGCATATGCGTTGTGGCGATCTTACATATCGGATACCGCTAAAGCCAGGCGTCTACGAACTCCACTTGTTCTTTCTCACACTAGCTCGAGCCGACGCCTCCAATAGTTTCAACATTTCTCTAAACGGTAAACTCGCATTGCAATCGTTCGACATTAATTCAGACGCCTTGGGCGAGAACATCGCCGATGAGCGGATCATCCGCGATGTGTCTCCGCGTGCGGACGGCTTTCTCGAAATTGCATTGTATGGAGTGACAGGACAGCCCACTTTGAGCGCTTTGGAGATTCTGCCGGGTTTGCCTCACGCGCAGCTTCCGATCCGGCTGATCATGCAATCCACGCCGTTTACCGACCGTAGTGGACAATTCTGGGTGCCGGACAATTATTTTATGAAGGCCGTCTGGGGACTCAAACTCGTCCGCTTGTCGATTCTCCGGATCCTGACCTCTTTTCCAGGGAAGGTACAGACACTTCACGTATGCGATTCCGGTGGATACGCGCGATCGATACACGCTGATCCTGCATTTTGCCGAGCTTTACTTTGGCCCAAGCGCGCCGGGGCACGGCGGCGTGGGTAGCCGGGTCTTCAACGTTATTTGTAATGGGCAGATGCTCCTCGAGAACTTCGATATTTTCCGGGAAGCCGGGGCGCTTCACGAACTCAGGAAAACCTTCCGGCACCTGAAGCCAAGCCCGCAAGGAAAGCTGAACCTGACGTTTGAACCGGTGTCTAATAATGCTACTGTTTCCGGAATCGAGGTTTTGGACGAATCTCAATCAGCGAGAGCTACCAGAAGTAGCTCTTGACAACGGTCGGCGGGCCGGGAGTGTCATCCACGATTTTCGTGCGCAGCAGCACCTGCAGATTTCTTTTCGGCCAATCTCGCGGGGCGTGCGTTGCCCAGGCTTCCATCAAGGGTGCAGAGGTGAGGAATTCGCCCGCAGCGCGGGTACCATATTGCGTAATACCGGCAGCAGCGATCAATAACTCGCCGGTCTTGGAATCGAAGACGCGCGAAACGACCGCGTAGTCGTCCGTGGTGCGTCCGTCCGGCTTCAGGTCTGGCGGCGCATATAAACGGTTATCGGAGCGATCTCGGATTGTGGGATGCTTCTCGAAAACGAGCCGGAGCTCGTCGGTCATCTGAAGCGTCCATTCGTTGTTGAAGGCGCCTATGAGAATCGAGGGCTGGTAACGCAGATCAGCAAAGCTGAGATCAGCACCGTAGCGCATCTGATACAGCTTCGCTTTGCGAGTAAAGAGTGCGCCGAGCATGAGGCTGGTATAGGCATCCCCGATGCACGTGTATTGGCCGCGAATCGGAACGAATTCGCGGGCCGTCTCACTCCCGGTGGGCGCACGAAAAACTGTAGTGGTCGCGTTGTAAACCAGGATCGGCTTCTTGCTAGTCAACGCGGGCGCCCAGAACTGGTCGAGAGCGGATGAGGGGCTGGAGTGCAATGCGCGCAGCCCGATGGCGCTCGCGACGATGGCGAGACAAACAGGCAAAAGCCAGCGCCAGTGCGAGACCCACCCTTTTTTCGGAGACGCTGAAGGCGTAAGCGGATCGGGATCAAACTGGAAGACCGCACGATACGAACCGGGTGGGATGTCGATCCGTACAGCGGGACCGGCGTGGCCCTGATAATACTGCGCCAGGCGCTTGCGGAGTTCGGTAGCCCGCACGCGAACGACCGGATCGTCCCCTGGCTCGTAGTCCGGAGTTCGGCCGAAGACCTCGCTGCCGATCACTCGCTCGCGCAGCAGCTCATTTTCGCCAGCGAGCGTCCGTTCCACTACGTAGGTCAGAAACACCTGACACTGACGGCTGCTGCGAAAGGAGGGGCTCTGGAGGATGTCGCGCAGAGCGTCGCGAACCCGAACCGCATCGGCTCGCGATACGGCCTTCGAACTCGCTTGGGCTAACACGGCCAACCTGCCTCTCCCGATCCCAGAAGGTACTCTACCGCTTTCGACGTCGGCGATGCAACCCGCGCCTCCACAAAGCATTCCGGGGTACTGCACGGTAAAGAACCTTGTGAAAGTCGTTCAAAAGAAATAGCCTCCCCGTAAACACAGTTGCGGTATTCGCGTGCCGCGTTGTGCCGTTCGAGAAAGGGTCTTCCATGTTCAGAAGTTACTTTCGGCAAAGCTGCCGGGCCGCCGCTATTCGTCTCGCGGCTGCGCTTGTTCTCGTCGCTCCAGCGATTCGCTCGCAGACGCAGGCCTTCAGCGCTTCCCTGACCGGGGTGGTCCACGATGCTTCGGACGCAGCCGTCAGCTGCGCAAAAGTCACACTGTCGAGCAGCGACAAGGGGATCACGCGCACGTTCACGACGGATGCGGAAGGCCGCTACTCATTCACCCTGCTTCCCCCGGGAAGCTATTCGCTTGCCATCGACGCGTCCGGATTTTCTGCCTATAAAGAAGAAGGCATTCAGTTGCAGGCGGGACAGGCAGCCAGTGAATCCATCACTCTGCAGCTTCGGCATGTGCAAACGGAAGTGAACGTTTCGGCCGCTCAGGCTCCCTTACTGGCCACGGATAACGCCAACGTTTCCTCTGATCTTGGTGAGCAGCAAATCCAGCAGTTACCGGTCAATCTGCGCAACGTCTTCGGTCTGGTACTCCTGAATTCATCGGTAAATAATTCCACCCAATTACAGCTTCTGAACGGCGGCGGGCAGTCGGGAACGGCCGACCAGGACATCTCATTTCTCAACTTTGGCGGGGGTTACTTCGGAACGACTGCCTATCTGCTGGACGGGCATTGGGACACGGCGGCCGACTGGGGCGGGGTGATTTACGTGCCCTCCATGGATTCGGTGCAGGAGGCCAAAATACAGACCAACGGATTCACGGCTCAGTACGGCTGGAGCACCGGGAATGTCTACAACGTCGTCACCAGGTCAGGAACCAGCAAGCTGCATGGCGACGCCTTCGAATTTCTGCGCAACGACAAGCTGGACGCGAACTTCTTTTTCAGCAATGCCAACGGGATCGCGAGGACGCCTTTCCGCCGCAACCAGTTTGGAATCGTAGGCGGCGGCCCGGTATACATTCCCAGACTTTACGAGCAGCGGAATAAGACGTTCTTCTTCGCCGCTTATGAAGGCCTGCGGCAATCATCCCCGGTGCCCTACACGGCGACCGTGCCGACCGAGGCGGAACGGAAGGGCGATTTCTCGGCCATACCCCAGGCTCTCTACAATCCGTTTTCTACAACGCAGACGGCGAACGGATTTACACGCACTCCATTCGCGCACAACCAGATTCCTGTTCCGCTGATGAGCGCGGTGGCGCGGAACATGCTCAGTTACTATCCGGCGCCCACCAACAGCGGTCTGGTGAACAATTTCGTGACGACCGCTGCCGCACCGACCGCCTCGGACGAATGGAGCATCCGGCTCGATCACAACTTTACCGACAATGTACAGTCGTTTGCGCGGTGGTCGAACAAGAACGAGTATAAGGTGGGAAATCCGGCGTTCTACGGCGCCAGCGATCCCGGAGGTCCTGGCCTGCGCCAACCCAATGATCGCCTGGACGGCGCCACCGGCCTGACCTGGGTTATCAATCCGACTACCGTTCTCAGTTTGAATTTTGGCTTGAATCACTGGATCGAAGGCAACGTCGTACAGGCTTACCCGTTCGACATGACGAAGCTCGGCCTGCCCGGATTCCTCAACGGTGTTTCGGATCAGTTTCCGGTCGTCAACGTTACCGGATACGCCCCGCTGGGACCGCAGAACGGATCGGGTGAAGGTGCGTTCCCGCGGAACACGTACACTTCTTCGGCGAGCGTGAGCAAAGTGATCGGCGCGCACTCCCTCTCGGCCGGCTTTATGAACGTCATTCTTCAATCCGGGGGCGGGCGCATCTACGCCACCACGTTCAATTTCAGTCCGGCCGCGACGGCTGGGCCGAACCCGCAGACCGCTTCGCCGGACACCAGCGGGGACGCGTTCGCATCGATGCTGCTCGGGGTGGGCAGCGGCGGCTCGACCGGCATCTCGGTGTTTCCGTACAATTCGAAGCACTACTACGGCACGTATCTGCAGGACGACTGGAAGCTCAGCCGTAAACTTACTTTGAATCTCGGCCTGCGCTGGGAATATCAGACTGCGCCAGTGGAACGATTCAATCAGCAGTCCTTTTTCGACTTCAATGCGGTGAATCCGATCAGCAAAGCGCTCGGTTCCACAGTCAAGGGAGCGGTGGTTTTCAACGGGGTGAACGGAGTTCGGGACGGTCTGTATATCCCGCAAAAAACCGACTTCTCGCCCCGCATCGGGTTGGCGTATCAGGCCGCGAACAAGCTGGTCCTGAGAGGCGGATTCGGGACGTTCTTCGTTCCCTCCTATTTCGGCGGCGGGTCCACACAGGGCTACGGGCAATCGACTCCCTGGGTCGCTCTGCAGTCGAACGGCTTCACGCCGCAGAACACTCTCGACAACGCGTTTCCAACCGGGTTGCTTCCGCAAACCGGCAACACTCTCGGCGCCATGACCAACGTTGGATTCTCTACGGGAGGAACCGAGAGCCGGCGGCCTGATCCTTACATGATCCAGTGGATGGTGGGAGCGCAGTATGCGCTGGCCAGGAACGACATGATCGACATCAGCTATGTGGGGGACCGGGGCGTTCACATACAGCAGGGCAGCATGAACTTCAACCAGCTGCCGGCAGCAGACCTCGCGCTCGGCAATCAGCTCCTGCAACAGGTCGCAAACCCGTTCTACGGAAAGATCACCAGCAGCGGCTGCAACCTTTCCAGCCCCACTGTCGCGTACGGGCAATTGCTGCGGCCGTACCCTGAATTCTGCGATGTGAGCATATCGCAGGTGGATAACAGCTGGTCCCGCTACGACGCGCTCCAGGTGAACTACACGCATCGCTGGAGCGCCGGGCTGCAGGTGCTCGCTTCCTACACGTTTTCGAAATTCACCGACAACACGAGCGGGACGAACGGCTGGGCGCAAACCAACTCCGTACCTGTCCGGAATTACTACAACCTGGCTGCTGAGAAATCGGTGGATGCGGCGGACATCCCGCACAGCGTAGTGATCAGCTACATCTATGAACTCCCGGTTGGCAAAGGCAGGAAGATCGGCGCGAATTTCAACGCGTTTACGAATGCGGTGCTCGGCGGCTGGCAGGTCACCGGCGTTTCCAGCTTCAAATCAGGTTTTCCGATTGGGGTGGTCGGGGGCGTGAACAATACCAGCTCGTTTGGCGGAAATCAGAGGCCGAACCTGGTGGGCGACCCGGCAGTGAGCCATCCGACCTTGCAGGAATGGTTCAACACTTCCGCGTTCCAGCAGCCTGCGCCGTTTACGTTCGGGAATGCCCCGCGGTACCTGGAAAACGTTCGCGCGCCGGGGCTGCAGAACTTCGATATCGGTATCCAGAAATGGTTCTACTGGCGCGAGATTCTAAAGCTGCAATTCCGAGGGGAAATGTTCAACGCGTTTAATCGTGCGAACTTCTATGCGCCGGATGCCAGCCTGGGCGATCCTTCGTTCGGGCGGATCTCGGCTACGCTTCCCCCGCGCGACGTGCAGTTCGGACTGAAATTGTACTGGTAGTGCGCGTTCTACTCAGCATTGTGCTGGCTGCTGGATTGCCCGGTATGGTACAGCGCGATCCGGCTGCTCAGCTTGCGTCACTGGTCGAAGAAGCTCAGCGGGCGCAGGCGCGCAGCGATTACCGCGCGGCAGCGGACGCGTACCGCGCGGCAGTTTCGATCCATCCGGAGCTTGCGCAGCTCTGGAGCAATCTTGGCGTGATGCGGTACGAATCACACGAGTATGCGGGTGCCGAAGAGGCACTGAAGCAGGCGCTGCAGCGAGACAAATCGCTGTTCGTTCCCAACCTGTTTCTCGGCCTCGATCTGCTGGAGTTGAAGCGCCCGCGCGAGGCCGCCGGATATCTGTTGCACGCGGAGAAACTGAGCCCGGACGACCCCCAGGTTTTGCTTGCACTCGGGCGGGCCTTCCATGCCTTGTTCGATCCGGCGCGCTCGCGCGATTGGTATCAGCGCGCGGCGAATGTGGCTCCGCAGAGTGGCGATGCCTGGTTCGGCCTGGGGATTTCGTATCTCGACATGGCGGAACGGGCCGGCGCGAGAATGGCGACGTCATTCAACAGGACGGCTTACTTCGGCCAACTGAGTGCAGAATCATTTGCGGATCAAGGCCGCTGGCGCGAAGCGATCGAGCGCGATCGTCTGCTGTTGAATTCAGAGCAGGAATCTCCGCAGTGTTCCCGAACGTTTTACGGTTGGGCTCTGCTGCAGAGCGGAGAGGTCAGGGAAGCAGCGGAGCAATTTGAGAAAGACCTTGATTCCTGCCCGCTGGCGCCCCCAGCAAAGGCTCGGTTGGCCAGTGGAGCCGGCGACCACTCAGCGAGCCTTCTTCCCGTGTCGCACTCAGAAGAACCGCTGCCCGCGATTGACAAGATGTCTGAACAAGATCTGAACTCGATCGCGAGCAAAGAATTTTTCTCCGGCCACTTTGGAGCTACCGCTCGGATCGCGGACCGGCTGATGCGGGAATGGCCGAATGATGTAACAGGCTGGTACTGGGCTGTGCGGGCTTATCAGCGACTCGGTATCGCATCGCTCGCTCGCGCCGGCGAAGTGGAGCCTGACTCGCCACGAATCCACGCGCTGCTCGGAGAGGCATACCAGCGCAGAAAGATGTCCAACGAAGCCCTCCAGGAATATTCCAGGATGCTGGCGCTTCAACCAGACAACATTGCCGGGTTAGCAGGACTGGCGGCGGCGTACCTTCAGGCTGGCCGGCTGGACGAGGCTCAAACGGCGGCGCAACGGGCGCTCTCGAAAAGCCCGAACGACGGCGAGATCAATCTTCTGATGGGCGAAATACTCGTCGCACGCCGCGACTACCAGCGAGCTGAGCCATATCTGGAGCATGGCCTGCACAGCCGCCCGGATCTTGTTCCACGCGCACACGCACTTCTCGGACGTGCTTTGGCCCGCACCGGACACCCGAAAGAGGCAATTAATGAGCTGAAAAAGGGCGTTTCGAGCGACGACGACGGGTCGGTCTACTATCAGCTCGCGCGTCTGTATCAGAGCTCCGGAGATACAGCAGCGGCCGCCACCGCGTTCGAGAAATCTCAGCAGATTCGGCTGAGGCGCGGCGTTGTAGCTTCCGAATCCGATGACGCGTCACTCGACCGCTGACCAATTCCCAAAAGGACACGTAACAAGATGAGATTTCGACTGCTGGTCTTATTCTGCATATTCACCCTGACGATCTCAGCGGCTACCATTGAGCGCGACGCAAACGGTGTTACGATGCGCAACGCCGAGGAGACGGTTCGCGTCTCGATTTGCGGGAATTCCGCGGTCCATGTCGTCGCCGGTCCGGGTAATCCTCACGCGGCTTCTCCTCAGGAACCCTGGTTTGTCAATGGCTGCAAGGCCGCTCCCTTCGACTTCACCAAAGACGAGAAGACGGCGACTCTATCGACTTCCACGCTTCGCGTTTCGTTCAACCTCAGCGATGGCCGGCTGACGTTTCGTGATGCAGCGGGGCACATTCTCGAAGCGGAATCCGATCGCGAGCCACGTCGCTACGATGCTGTCGAGTTGAATGGCGAGAGGGTGTACCGGGTCAGCGAGCGGTTCTTACTGGATCCGCGGGAGGGCCTCTATGGGCTCGGCCAGCATCAGAGTGGGGCGTTCAATTACCGGGGAACAGTCGTTGAACTCGGGCAGGCAAATACCGACATCGCCTTGCCCTTCCTGATCTCTTCGAACGGCTCGGCCATTTTGTGGAACACCGCCTCACGTTCCTGGTTCGACAACCGTTTTCCTCCGGAGTTGAAGCTCACGGCGGATGCAGCGGATGCGATCGACTATTACTTTCTCTACGGTCCCGAGATGGATTCGCTCATCCGCCAATACCGCACGCTCACCGGACACGCGCCTTTGCTTGGAAAGTGGGCTTACGGCTTCTTTCAATCGAAAGACCGCTACAAGTCCGCTCAGGAGCTGCTCGATATTGCGGCCAAATACCGCTCCCAGCACGTCCCGCTCGACACCGTGGTGCAGGATTGGTTCTGGTGGAAGTGCCAGGGCGATCCGGAATATACAGCGGCCTACCTGAAGCCGCATGCCGACGTTCCCGGGGCCTTGCGCGAGCTGCATGAAGAACACGTCCACTCCATCATTTCCGCCTGGGCGATGATGGATCCGAAGTCACAGAACTTCCAGAGTTTCGCGAAAGATGGATTCATCATCCCGGGCACCTTCGACTACGATGCCAGCAACCCCGCCGCGCGTGTCGCTTACTGGAATATGCTCATCCGGCCGATTCTGGCGCAGGGCTGGGACGGTTTCTGGCTTGACAGCTCGGAACCCGAAATCTTGAACGGACGCAGTGACGCTGTGCTTTTTGATAAGAAGCTGTTTCTCGGAAACGGCGCTCGCTATACGAATGTTTTTCCGTTGTTACATACCGGAGGTGTGTACGACCACTGGCGCGCAAGCGGAAACGAAAAGCGCGTCTTCATCCTGACCCGCTCCGCATTCCTCGGGCAGCAGCGAAACGCAACCGTGGTTTGGTCCGGCGACGTTTACAGCACGTTCACGGCATTTGCGCGACAGATCCCGGCTGGCTTGAATTTCGCACTATCTGGCATGCCGTACTGGACAACTGATATCGGCGGTTGCGGTTGGCCGTGGTTTCGCGACACGAACGATCCCGCCTATCAGGAGCTCTTCACGCGCTGGTACGAATACGGCGTATTCTGCCCCATTTTTCGCACGCACGGCCATCGGTCAAATGACACCAATGAACTGTTCTCGTATGGATCGGCCACCCCGACTTTAGTTCGCTACGACAAACTGCGTTATCGGCTGCTGCCCTATATCTACTCGCTCGCCTGGCGCGTTACGAACGAAGATTACACGATTCAACGCCCCTTGATCATGGACTGGCGGAACGATCCGAGGGTCACCTCGATCGGAGATCAATTCATGTTCGGGCCCGCGATCCTGGTGAATCCGGTTACCGAAGAAGGAGCGACGACCCGGTCGCTCTACCTGCCGCCCGCTCCTGCCTGGTACGACTTCTGGTCCGGCGTGAAGCTGGAGGGTGGCCGCCGTATCACGGCTGAGGCTCCGCTCGAACGCATCCCGCTGTATGTTCGAGCTGGCTCGATTCTGCCGCTCGGGCCGGAGGTCGAGTACGCCGAGCAGCACGTGAATGAGCCGATCGAAGTACGTGTTTATCGCGGAGCGGACGCTGACTTCAAACTTTACGATGATCGCGGCGATACGTATGCATACGAAAAGGGTGAGCACGCGATCATTCCGCTGCACTGGGATGAGAAATCTGCGACCTTGACGATCAATGCGCGCGAGGGCGAGTATCCGGGCATGCCTCGCGAGCAGGAGTTTCGAATCGTAGTTGTGAACGGGTCGAACATGCCGTTGATCAAAGAGGCACGGTATACCGGGTCGCGCGTAACCGTGCAGTTCAAGTAAGGAGAGAGCTTGGCCCTCCGTACGGTTCTCGCGATTGTGGCCGGTTACTCTGCAAACGCGCTCCTGGTCGCGCTGGAGGAGCAACTCCTTTCGAAATCCATGCCAAAGCAGGCTTTTTTTACCTGGCAGACGCGACCTGTCAGTTGTTGTGTGGTGTTATCGGCGCGTATCTTTGTTGCGCAATAGCCGAGAATCGCCTACGGTTCAGGGCGGCCCTCGTCCTGAATGGTCTTGGGCTGGTCATTGGCGGGATCTCGCTAATGGCGTCCTGGAGAGAGGAACCGCATTGGTACACGCTCAGCCTCTTAGCAATATGGACGCCATGTACATGGATCGGATATTTTATGGCCGAGCGCATTATGGCCGCCAAATCGCGTGAGTGACTTGCACGACCGTCCGAGAACGCGAAAGCAGAGGTACTTCACTATTGCGCCGGCTTCGGGCCAACGTAAGCTTCACGTCAGCCCTAAATCCACGCTCGGCCGGTATTGTTTTGGAAATTCGATTCGCAACCCGTCGGCATTCTGTTTCCAGTTATCGGTTTCGCCCGTTCCAATCGCGTCTCCTCTTTCTGCTCTTCCCGGCTGCGTAGCTGCGAAAGTTCCAAGGCCTGCAATAGAAAGATTCCGCCGGTCATCCCAGCACGATCGCGTGGACAGCGTTGTTTGCTTATTGCGCGTGAAGCGAACGTCCCTTGGTCCGAAATTGTTGATGCTGTTTTCCTTGGAACGAACCGCTCTTGATGCTGTTCGGCCTCGCTGTGAATTTCCAAGGGGGGTGCCGTAAATGGCATCCGTGCCGTGACACCATCGAGCACTGTGATTTCTTTACTGTCGATGGCTTTGTACGGTATACAGGGCGAAAATTAACAGCAAGCCGCTCTTGCGCCGCCACGGCTAACCGCTAATCCGCAACTGGTATGCCTAGTTTGAGTCTTCAACGACCTCGATGCCGTTGACGCATGCCATTCCGTTAACCGGAACGAAAGTGAGCACAAGTTTACCCTGTGCAGTAGGGCTGATACCGGAAAACGATCGATCGAGGGGGCGGCCCTCGCCACCTGCTTCCCTATAGATGTCGAAGTTTCTCAATAGGGCAACGCCGTTGCAATACACATCAAAGACGCGGCTTCCCGACCCACCTACACCGGTGTTATGACGTCCGTAATGGCCCTCGCAGAATTTCAAAGTAAGGCGATAGCGTCCGTCGGCGACGGGCAGGGCGTAAGAGAAATGTCCCCAGCGTTCGCTCGCGTATAACGAGAGGTCCGGAGAGTTGCTGTCGCGAGCCGGATTGGTGGTGCGGACCAGGGCATTGCCCCCCAGAAAATAGGAATCAGCCCGCCACTCGTCTCCGGCGGCATCCTGCCAGGAGGTGGGCCAACCGGCTCGAATTCGAATGGGCCTCACCTTCCCCGGACCGACCGGCAGGAGCTCGATTCCACTCAGGATCGCCGTGCTTCTCAAAGAGCTGAAGCTCAAGTGAAGGAATCCATCTTCGGCTGGTGAGATGCTCCGGAACACTCGTTCATCGGATGTGTTGGAACCGTCCGCATCGGCGACCACGTCGAAGTAGTCCAGAATCCGTTTGCCATTGGCAGAGACGCGAAATAAGCGCTGGCCCTCGCCACTCGATTCCGCACTGATGAAATCGGCGAGTTCGGTTTCCGCGAAGTGGAGATGAAGCTCATAGGAGCCGGGCTGGAGCGGAATGTCGTAGCGGAAGTCGCCATTCCGCACATGCCGGTAAATATCGGGATCGAGCGTGCGGAAAATTCTCTCCGCTGGGTGAACGAGTACAGAACCGCCGGAGAAGAAGCGATCCGGCCCCCATGTCTGCCCGCTGCGATCTACGTAAGAAGATGTGGAACCCACGATCATGCGCAGGCTTGCCACGGCGGGCGAAGTATTGGGAAGAGGAGCGGGAACGAGAGCGGGAGTAGCGCTACGGTCATTTAAGCGCTTCATCGCGTGACCCGGCACGAGGAACAGAGCAAGGAGAATCGCAAGGCCAGCGGTGATCGAAGCAATCAGGCCACGATTAAGCCTCCTTTCAGCGCGCGGCGGAATGGGCGTTTCCTCGAGCGGAGTTTCCCACCGGAATTCGGCGCTATAGGAGCCCGGCGGCAGATCGATTCTGACGCCGTGGTGAGTGCCGTTCTGGGCCAGATAATGTTGAGCAAGCTTTTTCCGCACTTCGTTTGCGGTCACGCGGACAATCGTGTGTTGTCCGGTGTCGAAGTCTTCGGGAAGTTGAAAGAGCTCTACGCCGATAGCGCGTTCTGTGAGAGTGCCCCGAGGTCCCTTGATGGTGTGCTCGACGACATACTTCAGGAACTCCCTGCACCTTCTGCTCGTGCGGAAGGCGGCACTGTCCAGTAGACGGTTGAGTTCCGTAAGAACAGCCTGCTCGCGGGCCTCGCCGAGTTCCGCCTGTTCGACCCCGTACATTCTGCGCTGTTGTTCGGGGATCATATCACAGCGCCTTTGGGACCAGTCCCGAAACCGTTAACGTTGTCGATTAACCGTTAATCGGGCCTCGCAAGAACCTCGTCAGAGCCGCTGCGGCGTCCAATTCTATTCGTGTTACACCCGCCATACCGTACGAAACCTAGCAGCACCTCGCAGCCGTGTGGGACGATTGCCGCAAGCGACGGGCAATGTGATGCAGCTACAACTGAGGCGACTGCTGTTCTGGTTCACGATATCTGCAGTTCTCGCAGGCGTGCCTTTGCACTCGCAGACATTCGGCGAAATAACCGGGCACGTCAGCGATCCGAGCGGGGCGCCCATGGCCGGTGCCAAGGTATTCCTCACCAGCGTCGCCACAAACGCGGTGCGAACAACCGTGACGACCGGTTCCGGGGATTACACCTTCCCGGCACTGGAACCGGGCTTTTACAACGTCCGCGTGGAACAAGCGTCTTTCAAGACTGCCAATAGCAGCAATGTACAAGTCCAGGTTCAGCAGACGGTTCGCCTCGATTTCACCCTCGAAGTCGGGCAGGTGAATGAACGAGTGGAAGTCTCCGCCTCGGCCGAGATGCTGCAGGCAGAGAACGTTTCACTTGGCACGGTCATTGGCAACCAAGGTGTCACGCAACTTCCGCTGAATGGCCGCAATTACCTGAGCCTGGTGGCTCTGGCGGCGAACACGAACACGCTCTCGGCTTCGTCCGGACAAGCGGCGAGCCGGCTGGGAGGTGACCGCGCCTCGCAGTCCATCTCGGCTGGCGGCAACCGCATCATGTTCGACTATTTCACGCTGGATGGCGTCGCGAATACCGATCCCGACTTCTCCACCTACGTGGTGCTTCCCTCGATCGACGCCATTCAGGAATTCAAGGTTCAGACCGGCGTCTACCCCGCTGAGTTCGGCCACGAGTCGACGCAGATTAACGTCGTTACCAAATCCGGCGGCAACGCCTACCACGGAGCGCTCTTCGAATTTCTCCGCAATGACAAGTTCGATGCGGTGCCATACGCATTCACCGCCACGCATCCGGTTAAATCGCCGTTCAAATGGAATGATTATGGCTTTGAAATCGACGGTCCGGTGCGCATTCCGAAACTGCTGGATCTGCGTAACCGGCTGTTCTTCATGGCGAACGATGAATGGAAAACACAGCGCCAGAGTTCGCAGGCCATCTATTCCGTCCCGACCGCCGCCATGTTCACCGGAGACTTCAGCGCGCTCGGCACAACGATCTACGATCCGGCTACAGCCGTAAACGGAGGGACCAAGACCGCTTTCCCCGGTAACCGCATTCCTTCCAGCCGGATCGATCCGATCTCACGGAAGTTTCTCAACTATTACGTTCCTGCGAATCTACCGGGCATCGCGAACAACTATACCCAGATGAACTCCTCGCCCAATAATCGTGACGAATTCACGCTCAGGATGGATTTTGTCGAATCGGCAAAATCACAGTGGAGCGGGCGGTATAGCTGGGGCGATGAGAACCAGGCCTCAACCGGAATCAGCATCACCGGGAGCAAGATTCTTACCAATTACGAGCAGTATCTCGGGACGAATACGCGCACGCTTTCGCCGACGCTGGTGAACGAAGCCCGTTTCGGCTATACGCGGCTGAGCAATTCCTTGGGCACGTATTCGGCATACAACATCGACACGGTTTCCGCGTTGGGCATCCCGAATTTACAACCGGGCGCACCGGTTGCCTGGGGTGTTCCTTTCGTTTCCTTTGCCGGAGATGGTTTCAATGCGATCGGCGACACGCAGGACGGTCCCTATGCCATAAACGACAACACACTGCAGGCCGTCGATAACGTGTCATGGATTCGCGGCAAGCACACGCTTCGCTTTGGTTTTGAATACAACCGGCAGAACTTCAACCAGATCGGCAACCAGTTTTCGCGCGGCCAGTTTGCCTTCCAGCCGAATGCAACGCAGAGTTCGAGCAAGACGGGCGGCGATGCGTTTGCCGAATTTCTGCTGGGCGATATCTACCAATCGACCGTGGCGGTCGCTCTGGCGAATGCGAAATTCCAGCGCAACGCCGTGGCTGCTTTCATCGATGACACATGGAAGATCACCACACGCCTGACATTGAGCCTGGGGCTGCGCTACGAACTAACCCCACCCTGGACCGACACGCTGAACAACCTGTTTACGGTATCGGTGCCGCACATCTACGCAGTCCCGCATGCCCCGAATACACCATACATGCTGCGCCAGGGCAATTGCACAGATCCGTACGCGGGACCTCCGCCGATCAACATCCGCTGGACCACCGTCAGCGCGGAATGCAACAACGGAACACTCCCGGACCAGTTGATGCATACGTCGTACCGGGATTTTGCTCCGCGGGTAGGAATTGCTTTCTCACCCAATGCGAAGACGGTCATACGCGCCGGCTGGGGAATCTTCTATAACCAGGACATTGCCAACGCGTACTTCGACCTGGCACGCAACATCGCCGGGCGTGTCACCTTAACGTCGACTCCCGGCGTGCCGAGCCTGTTCTACGGAAACGCAGTCCCGGGCGGGAGCAGCACGGTTGCAAAGGTGCCTTCGCCGTATGCGTACGCGATGGCGCCGAGCCACAACACCACCTACGCCATGCAGTACCTCTTTAATTTGCAGCGGCAGTTGACGCCGAACTGGGCTTTGGAAGCCGGGTATCTGGGCGGGGCGAGCCGGCATCTGCAGGGTTTCCAGGATGTGAATCAGGCCATTCCCGGAACGACAGGCAGCGTTCGTTCGCGCATGCCATTTCCCGGCTTCAGCAACATTCAATATGTACAGGATGGCGGTAACGGCGATTACAACTCGCTCAGTCTGAAACTAACGCGCCGGTTCAGCCAGGGAGTAAGCGTCATTGGCTCGTACACCTGGTCGAAATCGATCGATACCACGAGTGGCATTCGCAACCAGGGCTACGACACGTTATATCCGCAAAATAGCTATTGCCTAGCCTGCGAGCGCGGGCTCTCGGCGTTCGACACGCGGCATCGCATGGTGACCTCCGTGCTCTACGATCTGCCAGTAGGAAGAGGCAAGCTCTTGAACATCACCAATTCGGTAGCGAACGCGATCATTGGCGGCTGGCAAGCGGGCGGGATTCTCACGCTACAAACCGGGATGCCCGGAACACTGACCATTGGCGGCGTAGACAACGCCAGTACAGGCGCTGGCGGATATGACCGGCCCGACGCAACGGGTGTCAGCCCCTATTTGAACAACCCGACGCCTTCTCGCTATTGGAATCTGGCTGCCTTCACCGAGGCTCCGCCAGGACAATTCGGCAATGCGGCGCGCAACTCGATCGAAGGGCCGGGAATCATTGGATTCGATGCCGAAGTGCACAAAGAATTCCGTATGCCATACAAGGAAGGACATGCGCTTCAGTTCCGGTTCGAAGCGTTCAACGTTCTGAACCACCCGAACTGGCAGATGCCGAATTTGAACATCCTGGCCGGCGTGGCGCAACCGGGGCTGCCGTCGACAGCCGCTCACGAGAACTTCGGCGTGGTCACGGCCACCTCCATCGCCATGCGCCAAATTCAATTGGGGCTGAAATACGTGTTCTGATTGAAGCGGTGACCGTATCGGACCCATGCATCGAATCATTAGGGAACGCAGAGCACGCCTGTCGAGGCATCTTGCACTCGCAGTCGCGGACGTGGTCAAACCGGATGCACTGGACATCACAGAAATCCACGGATTTTCTGTTCGAGAGCCTGTCTCGAAGAATCAGTACGCGCTTCTGCGAGTAACCACGCGAGCCGGATGGATTGGCTGGGGAGAGTGCGCCCATGATCCAGACGCGGATATCAAAACTCTGCAGGCTGCCTGGACCGGCAAGCCGGCACATGCGTATGCAACGATTCCACCCGCAAGTCCGTACCGAGCTGCGCTCGATATTGCCTGCCTGGACATTCTCGGCAAGGCGGCGAATGCGCCGGTCTACCGGATTCTGGGAGGGCCTACGCGGAACAAGGTGCGCGCGTACAGTTGGCCTCATGAAGATTTTCCGGTAAGCGTGATCGAGCTTCCCAGGGCGGCATCGCGGAATCAGGGTAAGGCGTATCAAAATCAGATACTGGCACTCGCGAATGCCGTTCCCACGGATCGCGATTTCATCGTCATAGGAAACGGCTCGCTCACTCCTGGAGATGCGGCCTCTGTTGCCAGAACATTGGAATCGAAATACCCGCTGTGGTTCGACGAACCCTGCGCTCATTCAAATATCGAGGCGTTGAGAAAAATTGGCGATGAAACCGTTGTTCCGTTAGCGTTCGGCGCGGGAATCGACGATCCCGGCGTGTTCCAAACCCTGCTGCGCGAAGGGCTGATCGATCTGGTCCGGCCGGAGATCGGCATTTTCGGAATCAGCGGCGTAAGACGAATGGCTGCGCTCGCCGAGACGTATTACGTTGCAGTTGCGCCGCGCCCAAGCGGAGGCCCGGTCGGAACGGCTGCTGCGATTCACTTAGCCGCGAGTATTCCGAATTTTTTCATCCAGCAGGTACCGCTTCCGGCAGAAGAGGAAGACCGTGCGATGCGGCGCGAAATTGTCTCTCCGGCATTGGAGACCGGCAAGGACGGCTTTCTTCAACTGACCACCGCTCCGGGTCTCGGGATTACCGTGAATGAGTCCGCGGTCGAGAAATACCATGCGTCGTAGAAATTTCCTCGCATTGGGGTCTGCTGGTGTTCTGATGGCGGGCACGAAGAACCATTCGCGCTCCGCAATCGAGGCATGCGGCTGTTCCTTTCTTCCGGAGACAAAGCCGGCTGGTCTCGATGCCTTCGCCAGCGTAAGCTCTGGCCTGAAAATCACCGGCCTCAAGGTATTTGGCGTTTCTCCGAATCCCAAGTCGGACCGCCCATATGTATTTGTCAAGCTCGAGACGAATCAGGGCCTCGTCGGCTGGGGCGAAGGAACACTCGAGGGCAAAGCGGGTGCCGTAATGGCCTGCATCAACGATTTCCATGACTTCCTGATCGGCGCGGACCCGATGCAGGTGGAGCATATCTGGGAGTCGATGTACGTTCATTCGTTCTACCGCGCAGGCCCGGTGATCGGCTCCGCCATCTCGGGCATCGATCAGGCGTTATGGGACATTCGCGGCAAAGCGCTGGGAATGCCGGTTTACAAGCTGCTCGGTGGACCGTTCGATGCTCGCGGTGTCCGCGGTTACTACCATGTGGATGGCGCCAACCGCGAGCGGCTTGCCGAGATCCGGCAGACCGCGCAGCATCAGGGCATCACGTGCGTCAAGGGCGGCATTCCCGGTTATTACGAATGGCTCGAGCGCAGACCGAAGATCGACCGCGCCATCAAATCGATCCAACTGCTGCGAGAGACTCTGGGCCCCGACATCGACATCGCAGTAGACTTCCACGCCAAGACCAGCCCCAGCGTTGCTTCCATCATCGTGAAGGAAGTGGAGCCGCTGAATTTGCTGTTTGTGGAGGAGCCATGCGCTCCTGAAAACGTTCAGGCGATGGCAAAAATTGCGCGGCGTTCCACCACTCCAATCGCCACGGGCGAGCGGCTGATTGCGGCCTACGGGTGCCGTGAGCTGATCGAAATGGGCATCATCGATATTCTTCAGACCGATATCAACCACGTGGGCGGAATCACGGCGCTGTGGAAGGTCGCGGCTATCGCGAACGTTTCTTCCATTTCGATGGCGCCGCATGCCTGCGAAGGCCCCCTTGGCGGGCTCGCAACGCTTCAGGTAGACGCGGCTATGCCCAACTTTCTGGTTCAGGAGATCTGTGGACAAGTCAAGCCCCGAGCTGTAGACAAGATCTGGGAAGAGTGGCTCGGGTTTCCGGCGATGCGCATGGTCAACGGCCGGTTTCCTCTTTCCGAAAAGCCCGGTTTGGGGTTCGAACTCTCGGAGGCGAGCCTGGCGAAATATCCGTTTGGCGGTACTCGGCCCATGGCTCGCGTTTTTCACGAGGACGGATCAGTGGCGGAATGGTAACCGCGACGTCAGAAGAAAGACTCTTGAAGGAGCACTCATGAAATCAGCGCTTATCTTTACGCTATTGGCTTGCGGAGCGTGCTGGGGACAAACAGCCGGAGAATGCAAGCCGTCCTCGCTCAACATACCCGGAGCGCCGTATCCGTGCGTTTATCCCGATAATCGAGTCGCTTTTCGGGTAGCTGCGCCCGACGCGCAGAAAGTACAGGTGCGCCTGGGAGGAGTACACGACATGACGCGCGGTGCGGACGGGCTTTGGACCGTCACCATACCGCCACAGGTGGTCGGATTCCACTACTACAGCCTCGTAGTGGATGGCGGGGTTATGGCCGACCCGGCGACGCGCACGTTCTTCGGCTCAGGATGGGATAACAGCGGCATCGAAATCCCGGCGCCGGACGCCGATTTCTATGCGGCGAAAGAGGTGCCGCACGGCGAGGTGAGCGAGCGCTGGTACTTTTCAAAAGTAACTGCGAATTGGCGGCGCTGCTTTGTTTACACGCCGCCGAATTACCTGGCCAATCCCCAAACGCGGTACCCGGTGCTATATCTGCTGCACGGTTGGGGAGAAAACGAACAGGGATGGTCCACGCAGGGGCATGTGGAGTTCATCATGGATAACCTGATTGCGGCCAACAAGGCCAAGCCGATGATCATCGTGATGGATAACCTGAACGCGGTTAAGCCCGGTGAGGATGACGGCCTCTACACGGCTCGCAGCATCATTGCGAGGCGCTCTCCGGCGGATGTTCCGCCGCCGCTCGGAACGCGACCGCCAGCCGGCCGCAACCGTCCCATGTTTCCGGCGAACTGGGGCGAAACCTTCACCGAAATGATGTTCACCGATCTGATTCCAATGGCTGAGCACACATACCGCGTACTTACGGGACGCGAGAACCGCGCTATGGCCGGATTGTCGATGGGTGGAGCGCAAACCTTTAAAACCGGACTCCAGCACCTGGACAAGTTTGCTTACCTAGGCGGATTCAGCGGCAGCTGCGCGGGAAGAGACACGGCTTTCGATCCGAAGACCTCCTGCGGCGGGACCTTCGCGGATCCGGCAGCATTTAACAAAGACGTAAAGCTCTTGTTCCTGGGTATCGGCTCTGCAGAAGGCCCCGGCACAAAGAATTTCAGCGAGGCGCTAACCAAAGCGGGCATCCACAACGTGTACTTCGAATCGCCCGGCACGGCTCACGAATGGTTAACATGGCGGCGGTGTTTGTATGATTTCGCCCCGCGGCTTTTTCGCTGAGGTCACACGGTATGCGGCCATTTCATGCAAGAAAGATCGTCCAGCATGATCACGACAAATCGATTCGCCAGAAAGCAATTATGAAAACCCGTCGTTCGCTTCTCACTGCAGCGGCACTCGGATTGGGAGTGACGTTCGCCGCAGGTCAGCAACCCCAAGCGGCGGCGGCGAACCGAATTGTGGTGAATATCGACGCGAGGCAAACCGCCCAACCTGTATCCAAATATGAGTTCGGCATGTTCATCGAGCACATCGGCCCGTTGATCTACCGAAGTCTTTGGTCGGAGATGCTGGACGATAGGAAGTTCTATTTTGCGATCTCCTCGCCGAAAACAGAACCAGTGACTCCGCCGCGGAATGGACCCTTCCGGCAGCTTCGCAAATGGGTTCCCGTAGGAACGGACCGCGTCGTGCAGATGGACAATGAGCGGCCGTTCGTTGGTGAGCAGAGCCCGCGCATCGAGTTGGATTCCGCCACTCCGCATGGTATTCGACAACCCGGTCTCAGTGTGCTCAAGGACAGGAAATATGTTGGCCGGATCTATCTTCGCGGCACTCCTGGCGTGCGGGTCAAAGTTTCTCTCATCTGGGGCAAGAGTGTCGATGACCGGCAAACCCTCTCGCTTGGACCCCTCGGCAGCCAGTACAAAAAGTATCCGCTCAGCTTCACAGCGAGAGCCGACAGCAACGACGCGATTTTCGAAATAACCGCCACCGGCACTGGCGACTTTCACATCGGCACTGTTTCGCTAATGCCGGCGGGCAATATCGACGGATTCCGGCCCGACACGATTGCATTGCTGCGCACGCTTCAATCCGGCATGTGGCGCCTGCCAGGCGGCAATTTCCTATCCGATTGGAGTTGGTACAACGGTGTGGGCGATATCGACAAGCGTCCGCCCACGTTTGACTACGCCTGGCACGCTATGCAAACCAACGATGTCGGCCTGGACGAATTTATGACGCTTTGCAAACTGATCGGCGTAGATCCTTACATCACAGTGAATGCCGGTTTTGGAGACGCGCATTCGGCAGCAGAAGAGGTCGAGTTCATCAACGGCCCGACGAGTACGCGCCTAGGCGCCGAGCGAGCCCGCAATGGCCATCCTGAGCCTTACCACGTAAAATTCTGGAATATTGGTAACGAGCCCTGGGGCACATTCCAACTCGGCTATACCGATCTCAAATATTACGTTCTCAAGCACAACGAATTCGCCGCTGCCATGCGCAAAGTGGATCCGTCCATCACGCTCATCGCTTCGGCGAAAATGCTCGAACCCATGTTCCTGAAAGGCGAAATGCGCGTCAAGCATGTGGAAGATATTCAGTCTCTGTTCGGATCGGACGTCGACTGGACGGGCGGCATACTGAAGAACTGCTGGGGAACGTTTTCCGGCATCGCCGAGCACTGGTACGAGCAGCCGGGTAAACACTTCGATGTTCAGCGTGCGAAAAATCTGCCGCCCGATGCGCCTACTGATGATGCCTGGGTGAAGTATGACGCGACACCCCTGGAGTTTGCGCGCCAGGCGGGGGACGTGATCCGTCGCAAAGCCGAAGAATGGGAGGGCTACCAACACCGGTTCCCCGCTATGGTCCCTGACAAAATCTTTTTGTCGATCGACGAATACGCTTACTTCGGCGGTGGCAGACCCGGCGGCCCGAACCTCAAATTGACCTTAGCTTACGGAATGCTGTTTGACGAAATGATGCGGCACACCGATTTCCTTACGATGTCCGCGCACACCATGGGCACTTCGACTCTCGACATCACTCCTACGGCCACAACCTTGAATACGACCGGACTCATGTTCAAGCTGTACCACCAGTTTGTCGGAACCATTCCGGTTGCGCTGACAGGCAGTTCCCCGCAGCCTCCAACGGACAGCGAGCATTATGCCGATGAGCCGAAGACCAGGTCCGGAAGCCCCACGTATCCGCTCGACATGTTCGCCGCGCTCACGCCCGATCAGAAGTACCTTGATCTTGCTGTCGTAAACGCGACGGAGTCGGAACAGAAGTTTGATCTCAACGTGAGCGGCTGCAGGCTCGCGGGAAAAGCTACCGTCGAGCAACTTAGCGGGAAAGACCTGGATGCGGCGAACCGGGTTGGCCAGGAACCGCAAGTGGCAATAAACGAAACGCAGATGGACAGCATTCCGCGAACGATTCCGGTTGCGCCGATCAGCGTTACGCTTTACCAGCTTCCGTTAGTGCGTGCGCAATGAGTATCAGATCAACAGGCGAGAAGAAAGCGCTTATGCGTCAACAGAATCGACGATCTTTTCTAAAGCAGACGGCAGGGGCGATGGGTGGAGCGTTGACGCTTCCTGCTCTGTCGCGCGCCATCGAGGAGAGCACTTCACCGTATCAGCGCCCGAAGCTGCAGATTACGGATATCCGCACGGCGGAAGTTATGGTCCATGGTCTACAGACGCACGTGCGCATCTATACCAACCAGGGATTGATCGGGGAAGGTGAGTCGACGGACGCCGCTGTCGGAACAGCCGCGCTGGTTCGCAGCTTCCGCCGTTTTCTGATCGGCAAGGATCCGCTGAATGTGGATGCCCTGTGGGAGCGCCTCCGCACGGCCGGTATTTTCGCCGGAGCCCAGGGCGGACAATACATCACGGCCCTGACGGGAGTTGAAATCGCTTTGTGGGATCTCGTGGGGAAAGCGCTCCACCTGCCTATCTATCAATTGCTCGGCGGCAAGTTCCGGGATCGTGTCCGAATGTACTGCGACTCCGACATGGAAGATCCGCTCGGTGCAGAAGCGGAACGCAAACTCCCCTGGATTCAATCGAACGGCTTCACAGCCATGAAAATCGATATCGATCAGGCGCGTGATCCCGCTCGCTTCGATGCCGTGAATTGGACTGCGAGCAATGGCGAGATCGACCGCATGGTGTCGTGGGTAAAACATACCCGCGAATCCATTCCTAAAGAAATGGATCTGGCAGTCGACATGCACGGGCGCTATGATGCGCCTACCGGAAAACGGGTCGCAATCGCAGTGGAACCGTACCGGTTGCTCTGGCTGGAAGAGCCTGTTCCCCCAGAGGACATCGACGCCATGGCCGATATCCGCCATTCAACGAAGACGCCTATCTGCTGCGGCGAGAACCTGTATATGCGCTGGGGATTTCGAGAACTGCTCGATAAACAGGCGGCTGACATCATCATGCCCGACCTTCAGAAAGTCGGTGGATTATCGGAGGGCCGCAAAGTCGCCAATCTCGCCCAGACCTACTACGTGCCGTTCGCGCCCCATTGCGTCGTGTCACCCATCGGCACCATGGCCACCGCGCATGTCTGCGCATCCATTCCCAATTTTCTCGTCTGCGAATGGCATTGGATCAATCATGTCGATCTATGGAGGAGCTTCGTGAAAGAAGGAGAAATTATCAAGGAGGGCTATATCACGGTCCCGGACCGTCCCGGTATCGGCGTGGAGATGAATGAGCAGGCCGCGCGCAGGGCGCAAGTGCCCGGTACCGGCTGGTTCGAGCCCTCGAAGAGTTGAGCCCATGGAACGTACCGTGTTCTTCGCAATGGCCGCCGCCATCGTGCTTTCTCCGGCCGCATACCCGCAGCAAGGTTTCTTCACGAAAGAAGACGTAATCAAGTATACGCCCGAGTGGAAAGGAGAGCGCTTCGCGGATGGCCGGCCCAAAGTTTCGGAAGCACTTCTCGATCGCATGAAGAGCGTCACGTTGGAAGAGGCCTGGGCCGTGCTGCGGAACGCCGGCTACAACCATCAGTATGAAGATGGCTGGCTAGTGATTCATCCGGACAAGGTTCTGGTCGGCCGGGCGCTGACTGCCGAATGGATGCCAGGGCGGCCTGACGTGCAACGCGTGGTGGAGGAACAAGGCAAGCTGGATCATCGGATCGGTGCTCAAAATGCGTGGCCGGTCGACATGCTGCAGCAACGCGACGTGTATGTGTGTGATCACTTCGAGCTGAAGCAGGATGGCCCGTCCATCGGCGATAACGTCGGCAACGCCATTTATGCCAGAAGCGGCAATGGAATCGTTTACAACGGCGCCGTGCGCGACATCGAAGGGCTGAAGGAGTTGCCAAATTTTGTTTCGTTCGTCCGGTTCTATGACCCCTCGCATCATTTTGGATCCCTCAGTTCCGCCGCGCGGCTCAATTCGACAATGGTAGGCATCAACTGTCCCACGCGCATTGGGCATGTGATGGTAATGCCAGGCGATGTCGTGCTGGGAAAAGATGGGGGTGTCATCTTCATCCCTCCGCAACTGGCCGAACAGGTCGTCAAGTATTCGGAGATTACGCGTCTTCGCGACGTATTCGGACATCAGCGCCTGCGCGAAAAAAAATACACGGCGGGCCAAATCGATACGAGATGGTCGGAGCCGATCGAACGTGACTTCACGGAGTGGTTGAAGGCGAATGAGAACGATCTCCCGGTTGGCAGAAACGAAATTGAGGAGATCCTGAAGGAACGCACTCAAAACCAGCCGCGGCAGTAAGCCGATGTTGGGTCGGTGTCTCAGTAGTAACGGCGCCGGGATTGTGCTGCCCCGTTTCCGGCCGAGTAATCCCACGCGTGCGGGATTACGATATAGAACCGTGGCGACTCGGGGCGCGAGTCAATACGCTTCCCCCGGAGTTATTCGAACCTGTCACGCTTGACAACGCCTTTGCCCTGGCGAATCGTGCTGCATTGATTTGCATCCCCACCGCGGACGGTCTCCGAAGCGCCGTCGAGCCAGCCACCGTGATGTTGGCTTTGGTCGCACGCCGTAGCCCGAAGTGCACGTGGAAATCGCCTTGTGAGATGTGGTAACCGCCGCTGCGGATTTCATCGATTTATTTGCGATCGCCGCTTCAACCGTGATGCGCGCGCCGATGGCGTCGCGTCCGGAACTTGTGATTGCGCGAACCAGCAGCGAGGTGCCACTGGGGGGAAGTCCTTGAGCAGAGACGGCGGTTCGAAGAGATTCACCACAACAATTTCGCGTGAACCGTCGTTAGCGAGATCGCCGACTGCGATCCCGCGTGACGAATGTTTCGTTGTGATGCCCGGCCCGCTTATGCGGGACATATCGAAAAATTGTCCATGCCGCGCTTCCAGAAGAGCTCCCGGGACTGCTTGAATTCTTCGCCGAGCGGGAAGTTTTCGATAAACGGATTAACGTGCCCGGGGGCAACGAAACGGTCTTTGTAGCCGTCCTGATCGAAATCGAGAAATCCGGCGCCCCATTTGATGCCGTGGGTGTGGACGGCGAGTCCGGCCTGCGTGGTGATGTCGGCAAATGATCCATTGCCGAGGTTGCGATAAACCGCGCTGGTGTCGTTCGAGAGTTGGTTTTGAATATGTCGAGACGACCGTCGTTATCGCAATCGGCCGCGGTGGCACCCATGCCGGCCTGCTCGCGTCCGTCTTCGTGGACCGCAACCGCGGTCGGGAGTCCGATCTCTTCAAAGGTGCCGTTGCGTTTATTGTGAAAAAAGATTCTTGGCGACGAATTGCAGGCAACGTAAAAATCGGGCCAGCCCTCGTTATCGAAATCGCTGGTGAGGACACTGAGGCCAAAATAGTCGCGAGACGTTTCTACGCCAGCTTTGCGCGTTATATCTTCGAAATGTCCATGGTCGTGGTTGTGATACAAGCTCATGATTTCGCCATTGAGGCCGCGCGGACCGCAAGCTACCGGAACACCTTTCCAGTTACAGCCACTCTGCTGGCGGGGACGCGGGTGGTCGGCGGCGTTGAGTCGACGTAGTTGGCAACACCAGATCGAGAAATCCATCGCGATCGTGATCGATGAAGGCGCAGCCGGTGCTCCAGCGTAGTTCCGTTCGGTATAAGCCGCGCTCGCGTGTTTCGTCGCGGAACCTATCGTTGCCCTGGTTGCGCAACAGAACGTCGTAGCCGTACTGACCTATAAAGAGCTCGAGATAGGCGTCGTTATCGAAATCGCCGGCGCAGACACCCTGCCAATCCGTGCAGGGATCCCGACCTTCCGGGTCACATCTTCGAAATTCAAACGGCCGAGATTGTGATAGAGATGCGGCGTGAGCGGAAGCGTGGCCGAATGTACCTCCCTGCAGAAGAAAAGTGTCGGGGAGACCGTCGTTGTCGTAATTGAACATAGCGATTCCCGTAACACTGTTTTCCACGAGGTAGTTCTGATCGCGCTCGCCGGAGATTACTTTGGCGGTGAGCCCGGCCAAGGCAACGAGATCGCGGAAATCGGCGCGCGGAGGCTTGATGCCGGAAGGAAGCGGGCGAGCAGGTTGATCACTGGCCCCTGCAGAGGCCATCTGCGGAAGCGCGATTCTCTCGAAGAAGAGAAACGAGATGAGAAAGAGCGCAGCGCTGACCGCGGCGAAAGCGCGCATCTAGCGCACGGCCCTGGCTTGCGTGGCGGGATGCTGGGCGCGCACCTGCTGGATGAGTTGCAGGGCTTTGGCGATATCGGGATCGCCGGGTTTTACCGACCGGGCGAAGAGCAGTTCGCGCTCGCCAGCATCGATATCGCCGGCATGGCAATGAATGAGGCCGAGATTTTTGTACAGATCGGCTTTCACGGCGCACTCGCCGCAGAGTTCGATGGCTTCCTTCAACTGGCGCTCGGCTTCGCTCCATTCATGGGCCGCGAGTGAGGCGGCGGCATCGTTTTCAAGCGCCTCGGCACGATCGAGAATGCGGCGCTCTTGCTGCACGGCGGTGTAGCGCGCGAGATATTGGGCAGCTTCGGCGGGATCTGACTGTTTCAATGCGCGAGAAAGATTGAACAGAGCCTGGCTGTAATCGGGGTCGAGCGCGATGGCTTGTTTCCAGGCAGTGACGGCTTCTTTGGTGCGCGATTCGTGGGCCAGATTCTGGCCGAGCGAATACCAGGCAACTGCGTTGCGCGGTTGAAGTTTTACGACGGTCTGGAGCAGGTCGATGGCGTGCGCGTAATTGCCGGTCTGCTTTTCGATCACGGCGAGGAAGTAGTGTGGCTCGGCCATATTCGGCGCCAATTGACAGGCCTTTTCGAAATCAGCGCGGGCTTCGGAGTTGCGGCCGAGATCGAACAGTATGCGGCCGTGATTGAAATAGCCGGCGGGCGATTGCGGGGCGAGTTGGGCAGCTTTGGCTGCTTCCTCGAGCGCGCGGGGAAGATCGTAGCTGTCGGCAAGCGCGATGGCGAGATCGAGATGCGCTTCTGCCGATTGCGGCGTCCGGCTTACGGCTTCTCGGAGCAGCTCTATCCCTTCCGCGCTTTTGCCAAGCCGCGCTTTGACCTTGCCCGAAGCCGAGAGAACGCGCGGATCGTGAGGAGCGAGCGAACGCGCCCTGTCGAGCTCTGCTTCAGCGTCGGCGAAGCGCTGCTCGGAGGCGAGAATCAGGCCGAGATTGAGGTGGCCCTGCGTGTAGTTTGGATCATCGAGCAGAGCTTGCCCGAGGAGTTTCTCTGCCGCGGCATTGTCGCCCTTCATAGCGCGAATTACTGCCAGATTGCCGCGCGCGGCGAACAGTTGGGGATCCTCTGCGAGCGCAGATTCGAGCCATTTCTGCGCGGAATCGAGATGTCCGCCGGCGAGATCGAGCCGGCCCAAATCGGCGCGTGCGACGGCCAGCTTCGGATCAAGCCGGGCGGCCTGTTCGAGCGCCTCGCGAGCGCCGGCGAGGTCCTGCGCCGCCTCGAGCGCCAGCGCGAGGTTGTAAGCGGTATGCGCATTCTCGGGATCAACCGCAAGCATCTGGCGATAGACTTCGGCGGCTTTGGCCGGTTGACCGGATTGCAAATATTCGTTGGCCTGATTGCCGCGCGCGCCCAACTGAGTGGTCTGGACTTCGCGCTCTTTTCCTTTGCGAAATTCTTCGGCAGCCCGATCGGCACCGGCGGCATCACCGAGTTTGCGTAAGACAGCCGCAAGCTGGAAGGGTGCGGCCGTATCGGTGGGCTTCAGGGTTGCCGCTCTTTTAAGATGCGCGGCCGCTTCGCGCAATTTATTGTTCCGAGCCAGCACAAAGCCAAGCTCGTATTGCGCGCGGGCGTCATCGGGCAATCCGGCTACGGCACGTTCCAGCTCGGACTCGGCCTGCGTGTACTCGCCGAGGCCACGATGGACGGCACCGAGCATGAGATAACCTTCGGGATCGGCCGGATTGCGCTTCACGTATTCTTCGGCGGGCACGAGCGCGTCCTGAAAGGCGGAGACGGTAACCAGCGCCTTTACCAGCGCCAGGCGCGCGACCTGATCCGAGGAATCGAGATGCACGACCTGCGCGTATTCGTCAGCGGCTTCGCGATACCGGTTCTCCTGGGCAAGAATGTTGCCGAGTGTGAAGTGCGCCTGCTTCAGGTCGGGATGGCTGCTGGTTAATTCGGTGAGTGTGCGGATGGATTTGGCAGCCTGGCCGTCGTGATAGAGAGCGACTCCGAGCGAGAGCAGCATGTCCGTCGAGCCAGGCTCGATGGCGAGCGCGGACTGCCAGTAGTGGATCGCTGCCTTGTAATGCCCCGCCGCATCGAGCATCTGGGCCAGATGATCCATCGCATAAACGGAGTGCGGATCGGCTTCGAGGACCTTCTGAAATTCGGCGGCCGCATCATCGCGATGGCCACTATCGGCAAGAATGGTGGCGAGCGAATTCCGCGCCGGAAGCAGCGCGGGATCCTGTTGAAGCGCGAGCCGAAACTGATCGGCGGCGGCCGAGAGCTTTTGCGCGCGGACATAGGCCACTCCGAGGTCGTAATGCGCTTCGGCCGAGGCGGGTTCCACCTGCACAGCAGTCTCGAAGACGGCAATGGCGCAGCGCAGGTTGTTATGCTCTGCAAACCAGGCGCCCGCCGCATCGTACACCGCGGCAGAGGGTTTTTTCGAGATGGCAGCCGCGAGTTCCTCCGGTGCACGGCAGCTTTCGGGCAACGAGCGCGGAAGGGCTGGTAACGCCACAGCTGCGTAAAGCAGCAATCGCAGTTTCATTTGCTCCCGCGCGGCTCCTCTACAGCTAGGATTCTATCCGCCGTGACGTTTTGCAAAACCTGCCGGATGCCCGAAGGCCAGCGGATCTCAATCTCCCGAACGATCCGCGAATTGCCCAGTCCGAAGTGGACCCGGGGATCGATCGAGGCGCCGTAGCCGGCACTGGTGAAGACTTCGCCGTATTGCTCGCGGCCATCTTCCGTAGTGAGGCGAATACGGGCTCCGATACCCATGCGATTGCTTCTCGTGCCGGTCAGTTTGAGTTCGATCCAATGGTTCGCAGTGTATGTGATGTTGCGAAGGATCTGCACAGGGGCGCCGAGAGCCGTAACGACCAGATCAATTCGCCCATCGTTATCGAGGTCGCCGTAGGCGAGCCCGCGATGCGGTGCAGGCTTGAGGAAATCGGCCCCGGCAGAAGCGCTCACGTCCTCAAAACGTCCGTTGCCGAGATTGCGAAAGACGGCGTTCGGCTCGGCGTAATGGAAGTGGCGCGAAATCTGGTCGATATTGTCCATCACATTACCGCGGGCGGCGAAGAGATCGCGCCAGCCGTCGTTATCGAGATCGGCGGCGCCGTTTGACCAGCCGGACATCTCACGAGTGGCGCGCGCAAGCCCGCTCATCTGGCCTGCATTTACGAATTGCTCGCGCCCCTTGTTCAGAAACAACGGGAACGTTTCGTTCTCGATCGCGGTGTGCCAGATATCGGGCAGACCGTCATTGTTTACGTCCTGAAACACGGCGCCCATCCCCGCGAGAACATTCCCGTCCTCGTTATAGGCTACGCCCGCCGGAAAGCCAACCTCTTCAAAATGTTTACCGCCGATGTTGTGAAACAGCAGATTGGGGCTGTTGTCGTTGGCAACGAAGATGTCGGTGAAACCGTCGCCGTCGTAATCGGCGAAAGCGATGCCCATGCCTTTGCCCTGTACGGCCCCGACGCCGGTTCCTTCGGAGATGTCGGTGAACGTGCCGTCGCCGTTGTTGCGATAGAGCGTGTTGGGCAGCGGGCCGAAGCTGTTCGGATGACAATAGCCGCGGCCGGCGAGTCCCGTACAGGAAGGCTCGTGCGCCGGATCCCACTGGCAATAGTTCGAGACGAAAAGGTCGAGGAGACCGTCTTTGTTGTAATCGAACCAGCCTGCTGCGACGGACCACATTTTGCGACCATGAAACGTGCCGCCGGCCACGCCGGCTTTGGCGGTCACGTCCGTGAAGGTGCCGTCGCCGTTGTTGTGAAAAAGCTGATTGCCGTTGACATTGGCTACATACAGATCGGGCCGTCCGTCGTTGTCGTAATCGCCAACTGCTACACCCATGCCGTAACCCGCGCCCGCGACGCCCGCGCGCTCGGTGACGTCGGTAAACGTGCCGTTGCCGTTATTGTGATATAGGCGGTTATAGTATCCTGGCCCGGTTTTGACGAGCGAGGGCATCTCGGCGCCGTTGACAAGATAAATATCGAGCAGCCCATCGCCGTCGTAATCGATCAGAGCGACCCCGGCGAGCATGGTTTCCGGTTGGTATTTCTCTCCGGTGGCACCGTTGCGGGCGATGAAGCCAACTCCGGTAGACGGAGCGATGTTCTCAAACCGAATCGCGGGCGCGACAGCCTCGAAACGGCCGAGCGCGACGCCGCTCACGGCCAGTAGAATCCCGGCCGAAGGAAAAATCCACGGACTCAGCCATTTGGAACCGACGTACTTCAGAAATAAAACTTTAAACCAAGCTGCAATTCACGCGGACTGTTCCTTTGTGATGTGACGCGTCCGAAGTTGGTGTCTGTCAAAGAGGAATCGGGATAGCTGAAGACGACGTTGTTGAACGCGTTGAACGCCTCGGCGCGAAATTCAAAGAATCTTCTTTCGCCCAGGCCGACATGAAACTGCCGGAACAGGGAGAGATCTACGTTTCGGCCCCAGTCGGAGTTGAGCAGGTTCGGTTTGGAATTGCCATAGGTGTAGGGCGCCGGATTACTGAAAGCGGCGGTATTAAACCAATGATCGACGCTACCGCCCCCGGCATTCGGGTCGCCCGAGACATTGGCCCGCTCGGTATTGAAACCGCCGTTGTTCAGGATACCGTTACTGGTGGTCACCGAGTAGGGTGCGCCTGAGTTCAGCTGCACAATGCCGTTGAGCACCCAGCCTCCGGCGAGTGTGGAGACGAACCGGTTCTGCGCATGGCTGAAGGGCGATTCCAGAGTGAAGGAGGCGGAGAAGACGTGGGTTTGATTGCTGTCGGAAACAGCCAGGTTCGATGCGCGATCGTAGACGTTCTGTACGTTGCAATTGGCACCAAGCGAGCAGCCGTCGTCGACGGAGCGCGACAGCGTGTAGGCCACCAGAAACGCCATACCCTTGCTGGTGCGCCGGTTGACCGAGACCTGCAGTGCATTGTACCGGCTGTTCCCGACGCTCTGATCGAACCACTGCGGATACATGTACGGGAAGGGCTGGCGAGCAGTGGGATCGCCCGGACCGGGAGGGGCAACGTTCTGCACCGGACCCCAGTCGAGGTGACGGCCAACGGAGCCGACGTAGTTGGCATCCACCACCGTGCTCGAACCCACCTGCTGCTGCACGCCGAAATTCCACTGGTCCATGTACGGCGTTTTGAAATCGGGATCGACCATCCATTGGCTGACTTTGTCGAAGGTGACGCGGGGATAAACAAGGGCGCCACCGGAACCGAAGCCGAGCGGATCGCCGATGGGCGCTGTGACTGTGGTCTGGTTGATGGCGGGATTATTAATGGTCGAAACGGCCGGCCAATTGCCGCCGAAGTTCTGTGCGAGTTGCGTGACCGTGCCCCAGGCATCGTAGAAACGACCGTAACCTGCGCGAATCGCGGTCTTGTCGGTAAGCCGGTAAGCAAGCCCCAGGCGTCCGGACCAGTTGAACGGCTGATTGTTGATCACGCGATGATCGGAATGCGGCGTGAGCACTACGTGCGGCGGCAGACCGTTGTACGGGCTCGGCGGATTTGCGGCGAAATTGCCGTTGGGAAGACAGGGCGCGCCCACCGTAGCCGAACACTGCGGCGGGATCGCGGTCAGAATGTATTGTCCGGTGACGGCGTCTGCATCCCCCGTGTAGAGATCTTTACCGGAGCCGTAAATGGGCCAGATAACAATCTCATTGCGCAGCCCAACATTTACGGTGAGACGGCTGGTGGCTTTCCATTGATCCTGCACGAAGAAGGCGTTGGTCCAGCCGCCATGATTGACTTCGAGAATGTTGCGATATGCGGCGCCGCCGGGCACACCGAGAAGGAACGACGCCCACGAATTGCCGCCCACACCTTGATTCACGCCGAGGCCGGCCGTCTGTGTGGGACCGAAGCTGTCGTTGGCGTAACCAATCGGCGAGCGGAAATTATTGGTGTCCATGTCAATCCCCGCTTTGATCGTGTGCTTACCCAGAATCTTCGAGAAATTTCCGCCGAACTGCCAGACATCGGCCAGGCCTGTTTCCTGCAGCGCCTGATACGGAAAGCTGAGATACGGCCCCATGGACATGGACGGCGCATAGACTTTGCCCTGCAGCGTGCTGAACGTGGACGACATACCGAGGCTCTGGATGTCGCTGATGAACGCCGGAGTTTCACCTGGAACGGAATTGACCAAGAGGTCGTTTCCAAAATTCCGGCCGAAGTACACGTCGAGTATGGCAGTCGGGCCGAACGTGTGCGTTTCATGGATCACCATATTGTGCCCGTATATGTCCGAAGCGCCCTGGCCGATAACGTTGTTTGGGGTGACCAGATTCTGTTCGTACTGGCTGTAGCGGAACATGATCTGGTCGGAATTGCGAATGTACTGATCGGCGCGGATCGAGCCCGAATCCTGGTCCGTCTTGCTCTTTGCCGGTATGTAGATATTGTTCCCGTTGAGCAGCGCGCCGGCGTGCGGCACCAGATTCTGATAGGCCAGCGCGATCGGATTCAGCATGTTGCTCGGAATCTTGTTTCCGGGAAAGACAGGACGTGAGGCGACGCCCGTCACGGGATCCACAACTGTCTTGAACGGGTTGTAAATGGGCGTGCTGAGCGCGCTGAAATCGCCCGCCCGCATGGCATCGGTGGGCCCTAGCGTTCCGCCTTCGTTCGAGACCCGCTGGCGATACGCTTCGTAGGCCGCATAGAAGAAGCTTCGATTGCGGCCGTTGTAAATTTTGGGAATCCAGATCGGGCCGCCGGCGGCCGCCCCAAACTGGTTTTGCCGCAGAGGCGGACGGTTGAGGTCAAAAAAGCCGCGCGCATCCATCTGCTCATTTCGCAGAAACTCCCAGAGCGAGCCGTGATACTCGTTTGTGCCCGACTTGCTGACTACGTTTACGATCCCACCCGTTACGCCGCCGTACTCCGTGAGGTCATTATGAGTCTGCGTCTTGAATTCCTGAACGTCATCGATGATCGGCTGGAAGTTGTAGGTGGTGAGAAACGTGTTTAGGTTGTTGATGCCATCGAGCAGGAAGGTATTGCTGCGCACACGCGAGCCGTTGATCGAAGGGAATGCGTAGCTGCCGATCGCGTTGCCGACGAAACCTCCTCCTCCTCCTCCGCTCTGGTCACGGTTGACATTAGCAACACCAGGGGTGATTGTCAGCAATTGCGTGAAATTGCGGCCGTTCAGCGGAAGCGTGTTTACTTCCTGGGTGGTAACGACGGTTCCGAGCTCTGCGGTCGACGATTCGACTGCCGCCGCGATTGCTTCCACCGTGACGCTCTGTTGTGCCTGTCCGATCTGAAGATGGAAATCGAATGTGGCGGTCTGGTTCACCTGGAGCGTGACTTGCGACTGCTTCACGGGGGCGAAGCCCGGAGCCGAAACGCTGATGGTGTAAGCACCGGGAACCACGTTCAGGAATACGTAAGCGCCGTCGCTGTTGGTTCTGGTGCTTCGGGCCACCGAAGTATCGACGTTCGTCAGGCTGACATCGGCATTGGGAACGGCCGCGCCGGTGGGGTCCGAGACGACGCCGTTCACGTTGGCCGAGGCCTGCTGCGCGAAGCCGTGGCGCCCGGCCATCAGTAGAACGCCGCAGAGGATCAGAAAAACGGGCAAACGGCCCGCCGACCGGAATTTTTCGGCCAACATCGCCAAACCTCCTTACGTGGGATTCCAGAGACCGCGCCGGCGACCCGCCAACGCAAACTTTAGCGATAACGTAGATTCACCGGATTATACTTTGTACCGAGGTGCGTGTCAATGGCAGGTTTTAGATCGCGATCGCGAGTCGAGTGGAAGTAGTCCATTCCTCATTGACAACTCCGGTAAAGAAGCTGTACCGTTTAATTTCGCTAAAGTTACCGTTGACTCAACCATGCCCTCTTCCTCCGCTTTGTCATTTCACCCGGCTGCGGACGCGATCGATTCGACTGCTGTGCCCTCGCGCGTGTTGTACACCGGGGCGCAAATACCGGCCATCGGACTCGGGACGTTTGGCTCCGATCATGTTTCCGCGGAGGCTGTGGCGGAGGCGGTGCATGGAGCGGCCTGCGCCGGTTATCGCCATTTCGATTGCGCGGCGGTTTACCAGAATGAAGCCGAGATTGGAAATGTTTTTGAGGCTCTCTTCGGCAGCGGGCTCGAGCGCGAGCAGGTCTGGATTACATCCAAACTTTGGAATGACAAACACGGCGAAGCGGATGTGATTCCTGCCTGCCGCCAGTCGCTCGCGGATCTACGCTGCAAATATTTAGATTTGTACCTCGTGCATTGGCCGTTTCCGAATTATCATCCACCGGGATGCAGCGTCGAGTCGCGGAGCCCGAATGCCAAGCCCTACATACATGAAAACTTCATGCGGACATGGCGGCAGATGGAGCGGCTGGTCGAACTCGGTTTAGTGAAACATATTGGCACGTCGAACATGACCGTTCCGAAGCTGCGACTGCTGCTGCGCGACGCGCACGTCAAACCCGCCGTAAACGAAATGGAACTGCACCCGCACTTTCAGCAGCCGGAGCTGTTCGAGTTTGTGCGTGCGAACGGGATACAGCCAGTTGCGTATTCGCCGCTCGGATCGCCGCACAGGCCCGAGCGCGATCGGACCCCGGAAGATACCTCGCCTTTGCAGGATCCGGTGATTCGCGGGATCGGCGAGCGGCGGAAGCTGCACCCGGCCGCGGTGTGTCTCAAATGGGCGGTGCAGCGGGGTCACATTCCGATTCCTTTCTCGACGAAGCGCGCGAACTATATGGCAAATCTGCAGGCCGTGGCGGGCGACCCGCTCAGCGAAGACGACATGCACGCCATCGCGGGCATCGACAAAAACTGCCGGCTCATTAAGGGACAGGTGTTTCTCTGGAAAACCGGTCAGAGCTGGGAAGATCTGTGGGACGTGAACGGCGAAGTGACGCCTCCTTAAAGGCAAAGTGATGAAACAAACCATGGCCGCGGCCTACCTGCCCGGCAACAGCACAACGGAACTCAGAACGGTGCCGGTCCCAACGCCCGCGCATGGCGAGGTTCTCATTCGCATGAAAGCATCGACCATCTGCGGATCGGACATTCGTGCAATTTATCGCGAGCATCTGGGTAAAGGACCGGAAGGTTATCAGGGTGTGATTGCCGGACACGAGCCGGCGGGACAGATCGTGGAGACCGGGCCGGGTTGCCGGCGTTTCAAAACAGGCGATCGCGTGATCGTATATCACATCTCGGGCTGCGGCGTCTGCAACGACTGCCGGCGCGGCTACATGATCTCCTGTACCAGCGAGAAGTATCGCCGGGCTTATGGATGGCAGCGCGACGGCGGCATGGCGGAGTATCTTCTCGCGGAAGAGAAGGATCTCATTCTGTTGCCCGACGAGTTGTCCTATGCAGACGGCGCTCAGGTTGCGTGTGGCTTCGGGACGGTCTATGAAGGGCTGACGAAGATCGGTATCAGCGGAGCCGATACCGTGCTGGTCACCGGTCTTGGGCCAGTCGGTCTGGCAACGGCGGCATTGGCCAGAAAACTCGGCGCGGGGCCGATCATCGGCATCGACATCATCGAGGACAGACTGAAGCTGGCTCTGGATCTCGGGCTTTGCGATCACGTGCTGCGATCGGGGCCGGAGAATGTGGAGCAAGTGAAAGGGCTGACGAGTGGCCACGGCGTGGAGCGCGCGATCGACTGCTCGGCTAACCCTGCAGCGCGGGCGACGGCGATTCGCGCAACCCGCAAGTGGGGCCGGATCGCGTTGATCGGCGAAGGCGGGACGGTCGAGTTCAATCCCTCGCCCGACATGATTCACGATCAGAAGACGATCTATGGCTCATGGGTTACTTCGACGTGGCTCATGGAGGAACTAGTTGAGATGCTGGTGCGCTGGAACTTGCATCCGGCAGACCTGATTACGCATCGGTTCGCATTGCACAATACCGGCCAGGCGTACGCGCTGATGGCATCCGGCCGGTGCGGAAAAGTTGCGGTCTGTTTCGACGAAGAACTGGAGCCCGCTGGCAACACTGCAGCAAGCGCAACGAGGAAGATTCGATGAAAATGACGAGAAGAGACCTGCTTCGAGCAACCGCGGCCGCAAGCGCGATACGTCTTGCGTCCGCGCAGACGCAAGTGCCTGCCGAACAGCAGCCTTCCATTGCGTCGGGGCCTTTTCAAGGCACGCGCGAGTCGCTTCACAAATATCAGGCACCTGAATGGTTTCGAGACGCAAAGTTCGGCATCTGGGCGCACTGGGGCCCGCAATCGGCGCCTGAATATGGCGACTGGTATGCACGCAACATGTACATCCAGGGCAGCCGACAATACAAGTATCACGTCGCGAAGTACGGCCATCCATCGAAATTCGGCTTTAAAGATATCATTCCAACCTGGAAGGCCGAGCGTTTCGATCCCGATTACCTGATTTCGCTGTACAAGAAAGCTGGCGCAAAGTATTTCGTCAGCATGGGCGTGCATCACGACAACTTCGACCTATGGAATTCGACTTACCACGAGTGGAATGCGGTGAAGATGGGGCCAAAGAAGGACATCGTGGGTCTGTTCCGTCAAGCCGCGCTGAAGCATGGCTTGCGGTTCGGTGTCAGCGAACATCTTGCGGTCAGCTACAACTGGTTTCAGACAAGTCGCGGCAGCGATAAGGAAGGGCCGCTCAAGGGCGTCGCGTACGACGGGGCGGATCCGAAATACTCGAGTCTTTATCACGAAACGCACGATGCTCCCAAAAATCTCTGGGAGCAGAGCAATGTTCCGCTCAAGTGGAAACAGGAGTACTTCGCGCGCATTAAGGACCTGATCGATCAATATCAGCCCGACCTCATGTACACGGACGGACCGATCTTCTTCGGCGAATGGGGTCTGGCGCTCATGGCGCATCAATATAACTGCAGCGCCGAACGAAATGGCGGCAAAGCAGAGGGTGTTTGGGCGAACAAGGGACGAACCGATTGTGTACAGGGCACGTGTGTGCTGGATCTGGAGCGCGGGGTAGTCGATCACATCTGGGACGAGCCCTGGCAGACCGATACCTGCATTGGTAACTGGCACTACGACAAGGAGGCGCACTACAAGTCGCCGAAGATCGTGATCGATATGCTGGTCGATATCGTCAGCCGCAACGGCAACCTGCTGCTGAATTTCCCGCTGCCTTCGAACGGCATGCTGGATCCGGAGGAACTGAACATTCTGGGAGAGATCACCAACTGGATGGCAATCAATAACGAAGCGATCTATGGCACGCGTCCATGGAAGCTCTATGGCGCTGGTCCATCAACAGTCGTTTCCAGCGCACAATCGGTAGCTTCCGAGCATCATCAGGCAGGCGCGTTCAATGAACGCTTTCGGAAGCCGCTCACAGCAGAAGATATACGCTTCACAACGAAAGGCGAAACACTTTACGCCTTCGTGATGGGCGAGCCCGAGAAGGAGGCGCGCATTCCGCCGCTGGCGCTTGGCGGCCCGCAACAGGTGGGCAAAATTCAAAATGTGGAACTGCTCGGCGCAAACGGTCGAGTTGAGTGGCGGCAGAACGAGACAGAACTCGCCGTGCAAGTGCCCCCAACAAATCTCACACGGCACGCGATCGTTTTCCGGATTACAGGGGCCTGAGCTTTTGCCGCGGAGGACGATGCGCGTTCGGATGAAGGACATCGCGCGCGACCTCGGCGTCTCGGTGGTAACGATCTCCAAAGTATTACGCAACCACGGCGACATCAGCGAAGAGACGCGCCAACGTGTTTTGAGCCGCATGCGCGAGCTAAATTACCAGCCGAATTACGCGGCACGGGCGCTGGTGACCGGCCGGACGATGAGCGTCGGGCTCGTGGTGCCGGATCTCACGCATCCGTTTTTCGCACAGGTGGCGCAGGGCCTCTCCGCCTTTTTGCGAACGCAGCGCTATGGCGTGCTGCTTGCTTCCTCTGAAGAAGATCCCGAACTTGAGCGCAATGAGATTGAAGACATGCTGGCGCGGCACGTCGATGCGCTGATCATCGCCTCGGTGCAGTGGAATGTGGAAACCTTTCGGCGCATTGAGGAGCGGCATATACCGTACGTGCTGATCGATCGCCAGTTTGCCGGACTGTCTGCAAACTTCGTGGGCGCCGATGAAGAGGTAATCGGGAGCCTCGCGACTGAGCACCTGATCTCGGTTGGATGCCGCCGGATTGCGCACGTCCGTGGCCCGGAACTGAGTCCCGGGATGGGCCGGTATGCCGGATATAAGCGCGCCCTCGATCGTCACCGGATCGATTTCGTGCCCGAATACGTAGCGATGGAAGAAACCGGCGACGTTGCGGCGGACCTTAGTGGATACAAAGCGATGAAAGCGCTACTCGAAACGAATCCGAGGCCGGATGGTGTATTTTGCTACAACGACCCGAGCGCGATGGGCGCTATGCAAGCGGTCATCGAACGCGGCTTGCGGGTGCCGCAGGACGTCGCTGTCATCGGCTGCGGCAACGTGCTGTATGCGCAATTCCTTCGCGTGCCGCTTTCGTCCGTCGATCAGAACAGCGCCGAGCTCGGCCGGAGCGCCGGGGAACTTGCGCTGTCACTGATCGGCCAGAAGATGCCGCGCCCCAAGACGATTCTGCTCGAATCAAAGGTGATCGCGCGCGAATCGACGATCGGGCGTTTGCGCTTATAAATGATCACGCTACGAAACCCAGGCGAAAGAGAGGCACACATGGACGCAACACGACGAAATGGATGAACCCCTTCGCTGAGACAGATCGCAGTGAACACACTTGCCATTCGATTATTTTTTCTTTGTCGAAATGCTGCCACATTTTAAGATGAGCGAGGCTGGTGAAGCGGAGCCGGGCTCTGGTGGAGACCAACTCGGCAAGGAATAGCCAGCCGGAGACTCATCAAGGCGATGATTCGGGAAACCGTCCTGGGGCGGCTTCTTTTTGTTTGACACGTCGGATTGAAAGATCTCCCGATGCCTGGAAAACTCAGCTGGCCATTTCCGGCAGGCGCCGCAGGGCAAATTGTTGCCTCAAATTGTTTCGGCGTGTTGTATCCCAGCGCCGAATGGAGCCGCTGCGAGTTGTAATACACATCTACGAAACACGCGACATTGTTACCGAGATCTTCCATCCCGCGATACTCATTCGCGCGGATTTCTTCGCACTCCAACGTCTTCATGAAGCTCTCGCATTTCGCGTTGTCCCAAGGATTTCCGAGGCGGCTCATACTGGCAGTGATTTGCTGCTTATCCAAGAGCGCGCCGTATTCGGCGGATGCATACTGTATGCCACGATCAGAATGATGTACGAGCCCCGGCGCGGACGCACAACTGGAGATCGCGTTCTGCAAAGCTCTAACGGCGAGTTGCGCGGCCAGGCGAACGATCGAGTGCCCAGCCAATCCTTGCGCGAATAGGCGTCCAGAATCACTGCCAAAAAAGACGAATTCCTGCTGGAGGCCGACAAACGCTATATCTGCAACCCATAACTGGTTTATGCCGTTCAGCTGCATCCGGCGGGCTAGGTTTAGATGGACAAGGAGTTCGCGGTCAGAGTCAGTCGTCCCCACAAACGCCGAACGCCTCAAGGCGAGTAGGTTGTCCCATCCGCGTCAGGCGAACGACACGCTTGTGATTGGCCGAAAATCCCCGGTCCCGCAGTTCTGTGGTGACTCGACGATAGCTATATCGAAGCTTGTGTTCAACCAAATTGCTTGAATCGCCGACCGCAGCTCCATCTCTTCCATATCTGGAGGCGCTTTAGCTGGCAGATCTCCCTGGTGAGCGTGAACTCCCTGATATCTGAAGAACTCGTGCCGTCCTCTTCCAGTGGTTCGAGCCTGCTTCCGCCACTTGTAGAGTAGACGCCGATAAACACCCAGTTCTTCCGAGAAGGCGACCACGTCATCGCATTTACGAAGGCGATCCACCGCCATCTGGCGGGATGCCAGCGGATACCTTCCCACCCGTCTCTTTCCCATTTGCAACTCCTTTCGCTGCGAGAGTGCCACTGGAAAGTGGCTCAGAATCGGGGGCAGTCCAGAGTCACTTGGCACAAGCGATTGGCCAGGCCGTGATCCTGCAAGGCTACAAGGTCCTCTATCGCGATACCCATGTGCTCCTGGACGACTTGGGCGATGCGGTTGCTGAAGGCCGACGCAAGAAATACATGGAATCCGTATCCACTGTGCCGTTCCTCATCATCGACGATTTTGGGATGCGCAAGCTGCCACATACGGCGCTGAAGACATGCTCGAGATCATCATGCGCAGATACGAACGCTGTAGCACGCTGCTGAGATCGAACCGTCCCGTTGAGGACTGGGGCAAACTGCTCGGCGATGCTGCTGTAGGTGCGATTCTCGACTGCTTGCTTCATCACGGGCAAGTGTTGAACTGTGGACCTCGAAGCTGGCGAACGAAAACCGCTGTGGCCACATACGGAAAGTCAGACCTTTCATTACGAGGGCTCCGCCCTCGTGCTCCCGGGATTTATCGCTTTCCGGGCCAGAATAACCGCGCATCGAGCTTCGGGTTGGAAAGCGCTTCTTCAGGTTGCTAATCGCGGGCTCCGGGCGGCATCCATCGACCCTTGCCAAGCGAGAACAGCAGGTAATCAGTTGCGGCATCAGCTAAGTTCGAAAACTCCCGAACGCACTCACGCTCATTCGAATACCAGCCAACCCTGAACCCGCTACCGTGTTCTTCCATGAATGTGGACGGTGTAAACCGCTTGTCGTAGGACTCAGCCAACAAGCGCTTGGCTATCAACGGATTGTCACGAAAGTACTTTGCGACATCGGCCGGCGCACTATCCGCTATGACAGTCGCAGCTTCGATTCCAATACGCTGCACTCTGAAGGCTTCAGGAAGTCCCTCCTTAACCACTTTCTTTCGCCAACTCCACATTCTGCAACGATCGCGCTCAACCGTCGTCTCGACTCCGTCGCTCCTGGCAGCGGACCGGGGCAGCTCGGGCGGTCCCGCCATTTTGGCCGGTTTTCAAGTGATCACGTATGGCTGGGTCTGCGGTGATCACCGAGGGATGCTCGATACCAAAGTGCACTCCTGGCCAACAGCAATGGAGTTCGAATTGGCCTATCAAGCGCGCGTGGCGATCGATCGTATTCGATTCGCGATCAAACGCGCAGACCAGTTTTCACAATGGCCGGAGCAAATGCAAGAAGTCGGCCTGCAACTGCCAAGTCCTGCCCTGTCCACTTGTACCGATAATTAGCGACTTCGCCCTGGGCTGGCCGGTGGTGTACCTCACCAGTGAATGGACCTTTTGCCGTACTAAGTCTCGCAGGCGTCGAACATGCGCTTCAATTCTTCGTCGCTGAGCGGTATGCGTTCTTTAGCATTGGCAGTACCTTTGGTTTTTGCAGCCTTGACAGGTTTGCCACGACTCGAACCGAGCCCCCATTGGCAACAGCAAAAGCGAAGGAAGCCTTGACAATCTCCATATATTTCCCTGCGCTATTGGGAGCAACACCCACGAAGTGCGGAGTTGGCGCACATCCATTGTGGTCCATTGGTCGAGTAAGACATAGCCTTTCCGCTCCGAAAGGCCTTTGAGTGTATTCAAGACGATGCGGTTCTTGCGCAAGGTGTCTGGCGCACAGCTTCCTCGCGCTCCGCCAGAAAAGCCGCGAGTGCCACCTCGATCGTTGTTGCCTTAGGCCCATGCGGGGGGTGGGCGGATCAGGTTCAGCGGATGTTGCAGGTACTCCCCCTTCCACGAGCTTGCCGCTTCCCATGCCGCCGGGACGGCCTTCGCTTCGTCCCAATCAGCCTTGCCGGTGTATTGCGGCTGAACGTTCCGCCGATGTTACCACAAGCAAAGATGAAACAGGCGCAACGCTTCCAGGCCTTTAACGCTCCTCGAAATCGCCGGAGCGCGACTCTCCGGATGTCCGCCCTCGCACTCCTGCCGATGCCTTGTGTAGAGGTAACCGGCATGCTTCGTTGTGTGCCGCGTTGCCCGCTTGAATGCTTCCGTGTCGGTGGGTTGTTGATTTTGCTATGGCGGAGAGAGTGGGATTCGAACCCACGATAGAGTTTCCCCTATACACGCTTTCCAAGCGTGCGCCTTCAACCACTCGGCCATCTCTCCAGCGAGGTGAAATACCCGCGAAATCGCCTTCAGTTTAGCATCGCGTTCGCAGCCGGCTTCATCCAGTTAAAACAGGAAGATAGATAGATCATGCCGCCTGCAAAAGAGTTGACCGCATCGCCGGATTCTCAGGCAAATCTCGAATTTTACGGTTTTCCCCAAGCTGGCTTCGACTTTCTGCGAGCTCTCAAGAAGCACAACGACCGCGACTGGTTTCGCGAGCGCAAGCAGATCTTTGAAGAAACTGTGAAGCAGCCCATGGAAGTGCTCGTTCACGAAGTGGCCGCCCGTTGCCGCCGGCGCGGGCTGGCACTCTATGCAAAAGACAAGAATCCGCTCACTCGCATCTATCGCGACATTCGTTTCAGTGCCGACAAACGGCCGTTCAACACCCACCTCGGCGCAGGGTTGCGCCGTTCGCCGGCGGGTAACGACCCGGGAGAGATTTACATTCATATTTCCTGCGAAACGCCGCTGGTAGCGGCCGGTTTCTGGATGCCGGAGCGCCCGTTTCTTCAGCTTTGGCGGGAGTCGATCGTGGCCGATCCGGGAGCGATGAAAAGAATGGTCAAGCAGCTTGCAAAATACGAGCTGCCGCTTTCCAGCGAACATCGTCTCAGCCGGCTTCCGCGCGGCTTCGATCAATATGCGGGTTCCGATATCGCGGATTTCCTACGCCTGACCTCGTACGTCACTTCGCGCAACCTCACTGAGAGCGACTGCCTTTCCGCCGCCCTCGTGGACAACATCGTGGAGTTTGCCTTAGCAGCCAAACCGCTGCTTGAATACGGTTGGAAGCTCGGCTACACGCCGCAGCGCGACATCCTCGCCGAACGCTGAGTGCAGTTCACGTTTTCGTAACACGTTTGATATGCTCTCGGCTTCGGGCGCCTTGTCGCGCTCAATCACAGAGCTCTGCCGGGAGGATCAGCTATGAAGGTCTTCGAGAGTTCCGATGTCCGGAACGTTGCTTTGATCGGACATGGGCATTGCGGGAAAACGGCGTTCGCATCCGCAATGCTCGCCACCGCGAACGCGACGGAGCGTCTCTTACGCCCCGACGATGGCAACTCAATCACCGATTTTGATGAAGAAGAGATTGCCCGCAAGCTGAGCATCAGTGTCGCGACTGCTGCTTTTGCCTGGCAAAAATCGAAGATCAACCTGCTCGATACGCCCGGTTATAACATTTTCCTGAACGAAACCCGGTCGGCATTGATTGCGGCTGATAGCGCACTTGTATTGCTCGATGGTGTAGCCGGAATCGAGGTCTCGACCGAAAAAGTCTGGAACTTTGCCGCAGATTTTCAGCTTGCGACCGCGCTCGTAGTCAATAAGCTCGATCGTGAGCGTTCGAGCTTCGACCGGACGATAGAGGGCATTCACGAAAAATTCGGCCGAACCGCGGTTCCAGTGCAGTTGCCGGTTGGCAGCGAGAAGAATTTTACGGGCATTATCGATCTGATCCGAATGCGTTGTTTCTCGTATCAGCCCGGAGGCAATGGCAAAGGCACCGAAGGCGATATACCGGAGTCAGAGAAAGAAGCTGCTACCGCGGCACACGAAGCGCTGGTTGAAATGATCGCTGAAGGCAATGACGAACTCATGGAAGAGTTCTTCGCAACCGGAACGCTTCCCTGCGAGCATATCGTCAGCGGCTTGCAGGAGGCTGTGAGAGCCAGGCGCGTGTTCCCGATTCTATGTGCCGCCGCCTCAGCCAATATCGGCGCGGATCTCGCGCTAAATTTCATCACTGAAGTTTTTCCGTCACCGCTCGAAGGTCCAGAATTGCGTGCCACTCAGAACGGTAAGGAGCTCACGAAACGAGTTACACCGGCCGATGCGCCTTCGATCTTCGTCTACAAAACCGCAGCGGATCCTTTCGCTGGTCGGCTGACGTACTTCAAAGTTATGTCTGGCGTGGTGAAGGATGATGCTCATCTCACTAATCAGCGCTCAAATGTGAACGAACGTCTGGCGCACATCGCGACTCCGTTCGGAAAAGGTATGCAGCCGATTCCGGAGCTGCGTGCAGGCGATCTCGGAGTAGTAGCAAAGCTCAAAGACACACTGACAGGTGACACGCTTTGCGAAAAAGCCAATTGCGTGGTGTTTGAGGGTGTTGCACTGCCCGAACCCTCCATTGCGTACGCGATTTCAGCCAAGACGCGCAACGATGAAGACCGGCTGAGCACGGCTTTGACGAAGGTCCTGGAGGAGGACCGTTCCCTGCGCTTCTATCGCGATCCCCAGACAAAGGAATTTCTGCTGGCCGGCAACGGCCAGCAGCATCTGGAAATCGTGGTCAGTCGGCTCAAACGCCGTTACGGCGTGGAGGTTGAGCTCAAATCGCCGAAGATTCCGTATCGGGAAACGATCCGCGGCACGGCCAGCGTACAGGGGCGTCACAAAAAGCAGACCGGCGGACACGGGCAATTCGGCGACTGCTGGATTCGGATGGAGCCGCTCGCGCGCGGCGAAAAGTTTCAGTTTGTCAATGACATTTTCGGCGGCGCCATTCCGAAGCAGTTTGTGCCCGCAGTGGAAAAAGGCATTCTCGAAGCGGCCGAGCAGGGTTTTGTCGCCGGGTATCCGGTTACGGATTTCAAGGTGACGCTCTATGACGGCTCGTATCACGATGTTGACTCATCCGAAATGGCATTCAAGCTCGCCGGCCGGAAAGCGTTCCGAGCAGCGATGCAGCAGGCGAAACCGGCGCTGCTCGAGCCCATTATGAAAGTCGAAGTGGAAACGCCCACCGAGTTCGCCGGCGATCTGATGAGCGACTTCAACGGCCGCCGCGGGCGCGTGAGCGGGATGGATTTGAACGGCAACACGCAAACAATTCGCGCACAGGTCCCCATGGCGGAGATGCTGAACTATCAAAACGATCTTATATCGAAAACGCAGGGTCGCGCCTCATTCCACATGGAATTTGATCATTACGACTACGTACCGGCGCAGCAGGCGGAAAAGATTATTGCCGCCGCGAAGGCGCACATGCACGTCGAAGAAGAAGAGTAGCGCTCAGGCGGCGAATACAGTGTCGAACAGCCGCCGCATTTTGGTCTGCACGTCCGCCAAGTTCGTTTCCAGGTTATCGGCGGTTGCTCGTTGTCCTGTCCAGCGGTTCATCAGCTTCGCGATCATGGCGCGCTGCTCCGCGGAAGGCGGTATTCGCCCTTCGGAGTGACCAGTTACTAATCGAAGCGCATGATCCAGCGCGCGGAAGTGCGTGGTGGCTTCCAGCAGGAACTCAGCGTCGGCGCGGTCGAGATGCCCCATTTTCTCGAGAATGTCGATTCGTTCCGGCGTATTGAGGCTTTTGAAGAACATGCCGGCGCCGCGCAGCCGCAGGTACATGAGGATGAAGTCCGCGTCGTAGTAGCTGCCCTGCGCCGCTTTAAGCGGTGCATGCGCACCCTGTTCCTTCTCGAGACGCAGACGCATCTGCCGCAACGCGAGCTTCGAGCGCCCACCCTGCCCGTAGCGGCGCCAGTCGACCTGTTGCAGATCCGAGAGGAATTTTGTCGCGCGTTCCGTATCCCCGGCCACAGCGCGCGCCTTCATATAGGCGATGCCCTCCCAGGCTTCGGCCTTATTGGAAAAATAATCAGCGTAGGCGGATTCGGTTTGGACAAGATTGCCTTCCCGGCCATTAGGGCGCAGACGTGTATCGATCGAAAGAACAGCGCCGCCTTCGCCGTAACCGGAGAGGATATCGAGCAGGCGCTCCGTAACTCGTGTCCAGAATCGCTGTCTCGGCGCTTCGGTTTCGGGGATGATGAACAGCAAATCAGCGTCCGAGCCGATATCGAACTCGCGCATCCCGAGCCGCCCGAGCGCGACAACCATCATCTCCGTTTCCGGTTCGCGAAACGGCTTGGCGTCGGTTGCATGTTCACGCGCGTGAGCCAAACCTTGCTCGAGAGCGATTCGGTACGCACGCGCGATGACGAATTCGGCGAGCGCCGATGTCTGATCAAGCGTTTGAAACACAGGCTCGGGCACGCAGATGCTGGCCGTCTGAATACGGAACATCTCGCGCCGGAAAAATCGGCGTAGACCGGCAATGTCGTTGAGCGGTGCGGCGAGGCCTTCGAATGCGTACCGGCGGGCAGGGTGCTCGACCGACCGTTCGATCTGATGCAACAGCTCCGGTTGCCGAATCAATTCGCCCGCGAGCGGAGGACTCAATTCAAACAATTGGCCGCTCCACTCGGCGACTGCGGGGCGCTCGGCAAGCTGGCGCAGCTCGGTCGATCCCTCATTTAATCTGGAGATCAGCTCCGATACACCGTTCCGGAACTCTTCGGCGGTCTGCATCTCGGGTTCGCTGGAGGAAGACGGCGTCGCTTGAGCGGTGTAGTAAAGCGGACGCTGTGCATGGACGATGCGCTCGTAGATGCCCTGCACGTTTTCCAGATGCTGGTTCAACTCCGGCAGCAATCGCCCGTCGGCCCCAAGCAGTAGTCCAATTCGCTCGAGCTCGGCTGCATCGGTTGGAAGCGTGTGAGTCTGCCGGTCGTTTTCGAACTGCAAAATGTGTTCGAGGCGGCGCAGGAATTGGTAGGCGTGCGCCAAGCGGGAAAATTCGGTGGTGGACAGCAGATCATTGCGATGCAAGCGCGCGAGAGCGCCGAGCGTGCTCTGATCTTTCACCGAGTGCTCGCGGCTACCGTGCAAGCGCTGCAGGCACTGCACCAGAAACTCGATATCGCGAATACCGCCTCGGGTCAGCTTCACGTCGATGGCGCCAGGCTTGCGAGTCTTGCGCGCGATTTTCTCGCTGATGCGCTCGCGCGTCTCCGACATCGTTTCGATAGTCGAGAAATCGAGTGTGGTCGAGTAGATCAGTGGTTCTACGGAGCCCAGCAGGCGGACCCCAAGCTCCCTATCGCCCGCAGCGACACGGGCCTTCAGAAGCATCTGCAACTCCCAATCGCGCGCGCGGCGAGCATAATACTCGCTGGCTGCTCGAAGTGACAGACAGATTTCGCCGTGGGTGCCTTCGGGCCGCAGACGGAGATCGAGCCGGTAGCACTGGCCGGCAGGCGTGTAGCTCGAGAGGAGATTTGTGAAGTGGTTCGCCGCACGCTTGAAAAATTCTTTGTTGGTTATGCGCTCCGGGCCTGAAGTTTCGCCGTTTTCCGAATACAGAAACATCAGATCGATGTCGGAGCTGTAGTTCAATTCGCGGCCGCCCAGCTTGCCGAGCGCCATGACGCAAAATCTCGCGCGTTCTTGCGAATGCTCTTCTTTGGCTTGCCCGAAACGCGGCTCGAGTTCACAGAAGACATGTAGAAGCGCGGTGCCGAGTATCGCATCGGCCAAATTCGACAGCTCTTCCGTGATCTCGCGAAGAGTTCCGACCTGCAGCAGGTCCCGCAGCAGGATGCGCAGGATTTCTTTGCGGCGGAAAAGCGCAAACTGTTCGGCGCCGATTTGGCGCCCGGGTATTTCACTGAGGAAGACGCTAAGACGTGAATGATAGTCTTCACGCGAACTCGGATGCGTCAGATCGTCGAGCTCAAAGATCCACTCTGGATAACGCAGGAGTTCGTCGGCAAGAAAGCGGCTGGCGGAAAACACCAGCCCAAGATGGTGCGCGGCCAGTTGATCGCTCGCGAGCTTCGCAAAAAACTGCGGATGCCGAATCTGAAGCTCGTGGAAGTACCGGCGGGTACGTTCGGGATCACTGCTTCGCGCAATAATCTCGCTAACAGGATCCGGGCCGGCTTCGGAGCGGAGCGACGCGGATTCGTCGGGGCGGGTTAGCGGCATTCGGGCGTTTTGCGACCTTTTCAAGCCGCCTGGACAACGCGGTCCAACGCCCTGATTATAGCTTTCGCCGGCTCAATTCAACCGGCTCGCCGCTACGGCAGGAATCATAAATAGCGAGGACAATTTCGAGCGCGCAATAGCCCTCTTCACCATTCACCAGCGGCTCGCGCTGGTTGCGAATGGCATCGGCAAAATCGAGGAACTGGCGTTCGAAGGAGGTGAGCGAAATCGCCATGGGATCCGAAGCGCCGGATGCGATGTCCGCCGCGAGCGGGGGCGGATCGTGGGCTGGAGCGTCGTCGTCGCGCACATCCCAGCGAGTCAGCCGGTCGCCCGAAATGACTGCTGTTCCGCGCGTTCCGTGTATCTCGATGCGCTCGGTGTATCCGGGCCAGAACGCGGTGGCAGCCTGGAGCACTCCGGTAGCGCCTGATTCGTAGCCGAGCAGTGCGTTGACGATATCCTCCGACTCGATGCGATGCGCAGAGGCAAGCTGCCACATGCCCGAGACGCGTGCAACGGGGCCAATCAGATAACGCAGCAAATCAACCTGATGAATGGCCTGGTTGATCAGGGCGCCGCCGCCTTCAGTTTGCCAGCTGCCTTTGATGGGACGAGCGTAATAGACATCATCACGGAACCATTTCACGTAGGCGTCGGCTTCGAGGATGCGACCCAGTCGGCCGGCTGCGACGGCGCGTTTCAAAAAGATGGTGGCATCGTCGAAACGATGCTGGCTCGCAACGCTCAACGGAATGCTGGCTGCGCGTGCGATCCCGATCATCTCGCGCGCCGTTTCGAGGTTAGTAGCGATCGGCTTTTGCAGCTGAACGGGCCGGCCGATCTCGGCGCAGGCGCGGACCGGCGCGAGATGAAAATCGGGGAACGTGCAAACGTCAATGAAATCGAGGCCCGGATAGCGGCAGAGCTCGCGATAACCGGCGATAAATTGAGCACCCCATCGCTCGGCAAATTCACGCCCGCGCGCTTCGGTCTTGTTCGAGCAGGCGACTAGCTCGAATCCGATATTGCGATACGCCTGAGCGTGCTTATTGGCGATGGCCCCGGTGCCCAGCAGTCCGACGCGCATCTACAGTCCGGTTTCCGTGCCGCAAATGTTGACCTCAATACCCGCCTCGCGGAAAAATGCCGCTTTTGCGGCGAGAGCCTCGTTGGCGCTCGAGGCGTCGTTGCCGTAAGCGACCTGGATGTGGTTCGCTTTGTGTTTCGCCATCATCTGGTCGCGCGAAACGCCGTACAGGACTGCGTGCATGATCGGCCATTGCGGCGTCGTGATCTTCCAGCGTCGTTCGGTTTCCTGTTTGGGAAGATCGACAACTTTGGCGCGTCCCAGATCCGCTTTTAGCCGGCCATCTTCGATGAATATTCGGCTCCAGACGATCTCGCCAGGCTTTGCGACGCCCTTCAGCGAGCCGCCTCCGAGCCGAAAATACATGGGAGGCTGGCGTTCGCTCACTGAACCCGCGTAGGCATCGATGTGATGCGCCGCGGGCGCGGCGCCCGAAATTTCGAAGACCCAGACAAACTCACCCTGATACTCTTCGCCGTAACGCAGATCGTGCAGCGTGGTTTCGGGCGGCAGGTCGAGCGCTGTCCAGACACGATTCGTGATGAGCGCATCAAGCCCGGCGCATTCGTCGACCTCGTTGAAATGGGGCAGCGGCTTGCCGGCGTAGAGTTCGCGGCCATCTCGTGCATGCACCGGCGGTCGGTCCGAATTGTTCAGCAAGCCTTCGGCGAGATCCGAAGCGGGCGCGAGATCTTTCAATCCCTGCTGATACTGAATCCCGATCGCATCGCAACCGAACTCATCGGCAATGCGCATGGCCGCGATGTACATGCGGCACTGATCGAGAATCTGCTCGTCAGTAAGATCGGTCTCAACGTTCGGTCCGGTTTTGAATTGCATTCCTTTGTTGTCGAGCCAGCGGCGAACCTCACGCGCTTCTCCGATGGGGATTTCGCGCATGGCCGCGTAGAGCGCCGACTGGCTCAGGCGCTCTTTGAACACGCCGATAGGATTCAGCAAATGATCCGGAACGATGGCGTTGAACATGCCCATGCAGCCTTCATCGAAGACGCCAAGGATCGCTTTCTCACGCTTCAACTGGCGCGCCAGCTGGATACCCGAATTCTCTGCTTTCGCAGGCAAACTGACATTGCCGAGCGGGCGCACATGACTCGCGTCATGCACCACCGGTTTGCCGTTCAGCCAAGCCGAAAGCCGAGACCGTAAATAATCGTCTTTGAAATCGGTTGACCAGAGCGTCGCGTATGGCACGCCGGCTTTGGTGAGCGATCCGTTAAGATTCAACATGCCAACGAGTCCGGGCCATTGCCCGCTCCAGTTCGCGACCGTGAGAATCGGGCCGCGGTGAGTCGTGAGGCCAGGGAGCACGTGATGGCTGTACTGCCAGACCGCTTCCGCCACAATCAGCGGCGCATTGGGATCGATCTCCCGAAAGACTTCCATGCCGCGTTTCTGCGAGTCGATGAACCCGTGTTGTTTTTCGGCATCGTACTCGTGCGCGCGGCGCGGCTCGAATCCAAAACTGCGGATCGCCTCGCAAAGCGCTTCTTCCATCTGCTGCTGCGCAGGCCAGCATACGCGATTCGCCGCCAGCCGCAAATCTCCGCTGGCTACGATCAGGATTTCCTTCGGCATCGGCTCTATTCTTTCAGACCATGGAGGCGAGAATGGGGATCGTGTGGGCGTTACATCTCGTCAGGACGTGCATTCTTGGCGGAATGGTTTGTGTCCCGGCGATGTGCCAGATACCGCCTCCCGTGCTCGGCAAACTGATCGAGGTCGCGGGACATCGTCTGCATCTCTATTGCACGGGCAATGGAACTCCCGCGGTGATCGTTGCGAGCGGCGGCTTCTCCTTCGATTGGGGCCTGATACAGCCCGAGATCGCGCGGCACACGCAAATTTGCACCTACGATACAGCCGGGACTGCCTGGAGTGATCATGTGCCTGACGAGAAAAATCGCACCTGCACGGACCGAGTAACCGAGTTGCACGAGCTGCTGCGGAGTGCTGGCGTGCATGAGCCGTACATACTGGTTGGGTATTCGATCGGCGGACTCATCGCGCGTCTCTATGCCGCAGAATTTCCAAATGAGATTGCGGGTATGGTGCTCGTCGACCATGCTTTTGTCGATACACCTGTGAACCGGCCAACGGCTCCTCCGCCCTCAGGCAGAAACAGCCCGCCGGTTCTCGTCTATCAAACGCCCATCCTGCTCGATTTCGAAGATGACGAGAATTTCAGCAGGTTGCCCGCTCACGATCAGGCGCTGCACCGCTGGGCGCTGCCGATTTCGGTTCGGCCGACGCCGGAGATGGCCGAGAAATGCTTCTCCGAAGTCGCTCGCGCAGAGGGCTCAGATGCTCCTCTGGGAGAAAAGGCACTGGCCGTGGTCAGCATTCCGTACGATTCGGAGCAATACCTCGAACTACAGCGGAAACTGCTGTCGCTTTCGCGCAACAGCCGGCAATTTGTGGCGGATCACAGCACGCACATGGTGCTAATCGATCAGCCGGAGACTGTCATAGAAGCGATCGAGTACGTGCTGGCCGCCACGCGCAAGTAATCTCAGCGGCACCGGATCGTGACCGCTTCGTTGCGTATGTCGGGACCGGCGGTGAAATCGAAATCGTGTTGGCGCGCTCTTGCCGGGAATGTTTCCAGATGCTGTCGTTGGGTGCCGCGCTCGGTCCAGACCTGTTCCAGCTCCACGGTGCCGGCTGACAGAGCCGCCGTCCGATAAAGGGCCAGTCGAATACTATCGAGCGCGGGCCCGGCAGTTGCAAATTTCACATAGACGCATTGGGTGCCGGGCGGTAGATCGCGAACTTCGCGAAAAACTTCCGGCCAGCGCAGCAGCCGGTCAATGGGTTGGCGATCGCGCCACTCGATCGCCCGCGAATAGTGCCAGAGTTCCTGGAATGGGCCGTTAGGATTGAGCGACCAGGCGAGCGACGCCGGTCCGTTTGTCGTACGAATGGTGCTCTGGCGCGTTTCCGCAGTCAATTTATTCGGCGCGATTCCGTCGGGCATATCGAGAAAGCGCGCTCCGACATCGAATCCGGTCAGTGCGCCCGTGTTTGTCTCCAATTTGTAGAGTACGTACCCGGATTTGCCCGCCGGATAGAGAAGGCGCTGCCCCTGTTCATCGGCGATTTTGAGATCGTGCAAGGGTGCTGACTGGAGCGGCGCGGGAATGTTCACTCTCTCGATTGCCTCGCCGGACGAAAAATGAAAATGATTCTGGCCCACGCGCACGGCCGGCAGCGAGCGCGGATTCAGCTCGATGCGCGATGTGAGATGGAGCTGTTTCACGTGAGAGTTGACGTCGCTGCGCGTGAGACGAAAAAGATAGCCGTAGCTGCCGCTCACTGCAGTCAGATGACCGTGTTGGCTCTTTGCGAATTCTTTCGGTTGCACGTTCCAGTCCCCGTGAAATGGACCTTTCCGCTCGGCAGCGACATCCCAATGCAGTCCACGATCGACCGACGTTTCGATACGAACGCTTGAACCCGCTTCGATATCAGCTCGCATGCTGAAGCGCGCGTCGATGATCACATAGGGACTCGGCATCTCGATCGTTTCCACCAGATCGGCGCATTCAGGCGGCGTGTAGTCGATGCGGCCCGTCGCCCACATCCGACTGTCTTTCTGGCTGCGCGGACCGTCCGCGGTGCGGATGTGAAACTCATCCGATTCCTGCGGGAACTCACGCCAGCTGCGGCCGTCCCAGACGTAGGGCAGATAAAAGAGTCCGGGCTCCTCGGGCTGAAAGAAGCGCGTCAGGCTTTCGCCCCGGCGCAGCACGAAGGCCATGTTGTGACCGGAGGCGTAGCGCGGGTACGGATAGAGACGGTTATCGTCTGTCGTACTGAAAAGCGCGGCCAGCTCGCCGATTGCGCCGGCGCGTAGATCGGCCGGATACCAGGGACTATCGACCGTCCCTGGTATCACGCTTTTAGGGCCTGCCAGCTTGCCCAAAATGATCTGCGGATCGCGCTCGATGTCGTGCACCGAAGATACCGACTTACCGCGAAACGAGCCGATGCCGGGCGTATTGTAGCCCATCAGATCGGAATCGAAATAGTGGTAGGCGCCATCGTAAAAAACTTCCGCGACGGTGTGCCCGGTCAGAAACCAGCAGCGCGCATCAGTGAAGCCGCCGGCCTTGAAGACCGCTTCGAGCAACGGCGCGACGTGGTAGCAAAGGCCGAAGCCGTAGCTGTTGAGCAGCTTGATCGGATCGAGTACTTCGCCGGAGGGTTCTTCGTAGGTCCAGCCTGCAATGTGATACCAGAAACCGGGCGCAACGAAACGGCCGTCGGTCAGAAAGAATCGCCAGATGGCTTCGGCTCTCTCGCGATCGGTGTGAGCGCCGGCCGTTCGATACATCGTCTGCGTGAAGGCGGCGAGATTGGTGGAATCCGGCTGACCCTCGCCGAGCAGCTTCGGAGAATACACCTGAGCACTCAACGAACTCGCAGCCATCGCGAGCAGGACGAAGCGGCGGAGCATGAGCAATACGATTATCTGACGAGCACTCGAACTTTTTCGATGTGATTGGGCTGACCCGCTCTCCGTCCGACTCATATGCGCGTATTTCTTCCGATTTCTGTTCTGGCGCTCACCATACTCGGGGGTTGCAGCCAGCCGACCACGCCGCGAGACACCAATCAGCAGCAGGGCAATCCGCAGGCCCAGCCAGAGAAAGGCGCTCACGCGAGCAACAGTCAGCCCGGGGATGACCAGGCAGGCAAAGACGCGCACACGCAGAGCCGCCCCGACTCGCGCAAACAGTAACCGGCTGCTCGTTCTCATCACGTTAAACTGCGAGTCGAATGGGACACGATCTCCGGCTTGCTTTCCGTCTGCTCATTAAGACACCGGGCTTTGCCGCGGCCGCCATAATCACCCTCGCTCTCGGCATCGGCGCCAACACCGCCATGTTCACGGTGCTCGACAGCGTACTTCTTCGCCCGCTTCCCTACCGTGCGGCCGATCGGCTGGTCGAAATCGGGGAAGGCGCCCGCAGTGCCGAGCTCCACGCGACGTCGTGGCCAAACCTGCGCGATATTCGCGCTCACAGCAGAAGTTTCGAGGGCGTCGCCGGGTACACGGTCGATGTCGCCATCCTGCGGGCACACGATGGATCGGGTAAGACGGTCCTGGGCACACGGCTGACCTGCAATCTCATCGGCATGCTGGGCGTGAAGCCGCTGCTTGGCAGGGCGTTCGCGGACTCGGATTGCGCGCGCGGCGCAGCGCCGGTCGTTGTCCTGAGCGAAAATCTTTGGCGCGACCAGTTCGGATCGGACCGCGCGATCGTTGGTCAACCGGTAGCGATCGGCGGCGTTCCCCACACGGTGATCGGCATCATGCCGGGCAGTTTCACCTTTCCAGAAGAAGAGCGGGCCGATGCAACCAAGGGGATTTGGCTGCCTTCGCGGCTAACTGAGGAGATGGAGGCTCGCGGATTTACCATTTACGAGCTGATCGGGCGTCTGCGTCCGGGCGTCAGCGTACAACAGGCGCATGCGGAGCTCGAGACGCTCGCGGCAAATATTCACCGAGCCAATGCGAAGGAAGCCGCCGGCCTGCATTTCACGTTACAGCTCTATCGCCAGCGCATTACCAACTCCGTACGATCTGTTTTTTACGGTCTCGCTGCCGCACTTGGGCTCGTGTTGCTGATCGCCTGCGCCAATGTTGCAAATCTCGAGCTCAGCCGCTATCTGGCACGTGATCAGGAACTCGCGCTGCGTATTGCGCTCGGCGGGTCGAGAACGCAGTTACTGCGAGAGCTGCTGGCGGAAGGATTGCTTTTGAGCGCGGCTGGAGCAGTCGCCGGGCTCGTGCTCGCGTGGGGCATTCTGCAGACTGTGCAGTTGCTGCCGGGCGATCTGATTCCGCTTGCGAGTGCGATCCATCTGCGCTTCGATGTGCTGCTGATTCTGGCAGTGCTCGCCTGCTTCGCCACGCTGCTCTCATCGCTGGCTCCGGCAATGCTGGCGCTACGTACCGACCCCCAGAATGTACTGCGCGGCGCCGGACGAGGAATGAGCGCGCGCGCCTCCCGCTCACGTCTGGCACGCGGCCTGATCGTGGCGGAAGTGTCGATTGCGGCTGTGCTGCTGATCGCCTGCTCGCTGTTGTTCCGGACGCTGTATCATCTCGAGAACAAAGATCTCGGCTTCGCAGTCTCCAAAGTCGTCAGCTTCACCGCCACTCCTCCGAGCTCGTCCGGATACCTGGGGGGCGGATCGGCCGACAAGGCCGGCTCGGGAGCGGCAGCGCTGGCGCTGTATTCGCAGGTTCTGGAGCGTCTGCGCGCACTGCCCGGCGTGGAAAGGGCGGCGCTGGCTTCTTCCATTCCGTTCGATGGCGTCGATATGTCGAGCAGCTTCGAATTGAACGGTGAGAAAGCGGCGCCTGAGCAGCAACGGGCGCAGCACGCCTTGTTGCGAGTGGTCAGCGGCGGTTACTTCGAAGCCATGCGGACCCCGCTGGTTCGCGGCCGCTCGATCTCCGATTCCGATGCCGCAGGCCAGCCGTTTGTCGCGGTGGTCAACCAGGCTTTTGCGCGCGAGTATCTGCATCTGGCAAATCGGGATCCGATCGGGCAGCAGCTGAACCTGGGCGGCAAAGACACTGGTATGGAGAAGTCGTACACGATCGTCGGCGTGACACGCGATGCCGCGCAAAAACGAGTCGCGGAACCGGCTAGACCCGAGATGGTTCTCTCCTATCAGCAGATTCCCGAGCGCTCGCTCTTCTATCCCTTGCTGGTGAGTTCCGCGACGAAGTACGTTCTGCGCACGCACACCGCCACCGATCTCTCGAATGCAATTCGTGCGTTGGTACAGCAGAGCGCTCCCGGATTTGCGATCGACGACCTGAAAACGATGCAGCAGACGGTGGCTGATGCAAATTTCAGTCAGCGCCTGAGCTTTTATCTGATCGCCGGATTTGCGGGGCTCGCCGCGTCGCTGGTTGTGGTGGGGCTTTATGGAGTGCTGGCGCAGCTGGTGGCGCAGAGAACGCGCGAGATCGGCGTGCGCATGGCGCTGGGTGCAACTCGCACCTCGATACTTGGGTTGATTCTGCGGCAAGGATCGCTGCTGATTTTTGCCGGACTGATCATCGGTATCGGAATAGCGCTGGCGATGGGCCGCACGCTCACCAGTTTTCTTTTTGAAGTGGCGCCGACTGATTTTCTGTCCTACACAGCGGCGGCGCTCTTGCTGCTGGTAACTGGCTTGGCTGCAGCACTGATTCCGGCCCGGCGCGCTGCCACGGTTAATCCCATCGAGGCGCTCCGGACGGAATGAGATCCCTGTTTACTCTGGCGCTGCTCGGCGTAATGGCGGCGGGGCAGTCTTCCGTGTCGTCCCGTGTCGCCTGGAACCGGCCGTTTCCACCGTTCCGCATTATCGGCAACCTCTATTACGTGGGCGCAAGCGGCGTCTCGTCGTTTCTGATTACGACACCGCAAGGCGACATTCTGCTCGACGGCGGCTTCAGCGAAACCGCTCCGCAGATCGAACGCAATATCGCGAAACTCGGCTTCAAGATTACGGATGTCAAGTATCTGCTGAACAGCCATGCGCACTACGATCACGCCGGCGGATTAGCTGAATTGAAACGCGCCTCGCACGCCCAGTTTGTTGCCAGCCGCGGCGACGCCGGAACACTCTCGAGCGGGCATCAGCAGAGCTTCGGACCCGGCCAGAGCGATTCGCATTTCCCTGCCGTCCATGTCGATCGCATTATCAGTGATGGCGAGACCGTGTCGCTGGGCGGTGTCACACTGACGGCGCATGTGACACCTGGCCACATAAAAGGCTGCACCACCTGGAGCATGCCGGTTTCCGATGGCGGACGCACGTATCAGGTTGTCTTTGCCTGCAGCCTGAGCGTTGCGGGAAACCTGCTGGTCAACAATCCGAAATACCCGAACATCGTCGCCGATTATGAGGCGAGCTTCGCCAAAATGCGCGCGCTGCCGTGCGATGTCTTCCTCGGCGCGCATCCTGGATTCTTTTCCCTAGACGAGAAATACAAGCGAATGCGGCCAGGCGCGCCGAATCCCTTCATCAAGCCGGGCGAACTCCGTGCTTTCGTAGATGAAGCTCAGCAGGATTTCGAGCAGCAACTGGCGCAGCAGCGTGCGGCGGCTCGACAGCCGGGCAGCCACTCCGATTGATGCTGATTTAAACAACGCACGCGCCGCTCATCTGCTACAACTAGCTGAGGAGCAGTTTGATTTGCTCCCGCAATCCTGCCCGGAAGGTGAATGTTTTTCATGGGGCGTTCGCAAGTTATTCTCGCTGCTGCCCAAAAATTTCCCGGTGTTAGCCGGCCGCTGGTTCACGGAGCCTGCGCACTCTCAGCAGCGATGGGACGCCGTCCTCACTGGCTGCTCATGCGTCTGAAAGATACGCTGCAGGTACGGCTCGCCAGCCGAGCCCGCATCGACGGTTTCCTCATTGAAAGCGATCCACTCGATGGCCTGGGCCAGATGCTGCGTACCGAAGGGTTGACGGAGCCCGAGACGCGCGCCCTGTTTGAGGAATTTCTGCGCCCCGGCATGACTGTGCTGGATATCGGCGCCTACATCGGGCAGTTCAGTCTAATTGCCTGGCGGACCATGAAGGGAACCGGACGAATCATCTGTGTGGAACCCACACCGGTTGTTTTTGCCCAGCTCAAGCGCAACCTGGAACTCAATCACTGCGATAACGTACAGCCCGTTCGCGCCGCCGTGTCCGACCGCGAAGGAGACGCGACGTTTTATGTCCACGTCGGATCGAACGACCAGAGTTCGCTCCATTCGCTGGCCGGAGAGGACCAGGTCAGCTATCAGGTCAGGGTGACTACAGTGGACGCGCTGGCAGCTAGCGCTGCGTTGGACTCGCTTCATTTAGTGAAAATCGATGTGGAAGGCAATGAACTATCCGTTCTTCACGGCGCTGCGAAAACGCTTGAGCGCTTCCGGCCTTATCTGATCATCGAAATTTCGCGCCACCAGCGGACAGTCGGTTACTCGGGAGCGGACATTAAGGCGGTGCTCGAACGTCTGGGCTACGATTGCTTCCGGCTCGGTCCGCAGGGCCGTTCGCCGTACCAGCCTACTCCTGACGAGATTAACGAGCAGGTCCGGTATTTCAATATTCTGGCGATACCGCATTCGAGCACGCCCGCCTGAGCAAATTCCTTTTCATATAAATGGTCTTCCTGCCGAAGAGTAGTTCAGGAGGGCCGAGTGCCCCGATTTTTCGCCACTTTAACGCTGTTTGCGCTTTCTCTGCCTGGTCTTGCCGGTCCCGTATCGGGATCCTACTATAGCCAGGCTGCGTTCCAACAAGCAATCGCCGCCCTGGGCAGGCCCGTTCAGGTCGCGATGGACGATTTTTCGAGCGCTCAGGTCACTCTGCCGGGCGTTTCCGTCTCGTCCGACATCAACTTCGACGGATACAGCCTGGGCAGCGGCAACGGTCATTTTGCCGCGGGCGCCTATACCGACAGTACCGGCAAGTACACTGAGACCGTATGGCATTTCACGCAGCCGACTTACGCATTTGCCGGATTATGGAATCTGGGCAATGTAAACGCAGGGTTGGAAGTGGATGCAGGCGGACACCAGTATTTTCTTCCGGACGGGCTGGTTGCCGCGAACTCGTTGTATTCGCCGCAAAATCAGTGGTCAGGCTTCTGGGGATTCGTTTTGACAGTGCCGGTGGATACCGTGATCATTCGCTCGGGCGACGAGAGCCTGTTTAATGGAGGGCAGAGTTACCAACTGAGCAATCTGGAAGTGGGAGCAATTATGCCCGAACCTGGCAGCGTCGCTCTGGGCCTGGTCGGTTTGATGCTGATCGGAGTGGGCGCGGCCCGGCGCTCGAAAAAACGCGGACCGCGCACTTCCGGCTAGTCGGTCTCTTAGTTATTGGTCGAGCCGGATGGCGGGTTGTTGTTCTGCTCACGCCGCTGCTGCATACGATTGCGCATTTCCTGCTGCATCTGATCGTATTTCTGCTTCTGGTCGTCGTTCAGCACCGCTTTGATCTTGGTGTCGGAATCCTCGCGTAAAGATTGCATCTTGGCGCGGCGGTCTTCCTGCGATAGCGAGCTGTCGTTGCGGATATTCTCAAACTGCTGCTGCCGGTCGGTGAGAATCGACAAGACCTGCTTCTGCTGATCGTCCGACAGGTTCAGACGTTTGGTCAGCATTTTGACCTGACGATTCGGATCCATACGCGGCGGACGACCGCCATGGGTGGCTTCGGGCGGCTGGCTGTTTTCCTGAGCGAGGGGTGCGCCGATGGAAAGCCCCATCGCTAGAAGCGCGCCGATGCCGATTGAGCAAAGTTGCTTTTTCATGATTTCTTCTCCTCTCCTTCAAGGAGTTTGTGTTCTCTACTACAACAAGACGGCGGGGTGGATTTCCGGGTTAGCGTGGGCCCAGTTAATGTTCGTTTAAAGACAATCCCGGCTTTCCGGGGCTGCCGCGCCGCCTCAAACCGGCCGACAATGATGGATATGCTGTTCTCGGCCCTGATCATTGTCGCGCTGCTTCTGCTCGCTCTCGAGATCAAGTTCGGGACGTACGGAGCGGCTGCAATTCTGGGCGCCGTTCTCCTCTCGCTGGGCATTCTGGGCCTTATGCAGGGCTTCCACTACTGGCACCCTGCTTTGCCGATCGCTCTCTCGATTGCGCTGGCCATTATTGCGACCTTCCAGGGCTATCTCGGGTTCCGGGTGCGTAAAGAGAAGCGCCTTGCCGGAGCCGAGGAACTGCTGGGGCAGACGGCGGTCACTCGCACGCCCGTCGAGAAGCGCGGGACTGTCATGATCCGCGGCGAATACTGGCAGGCGACCAGCGATCACCCGATTCCGGCCGGCGCCGATGTCCGCATCCAGCGCGTGGAAGGCCTGCTGCTCCATGTGAAAGAGACATAATCGGGAAGCATGATCTTCTCGCTCTTCTCCTTCACCACGCTCGTCATCATCATCCTCGTTCTGTACCTGATTTCGTCGGTCAAGATTCTCGCGGAATACGAGCGCGGCGTGATCTTCCGCCTCGGCCGCGTGCTGCGCGAGCCAAAAGGCCCCGGTATCATCCTGGTTTTCGCGCCGCTCGATCGGATTGTCCGTACCTCACTGCGGGTAGAAGCAATGGAAGTACCGCCGCAGGATCTCGTCACGCGCGACAACGTCACAGTCAAAGTCAACGCAGTGATCTATTTCCGCGTGGTTGACCCGGTGCGCGCGGTCGTCGAGGTGAGCAATTTCCTCTACGCAACAAGCCAACTGGCGCAGACGACGCTGCGCAGCGTGCTGGGCGAGGTCGAACTGGACGAACTGCTGAGCCAGCGTGAAAAAATCAACCTGCGCTTGCAGGGCGTGCTCGATGAGCACACCGGGCCTTGGGGTGTAAAGGTGACGATGGTGGAAGTGAAACAGGTCGATCTGCCCGACCAGATGATTCGCGCGATCGCTCGTCAGGCCGAAGCCGAGCGCGAACGCCGCGCGAAAATCATCCATGCGGAAGGCGAATATCTCGCGGCCGAAAAGCTCAGCATGGCCGCCCAGCAGATTCAAAAGGAGCCTGTCGCGATCCAGTTGCGATATCTGCAAACACTGGTCGAGATCGCATCGGAGAAGAACAGCACGGTCATTTTCCCGGTACCCATCGATCTTCTGTCGTCGCTGACGAAGTTCCTGGACCGGTCGAATTCACCGACCCAGACATGAAGCTTTCCCTGCTGCCTCACATATTTGTAGCGAAGGATTGATGCTTCTTAGAGCGAGCGTCATGGCGGCGATGCTACTCGTCCGGCCGTGCGCGATTCCGGCTCAGGCACCGGCGATCGACCGCGAGTACCGCTCCTACATTGCGCAGGATTTCGAGCGATTTCACCCTCAATACAACCGTCTCCACCGCCAGCGTGTAAAGCAGCTGGAAGCGCTGGAGCCCCAGGTTTTCGATCGTGAAAGAAAGGGCGAGCAGTTCGTTTGTGCCCATGAGATTTTGCTCGAGACCAGATGGCTCCTCGGCTCCACTACTGACTTCGAACGCATCGACAGCCGCTTACGTGATCTGCGGAACGCGCTTGGGGAATCGCCTGCTAGCAGGCCACGTGAGATGCAAAATGCCGTCGATGGAAGTTGCGGCGCTTGTTATACGGAGTGGTTTTTCAAGCTCGATGCAACCTACGATTACCAGAAGCAGCATCGGCTTACGGATGCGCCGCGATTTCTGGACCGGGTAAACTCACCCGAAAAGCTTCGCAGCTACTTCGATTCAATCGCGATCTCGAACGTTGCCGAGGACGGTGTCGATCACCGGCGCGAACTCAACGAGGCACTCGCGGACCTGCTGCGGTTGATCCTGCACAGCCAGCCAATCGGTTATCGTTGGGCGCCTGGGATGAAAGCCGCCATGTTGGACATTGTCCTCGAGAAATTGCGGAACCCGCAGACCGGCTGGTGGGGCGAGCGATACATTCACAACGGTGCCACATATTTCGTAGACGACCTCAGCGTCACTTTCCACGCGGTGACCTATTTGTCCGGTCAAGTTCCCAATCTGGATCGTGTAATAGCGACCGCCCTCGCCATGAAAAACCTGAATTATCCTCAGGGCTGGCTCGACAACGATCACTACACGAATCACAACAACATGGATGCCGTGGTGCTGTTCCGCTACGGCTGGCCTTTCGCTTCTGCCAAGCAGAGACTCGAGATCTCGCAGGAAATCAATCGGATGCTGGCCTGGTGCTTAACCGAATCGCTTCAGTCTGACGGTTCGTTTCGCGCCAGCGGAGATGACGATTCCATCGAAGAGGCCGAGTACTTCGGAGTGGCTTTTCTCGCGCGCGCCGGATACTTCGACGCGCGTCGCCGCTTTTGGACCAGGCGAGATTTTCCGGAGTCCGAAAGCGTTGGCCGCCGACTCAGAAATTTCATCGCCGGGCATTGCGCCACCGGCGCGGCGGGCGGGACATATTATGCCAGCCCCCTCGAACAACTCGATTCGTCCAATCCAAGCCGACCCTGAATCAATGTGCCGTACTGGCGGCCGGAGCAGCCGGAGCCTTCACGCGCTTGATCACAATCCGTATGATCTTCACCGGCGTATTCGGCTTGTCGTTCTCATCGCGCGGTACATTGGCAATGGCATCGGCGACCTCCTGGCCGCTCACGACCTCGCCAAAGATCGAATAATGCCCGTCCAGATGTGGGGCGGGCGCGACGGTGATGAAAAACTGTGATCCATTCGTATTTGGACCCGCGTTGGCCATTGCCAGAATGCCGGCTTTGTCAAAATGCCGGTCCGCCGGGATCTCGTCTTCGAACTGGTAACCGGGTGTTCCCTCCCCTGTTCCCAGCGGATCGCCACCCTGAATCATGAACCCGGGGATGACTCGATGAAAGGTCGTCCCGGTATAGAGCGGGGTGTGCATGGTCTTGCCGGTCGCCGGATCTTTCCAGGGCTTGGTTCCGGTTGCCAGCCCAACAAAGTTCTCAACCGTCTTCGGCGCTTCTTTCTCGAACAACCGGCACACGATATTCCCCATCGACGTATAGATAATGGCGTATTCGCCAGGCTCAGCGGGCAGCGGGACCACCGGCACCTGAGGTTGCGGGGCCGGTCTGGACGTACGTTGCGCATGTGCGCGAGCGGTTTGAGAATTTCCGGATGCGCTGACGAGTGCAAGCAAAGCCGTCAGCGTAACGAGAGCTCGAATTCGCATTCAGCGCTGATTATACCCAGCGAAATCCCAGATCAGTTCGGTCAGCACTAGGCCAGGAACAAAAATCGCAAGAGAATGAGAGTTGCTGCCGATAAGTGATTTCGAGACGACTACCGGTCGCTATCGGATACCCCTGAATTGAACCGGCAAGCTAATTTTTCTTACAATTCAAGTAAGCATCGAAAACGTATGAAGTACATATTCGCCTTTCTTTCGCTGGCGGCTATGCTCTTTTCGGCGGCATGTACGCAGAGTCCCGAGAAGCTGATGGCAACGGCCAACAAATATCACGAGAACAAACGCTATAAGGAAGCTTCGATCCTCTATCAGAAAGTCATCACGAAAGACAAGACGAATGCTGAGGCTTACTATCGCGAGGCGCTGAATCTGCTCGACGATCACCAGCCGATTCAGGCCATAGGTTTCCTGCGCCGAGCGATCGACCTGCGGCCCGACAATACGGATGCCGAAGTGAAGCTGTCCGAGATCTACCTGGCAATTTACGCCTCCGACACCCGCAAATATAAATCGATGCTCAACGACGTGCGAGACCTGAGCTCGCGCATCAGCGCCCACGCGCCGAATTCGTTTGAAGCGTACCGTATCGATGGTCTGCTGAACCTGTCGGAAAAGAACGTGGACAAAGCGCTGGCTGACTTTGAAAAGGCCAACGCGCTCAGGCCACACTCGCCCGAACTGGTGGGCTGGTATGCGGAGACCCTGCTGGCAAGCAACCAGCGCGATCAGGCCGTAGCCCTCGTCGAAGACATGCTGGCCCACGACAAGAAATGGGGCCCCGGTTACGATTTCCTGTTTCTGCAGTACAGCCGCGCGGGAGATCAGGCAAAGGCCGAAAAGGTATTGCGCGATCGTGTTTCCAATGATCCGCAGGCTGCGGCGGGATACATCAACCTCGCCAACTATCTGGCAGCAACCAATCGTTTGCCCGAAGGCGAATCCGTTATCAAACGGGTCCTGAACGACAAGACCGCTTTCCCGAACGGTGAACAGCTGGTCGGCGATTTCTATGTGCGGGTGAAGAAGTACGATCTGGCGCTCGAACAGTACAAGAACGGGCTGGCTGCGAATCCGAAAGACGATGTTGCTTACCAGACGCGCATTATGGCGGTCGATCAGCTCATGGGCCGTAACGAGGAGGCGCTGAAGCTCGCCAGGCAGGTTGCCGAGAAGAACCCGAAAAACACGACGGCGAATGAAGTTTACGCCTCACTGCTGCTGCAGCGCGGTACCGCGGCCGATCTGAAGGATTCTGTTTCGGAACTGAAAACGCTCGTCTCTCGCAATCCGAACAATGCCGTTCTGCATCTGGATCTGGCGCGGGCCTATTACGGCCTGGGTAACACTGATGGCGCATTGAGCGAGTCGCTTGAAGCACTTCGGCAAAATTCCAAGCTTCAGCCCGCTCGCCTGCTCGCGGCTCGTATCTATGCCGATCGAGGAGATGGGAGCAAGGCAATCGAGCAAACAGAAAATGTCCTTTCCGAGCAGCCGGGCAATCCGGAAGCGCGCTTCATCCATGCCCGGGCGCTGATTCGCGTCGGTCAGACAGATAAGGGCCAGTCGGAGTTGGAGGCTCTGGTTCACGATGTACCGAAGATGACCGAAGCGCGGCTTCTGCTGGGCGACGTTTACCTGCAGCAGAAGGCGTTCGATAAGGCGCGGGACGAGTATCAGAAGGCCTGGACGGCTACTCCGCCCGACTACCGTGGCTTCATTGGATTACAGAGCGTCAAATTGAACCAGGGCCAGGCCGAAGATGCAGTAGCGGGTATGGAGACGCTGCTCCAGCAGAATCCGAAAAACGAACAGATCCGGCTTCAGCTCGCGAATTTCAAGACTGCCGCGGCTTCCGTTGTAGCTCGAACGAATCAGGACCGGGCCAAACAATTGGTCAATAGCGCGATCGATGACATGAAGACGTACCTGCAGTCGTCACCCAAAGCGGACGGCGCCTGGAACGCGCTCGGAAACATGCAGCGCGCAGTCGGACAAATCGATGCGGCCATGTCCTCCTTCAACCAGGCGATTGCGATCAATCCCAATAATGCAGCGGCTTGGCTGAATAAGGCCATTACGCTCGAGAGCCAGGACAAGAAGAAAGAGGCCGTCGAGGCTTACAACAAAGTGATCGGCATCGACCCGGGTAATACGCTGGCGCTCAATAACCTTGCGTTCCTGAACGCTCAATCGAAGACAAATCTCGATCAGGCAATGACCTTCGCAACCCAGGCCCAACGCCAGGCTCCGAACAGCCCAGATGTCTCGGACACGCTTGGCTTCGTTTACTATCAGAAGAATCTGAATAGCGAAGCGCTGCAAATCTTCCGCAAAGTGGTTCAGGATAATCCGAACAACCCGACGTTCCGCTATCATCTCGCGATGGCGCTCCTGAAGCAGGGCGACAAAGAAAACGCGCGCTCAGAGGCCGAAAAGGCGCTCAAGAATGCTCCCCCGCAGCAGCAAAATGAGATCCGCAGTTTCGTGGATCAGATTGGATAAGCCTGATCGTTGGGAACCCAGCTTCTTGATCTGAGCGAGGAGCACTCCTCGTTCAGATACGTCGCGCCGTTTGTCGCTTTTCTTTTCTTACTCGCTGCAGGAAGCTTTATTTCCCTGGATACTCCGTGGGGCGCGCCCCTGCGTGTGGCGGTGCTTGCCATTGTCTGCGCTTTCTGCTGGCCGCGCGAATTATCGATGCGACCAGTGCGGCCGCTGGCCAGCGTCGCCATCGGGGTGCTGGTGTTTGTTATCTGGATTGGCCCCGATCTGATTGCGCCCGGCTATCGTCACACGCTACTGTTCTCAAACGGACTGATTGGGCATCTGCATTCATCGCTCGATCCCAGTGCCCTCCACAGCCGCTGGATTTTGACTTGGCGAACCGTTCGCGCCGTCCTGATCGTTCCGATAGTCGAAGAGTTGTTCTGGCGAGCCTGGCTGATGCGCTGGCTCATCGAAAAGGACTTCTGGCGTGTACCGCTGGGGACCTACGCGCCCTTTGCCTTCTGGATCACGGCCATCCTTTTTGCTTCCGAACACGGGCCATACTGGGATGTCGGACTCATCACCGGCATAATCTACAACTTCTGGATGATTCGGTCACGTTCGGTTGCCGATTGCATTCTGATGCATGCCGTGACGAACGCGATGCTCAGCGCCTACGTGCTTCAAACCGCGCAGTGGCAATACTGGCAATAGGCGAAACATAGAATAATTCACATGCCTTGTTTACTTGCTTTGCTGGCGGTCGCGTTTCCGCGAGTCGCCATTGTGCTTCTCTGGCTGTTTACGAACTTTTTTGCCGTTCTGCGCCCCAATATCCTGATCCCGATTCTCGGGTTCCTGTTCCTGCCGCTGACCCTGATCGTCTACACCTACGTCCTGCACGCCTATGGTGGCCACATGGGGATCACCCAGTTGATATTTATCTTTATCGCGGTGGTCGTCGATCTCGGCCTGGTAGGGGGCGGTGCATTGCGGGGCCGACGCTAGAACGGCCGCCGGTCACGAGCGTGCCCTCGGTTATTTCTTTTTCTCTTTCAGCAATTTAAGATTTCGGAACCGGTCTCGGCTATAGGCAAGCCCGGGAAAATTTTCGCGGGAGACTATGGCGGAATCCGAATCCGACGCAGCGCAACGCGAGAAACTTACTTTAGAGCGGCTTAGCGAGCAGGTGGCCTGGTACGACCGCCGGAGCACGATGAACCGGCGGCTATATCAGGCTGTCAAAATCCTGATCATCACGTCTGCCGCAACTATTCCCGTCCTGACAACGGCGGGTATACCGCACGGCCCTCAGATCGCGGCCGGGCTAGGCGTACTGATTGCAATTTTTCAGGGCATTCAGCAGCTGAATCAGTACCAGTCGAACTGGGCGAATTTCCGGATGACCGCCGAAGCACTAAAGCACGAGAAGGCTTACTACTTGGCTCATGCCGGTCCGTATGCGAAATCGGATGATCGGGTCGCTATGCTGACCGAGCGCATGGAAGACCTGATCGCAAAGGAGACAGAGAAATGGTTTTCTAATCAGGCGCAGGTCAACAACGACAGCCTGCGCACAAATCGCTGAAGCTGCCGGCCAGTTCCAAATGAGAAGGAATGTGCCTCCGCCCTACTAGCTTGTTTGGCACTCTTCCGCACCTACAGCGCTGCCCTGCAAGGCATCGACGCCCACGTGATCGATGTCGAAGTCGACATGTATCCGGCCGGCACGAGCCGCGATTTCGTTACGGTCGGCATGCCGGATGCTGCGGTGCGCGAAAGCCGTGAGCGCATCAAATCGGCGCTGCTCAATTCCGGCTTCGGCTACCCGAGCAAATCGGTAACGATCAATCTGGCGCCGGCAAATCTGCGCAAGGAAGGCGCCGGCTTCGATCTACCGATGGCGACAGCCATTCTCGGCGCCATGGGCGCGGTCGGAAACACAGAGAATCACCTGATGATCGGTGAACTGTCGCTCGATGGCAGTCTCCGGCCGGTACGCGGCGCTCTTTCGATCGCCGTCTGCGCCGCACGCCGCGGTATTCGCAATCTCCTGCTTCCGGTCGAGAACGCAGCGGAAGCGGCTGTGGCGGACGGCATCAATGTTTTCGGTTTGCGGCATTTGGGCGAAGTTGTCAAATTCCTGAACACGCCGGAAGCGTTCTCGCCGGCCACAGCGGTTATCGGCGAGAGTTCCGCGACAAGAGAAGCCATCCCGGACTTCAGCGATGTGCGCGGCCAGACCATGGCCAAACGAGCGCTTGAAGTGGCGGCGGCGGGCAATCACAACGTCCTCATGATCGGTCCTCCGGGATCGGGCAAGACGATGCTGGCGAAACGATTTGCCGGCATTCTGCCTGCACTGACGTTTCGCGAGGCGCTCGAAGCCACGCAGGTGCATAGCGTGGCGGGCATCTTGCCGGCCGGTGTAGGAATCCTTCGCGCCAGGCCGTTCCGGGCACCGCACCACACCGTTTCGGATGCGGGCCTGATCGGCGGCGGCAGCGGTAATCCAAGACCGGGCGAAGTGAGCCTCGCGCATCAGGGCGTTCTCTTCCTCGATGAACTACCGGAATTTCCGCGCGGCGTGCTGGAACAACTGCGCCAGCCGCTCGAAGAAGGTTCGGTCACGCTGGCCCGGAGCGGCTGCACTTTAACCTTCCCGGCGCGTTTCATGCTAGTAGCGGCAATGAATCCGTGTCCATGCGGTTTTTACGGCGATACCACCCGCGAATGCCGCTGCACGCCCGGGATTATTCAACGTTACCTGGCCAAAGTAAGCGGACCGCTGCTCGATCGTATTGATCTGCAAATCGAAGTGCCGGCCGTGCCCTACAAAGAATTGCGCGGCCGTCACGATGGCGTCTCCTCCGCCGACATTCGCGCGCGTGTGGAAGCGGCCCGTGAGATCCAACGGCAACGCGGGTTCTACAACGCCCAGATTCCGCCAGCGCAACTGCGCGTTTTGTGCGCACTCGATGATAACGGGGAGCGAACTCTGGAACTCGCGGTGCGCAGGATGAATCTGTCCGCTCGCGGGCTGGATCGCATGCTTCGCGTTGCGCGTACGGTGGCCGATCTCGACCGCGCGGAGCAGGTTTCCGCCAAACATCTCGCCGAAGCAGTGCAATTCCGAAATCTCGACCGCAACTATTGGGCGTAGTTCCGCGCCGGTTGGCTTCGTTCCTGAAAACTTCACAAACTCGCCACGGTAGGCTGGTCTTTCAACATGAAAACTGCCTGCGCTGCTGCTTTGCTCGCACATCTTCTGCTCGGGACTCTCTGCCGGGCTCAGGATCAGTTCCCTCAGGTAGACGCAATCGTTGATGAAGCGGTGCGAACCGACGTGATTCCGGGCGCTGTCGTGGCCATTGGTCACAACGGCCGGATCGTTTACCAAAAGGCATATGGCTCCCGGGCACTGATTCCCACCCGCGAGGCGATGACACTCGATACGATCTTCGACGCAGCCTCGCTCACCAAAGTCGTCGCGACGACGCCTTCCATCATGAAGCTTTTCGAGCAGGGTAAGATCCGGCTCGATGATCCGGTTACGAAATACATCCCGGAATTCCAGGGCGGTCAAAGCCCGATCACAATTCGTCTTTTGATGACGCATTTCTCCGGTTTTGCGCCCGATTTCGATATGGGCGCGCCCTGGAGCGGGTATCAGGCTGGGTTGCAGAAGGCACTGGCAGAGAAGCCGATCGTGCCGCCGGGCACGGCATTTATTTACAGCGACACGAACTACATCCTGCTCGGCGAAATCGTACAGCGGCTGTCGGGCCAGACACTCGCGCAATTCGCGCACGACCAGATCTATGCGCCACTGGGTATGAACGACACGGGCTTTCAGCCGCCCGCCTCGCTCATTCCGCGCATCGCCCCAACCGAGATTGACGAGACCACGGGGAAAGTCGAGCGTGGAGTTGTGAACGATCCACGTTCGCGTGCAATGGGCGGCATTGCCGGACATGCCGGCCTCTTCACGACTGCCCAGGATCTGGCAAAATACGCTGCCATGCTGCTCGGCATGGGTACGTATGAAGGCCGCCAAATTTTCGACCCGGCGACCATCCGGAAATTCACTGAGCCGGCCACGCCCGCCGATCAGCCGATTCTGAGAGCGCTCGGCTGGGACATCGATTCGCCCTATTCGGGCAACCGAGGCGAGTTGTTCCCGATCGGCTCGTTCGGACATACCGGCTGGACAGGCACCTCCGTCTGGCTCGATCCTTACAGCAATACATTCGTCATCGTACTGACCAACGCTGTGCATCCGAAGCACGATTCGAAAAAGCCGATCACATCCCTGCGCGCTCGCATCGCAACCGCGGTAGCGGCGCACTACGGGATGGAGTTCCCCAATAGCGTTGCTCTGACCGGCTACAGCGAGACAATTTCGAGTGCCGGTGTCCATCGAGTAGTGGCGCGCAATGGGGAAACGTTGACCGGCCTGGATGTGCTCGAGCAACAAAGCTTTGCTCCGCTCAAAGGCAAGCGGATCGGGCTAATTACAAACCACACCGGACTCGACCGGCAAGGCAGCCGCAATATCGATGTCATGCTCGCTTCGGGCGTTCATATCGTGAGACTCTTCTCGCCGGAGCACGGCATCTCGGGCACCGCCGATACGAATGTAGCCAACAGCCGGGATGCGAAGACGAATCTGCCGGTCGTCAGTCTCTACCAGCCGAATCAGCGGACGCCGCCGAAGTCACAACTCGAAGGCGTTGATGCGCTTGTCTTCGATATTCAGGACGTAGGCGCACGCTTCTACACATATTCGTGCACCATGCTCTATTCACTCGAAGCGGCGGCACATGCGGGGCTGCCGTTTTACGTGCTCGATCGGCCGAATCCGATCACCGGCACACACGTCGAAGGGCCCTTGCTCGATGCCAAGCTCGAGTCTTTTGTAGGTTGCATTGACGTGCCGCTACGGCATGGGATGACCTTCGGAGAACTAGCAACCCTTGCCAACCACGAGCGCCACTGGAACGCCGATCTGCACGTGATTAAAATGCAGAATTGGCAGCGCGGCGACTGGTTTGATTCGACCGGACTGACCTGGGTGAATCCGTCGCCGAACATGCGGTCGCTGAATGCCGCTCTGCTCTATCCGGGCGTTGCAATGCTCGAAGCGGATACGAACTACTCGGTCGGACGCGGCACGGATGCGCCTTTCGAGCAGATTGGCGCGGACTGGATCAGCGGTTCGGCATTGGCCGCAACGCTGAACGCGCGTTTGATTCCGGGCGTGCGCGTCTATCCTGTGCGCTTCAGGCCGAGTGAATCGAATTTCGCAGGTAAGGAGATCGAAGGCGTGCGCTTCGTGATCACCAGCCGCGAAAGCTTCGACAGCACGCGTTTTGGCGTTGAGCTGGCGGCCGCTTTGCAGAAGCTCTATCCGGGTAAGATCAATTTCGACAAGTGCCGGTTTCTCATCGGCAGTCAACAAGCAGTGGATGAGCTGAAATCGGGTCTGGATCCGGGCACGATTGTCACCAACCTGGAAAAAGAAACCAGACAGTTCGATGAGCTCCGCACGAAAGCTCTGCTGTATTGACGTAGCTCGCCTAAATTGTGCGAATCATGTGGTCAGGACAGGTGAGCTGGGTACGCTCGAACAACTGCTTCGGCAGATCGAGACCATATTTGGCCAGGAATGGCACAACTGAGTAGAAGCGCTCCTGCAGATGCTTCTGCGGATACACCAGATCCACCAGGTAGTTTGCCGCCCAGACGCTGCGTTCATCACGCCGCAAAGTCTCCCGTGCGGTCTTGCTGGCCAGTCGCTTCAATTGGTAAAGCATCTTTGCGCTGCTCTTTTGTGCGGCGGCCTCGAGCGTGGGATCGAAGCTGTGCAGATTGTGCCGCAGGCTTTCGAGCGATTTGGTCAGCGAGGATTCGAGCACGCTGAATTCACCGGCAAGCCCGGCCGGAACCAGTTGCGCGGCGATAGCGCAGCGGACTTTGTCCGGGTGGGTGAAAAGGTCTGGCAGACAAAGACGGTAACGCGCCATCAGCTTTTCGGCGCGGATGTCGAGCAATGTGAAGCTATTGCGCGGGAACATCACGGGCATGCGCCCGAGCAGGCTCTTATAAAGCACCTGGGCCTGAGCCATGTAGGCAATTTCGGATGGGCCGCCAATGTAGGAAATGGTCGGCAGCAGATAATCCTGCATCACGGGCCGGAGCAGTGCATTGGGCGAGAGATGGTCGCCCGCCGAAACGAGTTCCTGGACGCTGTACTCTTTGTCGCGCGCGCTGAAACGGCCGTCCTTCGAACGCAGTGCGATGCGTTTGCCGTCGCTCAACAGGAACAGCAGGGATGAATTCTGATCGAGATGAACCTGCGCATGATAGCCGCGGTCGGCCAGTTCGGCATCGCGCTTACGGAGGGCTTCGAGCAGTTCGGGGACACGCTCTACCGTGGATGAGAGAAAGGGAGCAGCGAGAGAACGAATCGCCGGAGCAAGCGGATCGAGGAAAAGCAGCCCAAAATCTTTCAACGTGTCCTGCAGGAAGCGCTTGAAACCGCAGGTGAAGGTTCCGCCGGGAGTATAGGCGGTCCGCAGACGATCGAGCACCTCGGAGGCAAACGGCAGATCGCCAAGGGCCTGCGCAATCTCCGCCCAGGGCAGCTCCGGAATGGCGACCTCACCGACAGGTCCGCCGTTGGCGACGGTATTCGTGACGGAGATCTTCGTAGGACGCGCGTTCTGATCAAAGAGCCAGGCGTGGTCGACCTCGGCGAGGTCGTGGTCCTCCGACGCAAGCCAAAACACGGGCACCGCGCGCAGGCCCCCGGCGCGCAGTTCGTGCACAAGGCGAACCGCCGTCAGGGCTTTGTAGATCGTGTAGGAAGGACCGGACAAGAGGCCAACCTGCTGCCCGGTGACAACGGCGAGTGTGCCCGGACGGGCGAGTTCGTCCAGAGAGGCGGAATTACCATTCTGCTCCCGAAGCGCTTCGATCAGCCGCGCGCGCCGTTCATCCGGGTAATGGATCTGCTCTGCCGCATCCCGGAAGCTTTGCGGATCCGAGTATGAGTGTCCGTAAAAATCGCTAACCCGCTCAAAATGATACAGAAAATCGGCAAAAAGCTTGGTTGTGCCGGGAATCAGGTCTTGGCGGATACACGACGGCTCCATAGAGGTGGCATTTAGCAAGATGAACGTCTACGGGTCAAAGTTACCAAACTTTGCTCGCGGTACCGAAAACCGAGTCACAGCTGAAGACGATACACTCTGACAGAGTGCGTCTGATCAGGTTGTTTGCCGGGGCCGTCGCGCTGGTTACAAGCGCGTCAGCTCAAAGTGAGATTTCCTTCTTAACCGCAGATGGTGCCGAAATCTTCGCCGATTTGTACGGTGCCGGACCGCGGGCGGCTGTGTTGATTCACGGCGGCCGCTTCGATCGAAGAAGCTGGACAGAACAGGCGAACTATTTCGCCAAACGCGGGTTCTGCATGCTGGCCATCGATCTCCGCGGCGAAGGCAAGTCGCACGGGCAAAAAGCGAGGGCTCGAATGACAAAGGAAGCTACCGTGACGTACTCGGTGCTGTTCAGTATCTGCGAACTGCAGGCGCGAGGTCGATTGATGTGATCGGCGCAAGTATGGGCGGCGATTTTGCGGCGCAGGCTGCCGAAGCCGATCCAGCCGCAATTCACCGGCTTGTGCTGCTCGCGGCAGGTGCCTATACGCCGCTCGTGCACTTCAAAGGTCCGAAACTCTTCGTCCTGGCCCGAGACGATGGGAATACCGAAGGGCCGAGGGTACCCAAGATACGGGCTCAATTCGAAAAGGCGGCTGATCCAAAGGCGATGGTGATCGTTGAAGGTTCCGCGCATGCTCAGTTCCTGTTCGCAACGCCACAGGGCGACCGCGTGCTGCGCGAAATCTTCGACTTTCTCTCGGCTCCCTGATGTATTCGAAAATAGAGGAAGGTGTCCGGCGTCTACATCTCGTATCCGTTCTGCCGTCAGAAGTGCAGTTTTTGCAACTTCGCATCGGACGTTGCCAGTGATCCGGTGAAAACCCGATATGGAGCTGCACTGCTCGAAGAAATTCGCGCACACGAATGGCAATGGTCGCCGGAGACGGTGTATTTCGGTGGTGGCACGCCGAGCCTGATGCCGCCTGAACTGGTGGCGGAAATCATGCGCGCGCTTCCGGCAAAATGCTTGCGGGAAGCGACGATCGAATGCGCGCCGGGTACGCTGAATCGCTCGCTTCTCGAGAGTTGGACAGTAGCCGGAATCAATCGAGTGAGCCTCGGCGTGCAGTCCTTTGTGGCGGAAGAGCTGAAAACAAGTGGGCGCAGACATTCGGCCGAGGATGTCGAGAGAGAGGTCGACCTGTTGCGTGCGAGTGGAATCGAAAACATCAACCTCGACCTGATTGCCGGGCTTCCCGAGCAAACCGCAGCAAGCTGGGAGCGCTCGCTAGATTGGATCGAGCACATAAGGCCGCCGCACGTTTCGGTTTATCTGTTCGAAGTGGATGAAGAGAGCCGGCTCGGGCGTGAGTTTCTGCTGGGTGGTTCGCGTTACGGGGCCGCTCGCATGCCGTCGGAGGATCTCGCCGCGCAGTTCTACGAGCGCGCTGTTGAGCGGCTTGAGGCCGTCAGCTATACCCGTTACGAGATTTCAAATTTCGCCCGAGCTGGTCACGAATCGCTGCACAATCTCAAGTATTGGAAACTCGAGCCATACGTCGGTTTTGGGCTGGACGCACATTCGTACGACGGCTGCGAGCGATGGCAGAACCCGGATTCGCTCATTGAGTATCTTTCCCGGGCTCCGCAGATCAGAAGTCGAACCGATCGCGGCGAAGAGCATTTCTTCGTCGGGCTGCGCATGATGAGCGGGATTGAGCCGACTCAGGAAGAATGGACACGCTTTGCCCGGCCGATCGAGAGATGGACGCGCGCGGGACTACTCGAGCGCACTGGCTCGCGGCTGCGGCTTACCGCGGACGCTGTCCTTGTTTCAAACGAAATTTTGGCGGAGTTTGTGGCTTGATCGATCTGCGAAGCGACACGGTCACTCGTCCGAGCGAGCGCATGCGGAAGGCCATGGCTGAAGCCGAAGTGGGCGATGATGTTTACCGCGAAGATCCGACGGTGAACCGTCTCGAAGAACGCGCCGCGGAGATCTGTGGCAAAGAAGCGGCACTGTTTGTGCCCACCGGCACGATGGGCAATACGATCGCCATCAAGCTGCATACGCGACATGGTGAGGAAGTGCTCTGCGATTCGCGTTCGCACATCCTCGATTGGGAACTCTCGATGCTCGCCTGGTTCTCGGGATGCCTGGTGCGCGCGGTGCAGACACAGGACGGGATCCTCACCTGGTCTCAGATCGAACCCGCCCTGCGGCGTTTTGGGCCGCATAATGCGCCGACTACGCTGATTTCGCTCGAGAACACTCACAACATGGGCGGCGGAACGGTCTACCCACAAACCGTTATCGATGAGATTTGCAGCGAGACTCATGCACGAGGCCTGAAGGTTCACATGGACGGCGCCCGCATCTTCAACGCTTCGATCGCGAGCGGAGTACCGGTCGCGCGCATCGTACGAGACATCGATACGGTGATGTTTTGCCTGTCGAAAGCTCTGGGAGCGCCTGTGGGTTCGATGCTGGCTGGCAGCATTGCGGCAATTGAACAGGCCCGGCTTTACCGAAAGCGCCTGGGCGGCGGCATGCGCCAGGCAGGCATCCTCGCAGCGGCCGGGCTTATCGCGCTCCAGGAGTCACCCGCTCGACTTGCGCTCGATCACGAAAATGCGCGCTTTCTTGCTTCCGAACTGGCTGGAATGCCGGGTATCTCGATAGATCCTGCCGCTGTTCAAACAAACATCGTCATCTTCAATGTCTCCGAAACAGGCTTGAGCACCGCCGAATTCAGTGCGGAACTGAAGCACCGCGGTGTGCTGGTAAACGGCATCGATGATCGCCGCATGCGCGTGGTGACGCATTTCGACGTGTCTCGCGAGGATTGCGAACGCGCCTTACAAGCTATCGCCGAGGTCTGCGCCAATTGCACAGCAGCTGCGGCACAGCGCGCCTGAAGAGCGCCATTCATTCGTGGCGGAGTGCGCGCGCGGGCTCGATTCGCGCGGCTCGGGTGGCAGGAATCGCGCTAGCCAGAGCAGCGACGAGCAGAATGAACGAAATCGTTCCGAGATAAGCTCCCCAGTCGCTCGGAGCTGCCGCAAAGAACAGGTTTGCGGTAACGCGCGCCGCCGCCCAGCCGAGTAAGAGGCCAACAGCAAGGCCTGCGATCACGGGTTGCATTCCCTGCCATAATGTTTCGCCCCAGACCTGTCCCGTGGTCGCACCAAGCGCGATTCTGACGCCAATTTCGTTCGTGCGCTGCCGAACCGTATACGCGATCACGGCGTAAATTCCGAGCGCAGCCAGTACCAGCGCAAAAAATGCAAACGCGCCCAGCAGCCATGTCTGCAGTTTTCGCCAGAAGAATTGTTTATCCCGAATCTGCTGCATTGTTCGCGGCAGGAACACGGCGACAGACGAATCGACCTTTGCAATCTCGCTTCGCAGACGTTCCAGATATGCAGCCGGATCTCCCTGCGCGCGAACGACAACTCCTACCCAGGGCACAACCGGGATCATCAGCGGGAAATAGACCTGAGGAGACACTTTGTCTTCGATATTGCCTTCGGGAACGTCACCGACCACGCCAATGATCTCCTGCCATCGCGGGTTTTCGGCTACGTTCGCAATGCGGTGGCCGACCGCGCTCTGGCCGGGAAAAAACTTTTTAGCGAAAGCCTGATTGACGAGCACAATGCGCGCGATTCGTTCGCGATCGGTGAATAAGCGCCCAGCGAGTAAAGGGACGCCGAGCGTTCGAAAATAGCTGGCCGAGACCTGCAGATTCACAACGTAGGGCGCCGTCCAGAACTGGCGCGGCAGCTGCTTGTCTTCAAACAGCAATCCGCCGCCGGACACGGTGCCCGAAAGCGGCAGGTCGCTGCTCATACCCGCGCTGGTGATACCAGGAGTCGCTTCGACTGCTTTGAGAATCGCATCAAGACGTGCAGTGGATCCTGCCAGGTCCTGGAGATTATAGCGCTTCGGCGGAAGCGCGAGATAAAAAGTGAGTAGCGGTTGGCGTGCAAAGGCCGGCTGCAATCGCATCACCGCGGCAAAACTTTTCGCCAGCAGCGCGCATTCGATCAGAAGCGCTACAGAAACGGCGATTTCGAGCACAACCAGCATTTGCCGCATTCGCAGCTGCGCGCGCGAGGCCGTATTTCTACCGCCCGATTCCTTCAGCACGGAGTTCAAATCAAGCCGTGTGGAGCGGAGGGCGGGAGCGATGCCGAAACCGATTCCGGTAAGAATGCCGATCGCGAGCGCAAAAAGCAATACGCGCCAATCGAGCGAGATCTCTTCCAAACGCGGGATGGCATTGATCGGTAGATGGCGAAAGACACGGATCAGACCGAGCGCAATCAGAATGCCTCCGACGGCTCCGGCAAGCGATAGCCAGAGGCTCTCAGCGAGCACCTGCCGGAAGAGCTGCTTACCGCTTGCACCCAAAGATGCTCGAATCGCCATCTCGCGCTGCCGCGACCAGGCCCGGATGAGCTGGATATGAGCGACATTCGCGCACGCTATCGCAAGCACGGCCAGAACCGCGGCTAGAAGCACCAGCAAATCGAAGCGCATGTGCTTCTGCGATGCACCGATGCCCTCCCCGCTCAGAGTTGAACGCAAATCCTGAGCGCGCGCGGAGACATCCTGATTCTCCTTCGGATAGTTCCGCGCAAGCAGAGTTGCGCTGGAAGCGAGTTCCGCATTCGCCTGCGTGAGCGAAACTCCCGGTGCGAGCCGCGCAACTACCTGATAACCGTGGTAGCCGCGCTTGTTTTCCATCCTGTTCAGATCGAAAACGGCCGGTACCAGCAGGTCGCGATGACCAAAGATCGTGAAGGACTTGGGTAATACCCCGACGACGGTAAAGCCCTGCTGGTCGAGAACGATACGCTTACCCACCACATTCTGTCCGCCGAAGTGCGTTTGCCAGAAGGGCCAGGCGAGGATTGCTTCGGGGGCCTGGCCGGGCTGGTTTGCATCGCTCGTGAAGTTGCGTCCCTGTACCGGCGAAACGCCGATCAGAGGCAGCAGATTTGTTTCAACCTCGAGCGTAATGACCCGCTCCGGCACCGCTTCGCCGGTATAGGTTGCCTGCCTCGTTCGATAGAGCGCCATGCCGGAAAAACTGTGCAGGGTACGCTTCCAGTCGAGGTAATCGGCCATTGAGATGTCGTCATCTGGGCCATGCGAGTCGACGGAGTAAATGCGCACCAGCCGGTCGCCGTCGCGCAGCGGCAAGGGCCGCAGCAGTACGGAATCCACCACGCTGAAGATGGCTGTGGAGCTGCCGATACCCAGAGCAAGGGCAAAAAAGGCGGCCAGAGTCGTTCCCGGATTCTTGCGCGCCATGCGGGCAGCCAGACGCAGATCATGCATCATTCGGGAACATGGATTAATACGAGGCTAGCAAAGTGATCGGATGAAAGAGAAAGAGGCCGCTCTACGTAGAATTGAGTGCGTGGACGCGATGCCGAGCGTACGAGTAAACCGGAGAGCAGCCGATCGCATCGGTTCCGGACATCCGTGGATTTTTGCGAGTGATGTGATCAGCGCAGGTCAAGCCGGCGCAGGCGATGTGGTGCGAGTCGTCGACCCGAAAGGCCGCGCGGTCGGTACTGCCCACTACAGCACCACGTCGCAGATTGCGTTGCGCCTGCTCAGCTCACGCGTGGAGACGGTAAATGAAAAGTTCCTTCATGACCGGATACGCACCGCTTACGAATACCGCCAGCGTTTCGTTCGCGATTCGGATGCATACCGGCTGGTACATGCAGAAGGCGATTTTCTGCCCGGGCTGGTCGTCGATCGATACGCGGACTGGCTTGTCGTTCAGCTGCTCAACCAGGGGATGGACCGGATGCGTTTAGAAATCGTATCGGCGCTTCAGAAGATCATTCAGCCCCGCGGTATTCTGGCGCGCAACGATGTGCCCTCGCGCACCAAAGAAAGCCTGCCGCAGGAGAAAACGGTCTTCGCGGGCGAAATTCCGGACCGCGTCGAATTTTTGATGAACGGGCTACGGTGGAGCGCAGATTTGCTCGGCGGACAAAAGACGGGCAGCTTCCTCGATCAGCGGGAAAACTACCTTGCTGCCGCTCATTATGCTCGAGGCGAAGCTCTCGATTGTTTTTCCGGCAGCGGCGGATTTGCCATGCACCTGGCCCGCCGGTGCGATTCGGTCGAGGCAATCGACAGCTCGGCTCCGGCGCTCGCCAATCTGGGCGAGAATGCCGGGCGCAACGGAATCTCGAACATCACGCGTCAGGAGGCAGACGTGCTCGAATATCTGCCGGGCCTGGTGCATGCGCGGCGGCAGTTCGATATTGTCATCGTTGATCCTCCTGCGTTTACTAAGTCGCGCGGCGCGGTGGAAGGAGCAGTCCGGGGCTATAAGGAAGTCAACCTGCGAGCCCTGCGGCTGGTGAAGCCCGGCGGAATCCTGGTGAGTTGTTCCTGTTCGCATCACATGACCGAAACGCATTTGCTCGAGGTGATTGCCGCGGCGGCTCTCGATACGCGCAAAACGTTAAGAGTGCTCGAACGGCGCACGCAGGCGCAGGACCATCCCATCCTGCTCACTGTGCCGGAAACACATTATCTGAAGTGTTTGATATTTGAAGTGCTTTGAGGTTCAGAGCACAACGCGCAAGTCGCCTTCGCGCCGCGTCACATGCTGATGATCGAGGAATTCGAGCAGCGGAATCGCATATTTGCGCGAAATCTGCGTCCAATCCTTGAACTCCGGGACCGAAAATCGGCGGCCCTTGTGGTTAGCGAGCGAGCTGCGAAGGTGCGCGATCACGTCCGCGTGGAAAACCAGATCGTTGGAAACGCGCACCAGCTTGCCGGATTTGATCAGTCGCTCAATAGGGCTGCGCGGGAAAGTACCAGGCGGGGGTGGTTGATACGCAGCGGCACGAAATTGCTGTTCGATCCGTGTGAGTTCGGCGGTTTCGCGGTCACTCAACTGCGCGCGATGCGTTGCGAGTGCGATCGTATCGCCCTGCAGTCGGATACCAGTCATTCCGGTCAGGACGAAATTGGCCAGAGCATTTTCCATCCCGAAACGCACGAGTGAAAGCGGGGCGCCATTTTCGGCGGGATGCGACGCGTGAAATTCGCCAAGCTCTGCGAGGACTCGTTTGCGCGCCGCCTCGAGCCATCCTTTGCTGAGTACGCGCTGCGCGGCCTCAGCGTAGAGCAAGGCGCTCGCGTTCGCAATGGTGTTTCGGATCTGCTGCGGGGTTTCGCCCGTCAAGCGCACCAGTTCATCCAGGGTGCGCCCCTGGCTCTTCTCTTCGACCAGCACCGCGAGTCGTTCCTTAAGAGTGCCGGCGGCGAGCTGCGAAATACGAACGGCCATTTTCGCGCGGCTGATCCGGCCGGGCGGAAATATGTCGAGAATGGAGCCGCCCCCGATGGTGGCGGACGGTGAAGGGCGGCGCAGTACAAAGCGATCGCCCGCTAACGCAAGCACGGGCTCGTTTAGCTGGAGCTCGGCGTAACCCGGAGCGAGCATCCGCAAGCGTCCCGGACTCTCGAAGGTTCCGCTGTGAAAGAGAAGCTCTTCGCGGGCGTCGAGCTTGCTCTCATGCAGCAGGGTCAGCGAGACCTGGACCCGGGTAGTCGGCGTGAATCTGTCTGTTGCGCAGAGGACGAAACCGCGGCGCAATTCGGCATGATCGATGCCGCTGAGATTGACAGCGGTCCGCTCGCCCGGGAACGCACGCTCCACCGCCGCCCCATGCACCTGCAAACCGCGAATGCGCGCTGATTTTCCGGTTGGATAGATGTGCACGTTATCACCCGCGCGTAGTGCACCGCCGATCAGCGTCCCGGTGACAACCGTGCCGAAGCCTTTCAGTGCAAAGCTGCGATCGACGGGCAGCCTTGCAAATCCATCCGCTTGTCTCTCTTTCTTGTTTTCAGCCAGCTGCGCCAGTGCCATCCGCAGTTCCTTCAATCCAGGGCCCGAATGTGCGCTGACTGGAACCACCGGCGCTGTCTCGAGAAAGGACCGCGCGACAAGTTCACGTACGGCCGCTTCAGCAGCCAGAAGTTGCGCTTCGAGCACAAGATCGCTTTTAGTTAGGGCGATGATGCCGCGCTCGATCCCGAGCAGACGGCAGATGTCAAAGTGCTCGCGAGTCTGTGGCTTCACGCACTCATCGGCGGCCACGACCAGCAGCACCGCCTCGATTCCGGCGGCACCAGCCAGCATATTGCGAATAAAACGCTCGTGCCCCGGAACATCCACGAAACTGATTGTTTTCCCGTTCTCCAAGTCAAGATGTGCGAAGCCGAGGTCGATCGAAATGCCGCGCCGCTTCTCTTCTGCAAGCCGGTCGGTATCGGTCCCGGTGAGTGCGCGTACCAGCGACGTTTTCCCGTGATCGATATGCCCCGCCGTGCCCACCACAATGCCGCCGCGGCGGCTCATATTACCATCTGACATGCGGACGAAAATGATTGTATCGTCGCAGTCGACTGAGGAGGATCACACGCAAACCAGAAACCGGCTCGAAGAGCTGCGCCGCCGCCATGCGCGTGCTGAGGAGGGCGGGGGCGCCGAACGGAAAGCGCGTCAGCATCGGGAAGGCAAGCTGTCCGCGCGCGAGCGTATCGACCTGCTGCTGGACGAAGGCACTTTTGAAGAAATCGATAAGCTGGTTCGCCACCGTTCGCACAATTTCGGCATGCAGCATAACGTGATCGATGGCGACGGCTTTGTCACCGGACACGGCCTGATCCATGGACGGCAGGTCTTCGTATTTGCGCAGGACTTCACGGTTTTTGGCGGATCGCTTTCCGAAGCAAATGCGCAGAAGATCGTCAAGATCATGGATCTTGCTCTCAAAACGGGAGCTCCGATAATCGGCATGAATGATTCTGGTGGGGCCCGTATCCAGGAAGGTGTAGTTTCGCTGGCAGGCTACGCCGATATTTTCCTGCGCAACACGTTAACGAGCGGGGTAGTGCCGCAGATTTCGGCGATCATGGGGCCGTGCGCGGGCGGCGCTGTTTACTCGCCGGCCCTGACCGATTTCGTGTTTATGGTTGAGGGCACGAGCCATATGTTCGTCACCGGTCCCGATGTCATCAAAACCGTCACGCATGAAGATGTCACGAAAGAAGAACTGGGCGGCGCGATGACGCACAACGCAACGAGCGGGGTCGCGCATTTCCTTTCGTCGAAAGATGAGGATTGCCTCCAGCGCATTCGCGAGCTGTTGACATTTCTGCCCCAAAACAACTTGGATGGTGTGCCGACGCGCGCCACCAGCGATCCCGACGATCGAGCCGACGCCGAACTGGACTCTCTGGTGCCGGCTGAATCGAATAAGCCTTACGACATCAAAGACGTGATCACGCGCGTAGTCGATGAGTCTAATTTTTTCGAGATCGCGGAGCACTTCGCACACAATATCGTTGTCGGCTTTGCGCGCATGGCCGGCGAAACGGTCGGGATCGTGGCGAACCAGCCGGCGCATCTGGCAGGCTGTCTCGATATCAATTCATCCACCAAGGGCGCGCGCTTTGTTCGGTTTTGTGATGCGTTCGGCATTCCGATCCTGACGTTTGAGGATGTACCTGGTTTCCTGCCGGGCACTGCCCAGGAATTTGGCGGAATCATTCGTCACGGTGCCAAACTGCTCTACGCATACGCCGAGGCAACCGTCCCGAAGATCACTGTGATCACACGTAAAGCCTATGGCGGGGCGTATTGCGTAATGGGCTCAAAGCATCTGCGAACCGACGTGAATTTTGCTTATCCGACGGCCGAAATTGCGGTGATGGGCCCGGAGGGTGCCGTAAACGTTCTCTACCGGCGCGAACTAGAGAAAGCTTCCGAGCCCGAAGCAATTCGCCGCGAGAAAATCGAGGAGTATCGTGACCGCTTCGCCAACCCGTTTGTGGCAGCCGAACGCGGTTATATCGATGATGTTATTGAACCACACGAAACACGTGCGCGTGTCATACGGGCTTTACGCATGCTGCGAAATAAGACCGATACCATGCCGCGTAAGAAGCACGGAAACATTCCGCTTTAGGGAGAATCAAGCCGTGACATCGCCAATCGCGAAGACAAAGTATTGAGCGGGTATGTCGCCCGTAGCCTTCACTCCGTGCTCTTCGTTCGAATGAATATAGATCACCGAACCCGGTCCTACTATTGTCGTTTTGCCCGCGATAGTAGCCTCAAGCGCACCCTGCTGAATGAGAAAAATCTCTTCGTGCGTGTGATGATGCGGAGGATGGGGCATCTCGCCTGGAGGCATCGTCGTAATATGCAGATCGACCGGGACGCCATCGTGAGTCGCCCCGCGGAAAACCTGGCGTGTCTTAGCGCCTGTTTTAGAATTTGTCTTTACCGGCAGATCTTCGAACTTGTAGCAGCGCGACGGAAGAATCGAATTTTCACTCCGCGAGAGCTGTGCCTGCGCCAGGGCAAGCATCATCGATAATTGGCGGCGAGTAAGTTCCATACGGGAATCCATTACATCACTTGCAACTTTCAGCCACAGGTAGTCGAGCACCAGTGAACGACGAGGCGGAAGCGCCGCGCATCGGAGACAGATGGCGCGGCCGTCTTGAGGAATGAGCAGATTCGCGCCGCAGCCATTCTTCTGTTTTTGTTGCACGCCTGCTTCTACCCGTGCATCTGGGACAAGAAAACACTGCTTGAGAGTGCGCGCGCTGCGCCCAGTATCTTGTGGCAAGGTGCCTGGGCGGGGACGCCGGGTCCGGTAAATCGATGGAACAAGGTGGCCGACCCGGGCGCTCCGGCGTGGCAGAACGAGCCCTGGTACGCGCTGATGCACCAACAATATCTGCGCGAGAAGACGCTTCCACTCTGGAATCCGTATCAGGCATATGGCGTACCGTTTGCGGCAAATATGCAGTCCCAGCCGTTTTATCCATTGAGTTTATTGTTGGCACTCCGTCCGACACCCGTTACTTACAACCTCTACATACTGCTAGGGCTGTTCATCGCTGGATTTGGTTGTTACCTGTACGCGCGGTTGTTTCTGGATTTCGCCCCCGCTCGCTGCCGGAATTGCCTGCATGTTCGGCGGCTATTTCATCCTGTTCATCACCATTCCGGAACTAAGCGTGGCCGTGCTGCTGCCGCTCTTCTTATTCGCTGGCGAACACCTTCTTCGTAAGCGTAGTTACCTTTGCATCGTGTGGATCGCGGTGTTGATTCTGATGGTCTTTCTCGGAGGCGGTCCGGAAACGACGTTACTTTTTTTTGCATTCGCCTATCTCTACTTCTTCATTCGCGTCGTCTCTGACGCGGCCTTGCGAACGGTCTGGCGTAACTGTGCGTCGTCGTTTGCGCTTGCAACGGTTGCCGGGCTGGCTCTCTCCATGATCGTCATTCTGCCGTTCGCCGAATACCTGCCACACTCCTGGAATAACCACGAACCCACGCACCTGGGCGGTTCCTTTCGGGGCGTGGAGCACGATAAGACCGTACTCGCGGCGTTTACCTATCTGTTCCCGCTGGTTTTTGGCGCAGTAGATACAATAGTTCCGCCTTACGTGACTTATGGGCTTCGAAACTACTTCGGGATTGTCAGTTTCTTTCTCGCTTTGTTAGCTCTTGGAACTGCAGTGAGCCGCAAGCCGGTCCGGAACGAGAGTTTTTGCGCACAGACTCTATTCTTTGCTGCTGCTGCGCTTTTCGTGGTGTTGAAGCGTTTCGGCATCGCTGTAAATTGGATAGGAGCTCTGCCGTTCTTTCGACTGCTCGATTTCCCTAAGTACAACGAATTACTTCTTTCCGTTTCGATAGCTATTCTCAGCGGCATCGGTCTGCATCAGCTTCTAAGGCGCAATGTATCGCTGCACTTGCGGACCATAGCACTCGCGATCAGCTTTCTGTTGTTTCCCTTTGCTCTTCTTCGAGGATCGAAGGCCCTGCGGAAAGCAACTTTGAGCAGAACTTTGATCCGGGCATGTCGGTGTTGGCTCTCGGTATTGCCATCTGTTTGCTAATGGCCACCGCTATCTTACTCATCTGGTTTAACCGAACCTCGGTACGGATTCAGAAATATGCAGGCCTAGCATTCGTCGGACTACTTACAATCGAATTCTGTGCGAACTATATCTATCCGATGTATTATCAGTTCGCCAGAATGCCGAGCGCGGCGGCGAATCCGTACGCCGGTGCTCCGTTTGTGCGGTTCCTGCAGCGACATTGTGGCGATCAATACCGTATCGTGGGTCAGAACGGAGTACTCGTCCCGAATTGGGCAGCCGCCTTTCAGATCTCTGATATCCGCTATCTCGACGCGCTTTACGTAAGCAACTACTTCCCGTGGCTTGAGGCTTTTTTTCCGGACTGGCCCGCTTACTCGCCCGAACTATCTCAATGCTTCCGCGGTCTTGCCGAGTTCGATTTCACCCGGCCCGTCACACAGCGGCTGCTGCAGCTGTCTTCGGTGAAATACATCGTGGCGACCAACTTTTTTGCTCCGCCGGATCCAGTTATCGAGGCGATCCTCGAACAGAACCGAGGCCATCTGACGCCAGGCCACGAAAGCCAGGTTAGTGACCAGACTTTCAGCATCAATAAAGAGATCCGGCGTACGCTTGGGGAACATCCGCCCTATGAGCGCTTGCCATATGATGTCGTGGTACCCAGGTCGCACCCGGTTTTTCGCTTTTCTTATGGGATCGAAACGGGAGCCTGGAGCCTTCCCGGGGATGGAGTCGACTTTTCAATCGAACTGAGAGATAAGAGCGGCTCAATTCAGCGTGTATTTTCAAAGTACATCGACCCCAAGCACAACACCTCCGACCGCCGCTGGATGGAAGGCGAAATCGATCTCCGCTCGTATGCCGGACAACCCATACAGTTGCTCTTTTCGACCGGACCGGGACCGGCCGGTAACACGGCTGCCGACTGGGCCGGCTGGTCTGATCTGCATTTCGGTGATCGACCGGCCGCACCTCAGAGTGTCTTTGAGCCGGTCTATGATCGCGAAGTGAAGATTTCCGAATACGACCATGTTTTGCCACGCGCAGCGGTGTTTTATCAGGTCGACTTGGAACCTGACGACGCTATGGTATTGAAGCGTCTTGCCGATCCTGCATTCGATCCCTTTCGCGCCGTAGTGGTGAACAGCCACGCGCTCACAAAATCCAACGAAGCAAAATTGTTTCAGTTTGATAACCGCTCTTCGCCGCAGCTTACCCCCGCAGTGATCGCCCATTACTCTTCACAGCAGGTAGTGATCGAGGCAAATGCGCTTGGTTCGGGATTGCTGATGCTGAACGATACGGCCTATCCCGGCTGGAAGGCGGAAGTGGACGGTCGAGATGCTCCGATACTCACAACGAATTATTATTTCCGAGGCGTTCTACTAACTCCGGGCAAACACCGCGTACGTTTCCTGTATCGCCCGCGCGCCTTCCTCATCGGCGCCACGATTACACTCGCAACGGCGCTGGTACTCGCGGTATTTGGCTTGTTGCGACTTCTGGCTCGGAAATCCAAGCATTCATCAAACTTGCCTTGAGCGTTTTTTTGGAATTGGAGCCGCCAGGCTTGACTTAATTTCAGATTAGATATGATCTAAATAGTTGTTCATGAACCCCGACGCTATCAAACGATCGCTGGCGGGTAGCGGTCTTCGAAGCACTCCGCAGCGCTACGCAGTCATGGCGTTTCTGATGAAGCAAACCTCTCACCCTACAGCTGCGGAGATCTTCGAAGCTGTCAATCGTGTCGATCCGCGCTCCTCGAGGGCGACAATTTATAACAATCTTCGCGACCTGGTGCAGGCTGGTCTGGTGCGTGAGGTGGCGATGGAGGGCCGGGCAGCCCGATTCGATGCGACAGGTACCCGGCATCATCACTTCATCTGCGACCGCTGCGGCAAGATCGAGGACATGGACTGGTATGCCGTACCCCGGCCCGCTGCAGCCTCTCTGGGCAAGCGGGTACTTCGCGAATGCGAACTTATCTGCCGCGGGCTGTGCACTCAATGCGCGTCCCGGCGCGCTCCCACTCAGGATTCAGGTTTAAAGGAGAGAATAAATACATGGAAAAAGAAGTAATTGAGCCAGCGGCGGCCGTCAGCAACAATGGTCAAACGGTTGCGGGCGCCGCGAAGTGCCCGGTTGCGCATGGCGCGCGCGGGCGCCGAAATCGCGACTGGTGGCCGGAAGCTCTTGACATCTCGGTTCTTCACCGCAACTCCAGTTTGTCCGACCCGATGGGTAACGGCTTCGATTACGCCAAGGCGTTTGAGAGTCTGGACCTCAACGCGGTAATCAAAGATCTCCATGCTCTCATGACGGATTCGCAGGATTGGTGGCCCGCCGATTTCGGCCACTATGGCGGGTTGATCATTCGCATGGCATGGCACAGCGCGGGGACGTATCGGATCACCGATGGACGGGGCGGCGCAGGCGCCGGGCAGCAACGCTTCGCTCCCTTGAATAGCTGGCCGGACAACGCCAACCTGGACAAGGCTCGCCGCCTCTTATGGCCGATCAAGCAGAAGTACGGCGAAAAGATCTCGTGGGCCGACCTCATGATTTTGGCAGGCAACGTCGCGCTCGAATCCATGGGTTTCAAGTCGTTCGGTTTCGCGGGCGGCCGCGCCGACGTCTGGGAGCCCGAGGAGCTTTACTGGGGTCCGGAGGGCACTTGGCTGGGCGATGAGCGCTATAGCGGCGAGCGCCAGCTGGCCGAGCCGCTGGGCGCAGTGCAGATGGGTTTGATCTATGTGAATCCCGAAGGTCCGAACGGCAATCCGGATCCCGTGGCGGCCGCCAAAGATATCCGCGAAACCTTCTTTCGGATGGCCATGAACGACGAAGAGACGGTGGCGCTGATCGCAGGCGGCCACACTTTCGGCAAGACACACGGTGCAGGAGATCCATCGCTGGTGGGTCCGGAACCGGAAAGCGGCGCTCTCGAAGATCAGGGCCTCGGATGGAAAAGCAAATTCGGGAAAGGCTTCGGAGCCGATGCCATTACCGCGGGTCCCGAGGTTATCTGGTCGCAGACGCCGACCAAGTGGAGCAACCACTTTTTCAAGAACCTGTTCGAAAACGAGTGGGAGCTCACAACCAGTCCCGCGGGCGCCAAACAGTGGCGAGCCAAGAATGCCGAGGCAACCGTGCCGGATCCGTTCGATCAAACCAAGAAGCGGGTCCCCACGATGCTGACCACGGACCTGGCGCTCCGGTTCGATCCGGAGTATGAGAAGATCTCGCGGCGCTTCTACGAGAATCCCGATCAGTTTGCCGACGCCTTCGCTCGCGCCTGGTTCAAGCTGACGCACCGCGATATGGGTCCGATCGCGCGTTATCTCGGCCCCCTCGTGCCGAAGGAAACCTTGATCTGGCAGGACCCGATTCCCGCCGTGGATCATCCGCTCATCGATGAGAACGACGCGGCTGCACTGAAGGCGAAAATTCTCGCTTCGGGCCTTTCGGTTCCCGAACTCGTCTCGACGGCCTGGGCATCGGCATCGACCTTCAGAGGCTCCGACAAGCGCGGCGGAGCAAACGGCGCACGCATTCGCCTGGCCCCGCAGAAGGATTGGGAGGTTAATCAGCCCCAACAACTTGCAAAAGTGCTGCAGAAGCTCGAAAGCATCCGCAATGCATTCGGCAAGAAGATCTCACTGGCCGACATGATCGTGCTCGGAGGAGATGCCGCAATCGAAAAAGCCGCTAAGGACGCGGGCGTCGAAGTGAGGGTGCCGTTCGCTCCGGGACGAATGGACGCCTCGCAGGAACAAACCGATGTTGCCTCGTTCGCTCCGCTAGAGCCGCGTGCCGACGGTTTCCGCAACTACATCAGTTCCCGACACCAGTTTATGAAGCCGGAGGAAGCTCTGGTTGACCGCGCGCAGTTGCTCATGCTGACCGGCCCGGAGATGACTGTTCTGCTCGGCGGCCTTCGCGTGCTGGGCGCAAACACCAATGGTTCCAAGCACGGCGTCCTCACCGACAGACCCGGAGTGTTGACCAACGATTTCTTTGTCAATCTGCTGGACATGCGCACGCAATGGCAGCCGATATCCGGTGAAGAGGGCGTCTACGAGGGCCGTGACCGCAAAACGAATGCGCTCAAGTGGACTGGAACACGCGTCGATCTGATTTTCGGTGCCCACTCGCAGTTGCGAGCTTTCGCCGAAGTTTATGCCTGCGCGGGATCGCAGGAGAAGTTCGTGAAGGATTTCGTGGCTGCATGGAACAAGGTCATGAATCTGGATCGATACGACCTCGCGCGGAACGGAGTGAAGACGAAGGCAGCTTAACGCAAATGAGGTGCGGCGCGTGCAGATTCGCGCGCGCCCGATCCCCAGAGACAACGGGGTTTCACAGCTTCGCTGAATCCTAAGACTTCGCCTCGGCGAAGTGATCGAATGCCTTCGGTTTCAGCGGCCGTCCGGCAAATCGGATGCGTGCTGGACGCTGGCTGGTGATCCTGCCAATACGGGTAACGGTAACCCCGGCAATTTCGTGCGGCAGGTTGCGCCTCGATGTAAAAAGCAGTTCGTAGTCTTCGCCGCCGTTCAGGGCTTCATCCAGCGAGGCGCCGCGCGCGATCGGCAGCTCGCCAGTAAGCTCTGCGCTCACGCGCGATTCTTTGCAAAGGCGCACGAGATCGAGCGATAAGCCGTCGCTCAGATCCATGCAGGCACTCACGCCTAGTTTGCGCAGCGCGAGTCCGGCGGCAATGCGCGGTTCGGGGCGCAGATGGCGTTTCCAGGCCTCTCCGCGCTTCGTTGTCAAACCGTGGGCAGAGGCGCCGAGTTCACCCGTGACGTAAATTGCATCGCCCGGTTGCGCTCCGCTTCGCAGAAGTGCTTTGCCGCGAGGAACGCGTCCGCAGCACATTACATCCACAACAACGCGCTCGAAGCGCGCCGTGTCGCCGCCTGCAAGTGTGACTCCGAAGCGCGTGGCGAGCGCCGTCAATCCGCCATAAAACTCTTTCACCCAGCGTGAGGCAAGTTTCGGCGGAATCGCGAGTGAGACCAGGCAAAATGCCGGTTCGGCGCCCATGGCGGCGAGATCCGACAAACTGCGCGCCAGCGCTTTGTGGCCAACATCCGCAGCAGTGTGAGTGGAAAGCTCGAAATGACGCGATTCGAGCACGAAATCGGTAGTGAAGACGAGATCTTCGCGGGCGCGCGGCTGAAACACAGCGCAATCGTCGCCGATACCGGAGCCAAGACCCCGGATATACTCGACGATTTCGGTTTCGCGCATGGCGATCAGGTGCTGCTTGAGGCAAGCACAAATCCGGCAGGCAGATCTTCGCCGAAAACACGCCCCGCGGATGCTTCGTCACCTTCGCCGGCTAGATCGCGCAAGAGTTCTGCAGCCCGCGGTGTTGTCTCACACGCGCGGCGCACGGCATCCAGCGTGCCGGCGGGCAGATCCCGTGCGGCATCGCCCGTCAGGCGCGCGATCTGCACGACCGATTCGAGCAGCGAAGGCGTACGAGGAAGTTTCAAGAGCGCATCGATCCAGCGAATAACAGTGGAGGGCGGCAGCACCAGATTGATCGGTCCACTGAAGAGCTTGCGTGCACCCAGACGCGACAAACACCACGCGCCAACTTCGACCATTTCGCCTTGCTTCACCATCGCGAGCAGCGCTTCGCCCAACTGCGTCTTGGTTTGGACGGGCAGCAGCTCGAGGCTGGCAGCGGTGCGCCACATCTCGCGGTAAAGAGCTTGGTTGATGCGACCTTTGCGCTTCTGTTTGGGCAAAAGAATGGGCGATAAGCGCTGGAAGATATCGCCCTGCTGATTCCGATTGAGACCTCCGGATATGCGACCGCAGAAGACCCACCAATCGATTTCGTTCTGCACCTGATTGCCGAAAGTGAGTCCGCTCGAATAGACGCGCCGAGCCTGTTCGATACGGAATTCATCCCCCGGATAGCCGAATCCGGGGCGCAGGCAGAAGCCGGTGAGATTCAGCCAGCGCGCTTCGTGTGGCGCATTCTTGCGGCGGCCGTCAGTGAATGCGAGCAGCTTATCGGCGAGCGCGCGCACTGCCGGAAGAGGCCAGGACATCCGTCCCAAACCGAGCGCTTGTTCAAGGCGCGCGGGCAGTTGTTCCGGCGGAAGTGGATTTGCGGCTTTGGTTACTGACGGGCCGAAGACTTGCTCGATAAGCGCTTCGGCATTGGCCTGCGCTTCGGGCGAAATTACGGCGGTGGAACGAACGGCAGCGATAGCAGCACTCTGGCGCTCGTCAGAATCGGCCGACTTGCGCAAAGAAAATTGCAATCGCCAGCGATGTTCGCTGATCTTCGAAGCGGCCCAGGCCTCGAGCGTGCCTACTTCGTTGAGGCGGGCGCCGAGCGAGACCGGAACCTGCCGCTCGCCACCTTTGCCGAAGCGAATCACTGCGCGCAGGGGCATGTGCAGGCGTGGATCGCTGGCCGGGTCAAGCATGTGGTCCGACGGCGGAAGCGAGATCACGTCGCCGGCCCTGTCTTCTGTGCGAGAAAGCGAGCTGTACAGGCGAAACGCAACCGGGGTATTGGCGAGAAGCTGCAACTCGGGCTGCGAGAGCTGGATTTCCTCGCCTTCTTCTGTGCCGCGGGGCATAAGACAGACGGCGCGAATATCGGAAGACGCATTGTCCTGCAGTCCAAGGAAATAGGCGCGGGGTAGTCCGCCACGCACGAGCACACCGCTGCCGGTCGCGCGCACGTACGAGTAATAAGCCGCGCCGATGGCCACGGCGAGATCGAGATCGTGATTTTCAAACAGCAGAGGGGTGCGGCCGAACCACTGTGCAACGACGTCGCGGACGCGCTCGCGGAAGACCTGCGGGATGAAGAAGCCGCCGTTGAACAGGATCGCGTCTACGCCGGATTGGGCAGCCGGAGAGTTGGCGAGAAATTCGGCGAGGTGCCGTGTGATGGCCGGGTCGGAGACATAGGGGAGCCCGAGCTCGCGGAATACGCTCTGCTTCTCCTGCTGCGGCTTGTCCGTGAACGCGCAAGGCGGAAGAAAACCTCCGAGCGCCAGCTCCAGCACTTCATCGCGTGTGATGGAAGTCTTTAGCGTGCCGCCGATGAGGGACGAGCCGGCGCCCACAATCGTGATTTCGACCGAAGCCGGACCGTTCGGCGCAAGCAGACGTTCCTTGGCGTTCGAGCACTGGCGCCGGAGTGCGCTGCGCTGCCGGAGCGACAACGTTTTGCCGAGCTTCGATTCGGCAAGCCAGGAAATGGTGAGATCGAGATTGTCGCCGCCAAGCAGCAGATGACGGCCGACATTGGTACGTGTGAACTGCACACGATCGCCCTCGCGCTGTACACGCACAAGAGTGAAGTCGCTCGTGCCGCCGCCGACGTCGCAGACGAGAACGGTTTGCCCGTCGAAGAGCTCCTTATTGGAGCGCGCGAGATGGCTGGCAATCCAGGCGTAGAAAGCGGCGGCTGGCTCTTCGAGCAGCGTGAGCTGCTCAATACCGGCTTCGCGCGCGGCCTGTACCGTAAGCTCCCGCGCTTCTTCATCAAAGCTGGCGGGGACCGTGAGCACCACGTTTTGTTCAGTCAGCGCAGAACCTTTCGTGTTTTCCCAAGCGCGGCGCAGCGTCCGCAGGTATTCCGCGGACGCGTCTACGGGCGAGAGAACCCGGCCTTCTTCGGTGCTGTCCCAGGGAAGGATTTTGGCGGTGCGATCAGCCTCGGAATTCGACAGCCAGCTTTTTGCGGAATGTACGGTCTTGGTTGGGACGAGTGCACCCTGCTCACGGGCATAGGCGCCGACTACAGGCGGATCACTGAGATAGAGAAACGAAGGCAGCGTGCGCAACGCTTCTTCACGATTCGCTTCGACCTGCTGGCGGATGGGTAAAACGTGAATGGGCGGGAAATCAGCTTCAGCGGCTTCGCGCGGATCGATGTAAGCAACCGCGGAATTGGTGGTGCCGAGATCGATACCGACATTCATGCGGCTGCGGCGCGCTCGCGCACATTGAACTCGAGTTTCCAGCGGCGACCGTCATCGGCGACGCACCACAGCTCGAGCATGCCCGTTTCGGTGACGTTGCTTTCGAGTGTTACGGGCACGATCTCCTGCGCCGAGTCGTGCTTGTGCGGGGGAAGCAGAACTTCAATTGGCGCGAGTTCTTCAACATCGTCGGGCAGGTAATCGAGCATCTCGCCGGCATTGTCGTCTTTGCGAGTGAGCGAGGAGAAAAAGCGGAATTCAGCGGGCTCACCAACAATCAGGGCAAAGCGTTTTTGTGGCAGTTCTACGCGCGAGCCTTCCTCAAGGCCGAACGGTACCACGGTGAACGCTTTCATAGGCGCCGGCATCCCGGGCACCGCGGGCAGAGAGCTCTCGATGCCGACGTAGTAGGTGCGCGGCACGCCGCCGCGAATGCGCACCCCCTTGCCACTGCGTGCGAGTCCGTAATAGGCAGCACCTTGCGCTACGGCGTGCATGAGGTCCGAAGATTTTGTTTCGCTGCGCAGTTCAACCACGGGCGGAGCGCCGGCTCCGGCAAGCCAGCTATTCAGCACTTCGAAAATCCGGTGCTCGATGGCGCCTGCCTGCAATACGCCGCCATTGAGCAGCAGGTGGGTAGGCTTGGAGAGGCGTTCCCCTGATTGCCGCAGAAATTGCGCAAGGTGTTTGGTGACGGCCGGATCGCTCGCGTACTGCAATCCGACTTCGGCAAGCGCAACGCGGCGTTGTTTCTGGGGCGCGGCATCAGGACCAACGATCGGGAAAAATCCTTCGAGCAGAAGAGTGCGAACGTCCTCCCTCGTTATTTTGCCGCGCAGCGTGCCACCGACCAGACCGGTACCGCGGCCGAGAATCGTCAGGGGGTGATCGGTCGGGGCATTCTCAGCATCGGAAAGCAGTGCTTCTTTGGCCGTGCGGCATTGCTGCCACAACGCGTGGAACTGGATCAGATCCAGACGGATGTTTTTCTGAGTGAATTGCTGGGAGGCGTGATGCGCGACCGCGAGATCCATGTTGTCGCCGCCAAGCAGGAGGTGTTCGCCAACGGCGATGCGTTCGAGCTGCAGCTCGCCCGATTGTTCGGTGACGGCGATGAGGCTGAAATCGGTTGTGCCACCGCCGATATCGACGACCAGGATAAGATCACCGGGTTTGACCTGCTCGCGCCAGTTCGGGTTGCGGGCGATCCAGGCGTAAAAAGCGGCTTGCGGCTCTTCAAGAACGGTGACCTCCGGATACCCGGCTTCGTGCGCGGCACGCTGGGTGAGATCGCGAGCGGCCGCGTCGAATGAAGCCGGTACGGTGATGAGAACGTGCTGTTTCTCGAATGGCGCGTCAGGATTCTTGAAATCCCACGCCGCTTTGAGATGGGCCAGATAGGCGCGCGAAGCCTCCACAGGCGAGATCTTTTCCACACCCTCGGGAGCGTTCAACGGCAGCAAGGGTGTGTTGGGATCCGAATGCGGATTCGATAACCAGCTCTTGGCGGAGTTGACGAGCCTCGAGGCGTTCTCGATGCCGCGCCGGCGCGCGAATTGTCCGACCAGATACTTTGGTTGGCCATCCCAGGGGAGTGCGAGTGCGCCCTCGACGAATTCGTTCGGGCCGGGAAGATAAAGCGAGGACGGAAGCAGATCGAACTCGCTGATCTCGTTCGGAGCAGCGGTTTGCGGGATCGGCATCAGTTCCACATGTGGCTGCTCGCCATCAGCGTTGTCGACTGGCGCGTAAGCGAGGGCGCTGTTGGTGGTGCCGAGATCAATTCCGACGACAAACTTCGACATTAGATTATGACGGCTACTCGATTTCCAGTTCGGCTGGAGCAAGGATCGTCACGTCCTGTTTGCCCAACGGAGGCAGCTCGATGCTCTCCGCTTTCCAGCCCCGATGGCGCAGCGTTCCGCCGGGCGCCTTGCCGCTGGCGGGCACGTTGCCTATCAGTTTGATGCGATTCGGGTCGGGAGACTTCGAGACATCCAGTTTCTGGTACGTGCCTTCGACTGCATCCATCACCGGCGCCAGCGTGAGATGCCGGCCCAGAGCTGCTTTCGAATCGGCGTGGAGCGTGCGAACAGCCGCGCCAACCTGCTCATCGGAGTAGCCGGTGATATCTTCCATCAGGAAATCGACAAGACGTGCATCACGCTGCAGAATTCCGAGTAATTGCAGCGCTCCATCCGAAGCCCTGATTTTCGGAGGCTCGGGAGCAACCACGGGCACCGGCGCTGCTTTCACAAAGCCATATTCACGTGCAATATCTTCCGGCAGTATGCCGGAGAAGAGAAGAGAAAAAAAACTGCGAAACGCAGCCGAGATACGCGACAAAACCGGGTCCTTCCAACAGTCAGAATATCAACCGGAGGTACTCACTTCGTGCGAAACGCTTTGAAAACTGTTACTCTCCACTCATATAAGCATGCGTTTGTTTAAACGCGTGCATACGTTTGATTAAGGGAGAAGTAGAAATGGCAACAAAGAAGAGTTCATCGAGTAAGAAATCATCGTCGGGCTCGAAGCGCACGACGAAGAATAAGATGGAGAAAGTGATGCACGAGTATAAGCATCACGAGCTTTCCTCGGGCCGCAGTGGGAAGAAAGTGAAGAGCCGCAAGCAGGCGATTGCAATCGGCTTGAGCGAAGCGCGCCGAGCAGGCGGCAATGTACCGGCGAAGAAGAAGTCGACCGCCAAGAAAAGTACCGCGAAAAAATCAACGGCCAAAAAGTCGAGCGCCAAGAAGAGCACCGCCAAAAAGGGCGCGGCCAGGAAACATACAACGAAAAAGCATACGACCAAGAAGCATACGGCGAAAAAGTCGAGTTAAAGCTGAAATCGCGATGTGCGGCGGCCGCCCGTCGCCGCACGACGTGCGCACTCACACGAATCTGCGCCGTTGCGAAGTTGTTTTCAGTGGACGTCGAAGCGATAAGGCAGAATGCGCAGCACGCCGCCATGCAGCAGCGCCTTGCCGGGCAGAGCCGGTAGCAGTTGGCGCAGCTTGCTCTCCGCGGCTGAATCCTGCACCGCTTCGGGCGAGGAGTTCGCGAGCACTTCGAGCAGGCTTTTGCGCGGCGGATACAGCACAAGGTTGGTCTGCCCGGTCGGCGTGAGATGCGCCTTCTGCCGGATCAGAGCTACGGCCTGATCGAGTCCGCCGAGTTGGTCCACCAGGCCGTTCTGCTGCGCCTCCGCGCCCATCCACACGCGCCCCTGCGCAATGGGGTCGATCTGGTCATAGCTCTTATGGCGCGCACTCGCCACCTTCGAGACAAAGATATTGTATGTGGTCTGGATGGACTCGTGCAGCTTCTGCCGCGCCGCATCCGAAAGCGGCAGATAGGCCGAATCCATTTCGGCGAGCTTGCCGCGCGACAGCAGATCGGCCTGAATCCCGAGCTTGTCAAACAAACCATGCAGCACCGGCCGGGCATAGAGCACTCCTATGGATCCCGTAATCGTATCCGGGTACGCGACCACCGAATCGCCCGTCATCGCCATGTAGTAGCCGCCCGAAGCTGCCACATCCGACATGGAAATGACCGTCGGCTTGGCGGCGCTCAGCATTCTGAGCTCGTGCAAAATCACATCCGATGCCAGCGCATCGCCGCCCGGCGAATTGATTCGCACGATCACGCCCTTTACGCCAGAGTCGTTGCGTACCTGCCGCACCAGCCGTGCAAACGAACGATCCGCGATCTCGGTCGCGTCGCCGAATGAATTGCCGGTATCGCCCTGTATGATTTCGCCATCGCCAACCAGAAAGGCGATACGGTCGCCTTGCCCAGGCGCGGCACGGAAATAGGTTCGAATATCGAGCCGGTTCAGCTTGCTGACGTTCGTCTTCTTCTGCAGATCGCCGTACAATTCGTCGTTGTACGCCAGCTGATCCACCAGGCCGTTCGCCTTGGCCTGATCGGCAGTAAACGGTCCCTGATCAATCAGCGCCTTGATTTCGTCAGCTGACTTGTGTCGTCCCTGGCCGATGGTGGCGCAAAAATCGTTGTAGATCTGATCGAGCACCTGGCTCAACACTTCGCGCGTTTCGGGCGACATATTGGTCCGGGTGAAGATATCGCCGGCATCTTTGTAGCGACCGATATGATCGACCTGAAACTGAATGCCGAGCTTATCGAGACCCTCTTTGAAGTACATGGTCTCGAGCAGGAATCCCTTAACCTCGAGCATGTCGCTGGGCGATAAATAGATGCGGTCCGCGGCGGAAGCGAGATAGTATTCGCGCGAACCCGGGGATTGCAAATAAGCGTAAACCGGTTTTCCAGAGCGCTTGAAATCGAGCAGTTCCTGGCGCAGTTCCTGCAACCGTCCCCAGCCGGCTACAAGATGCTGCGGCTCCAGAATGACAGCCTTGATCCGGTTATCCGCGGCAGCTTCGTGCAGCGACGTCCAGAGGTCGCGCACCGTTGGAGCCGTTTTCTGCTCGAAGAACGGAATCGCCATATCGACCGGTGCCGATTCGGGCACATCCCCGCGCAGCGAGAGCACCAGGGCCGAATCGCCCGGAACCGATGGAGCCTTATTGGCGAACAAGCGGCCTAACGCCAGGAAGACAACGAAAATTCCAAACACCGTAACGATGATGCCGATGAGTACGCCGAGCAGAAATTTCCACATAGGCCGAGTTCTTTCTTTTGAAGCGTAGCAGGATTGCGCCGAACTCTAGCTTTTCGCGGCTGATCTCTTGGCGGTTTCGAGTAACCGTACCAGCTCGGGATTTTGCGCTTCTCGCGCCCGCGCCAGGGCGCTCCGTCCGGTGCGGTCCACCAGCAGCGGATTCGCACCGTGCGCCAGCAGAGCGGTAACCGCAGCGCTGTTGCCGAGCGAAGCAGCCAACATCAGCGGTGTGGCATCGGACTCCGTATCCCGCACGTCGACCGCAGCGCCGCGTTCGATCAGTAAGTCAATTAGTTCCGGATTTCCGCCGATCGCGGCATCGTGGAGCGGTGTGCCGCCTTGCGAATTACGCGAATCGACGGCAGCGCCATAATCGAGCAGCAGATGGGCCAGTGGAAGACGGCCTTTAAGAGCAGCATCGTTCAGATATGTCGATCCCGCTGAGGTGCGCTCGTTTGCGCTCCATCCCGAATCGAGCAGCAATCGGGCCGTAGCCGTGCGACCGCGCGCGACTGCATTCTCCATTGCAGCGCCAAACTCCCGCCGCAGAGCCGTTTGCGAATCTGCGACCCGTAACAGGCGTTCGACAACTTGTTTATTCTTGTAGGCCAGCGCGAGATCGAGAGGCGACTGGCCCGAGTTATCGCGCGCTGTGGGATCAGCTCCGGCTCGAATGAGAATATCCGCAATCGGCGCATAGCCCGCAATAGCCGCCTCGTCCAGCGGACCTCGTTTATTGGGACCGTGAACGCGATTCGGATCGGCTCCCCGCCCTACCAGCAGCTCGGCCACCGCTGCGCGCCCGTGCAGAACGGCGGCGTCTAGCGGCGTATTTCCCGACGAATCCGTAGCATCCAGCAAAGCGCCGCCAGCAAGCAGCAAATCCGCGATCTGCGCTTCGCCGCGCACGGCAGCCAGGTGCAGAACCGTCTGATTGTCGCGAAAACGGAGCTCCGTTCGCGCGCCGGACTGAAGCAAGATGCGAACAAGTTCGGGCCGACCATTTGCGACCGCATAGTAGAGCGCTGTTCCGCCGGTCTCGCCCTGGCGCGCGTCTATCGCGGCACCATGCCCCAGCAGAAAACGGGTGATTTCAAGTTGATTGGAGAGAACAGCCGCGATCAACGGCGGTGTGCCCGCCGGATCGGCGGCATTTACGTTCGCGCCCGAGCGGATCAGCACGGAAACGCGTGGCAAATCGCCATTCCGGATCGCGTCGTGCAGTGGAGGCAGCTGGCCATAGCCGGTGATTGCAAACAGCAGCAGTGCAATCACCCGAAACATGGCCGGAGGGACAGGCACAAGATTGCCTGTCCCCACGGTAACACCAAATCAGGCTTTGGTCTCGACGCCCACCGGCTGAGTGGCCACGTGCTTCTCGATCATTTTCTGGAACTCGGGCTTGCCGATTGCGCCGACCTTTTGTTCCACGATCTGGCCGCCTTTGAAGAGCAGCAACGTCGGAATGCCGCGGATACCGTAACGGTATGCGGTCTGCTGGTTCGCATCCACGTCCAGCTTGCCGACTTTTACCTTGCCGGCGTACTCGTTCGCGACCTGATCCACGGTCGGACCCATCATGCGGCAGGGGCCACACCATTCCGCCCAGAAGTCGACCAGGACCGGGACGTCTGCGTTCAGCACATCTTTATCGAAGTTATCGTCAGTGAAGGTGAGTGTGTTACTACCTGCCATTTAAATCTCCTATCTGTTGATGATCTAACATCGCTTTTTGATTCACCCGGTGACTGGCATCTGGAAAGCGGAAAAAAACCTGCCCTCCTGGGCTAAACTGAGGGGCAGAAACATTCTGGTTTGATAGAGCCGTTTTTGATTCGCCTTATCTGCGCCATCCTTCCCTTCGTTTTGCTGATTCCGGCCCGGGCCGCTTCCCCTCTTCAAAACGCCGGCAACACGCAGCAGTCCCTTGAGAACGAATTCAGCGTTAGCCTTACGATGTTCTCCACGCTTGCCGCTATCAATGCCGCTGGTTACGACACCGGGATGGACTCGCCCCTCAATCAAAAATTCAAGGTTCGAAGCCAGATACGCGAAGAATTGGCGAAAAGGCAGATTGCCTGTTTACCTGAACTCAAGGCGTATTATCGCGAGCACCGAAAGGCGGACGACACGGCTAACCTGAGCCAGTATCTGTCGTTCGCTCTGATCGCCGGAAATGCTCCGGCCTTTGAGCTTCCCGCTCAGGTTCCTCCCGATGTAGAGCCGCTGCGCAACTTCAGCCCGCTGCTGGCAAGGTTCTACAAAGAAGCCAATTTGGAAGATCTCTGGCGCCGCGCGCAGCCGGCCTACAATGCCGCGATTGCCGAGTATCAGGATGCAGTAATCAACACCATCTTCGAAGCGAACGGGTACTTACGTAATCCTTCCGGCTACTTAGGACGCCGTTTTCAGATCTACCTCGACTTGCTCGCCGCGCCGGATCAGGTCCAGGTGCGAAGTTACAAGGACGACTACTACGTGGTGATCACGCCGACGAGTGTGCCCGCAGTTAATGAAATCCGCGATGCTTATCTGGCCTACGTTCTCGATCCGCTGAGTTTTAAGTACAGCTCGGTTATTAACGAAAAGAAGCCACTCGCGCGCTACGCTCAGAATGCGCCGGCCCTGGACCTGGCCTATAAAGACGATTTTGCGCTGCTCGTGACCAAGTGCCTGATCAAAGCGATTGGGATCCGGCTCACGCACGAAAGCGCGGAGAAGCGGTCGGCGGAGGTGAACCAGGCGGTGCGCGAAGGGTTCATTCTGACACCCGCTTTTTACGATCTGCTGACACTCTACGAGAAGCAGCCGGATTCGCTTCGGCTGTACTATCCCGATCTGGTCTCCGCTATTGACGTGCATCGAGAAGAAAAGCGGTTGAAAAATGTGCAGTTTGCGCAATCGGTAGCGCCGCGCGTGATTGCGCCGCCGGCCAAGATGCAGATCGATCCGGGCGAAGAGTCGGTGGACGCAGCCGAGGGAATGTTCGAGCAGCACGATGCCGAGAATGCGGAGAAGACCTTCAAGAAGGCTCTCCAGCAGACTTCTGACAAAGCTCTGCAGGGCCGGGCTTACTATGGGCTCGGCTTGATTGCGCTTCAGCAGAAACGTTGGGACGAAGCGCAGAATCTCTTTCAACGTACGATCGAGGCGAGCCCGGACTCTACGGCTGCCGGATGGTCTCACTACTATCTCGGGCAGTTGTCTTTGAAAGCGGGCGACGCGGGCCAGGCCAACTCGCAATTTCAGATGGCGCTGAACACGCGCGGACTGTCGGCCAAGGCCCGTGAAGCAGTCGAGAAAGCCATGCAATCCAATTCAGGAGAGAAACAGCAATGAGAACGATATTGACCCTTGCCGCACTCGTGGCAACCGCCGCAGTTCCCGTGCTCGCGCAACAAGCGCCGAAGCCGAAATCGCAGAAGGAAGTTGACGCACTCAAGAAAGTGCAGGCCGATGCTCAGGCCGGCAACGCCGATCAGGAGATTCAGGACATCAACTATGTTCTGGAGAACTTCGCTGACACCGAATACAAAGACATGCTGCTCAATATGGCGATGGAAGCAGCGCAGCGCAAAGGCGATTATCCCCAGACAGTCGCTTTCGGCGAGCAGGTAATCAAGAATAATCCAAACGATGTGACCGCGCGCGTGACGCTGGCTGAGACCATCGCCGCCCATACCAAAGATACCGATCTTGACAAAGACAAGAGCATTCAGCAGGTACGCGATTACGCCAATAAGGCGCTCGACCTTCTGAAAGGCAATGTGGCACCGCCTTCCGGAGTGCCGGCCGACAAGTGGCCCGATTTCGAGAAGCAGCTCACGTCGCAAGCGCACGACGCCTTGGCCCAGGCTCTCGAGCTCGAAAAGAAGTATCCGGAAGCGATCACCGAGTACAAGGCAGCGCTGGACGCCCAGCCCACCAACTCGGTTTCCATGGTGCGCCTGGCCAAAGCGTATAACGAAAACAAGCAGTACGACGACGCCATCGCAACGGCCGACAAAGCATTGGCTGTAGCCGATGCGCCGCCGGCGGTGAAGACCTTCGCACAACAGCAGAAGGATGTGGCAACCCGCATGAAGGGTTCCCCGAAATAACCGGGCGCATCGATGCATGAGCCCGCCGAGGTGCTCGAAGAAGCGCTGGGATATCGCTTCAGCGACCAAGCCCTGCTGTTTCGTGCGCTCACACATCGTTCGTGGCTCGCCGAACAGGGATCGCCGATGCCGGAGGCCTGCGATAACGAGCAGCTCGAATTCCTCGGCGATTCGATTCTGGGGCTGGTTGTCAGCGAGGGGCTGTTTCGCCGTTTTCCACGCGAACGCGAGGGGCGCCTCTCGCAGCTTAAGGCGCACTTAGTAAGTGCCACTCATCTGCATCAATGCGCGCTGGCTGTCCGGCTGGGCGCTTTTCTGCAGCTTGGAAAAGGCGAAGAGCGAAACGGCGGCCGCGAGCGCCGAACACTTCTCGCAAATGCACTGGAAGCGCTGATCGCGGCGCTGTATCTCGATGGCGGTCTCGCTACCGCGCGCCTGTTCATCGAGCGCTGGATTCTGAGTTCGCTCGATCCGCTCCTTGAACTCGGGCCGGCTGGTCTATTGAATTACAAGAGCCTGCTGCAGGAGAAAGCGCGATCTCTCGGGCTCAGCTTTCCTCGATACGTAACCATCGCCTCAACGGGTCCGGATCACGCGCGCCTGTTTACGGTGGAAGTCCGGCTGTCGGATTCCCTCAGCGCACGAGCCACGGGATCGTCCAAGAAAGTGGCCAGCCAGCGCGCCGCCGAGAGCCTCTACCAGAAGCTCGAGGCGGAAGGATGAACGGAGCCTAAGCGAAGCGAATCAGACGCGACTGGCGATGACTTCGAGATACTCGCCGCGAATGAAAGTAGTGCCGTCGGGGGCTTCGTTGTGTTCGCTCCAGAGCTTTTCGAGATCGGAACGATATTGCGCTCGGCCAGCGGGATCGAGACGATCGGCGATTGCGCGGATCGGTCCGAAATTCTCCGCAAAAGCCGCCGCCGCGATGTGGGGCGGAACGGGTCCACGAAGATCGACCGGCCTACGCGCGGTGCGAATATCGGAGCAGTATGGACGAAGCCGCTCGCGCAGTACGGAGTCCTCGCCCCATAAGAACGCGGGCGGAACTCCGAGGGGCGCGGGAGCGTAGCGGGTGCCGAGAGCGAAAACTTTCGCAGGAAAGCTGGAGGGCGTCCAGTTAGCCATCGCGATCTGGCCGCCGGACTTGCAGACGCGTGCGAGTTCCGACGCCACCTTATCCGGAAACGGCGCGAACATAGCACCATACATGGTCACGACGAGATCGAAGCTTTCATTTTCGTAAGGCAACTCTTCGGCGTCGCCTTCATCGAAGCGGATTTCGAGGCCGTCCTCTGAAGCGCGAGCGCGCGCCTGTTCGAGTAGATTCGGCGCGATGTCGACGCCGGTAACGTGCGCACCTAGAGCGGCTACAGGAAGCGCAAGATTACCGGTGCCGCAGGCCACATCCAGTACGCGGATACCGGGGCGAATCTCCAGTCGTCCCGCAAATTCACGAGCGTGCTCAATGTTCTGGGAGGCGATTTTGCCGAAATCACCCGCAGTCCACATGGCTCGCATGCGCTGCTTCAAGTCCAATTCGTTGGGCGCGTTCATATTCAGGTACTGTGCACCAGTGTATTGCGATTGCGCCATCGCGCCGCGTCGGGACCCGCCGAGCCGCCCATTTTTGAGAGACTAACGGCATGTCCGATGCAGCACAAGACCGCTATCACACGAATCTGAACGTCCAATACGGCCCGCTCGAAATCGTGCGGGAGAAAGAACTTGCAGACGCCTGTCCGTATCAGTGGTGGAACCAGACGCTGTGCCGCGTGAACGATTCGGTCGTTCGAATGGCTGTGATCCAGGGCGAATATCACTGGCATCAGCACACGACGGAAGACGAGTTTTTCTACGTAGTGGAGGGCCGGCTCGTCATTGATCTCGAAGGGCGCAGTGCCGAGCTTGGGCCACGTGAGGGATTGGTTGTGCCGCGCGGAACTCTTCATCGCACGCGTGCTCCAATCCGCACGGTGATCCTGATGGTGGAGAACGCAAGCATCGTGCCTACCGGGAGTTAGCAGGCTTTTATCGCTATATTGAAACTGTATTGGCGGCGAATGCGGAACGCATTCCTGCCGGCCGGACCTGAACCCCCAAGGCAATTGAACACGCGTGTGGCTGTAGAAGGAGTCACTTATCCCCGAGAAGATTTTTGATCCGAAAGAGATCGAGCCGAAGTGGCATGCACGCTGGCAGAAGGAGCCCCTGCTTTACGCTGCCGACGCGCCGAAAAAGCCCAAGTACTACGTGCTCGAGATGCTGCCGTATCCGAGCGGCAAGCTGCACATGGGCCACGTGCGCAACTACTCGATCGGCGATGCACTGGCGCGCTACATGTGGATGCGCGGTTACAACGTGCTGCACCCGATGGGCTGGGATTCCTTCGGTTTGCCTGCAGAAAATGCAGCCCTGAAAGAAAAGCGCAATCCGCGGGAATGGACGATTGGCAATATCGCGCACATGAAGGCGCAGATGCAGCGGCTCGGATTCAGTCTCGACTGGAATCGCGAAGTGACGACGTGCGAGCCGGAATATTATCGCTGGAACCAGTGGTTCTTTTTGAAGATGTTCGAGCGCGGTCTGGCGTACCGGCGAGAGGCGCTGCTGAACTGGTGCCCGGAGTGCGCCACGGTGCTGGCGAATGAGCAGGTGGTGGATGGATGCTGCTGGCGGCATGAGACGACGCCGGTGGAGCAGCGCGCCATGCAGCAGTGGTTCCTGAAAACGACGGCCTATTCGGCGGAGTTGCTCGACGACATGAAGCAGCTCGAGAGCGGGTGGCCGGAGCGCGTGCTGGCGATGCAGCGCAACTGGATCGGGCGTTCGGAGGGGGCGGAGGTCGATTTCCGACTGGAGAGGACTGGAGCGCCGATTCGTGTTTTCACGACACGTATCGATACGATTTATGGCGCAACGGCAATTATCCTCGCTCCCGAGCACCCGCTCGTGGAACAACTGATGACGGAGTCCGAGCAGCGTGTCGCGGTGAAAGAGATGATCGATGCGACCGCGCGCCAGGAGCCGGGGAAAGAAGAAAAGCTCGGCCTCTTCACCGGGCACAGTGCGATCCATCCTTTCAGTGGCGCGCGTATTCCGATCTGGATCGGCAACTTCGTGCTCATGGGCTACGGCACGGGCGCGATCATGGCGGTTCCGGCGCATGACGAACGCGATTTCGAATTCTGTAAAGCGCACGGAATTCCGATCGTGCCGGTGATTCGGCCCGCAGACGGCGAACTGGCGAATGAAGCGGCGATCTCAGAACCATTTCTCGAATACGGCGTGGTTGAGAATTCGGGCGAATGGTCGGGATTGACAAGCGCTGAGGCCCGCAAAAAAATGGCGGCTTTCGCGGAGGCGAACGGTTTCGGAGCGCCCTCGATCACCTACCGGTTGAAGGACTGGGGCATCTCGCGCCAGCGCTACTGGGGTACGCCGATTCCGATTATCTATTGCCCCGATTGCGGAACGGTACCGGTGCCGGAGAACGACTTACCCGTCAGGCTGCCGGAGAACGTGAAGATTACGGGCGAGGGCCGATCGCCGCTCGAGGGTGTGGAGTCCTTCATGAATGTGCGCTGCCCCAAGTGCGGCAAACCGGGACGGCGCGAAAGCGACACTATGGATACCTTTGTGGACTCGTCGTGGTACTTCTACCGCTACTGCGATGCGCGTAACGATCGCGCGCCATTCGATTCGGGAACTATCGCGCATTGGTTTCCGATTGATCAGTACATCGGCGGAGTGGAACACGCGATTCTGCATCTGATTTACTCGCGCTTCTGGACGAAGATGATGCGCGACATCGGCATCGTTCAGAATAGTGAGCCCGTAAAGCGGCTCTTCACGCAGGGCATGGTGATCAAGGACGGCGCGAAGATGTCGAAGAGCCTGGGCAATATTGTGTCGCCGGACGACATGGTGGAGCGCTACGGGGCCGATTCAGCGCGTATGTATGCCTTGTTCGCCGCACCGCCCGATCGCGATCTCGATTGGCAAGAAGACGGCGTCTCGGGCGTGAGCAAATTTCTGGGACGTGTGTATCGCTTCGTTACGCGCAACGCTGATGGGTACGGTGGCTCGGGCGAGAGCGATCGTAAAGCCCTGGGCGCGGTGCACCGAACGATTCAGAAGATCACGAACGATTTCGAGAGCCGCTGGCACTTCAATACTTCCATCGCATCCCTGATGGAACTGACGAATGAGCTCCTTGAGTATGAGGATGAGCTGTCGGCAGAAGCACGCAAAACGATTTGCCGTAATCTGACACTGCTGCTCGGGCCATTCGCTCCCTATACAGCGCAGGATCTGTGGGACACGCTGGGGGAAACCGGTCCGCTTTTCCGGCAAAGCTGGCCGCAGTTCGATCCGAAACTCGCCGAACAGGACGAGATCGAGATTCCGGTACAGGTGAACGGGAAACTGCGCGGGCATATTCGCGTGGCGCCCGGAACCGCATCGCAGGAACTCGAACGTCTCGCACGAGAGAACGTGAAGGTACAGCCATTTCTCGCCGGAAAGCAAGTCGTAAAGGTTATCTGCGTTCCTGACCGGCTGGTCAATATCGTCGTGAAGTAGCTTTAGGGATTTCCGCTGATTGGAACCGTCACGGATCCGGTGCTGCCATCAGCGCGGTTCAGCACAATGATGCGAACCGCGCCCGCAGCCGGGTTCAGTTCCACTTCCTGGCTGAGTCCGAGACCTCTCTGCAGCAGCGTCTGGTACGTATCCGGGTGAAGTCCGAGCGTAAGCTGTTTGCGCACGCTGGCAAGAATCTGTCCGCGCTTATTCTCCTGAGCGAAAACGACGTCGAGTTTGCCTTCGTACTTGCCGTCGTGCTCTTTGAGGCGCAATTCGGAGAGGTCCAGAATGTAGGTGAAGACCGTGGCACCGGGTTTGGTGTTACTGGCATCGGTCCGCGCCGTGAGCGACAAAGCAGCCGAATCGAGTGGACTCCAAAGCGCCTGGCGAAGCAGATCGTCGGCCTGCTTATCATTCGGCGCGGGCAGATCCTGAGCCAGGTAGCCTTTCTTGGTTCGGATATGCACGCCCGATCGCTTGACGGAAACTTTGATGTTATGAAAGCGATTGTCCCAGCTGTCTTCGGGCAGATAGTAGCCGATGAGATAGGTGACGACAGAATCATCCATCGCGTCCCGCACAGCCCTGTCGATATCGTTGCGATCGTAGTAGGCACGGCCGCCGGTGAGATCGGCGATGTACTTCATGGTGTCGACGGGCCTCTGATCAACTCGGGTTGCCGATTGCGGAAGCTGGTGAGTCTGGCGATTGATTTTGAAGTTGCGGCTCGCATCGGCCATGCCTAACGTTTTCAGGCCGCGCACATCAACCGGGTAAACGGACACGTTCGCACGATTCAATTCCAGGCTGGCGCGCTGGATGTAGTCTGTGAAGATTTGCTGATCATTGGCCATACCGCCCATGGCCTGCTTCTCGGCTTTGGTATCTTCCGGGTCGCCAAAGCCGATGTCGATGGGAAATCCGCCGGAGACCCAGACTACATTTTTGCGCCCCGGAATGGCATTGAGATGCTCGGCGAGCGCGATGAAGGCGGCGCTGGTGTTGACGGCACGCATCCGTGTGTAGAAGTTTGCATCGATATAAGCGGCGCGGTCGAGGGCGCTGTCCATCATGTCATCGCCAGTGTTGGCGCCCACCGGATCGGAGGCTTCGGTGGCTGAACTAAACGAGGACATCAGTTTTTCGACCGCTTCCATCAGATCGTGTGTATTGTCCGTGAAGTCGTGCAGGACGCGGAAGCCGCTTGAAACGCCGCCCGTCAATGCATAGAGCGCGATGCGATCGCCCGGGTAAATCTCCTCGAAGAAGCGCATCATTTGCTGCCGCATATTCATCTGATCGGTCACCTTGGTGCTATAAGCATCGAGCAGAACGACAGTGATGTTGCGGGGGGCGGTTCCGCTCCGGGTAGGGCGATTCCTGACGACATTCGCCGGCAAGGCGGGAGGCTGCGGAGATTGCGAAGAACTGGTGCTATTTTCAACAACAAAGACTGAGATGGGCCGCAGCTGGCCGTTATCTTTTATTTCGAAATCATCTTTGGTCAGGTCCGCAACGGGATTGCCATGCTTGTCGTGAGCAACGACGCTGAACTGGACCAGGCGGGTATTTACGGAGATTGTGGGTGGGCTCTGCGCAAAGACGGGCAGGCTCAGTATCGCGAGGGCAAAGCGTACGCGAAGGCGTGACATGGAAGAACGATCTATTGGTTGCGCCGGTGAATGAATTTTAGCTCAGCAGGCGCGCCAGGATGTGGATCGCACAAAACCAGACTGTCAGGCCCGAACAACTTCGGGGATGGCCGGGTGCTCAGCAGACCTATAATCGAAGCATGATTCGTAACGAGTGGGTCGCCTCTCGCGCCAACGATCCAGTACGCACGCAAATGCATTATGCGCGTAAGGGGATCGTGACCGGTGAGATGCAGTATGTAGCCGAGCGCGAAAAGCTATCTCCCGAGCTGATTCGCGATGAAGTGGCGCGCGGACGCATGATCATCCCGGCCAATATTCATCACTCTCGGCTTGAACCCATGTGCATCGGCGTGGCTTCGAAGTGCAAGATCAACGCCAATATCGGCAACTCCGCTACGACGTCCAACATTTCCGACGAGCTCGAAAAGCTCGATTACGCGGTTCGCTTCGGCGCTGATACCGTGATGGATCTCTCCACCGGCGGCGACATCCCGCGCATTCGTCAGGCCATCATCGACGCCTCTCCCGTTCCGATCGGCACCGTGCCGATTTATGAAGCGCTCAGCCGTGTGCGCCGCGTCGAGGATCTCAATATCAACGTGCTGCTTGAAGTGATTGAAGAGCAGGCCGAGCAGGGGGTTGATTACATGACCATTCATGCCGGCGTTCTCGTGCAGTATGTCCCGCTTACCCGCAACCGCATCACCGGAATTGTCAGCCGCGGCGGCGCGATTCTCGCCGAGTGGATGGTCAAGAACCACAAGCAGAACATGCTTTACGAGCATTTCGACGCGATCTGCAGGATTTTCCAGAAGCACGACGTCAGCTTCTCGCTGGGCGACGGTCTGCGCCCGGGCTGTCTGGCGGACGCCAGCGATCCCGCTCAATTCGCTGAACTCAAAACACTCGGCGAGCTCACTCGGAAAGCCTGGGAATATGATGTGCAAGTGATGATTGAAGGTCCAGGTCACATCCCCTTGGACCAGATCGCTCTCCAGGTAGAAAAGGAGCGCGAGATGTGCTACGAAGCGCCGTTCTACACGCTCGGACCGCTGGTTACCGATATTGCTCCGGGCTACGATCACATCACTTCCGCAATCGGCGCCGCGATGATCGGCTGGCACGGCGCGTCCATGCTCTGCTATGTGACACCCAAAGAACACCTCGGGCTCCCGAATCGCGAGGACGTGAAGCAAGGCATCATCGCCTACAAAATCGCTGCTCATGCGGCTGATGTGGCCCGTCATCGCCCGGGTGCTCGCGATCGCGACGACGAGCTTTCCCGGGCGCGCTTCAACTTCGACTGGAAAAAGCAGTTTGCCCTTAGCCTCGATCCCGAAACGGCGCAGGCCTACCATGATGAGACTCTGCCCGAAGAAGGTTTCAAGGACGCGGCCTTCTGTTCCATGTGCGGACCCAAGTTCTGCTCGATGAATCATTCCGCCAAAACGCAGGAGTTCACCGAAGCGGATGCCCAGCAGGTCTTACACAACATCCAGTCCTAAAATCGTGCGCTGCGGCTGGGCCGGCAGCGACCCGCTCATGATCGAATATCACGATCGCGAGTGGGGTGTGCCCGTCCACGATGACCAGCTGCTCTTTGAGTTCCTGATTCTCGAGGGCGCACAAGCTGGCCTGAGCTGGTCGACGATTCTGCGCAAGCGCGGCAATTATCGGAAAGCGTTCAGCAACTTCGATCCACGCAAAGTCGCCCGGTACGACGAAAAGAAGATCGCCGAGCTGCTAAAAAACGACGGCATTGTGCGCAACCGGCTCAAAATCCGCGGCGCGGTCCAGAACGCCCGCGCCTTTCTCGCCGTGCAAAAAGAATTCGGTAGTTTCGACCGTTATGTGTGGCGGTTTGTCAATGGCGCACCGCAGGCAGGCAGACCCCTCAACATGGCCGCGGTGCCCGCGCGCACTTCGGAATCCGATGCGCTCAGCAAGGATCTGCAGAAGCGCGGTTTCACCTTCGTCGGGTCAACCATATGTTACGCATTCATGCAGGCCACAGGTCTGGTAAACGATCACCTGGCCGGCTGTTTCCGTTCCGCCGAGTTGGCCCGTTCTTTATCTTTGGAGGCCAAGCGGTAAGCTCGACGTTCAGCGGCCTCTTCGTAGCGCCGCTTCTCGTCTTCGGTCTCGGGAACGACTGGCGGTAACAGCACACGATTACCAGCCGTATCCACTGCCACAAACGTCAGATATGCGGACGAAGTGTGCAGCAGACCCGGCTTTTGCAGATTTTCCACCCAGACCTTCACACCGACTTCCATCGATGTGCGAAAGACACGATTTACCTGCGATTTGAGATGCACCAGATCGCCGACATGAATCGGATGCAGAAAGGTCATTTGATCGACGGAAGCGGTCACCACCGGACAGCGCGCATGCCGCATCGCCGCAATCGCGCCGCACAGATCCACCAGGTGCATCACGTGTCCGCCCAGCATATTCCCGAGCATGTTCGCATCGTTCGGCAGACAAATCTCGGCGTACTCGGATTGTGTCTCACGCACAGTACGGATTACGTTCTCGCTAGCCGGATCGATCACCGCGGAAATTTCGTCCATATTCGCATTATCGGGGCACGCGCGACCCTCGCTCGGGTGCGGAAGCTTCCAGAATCGTTTGCTCTCGATCGCGCACCGATCTCGCGCTTGCGCGCTTCCTCATGCGGTGTATCCAATAAAGCAGAGGACAAGCGAGTCCAAGTCCCCAGTGGCCGATCGAGATAAGAGAGCGCGCTCGATCGTCGCCCGCATAGTACAAGAGATATCCGCTGAGCACGAGCCAAAAAATCAAGCCGGTCAATACGCCTCCCGAAGCCCGGCGCCTTCCCGAGCGCCATCCCACCGTAATGTGAGTACCCCAAAGCAGGCCGAAAAGCCATGTCGCGGCGAATGCAAATGCACCGTGTATTTTCAACCACCAGGGTTCCAGTGGATTGCTCTGCGGACCAAACTCGCCCTGCTTTGTCAGGAAGTAGTGGAAGAGCAGCCACAAACCTCCCGAGAGCCACACGCCAACGCCGATCACATAGAGCGCACGCCGCCGCGCCGAGCTGAAGCGTACGGAATGTCCTCTGTTTCGGCTCAAGGGCACTCCATTGCAGGGTTCAAGGACTGCCAGCCTGTGGATGCATCCCACAGATGAGCCGCGGCTCCAAATTCGCCCAAAATCGGCCGGCTGCCGCTACCCATGGCCATGACGACTTTCGTGAGCGCGTCGGCAATCATGCAGCTTTCGGCAAGCACGCACACGAATCGCTCTCTCGAGATCGGCCTGCGGCTCAGGCCATCGACATGCGGGCCGCACACCCGTTCTGGAATATCACGCTGACAGCTGCGACCGCTGCTGGCGATACTGCCATCGGCCAGCTCGATAATCGGAATGCTCTCAGCGAAAACTTCAACGCCGACCGCAATCGGCTCGCATTCCTGTCCCAGCACTCGAATATCGCCGCCGGCGTTGACGACTGCACGAGCAATGCCCTGCGCCCGAAGGCACTCGATCGCACGATCCACAGCATATCCCTTTGCAATACCGCCAAAATCGATCCAGACCGGACGCCGTAAGCTGACCGTGTGATCCCGGTGGATCTCGACGTCTCGCCATGTACCGCCCGTTAGCGCATTCGCGCCAACAGGCTGCGGCAGCCATCCCCAGCTGACAAGCTCAGCTCCGATGGTTACGTCGAAGCAGCCAGATGTACGTTGTGAAAGCGCGATCGCCTGCTGGAGGACCGTGAGCGTACGCGCGTCTACCGGAATGCGCCGCACGCTTCCGTCGCGATTCAGGCGGCTCACGTCACTCTCGGAACGGTGGAAGCTCATTAAGCGGTCGATTTGCTCAATTTCCTGAAAGGCCGCGCTGATCGCGGGATGGGCATCAGAGGCCGGCAATCCTTCCACACGGATACTCACCAGCGTTCCGAGCCAAGGCTGGGCGCGCTCAGTGACCGTTGGGAGCGAGCACGACTTCATAAGTTGCCAGCAGACGGCTGATTCCGTCGGTGATGTGTTTGCACGAGAGCGTCGCTCCCGATATGTTCCGAACTTCTTTATTCAGGCGAAGTTTCGCACCGGGGCGCTTACCGTAAAACTGCTCCAGCCAGGGCTGCTCTCGCACCTGCCCCCCGTATGCTTCGCGATACTCCAAAATCTCGATGCCCTTCACTGCCCCGTCTCTATCCAGCGCCACCGCGAAGGGAATGAATTCGTGTTTGCCAACTACTTCGTCAACCAGGAACCAGCCGCCGGTGGAAACTCGCCACGCCTTTACCTGGTGATTGCGAACCGGTACACCCGAGGCGTGTTCAATAGCTTTAACCTGATCGTCGGACAATGTTCGCGTCTCGGATTGAAATGTCGCGCCAGGAAATAGCAGAGCCTGTGCCTGTTGGATCGACAGGTACACCGTGCCGTAAGCGGGGCCGCCCGGCAATATCAGCGCCGCTATGGGCAGCAAAGTGAATCTACATCTCATCGCTTCTCAGCTCCGAAGTTCCACCCAAATTTGATTCGCACGCGGTACTTCTCGAAGTCGTTGTCGAAATCGTAGCCATTGACGATCGCACCCGGAAGGGTGTTCGAATGAACCGTAGCCCAGGGCATTTGCTCAGCGAACGTGACGGTCACGAAGAAGTTCTGATTGGCGTAGTGGACAGTCGGCCCTAGATAGTACGCGCTATTAATCAGGTTTGTGAAATTCAAGCTGGCTAGCTCGCGCTCATTAAAGAACTCGAATGCTGCAGACCAGTTGCGATGAAACCGGTACGAAACACCCGAATCGAAGTTGATATCCGTTTCGGAAAGACACAAGCACTTGGTGTTCGGCTGCAGCCGTCGGTATTCAGGCGCATACGTGAAATTGAACCCCAGTACCAGCCGGTCATCGCGAAAATCCTTCTGGAGGATCACGCGGCCTTCGGGCTCGCTGAATCCCGGTCCGAATGTGGGTTCGAAATAGAGTGCCAGCCCCACTGGATGGGTATACGGGCTAAGCATGCGGAAAATGCCTTCTCCCGAAACACTGATGAAGCGTGTACGCGCGTAGCGGGCGTCGGGAAGCGGCACGTCAAATGAGAAGGGCTCGGGCGGCGTGGTCGCGCGGAACGGGCCGTTTTGAAAGGCGGAAGTCGAAGCGTAATCCGATTGGAGCGAAAACTGGAATCTGTCCGTGACGCCATACGAGACTTCCGTGAGGTTGTCCTGCAGCCAAAAGCTCCCATAACCCTTGGTAAAACGGGTTGTGGACCATTGCTCGAGCTCGAACTTGCCCTTGGGCTGCGTATCGGTGGTGTAGGTGAATCCGAATAACGGTTCATCGGCCTTCGCGGACGGTTGCCACAAGCCGGTCAAAACCAACGTACATAGCCACAAACAGAAATTTCGTCTCGAATGACATTCGTCGGATGCCAAAATTCTCCTCCAGGAATACGCGGTCGAAACGTATATCAGACCACTTTGGTCCAGATTATCAGACTGAATTCTTCATAGCGCTGGTCCAGTCAGCGAAAAGGGAAAGCGCCGCCCTAATTGGCACCTAAAGGGCGCTGACCGGGAGAGCGGCGAGTCAGGAGCGAGTCAGTCTACGTTTCGCATGAGCCTGTAAAGCGCAGTACACATCCGTCTAGAGTTGTGCTTGTCAAGTTCTGCAAATTGGAAAGGGCCACACTGGACCTTTGAAGCCGGGAGTGGGTCCAGGGCGAGGGCGGCTTGGAAGCGCCTCGCCCTGGTCAGCCATGTAGAAACGGTCACGCCGCATCTCCCAATTTCCGCAGCGCTTCTTTTTTCTGTTCTTTGAGCGGATCCATATTCAGGTACTGCATGGCCTCGATCCATTCCTCGTGTTTTTCCGCCGCCAGTGCCCGCACGAGGCGAAGACAAGCGGCTGCGTTCGGAAAGATGCGTACGACCAGCGTGCGACGCTTGATCTCTTCCATCAGGCGCTCGAGCATGTTGGTCGACTTTAGATTCTTGTGATGCTGGCGCGGTAAACGATAGAAGCTGAAGGTTTCCTCGATGTTGTCCTCGACCCAGGCACACAGCTTGGGGTACCGTTTGCTCCATTTCGCAAGCCACGCGGCCAGATCGCGGTGCGCTTCTTGTACGTCCCGCCGGTCGTAAATCCAGCGCAGTTCCTGTAGACAATCGTCGTCCGCTTTGCGCGGCAGGTAATCGAGCGCGTTCCGCAAAAAGTGCACGTAACAGCGCTGCCAGACCGCTTCCGGCAGAATCTCCTGAATGGCCCGCCGCAGGCCGGTATGGTCGTCGCTGACCACAAACTCGACGCCATTCAGGGAGCGTTGCCGCAGGCTGCTCAACAGCTCTTTCCAACTCGAAGCGCTTTCCCGGCTGGCCAGTTCGACCGCGAGTATATTCCGCCGACCGTCCCAGCTGATCCCAATCGCCACCAACACCGCTTGGCTACGAACCGCGCCGTCTTCGCGCACCTTCTCGTAACGCGCGTCCAGAATCAGATACGGATACGGTTCTTCCAACCGCCGGCGCGCAAACTTCTCCAGCTCTTCATCCAGCTGCTGCACGATACGGCTGATCGTCGAAGAACTAAACTCGTGACCGCACAGCTCCTCTGTGACGGCCTTCACCTTGCGTGTGGACACGCCCTGTAAGTACATCTCCATCATGGCCGCGACCAGCGCTTTCTCGCTGCGCTGATAGCGCTCGAATACCTCCGTGCGAAAGCGCCCCTGCCGGTCCTGGGGCACGCGTAAAGCGATCTTGCCCACCCGCGTCACCAGCATCCGGCTGTAATGGCCCGAGCGCTGCCCCAACCGGTTCTCTGTGCGTTCCCATTTACCGGCTTGCAGCGCCTCGTCCATCTCGGCTTCCAACACCTGCTGCACGGTCGCTTGCACGATCGTTTGCAGCAAATCCCCGTCTTCGGTCAACACCTGCCGGAGTTCTTCTGCCGTAATCCCCCTCTTCGCGTTATCCTGCTTTCGGGTCACCTTCACCTTTCCTTTCTTCAGCGCCTAACTGAATTCGAAAGGTCCAGTGTGGCCCATCCCCCTTTTGCAGAACTATTGAAGCTTAACCCCGTCTAGAACGTTTGGCAACGTAGCGGAAACGCTGGTTGCGGAGACGGCGGAGCGAGATTGCTTCTCCTCAGTTTCGTTGTAAGAGCTGCGCCGTCTTGCTTGACTTACAGCAAGCACGGACCCTAGGAGCCCTTGTTGAGGCGTCGCGCACGGACCCTCGTATTGTGGCCGAGTTCTTGAGAGTGGAAGCCCATCAAAGTCGAAGCTCGCTAGCAGGCTATTCGGAGCCGCACTCCTAGCTTCTCAGGCAATGGTTTGGGTATCGGGGTATCTGGGCTGCCTTACGACGGGGCGAAGCCGTGTCCTTCTTCCCGCTAGCTACAGCAGCCCATCCACCAGATACAGCCGTGAAAGCGTCAGATGCGCCGAGTAGGCGACCACGTCTGTAGCTGGAGCGGCGGCCACGCCCGCAACACCTGCAAATGCCGCCGGATCATGCAGCTCGAGCGTCTTCCAAGGCGCGCATCGATGGTTTGCGAGATTGTAGGCTACGAGTGAGTACGCGGAGGAAGAATGCGTGAGCAGGAAAAGCGTGCTTCCGTCGTCGCTCCAGGTAATCGGCCGGGTTTCGCTCTCCTCCACGCGTTCGATCGACTTCGTGTTCAGATCGAAGATTTCCGTTGCGCCGCTGGAAAGCCCGGCAACCTTGCTGCCATCGGGCGAGATCGTCACATGGTCCAGATACGGTGCACCCGGAATCGGTACGATCTGGCCGGTGTGAATATTCTGATACGCCATCTCGAGCGGCTGGTTTGCATACGAACCGCCGACCAGCAGTTGTCCCCGGTCTAGAAAGCGCGCCCATTGATAGCGGAAGCCGCGACCCGGTACGCGTGTGCCGCGTCCGGAAATCAGGCAGGTGATGGTGAGCGCGGTCCAGTCCTGCGGATCCACGGTAAGCGCCTCTGTCTTGTCCGGCGAAAGCGCCAGTCCGCGTCCGCTGCCGAAGCGCTTGGCGTTATGCGAATTCAGGTCGTACACGAACGATGCATAGTGCAGCCCGCCGGCATCACCGCTCTCGGTGAGCAACAGCATGTGCCCGTCGTGCGACATGTCATCCACATCCGTATAGTCGAATTGCGAAATATCCGATTCCTGGCCCGCCACCGCTGTGCGCACGGTCATGCGCGATTCGTCCGCCGCGACCAGGGCATGGCCATTCGGGGAGACATCGAGCAAACGAAGCGGCAACGGCTGTTTCGACAATTTCCGCAGACGTCCCGAAAGCGAGACACTGTACAAGCTGCGGCTCAGCCCTTCATGCGCGGCAGTGAACCACACTTCGCGATCCAGCGGACCCCACGCCAGTCCGTTTGTGCTCGCCCATTCATGGCTCAGCACCCGCGTCGCTCCGCTCCGGTCGGCAATCCGCACGTGTCCGGCATCGTCGTCGTGAACCGGATGTTCTAGAAACGCCACTTGCTTGCCGTCGTGAGAGACACGGATACAGTTGAGCCATCCCTCCGAGCGATACACCACGTTACCTTTCGGAAACTCCACAAACTGATCGCTACCCTGCTGCCGAATGAGCGCCAGCTCTTTCCCGCCCGGCACCCAGTCGGCCGCTGTTACACCGGCGTCGAGCAGGGTCTCCGGACCACCCGCGAGAGAAGCATGTTTCAGACTCGACGGTCCCTTTTCGTGCTCATCAGCCGGCATGACCGCAAGATCACCGCGATCGGAAACTGAAAACACAACACCACTCAACGGTAGTGTCCGGTTGTTGCTGCCGTCTAGCTCAGAGACGAGCGTCTGCCATTTGCCGCCGAGTCTCGCCGAGTAGACAACCGTGGAGTTTGACACGAAGCGCGCGGAAAAGATGTCCGCACCGCGAAAATTAACCAGCCTAAAATCCGGCATGGGATCGAAATATGCGCGCGCATAGAATGCCCCCAGCAGAATGGCGGCCACGCTGAGACAGCCTGAAGCGATCCACAGCGGCAGGTTTCGGCTTTTTGGAGCAGACGCCACCAACATGGGCGGCGCAGATGCTTCATATGCAACGTGCACCGGTTCGCTTGTGCTCACCGCGGGCTCGGGGACAGTAGCCGGCGGAGTTTCCTTCGCTGTTTCGGGTTCCATCGGCTGCACGGGCGCGATAAAGCGGTAACCTAACCGCGGAAGCGTTTCGATGTATCGCGGCTCGTCGGCCGAATCCCCCAGCGCCGAACGCAGGCGGTTAATCGCAGTATTCAGACCGCTTTCAAAATCAACGAATGTTCCCGAAGGCCAGAGGCGATTGCGTAGTTCTTCGCGTGTAACGAGTTCGCCCGGCTTGTCGAGCAGCGTCTCCAGTACCTGAAAGGGTTTGATCTGCAGCCGGATACGCGTGCCCTGCTTGTATAACTCGCGCGTTTCGGTGCGTAATTCGAAAGCCGCGAACCGGATGATTGCGTGCTTGGCCGGTTGTTCGGGACGGCCCGGCGCTTCGTCTTTCGGCGGCCGCGTGGACGCCTCACTCTCCATACATGCACCCCGCTATGAAGCCAGATACGTGCACGACTGATGCCAAGTTCCAGCGCGAGCTAAAACTTAGAACGAATTTAGATTTGTGCGAAGAGTTGCTCGCGAGCCCGTGCCAGGTTGTCTCGAAATGCGAAAACGCTTTTCCCAATAATGGAACAGCCGCGCTCACAATTTGCCGATATCATCGGGCTTTTTGCTGGATGCGCTCTTTCCCGAAGCGAGCGTCTTCTTCACTTCAATGCCCAGCGCATACGTCTCCGCTGCTTCGGATTCTCCAAAACGGTTCGCCTTACGGAGCGCCAGCGCATATTCGTGCCACCAGCCCGGCACATTCGGCTCAGGACTGGCCGCCAGCGCCTTCGAGTAGGCCGACGCAGACTCCTGGAATTGTTTGTTGCCGTAATACGCTACCGCCATGTTGCGCCAGGTATGCGCTACCGGTGCGCTCGCCTGCCCAAAGCTCTTCTCCGCAATCACCCGCGCCTTTTCATAGAGTTCCAGGGCTTCCTCGCGATGCTTTTGGTAGACCAGTTCGGTTGCGATGTTGGAAAGATCGGAAGCGACCTCGGGATGTTCTGCACCCAGCTCAGTTTGATCGATCGAAAGCGTCTTGCGATACAGCGTCTCGGCACGCTTGTAATGTTTCTCTGCCGATTCGAGTGCCGCCAGGTTCGATAGCGCTGCAGCATAACGAACCTGTGCCAAAGCTGAACCGGATTGCATCGCATCGCAAGCTCTGCTCAGGTATTCGCGTGCTTTGCGAAAATTTCTTTTGTCCAGCGCCACGCGTCCGAGATTGTTCCAGATCGAGGCTTGCGTCATATTGTCGAGAGGTGCGCCTTTCCCGGCCAGCGCCATTGCCTTTTCCTCGGCCTCTTGTGCTCGATCCAGCTGTTGTTGCTTTTCGTACAACGCGCCCAGATTGTTGAGTGTCGAGACCATCTGCTCCCGGCTGTCGGGAATGGACAGCCATTGCCGCAGCGCTTCACTCAAATAGCGCTCTGATGCTGCGTAGTCATTAGTCTGCAACAAAGCGAGACCAAGATTGTTGGCCGCAAGCGCGCGATCGGAAGCCGGAACGTACGCGACTGCCTGCTGCGCTCTGATTGATGCCCTACCGTCTTCCACTGCCGCAGCATAGTGGCCCGTCTGCAATTCGAAAAGAGCACGATTCGCCGCGAGCCGTGCATATTCGAGGCTCCTATCGCCAAATTGTGCTCTAATCTCTTCGGCGGCACGGCTATACAGCGGCGCGGCTTCGGCAAATCGACCTTCTTCGCTAAGCGTCAGCGCGAGATTTGCCCGGATCAACGCGGCGGTACGGGTTTGAATCTGGTCGGAGGGCCCAAGCAATCCGTCAGCCTGCCGCAGAAGTTCCTCGGCGCGCCGCGCCTGGTGCTCTTCCCCGGCGATCGTGGCCAGGTTGTTCAAGGCGATGGCGCTTTGATTCGCATCGGGCGCTGTAAGTTGCGTGTTTATCCTGAGTGCTCGGCTGAAATCGGCATTCGCTTGCGCCACCCTGTGCTGGTTGTGCTCGACAGTTCCGATTTCGTTCCAGAGCGCTGCGGCCGCAACGTTGTTCGGATCAGGTAAGGCCGCCATTGCCGATCGCAGCGTTCTCTCGGCTTCTTCAAATCGGCCCAGGCGCTCTTCGGCTTGCGCTTGCTGGCGCAATTGGTTCCAGTCACCACTCCCGAAGAGCACACTTCCCGAAAGCAAAACAGCAAAGACGGCCGGGCAAACACGAAGCAGCATGGACCAAGCTCCTTGCTTGCACTATTCAGCGGATTTTGCAATCGTTCCATGGACGCGCGATAAGTTACGTCTGAAACATTTGAGCGCCGTCGTGTGTTATGCAGCCGTTATATGCGCAGGGCTGTGCCGTTATTCGCCGCTTAGAAAAACGTGACCGCCGCGCGCAATCCGGCCCACTTCCGAATGACCAGCTCGGCGATCGTGAGCGCAAGCGCAAGCGCCAGACAAAGCGGCCAGAGCTGCCACGGCGTATAGATGCGCCTTCCGCCGCTCTCGAAAATATCGGCGAGGGGTGGGTTATAGCGGCCTCCGGTAGCCTGCGAGATCTGCCGTAGCAGCGCCTCGTTCGTGCCGCGCTCTTCCAGTTCGGGCTGGTGGCGGTAAATGCCAATCTCCGGGAACACCGCCGAGTCGGTCTCGGGCCGAATTCGAAATAGTCCGGTTTGCGCACCAATGTGAAGCCGTCCCTGCCAACCGCGCGCCGATGTCTTCTTCAGTTCAATAGCACGCTCGAAATTGTTCGGACCGAGTACATACATCGGGGGTGCCACCAGCGGCTCGTGGGCGGCGCTCGACAGCTCATAGTTCACCAGCAGGTCGCCATTTGCCCCGTCATATTCAGCACTCGCTTCCACCATCCGCGTATGCGCGAAAAGATCGCGCGCCGCGTTGAGCCAGAACTTATCGAAGCCCTCCCAGTTGATCCAGTTTTCCGCCCAACGGCTCTTGGCGTCGGAAGCAAAAACGGCAGCCCGCCCCAGGCCGTACTGCCAGACAGTGTAGAGTGGATCTCGCCTGGCTCCGTTGATCGCAAGCAGCGTCTCCGAGCCTGGTTTAGCGATATAGCGCGCGTATCCGCGCAGCGCTGGAGCGTGCTCCATGTCAACTCCATCCAGTACGTCCGATTTCGCGGCTACTATCGGCGTCAGTGCTTTTTCAACGGCTGTAGAGCTGCTGTACGTCTCGACATCTTTGAGAAGAATCTGTTCCAACCCGGCCGGCTCATTCAGAAAGTAGCTCCGTCCGCCGGAGGTCGCCGCCACCTTTTCGAGATACGAGCGGTTCACGTCCTGTCCGAGGCCTACTGTTGAGATCGTGATGTCGTGCTGTGCTGCTTCGCGCGCCAGATCGATACTGTCGCCCTCTTCCGATATGCCGTCGGTCATCAGCACGATGTGCTTGTAGGTCGCCTCCGAGGGAAGCACGCGCCGGTAAGCTTCGGTCAGCGCGGGCGCAATCTGTGTGCCCCCGTCCGGCGTAATGCCCGAGATCAGTCGTTTAATGAGCGACTTGTCCTGCGCCCGCCGCATCGGCACCGCCCACTGGAAGGAATTATCGAAAATCAGCACCCCAATGGTGTCGGTGGGCTTCAGATGGTCCACCACTCCGATCGCGGAAAGCCGCGCTAGTTCGATCTTGCGGCCCTCCATCGACGACGACTTGTCGATGATCAGCGCAACACAGGTTCCCTTCGGCAGATCGGGGGGCGCGAGCTTCGCCGGCAGCGCACGATCGAGCGCATCCAGCTGCTTGTCTTCCTTGTACTGCTGCCGTTCACCTCCGATCAACAGCAGTCCGCCGCCGCTCTTCACATACTCTTCGATCTCTTGCTTGCGCACGAGCGGAATCGCATTCAGGTCGAGATTGTTGAGAATGATCAGCTCAAACGCGGACGCCTCGCGATCGATTTCCGAGGCATCCCGCACAATTTCCACGTTCGCCCGCGCGAGCGCCTCCAGCAGATTGGCATCGCTACCAGCCGGATCGTCTGAAAGATAAAGGACCCGCGCTCGCCGCAGCCGTATCGCTTCCTCAAATTGCGCTTCGCTGCTTCCGGCCTGAATGCGTCCTGTCACAGCCACCACTCCAGCCGACTTGATGCGCACCGAGGCGTTCACGGTGTTCTGGCCGCGCTTCAGCTCAATCGGTTGATGTCCGAGCGCCTTCCCTGCGGCATAGATATCCAGCTCGGCCCGGACGTTATCGGGTGAGCTGACGCTCAGCTCTATCGGAATCTCTTCCGCACTGTAGGCCTCGCTTGGCAGTGTCACATGCTCTATGCGCAAGGCGCCAGCAGCGCCCTTGCCAAGCGGAATCGTGTCGACCGGAACTCCCAGCGTCTCCAATTGCGGGATCGCGCGTAGCACGCTGCCTTCGTTCTCGTTCCCATCACTTAACAACAACAGCCGCGGTAGATATCCCGCGGGCACGAGAGCCATGCTGCTGGTCAGTGCAGCCTCGATGTCGGTGCCTGTCGTATGCTCGAGTGAAACAGGCTCGAGATGAAGCGCGCCTGGGGTTTCTTGCGACCGCAGCTCGCGAATGCCGTTTTCGAATGGAACGATTTCCACGAAATTGCGGCCACGGCGTTTTGCAATTTCAGCCGCCGTCGCCGATGCGCGCTGCAATTCCGCCGATCCGATGCTCGCTGACGTATCCACCAGCACCAGTTCGGCGATGCGCGTCTGGGGCAACGTGATGACCGGCTCGGAGAACGCGATCAGCAGCACTGCGAAGCTCAGTGCTTTCATCACAAGGCGCGCCCGCTTCGGAGAATTCCGCCAACGCGAGGCCATCCACACCAGCGGCACACAGGCGAGCACCAAAAAAGCTGGGTGTTGGAAGATCATTTCGCCACCAGCTCTCGTTCCCGCCCAAACTCCTCGCGCACCACGGGCCGCTTGCCCAACCGGATACGGCCCGCTCCGCCGAACAGATACCATTCGCTTGCGAGCAGCAGCGCAGCGGCCCACGCCAGCCATTTCCAGAGATCACGCGCAGTCGGCGTCAGCGTGGAAGGCGTCGGCACGCCTTCCTTTGCTCCATTAAGATCCCATCTGCCATCAGCCACCGCGGGCAGCCCGAGGTCAAGTACCCGTTCCCTCTCGCCCGAGACAATGCGTACCGTGTCGGGCCGCGATACATACAACTGCAGCTCGGCATTGCGCCGTGTGAACGGAATCGGGGCTCCTCGCAGATCCACTACGCTCAGCTTTGCCTTCTGCTCGCCGCCGGCGAGCGCAACCCGCGCCAGCCCCACCGGTTCAGCGCTGTAGAAGCGCTCGCGAAACGAGCCCGGCTGCAAACGATCGATCAAGCTCGCAAGCAGCATCGGCGTGCCCACATCGAAACGCATATTTCCCGCCAGCGGATCGAAACCCACCACCCCGGCCGCCGGCCTATTCTGCCTCGGCGCACGCACCACCACGACCGGACCTTCTGGACTCGAGGCCAGCACGTCATCGCCCTCGAACGTTTCAAAGATGTTGGCGGTCGCCGTGCGCTGCGGCTTTGCGTCCGAACCGCCAAACCGGACAGCAACCTCTTCCGCTGAACTCTTCACCGGTAGCGGCGCATGCTCTTTTGGTGGATTGATCCAGATGGCCGGAATGCGCGAATCACTCGCCGGACTGAAGCCATCGAAAATCGCGAGATCCGCCGCCCGGTGCGGATCATATCCGGACGGCGGGAAGAACTCCGCCCGCAATCGCGAATCGGAGGTGAACAGCGGCCGCAGTACATCGGGCCTGGGCGTGTAGACAGCGATTCGCAACGCATTGTTCGTCGGAAGCGAGAGGCTGGCCCGATTGTCGAGCGCCAGGCTGTCGCTCGCATTGAGCGATGCCCGCAGTACGCCTGGCGACTGCGTACTGAAAATGTAGTCTGCGGTCGTCTCCGCACCGGCGGCCAGCACAATGCGCCGCGGTACAAACGCCGTCTGCTCGAATTGCATATTCAGCTGCAGTCTGCGTGTGCGCGCGCCGTAGTTCTTAAGCTCAACCGTCGCTTGCCAGCTGCCCGGTTCATTCGCGAGCGGTTCGGCGGTGAAGCGCAGAATGCCGCAATTCTCAGGATCGACGGTAACCGGCAGCACTCGATCCGGCTTCGCGGGAATTCGCGAATCGCGCTCAATTCTCGCAGGGCCGGTGTAGACGATTTCGCCTGTCTTACTTTGCGCCAAATTGCGCGCCTGTGTCGCAAAGGAAAGCGCTGCGTCAGGATTGAGCGCGCCGTATCCGGGTTGTATCCGCTCAAGTGCGCGGCGCAACTCCTCACGGTCAGCGGTGAAGCGCGTGAGCGGCTCAGCCAGCGCACCCGCGGATACCAGCATCACGCGATCGTTGCGGCCTAAAGCCGAGAGATACCCCAGCGCCTGCTGCTCCTCGCGCGCAAGCACGCGTTCGTTTGAATCGCCCGCAACGCGCGCCGCGGACCAGGAACTCGTGTCGATCAGCAGAACGGAATCTCGTCCCCGGCCGCCCCCGCTGCCCCACTCCATGCCGGCGATCGCCAGCAGCAGAAGCAGCAGACTCGCAAGCTGCAGCGCCAGCGACCACGGATCGCTCACGCGCCTTCGCGGTTTCCGCTGATCGATCGCGCCCGCTGCCACCCAGAACTGCAGGGTAGAAACAACCTTCCGGCCGCGCGCGCGATCGAGCAGATACAGCGCCGAGACCAACGCTCCGAGTGTCCCCAGCAGCGTAAAAAACTCAGGGCCGGTCAGATTCAGGAAAAACATGCTGCCAACTGCATCGACTAAGCCGTTTGTGCCCGACGCGTCCTATTCGCCAGCGGAAGGGTCCCGAAAAGCACATCGCTTAGTGGCGTATCAATCGAGAGCCCCGCATACCGGCCGCCGTTGCGCAAGGCCAGCTTCTTCAGCTCTTCGCTGTGTTGATCGAAGGCCTCCGTATAACGCCGCCGCGCTGTTGCGTCTAGAGTGATGCGCAGATGACTACCCGATTCGGCCTCAACCAGCTCGATCTCTCCATCAGCAGCCGGCTCCCGATCTTCGCGCGTCCAGAGTTGAATCAGCATCAGTTCATGGCCGAAATCGGCGATGTACTGGAGCGGCCGCAGGCAGTCCCCGGGTCCTAAAAAATCGGAGAGGATCACGGTCAGCCCGCGTTGCGGGTATTCCGTCAGATACTGCCGCGCCGTTTCGAAGAAGTCCGTCTCACCACGCCCCTCCAGCGTTCGCAGCCACGTCTCCGCCGGTTGGAAGCGATGCCGTCCGCCGCTAGCAAGAAAGGGATCGAGCAGACGTCCCGCGAAAGGTTGCAGCAAAATGCTGTCGAGCCGCACCAGGCCGATATATACGAGCGCCGCGGCAAGCCGCTGCAGGTAATCGAACTTGGTCGGCTCACCCGCTGCGCTTCCCGCGCTCATCGACGCGCTCACATCGAGCAGGATGCGCACCGGTACACGCGGCTCGATCTGAAACATCTTCAGAAACAGCTTCTCGAAGCGCATGTAGGCGCGCCAGTTCACCGAGCGCAGATCGTCGCCAGGGTAAAACGTGCGATGATCCAGAAACTCCTGTCCCGGACCAGCAAAATGCGAAATATTATGGCCGCCGACGAGCCCGCTGAACGACTTATGCCACTGCAGAGTCAGCCGTTCGAGCTGTTCGAGGAAGCGGCGGTCGAGTAACGGCTGGGACACCTGGTTTCAGTGTACGGTGCTCCAGCCGAAGCTGGTTTTGCTCTTGACTCGCGTGCATTTTTTGTCTTTTTGCAGGACGCGTATAGCAGGGCCACAGCGCCCAAACCTACGAGCAACTGGAGCAATGAGGCACGCTCCGGTGCCGCACTGCCCGGACCGGAGGAGGCGGAGACGGTCCAGGTACCATCCGGATCGAACTGATAGGTGTACCTGCCATCGCCCAGGGCGTTAACGCCATAAGCACTTTGCGGGATTGGCTCGCCACCGTGGATGGTGAGATCGGCGCCAGTTATTGGGATTCCCTGGCTGCAGTTCCTGAAGCGTGAAAAGACAATTCGTTCCATACCCGAATACGCCGGTGCCGGGATCGTATGTAACATAGCCGTTCGATGTCGCGCCGGAAACGATATTGGTAGATGTCAGTAGATCGCCCGGGGATCCGGAAGCGCCCTCGAAACTATGGGCCTTGAGGACGGGGAATGAAGCTGAAAAGCTAGTGATCTGATCGGCGGTGTTGATTTGAACGTGCCGCTACCATTTCCCATCGTCGGGTTCGAAGCAGAATTCGTATCGCAGGCAATTCCCACCGAAGGTGCAGACCGCCAGAGCCGCTACATCATTCATAAACAAAAAAGAAATGTTCTTGCCGTAAATCCTGCAGAAAATTACAGAACGCATCAACAACACTCCTCCCACGAATATCTGCGCAAAAACTCAGGAAAACCGACGCAGGACAATCTTTTCTCAACGACCGGTACGATACACTTTGCTTGCCCTGGCGGACGAAGACCCCTCCTTCACCGAACAGCTTCAGCAATTTTCGGGTCAGGATCGCGACATAGCTGAGGCTGTACTCAAGCGCGCGCTGCCGGAGTTGCACCGGATTGCGGTCCGGGAGTTTCGAAGCAGCTCTTTCACGTGCAGCGTTAGATCAAGAGAAGCTCCGGAGGCCAGGTCGGCTACGCGTTTACCGGTGATCATCTCGACCACGATCTTCGAGAGACTATAAATATCAGAACTCGGGAAACCGCAGCCGAATCGCTTGTTCCGGAGCCATATACGGGAAGGTTCCAGCGGCCCGCGACAAACCATGCAGGGCTTGATCAGCCTTTTTCACAAGCGCGAAAAGTCGATAAGTACGAGATTATGACGATCGTGATCCTTTCGGATCATGAGGTTTTCGGGAGTTACGTTTGGAATGCGAACGAAAGCAAGCTGCTGGGCGGCGGCTATGCCGAGAACAGGAAAATCGCGCCAGGCAGCGAGGCCGCATCAGAATACTCTATTCTTTTGAAGGCCGGTTGAGGAAGGCGCGACGAAGAAAGAGTGGCCGTGAGATCTTTACATTCAGGAGCTCGAAACGTGAACGCAAAACCGTCGCGACGCCATCTGCTGCGTGCCGCATCTGCTGCTGCCCTGCTGTCCGACGCACTCCCGGCGCAACAGGAAGACTGGAAGCCCGGGCCCGGCATGCCGCAGGAAACCCAGCACACACCCAAGATCTGCGCCCCTATCAACCTCGCCGATATCGACGACGCGCAGGTTCGCCGGATCAAGCAGATCGGAGTCAACTATGTGCTTTCGGGCGGTCCGGCGATTCCGTGGCGCGAAGATCAGTTACGGGCTGTCATGGACAAGCTCAAGGCCGCCGGACTCACACTCGGCAATCTCATGATCGGCGGCTTTCCCGACACGCTCTACGGCCGTCCCGGTCGCGATGCGGAAATTGAAAACGTGAAGGAATCGATCCGTGTCGCGGGTAGAGTTGGTCTGCCGGTCGTGGAGTACAACTTCTATGCGCACCGCGCGATCGAAGGCTACTACGAAGAGCTCGGCCGCGGAGGCGCCGGACTCACCGCGTTCGATGCCGATCGCATCAAGGATCTGCCTCCGCTTCCAAATGAGGGCGTTCACTCGCTCGACGAGATGTGGCGTAACATTACCTACTTCCTCAAAGCCGTCGTGCCGGTTGCCGAAAAAGCGAATGTTCGTTTAGCGCTCCATCCGAACGATCCACCGGTCGCGCTGAGCCGCGGCTCGGGCCAGATCATGAGCACGCTCGAAGGCTGGAAGCATCTCATCACGATCGTGGACAGTCCGGCCAACGGCATCACCTTCGATTGCGGCGTCACGCGCGAACTCGGCCACGATCCGGTCGAGGTCTGCCGCTACTTCGGCACCCGCGATCGCATCAATCACGTTCATTACCGCAACGTGCGCGTGCGCAAGCCGTACGAGCGATACACCGAGGTCTTTATCGATGAAGGCGAGAACGACATGTTCGCCGTCATGCGCGAGTTAGTGGCAGTAAAATACCCGCGCCTGATCTATCCCGAACACGAACGCGCGCTCGATGTGGACCGCGAGCGGGGCATTCACAACCAATATCCCGGAGGCGGAGGCTATACCGGCATGGTTTACGACGTGGCGTATGCGCGCGCCATGCTGCAGGCGGCGTTATCGCTCAAGAGTTCAACGTGAATCCTAGGGAAACGGCTTTGTTTTTACCGGCTGGTCGGCGCAGGTTGGAGAATGGCGTCGACGGCCAGGCCTAAACCCGCCAGCGAGATGGCCAGCATGATCGCCGCAGCGGTCTCATAGCGGATTTTCGTGTTCACGTTCGGGTTCGCACTTCCGTTTCCGCCGCCATTTCCGGTTTGCGGCTGAAAGGCAGCACCGGTACCCGTACCGATGTGCGTCAGCAGCGCGCCTTTGCGATCGAAAACGCTCAGCGAACCCGCCAGCGCCCCGATTTCGACCAGGTCACCGTTCAGCCGGACCACCGCTTGGGCACCCGGAGTCTGCTGCTCGATCCGGTAATCGCCGGCCAATACCCGGAACCCGTTCATGTTGTCGATTTTCGTGGCCCCCTGCTCGAGCACCATATGATCGCGATACAGAGAGGCCGCCGATTCGGTCCCCAGCGTCAAAGTTGCGCCGTTCTGTAGGAAGACCTGGCTGGAGGCCTTTCCGGTTCGCACCTGCGAGCCGTCCGACAGGTTCGCGTTTCCTTCGACTGTTGCCCCGTTTACAAACAGGACGCCGACGGCCGTGGCCAGCCCAATTGTCGGAGGCGCGGCCGTAGACACGACCACCGCCATGGCGGATGCGATCAAAACTCGAAAAGTCGAACGACCCTTCATCACGTCTCCGGTGGGAGGCAAAACCGCGACCCGCCCCACAGTTTCTCCAGTATACCGAGAGACGCGCATCTCGTCAGCGGTTCAACAGTTTCTCGAGCCTCGATCCCTCCACGATCATGGTTTCGTTGCGCTCCGGTCCATTCGATACCGAACCGATCTCAACCCCGGTTCGTTCCTCCAGAAATCGCAGGTACTGCTGTGCCTCTTTTGGCAATTTGTTGATGCACGAAACGCCCTGCGTTGAGCGCTGCCATCCCGGGAGCGTCTCGAAGACCGGCTTAATGGCTTCCATTCGCCGGGTACTGGCCGGCATATGCGTAATCCGCTCACCCGCCACTTCGTAGGCCACGCATACCGGTATCTTCTCGAGCGAGTCCAGTACGTCGAGCTTGGTGATGATCAGGCTGTCGAAGCCGTTGACCTCGGCCGTATAGCGCAGCAGCGGCACATCGAACCATCCACACCGCCGTGGACGCCCGGTAACAGAGCCGAACTCGTTGCCTGCGCGCCGGATCTGCTCGCCCACGTCCGTCAAATCCTCGGAGGGAAACGGCCCCGCGCCGACCCGCGTGATATACGCCTTCGAAACTCCGATGATGCCGTCGATTTTATTCGGAGGCACTCCGGTACCGGTACACGCTCCGCCTGCTGCAGCGCTTGAGCTCGTCACAAACGGATATGTCCCGAAATCAATATCGAGCATGGTACCCTGCGCGCCCTCAAACAGGATGCTCTTGCCGCCCCGAATCATCTGGTTCAACAGATGGGAGGTATCGGTCGCCAGCGGCTTGATCTGCTCGGCGTAGCGTTGGTATTGCGCCAGGATCTCGTCGAAATTTCCGGGCTCGGAGATCTCAAACGCCTCGGCAATCAGCTTTTTGTCGCCAGCCAGCGCGCGGTAGAGATCCTCGAAGTTGTTATCCACCAGGTCGGCAATCCGAATCCCCCGCCGCGCAATTTTGTCCTCGTAGCAAGGGCCGATGCCGCGCGAAGTCGTTCCAATCGGCACACGGTCCGCGCGCGCCTCCGAAATCTTTTCGATGGTCCGGTGAAACGGAAACAGCACATGCGCCCGGTTGCTGATCTTCAACTGGCTGCGCACATCTACGCCCGCCGCTTCGAGCATCGCGATCTCGTCCAGCAATGCCGCCGGGTCAATCACCACGCCATTGCCGATTACCGCGAGCACGCCGGGCCGCAAAATTCCGCTTGGAATCAGCTTCAGAACGAATTTCTTCTCGCCGATGTAGACCGTATGTCCCGCGTTGTGCCCGCCCTGATAGCGCGCCACGGCATCAAATTTCTCCGACAGCAAATCGACGATCTTGCCTTTGCCCTCATCGCCCCACTGCGCTCCGAGCACGATCAGATTACTCATAATTTCCGCTTCAAAACACCAAAATCCCTGATTGTAGCGCATGGCCACAAACGTCCTTAAGAATCAATCACTTGTGTTTTACTGTGCTACTCTTTCCTCTGATGCAGATGTGTGGCGTCTTCCAGACGCTGGGCCCCGACGTTTTTCACGCCCTGGTACGCGGCATCTCGATTGGTAAGCTGCGGACCTACCAGGTCTACGAGCGCTTCAAACTGCGGGCGCGGCTTGTCAAGCTGAATGCGGAATCGCTACGCAAAGCCGAGCCGAAGTTCTGGGCGCGCATTGAAGCCGGAGAAGAGGATTTCGCTACCGACCTGTCGCAGGTTTTTCTGCTCTCACATCTCGAGATGATCACGGAAGTGCTCAACTTTCTCGGCATTCCGAATGAACAGGGCTTCTTCGACAAAGACCTCAAGCCTGAGGAGTATCTGAAAGAAGGCTGGCAGAAGCGTGTCTTCGACGAGTTCGCCGGGAAATACCCTCGCGAAATTCTGCTTTTCTACATCAACCACCTGGACTGGGAACTAACCAAAACCGACCAGCTCTTTTTGCCCGCAGCCTGAACGAGAGCCGGCCGCGGCACATCAAAAGCAAAACGCGCGTCCCTCGGTCCCCGCATGGAACATCCGTCGGAAACCGGAGGCGCGCGTGTATTCTCTCGCTGCGCGCTCTTACTGAATCACCAGCAAGGGCCGCAGCCGGCGTGTATTGTCTGGGCATCGCAACCGCTGGAAGCCCTTCGATTCGAGCTGCCGCACGCGCTCGCGGGTCAGGCCGAAATCGCGCGCGATTTCTTCCAGGGTGTGCTCGCGCTCGCAGCCGATACCGAAACGCATCCGGATCACCTTCTCCTCGCTCGGGCTCAGCGACTTCAGCGCATCCTGCGCCTCATGCGCCAGATCGCGATCGATCAGCTGTCCCATAAGCGAGCCGGCAGAACGGTCTTCGAGCAGGTCACCCAGCACCGACTCGCCGTCTTTGCCCACCGGAAGATCGAGCGACACCGGATCGCGCGAAATCGCTCGCAGCTCCTCTACCTTCTCCGCCGTGGTGCCCATCAGCTTGGCGACCTCTTCGTTCTTAGGCGCCCGGCCCAGCTCTTTCTCAAGCTCGCGCGCCAGCCGCACGTACTTGGTCAGCGTCTCGTTCATGTGCACCGGGATGCGAATCGTGCGCGACTGGTCGGCAATCGCACGCGTCACAGCCTGGCGGATCCACCACGTGGCGTAGGTCGAAAACTTATAGCCGAGATGGTAATCGAACTTCTCGGCCGCGCGCATCAACCCGATGTTGCCTTCCTGGATCAGGTCGAGCAGATGCAGGCCGCGATTGACGTACTTCTTCGCAATCGAAACCACCAGCCGCAGGTTCGCCTCAATCAGCGCCGATTTCGCCGCATTCATCTCCGCGTCCCCGCGCCGCACCGTCTTGAGCCACGTCCGCATCTGCTGCGCCGTTGCTCCCGCGGCTGCTTCGCGCTCGCGCATTTGCCGCTTCAGTTCGCGCACCACAGCTGGTTTGTGCCCGGGACGCTCGATCTCGTGTTCGATGTTAGCGATCTCATCGAGCGCATTCTGCACAATCGCCACCAGCCGCTTCCACTGCGCGTCATTGAACGGAACCGCCCGCAGTTCTCGCGCGCACACGATGCGCTGCCGCAGAATCTGCCGCTCCAGATTCGCCCGCACGTTGAAATACCGCTCCGGCGTCCGCGCCAGTTTCTCCTTGAGCGCCGCCAGATTGCGGCTCTGCCGCGACAGCTTCGCCAGCTTCTGGCTGATCTCCAGCCGAACCCGATCGCGGCCGTCCTCCGGCCCGAGTTCCACATAGTCGTCCAGCCGCTCTTCGTTGCGGCGGATCCCCTCATAGAGCGACAGCACGGCTTCGAGTACTAGCGGCGAACGCGACAACGCCTTATGCGAGCGCCACTTACCGCGCTCCATCCGCTTGGCAAGGGTAATTTCACCCTGCCGGTTGAGCAGCGGCACCGAACCCATCTCGCGCAGATACAGCCGTACCGGATCGTCCGTCGAGGTCTGCTCGGGTTCCCGCTCCTCTTCGCCGTGCCAGCCGTGTTCGTGTCCTTCCTCCATCCCGGAGTGAAGAAATTCCGGAGCATCCTCGGCGAATTCAAGCGCCACGCCTGCGCGTTCTGTCTGTTCTTCGAATGTTTCCATGTATATTTCTGTTACTCTTAACCCGGCTTGTGCTACCCTCGAACCGTCGTTACTTCACCGTGCGCCATCACCCGCTCACGGGTCTCGGGTAGGTTCTGCGCCGGAGCTTCGGTAAAAGTGCAGTAGGGGCGGCCATTACAGGCCATCGAGAGGGGTTTCTCAATAACTTGGATGCCTGAGAGGCCCTCCGGGTTGCCGTTTCGGTATATCTGGTACCCCGAGTCAACGATTATATCCAATTTGACGCGTTTGCGAAACATGCGTCCCGGAGGTTTTTTCCGGGGCTCCTACAATCTCCCGCATCCGCTGCGAACTCTCTCCGTTTTGGCCTTTCCTCCTCGCCCTTCCGCTCAGTTATCGTATCGGCAAAACCATTGCAGCTGCGAGGGTTAGGCCCAGGGATAGCAGTACGGCATAGGGCACGCGCCTGTCGCCTCCCGGAACGTCTCGATCGCCGGGTGATAAAAGGAAAACAGGACCTGCGTCGTGTTCCTTCCGTTACGTTCCGCCTTCCTGACCTCGCTCGCCCTTCCCTTTCTCGCGGCCGGCCAGAAGCCGGACGTAAGCCAAATCATACAGAAGTCGGTCACCGCCAATCAGGCAGACTTCGACGCCGCTCCGCAGTTCAATTTCAAAGAGACCGATCGCCAGGGGAAGGGTTCGAAAACTTACCAGGTCACCATGATCGAGGGCACGCCTTACAACCGGCTCATCGCAATCAACGGCAAACCGCTTTCGAAGTCCCAACAGGAGCAGGAAGAGCAGAAACAGAAACAGGAAACCGAGCGCCGGCGCGCCGAATCCGCTTCGGATCGGCGGCAGCGCATTGCCAAATACGAAAAGGACCGCAAGCGCGACCACGCCATGATGGAGCAGCTCACGAAGGCATTCAACTTCACCTATCTCTCGCAGCGCAAAGTGCGCGGGTTCAATGTCTGGGTGCTTAAAGCCAAACCTCGGCCCGGCTACCAGCCCCCCAATCTCGAAACACAGGTGCTTCCCGGTATGCAGGGCCAGCTCTGGATCGATCAGAAAACGTATCAGTGGGTGAAAGTCACGGCGCAGGTGATCCGCCCGGTCTCGATTGAGGGTTTTCTCGCTCGCGTCGAGCCCGGCACCCAGTTTGAAATGGAGATGTCGCCCGTTGAAGGCAACAGCTGGCAAATATCCCACTTCTCCATGCGATCCAAGGCGCGAATCCTGGGCGTGATCAACCATGGCTCGGCCGAAGACAGCACCTATTTCGACTACCAGCGCGCCGCCAACCCCGCCCAATGACCTCTCTTCCTACAATCGATCGCATAGAAGTTTCGGCCTACACGGTTCCGACCGAAACACCCGAGTCGGACGGCACCTTTGTCTGGGACAAGACCACCCTGGTCCTGGTCGAAATCAGCGCGGCCAATGAAATCGGAGTCGGCTACAGCTACGCCGATACTGCGACGGCTCATCTCATCTCGCATCTGCTCGCCGACAAGGTTAAGAACACCAACGCGCTGGCAAACGCCCAGGCCTGGATCACACTGACCAGCGCTATCCGCAATCTCGGGCGTCCCGGCATCGCCTCGATGGCCATTGCCGCCGTCGACAACGCCCTCTGGGACCTCAAAGCGAAGCTGCTCAAGACCTCCGTTGCTGCGCTTCTCGGGCTGGCCCGTACTGAAATCCTCGCCTATGGGAGCGGCGGCTTTACTTCGTACAGCGACGACCAGCTCCGGGCTCAGCTCGGCGGCTGGGCCGAAGAGGGCTTCCGCGCCGTGAAAATGAAAATTGGCCGTGACGCTCAGGCCGACCTCCATCGCGTCCGCGTTGCGCGTCAGGCTATCGGCGACAAAGTTGCGCTATTTGTAGATGCGAACGGCGCCTACACCCGTAAGCAGGCTCTGGCGCAGGCTGAACGTTTTGCCGGCGAATGGAACGTCACCTGGTTCGAAGAGCCAGTGTCGTCGGATGATCTCGATGGCCTACGAATGATGCGCGATCGCGCTCCGGCCGGCATGAATATCGCCGCCGGCGAATACGGCTACGATGTGGTCTATTTCCGCCGCATGCTCGAGGCCGGAGCGGTTGATGTCCAGCAAGCCGACTCCACCCGCTGCGCCGGCATCACGGGCTTCCTCGCAGTGGACGCGCTGTGTGATGCGCACTGCCTGCCCCTCTCAGCCCATACCGCGCCTTCGATCCACACACACGCCTGCTCGGCCGCCCGCCGCGCCATCAACGTCGAGTACTTCTTCGACCACGCCCGCATCGAGCAAATGGCCTTCGAAGGCGCGATTCGAGCGAAGCAGGGCTATCTCCACCCGAACCTGTCCGCGCCCGGCTTCGGTCTGATCTTTAAGCACGCCGACATGCAGAAATACCGCGTGGCCTGAGCTATTGGGAGGCGAGGAAGGCAGGATCTGCAACGAAATGGAGGCTGACGGTAATCGCCAGCCTCCGATTCACTAACGTTTACTGCACCATCCGGCGTTGTTTGCGCATGATCGCCGGCACATCGTAATCGTCCGGCGGCGGAACTTCTTCCTGCGGCTCGGCCTCCGAAACGGCGATTCCGGGCTCCGATTCATGCTCCACCACCGGCACCTGCGTATGCCCGTTGTGCAGATCCGGCGCATTCGCCGGTGTAAACGGGAAATGCGGGCTGCGGCGGTCGATCTCGGGCAGGGAATCGCGCTGGAACCCGGTCGCAATCACGGTGATCTTCACGCGATCTTCCATCTTCTCGTCGATGACCAGGCCGAAGTTGATCTGGACGTCTTCGTTCTGCGTCGCCTTGCGGATCAGGTTGCAGGCTTCGTTCACATCGTGAATACCCAGCTGGTTCGAGGCCGTGATGTTGATGAGCAGGCCGCGCGCGCCGAGCACGCCGCCTTCTTCCATCAGCGGGCTGTTGATCGCCTTTTGTGCTGCCTCGATCGGCGCCTTTTCACCGGAGGCAACGGCCGTGCCCATCATGGCGTAGCCCATGCCGACCATATTGGTGCGAATGTCCGAGAAATCGCGGTTGATCAGACCGGGGGTCGTAATGATGTCCGAAATACCCTGCACTGCCTGACGCAGCACGTCATCCGCCATGCGGAAGGAATCGATCAGCGTCGTGCCTTTGGGTGCCAGCCCGAGCAGCTTCTCGTTCGGGATGCTGATCACGGTATCGCAGCTTGCCGCGAGTTCCGCCAGACCCCGCTCGGCCTGCTTCATTCGCCGCGGTCCTTCAAACGCGAACGGCTTGGTGACCACCGCCACCGTGAGCGCGTTCAACTCTTTCGCCAAAGATGCCACAACGGGGGCGGCACCGGTTCCGGTGCCCCCTCCAAGCCCCGCAGTGACAAATACCATATCGGCACCTTCCAGGATTTCTATAATCTGTTCGGTGTCTTCCAGAGCAGCCTGGCGTCCTACGGAAGGGTCAGCACCCGCCCCTAGACCACTGGTCAGTTTTTTCCCAATGGGTATCTTATTGGCCACCGGCGAGGCTGCCAGCGCCTGCTTATCCGTGTTCAGAACGTAGAAATCGACGCCGTGCACGCCTTCGTGCAGCATCCGCGCCACCGCGTTCGAGCCGCCGCCGCCCACGCCGACTACTTTGATTCGGGTCCCAAGCTGGACCTCGTCTTCGATCAGAAACTTCAGATCGTCCGCCATTTGTGTTCCTTTCGCTCATTGCCGCTGTGGAAGGCGCGCGGCCCGCCCACACTTACCTGACCACCAAACCGGCTAAACCGGCCGACGCCCGTTTCCAATCGCGCTTCAATTTGAGCCGCCCCGAGTACATCGCAAGCCCGGCCGCCGTGGTCCAGATGGGGTTGTCCAGCTCCGCGGGCCAGTTTTCGATGCCGGTCGCGAGGCCATTGCGCGCCTGGCAATTCAAAATGCGTTCCGTGATGTCGCACATGCCCGAGAGCAGCGAACCGCCGCCCGTGAGAATCGCGCCTTCGAGCAGCGACTGCTCCATGCCGACGTTCAAAATTTCCTGGAAAATGCGCTCCAGAATATCTTCTGCGCGCGCTTCGATAATTTCGTTCAGCTGCCGCCGCGTCGCTTCGCGGGTGCCGCGGCCTTCAGGCGTCGGAATTTCGATCAGGCTATGGTCCAGCTCCAGCCCGACCACCGCATGACCATACTCACGCTTCAGCAGCTCCGCATCTTCATAATTCACTTTCAGCAGCCAGGAAATATCGCGCGTGAAATGATCCGCTCCGATGGGGATCGAAGTCGCGAGCAGCAACGCATCGCCGTCGTACACCGCCAGCAGCGTCGACTGCGCGCCGATATCGATCAACGCCACACCGCGCGCACGGTCTTCCGGCAGAATCGCCGCATACGCCGCCGCCACGCCTTCAAAGATCGATTCTTCGACCGCCAGATGCGCCTTGTGCACCGCCGAGATCAAGCCATCATGCTCGTTCTGCGAGGCCGTGATCACATGCACATTCGCTTCGAGCCGTGCGCAGGCAATGCCTTTCGGATTGCGATATCCGGCGCGCCCGTCGATCGTAAAATCCTGCGGGCAAATTTGTAGAATCTGCCGGTCTTCTTCCAGCCGCACACGCGAAGCGAGCTCGACGGAGTAGCGCAGATCGTCCGCTTCGATCTCGCGCTTCCGTCCAAACTCATAAAGCCCACGGCTATTCACACCCGCCGCGCCGCCGCCCACGCCGATCACCGCCGATTCGGGCGATGCCTGCGCGCGCCGCTCCGCTTCATGCAGCGCAAACTGAATGCTGTGCGAAAGCGCTTCCTGATCCGTCAGCCTGCCCTTGCTCCAGGCCTGCACCGGCGCTTCGCCGTGTCCTAGGAACTTGACGCCCTGCTCTTCGAGCGCGCAGATCACTACGCGCGTCGCCGTCGCGCCCAGGTCCAACCCGACCGCCAGTTGTTTCGTCTTACTCGCCACCTGTATCGCTCCCCACCGCCGTAATCACTCCATCGACGCGCAGGTCAAGCGTCCGCGCATCCGGACGCTTCGCCTTAATCTCCGGATAATTGCTCACAAAACTCTGCAGCCGCTCGGTGTAGTTGTCATCGCCGAGCATCAGATTCAGCACGCGGCCATCGATATGCTCCGCCACGATCAAATTGTTCGGATCGGCTACGTTGACTTCCGAAATCTGATTCGCCAGCGAACCGATCTCGCGCAACATCCCCATGACGCGATGCACGCGCGCGCGCCGGTCCATGATGTTCTCGTTCTCGCGAATGCCCGCTATTACCGGAAGCGTAAACTGAGCCGCAATGCGCGGGCGCAGAATGTAGCCATCCATATCGATCAGCGCCAGCCGTGTCAATCCTTCGCGCCGCGGAGCACTTAATCGCACAAACGCAATCGGAGTGCGTTCGTCCACTTTCACTCTCAGCGTGTTCGGCCAAACCTTCGAGACCGTTGCGTTCTCCACCCAGTCGATGGCCAGAAGTTCCTGGCGCCGCTTCTGAATCGGAACCAGGTACAGGCTCTTGCCAAAGTCCTCGGCGAAGACGTGACGGATCTGGGAAGTCGACGCATAGTGAATGCCCTCCACGACGAGATTGGGACTGCGGCCGCGGTAATCCTCCGATTCGGCCAGACGAAAACGCGCGTCTTTAATAAGAAACTGCTCCGTGCTCTGCCAGGCGAAGAGCGTCGTAACCATGAGCAGAATGCCGGCTACGAGCCAGATGGTGAAGCGCACCCACCGAATGCGCTCCGGCGGTTCTTCAACCTGTGCAGCAGCGCGGCGCGGCATCAGGCAGCAGCCTCCCGCAGCTTTTCCACGATTGCTTCGGAAGCCTGGGACACGTTGCCGGCGCCGAGCGTGATGATCACATCGCGCGGCCGCGCAGATTTGATTAACTGCGCAATCCCGTCTTCGATGCTTGCGGCGTAATGCGCGGACCGGTGGCCATGGGCGCGCACTCTTTCGAGCAGCGCCTGCGTGTCGATGCCCTCAATCGGCTTTTCCGAAGCCGCGTAAATGTCGAGCAGATAGACTTCGTCGGCCTGATGAAACGCGGTGCCGAATTCATCGAGCAGATGCTGCGTGCGCGTGTAGCGGTGCGGCTGAAATAGAACCAGAATGCGCGAGAAATCCATCAGCCGCGCCGCCGCGAGCGTGGCTTTGATCTCGGTCGGATGATGCCCGTAATCGTCAACCACCGTGATCCCGCGTTCCCGCCCGCGAACGGAGAATCGCCGGTCGACTCCCGTGAATGCCTCCAATCCCTCCTTGATCGCCGAGGCCACGATATCCAGTTCGAGAGCGACACCGATAGCCGCAGTCGCGTTCAGCACGTTGTGCACGCCCGGCACGTTCAGATGAAAGCGCGCGAGTTCCGCCCCGCGCCGCCGCACCGTAAACTCGCTGCCCGCGCCGCCCAGGTCCACGTCTTGTATTTCCAGATCGACCTGCGCCGAACGCCCGTACGTAATCGTCCGCCGCCGCACGTTCGGGAAGATGCGCTGCACATTCGCGTCTTCCATGCACAGCACCGCCGCACCATAAAACGGCACGCGATTCACAAATTCGGTAAACGCGTTTTCGATCTCGTCGAGCGAGGCGTAGTGATCCAGATGCTCGCGATCTATATTGGTCACCACCGCCAGAATCGGGGCGAGCTTCAGAAACGACCCGTCGCTCTCATCCGACTCGACCACCAGCAGCGAGCTCTTGCCCACGCGCGCATTCGAGCCCTGCATGGCTGCCACTTTCCCGCCCACGACTACGGTCGGGTCCATGCCCGCGGTATTTAGAATGCTCGCGACCATCGAGGTCGTGGTGGTCTTGCCGTGGCTGCCCGCGATCGCGATGCCGTATTTCAATCGCATCAATTCGGCCAGCAGCTCGCCGCGCGGGATCACCGGCACCTGCAGGCGCCGCGCCTCTTCCACTTCCGGATTCGAAGCGCTCAGCGCGGACGTAACAACGACCGCCTTCGCGCCCGCCACGTTCGCCGCCGCATGGCCGATGAAAATCTTCGCGCCGAGCTTCGCGAGCCGCTCGGTTGTTGCGCTTTGACGAAGGTCGGAGCCGGAAACCTGGTACCCCAGGGTGAGCAGCACTTCCGCGATGCCGCTCATCCCGATGCCCCCGATTCCCACGAAATGCACGTGTTGGGGCTTAAAAAACATTTATCTCCCGTATTGTTTCGGCTTTCTTGGCGCCTGTCAAGATCGTTTTCGCTCCGCTGCTTCTTCTAGTACCTGGGCTGCGCGTTCGGCGGCTCCGGGCCGAGCGAACCGGCGCACCCGCTCCCGCATTTCTTCTAATGCCGCTGGCCGCGCGCGCAAGTCTTCCACCTGCTCGAACAACTCCCGGCCTGCAAACTCCTGGTCAAGCACCATCCGCGCCCCGCCCGCATTCGCCACGGCTTCCGCATTTTTCCGCTGATGATCATCCGCCGCAAATGGAAACGGCACCAGTACGGAAGGCATGCCTGCCGCTGCCAGTTCGCCGATCGTACTCGCTCCGGCGCGCGCAATCACCAGATCGGCCTCCGCGAAAGCCTTCGGCATGTCGTTTAAGAACGGCACCACTTCGCCCTGCAAGCCCGTTTGCGCAAATTCGCTCGCCAGCGCCGCGTGTTCGGCGGTGCCGGTCTGGTGCACGATCCGTATCGGCGATTTCGCCTCCCGAAACATTCCCCAGCTTTCGCGTGCTGCGCGATTCAGCGTCCGCGCTCCCCGGCTTCCGCCCGTAATCAGCACCGTAAACACGCTGGCCGCCTTCCGCTGCACACGAAAAAACTCCGCACGGACAGGCAGCCCGATCACCTCCGCCCGGCCCTGCGGAAAAAAACGCGCCGTCTCCTCAAATCCGACCAGTGCCCGATACACGCCGCGCCCCACCCAGCGATTCGCCGCCCCCGGCACCGCATTCGGCTCCATCACGATTAGCGGAATACGCTCGAGCAGCGCTGCCAGTGTCACCGGACCCGCCACATACCCGCCCATGCTGAACACGGCGCGCGGCTGAAACGTACGCAGAATCTTCGCGGACGCCAGCACTGCCATCGGCAGCACCGCTGCCGTTCGCACACGCTGTTGCAAGCCGACGCGATTCAGCCCGCCGCTCTTCACAAACGCCATTTCGAAGCCGTGTTCGGGAATAATGCGCGCCTCCATACCCTGCGGCGTCCCGATGAAGAGCAGTTTGTGTCCGCGCTCGCGTAACGCATTGCCGACAGCCAGCACCGGATAAATATGTCCACCCGTGCCGCCGCCTACGAGTACAAACGGAAACGGCATCTACCCCGCGTGCTCGCTCACACTGAGCAGCATCCCCATCATCAACAGCGTGCTCAGCAGCGAACTGCCGCCGGAACTGATGAACGGCAGCGGAATGCCCTTATTCGGCGCGATCCCGAGCACTACGCTCATATTTAAGAACGCCTGCAGCACCACGCACACCGTCACGCTGAGCGCGAGGTACCGCCCGAAACTATCGTTCGCGCGCACAAACGTGCGAATGCCGCGCCAGAGCAGCACCCCGAACGCCACAATCAGCAGCGCACCGCCGAGAAAGCCCGTCTCTTCCCCGATAATGCCGTAAATAAAATCCGTGTGCGCTTCGGGCAAGTAGAGCAGCTTCTGTTTACTCTCCATCAACCCGACGCCCGTGAATCCGCCCGAGCCCACCGCGATCTTCGACTGCCGCTGCTGATATCCCGGATCGCTGGTCGAAGCCGTTTCGTGCGCATACTGCAGAATGCGCCCCTTCGGATCGAGCTTCGCCAGCAGCTTATGATCCTTATCGACGAAGTCAATCGCACGCATCAACCGGTACGGCTTCATCGCGATGAACGCCGCGCCCAACAATAAGCCCAGCACGCCGCACGCGACCAGATACTTCTTCTCGATGCCCGCGACAAACATCACCGCCACCGTGGTCGCGACCAGGACAACAGCCGTTCCGAAATCCGCAATCGCGACCGCTAGCCCCATGACGGAAACCGCTACCGCGATGGGTCCCAACGTGTGCCGCTCGTTGATCGCATCCATCCGGCGGCACAAGAAGAACGCGAGAAATAACGCGAGCGCCGGTTTCGCTAGCTCGGAAGGTTGCATCGAAAACGGCCCCGCTTTCAGCCATCGATGGCTTTGGCTGTCCATCACATACACGACGACCAGCAGCAGCATCACCACGCCCAGACACGCGAACGCGATCTTCGGATCGTTCCATTCGCGGTAATCGCGCCGCATGCAGTAGAGCAGCAGCCCAAACGAAACCACCGCCCAGCCGAGCTGCCGCACAAAGAAGTGCGTGCTCGAAACGTGATACTTGAGCTCCGCGATAAATGACGACGCGCTGTACACCATCACCAGCCCAAAGCACACGAGCGCGAGCACGGTGAGAAAGAGAATCCAGTCCGTTTTGAGCCTTTGCGCCATCTATTCGCCTTACAACAATTCTGCCACTATTTGTTTGAACACCCGTCCGCGATGCTCGAAGTTCTCAAACTGATCGAAGCTCGCGCAGGCCGGTGCCAGCAGCACGAAATCGCCCGCCTCGGCATGTTCGCGCGCGTAACGGACCGCGCGTTCCAGCGTTCCGCAATCTTCCAGCGGCACGCGATCCTTCAAGGCTTCCGCAATCAACTGTGTGGCTGCGCCGATCAGCAGCGCGCGTTTGGCCTTCTCGCGCAGTGCTTCGGCCAGTGGTGCGTAATCGCTGCCCTTGTCCTTGCCGCCCAGAATGATCCACAGATTCCCCGGGAACGACGCCACCGCCTTCAAGGTCGCGTCAACGTTGGTCGCCTTCGAGTCGTTGTAATATTCCACGCCGTCCAGCTTGCGCACGAATTCGATGCGATGCTCCACACCCGAAAAACTCTCGACCGCCGGCGCGAGTTCTTCGAGCGGCACGCCCGCAAGATGCGCCATCAACGTCGCCGCCATAACGTTCTCCACGTTGTGCATGCCGCGCAGCTTAATGGAGGACCGGTTCAAAAACGGCTCGCCGCAATAGACGAGCGCGTTGTTCTCGATTGCTACTCCCTGCGGCACTGGCTGCTTCGAGCTGAACCAGAACACTTCCGCACGCGTTTTCCGCGCATACCCTCGGCAGATCGAGTCTTCATAGTTCAGAACGGCAAAATCGCCAGCGATCTGCGTCTCCAACAGCCGGCCCTTCGCCGCGGCATAGAGGTCTAGGGTACCGTGCCGGTCCAGATGATCCGGCGTCACATTCAGGCACGCGCCGATATGCGCGCGAAAGCGATCGATCGTCTCCAGTTGAAATGACGAGAGCTCCAGCACATTCCACTGCTCTTCAGCCGAAGTACCAATCAGCGACGTCACCGCCGTACCGATATTCCCGCCCACCTGACAACGCACGCCGCACTCGCGCAGCAGATGCCCAACCAGCGCAGTCGTCGTCGTTTTCCCATTCGAGCCGGTAATTCCGATCACCGGGCCTTTCAGGAAAAACGAAGCCAGCTCGACTTCGCCGATCACCGGCACACCGCGTTCGCGCGCGGGCGCAAACAACGGCAGATGAAACGGCACGGCTGGCGACAGCACAATCAGGTCCGGCGTACCCAGGTTCTCCGGCTGCTGTGGTGAAACACTCACTCCCAGCGCTTGCAATCGCGCCAGGTCTTCCGGCGTCGGCACCTGCGCATCCATAGCTCGGACACGCGCGCCGTGCTTCCGCAGCAATTCGATCGCGCCCATCCCCGAACGCTTCATGCCCACGACCAGAACATCTTTGCCGCGCAGTTCCAAACTTCTCTACCTCAACTTCAACGTCGCCAGCGCGAACAACGCCATCACCAGTCCCGCAATCCAGAACCGCACGATTACTTTCGATTCCGCCCAGCCCAGCGCTTCGAAGTGATGGTGAATCGGCGCCATCTTGAAAATGCGCTTCCCGCCGCGCAGCTTATAACTCCCGACCTGCAGAATCACCGACAGCGCCTCGATCACATAGATACCTCCAATAAACGCCAGCAGCACTTCCTGCTTGATCAGCACCGCCACAATTCCCAACCCTCCGCCCAGCGCCAGCGACCCCACGTCGCCCATGAACACCTGCGCCGGATGGCAGTTGTACCAGAGAAACCCAAGACTCGCGCCCACCATCGATGCGCAGAAAATCGTCAGCTCCTGCGAATTCGGCAGACGCGCCAGATCGAGGTAGGTAGAAAACTGCGCGTGGCTCGAAACATACGTCAGCGCCGTCATTGCGCCTGACGCGATAATCATAAGCCCAATCGCCAGCCCGTCCAAACCATCGGTCAAATTCACGGCGTTCGACGAGCCCACCATGATGAACACGATGAAAAAGTAAAAAAACAGGAACGCCAGCGGATACGTCCAGTAACTCTTCGTCCACGCTTCGACCAGCAAATCCGGCTTGAATTGCTTGAAGAACGGAATATTGATCGCCGTCGAGTACGCCTGATGCGAATGCAGCAGCAGCAGAAAGAAACCGATCAGCATAGCCACAAAAACCTGCGCCCAGAACTTCTGCCGCGCCGTCAGCCCGAGATTCCGCTTCTTTGCGACCTTTGCATAATCGTCAATAAAACCAATCGCGCCGAACCCGACCAGCCCGAGCAGCGCAAGCCAGATATAGCGGTTGTTCAAATCGGCCCAAAGCAGCGTGGGCGCCACGATCGCGAGCACAATCAGCAGGCCGCCCATGGTCGGCGTCCCGGCTTTTTTCTGATGCGACTGCGGGCCCTCCTCGCGAATATGCTGCCCGAAGCTCCACTCCCGCAATTTGCGAATCAGCCACGGCCCGAGCGCGAGCGAAAGCGCCAGCGCAGTCAAATTCGCAAGCGCCACGCGCGTCGTGATGTACCCGAACACGCGAAACGCCGGAATATAGCGGTGCAGAACCTGGAAGAGTAGCCAATAGAGCATCGAAAATTACTCTTCCATTGTGGCGAGCGCTTCTTCCACATGCGTTCCCCGCGAGCCTTTGAACAGAACCGCATCACCTGCCTTCACAAATTCGCGCAAGAACGCCCCCGCGTTTTTCGCGTCTTCAAAGAATTTGCCGCCCGCCGCCTCCGCCAGAAAACGCGCCGACCCACGCACGCCAATCACCACGTCAATACCGCGACTCGCCGCATATTCGCCCACCTCGCGATGCAGCTTTTCGGACCAGTCGCCGAGCTCCAGCATCTCGCCCAACACCGCAATCTTGCGCTCGGCATTCTCATGCGCCAGCACATCGATCATGGAGCGCATCGCCTCGGGATTCGCGTTGTAGGAATCGTCCAGAATCGTGATCCCGCGCACCTGCCGCCGCCCGCCGCGCATCTTCCCAGGCGTGAGTTCCGCGACCGCTGCCACCAGTTCTTCCACCTTGATGCCAAACAGACTCGCGACAGCCACCCCGGCGAGAATATTGAGTACCGCATGCCGCCCCGGCAGCGACGTCCGAAACCGCACATCGCCAATCCGAAAACAGGAACCTTCGAGCTCGCGCTCCAGATCGTCCGCGCGAATTTCGGCATCCTCGCCGAATCCGTAGGTCAACACGCGCCCGCGATGATACTCGCGAAAAGCAAAGACGCGCGGATCGTCCGCATTCAGCACCGCGACACCGTCTTCCGGCAGCGATTCGATCAATTCCCGCTTCGCCGCCGCAATCCCCTCAATCGACGGAAACGCCTCAATATGCGCATAGCCGACGTTCGTCACCACACCAATCTGCGGCTTCGCAATACCCGCGAGCGCGCGAATCTCGCCCGCATGGTTCATGCCCATTTCGAGCACCGCCAGCTCCGAATCGTCTGGAATTCGCAGAATACTCAGCGGCAGCCCGATGTGGTTGTTAAAATTGCCAACCGTCTTGCCCACGCGGAATCGTGTCGCAAGAAACGCCGCAATAATGTCCTTCGTGCTGGTCTTTCCGGCGCTCCCCGTCACACCAGCGACCGGTTTGCCCCAGCGCTCGCGAGCATTCCGTGCAAGCTCCCCTAGAGCGCTTACTGAGCTCGCTGTGGTAAGTACGGTTTTGCCGCCACCATCGACCGCTTCGCTGACGACCGCCGCCACGGCGCCCTTCTCGAAAGCCGCCTTTACAAATTGATGCCCGTCGAAATTCTCGCCCTTGATGGCAAAAAACAGGTCACCCGGCTGAACCGTACGCGAATCGATGCTCCAGCCGGTCACCAGCACATCCGGCACACCGGCGCGCACGCCAAAAAAGTCGCAAACCTGAGCTAATGTGAACTGCATCCATTCCAGCTTCTACGCCGTGCCCCGCGTGCGCTCTTTACCGCCGTAACCGAGTGACCGGAGGACCCGCCGCGCCACCTCGCGATCATCAAACGCAATCGGCCCGTCCTTCAAAATCTGGTACGTCTCGTGGCCTTTGCCAGCGAGGATCACCACATCACCCGCTGCCGCCGTTTCGAGCGCTTTGCGAATCGCGCGTTCCCGATCCGGCTCCGCCAGGTGCGGTGTATCGAAGCGGCTCAGGCCCACCATTGCGTCATTCATGATCGCGAGCGGATCTTCGCTGCGCGGATTGTCCGACGTTAAGACCACAAAATCGCTGTTCTCGCCGGCGGCCATACCCATCAGCGGACGCTTCGTCCGGTCCCGATCCCCGCCGCAGCCGAACAATGTGATCACACGCTTCGGCTTCATCGCCCGCGCCACCGAAATCACATTCCGCAGCGCATCGTCGGTATGCGCATAATCCACCACCACCGTGAACGGCTGGCCTTCTTCCACCCGCTCAAATCTCCCCGGCACTCTCTGCAAACTCGCTATCCCCTTCTGTATCTCTTCCGTCTTCCATCCGTACGTCAGCGCCACCGCCACCGCGAGCAGAATGTTCTGTACATTGATGTGGCCGACCAGCGGTGACTCCACTCGAAAGCGCTCATCGCACGCCACCACGTCAAACGCCAGGCCATCAAAGCCCGAACGCACCTTCTCGGCGCAGACCCACAGATCGCCCGTCGCCGGCGCCTTACCCGTGCCATACCAGAACACCTTCGTCTCGGGCGCCGTCTTCACGCGCCGCACCGCTTCATCGTCCGCATTCAACACCGCGAAGCGTGGGGGAGGAGCGCTTCGCGGTGTAAACAGCAGCTGCTTGGCGTCGAAATACGCCTCCATCGTGCCGTGATAATCCAGATGATCGCGCGTGAAATTCGTAAACGCCGCCGTATGAAACTGCATGGCGTAGATACGCCGCAGATCGAGCGCATGCGACGAAGCTTCAAGCGTGGCATGCGTTCCGCCTGCATCCGCCAGCTCCGCGAACATGCGAAACAGATCAAGCGATTCCGGTGTCGTGTTCACCGCGGGCAGCACGCGCCCCGAAAGATGATACTCAATCGTGCCGATCAGCGCCGTGGTCTTACCCGCCGCGCGCAGAATCGAATCCACCAGCATCGAACTGGTCGTTTTTCCATTCGTCCCGGTGATGCCGGTCAGGAAAACGCGCTCATCCGGCCTGCGATAGAAATTGCGCGCTGCCAACGCCAGCGCCTCGCGCCCGTGCGGCACCTGAATCCACGCACGCCGTAGCGAGCCATCCGGAGCCGGCCGGTCGCTCACCACCGCCACCGCGCCTTTGTCTATCGCCGAAGCCGCGAACCGCGCACCGTCCGTCTTCGCGCCCGAAAACGCAAAGAACAGAAATCCGGCATCCACCTTGCGGCTGTCGTACGCAATGCCTTTCACATCCATCGCCAGCAGCGACGGCTCCAGTTCGCGAACCAGTGGCACACCTTCCAACACATGCGACAGCTGCATCAGCGCGCGAACCTCACCGCAATCCGCTCGCCCGGCGTCAATACCGCGCCTGCTGCCGGCGTTTGCGCCTGCGCCATACCGTCTCCAAACAGATCAACCTCGAGCCCGCTCGCCGCCGCCTCCTGCATCACATCTTTGACGGTCTTCCCCACAAAATTGGGTACTTTCGGAGCATTCGGATCGACGATCGTTTCGCCGCCGCTCGCCGCGCGCATCTCTTCTTCGGTCGGTGGATTCAGCTCCGCCACCGCGACATCGTCCACATCTTTCGCCGCGTCCTTCTCTTTGTTCTTCGCAGCGAGCTTGTCCTTGGCCTCTTTCTCCTTGGCCATCAGCTCTTCCACTTCCTGCGGCACATCGCGCGGAATACTCAGCCGCCGCAGGCCCGTCTGCATCACGTTCTCAAACACCGGGCCCGCCGCCGAACCGCCGTATCCCGCAAGACCCGTCGTCCCGCTCACCGTCACCACCACCACGACCTGCGGATTCTCAAGCGGTGCGAAACCCAGAAACGACGCGTTGTACCGATGCGTGTAGACGTGATGCGCGTAATCGTAAATCTGCGCCGTCCCCGTCTTACCAGCAATCGTATATCCGACCACATGCAGGTGATGCCCGGTCCCTCCAGGCTCCGTCACCACACGCCGCATCATCATGCGCATCGTGAGTGCCGTCTCCGGCTTCAGCACGCGCACCGGCGCCGGACGCTGCGGCTTCACTTTTTCGCCGCCCGGCTCGCGCTCCCACTCCACCAGCCGCGGCCGTACCATCATGCCGCCGTTTGCAATGATGCTGCCGGCCTGCGCAATCTGCACCGACGTCACCGCCAGCTCGTGACCCATCGGAATCGAGCCGATCGTGGTCGGCTGCCAGCGCTTCAACGGACGCAGCAATCCCGGCGCCTCCGCCGGCAACTCAATTCCCGTCCGTGAGCCAAACCCAAACCGCCGCACATACTCATACAGGTTCTTGTTCCCCACCTGCATGCCGATCCGAATCGCGCCCACGTTGCTCGAAAACGCTAGCACGTCCTGCATCGAAAGCGCGGAATAAGACTTGTGGTCATGCACCACGCGGCTGAAAATCTTGATCGATCCGTTGCCGCAGTTGATGATCGATTCGGGCCGCAGATTCGTCGTTTCGAGCGCCGCCGATAGGGTCACCACTTTGAACACCGAACCCGGCTCAAACGGCGCGACCACCGCCAGATCCTCCCGCCCCTTCGGCTTCTCGCCCGGCAGCAAACGCTCATTCGGATCGTAGGTCGGATAATTTTCGAGCGCCAGAATCTCGCCCGTATTCGGATCCATCGCGACCAAACTGCCGTGATCCGCATGGTTCTTCACCACCGCCTCCCGCAGCGTTTCCTTCGCCACGTACTGCAGTTCGCGGTCGATCGTCAGCCCGATATCTTTGCCCGGAACCGAGGCCTTCACCACTTCCGCCGCATATGAATTCTCTTTAGCGTCGCGCTCCACCCGTACCTCGCCCGGCGTGCCCTGCAGCTCCTTATTCAGCTTCAGCTCGACACCCGCGACGCCCTGCCCCTCGGCATTCAAATTCCCGATCACGTGCGCCGCTACATCGCCGTTCGGGTACGAACGCACGCTGCCATCGCGAATCGTCAGCCAGTCCAGATTCATCGCGCGCAGCGTGTTCGCCTGATCCTCGCTCGCATGCTGATCCACCACGAGATACCCGCTGTGGTGCTTGCTCTCCGCCGCTACTTCGAGCGACGCCGCCAGCCGCTTCGCATCGAGCGACAAAACGCTCGCGAGCAAACCCGCCGCCATGGCCTTATCCGGAATGCGGCGCGGATTCACAATCACGATGTGCGCGGGCGAACTGATCGCGAGCAGGTTGCCATTGCGATCGAAAATGGATCCGCGGTGCGCGGGTACCAGCTCAATTTTTTCCTGCTGCGCCTTCGCGCGCCGTACCATATCGTCGTGCGCCAGCACCTGCAGCGAAAAAAGCCTGAAGACAAGAATGAGGGCCCACCCCAAAAGGATGAGCCCTATAATGAGTGCCCGTTCAACTGGTTTTGAGATCAAATCAGTCGGCCGGGACTCCATGCCTTGCACCCACCAAGAAAGTCATTTTCAATCGTGCGCTCTACAGGAATGCGCTTCAGCGCGGCACGACAACCGCCGGCATCACCGGAATCGTATTCTTCGCTTCCGCCTTCGACGCCGGACCCGTCAGCGTCTCCACCTGCTGCGGCGCGGGTGCGCTCATCTTGAGCGTCTTCGCCAACTGCGTCAGGCGCTCCACGCTGACTAGTTGCGCCTCGCTCGCCTGCAGCTTCGCCATGTCCTGCTTCAACTGGCTCTGCTCACTGCGCAAGTGCTCAAGCGTGAAGCCGGCCGTGGTGTTATACGCCATCGGCACCAGCCCCGCGATCACCAGCAGCGCCGCTACGAAGCCGGTCGCCATCGAGCGGCTGCGTGCAGTACGCGCCACCGGATCGGCCGCTCGCGCCACCGCGGTGTTATCAATCCGTTTTACAAATAAATACACGTCCTCATTTGCGATCGGGCGCAAACGCGGCGATTCCGTCCGCGTCCAGACCGCAGGTGCCACGCCGGCCAGCTCCCTTGTCCCGGCGAATCGATTTACCCATGTTGCGAGTGTTGCCATCTTCTTGCCTTCTTGTTATGTCCGTTCGAGCGCCCGCAACTTCGCACTGCGTGACGCCGCATTCCCCAAAACTTCCGCCTCGCTCGGCCTGACCACATGCCTGGTCAGCACCCTCGCCTTCCCGGCGCGCGCCCACGCCTGAAAAGAGCGTTTCACCATCCGGTCCTCCGTCGACATGAAGGTCAGCACCACCAGGCGCCCACCCGCCTTCAGCCTCTCCGGAGCCAACCGGAGCAATTCTTCCAACTCCTCCAACTCGCCGTTTACCTTCAACCGCAACGCCATAAACGTCTGCGTTGCCGGATGAATTCTCCCCGTTCGCGGCACGGCGCTCTCGACCACCTGAGCCAGCCGCCCGGTCGTCAAAATCGGCCGCGCGCGAACGATTGCTCTGGAGATTCTTCGCGACCTCCTTTCTTCACCGAGCTGATAAATCAGATCGGCGAGCGCCTTTTCAGGCAGTTCGTTCACCAGATCCGCGGCGGT
>JAJPHN010000059.1 GCA_021325235.1 Terriglobia bacterium | reverse complement strand
TTCCCAAGCTGGACGTCGCGGGTTCGATCCCCGTCTCCCGCTCCAATGCTCTTATAGCTACGGCAACGGTCAGCGGAAAATCCTGTACTCCGTCTACTCTGTTAAGCCGTAGACCTTTGAAATCGAAGACGCTAGAAGCGCCCGCTCCATCACTGCCATCGGACTGACATCCAGCGGTGGCCTTCCATACCGCGCGTTGATATTTTCGTTTCCTCGGCGAAGACGTGGGCACGAAATGGGTTCAGGTGGCGGCGTGATCTGAAAGTAAGTGTTGGCCACCTCTACAGGTCGTGAGCGCCGGCGATCAGCGGATCGTAACACGTCTGAACCATACCGTGGGACAGCAAAGAATAACCTGCGTGTCTTCGGGATCATTCTTATCCAGGTTCCGAAGCGGGCCTCGCGCACCTTCGCCAGAGCGAAGAATGAGATGCTGACCACCTCGATGCCTTTTGCCAACAGGTAAGCCAAAGCCCCGTGATAGTCACCCGTTGGATTCGACGCCCGCCCGTCAAGCTTTTCAGGAATGCAATCAGTCGGCCGCCGTCCCGTTTCTATTGGTAACTCTAAAGGATCGCCGGGCACCTGCGCACCTGTGGCCCCCCTGCGCTGTAGGATGCTTTTGGCAACTGCACTTGGTCCACTTCGGCAGTTTAATTGGCCCACCCTAAGAAATTGGTTTTCCGAAGGAGGCGTTTGGGCATCCTTATATATGCCTGACCGTTGTGGTCAGTTCGCCTTCGCTCCTTTCCTGTGTTTTTCCGCCGTGCGGCGGAAGGGGTAAGATTCCGTGCCGGTCTCGAGGATGTGTGCCCCGGTCGGTGATGCGATCCAGCAGTGCTTTGCACAGGCGCGCGTTCGGAATCACCTGTGTCCATTCGAAAACGGCAGATTAGTGGTGAGAATCACGGCGGCTTTCTCGGCTGGTTCGGCAACGACCTGGAACAGGAACTCGGCACCTACTTCGGCCAGCGGCACGTAACGCTTCACGAATGCGCCGCTCGATGATGTTGCGTTCCCGCTCTTCAATTTCGGCGGCCAGCAATGCTTCCAGATCCCACCTGAGTCTGTTTCTCGCGGATAGCCCGTTCGGCGAGGCTGCCGAACTGAGCTGCGGTCATCGGCAGCTGCTGCCGGCGCTCTAGCTTTTTGCGCTTCTTCGGCAGTGCGCTCCCTATCGCCTCACGCACCATCCGCCGATGCATGCGCAGCTTCTTCGTTACCCCGGCGATCGTCCCAATCCCAAACTGGTACTCTCGCCGAATCTGTTCGAATAACTCCACCTTCGCTCTCCAGTCCAACGAGTCCCTCCGCCGCGGGCTGCGCCCGCATCAGAGTACCCGCCTTTGTTCCTGGGGTGGGCCAAATCAAACTGCCGAACTGGACCGCTCTATTGCCGAAATCACTAGAATTTCCAGTTTTGGCCTAAATGTCAAGATTGCTCGCCGAGTGCTTTATCTATATTTTGTAAACATGTTGTAAAAATCAGCAGAGCTGCGCTGCTCACCTTTCCAGACCGTCTGCAATCTGGGTAGAATACGTACGCATGCAAACGATCCTCGTCATCGACGATGATGAGAGCTTGCGGGATACCATTGGCGTTCTGCTTGAGCGGGAGAACTTCTCGCCGGTTTTTGCGACCGACGGCAGATCCGGGTTCGAGAAGGCACTCACACTCAAGCCTCATCTGCTGCTTGTTGATCTCAGGCTACCCGGGATGAGCGGGGTGGAAGTTTGCAAGCAGCTTCGGGCAGATAAGGTGCAAACGCCCATCATCGTGCTAAGCGCGATTGGCGAGGAGATCGACAAAGTTCTGCTGCTTGAGATCGGCGCGGACGATTACATTGTTAAGCCATTTGGAACCCGAGAGCTGCTGGCGCGCATTCGCGCGCTGCTACGCCGTGTCAACTCCGAAACAAGAGTTCTCCGCTTCGGCGACGTGGAAGTGGATATCGACCGGCGCACCACACTGCGGCGCGGCCGGGAATTGAAGCTGACTCCAGCCGAATACAACCTGCTGCTCTACTTTCTCCACAACCCGGACCGGGCACTTACCCGCGATGTGATTCTGAATTCGGTGTGGGGTTACGAATCCTATCCGAACAGCCGGACAGTGGACGCACACGTGGTTCGTTTGCGGCAAAAACTTGAGCCGGACCCCAACGTTCCTCGTCACTTTCTGACCGTGCATGGCGTCGGGTATCGATTTTTGCCTTAAACTCCGACCGGCATGGGGATCATACTCATTGTCGAAGATACCGATACCGCCACGCCGCTCGAAATTGCACTCTCGACTCTCGATGGGATGGAGACGAGGATCGTTTCCAATGGCCTGGATGCCCTTGCCGTTCTGCACTCGATCTCGGAAGAGCTGGCCGCCATCGTCACCGACCTGCATCTTCCGTTTATCGACGGCTTTGAAATTGTCGCGGCGGTACGCTCGCATCCTCGCTACGCCAAGCTGCCGATTATTGTGGTGAGCGGGGATAATCACCCGGATAGCTTTCGCCGAGTTCTCGGATTAGGCGCAAACGTCTGTTTCAGTAAACCCTATTCGCCTTGCGAAGTGCGGCGGACTTTGGAGGATCTTCTGCATGCGGCGTAATGTAGTATTCGCCTTTGTGTTGCTGGCCTTGAAGCTTAACGCGCAGAATGCTGACGCGCAGCACAGTTCTACCCAACAAATTCTCGACCGGCTGGATGCACTCGAAAAGCAAAATCAGGAAATTGTAAGTGAAATTCGCTCGCTGCGGGAAGAATTGAAGTCGGCCGCCACTCCAGCCGCAAGTGTTTCGGCGGCACAAACGTCGAGCGCGGAGGCGCCTGCGCCCCAGTCAACAATCGACGAGCGGCTTACAGTTCAAGAGCACCGGACAGCGGAGCAGGCTCAGACCAAAGTCGAGGCTGAGCATAAGTTCCCGATACAACTCACCGGCATGCTGCTCTTCAACGCCTTCGCCAACAGTGCGCCTGGGGCAGGAGACAATCCGGGTGAATATGGACTGCTCGCAGGACCGAATCGCGACGGCGCCACGTTGCGCCAGACTCTCCTGGGCCTGAATTTCGAAGGACCATCGCTGCCCGGCGAAGGGCGTGTGAACGGTTACTTGATGATGGATTTTTGGGGTGGATCCGCAACTCCGGGCAGCAGCTGGCTGAGGCTTCGACGGGCCGGTATTTCACTCGACTGGCATCATCGAAGCTTTTTTGTTGGCCAGGACAAGCCACTCATTTCGCCGTATCAACCGGACTCTCTGGCCGAGGTTGGCATCCCGCCGCTTGCGGGCTCAGGAAATCTTTGGTACTGGCTGCCACAGGCGAGATATGAAGAACGTATCGATCTATCGCCGAACACAACACTGACTGCGCAGATAGCGGCCATTCAGACAAAAGAAACCTATACTTATGATGGGCCGCCGGTAACGCGATCTATTGAGCAGGCTAGGCCGGGAATTGAAGGCCGGCTTGCATTCGCGCATAAGTTTGACGACACTCGCAAGATTCAGATTGCTCCCGGCTTTCACTTCAGCACAACGCATGCCGCCGGGACTTCGATCGGATCGCATATCGGAACAGTCGATTTCGTAGTTATACCCTGGCGCTACCTTCAGTTCAGCGGAACAGCATTTCGCGGGCAGAATGTAGCTGTGCTTGGTTCCCTTGGAAACGGCTTCGTTATTTCGCAACAAGGCGTTCATCCAATAATCAGCTCAGGAGGCTGGCTGCAAGTCGCGGTGCCGATAACTTCCCGACTTACATGGAATCTTTTCAGCGGGCTGGAAAACGATGCTGGCTATAACTTATTCTACTCGACCACGGTCCATAGCTGGACTTATGCCTCAAACGTGATGTATCATCTCGGACCGAATCTGATCGTCGGATTGGAAGCTTTACAGCTAAGGACGCGTACAGTTTCCGGCGCCCGCGACCTTCACAATCATTATGACCTCGCAGTTGGTTACCTGTTCTAAGCGCCTTCTACAGGCAGTCGGATGTTTCGCTTTGCTCAGCAGCCCGGCGATGAATGCCAACGTTACTGGGAGTGTTCAGTTAGTGGGCAACGGCGCGCCGGACAGCAGGCATAAGCCCGACTATTCCGGGGTTGTTGTCTGGCTCACGTCTCCGGCTACGCTAAGCGCGCAGAGCGCAGGCAAACACGCCGTCATGTTGCAAAAGGGCAAGACATTTACTCCGCACATTCTGCCAATCCAGGCAGGCACGAGTGTGGACTTTCCAAACCTTGATCCGATCTTCCACAACGCCTTCTCTAACTTCGACGGTGAGATATTCGATATCGGTCTGTATCCACCCGGCCAATCGAGAAGTGTGAGATTCGAGCGGCCCGGCATCGTGCGCGTGTTCTGTAATATTCACCCGTCGATGTCCGCCATCATTCTGGTATTGAACTCGCCGTATTTTGCGGTGAGCGGGCGCAGTGGCGAATATAAGATCGAGAACGTACCGCGTGGAACTTACAATATCCACTTCTTCCATGAGCGAGCGACTTCCACAACGCTGGATACGCTAACTCAGCGGGTTACTGTTTCGAGCACTACGTGTGTACCGCTGATTCGCATTTCGGAAAGCGGATATCTGCCGGTTGCCCATAAGAACAAATATGGCCAGGATTATCCGCCTGCAAACGATGACGCCGGAAGTTACAAGGCGCCTGTCAAATGAGCATAACCTGGCCAGCCAGAAGTTCCCTGCTTTGGAGAATTCTGTTATCGACCTCTCTGGCGGTAACAGCGGTGTTTGCGCTTACCGGATGGATGGTGCAACGCTATACAACCAATGTGAGCCAGCAGAGCCTGGAGCAGGAAGTTCAAACGAGCCTGGAAGCTTATCGCTCACTTTGGAGCGCGCGTGTCCGTAACTTATCGGCTTTCAGCCGTGTGATCAGCTCCATGTCGGATGTACGAGCGGCTTTTTTGACCCGCGACCGGGCGACCATCCAGGATACCGCCGAACAGCTCTGGTCGCGCGGATTCGAGCAGGATGCACGGTTCCTGGTGCTGGATCCAACCGGACAAGTTATTGCCTCGCTTACTGGAACTCCGGAGTTTATCCTCGATCCAGGCACAATTGAGGCCGCACGCGCTCGTTTCCCTGCGCAGGTCTCGGGCTATCTCAGCCGGGGATCGCAACTCTTTTATGTTGTACTTACTCCGGTTTACGTCCAGGCCCAGCAGGAACAAGGACTGTTGAATGTTCTGCTCATGGCATTCCAAATCAATGATGCCCTGGCGCAGGAACTCAAACAGAGCACGCACGGCAGCGAGTTTATCTTCACTCATAACAATTCGGTTGCGGCTTCGACCCTGAAGGGAATCGATCTTGAATATCGATCCAGGCCCCAGTCTGGATCCGGTATACGGCGGCTTGCGGACAACGGTCAAGATTATCTGGTCGCAGGAACCGAACTAAGAAATATGTTTGGCAAAGTAACCAGCGAGCTTTTCATCGCGCGCTCATTCGCGGGGCCCAGCGAAGTATTGAGTCAGTTGCGGCGCAGCATTGCGGCATTCTGGGTGGCTGGCTTACTGGTTGCGCTTGGTTTGACTTACCTGCTGTCGGTTCGCATTCTGGGGCCGGTGAGGCGTCTGGATCAGGCGGCTGCGGAAGTGGCCAAGCGCAATTACGAATACCGGATTCCGGTAGAAACCAAGAACGAGCTGGGCCGATTGGCAACGACATTTAATGCGATGTGCGACTCCATTCAGACCTCGCGGGAAGAGTTGATTCGCCAGGAACAGATAGCGACGATTGGACGACTGTCGACCTCGATCGCGCACGATTTGCGAAATCCCCTGGCCGCGATTTATGGCGGAGCTGAGATGCTCGTTGACGGCGAGCTTTCTACCGATCAGAGCCGCAGACTGGCGGCGAGTATCTATGCTTCCTCGCGCCGCATTCAGGAGTTACTGCAACAGCTCCTCGATGTCGCTCGAGCAGGAGCCGCGCAAACAGAGTTATGCCGGCTGGCCGATATAGCGGCTGCAGCCTGCGAAGATGTGGCGCAAGCCGCCAGTCTCAGGTCGGTTGAGATCACGGTCGACGTACCTTCTTCTCTACTGGTGCTTGTTTCTCGCGATCGGCTCCAGCGCGTGTTTGTCAACCTGATCGGAAATGCGATCGACGCGATGCCCAGAGGCGGACGCGTGTCGATTTCCGGCCGTTCCGAAGATGCGATTGCGGTCGTGACGATCGAAGACACCGGCCCGGGCATTGAAGAGAAAGCCTGGCCGCATCTCTTTAAACCATTTGCCAGCTTTGGAAAGAAGAATGGCCTGGGCCTGGGGCTCGCCCTTTCGCGGCAGACGCTGCTTGACTGCAACGGTGAATTGTGGGCGGAGCGAGTTCGATCCGGCGCACGCTTTGTCATGCGCCTGCCACTTGCAACCTCCTCCACTTCACCCGCCGCAGCAGAGCAAGTGTTGAGCTCCTGAGTCAGGCACGCCTTTACAAAGTTTTTACAGCTTCGGCAATACCGGCGCATCCGTTCGACCCGACACTGGGCAAGTAGTCTATCTCGGAAAGAAAGGAATCGCGTCATGTTGAAATCAGCATTCGTCGCGTTGTTATCCGCCGGCCTGGTTGCCGCTACTGTTTCCGGAGCAAGTCTGAATAACTTTGCCCAGGTGAACCTGACATCGGATCTTCCGGGCGTGGCGGCCCATCAGGATACAAATCTGGTTAATCCCTGGGGAATCGTCGCTCCGCCGCGCGGCCCCTTCTGGATTAACGATAACGGAACCGGGCTCTCCACGATCTATAACGGTTCGGGGAACGCGCTCTCGCTGGTTGTAACCGTTCCGCCGCCGAACGGCAGTGCTGGCCCGAGCGCGCCGACCGGTATCGTCTTCAACGGGACGAGCGGGTTTGGAGGCTCGCATTTCATTTTCGACACGGAGGATGGCACCGTTTCATCGTGGGTGTCTGGGGCCAAGGCGACTCTTCAGGCAACGGCAGCGTCGGGGTCCGTGTACAAAGGGCTCGCTATCGCTAACAACGGGTCCGCCAATTTCCTGTACGCCGCAAATTTCGGGCTCGGGCGCATCGACGTGTACGATTCGAGTTTCCATGCGACCACACTGGCGGGCGGCTTTTCCGATCCGAATATTCCCTCGGGCTTCGCACCTTTCGACGTAAAGAACATCAACGGCAGCCTTTATGTGACGTACGCGAAACAAGATCCCGCAAAGCACGACGATGTGGCCGGACCCGGAAACGGATTTGTCGACATTTTCGATCTGAACGGAAATTTCGTTAAGCGGCTGGTCTCCCGGGGAGCACTCAATTCGCCTTGGGGGCTGGCAGTAGCGCCGAGCGTATTCGGCTCGTTTGGCGGCGACTTGCTCGTCGGGAACTTTGGTGACGGACGCATCAACGCGTACAACCTAACCACGGGATCCTTTGCAGGGACGCTTGACGGCACGTCGGGGACGCCTGTCACGATCCAAGGGTTGTGGGGTCTCAGCTTCGGCAATGGAGCGTTCGGACAAAACGCAGACTCGCTCTACTTCACAGCGGGCATCCCGGGGTCAAACAATGTGGAGGATCACGGACTTTTCGGCTCGCTTTCTGCATCAACTGCAGCGCCAGAACCCGCGACGGGCTGGATGTTCGTCGCGATCGTGATCAGCGCGGTTTATTTCTCGCGAAGACGGCGAACCGAAGGCTAAACCAACAGTAGACGAATTGAATCACCTTAGTGCCTCAGGCACATTAGCTCGGCGCAGGATCAGTCCTGCGCCTTTTCTACGCAAACTAAACACTGCTCAATTTGCAACAAGTTTAGAAGCTGACGACACTGATCTGGTCCGTTGCTGCCTACCTTGAAAGTGATACTACTTGACGCATGCAGCCGTTCGGGAGGCAAAGTGAGCAGCGAGTAGACTCCGCTTCATGGCTGGTTGGATGAAGGCTCCGATGCTTCGAGATGGTGCGCATTAATGACCCACTCGACAAACAGGCTGCCGCAGTCAGGGAAGTTGCAGCACTCCCCGATGAACAGATCTTCACGGAGTCCCCTAGCCCCAGATAGCTTTACCCGCGTTCCATATCGCCTTTGCAACGCTCAGGTGTGATCTCCTCATCCGCCTGCGCGTAATACCGCTGCTGCGGCCACCATGTTGCTCAGCGACGGAATAAGTTCATTCCACGGCCTGGTCTTCAAGCCGCAATCGGGATTCACCCAGAGGCGGCGGGAGGGATTTTTTCGGCTGCCTTCCGCGTAAGCTGTACAATCTGCCGCTCGGTAGGAACATTGGGCGAGTGAATATCGTAAACGCCAGGTCCGATTTGATTCGGGTAATTGAAGCTATGGAAGACTTGCAGCAGTTCCATATCGGATCGTGAGGTTTCGATCGTGATGACGTCTGCATCCATAGCAGCTATCGACGCAATGATGTCATTGAACTCGGAGTAGCACATATGCGTGTGGATCTGTATTTCATCTCCCACGCCGTTCGCTGCAATTTGAAATGCCAGAACAGCCCTGCGAAGGTAATCCTGCCATTCGGATTTGCGTAACGGCAGTCCTTCACGAAGCGCGGCCTCATCGCTCACGGCCGCTGCGGCCGTTCTCTGCTTGACGCAATCGGCCTTGAGCCATGCGATGAGAAAACTCGAGCAGCAGTTAGGAAGTGCGATTTGGCTGCGCGACCTTAGTGGATACAAAGCGATGAAGGCGCTACTCGAAACGGATCCGAGGCCGGATGGCGTATTCTGCTACAGCCACCCGAGCGCGATGGGCGCTATGCAAGCGATTACCGAATGCGGGTTGCGGGTGCCGCAGGACGTCGCTGTCATCGGCTGCGGGAACGTGTTGCAGGCGCAATTCTTTCGCGTGCCGCTTTCGTCAGTGGATCAGAACAGCGCCGAGCTCGGCCGGAGCGCCGGGGAACGTGCGCAGTCACTGATCGGCCACAAGATGCCGCGCCCCAAGACGATTCTGCTCAAATCAAAGGTGATCGCGCGCGAATCGACGATCGGGCGTTTGCGCTTATAACGATCGCGCCACGAAATAGAGAGAGACACACAACATGGACACAACACGGCGAAGTTTCATGGAACAGATGGGCACCGCGGCCGCGATTGCACCGGGCCTTCGAGCGCAAGGTAATCCGCGACCGGACCCCGGCGCAGCCACGCGCGAGCAGCGAATGCGCTGGTGGCACGAGGCCAAATTCGGGATGTTCATTCATTGGGGCCTCTACAGCGTTATCGGGCAACATGAATGGGCCATGGAGATCGAGGGCGTGCCGATACCGCAGTACGAAATCTTAGCTCAACATTTCAAACCCAAGCCGAATGCTGCGCGCGACTGGGCGCGGCTGGCGAAACGCGCCGGGCAGAAGTATATGGTGATGACGACGAAGCATCACGAAGGATTCTGCAACTTTGACACAAAGCTGACGAATTACTGCGCGACCAAGCAAGGGCCGGGCAGAGACTTGGTGCGCGAGTTCGTGGAGGCTGCGCGGGCAGAAGGTCTGCGTGTAGGATTTTACTACTCGCTGATGGACTGGCATCATCCAGACGGCGCTCGCTGCGCGCACGACGAGGCGGCCCGCAAGCGTTTCGTAGAATACACGCACGGGCTCATCCGCGAGCTGATGAGCAACTACGGGAAAATAGATATTCTCTGGTATGACGTGGACTGGCCGCTCACGCCCGAGCAATGGGAGTCCGAGCGGATGAACCAAATGGTTTTCGAGCTGCAGCCCGAAATCATCGTGAATAACAGAAACGGACTGCCGGGCGATTTCTCGACTCCGGAGCAGCACATTCAGGCCTCCGAAGCAGGACGCGCCTGGGAGACGTGCATGACGCTGAACGATAGCTGGGGTTTCCAACGCGGCGACGATGCATGGAAGACGCCGAAGACGATCGCGCGAAATCTGGCGACCTGCGCGCGCGGCGGCGGCAATTACCTGCTAAACATCGGACCAAAGCCGGATGGGTCGGTACCGGAAGAATCGGTGCGAATACTCGAGAAGGTAGGCGACTGGCTTAGTACAAACGGCAAGGCGATCTATGGGACCGAGCGCGGCAAATTCAGCTTCGGGACTTTCGCCGAATATACCCGCCGTGGCAATACGCTCTATGTGCATGTGTTTTACTGGCCCAGCCACACGCCCGCCGCAGAGTGGCTCTCGTTTTATCAGCCCGAAACAGTAGTCGCGATCGGCGGGTTGAAGGCAAAGGTGAGGGCGGCGCGACTGTTGAAGACCGGAGCGGCGGTGAAATACGAGCAGAGCGATATTGGCGTGCGTTTTACGGGCCTGCCGAACGATGCGCCGGATGATCCCATGACGGTGATCGAGGTCGAGTGCGACTCCGAGCCGAGTGTCGATCATAATGCTATTCGGCCGGAGTGGAAGCGGTACAAAGTGGGCACGCGAAATTCCTAGAACCTTGGAGAGACCGTACGAATGAGAAGAAGATCGATGGCCGGGGCACTCGCCTGTTTTGCCGCAACGGCAATGCTGGCGCAGGTTCAAACGGAAGTACCGCTGCCGGTGAAGGGCGCAAAGCCTGTTACGGTGGAGCACATCAAAATTCACGGCAAGTCTCTCGAAGGCAACCTCGAAGGCGATGCGGTGGATCGTGACACATATGTGTTTCTGCCTCCGAGTTATTCGCAGAGCCCCTCGCGGCGCTACCCGGTCGTTTACGCGCTCCACGGCTACTCAATCGGCGCGGAGCAATGGACACATGAGATCCACGTGCCGCAGACCATTGAGGGCGCATTCGCGCAAGGCGCGCGTGAGATGATCATCGTCCTGCCCGATTCGAAGACCGTGCATAACGGGTCTATGTACTCGAGTTCCGTAACGACCGGCGACTTTGAGTATTTCATCGCACACGATCTGGTGTCATACATCGACTCGCATTACCGTACGATTCCCGATCGGGCCAGTCGCGGCCTGGTCGGACATTCGATGGGCGGCTATGGGGCCACGCGCATCGGCATGAAGCATGCCGATGTCTTCGGCACTTTGTATATCATGAGCCCGTGCTGTCTGTCGCCGCGCCCGGCAGGCCCTGCGGATCCACAGACCGAGAAAACGCTTGCGTCTGTCAGAAATGCGGAGGATTCGGCCAAGCTACCTTTCTTTCTGCGTGCTCAACTGGCCACCGCAGCAGCATGGTCTCCCGATCCAAAGAACCCGCCGCTGTACCTGGACCTACCAACGAAGGATGGCATCCCGCAACCGGATGTTCTGGCGAAATGGACAGCCAACTCGCCCCTGGCGTTTCTGGATCAGTACGTACAGAATCTACGGCGGTATGAAGCTATTTCAATCGATGTTGGAGACCAGGACGGATTGCGGGCAGACACCGCAAAACTGCACGAGGCATTGGATAAGTATGGCATCGCCAACAGCTTCGAAATCTACTCCGGGACCCACACAAGCCGAGTCGCAGACCGTTTCCAGAATCATGTCTTGAAGTTCTTCAGCGAAAATCTTTCATTCCAATAGCAGGTGGCCACAAAAGCGTCGCTGTATTCGACGCTCTCCTCTGCGCTGCTACTCGCATCGGAAATTACGCGCATCCTGTGGATCGCCGGATCCAATGTACTGCGCGTGCTTGGGATATGCGCACAATGGGCGGCTGCGGCCCGGGTATGCCTTTCCGGTGGCAATTACAAAATCGGGCGAATCGCCTTTCTCTACCCAATTCACCACGGCGGAGAGCATATCGAAATGATCCAGGGATTGACCGCCCGCACAGTGGCCCATACCTGGAACAAGAAACATCCGGCTCCATTGTGCGACCTTCTGCGCGCCGCCACTTGAGCCCGCCAGTGATCGATAATAATCGAGCGTATCGAGGGCGGAAAACCAGGGATCGCTGTCGCCGTGAAAGAAGATGAGCTTGCCGCCCCGCAGCGAGAACGTTGAAAGATTCGTAGACGCCGGTTCGACAAGCGGGTCGGACGCGTGCAGGGCCGCCTTGTCAACGTCGAGTTCGGTTGCCGTTGTGTAGGGGCCAAAGAGCCCGTTTTTTCCGAGCGCCAGCAGACCCGGGACCGCGCCCTTTGATGCGATGCCAGTGTCGTAAAGGAACCCTGGGTAGATCTGCGTTCCGTAAGCATTCTTCGGTCCTGAAAAGGCTTTCTTGATCGCCGCGATTTTCTGCGGAGCGATGCAACCCTCGCTCTCCCCGGACCCGCAGGCGAGTACAGCCGGATCGAAATCGCATCCGAGAGGATCCGAGATCATCTCGTCAGCGACGCCGTCTTTGGCATCACAGCGCTTCATCAGAGCGCGCATGAACAGCGTGCGCTCCGCATCGGTAAGAAACTTATCGATTTCCGGCTTGCCGGAGCCGTCCTTTGGCGAGGCCTGATTGTAGGCAACCGGAATCCATTGCGCAATCGCCAGGTTCGACCGGCCCGTACGCATGGCGGGGTCGCCCGAAACAATGCCATTGAACACCGCTGGGTATCGCTGCGAGAGAATCATGCCTTCGCGCCCACCCGTCGAACAGCCGACGAAGTACGAGTAAGCCGCGGGTTTGCTGTAGTACTGATTGACGATTTGCTTGGCAACTCCGGCTACCTCAGCATTCGCAAGGAATGCGAAATCCAGATACGCTTGTTGATCGCGCATGAACGAGAAATCGAAGCCACCGGTCCTGGCCTTGTGCCCGGTGTCGGTGCTGGCGACGGCAAAACCCCGTACCAGCGCTGGCTTATCGCCCGCATAGCCGGCGCCAGTCGGATACGCGACGTACCCATTTCCACCGCCGCCGCCCTGCATCATAAAATCGCCATTCCAGGCATTCCCTTCCGGCAAAGCGAGCGCAAAGCCGATTCCGAACTCCTCGCCGTCAACGCCTTTCCGGCGATTGATCACACCATCTACGCGGCAGTGCCCCGGCAGCGGCCCGATCGCGGGAGCGCCAGGATAGGAGGGCGGGATAATTCTGCCGGCTCCGACCCGTTCCGCTTTTGTGATTTCGACGCCGTCCAGCTTAAACAGCTTGAGATCCGCGCAGCGATCCGGCGATTGAGCCTGAGCGACGAACGCGCAACAAAAGAGAAGCTTCCATACTGAAAACTTTGTGAAAGCGCGGTACATACCGAAGCGGGCCATAAGTTCTCAGAAGTTTATCAGGCTTTGCTGTACGCGTTTGCATAACCGCGATATCATGATCTGCACCCCCGTCTATGAACAGAATCGAATACATTACGTTAGCCATGTTGATAACCGGGAGCGCGACTTTCTCTCGCGCTCAGGATCCGGGTGACTTCAAACCGGCTTCATCAAATGTTCTGGACGCGCAGTATCCGCGGGTGGACTCCAGGTCGCGCGTGCAGATTCGCATGAAGGCTCCGGAGGCGACAAAGGTGCGCGTGAATTTCTGGAGCGGACCTAAGGCTGAAATGCAAAAAGAGGCGGACGGGTATTGGACGTTCACTACGCCGCCCATGGCTCCGGGACTTCACTACTACACAGTGAATATCGACGGCGCAGAAGTGAGCGATCCGGGCAGTACGGCGTATTTTGGTGGAAGCAAGTGGGCCAGCGCGGTCGAGGTCCCGGAGCCAGGCGCGACGTATTATGAGCCGCAGGATGTTCCACACGGGCAGGTACGCGTAATCTGGTACCACTCCTCTGTGACCGGCAGCTGGCGTCCGGCGTTCGTTTACACTCCTCCCGGTTATGACCTGATGGTATGGACCCCGCCTGGTGGTTGACTGGGCTGAGGAGGTTCTACAGAGATGGCAGTGAAGGTGATCGGGCTGGATATCGCAAAGCATGTGTTTCAGC
>JAJPHN010000016.1 GCA_021325235.1 Terriglobia bacterium | reverse complement strand
TCCTTTTCGCCGCAAGGCGAGTGCGGGTTCAAGTCCCGCCCCGGGCACCAGGCATCGCCCTTCCGGATTCCGAGATAGTAGCCAAAACACCACAGCATCTGGTGATTGCGCGGGAGTGCTCGCATGATCCTCAAATAAACCTCGTGCTCGACAAAGCCCTTACGAACGTTGTTTTCTCGAAGGCATTTTATGACGGGAGGTGGGCCGCTGATCAGCCCGTGCTCGATGCCCAAATTGAACGAGCGCCGGAGTGCTGACAACTCGCGGTTAATCGTGCTCGGCTTCGCTCCGGCTAGCAATCGATTGTCGATGTAACAGGTGATATCGGACCTGGTGATGCAAGAGGCATCAAGTGCCCCGAAAACGGGGTCGAGGTTCTTTCGTATGCGATTGCGTTCCATCGTGATGTTGTAGCTGTCCCGCTGCTCACGCCGAAGGTCTGCGAGATGCAGCTCGAACAATTCGCCCACTGGCACTTTGTGGCCGGGCTGTCTGTCGAGCCGCCGTCGCCAAGCGGCCAGTTGCTCTTCCGCCGCTTTGCGGTTACTCGCTTTGATCCGCTTTGCTAACCGCTTCGGTGCATTCGGTGGTCGATAACCTAGTTCCCATACCTCTTTCCCAACCTGGCGTAGCGACCCGCTCCCATAGGCACGTTTGAACGACTTTCGTGAGCTCTGCGTTTTGGCTTTTGGCATTTCCGGCAGGCTACCTCAGGCATTCTTCCGGCGGGAGCTGATCGATCCACCGGTTGAGTTCCTTGCGGTCGTAGCGTCGACGCCTCCCGTCCTTTTTGCAGGGCATGGTTGAGTGCTGCCTTACTGCCGATTCGGTCATGTCGACGTACTTGGCCGCCCGTTTAGTGGTCATTAACCGCTGCTCGGTATTGAGGAAGTGCTCGATTTTTCGTACGACAGCATCTGCAATCGCTTCGATGAAGACGCTCATGAAAGATAAATCCATGAGTAGGTATTACTGAAAACGCTCGTGACCCTGAGCGGAAATTGAAAAATCCGTTAGAGATGCTGTGTTTTGAGCGAGTTACGCGCCAGGACCACAGCAAAACAGCGCGTTAGAAGGGCAAAAAGAGTCGAAAACGCCCTCCGCCCCGGTACTTTTTGGTTTCTTGATTCTTTGTTCTAGTACGATGGCGGCAATTTGGTACCGCTGCCCATCTTCAGCTTCGGGCGTCGGGTCTGGAGTCGATTCACAATCCGCCACACATCGTGCAGTGCCCGGCTGTACTCCAGGCCATCGATCATCCCCTGCTGCACCGCGACCTTGTTCTTGAAGTTGCTCCAGTCCTGTTCCTCAGCCATTTCGATTAACGCGGCTATCCAGATTTGCTTCGGAACGATAATGCGGTAGGCGTAATCCCAAACGGGCGAGTGTCGAATTTCCGCACTCGCCATCGAAGGAAATCGGATTTGCAGCTTTCGAAGATGGCCAGCGTCCCTCGCCCGGACCATCACCGTTTCCTTGTCAATCGAGCCGTCCCGGTGATTTGCGCACGCAATGGAGAAAAATCCGTAGATAGTGAAGAGCCACATCCTGGCATATTACGGCTTTGGCATCGTCCACCAATGTCCTCGAACCCGCCAGTCCGACCATGGCATCGTCCGAAAGCCCAACGATCCGCCGTGGCTCGTTTCTGCCGCCTAATCGGCCAGCGTAGAAGCACCGCGGTCCCCGTCAGGATTGCCCAAAGGCAGTCAATCCCGTATCCTGACGAGAGACGAGGACCGCACGCGAGCCCATGAACCCGGCTTATCTCAAGATCGGCGGCGATCTGCTCAGCAACGCCCTGCTCGATACCGTTTCTGTGGTCCAGGAACTGAACCGTCATTGGCTGCTCGAAGTGGAGTTCCGTCAAACCAAAGATGAGCGACCGCGGTACGAGAGTTATCTCGGCAAATCCTGCTCGCTTTTCGGCTACGACGATGAGGGTGCGCAGATCACGTTTTTTGAGGGTTTCGTGCTGGAATCGAAACTCCGCTATCTGGCGTACGGCAATTTTGGCGGTTATTTGCGGGCGGTGTCCGAGAGTTACAAAACGGACCTGACGCCGCGCTACTTCTGCTACACCACGAACGCGCTGAGCGCGATTGCCTCGCAAGCGACAGGTTTCAGCGGCATATCGGCAAAGGTGCAGATTAGCGTGCAGCTCCTGCCGAAACAGTACGTGCAATGGGGCGAAACGGATTACCGCTTTCTGCTTCGCTTAGCCGACGATCACAACGGATGGATTCGGCCGACCGCCGACGGAATCGAAATTCTCGACCAGTTTCAGCCGGGTACCACGGCTTCATTTCGGCAGGAAACGGGCTTGCTGAGCTTCCGGGCCGGCGGCGGACTCGCAACGCCCTCGATGAACGGTGCGCATTACGATCCGCTCGTCATGCAGAGCCAGTCATTTAACGAAGTCGACCGGACCCCCACGTTCACCGGAGCAAGCGGTCCGCTCACCGATGCGGTGTCGCAAGGTTCGCAGGCATTGCCGCCCGGCTACGTCTTCGAACGCAGCCGCACCCCAACGCTAGGCGATTATCAGCAGCGGCTCCAACTTCAAAGCGAACGCGCATTAGGCTCGCAGGTAATGGCGCAGGGTGTCAGCCGCATTCTCCGGCTCAGGGCTGGCGACAAAGTACAGATTGATGGTGCACTCGATGCAAACGGCACGTACGGGCTGACGAAAGTGATTCACCGCTGGACGCTGCACGGCTATGAAAACGAATTCTGGTGCACACCTTGGGCGAAGTGGATGGAGCCGGAGCCGCCGCAACGTCCGATTGTGGACGGTGTTTTTCCTGCGCGTGTGGTTGAACACAGCGATCCGCTCGGCTTGGGCCGTTATCGGATTCGCTTCTGGTGGCAGGAACAGGGCGAGCCGATGCTGTGGGCCCGCATGATGACACCGCACTCGGGCCAGAGCCGCGGTTTCTTCTTCCAGCCAGAGGTTGGGGATGAAGTCGTCGTTGCATTCGAAGACGGTGATCCCGAACGTCCCGTAATTCTCGGCAGCGTTTGGAACGGCTTCGACACGGGGCCGACCGAGGACTTCTGGGGTGGTGAATACGCCCCGAACGACGTAAAGCGGATCGTTACGAAGAGCGGTAATCGCATCCAGATGGTTGATAAACCTGGCAAAGAAGCACTCTCGTTGGCTACGCCGAACAACCTGAAACTCTCGATGTTCGAGAAGGCGAATGAAACCGGCCGCTCAATGATTCAGCTCTCGAATGCCAATGGCGACATTCTGATTTCTGCGCCGAATGGCCGCATTCATCTGCACGGCAAGTACATTTCACGGGAGGCGGGTGGCGATGGTGATTCGGGATCGAATTTCCAGTCATCCCCAACCGAACCGAAAGTTCAACCGATTACAAGTAGGTCTGCTCCCGCAAAACCGGGCATGCTCGAAAGGATCACAGCCGCCGAAATCGCGGCAGCAAGCTCGCCAACTTCAGGCATGAAGAAAACCGCCGATGCCATCGCAGGTGCAGCGGGAGCAGCAAAGGATGCTGGCCTTAGCGCTTGGGACTACATGGTCGGCTCAGCGGCAATGGGAGGGGCGTGGGAAATCGGTGATGCTAATCACCCGAAAACTCAAAACTTCGTCGCCAACCTCGGGCGTAAGTCAGATCAGCTGAAATACGACGGAGCAGTGATCGGGAATGGCTGTACTCCGCAATCGGGATCGCCAGCCGATGCCACCGGATTCCGGCCAGATGGCAAGTGTCAGGGGAAGAAGTTGCCGAAGGTGTTCTTCGTAAACGGCATCAACACCCGGCTTACGGGAGAGAACGGCCAACCTGTGAAGGATGGCATGTGCACGACTCTCCAGAAGATCGCCAACCGCTCGTGTGCGGAAGTCGTCGGGATTTATAACGCTACCGAAGGAGTCGGTGCAGATTTGAAAGAGTGTGTTGGAATGATCGGCAAAACGCAAAGGGTAAAGCCGGCCAAAACGCTCACGGATGCACTGGTGGCGTACGGGAAATCGTAGCAAGCCGGCCCGTTAACGGTGTACGCACACAGTGAGGGTGGATTGGTTACCCAGCAAGCAATTGCGGATGCCAAAGCGCAACTGGCTCTCGAGGGATACGACCCCGAGCAGGCTCTCTCCGGTCTGCATGTGAGCACCTACGGAACTGCGGAGGGTGGCTGGCCGGTCGGTCCGAAATACGAACACTGGAACAATCTATCGGATCCCGTGCCCTTCGCAATCTCCGGAGCTCAGGCAAATTATCCCGAACCGACCGATAACGATTCGACGCCAACCCTATACTTCAATCAGCCATTTGGGAATCCAATTGAAGCCCACAGCATTACGGATGTTTACGCCAATAAGATCGACGCAGCCCCCGGTTACCGCGAATGCAAATGCTGAAAGGTTCACTTCTATCGGCGCTCCTGGCAATATCGATTGGATGCATGACTAACACGAGTACAAATTCAGCCCCGCAGCAAGCAAGAGCCTATGTGGATGCGTTCTCAACGAGAGTTGGTGACACGCCCGAAAATTACGCAAAATCCGCCGATGGCTCGTTTTCCTGCATGGTCAGCAATGTTCGGTTTGATTTTCAAGCCGCACAATCTATGCTCATCGTGCGGGCAGTCGTCGAAGCGAGCCTGCCCAAACTTCGCGGTGATGTCATGCAGCGGCTTCGTAAGATCGAGGCGGACACTCCGAACCAAGTCGATCATGCTCGTTTCGAGTACATCCCCGGCCTCATTCCGGCTGAGCCCGCAAGTCAAAGCTTGTTCTTGCGAACGGATATTCGTGAGTTTCACTCTAAGCCGCAGGACGCTGCCGAGCGGATCTTCAAGCTATCGCAGACGGCATACGCCTGGAACCGCGGGAAATTGCTGGCGGTCATTAAAGAAGCGAACGCATCGCTTTCGCCGGAGCAGTTGCAGCAGTTGCGGCACGAGAAAGCTCAGTAACATTCGGATCCTTCATCCCGGAATCAAGTGCAGCTGCCACGTTTGACCGACCAGGGCGTCACTCGAACGCCCAACGATCCGCCGTGGCTCGTTCCTGCCGCCAAATCGACGGTGAAAGCGCCGTTCCCCCGGTCAGAACTCCTACTTCTCGCTAATCGACGAGACGAGCCAATTGGGCAGAGAATTCCTGAGCGGAATCGACACAACAACACAGCGTACGGCGGAGAAGAGCGGTTCGCATAACTGTGAGGAACTGGAGAGTTTTTAGATCGTGGAATTGAATAATAAAGTGGTAGTTACAGACGTCCGCATGTCGTTTCGCTCGATGGTCGCTTTCATGGTGAAATGGGCGCTTGCGTCAATCCCTGCAGCAGTAATCCTTTGTGGCGGTACAGCAACAGTTGTGATCGGTGGCGGCGGCGTTCTCAGCAGCATTTTCGACACGTTGCGGAGTTCGTTTCATAACTAATCTCAGACACACCCTTCGGAGCCGGATCCACTCGTTTTGGCGGATGATCCGATTGCATTCAAACAGCGCACCGTAGCCGTTCTTGAAACGGATGAGGGAGTAAATGTGGTAGCTGGAGGCGGCAGAGATTTGTCACCGGCGCAGCGGGCACTGCAGTCCGAAAATGAGGTTCTCGCAAGATTACCCGGGCAACATGCCGAAATAACCGCTATAAAGGACGCCCAGGCGCGTGGACTTACTCCGAAGACATTGGGCACGAGCCGGGATATCTGCTCCGAATGCCAGCAATTTATCATTCAATCGGGTGGTTCCATAACTGGTCCGAGAAGTGCTCGTTGGCCTTAGAACGAAGGAGTGTTCAAAGTGCAAACACGTGACGAATCTCTGTTGATAGATACGCTGTCTCAGCTTTCGGAGAATGCCCGAGCTGCATTCGCGGCTGCGTGTGCTGAACGGTTGATGCCGTACTATGTGCAGTACGCAAAGTTGTTCAAGAAGGGCGATCCGGCGGTGCTTCGGGAAGGATTAGATCTGGTTTGGGAACACGCTCTAGATCGGCAACCGCCCGTTAAAGGACTACAACCGCTTGCTGCGCGCGCAATGGAACTGGCACCAGGCGATGGAGATAAGTGGACCGCGCTAAATCGCCTGGCCGAGAATGCCGCCGCTGCCGTTTACTACTGTTTGGAATGCCGGATGAAGGGCGATACCAAAAACGCGGTGCTCGCCTCCCGACAAGCGTATGAGGCAGTCGACTACCTGACCCAGAACATAAGGCACATCCAGTTCGGGTCGCGAGAAAGCGAAGAAGCCATTTTGCGGGATCGGCTGGTTCAGGATGAGTTATCGCGACAACAGCGAGATTTGGAGTTGTTGGAAACCGGAGACCTGAACCATTCGGCCTTGCACGTCATGAAAGCAAGAGCGGAACGGGAAGGAACCGAATTGCTGAATGCCACGGTGGCGGACTACTTGGCAACGATAGCTTGAAAAACTCGCCTTTAGCGGCAGCCTGTGGGTTTGAGGGCGGTTTCGCGCCCGGGGCTCCTTTGATCGGCTAATGATGAGCCTCAGCCCGTTGCTGCCGCCAAATCGACCCGAGTAAGAATGGGCATGTCAAGCAATCAGGAGCGTTTTGCATTTTTCAGACTGCTCATACGGACAAGCCGTCGGGGAACCCACGTGTGCGAGCGCTCGTATTAGCTCGGCAAAATTCCGAACCTCAACCGGCCCATGCTCGGTTTGCACGATGAAACGGCGAATGCCGTTGTGCTCTACCAGCCACGCGACACCTTCGCCTGACCCAACTGGCTCGGGAACCGCTGCCAAAACGGAATACGCTTCCCCGCCGGGCGAGAAGAGTTGCTGGTTATCGGAAGAATAATCGAAAGTCTCCGCTTCCGTCGTAACACGCACCGTCCCGAGACCAGGAACAGAAACAGCATAGGAACCCGGATCGAGCGGCATGACTTCGCATGCAGCCGGACACGCTTCAACATCCGAGAGAATTCGATCAAAATCAGCTAACGTAAGCGCTGCATCCGGTAGTGCGGGTATTTCGAGGCTTCCAACAGCTGTCGCGTCCACATCAAAGCCGGTGCGCTCCGCCTCCGTCAAGTCATGTTCCAGCTCGGAGATGAACTCGGCCCGTGCCGCTTCCCGGCGCTCGCGATTCTCCAACGTGATCTCCTGCATCTGTCGCGGCAAGCGCGACAGGATCGGCTGCAGCCGTCCAACAATGCCCTGAAACAGATTAATGCGATTCCCAATCGTGAAGAACACGTCTTCTTCGACCGTGCCCCGATACGCGAAGTTCAGGACGCGAATCTGCGGATGCTTTTGCCCGAGCCGGTCGATACGCCCGATCCGCTGCTCGACCTTCATCGGATTCCAGGGCAAATCATAATTCGCGATCACGCCCGCGAACTGCATGTTCAGTCCTTCGCCCGCCGCATCCGTACAGATCAGCAGCTTGATTTGACCACCTTTGAGCCGCCGCTTGATCTCCTCTTTGGTGCAAGTGTTCCAGTTGCCGCCCGTATCGCGCCAGGCACCGCCCCCACCCGAATACGACGCAATCGGCACCCCCTCGATCTGCCCCGCCAGATACTCGCGCAGATACTCCATCGTGTCGGTATATTGCGTAAAGACGATCGCGGCTTTGTAACCCTGCTCAAAACACGCCTGCAACTCGCTCCTAAGCCGCCGCACTTTGCTGTCGTTTGTGCCCAGCCGCGCGATTTGCTTCAGCAACTCCTGAATGCGGCTTCTTTCTTCAAACGCGCCCGCCTGCTCGACCGCGTGCGTTAAGTCTTCGGGCTCCTGGTACTCCTCGCCGAGTTCATCCTGCGAGGCGTCTTCTTCGGTGATGGCGTCGACCCGCTGCAATCGTCCGACTAATGTCTTTTCCAATGCCTTGAAACTACTCGCCAGCCGGCGCCGGTAGATCGTCATCACAAAACCGACCGCGGAGCGTTTATCCGGCGAAGCCGCGTTGTACGTATCGGCAATGTAGTCTTCAACCGCCTCATACAGCGCCGACTCCGCCGCGGTCATCTCAACAACCACCGTCTTCGGCTCGCGCTCCGCAATCGGCAGCGCCAGCTTGCCCTCCCGCGCATAACGCCGCAGCAATTCGCGCGTATTCCGTACCATCAACCGCCGCAGCGGGCTTGCCGCCTGCAGAAACTGCAATGCTAAACGGCGCTTTTCCGCATCCAGCCCCTTCCGCCGTATGCTTGACTGTTCCCGCAGCGCCTCCACAACTTTCTTGCGGCTCAGATTCGTCCCCTTCGGCAAAATCTCCGCAATCTCGGCTTCCGTAAACGGCCCGAAATGCGCCTCCGTATCACGAAACAACCGCGCCAGATACTCGAATTCCGATGGAGACGGATTCGCCGCCGAGCAGAGCCGAAAATACTGCTCGACCGTGTCATCCTGAGCAGCCCACCCCGGCGGCAATCCCAGCATATTCGCCAGATCCCACATCTCGACCGGATGCACCTGCATCGGCGTCGCCGAAAGCAGCAGCAAACTCGCGCACCGGTCTTTCATCTGCCGCATCAAACCGAGCAACGCATTCGGCCCGCGCTCCTGAATCGTTCCGGCGCCCTTCCGTCGCGCATGATGCGCTTCATCCAGCACGATCAGATCCCAAGGCTCGGCTTCGGTCAGTTCCGGTTGCCGGTCCGCCCGCCGCATCAGATAGCTCGACGCCAGCACAATCGGCTGCGCTTGCCATTCCTTTCTGCCGACCGGCTGCTCGCGCGCCACATTCGACGGCGGCACCGCCCGCCAGCGCAGATTCGCCCCGTCGTAAATCGGCACGTTCAGATTGAACTTCTCGTAGAGCTCGTTCTGCCACTGAATCTGGACCGACTTCGGCGTAAGAATCAGAATGCGCTTTGCCAGGCCCGAAAGCATCGCCTGACGCAGAATCAATCCGGCAGAAATCGTCTTGCCAAGCCCGACCTCATCGGCAATCAGCAAACGGCACGGCCACTGCATCACGAACCGCGTGTACGTCCGAACCTGATGCGGCCATGGCGTAATGGCCGAAGTCATTTCCCCGACGCGAATACCGGTCGAAAGCCTCGCCGCTTGCGAAACAAACGTCCAGACGATGCGCCGGTACTCATCCGGCAGTAGCTTGAACTTTGGTTCGGGCGTCCGCTCCACGTCCCAAACTACGGGCGACGTATGCGCCTCGTTTTTCGGCAGAAACTCGAGCAGCTTCCGCCGCAGCGCATCCGGAAACTCAAGCACGCGCACGGCGGGGCTGCGATCATCCCACAACGTCGCAAACTGATTCACCTCGTCCTCGGTATGAATCGTCTCGCGGCCGCCGAGCCAGGAGCAGTAGACGTGAAAACTCTCGTGATTCGCGAGCCAGCCGCCAGCCGTCTCATTGATCGACCCGGAAAAGCTGAGCCGGTTGCCCTCGCAATCCGTGATGACTGCGACCTTATCGTGAAAAATCCCCGGCGTTCGCATCGGCACGGCCACGCGCACGTCGAGATGCCCCTGCGCCACCATCCAAGCCAGCATTCCCAGGCCCTGCCGCGCGCGATCATCGGGCGGCTCCAGCGGCACCCGCGCCAGCTTCGCTTCTACCGCCGCGCGCAGATCGTAGCCTTCCCCGATGGCCCTCTGCTCATCCGGATCGAGCGTGCAGCCCACGATCAGCCGCATGCGTCCATCGTTGCGAATCAGCTCGTCGATACCGCGCGAAGCGAGCGCCAGCGCGTCGGCGCTGAAATATCCCGTCATGCGGTCGTACTGTACTGCGCAGGAAAGTGCCGGAATGTAGAACAGCGTGACTAAGTTGCCGTCTTCGTGGCGGTAACTCGTTCGCCACTCATAGTCACTCAGCCGATTCATCCGCCTCTTCGTCGTCTTGCTCGTCTTCCGCCGCAAACAGGGCCGTCTGCTCGGGAATCTTCGGCGCGGGTACGGCTTCGGCAAACGCCAGCCGCCGCAATTGTTCTAACGCCTCGAAATCATTCGCCGCGCCGCTCAGCAGCGGATCGGGTTTCTTCTTCCCACGAGCGATCATGCCTGGCGGCAGCACATTCAGCATCGCCTGAAGTGCGGTCTGTAGCGTCGGGTCGTCAAGCAGCTTCATCTGCTCCAGCATGTTCTTCGCCGCCCCGGTGTTCTGCTCGCGCACGATGCGAGCGGCATGGTGCAGCGTATCGATCATGGTCGTGCCTGCGGTGTTCAGCCGGCCGCTCGCCCAGCGCGTCTTCGAATCCCAGAGCAGAATATCGTCGCCCTTCACATCGCAGACGACCTTCTTCACCTCGCTATCAAAGTTGAGCCCGACCACGCGCGCCAGCTTCAGCCCTTCATCGGCCGGAAAACGCGGCGCGCGAAACGCGTCCCAGGCGAGCACATACCATTCCGTCAGCGGATCGAGCTCATGCTTGCGGCCGATGGTCGCCAGGTGCTCCATACGCCACTGCTTCACCTCGCGCCGCGCGGCTTCGAGCGCATCTTCGGGCGTCGCGGCATAGGGATCGGCCTCTTCGAGTAGCTTCTTCTGCTTCTCTTTGCGCTGCGGGCGCGGTTTGCCGCGCTTCAGCGGCCAGTTCTCGGTGAAGACCTGCAGCGCGGGACCGAAGCAGGCGAGATACAGGTCGATGCCGCCGATCCCGGCTTCTTCGAATTCGACGACTTTGCTGCGAACCGCCTGACGCACCTGCGGCTCGATCTCTTCCCAGTAGCGTTCGTCACCAGTCTCGGCCTTGTCGGTGCGGGCGCGGCAGACGAGAAAGATGGTCGAGCGCGCAGCGGATTTTTCGCGGATGTGCAGGCTGCCTTCGGCTTCCGTGTTCACAGGCCAGGACGCGGTGATGATGAATCCGGCTTCGATCAGGCCTTTGGCGAGCGCGTCCCAGGCTCCAGCGGCTTTGTGAGTGAACATGACCGTCATAACGCCCTGTGGTTTCAGCAGTCTTTTCTGCTCCTGAAAGACTCGTGACATGCGGGCCTGATAGTCCAATCGGGCTAGGTTAGAAGCCCCTTCCTTTCGACCCTTGAATCTCGTCGGGTTGGCAACGGCTTCGCGGTCTTTGTCGGTGAGGTGCAGTTGGAACAGCTCGGGATAGAGCAGCCCCGCGGTTCGCTTGAGCCACACGTAGAAGAAATCCGAAAGCTCCGCGTACATGACATTGTCGTAGTACGGGGGATCTATCACGATGCAATCTACCGAGTGTTCTGCGAGCGGAAGGCTGTCGGCGGAGGCACAGCTGACGTTCACCGAAGGTCTTGGTCTTGGTTCAGCGAAATGCAAATCGCCGTTTGCGGACCTTTGCTGGCCGAGCAGTTCGATGAGTTCGGAAAGCGCCTTGCCGGTCTGCTCAACCGCCCAATCATAGCCGAGCCCAGCGATCGTCGGCGCCATCTCTCCGTAGCTCCATTGAAAGCCCATATCGTGCCGGTCGAATTTACCGCGAATCGCAACTCTCACTGTGTCCCATCGAGACAGGATGGAGTTGTAGTTCACGACCTTATCGAGAGCGAGCGCAATGTAAGCCATGGCTGCCCGATCCAGGTCACTCCTGACGCACTCGGAAGCGAGTTGTTGAAATACTTCGACGCTCGTGCAATGTCCATAAAGCTGGCGCGGACTGAAGAGATCGCGCCAGAGCGGCATGCCGTAATTGATCGGGCGATTGTCGTTCGTGTTCTCTGGATAGGCCTCATCCGGCACAATATTCCGCGCCTGCCACATCGGCAACTTTTCGGCCAGCCTTTGCCGAACGAGCGCATCGACGTCGTCCTCGGGCCGGGGCGCACGGAAGCCGCGCACCTTCTCGTATTTGGCCTTTCCCGCCTTGGTGTAGCCCTTGACGCGCTGCTCTTTGTAGACGACGCAGTAGAGCTGGTGGCCCATTTCGCCGGCCTGCGCCTGCTTCTTAATATCGTCGCCGTCGATGGTGCGTTTGCAATCGGGAAACGGGCAGAGTCCATTGCCGCCCTTCACGGTGCCGGGCGAATGCTCGTGCGCGTGGTCCACGATCTCGAAGCGGATGCGGCGCGTTCCGTCGTGCTCGTCCGGGATGAGCCGCACGCCTTTGCCGTCGCTCGATAGCTTCCAGTTGGGGGAAAGCGGAACAATGCCGGAGCAGTACGGGCAGGTGATCGTGCGCGCCCAGAGATAGCCGTCGACAGTAATGACGTTTTCCGGCTCTTTAGGGAAGATGCCTTCAAACTTGGTTTCAGCGCGCTTCTTAAACTCAGCCGAGAGCTCTCGATATCGGTCGACCAGCGCTGAGCCAAACTGAAGCGGGAACTCGACCGTACAACGGAGAAGAAGCGCGGCTACGGGATTAAGGTCGTTGGCAAACGTCTCGCAATTGAGCCGGACAGCCTCGAACGGAATGCTACCGCCGCCTGCGGTTGGATCGAGAATCTTTGAATCCAATCTGAGCGGCTCTGGGAGGTATTGGAAGGCACGAGGGTAGCCGTACACATCCACTTCCAGACGTTCGCCGCGAGCATTTGCGTCGGCGATTCGCTTGCGGGTTGCCACCGGATCCCCATGAATCCCGAGCAGATACGTAAACTTTTCGCGATCGAAATCCGCGGGAAGCAAACTACCGAGAATCGCGGCGCGGCTCGCCACCAGCGGCCGGCGCGCAAACCACACGTGCATGCGATTCGGTGCCGGAAACGGAGTCATCGGCGTCCGTTCCCGCAAGCTCTCAATGCCGACCTCGGCGATTGGCAGCCAATCCTCGATCAGCAGTCGTTTTCGTTCGTTCATCTCTTGATAGAAGTCAGGGTGTGGTGAGCAATAATCTCAGCGCGGCCAGCACGCGGCGCGGATGCGTGCGGCCCATCACCATGCCGAGCCAGTAGCCCGCCTCTTCGCGGCCCATGCGCTCGAGCCCGTCCGCGACTTGCCGGATACGGTCCAGATTGCGCATCGGCGCGAGCACGCGAAACAGCAGCCCGAGCACCAGCGCCAGGTCTTCGTCGATCGGCCACGCTTTTTCTTTGCCGGGACGCAGCGAGCCGAGCACGATCTTTTCGCGCGCGAGCCGCTTCAGCAGCCGGTTTTCGATCATGCGCAGTCCCGCGCCCTGCACGCTCGCGATATGCTGCGGCGCTTTGAGGCGCGGCGTAGCGGGCGAGGGCAACTGCCAGACTTCAAGCCGCCAATCCGCCGGTTTTTCGACCACCATGCGGAGTTCGTAAGCCGGTTTCACGTTCTATTCCTTCGCGGCGCGCGCTTCGACATAGGCCTCGCCGCCGCCGTACTGCGTCAGCTTCTTGCGAAGCTGCTCGACGGTTTCCGCCTTCAAGGATAGCGGCGTTTTGAACGCGAGCGTGTAGGCAGCCTTCACATCCGATTCATTCGCGTTGCGGATCTGCGTTTCGAGAAAACTGCGCACCGGATGCGCCTTTTCGTAGCGGCCTCTCCAGTCGAGATGGAACTGGTCCACGCCCTCGGCTTCGAGATCGACCGAGTACTCGCAGACGGCTTCGGCTTCGGCGAGCGTGGCGATGGCCGAATGGAGCTTGGAGGCGATATCGAAAGCGAAGAGGCGAATGGTCAGCTGCGCAATGGCCGGAAATTTGGCTTTGCGCGCCTTTTCCCAGAGCTCTTCGAGCGCCTGCGGCAGCGGTCCTTCGGCGTTGAGTTCCGCCGGGATAATATCAGCAGCCGGTTTCAGGTCGGGGGGCGGCGGAGGAGGTGGAAGTCCGGGGCTTCCTGCCACGCGCACGTTGACGATGGTGCTCGATTCCTGTCGTTGCCCGCGCGCATCGGTCACTTCGGCGCGGTAGCTCATCGACTGTGCCGGATTCACCTTTACCGTGTGCACCGCGTCGTTTGTGGCCGAGGCATTCAGCAGCGCTTCGCTGGACGCAATCGTGTAGGGCGCGACTCCGCCCTCGATCTGGAGCTCCAGCGTGGCCAATTCGCCGGGGTTGATGGTGGTCGGGTTGGAGCGGAAGCTGATGCGCAGCGGGGCAGTACGCGGCCAGAGGTGCTTGGCTTTGGCGTTTTCCGTCGTGTGCAGGAAGGAGTTATCGGAGATGTGGATGGTGAACGGCGGATCGCCCGGCCCGTAGACCTGTGAGCCTTCCTGGTAAATGAAATACCCCTGCGCAATACCGCGCCGGATGCATTCGAGCAGCGGCGTGTCCTGCAGCAGGATTGAGAGCTTCGGGGCGCGGCGGTATTCGGTGCGGAGCTGGGCGGTGGTCATCTCGCCGCGAGACTTCAGGCCGACTTGCTGCATCACGAAACCGGGGGCTTCGGGTGTATCCTGTGCCGTACGCAGCTTGCCTTGCTCATGGAGCACGTGAATGACCTGGTGCTGACCATTGCCCGGCGAGTCGCCTGCGCCGGAAAGCTCGATGACGCTGTGGCCGAGCGATCCGGCGTCGCTCGACGGGTAGTAGAGATGTCGATAGCACTGCAGAATGCTCATCGCTACGTCCAGCCTGATTTTCTCGTTGTCGGATTGAATGGCCGTTCGCTGGTGGGGCGCCAGATCCTTCTGGTTTTCTGGCTTCAGCAGCGCTTTTAGAGCGAGCGAACGCCGGACGTGCTCGCGCATGTTTTGGATTGAGCGCTCGTCGGCTGCCACGAAGACCAGATTGTTCTTGAGCTCGCGCGGTTTGCCCTCGTTCCCGCGGTGGGTGAACATGTCGACCACATCCGGCGGTGGATCCTGCGCATTGGCCGGAACCGCGGTCGACTCGTAGTTCATGACCACGAGTAGCGGCCGGCCATCGCCGATTTCGTCGGGCACATCGTAGGGGCTGGATGGAAACAGGATCGCGTTGAACTCACCGCGCGGCAAACTGAACAGATTGCGTATCCGCTCGCCCAGCTCCGCCCGTACCTCATTCGGATCGATCTCGCTCATGCGCTTTCGGATGATCATGGTGAGGTTCGGTTCCACCATGAATCGCATGGGCGCGCCGGGGTGATCGTCGAGAAAGAGCGATTCGGCGATGAACTGGACACGGGCCTGCTCGATAAAGGCCGGCTCAACCGCAGGCGAGCAGACCGAGAGTTTCAACTGGTCAGCCGAGATACCCCGCGCGGCATCGCCATAGGCCAGCGTGTGCCAGTAGATCGTGCGGGCGACGTAGCTCGTAATCGGCGGCATACCGGGAAACTTTTGCTTGTCGATCTGCTGCGCAAGCGCGGGTTCATCGTTGGCAACCGCAGCTACATCCGCTTTCACCGCGGGCGCGTACTGGCTCTGGCCGAGCTTCACATTCACTTCCGTGCGGATCGGCTCGAAGGCCGGGTCGAGGTGATGCGTATGGATCGCGAAGGCATCGGCGGGTTTGTTGCGCCAGAGATAGAAAATGCCGCGCGCGAGCAGACGCAGCATGCCGCGCGTGCGCTGGAACGTACTCAGGGACGCGGTTTTCTCGGTGAGCATCTCGAGCAGCTTCGGATGCAGCGGATAACTGCGCAGAAAGGCTTCGCGTAGCTCGGGTAAGCCCGCTTCCAGCTTCAGATCCTCTTTATTGCGGTCCCAGATATCCGCGTAGGCAGCGATGACGCCTTTCGCCGCGCTGAGATCCACCGATTCGAACAGCCTCGCCCGGAGGACATTGGGCGTTTCGTCCTCTTCCGTCGGGTTGAGGGTCGTGCTGGTGCGGACCGCTACCGCTTCGGCTTCGGCCATCGCTGCCGCGGCGAGTTCGTTTTCGACCTTGTAGGCATCGGTCGCTTCGTTGCCTTTGCCGACGGCGAGCGTGTAGACGAGCGCGACCTGCGGACTCGACTGCACGGCTTTGAACAGATCGTGAATGAACGCCGCAAACTGCTTCGAGGCGCCGGGTCGCACGTGCTCCACCTTGCGCAGATAGACGGAAACTTCGTCGAGCAGGATGAGCGTGGGCTCGCCTCCGAAGAGCTCGCGGATGGTTTCGGCTCCGGGTGCGGTATGCGTCTCGTCGGATACGCGGACACGCTCATAACCGGCACGTCCGGCGAGCTTGTAGGCCATTTCGCCCCAGAGACTCTTCGCGCGCAGATCGCCTTCGAGCGTGAGTCCATTAGCCGGGTCCGAATTTTCACCATCGAGGGCAGCGATGCGCACGCGGCCGGTTGGAACGAGGCTCGGATCCACGAAGTCCGCCACATTCGGAACGCCTTTCATCCCGCGCGCCCCATGGACCGCCGCTACAAGGCCGTGCGTTTTACCGCCGCCGTATTGCGTGCCCAGCCGGATAATGGACGAAACCTCGCCGCCTTTACCCGATATACGCTGCAGAACCGCTTTCAGGAGCTCGCGGATGCCGCGAGTCGGATACGTTTTGGCGAAAAAAAGCGCGGGATCGAGGTAATCGGGCGGCGCGGTACCGTTTATGACGCTCGAAAGATCGGCTGCGAATTCATCGTCGCGAATCGTGCCCTGAAGAACATCAGCGCGGGGCTGACAGATTTGGAAGATAGTCGGTGTAGACACGTTGATGTTTGCTCGGTTTGAGCCGGACAGACTCGACGGCGCCCAGCATGAAAGAATCCCTTGTGGAATTTACAGTATCAAAGCGGGTTTTTCGCATGACTCGGGCAGATCGCCAGAAAGCTGGCGACGGATAGCGTCAAGCTGCACCCACCCGTTATCGCGAAACAGGTAAGCCCGCTCGAAAACGTTCGCCGTATGCGAGATTCGGTGCGTTTCGTAGTGCTCGGAGATGAGCGTGAAGGCATGATTCAGGCTGCGTGCCGGCCGGTTTTTCATGCTGGGGATAACGCATTCGCATGGCGCTAGCTCTGCTGATTTTCCGGTTCGGAAACGGAGCCCCAACGGTCGCTTCAGCAGCACCTCGACAAACACATACTGCGAAAGGATGTACATCTCATGCGGCTTCAGAATCTGCGACATTTGCTCGGGCAACAAACTCTTGCGGCTGATGCCAAGCGCGGCCCGAGTATTGGCGGAGGCGATGGTTGCCACGTATTCCTGCACGTACGAGCGCCGTTCATCGGCATCGGCAAATGCGTTCAATGGAACCAGAAGTTCGAGCTTCGAATGCGGCAGGAACTTAGGGAGTGGCGAGCCACCTCGTACGGCCAGCGCACCGTCGGGCCCGACGACCACCGGCAGGCGCGTTGTTCTTCCCAGATTTTCAGCCACTTCGAAAGTGTAATTCGAATTCAGGCTCGGCGCGAACCAGAAAGTTCTGAGCTGGCCTCCGATCATGCGCGTACGTCTCGGGCCGATAAGCATTACACATGAGCGCTCTTCTGTCTCCGCCATCTCTGCTTGCGTCACTCAACCAGTTCTATAGGAGAAACGGAATTCACTCGCTGGACTTCCGCTGCGATTGGAAGGAAGCTTGCCGCGCAGCCGCGGGCGAGCGGTTTACTGGCCCAAAGGCCAGTCTTGTCGGGCGTCAATACGAGCTCGGTGTTCTGCCAAGAATACTCTTTCTCTCGCTCGATTCGGGTAAGGCCAGCCAGGATCCGGAAGACCGGACGCCCGAAGCTGTGCGAGCCGGCGAAGAGCAGAATCCGGCGACCGGCCGGCACAAAGGTCAGCATTGGTACCAGACGGATGAATTCGCCCTGATTGTGCTCAGCCGCTTCCAGCCTGATCTGACCATTGACGATGCTGGTGCCTATACCGCCCGAGTGAATGCTGCAAAGTGCTGCGCGAATCGGAAAGGCAATCGCAAAGCGCCTCGAATCCTTTTCGGCAATTGTCAGCAGTACCTGGCGAACGAATTGCAGCTTCTGGATCCTGCGATTATCGTGACGCAGGCAAACGAAGCTTGGGAGGCAATGAGCTTGCTCTCCGGAGTCTGTCTGACCAACGGCGACTACGGGCACGTCGGCGTTTGTGCGGCGAACGAGCACCCGATACTCTGGCTGCATACGTATCATCCAAGCTGCTTTGGACGCTACTGGCCACAGCGAAAAGCGTGCGGCGATTGGGAACTCTACGCCGATGTAGTGAAGAATTCGTTCGATGGAACCAGCCCGCACCCGATCCGGATCAGAGAGGCCGTGGCAACGCTGATCTCAAGATGAAACGCCAACTCGCAATGCACTCGCGTAAGCCCCTTATCGAGCTCGCAACGATGCGCCCTCGCTCGCGAATGCTGCAGCAAGAAGCGGTTTAAGTGCCGCTCTCGCGCGCAATCTGACGGCGTCTAATCGGGGAGCACCGGGGTAAGCTGGTGGCCCAAAGTACGCCCCAGAGTGCTCGTATCAAAAACCCCCGGTCCATTGGCACCCGGAAATGCCGAATTTTCGCTCAACTTAAAACGCCCAAATCACTCGTATCAAAACCATCCGTTTCTGGTACACTTCGGCAGGCATGGAAACGATCGAAGTTGTTCTATATGCGAGGGTTAGCACCAGAGACAAGGGGCAGGATTGCGAGAATCAGCTCGCTGAGTTGCGCGAGTTCGTGGCCAAGAAATCGACTCCGGGCTGAAAGCTGAAGGCAGAATACAAGGATCACGCCAGCGGGAAGAACTCGGACCGTCCGAAGTTCCGCGAATTGTTTGAACATGCCGCCCAGAAGCGCTTCGATCTGGTGGTCTTTTGGAGTCTCGATCGGTTCTCGCGCGAGGGCGTGCTCGAAACGCTACAACACCTTCAGCGGCTCACGTCGCATGGAGTCGAGTGGTTCAGCCTGCGCGAAGAATACCTGAGATCGGTGGGCTTGTTCCGCGATGCAGTTTTGGCTATTCTCGCCAGGATCGCGAAACAAGAGCGCGTCCGGCTCTCCGAGCGGGTCCAGGCTGGTTTGGCTCGCGCACGGAAAGAAGGCAAACAGCTGGGCCGCCCGAAATCCGGAATAAGCGCGAGCAAGGTTTCAGAGTTACACCGATCCGGCATGAGCATCCGTGAAATTGCGAACTCGGCGGGGAACGTCGTCAATGACTGTTCAGCGCATCCTGAAAGCGACCGACAATTTCTACTAGACCAGGAACTCGGGATGGTTGCAATGGGTATTGCACAGCCCGTATTGCCGCGCATTGTCACCGGGGCAAATAACCAGCTACTTTTGTCAAACGATGCCTTGTACCGCCGGAGCAGCAGCGGCAACTGATGACCATTCCTGGGTGCAACAGAGCGCCCCGGGCCGTAACCGAAGCGAGGCGCAGAGGGTGATTGCCTGACCTTCTCGATCTCGGATTCTGAGCTTCGAAGAAAAGAAAAGCCAGGATTGAGACGCGACAGATCTCCCGGTCACGAAGCTTGAGCGCAGCAATCAGCGAAGTGGGAGATCTGCTCGGACTCCGATTCTGGGTGTTGTTTTCTTCGAAGCTCTTTAGAGCTCCTATAAAATACGAAGTATTTAGGGGCTGAGAACTAGAGTAGCGGGAAATGGCGTTTACACCAATATCATGCGGCTTTCAGCACATATAAACTTTGTGTTCAGTTCTCCACAAATTCAGGGACGTCTTCCTCGCAATTCGGCACGCCGCCTTCAAGACTTGCGGACCAGCCGATACGCGTACTTGTTGTGAGCTCCCACCGATTTTCTGATAGTCCGTCTTCTTACTCCGCTTTTTAGAAATCCGAGGACCTAATTTTTCGTTGCTGTTCCAGCTTGCATTGCTAGCTTCAAGAATTCTTCCTGACTAATCTTCGGGTGCTCGCGAAGTAGCTCAGTCAGATCGTTCCAGTTGACCGCTCGGGCTAGGCCTGAGCCGCGCGTGCCCGCACCTCTACGATTGCGTGACGTCGCCGCAGACGCGCGAGCATCGCCTGGTTTCCGCAGATTACTCCCTGAGCGGCGCTCCTTTTCAGCATCTTCGGCATCGCTCTCGCGCTGAGCTGCATGCTCGACCTGCCAATATTCGGGATCGGAAGCGCGATGTCTTCGACTAAGAGTGCAATGCCGGTCATACTCCCGCCACCAATCACCAACTGTCGCGATATCTTCTTCACGGATCCGAGGAATCGCCTCGCGCATCTGACGCTCATACTCGCTCAGCCGCTCTCGGGCGGTCGCGCCGCTGATATTTCGCATCCATGGAAGCTTCGGCTTGTTCACGACCCAAATTGGATAGTAAATAGCAAAGTAGACGCGCCGAAGGTGCTTTTCCCTAATTCGATGCGCTTTGCACGCCTCTCAATACGCGTCGCGAGACTCGAACTCGGACAACTCCGGCTCTTTAGGCGGGTTCACTATCTTAAGCCGCAACTTGCGTTCAGCTTGTATAGCCCACTCGCTGTGGAGAAGCTCATCGGCCTTAAAGTGTCGCTCCAGAATCTGCTCGCGTCTGTCACAAGCGGCGAAATACTCTTTTTTTGCCTCATCATCAGGATCATCATCCAATGTCGGCTTCGGAAATGCGAGTTCGATGCGTCGGAAGTACTCCCGGAGCCGCTCCGAGCACCGCTCGCCGGGTATGTCGCGCAGCCACGGTAGTTTTGGTTTTTGTAAATTGCCTTTAGGGAAGGCCTTCGTTATAGTTTGCATAGATAAGTGCTCACCTCCTGGGCACATGATTCAGAACACAAGGGCGCCCGTCGCGATCCCAAGACTGGGCGCCTTTCGTTTTTTACTTTTGGGGATAACGGTCGGTCAAGCCGAAGGCGGTTATGCAGTGCGCCACCGCCAATTCACCGCCAATTTTCAGAGACCAGCAGCAATCAGCATCAATTGAACAGCGTTGAACGCCCTGTTTTCGCGCTGCTGACGAATGTGGATGAATGGCAGGATCGGACTTAAAATCCTTTTTCGCGCAAGCGGAGTGCGGGTTCAAGTCCCGCCCCGGGCACCAGTTCGCTGACTGTCGAACGAAATATTCTCCACCCAACACAGACCGCAGCGAAAGCAATCACCGCCCTTCTCGCTCCCGCGGTGTTCTAATAAACGCAAGGCTCAGAACAGAACGTTGCTGAGTCAGCTGTTGCACGACGATGCAGTCCGGAAGTTTTGGAATGGCAGCCCTCCTGGGTTTGCTGTGTGTGTCGACAAGCCGCGCGTTCCCTCAGGAATCGAACGCCAGCCGCACCGTTCCCGTCCAACTGCAAGTGCAAGCCGGAACGCCGCTGCGAACCTACCTTACGCGGCGAGTATCGTACCGGGTTGGCGAAACTGTGCAGGCCACGCTGATCGAGCCGGTCTGGGCATTCGACCGCGTTGTGATTCCCGCCGGCGCCACCCTGCAGGGCAAGGTCGTCAGGCTCGATCCCGTCTCGAGGTTCATCCGCACTCGAGCAATTGTGGGCGGCGACTTCACGCCTCTCAAACACGCTGCCGTCTCCTTTCTCAGTGTTACCTTCCCCGACGGAAAATCCGTGCCTCTCCAGACCGAGGACTCGCTCGGGCTTCCGACCATCTACGTACCTCCACGACCACCGAAAAAAGCAAAAACATCTAAGCCTGTTTCCGCTCAGCCCAGCCGTGTGCGGCAGTTCTTACGAAAACAGGTAGAAACCCAGGCGCGAAATCAGGCCAACGCACGTTCGCATGGATTCTATGACTTCGTGCGTGGACCGAACAAAAAAGAATGGCTGGAGAATTACCTGTTTTCCAAACTTCCCTACCATCCTCAGTGGTACCGCACAGGCACGCGCTTTGATGCGGTCCTGGCGCAGCCGCTCGACTTCGGAACTGTTCCGGTGAGTGCCGGTGAACTTGCCAACTCCCGCACTCCTGCCCCTCCGAACACAATTGCTCAAATGAGACTTCTCGCCACGATCAGCTCTTCCGATGCGCACGTCGGCGATCCCATGCAAGGCGAGTTGTCCCAGCCCTTGTTTACACCGGACCATAAGCTCTGGCTGCCGCAGGGCACCCGATTCCTGGGGCACATTACGTTTGTGCAGCGCGCACGCCTTCTGCACCGCGGAGGCAAGCTGCGCTTCACGATTGACGAGACTCAGCTTCCACCCGGCGAACCCGAGTTCGAGAATTCCTCGACAGCCGCACCGGAGAGCAGCCCGGTTCAGGCGCAACTCGTATCCGCCGAAGCAGATCCCAAAGCGCTCAAAGTGGATGCCGAGGGCACCGCGAAAGCAACCGAGTCCAAAACTCGTCTGATACGTCCGGTTATCGCCGGCCTGGTTGCCGCGAAATCTCTGGACAACGATACCGGCAAGCAGACTGCGTCCGGTGCGGGCAGTTCGAATACAAGCGGCCGGGCTCTCGGTGGCTTTTCCGGATTCGGCATCTTCGGTATGGCAGCTTCGCGCGCTGCACCCTCCGTCGGAGCTGCGCTTGGCTTTTACGGGCTAGCCTGGTCCGTATATTCCAACATCATTTCGCGCGGAAACGAAGTGACCTTCGAAAAAAACACCTCAATGGCCATTCAGTTCGGCACGCCGCGAACGAAATAGCGCGCCCGAACTTGCCCGTCTCATTCCGCATCCACCACGCAGCGAAATCCAACCGTTCCGGAGCGATCGTAACCGGGCGCCATCAGCAGCAGCTTGCCATGCTGGTCGTTTCGATACGCTTCCGGAAAATACCAGATCGAGCCTTGCGGCTGATAGTAGTTGCCGCCGCGCAGAATGCCGCCCCGCGTATGCTCATCCACGTACTCATCGGTCCATTGCCAGACATTCCCCACCATGTCCATCACGCCGAAAGCACTCGCCCCCGCAGAATGCGCATCCACATCGTCCGGACCCCGCAACGTGCGACCCTGATCCGGTTGCGGAACGGCCGAAGGCTGCCATTTATCGCCCCACGGATACAATCGCCCATCGCCGCCCTGCGCCGCATATTGCCATTCCCATTCATGCGGCAGACGCTTGCCCGCCCAGTTCGCATACGCCCGCGCATCTTCCATCGACACCCAGGTCACCGGCTTCCGGTCCCAGCCCTCCCGATACGTGCCGTTCTTCCAGTCGCGCAAAAAATTCAGCTCATCCGCCGGCCGGTAATGCGTCGCGTCGATGAATTTTTTGAATTCCGCATTCGTCACCGGATACTTGTCGATATAGAACGGCTTGATCTCCATCCGGTGCTCGTGAAAACGCCGCGGCATGTCCTCCCACGGGTACTGCACATCGACGCCGATATCGTTATACCCTTCGATCTCGATGCCCTGCACTTTGAAAACATACTCGCCGCCGTCGATTTTCACCATGCCATCCGGCGCTTTCGCAGCAGGTTTGGTCGGCGCGATTTCGACCATCTTCTGCGGCATCGTTTTCCACTCACTCGGATAACTCGCGAGCGGCTTCTCCGTCATGCGCCTCATCGCCGCCATCAGCTTCCCCACACCATCGCCCGGTTCGCCGCGCGTCGCGAGTATCGCTCCGAAACCATGCGCCTCAATGGCAAATGACAACACCACATCGCTCCCCTCGCGCTCCGGATGCAACTCCGCGCCGTGATAGAGGTCGAAATAACGCATTCCCTCCTGGGCCGTAACCGCCATCTGCCGCCCGTCGACGTCGTATTCGTTCCGGTTCACAATCGTCCACACCGTCTGTGGTCCGCGCGGCCAGCGGCTCGCGAAAACGCCGTAGCGGTGCATCGGGTAAAACGGTTGCCACTCGTCACTCGTCAGAAACGAAGCAACCCCGCGTTCTATCGTCGCCATCCGCCGTGTCGCTTCTCCGTCGCGCGGTGTGATGCCGTTCCAGATGCCCCAGATGTTCTCCCAGCTCTCCCATCCTTCGCCGTTGAAAAATGCATACTGCAGATCGTCGTTCTTCGAGCGGTTCCAGCGGTCGGAGATATTCACCATGTGCCGCGGCTCGAGCCATCGAAAGCGATCCACGCCGGGCACAAACCCGAATTGCCCGCCGTACTGCCCCCACGTCATCACATTCCACGCCAGCGCTTCATCCGACGGGCTGCCCTCCGGCTCAAAGGCCAGCGCATGCCCGATCTTCTCGGCCGCTTCCGAGAACGCCAGCGGTACTCCGTCCTGCGTGTCGCCGTTGATCCCGTCGGCGCCGATCTCCTTCATCAATTCCGCAATCGCCGCAGGCCAGGGCTTCCCCGGATCGCGCGTTCCCTGGTCCCACATCATCATCGGAAACAGTACGCGCACGCCGCGCCGGTGAAAATCTGCAATCATTTGCCTGACGCCCGCAATGCCGCCCGGCATGCTGCGAATCATGTCCTGCTGGTTGCGATCGTCGATGCCCATGTTCGGATACGTCGGCCAGATCAGCACCGCATCGATCCCGCCATAGCGCGTCTCCAGATCGTCCAGGTAACGGTCCACTGTGTATTTGCCCGCTGCCGGATCGTAGAAATATCGATCCTCCACCATCATCTGCGGTTGAATGAAGCTCCTCTCGATCCATTCGAGCGCCGGATTCTCGTAACGCGCATCATGAAAGCCGATCCGAATGCGGCGTTCTGTCCGCCAATGCCGCACATCTTTCAACCAGCTCTGATAATCCTCTGCCTCGCACGCCTTGTACCCCAGCACCAGGCCCTTCATCTCCAGGCATTCCGGTCCCGGTATCAGCTGATTCTTTGGCGGATAGCGGCTGTCTTGTGAAAGGGCGCACGCCGCCGCGAGCGCAAACAGAATGCCGGAGCGAATGAGACGAAGCATCGTGTCAAGTATGAAGAGACCGGCCGGAATTGGCCAGGCGTTCAGCCTATCACGCGTAGTGCGAAACGAGAGCTGCTCTCCACCGCGAGTTCCAGTCGCAACTCCATCTTTACTTCTCCTTCGCGTTGCCGTAAACTCGCCAACGGCCCACAATTTCAACCACACGGCCACCACAAACAAACTGATATGAACGTCTTCAGAAGACGCTTTCTGCAAAGCATCAGCGCGACCGCCGGCAGCATCGCTCTCGCCGCTGAGCAGGAGCATCGGCAAAAAGAAATACTCGTCTGGCGCGTCACAGGTTTTACCTGCGTGACATGCGCCGTCGGACTCGATACCCTGCTCGGCCGCAAACCGGGCGTGCTCGCGGCCCACTCCAAATATCCGGAGGGCATTGTCCGCATCGAATACGATCCGGCGCGAATCAGCTGCGACGAATTGAAGCAGGCGATTCAGGAGATGGGTTTCCGCGTGGAGCCACAAGCGTGAATTTTTTCGAAGTCTCGCAGCGCCTCGTGGACGCGCTTGGCCTGGCGCAGCCTCCGGTTGCCGTTACCTTCTCAACGTCTTCCGAGTTCGATAAACCCTCCGGTCCCGTGCCGGCTGGCTGCCGCTTCTGGCAGGACGCTGCCGAGCGCACATTCGCCACCACAGCCGCTGATCACCGCTCTTGCGCCGTCGGTATGTACACGCACAATCTCGAGCAGACGCCCGATGCGCAGGCCGATCTCTCAACCGCGCTCGCCGTTTTCCGCGATCTCGGCTATCTCACGGAAGCCGATCTGCCGCTCATCCCTGTCTTGCAAATGTGCCCGCAGTACGTCGTCTACGGACCGCTGTCGCAAGCGTCAGTTGCCCCCGCCGTCGTTCTTCTGTTCGTCAATGCCGCGCAGGCACTGATTGCCTCTGAAGCCGCCCAGCAGCTTGAAAACCGCCTCTTGCCCGCTCTCGGACGCCCCGCCTGTGCAGTCGTTCCATCAGTCGCGAATAGCGAAACGGCGGCCCTCAGCTTCGGATGCTGCGGCGCCCGCGCCTATCTCGACAACTTCACTCCCGAAACCGCCATCTTCGCCATTCCCGGCTCAAAATTGGAGCTATACACAGAGCGCCTTCAGTCCCTTGCCCGCGCCAATTCCACCTTGCGTGCCTTTCATCAATTACGGCGTACTCAGATCGCCGCGGGACTTGCGCCCAGTGTGGAGGAATCGCTGAGTGCGCTGAAAAACGGCTGAAGCGGCGCGCTGCACGTGCCCGGCTCTTCCACGGCCGCCCGCTCTGCCGTCAGAAACGACTCCAGTCCCTCGGCCACCGTCGCCGGGCAATTCAATGGAACAAAATGTCCCGCCTTTACGATCGCCAGTTTGGCATCGGCAATCAGCGCTGCGGTTCGATACGCGAAGCTCACCGGAATCGCCGGATCTTCTGCGCCGTGAAAAATGAGCGTGGGCATCTGCAATTGCGGCAGCCGCGCCGGCATCTCGCCCAGCACCTCCGCGGGCCTGCCCCAGCGCAGCAGCCGCATCATGCGCCACGGCCCCAGCGGTCCGCGGAACGGGCTTTCAAATGCCGTAAGCGCTGCACGCGTATCGTTCTCGCCCTGGCACGCCCGCCGCATCGCAACACGCCAGATCAGCGGGTGAATGCACGGCGCCATCAACTCGCCAACCAGCGGCTTTCGCAAAAACTGAAACAGGTAGAACGGCCGGATCTCGGGAAACAATGCCGGCGAGATCAGCACCAGCCGCCTGACTCTTTGCGCGAAGCGGTGCGCGTACAAAACCGCAATCGCTGACCCGGCGTCGTGCCCCACTACGTTCCAGCTTGCGCAGCCTCGCTCGATCCGCAATCGCTCGATCTCTTCGACGATTCTGTCCAGCTCCCCCAGCCTGTGATTCGTTGCCGGCTCTTCTCCCAGCCCGGGCAGATCGAGCGTGTAACAGGTAAATCGCTCAAACAGCCGATCCACCACGCCATCCCACAGCTTCTTGCTCGTCGGAATGCCGTGTATGAAAAGGATCGGATCGCCCGATCCGCGCGAGAGAAGCCGCACCTTAATACGCCTCTTGCGGAACGAAACCGCCGCGCGCCGGTGCCAGCCGCACCAATTGTTCGGCCAGCCACGCCAACGCCCGCAATCCCGAAAGCGCAGTACAAAACACCGCCGTCCCCAGCATGCCCCCCGGCCGCATCCTCGAATAGAGGTGATTCATGCTCCAGGCCAGCGCCGTGTACACATCGCCCGTCTTCAGCAGTCCGAAGCGATTCCGCAGCGTGCACGTGTACGCCAGCCGTTCAATCAGCCCGTTGAAAAATTTCGCCATATGCGAAAGCCGCATGTTGTACCGAATCCGCCGGTACCACGAAATACTTCCTCGTGTCAGCGATTCGAGTATCATTCGAGTGCCCTCGGCCGCGTGTCGAAGCGCAGCCGTTACGCCGTTTCCCGTGATCGGATCGGGTACTGCCGCCGCTTCGCCCGCAATCACCCAGTTCGGGCCGCAGGCCGTTTTGCAGGCCCGGCATTGGAACGATCGGACTTCGGGCGGTTCCAGATTTCCTTTCGCCAATACCTGCTCGAAGCGCTCGAACTTACTCAACTGGCGCCGGAATACGTCGTCCACCGATTCCCCATTCGCCCGCTGCCGTTTCAGATTCGCGCCGGTTGTCACATATCCGATGCTCACCGTTCCCGGCGCAATCGGGATTTCCCAAACCCAGCTGAAATATTCGTCATCCTGTGTGTCGGTGTAGAGAGTCGTACCCTCCTGCCAGTCTTCTACCGATGCGTACGACCAGATTCCAACTTTCTTCGGCCCATACTCGGCATACGGCAGTTTCAGCTGCCGTCCCAGAAAACTGGCCGCTGAACCCGACGCATCGACAAACCAGTTGCCCTCATAGCGGCTACCCGAATTTGTTACAACCGCTCGCAGCCGGTTGCCTGTACGCTCAACGCCTGTTGCTGTTTCGCCAACAAACGTAATGCCCGCGCGCTCCGCCATCTTTCGCAGCTCGACATGCAGTCGCACGCGGTCCAGATGCAGCGTGCGCAGCTCGATATTGAACGGCGGCTTTCCCAGCCACTCCGAGGGAATATATTCGGCGCGCGATCCGTCCCTCAGTTGCAGAACGACGTGGCGCTTGTACGTCGCGATTCCTGCCTCCACCAGGTCCTCCATCGCGAACCCGAGCTGCTCGAATAACTCCGGCGCCGACCAGTCGAGCGATTCTCCAACCATCCGTTCGCTGTGCTCCACCGGTTCGAGACAGATGACTCCCAATCCCGCCCGCCGTAAATGCATCGCCGAAGCTAATCCCGCAAGTCCGCCTCCGATTACGACAACATCGGTCCTGATGTGCGCCCCTGAATTCATCTGCAATGCGGACGATTCTAAATGGAATGGCTTATCGCTCGCATCAAACCCAAGGTGGAGTTTGGTACTGATTTCCGGATACTCGAACAGCCTGAAATCGCCGAATCAAGGTGGGAATAGATTCGATCTCAGACTTTAGGCCGATGTCGATCGTCCGCCAAATCCTCTATACTGCCGCAATGAGTACGCCGCCCGTTTGCAGCCCGCCCGAAAAAAGCGGCGCTCGTCACGCGCAGCCGGGCAAGTGGAAGCGCAGGCTTCTTCTGACCGCCGTCCCTCTCCTCGCGCTCTACACCGCGATGCTGGCCGGTTTCGATTACGCCATGCATCAGCCGCCCGAGACCTTCTCGCGGCTGATGATGCACGTCGGACCCGCTCCCTTCCTGCTGTTCCCCTTCGAAACGATGTGGAAGAGCGCGCGTGCCGGCAAATGGAACGTCGGCGATGCAGCGCCGGATTTCACGCTTCCGCTCCTCGATCGTTCCGGCTCCGCGACACTCTCTTCCCTTCGCGGAACGAAGCCAGTGGTCCTCATCTTCGGCAGTTACACCTGACCGCCATTTCGCCGGGAGGTTCCCGCGCTCAACAAGCTCTACCAGCAGTACAAGGATCGCGCCGCTTTCTACATCGTCTATATCGCCGAGGCGCATCCGTCCGATATCTGGCAGATGCAAAGCAATATCAAAGAGCACGTGCTCTTTCGAAATCCGCGAACCGATGAAGAGCGCGCCAGTGTCGCGTCCTCGTGCGTGCGAAAGCTCCACATCACGATTCCCGCGCTGCTCGATTCCATTGAGAATCGCGTGGAAGCCGAGTACACCGGCTGGCCCGACCGCCTCTATCTGATCGGTCGCGACGGACGCATTCGCTTCAAATCGGAACCGGGACCCTTCGGCTTCGACACCAGGCTCCTCGCGCAGGCCCTCCAGTCGAATCTTTGATCCGAAAGACAGCCGGTGCGCGAGCACCGCGCCATCAGCCGCGCAGCCGTCTCCATGCGCCCCAGCAGATTCGCGCCATCCGTACGCCGTTCCAAAAGACTTTCGTCATTTTCGTCACGCCGTACACGCGCTCCTGATAATGCACCGGAACATCCAGAATCTCCAGATGCAGCTTCGAAGCGCCAAACAGAAGATCGTAATCGCCCCAGAGATCGCGAATGCCCCACTTCCCGGCGTTCTTTTCAATGCGCGGCCAGTCTCTGCGCCAGATTACCTTTGTTCCGCACAGCGTGTCTTTGATTCGCTGATCGAGCAGAAACGAAAACACCATGCCGAAAACTTTATTACCCACCCGGTTGGCGAATTTCATCGCCGCCTTCGGAATCGGATATACCAGCCGGTTCCCGTTGATGAATTCTCCTCGGTTCTCCACCAGCGCGTTGAAGAATACCGGCAGCTCTTCCGGCATGACCGTCAAATCGGCATCCAGAATCATCAGCACATCGCCTGTCGCCGCGCGAAAACCGGTCCAGACATTCTCTGCTTTGCAAATACCCGGCCCGTCGAGCAGCAGAATCCGCCGCTCCGGATAGAGCGCCTGCATGCGGCGAACCTCAGCCGCCGTGTTATCGGTCGATTTGTCGTCGCAGAAAATGATCTCCGTGCCGCGGCCCATCTCCGGAATGCGCTCCACCGCCGGCTGTATATTCCCGCCTTCGTTCCGGCACGGCACAACCACGGAAACCGATGTCGCTTCGGCGCGCCTCGGCTCGGGCTGCGGACGCGCTACCAGCACCTGCATCATGCAGAGCTTCCGAAATCCCGGAAGCCGCCCCACCAGATCGTTACAAACCGTCGACACCGGCCACAAGTTCTTCGGCATCAGCAGCAGCCGGTGCGTTCGCAGCGCGCGAAACCCGGCCAGCTCCAGAAACGTGCGCAGATCGTATTCGTCGATCCAGTTCGGCTCCACAAACGGCGCTCGCAGCCCCGTCTTGCTGGCCAGTTCCAGAATCGGCTGCCACAGCGGGTTGTAGTTGATCACAATCAGCCGCGTGTCCGTCGTCGAGTGCCGCCGCACACTCTCAAATGTTTTCTGAATATCGACCGTGTCGAAAATGTGGCTCAGAATGATGTAGTCAAAGGTTTCGCCGAGTTCCAGCTCTTCCGGCTCGCTGCGAACAAAACGCAGGTGCGGATGATTGCGCTGGGCAATCCCAATCAGTTCGTCGCTGATATCGACGCCTACCCCGTACGCCGCATCCACGCTCCCCAGCAGATGCCCCGTCTGGCAGCGTATCTCGAGCACTCGCTTGCCGGGCTCGACGATGTAGCGCAGCATACGCTTCAGCCGGTCGTAGTAGTAGCGGTTCGATTCGATCCAGCGATCGCGGTTGGCGGCCAGCTTGTCCTGGTGTTCGCGCCGCAGTCTCCGGCTTTGTTTGAGAGCCTCTGTGCCCCACGCTTCCGGCGCGCTCTTCTTGCTCAGCATCACTCCTTGTGCATTCATAGGCCTCGCTCTACTCTAGCCGCTTGCGCGCACTTTGCACAGTCTGCGCCCGATCGCCTTGGCATAGGGTTCAAAGTCTTCCGCCAATTGGCGAGGGCGCATCCAGCGGTGCCAGCCCGCGCCGCCGATACACCAGCGCACCCCATGGATTTTCGAAGCGATGGTGTCCAAACTTTCCGATCTCGCCCACCACCTCGTAATGCGCTTCGATCCACTGCAGCACCGGCTGATCGTAATCAATACCGAAATAGGGCACGCCATATTCCGCAGTCGGACGGTTTGTCACCACAATGTAATCGCGATTCGCCTTGGCCAGATCGCGCAGGTACTCCGCTGTCATCGCGCCCGGTGCGATCACTCCCGGCGTTTCTTCATAGAAACGGCTCGGCGCGGGAACATCCGCCAGGAAATACAACGATGTATCTTCCGGCAGCACCATCGCGCTTCGTCCGTTTGCTTTTGCCCATTCGAAAAACGCCAGCAGCTTCTGATACGCGCGCGCCTTCTCCGGCGTATACACCGCGATCTTGCCTCGCGGCGTCACCAGCATGTCGCTCTTCGCAATCGGCTGCCAATAGTTCGGAATCGCCGCGCCCAGCAGCCCGGCAGACACTACCGTCACCGTCGCCCACCGCATCGCCCTTTGCTCAAACCCCGCACGCCCGGCCATCACGGCGTCGATGACCGCCGCCAGTAACATCACTCCGCAGAGATACAGCAGAGGGTTGTAATAAATCGAATACCCGTAAAACTGAACCGCTGTGCAAACCCGAAACGCCACCACCAGCGCCACAAAAATCAGATATGCGCGCGCCAGCAGTGCCGTATCTGCCCGGTTCAGCCAGAGCCGCCGCAACACCAGCAAGAACAGCACCGACACAAACGCGTACATCGAGAGCGGAAACGCGTAGCCCGGCTTGAGCGGTTCCGTCGCGATCACCGCCATTGCAATCGCCGACCCGCCCGCGACCGTCCAGAACAGAATCTCCCGCAGCTTTGAAGAGTGCGGCGCAACCTGCTTCAAGATCCAGCGCATCGCGAAAATCCAGATGCCCCAGAACACCACGGTCTTCAAACCGTTCCGCAACATCAACGCAATGCGCCACGGCGTGATCTTCATCCCGGTGACTTCCGCCCACACCGCCCCGTAATGCTTGGTGAAATAGTGCTGCGGCGCACTCATGAAATTCTCTTCGAGTAGCAGCCGCAATCCGCCCAGCGAACAAAACCAGAGATAAACCGCGCCCGCCACCAGCAGCGGCGGCACACACAGCAGCGCCTCCTGAACCAGCGCCCGCCCCGAATGATGCTGCCAGTAGCGCGCCAGCAAAATAGCGATCAGGAACAGAAGCGAGAAGACGCCGAATTCCTGCTTAGTAAGCAAGGCCGCCGCGCTCGTAACCGCTGCCCAGAACACCGTGGTTCGCGATTTCGATTGGATTGCTCGAATCCCCAGATATGCCAGCAGAACCATCGCCAGTGAACTGTAAATCGCCGGAAAACTGTACGGCATCGGATAGCTGAAAACGAGCCTGCGCTCGAACGCTTCGAGCAGGAAGGCCGCGCAGGCGACAAACGCATACACGCGCGGCATGAACTGGCGGCCAATTTGAAACAGCAACGTCACAATCGCCAGCACCACCGCAATACCCGTCGAGTACAGCACGTTCAGTTGCGTCCCAAACATCCGGTACAGCAGCGCATTCCAGTACGGAATCAAAGGGCCGTATTGGTAGATCACATCGCGGTACAGCGTACGTCCACGATTCAGTTCCGCCGGCACGTACATCTCGCGTCCGATATCGATCGTGACGTTTCCCCACTGCGCCCACGTGAGCGCACTGAGAAAAATAGCAACCGCCCACAACCCGGCCACCAGCAGCGTGTCGCTCCGCTCCCAGCTCGGAGCCGCCAGGCCAGTCCTCAAAGGCGGTCGCTGTTCTTCCACTACCTGCATGCGGTTTTTCGTCGTCCCATTCGCGTTCTGCTAAGCAGGCCCGAGCCTGCATCGATCCTTAGCGCCGCCTGAGATGAATCAGCGCAAACATCGACCAGTGCTGCGGCCACGTGCAGAAAAAGGACTCCATCCTGCACCATAAAGGAAACGTTACATCCGGCATGAGCTGCCGCATCGATACGCCTCCCGATACGAGATAACGGAACGGCATGAATGGCCGTATTGTCTGAATCTCGAATTCCGGAAAATCGGCCAGAAACTGCTCCCGGTCGCGTTCGAAAATGATCCACGGCAGCGCTCCGTTTGCGCCCGAAAGCGGGCCGGAATCGGGGAACGTCCAATCCTTCGTCTTCCAGTCGAATGGCTCATGATGCAGACGCGTATAGATCAGCCGCGAAGACGTCGAGACCCACGGCTCGATCATCGCGATACTGCCGCCGCTTCTCAGGCATCGCCGCGCCTCGCCCAGAAACGCGCGATTATCCGGGATGTGATGCAGCACGTCGACCATCGCAATGGCCCGCAGACTTGCTTTCTCAAACGGCAGCTCGCGCGCGTCAAGCACAACCTGAATATCGGGACAGGAGAAAATTTCCGTCGGAATCAGATCCGGAACGTACTCCTTCAAGAATCCGGCTCCCGATCCCAGTTCGAAAACGCGCCCCGGGCCTTCCGGAATGCACGCCGCGATCGCGCGGTACCACTCGTCGTAAATCCTCCACAGAAACCGGTTCTGCTGAATGATCTTCCGCCGCCGTTCGGTCGTCCGAGGGTCGTCGATGCTCAGGTCTTTCGTTTCCGGATGCGCCAGCAATTTTCGTATCGCTTCAACCATTCGACCGAGCAGTCCCGCTCTTCTTTCTAGCACGCGCCGCGAGCCTCCCTGCACTCGCGTTCTTACCCGCCTTTGCGGATTGGCACGCTTACGTTACGTCTTGAGCCGATTCGCCCGCCCACTTCAATAGCTCGCCTGATTCTCTATAATGGCGAGTTGTGCCCGCTGATCCCCGTGGAGCCGGAGAGCACTCGTAAACTCACGTGTCAGCTCATTCGCAGTTCACTTCCGTGCTTCCCGGCGTGTCGCCGCGCGACAGCCGCATTTCAAAAGCGTTAGCTCTCGCCGCTCTCGTCGCGGCCTTTCTCGTCATCTGCCTCTACGCAACCTACGGCATCCAGAGATCGCTGTGGCTCGATGAAGCAAACACCGTCCACATCGCGCAGGGCACGCCCGAACAAGTCGTGCACGCACTTTCCATCGACGTCAGCCCCCCGCTGTTCTACTGGCTCCTTTCCGCTTGGATGCACATCGCCGGAACATCCGAAATCGCCCTGCGCATTCCCTCGATCTTCTTTTATCTCGCCGCGATTGCCGCTGTCGGCCTGCTCGGGCGCATGCTGTTGGGCAAAGAAGGTGGCTGGCTCGCGGCGTTCCTCTATGCCATCTCTCCGGTCGCCGGACGCCAGGCGCAAAACGTGCGCATGTACTCCATGCTCGCCTTCGTCGTCGCTCTCTCGGCCATCCTGTTCCTGCTCCTACAGGACCCGAAACGCCGCACCGTGAAGTGGCTCGCGCTCTTCGGCCTCGTCGCCCTCATCGGCCTCAATACTCACTACTGGTTCGGCTTCGTGCTCTTTGCCTATGCCTGCTGGGTGCTGATCCATTGGCGCTCCTGGACGATACGCGACCTGCTTCTGCTCTTCGCTTTCACCGCACTCCCCTTCGCGCTCCTCGATCTGCCGTTCTTCCTGCATCAGGCGCGCCTCGCCTCCACCGCCTGGACACCGCGTCCCACGCTGGCGACTCTGCTCTACGCCGTGAGCGGCATGGCGCGGCTCGACAAGTCGATGATGGCTGCACTGCTTGCCCTCGTCCTCGTCATCGGCTGGGGTCTGATCAGCCGTTCGCGCTCCGGCTCCGCTGTCCTCCCGCCGAGCCGGAGGAATTGGGTCTTCCCGGCTTTCCTCTACGCCGTCTCGCTCGGCGTGCCGTTTCTGGTTTCTTTCAAACGGCCGATCTTCTGGCCCGGTCGCTACGACATCATCGCGCTTCCGTTCCTGGCACTCTTACTCGCTTCGTTGCTGTTGCATCTTTCGTCCGAGACGCGCACGCTGTGTCTGCTGATCCTGGCCGCGACCTGCTCCTTCTACTTCGCCCGCACCGTCCACGCCTCCGAGCGCAGCAAGTATCTGGCGACCCTCGATCCGGCGCCCCTGGGCGATGCCGATGCCGCCCGCGCCATCTGCTCCTCCGCTCGACCCGGAGACTTCGTTGTTTACACCGGACTCAGCGAGGCTGCCGTGGATTTTTATCTCGAGCGCTTCGGCTGCGCCAATCGCCTGAAGCGCTTCAGCTGGCCCGCTGAGTTCCACCAGCACCTCGGCTGGCAGGATCCCAGGCGCCGCTACTCGGCCGACCCGGCACTTCAATCGGAAGCCGAACGGCTGGTTGCCGAAGCCTCCGCTGCGCACGCCCGCGTCTTCCTGCTCTTCAATTCGGATCCGCGCTTATCGAAGGGCATCGTGTCGCCCCTCGAACAAGATTTCCGTCTGGAATCGTCTCGCCGCTTCGAGTCATGCCGCTTCTGCTTTCAGCAGCTACGCCTTTATGTTTTGCCTCAGGAGCGGGCCGCGCGCTGAGCTGGAGCCACCCGCCGGGATCGAACCGGCGACCTGCTGATTACGAATCAGCCGCTCTACCAACTGAGCTAGGGTGGCTCAACTACCCGATTCTAACAAAGCCAGCCAACTTACCCCGCTCACGAATTCGCGTTCCAGATATCCACCGCCCACTTCCAGACACCCTCCTCCTGCTTCCAGACCACGACATATTTCACCGTTACCGTGCTTCCGTTTGCGAGCGACAGATCCGCGCTTCCAATCTCCACAACGTTGTCGCCGCACGCTTCGGCTTCGATCGTTTTGAGCCGCGCGCTCTTCACATTCAGCCCCGCCACCGCCTCCCGCCAGAACGCCTTCGCCTGCTCGCGCCCTGTCCTCATCGCGGCCCCCGGCGGCAAAACCCGCGCCTCTGCCGTATAAACCTGATCGAGTGCGTCAAACTGACGCTGCTCGACAGCCCGCGTCACAAACGTTTCGTTGGTCTCGCGCATCGCGCGCAGCACATCCTGGGAAACCGCCATAAATTCCTCCGGCCCGCCCAGTATAGTCCTGCCCGAACGGCGGATGCACCGCACCGCAGATTTGACAAAACTAAAACTATGCCGCTTCCTGTTCCCGGGCGAATCGCAGAAGCGCTCCGCCGCTCAACCGTGCACGTTCGCAGCGGCACCGCCACCGCGCAGGGCAGCGGATCCGGCATCATCCTCGCGCCCCACCGGGTTCTCACCAACGCCCACGTCCTCCGCGGCCGCCGTGTCGAGATCGAAGATTGGGAAGGCCGCCGCGTTCATGCCTCGCTGGTGATGACCAGCGCCCGGCGCGATCTCGCGCTCCTCGAAGCTCCCGCCCTGCGTGGCTCTCCCGCCATGCTCGGCGACTCCGATCTCCTCCGCCCCGGCGCGCCCGTGCTGGCCATCGGCAATCCCTTCGGCTTCACCGGCGCAATCTCCACCGGCATTGTCCACCGCCTCGCCGGCCACGACTGGATCTGCGCCGACCTTCAGCTCGCACCCGGCAATTCCGGCGGACCGCTCGCCGATTTCCAGGGCCGCGTCGTCGGACTGAACACCATGATCGCCGCCGGCGGCCTCGCCTTTGCCATCTCGAGCCGCGCGCTGCAGCGTTTTCTGAGCGATCTCAGGCTCGCGCGCACCGCCTAGCTTCGGCGCATCCTCGCAAACGTTTCAGCGCTTCGGCTGCTGCTGTCCCGAATTGCCTTTCTCGCGCAGATCTTCTTCAATCGTCTCGCGATCGCCCTCCGCCTGTGATGGCCGCGGATGCTCCCGCGCGGCTTCGTCCTTGTCAGGCTGCGTGTTTTGGGCGTTCTTATTTTGTTCGCTCATATCCAGTAGAAGTCGTCCGGAGCGCCTCCGTTTCAAACGGTCGAAAAGCGGAACACCGTCACGCTGCGGAATTTTTCCCCGGGCCGCAGTACCGTCGAAGGAAAGTTCGGCTGATTCGGCGAATCGGGAAAATGCTGCGTCTCAAAACAAAAGCCGCTGCGAAAGACATACGGCCGCCCGTGCTTGCCCACCACTGATCCGTCCAGATGATTGCCGGTATAAAACTGCATGCCTGGCTGCGTCGTCGCGACTTCGAGCACGCGCCCTGAGCCGTGATCCACCGCGCGCGCTGCAGGCGTCAGCGTACCATTACCATCCAGCACATAGTTGTGGTCGTACCCGATGGCGTATGCAAGCTGCTCGTCTTTCTCATCAATGCGCGCGCCGATCCGCGTCGGCTTGCGGAAATCAAACGGCGTCCCCTCCACCGGCTTCAGCTCGCCTGTCGGAATCAGATGTGCGTTCACCGGCGTGAAACGGTCTGCGTGAATCGTCACCTCGTGATCCACAATGCTGCCCGCGCCTTCGCCCGATAAATCGAAATAGGAATGATTCGTCAGATTCAGCACCGTATCGCGATCCGTCTCCGCTTCGTATTCGATCGCGAGCTCATTCCGGCTGCTCAAGCGATAGCGCGCACGCACCTGCAGATTGCCCGGATAGCCCTCCTCGCCGTCCCTGCTCAGATAGCGCAGCTCGAGCCCATCTTCTATCTCCGAAGCATCCCAGCGCACTTTATCGAACCCGATAATCCCGCCGTGCAGCGCGTTCTCGCCGTTGTTGCGCGCTAATCGATACCGCGTCCCATTCAGCGAAAATTCGCCATGCGCGATGCGATTCGCATACCGCCCCACCAGCGCTCCGAAATACGGATTCTTGGCCAGATAGCCGGCCAGGTTGTCGAAGCCGAGCACAAGATCGCCCAGCTTGCCCGCGCGGTCCGGCGTCTTGAGTGAAACCAGCCGCCCGCCGTAATTCGTTATCTGCGCCTCGAGTCCGTTGCCATTACGCAGCCTGTAAAGCTCAATCGGTTTGCCGGACGAGAGTTCGCCCCAGCGCTCATGCTCAATGTCGATCATTTACTCTGTTGTTTCCTGAACGGGGAGAAAAAGTATCACTCTATTATCCGCGGCCACTATTTTTCTGAGCGCCTTTCTGCTCTTCTGGCTCGAGCCGCTCGTCGCTCGCCGCCTGCTGCCGTGGTTCGGCGGTTCGGCTGCCGTCTGGTCCACCTGCCTGGTCTTCTATCAAATCGCGCTGCTTGCCGGATACGTCTACGCCAGCGCGCTCTCCGGCCGTGTTCGCACCTTCCGGCAGCCCTTCGTGCACATCGCCCTGCTGGCAACCTCGTTATTGCTTCTGCCGATCGGACCCGGCTTCTCTCGCCGCCTCGCAACGAATGCTCATCCCGCGCTGCTCATCTTTGAATTGCTCGCGGCCACAATCGGCCTCCCCTTTCTCACGCTCTCGGCTACCAGCCCGCTGCTGCAGGCCTGGCTGGCTGCGCGTGACGGGGGCCAGCCCTACCGCCTGTTTGCCGTCTCCAATTTCGCGTCGCTGGCCGCGCTTCTCGCCTACCCGGTGCTCATCGAGCCGCTGCTCGGCACCGAACAGCAGCGCGTGCTCTGGTCTTTCTTCTATGCCGCTTTCGCAATCCTCTGCGCCGCTACTTCCTGGCGCAGCCGTCATCGCGGCCCTGAGGCACTCAAGCCCGTCGAAGCCTTTCCTCTTCGCTGGCAGTGGTTCGCCCTTCCCGCCTGCGGCTCCATGCTCCTGCTTTCGATCACCAACCACATCGACGAAAATGTCGCCGCGGTGCCGCTTCTCTGGGTCCTGCCGCTGGCCGTGTATCTGGTGAGCTTCGTCTTTACCTTCGGCGCGCGCCGTCCGTTCCGCCCCGGCTTGTGGCTTCGTCTGCTGGCCTTCGCCCTAGGCGTGCTCGCCTATGCCATCTACAACATCAACGCCCGCCTGCCGCTCCCCTTCACGCTCGCCATCTTCCTCGGCGGACTCTTCGTCTGCTGCATCTTTTGCCACGGCGAGCTCAACCGCCTGCGTCCCCCGGCATCGGGTCTGACCGTTTTCTATCTGCTCATCGCCGCGGGAGGCGCATTCGGCGCGCTTCTGATCGGCATCGTCGCGCCCCACCTCTTCACCGGCATCTACGAGCTCCCCGTCACGCTGCTGCTCACCTCACTGCTCGCTCTTGCCCTCACCTGGACCTCTCGCCTCTGGACCGTGCGCGTGCTCTGGCTCGGCGTTTCCGTCTGCCTCATCGCTGTGCTCGCCGCCAACGTACAGGCCTATCACGAAGGCGCACTCTCTCTGCGCCGCAGCTTTTATGGCGCCCTGCGCGTCGTCCAGACCCCGCACGCCGGACCCGAGCAGCAACGCATCCTCTACCACGGCACCATCGAACACGGCGCGCAGTTCCTTCTCCCGCCGCGGCGCGAACGCCCCACAACCTACTATGGCCCCGACTCCGGCGCCGGCATTCTTCTGCGCGAGTGTCTGCCCAACCCGAAGCGAGTCGCCATCGTCGGACTCGGCGCCGGCACTCTCGCCACCTATGGCCAGCCGGGCGACGCCTTCTATTTCTACGAAATCAATTCCCAGGTCGCCGATATCGCCGAGTCGCTGTTCTTCTATCTGCGCGAATCGCGCGCCGCCATCCACATTCAGATCGGCGACGGCCGTCTGCTGCTCGAGCGCGAGTCCTCCGGCCCTTTTGATGCCATCGTGCTCGATGCCTTTTCCGGCGATGCCATCCCGGTCCATCTGCTCACCGCCGAAGCGCTGGCCGTGTATCTGCACCACCTCACGCCCGCCGGCGCGCTGGCCTTTCATGTCTCGAATGACTATCTCGATCTCGCGCCCGTCGTCGCGCAGCTCGCCGCCCACGCCGGCCTGAGCGCCGTCGTCGTGCACAATTCTTCCGATCCCGACGAAGCTATCCTTCCCGCCGACTGGGTCATCGTCACGCGCAACCCGGCCATCCTCGAGAACGCCTCTGTGCGAGCCCATCTCAAACCGATCGCGCCCCGCCCCAATGCCCGCCTGTGGACCGACGATTACAGCGGAATTCTAAGTGTTTTCCGCATGCCGCGCGTTAACTGAACCGCGCGCAGCAAGCGGTCTACGAATTCTACCCTCGTCCCTACGCATCGCGCCGCAGCCGGATCAGCACCGCCGCCGCCGCGATAATCACCGGCAGCAGACTCAGCATGTACGCCAGGAATCCCGGCCACATCGTAATGTGCCGCCGCACCGCCGGCACAATCACCAGCAGCACCAGCACGCACCAGCAGATCCAGATCGCCAGCGCAGCCAGCGCCAGCACAGCCGTACGCGACATCCGCTATGCGCTTTCGTGCGCTTTCGCCGCGTTGGTTCGCCCGAAGATCGAGAGCACCCGCCGCGGCCGCGTGTCGGCAATCGGCTTGGCGCGCATCGGACGCTCCTGCAGAATCAGCTCGCTCGCCTGCACCAGCCGCTCCGCATGAAACCATCGTTGGAACGGCCAGTCATGCAGTACGTTGCAGATCGCCACCAGGCTCATGCCCTGGTGATGCGCCATCCAGCAGCGGATCAGCTCGCCCTTGCGCGCAAACAATCCGCGCCGCGACGATTCGCTGTAATCGCACGATTCATAGAATCCGTATTCGGTCAGCCACTTCAGCCGCCGCATCCGTACCAGGTTCTTCAGCGCATTCACCGGATCCACCATCAGCGCCAGCGCGCTCGAGTACGGCGAAACCACCAGCGAGCCCGAACGCGCCACGTTCAGCGCGAGGCCCGGCACACCAAATGCCGAATACTGATAGTTACCGTCGGCGTCCGTCTTCCGGTACGCCGCCTCCGAAATACCCCACGGCACGCCATGCTTGTCGCCATACGCCCGCTGCGCCTTCACCGCTGAACGCGTCGCCCGGTCCAGCAGCGTGTTCGGATGCGAGCGCATCCACAGCACCGGCATCAGATACTCGAACATCGTCCCCGTCCAGGAGATCAGCGTCGTCTCGCCTTCGCAGACGGTATGCTGCCGCCCCAGCCGGAACCAGCCCTCCTGAATGAGATCGTCTTTGGCCACGGCAATGAAGGTCGCCGTGCGCGCTTCCGAAGCCAGCAGGTCGTAGCAGGAGGCGTTGATCTTTTCCGCCGCCACATCGTAGCCGATCGAGAGCAGATTGCGCCCCCGATTCACCAGCTGGCGGAAGCCCATCTCGTTGCTCAGCCGCTCGCAATCGGCAACCAGTTTCTCGAGCCGCCGTGCCATATCGGCAATGCGCTCCCGGCAACCCGGTAAAGCACTCCGCAGCCGCTCCATCCGCTCGCGTTCCGCCGGACCAGCGGGCATCGCCAGCTTCGTGAGCTGCTCCTCCATCTCCGCCAGAAAACTCGCTGCGCTCTGCGGACTGAGCGCCTTATCCGGTACCTCCAGCGGTCCCGCCGGCGCGCGCAGCGCTTCATACTCGGGCAGAAACCACGGCATGAACTGCTCCGCTGCCTGGCGCAGCGCTTCCAGCCGCCCGCGCAATTCGATCGCCCACGAAACGTGCTGTTTCGGATCGCTCTCTTTCAACGTGGCCAGCGGCTCGCTGCTGAATTTCAGCAGCTCCGGAAGCCACATCGGCGTGCCGTGCAGCTTCAGAATCGACGCCAGCCCGCCCGGTGCCGCGTTCTTGTCGAGCAGCCGCGCATGATCCGCAATCCCGGCCAGCGCGTTGTCGCTGATCAGCGGCTTCCGCAGCAGCTCCAGGCATCCTTCTTTGAAGCTCCACAGCGAAGCAATCAGGTTCCCGCTGTCGACACTCGACACAAACTCCGGCTCCAGCGGCTTCAGACTGATGTTGTCGTACCAGTTCAGGAAATGCCCCTCGACGCGTTTGAGCTTCGGCAGCGTCGCGAGCGTCGCTTCGCTCTGCGCCACGAATTCCGGCAGCATCAGGTACCCGAACTCGAGCGCCGCCTGCCGCGCATTGAACAGCAGCCCGAGATTGGTCGGCGACAGTCGCTCCGCAATCCGGTACGGCTGCTCCTGCACATTGTCCGGAATCAGCCAGTGATTTTTTTCATTGCTGAATTCGGCAAAATACCGCCAGGTGCGCAGCGCCAGCCCGCGCAGAAACAGCCGGTCCTCTTCCGATAGCTCCTGCATCTCGTGCGGCGAGCGGTTCAGCCAGTTCGAAATCAGTTTGGCGCAGGCCCACACGACGAGAAACGGCAAAGCATACGGCGCCGCCTGCGGCCTCAGAATCAGCCCCAGCCCGATCACGATCGCCACCACCGGCATCCAGTCGAGATAAATATCTACCGGCGTGCGCTTGCGGATTCCGAGTTCGGCTTCGGTCGCGGTCTCCCATTCGAGCAGCCGCGTGTGCGTAATCGAGCTGCGAATAATGGTCCGCACGATCGCGTCGATCGCCACCAGCGCCTGGTGCGCCAGAAACGCGATGTTGAGCGCAATGCTCGCGTGCGACGTCACAAAATCGCCCAGCGCATCGCGCAGCACCACCCAGCTCTTCTCCGAAATCGCCCGCACGATCGCAAAAATCAGCCGGAAGTAAATCGGCAGGAAAAGCAGCGCCAGCGTTACCAGCGTCCAGAACTTCGGGCCGCCCGGCAGCCAGAACCAGCCCGCAATCAGCAGCGCGAAGGTCGCCGGCTCCACCAGGCTGCGCCGCAGATTGTCCACAATCTTCCAGCGCGAAATCAGCGTGATCGGGTTCTCCACCAGCCGCCCCGATTCGTCCGGAACTTTATTGAAGATCCAGCGCACAATCTGCCAGTCGCCGCGCAGCCAGCGATGTTTCCGCCGGTTGTACGCGCTGTAATGCGACGGGTAATCGTCGATCACTTCGATATCGGAAGCCAGCCCGGCGCGCGCATACGCGCCTTCGATCAGGTCGTGGCTCAGCAGCGCATTGCGCGGGAAGCGATGCTCGAGCACCTGCCGCAGCGCATCCACATCGTAGATGCCTTTGCCGGTGAAAATGGCCTCGGCATACAGATCCTGATACACATCCGAGATCGCGCGCGAGTAAATATCGAAGCCGGTCTGCCCCGAGTAGATGCTCGCCAGCCGCGAACGCGAAGCCGAATGCACGCTGATTCCGACGCGCGGCTGCAGAATGCCATAGCCGCTCGTCACGATATTCAAATCCGGATCGATCACCGGCCGGTTCAGCGGATGCGCCATCGCGCCGATCATCTTCTGCGCCGAGCCGCGCGGCAGCTGCGTGTCGGAATCGAGCGTCAGCACATAGCGAATCACCGGCAGCTTCGCCATGTCGCCCGTCTTCACCGGAAACGGATCGAACGTATTGCGCAGCAGCTGATTTAAATCGAGCAGTTTGCCGCGTTTGCGCTCCCAGCCCATCCAGGCACCCTCGCGCGGGTTATACACACGATGCCGGTGAAACAGGTAAAATCCGCCGTACGGCTCGTCCGCATAGCGCGTATTGAGCTGGTTGATCAGATCGATCGCCAGATCCACGCGCCGGTCCTGTTCCCCCGCCGGTTCCGCGCTGTCGGGCAGGTCCGTCAGCAGCGCATAAAAGATGTTGCGGTCCCGGTTCACCAGGTAGCGCACTTCCAGATCTTCCACCAGTTGCCGGATCTGCTTGTCGTTGATCAGCAGCGTCGGAATGGCCACCATCGTGGCCGAAACCGCATCCACCCCGCGCGAAAAATCGAGCTTCGGCAGCGGATGCGGCGTCAGCACCGACGTCACCAGGTAATTGATGAATTCCACCGCCGCCTGTGTGGCCGGAATCAGCAGCAGCAGCGCGCCGAACCACAGCCCGATGCCGCCCTGCGTCCGTACGATGCTCATGATGAGCGCCACCACGGTGATCAGCGCCACGGCTTCGATGCCGAGTATGTACACTTCATCCGGAAAATGCCGGAACAGCCGCTGCAGCGACGAGCCGAAGGTCGGCCGGTAACCGGCGCGCCGCAGCAGCTCGGGCGAGCCGGCCGGATCGACTAAGTAGTATCCGACATGCCGCAGCCGGTCGCGCATCGCCTCCGAAGTGCCGGGCTCGACTACCGCCTCGCGCGCCAGCTTCACCGCCGTCCGCGCCACTTCCACTTCGTTCACGTCCGAGTGCTCGGCGATCTTCGCAATCCGTATCCGGTACTGCTCGCGGCTCTCGAAATCCATGCGCTCGTAGACGCCCGCCGGATCTTCGAGCAGCGTCCGATGCACTACCGAAAGCGGCTCAATCGTGCTCCGCCAGTCGCGCTGTCCAATCACCCGCAGGCTGGTGATGATGTTGCCCAGCCCCAGGCTCGGCGCGTCCTTGCCCTGCGCCCGGAACGCCACCAGCGCCTGCGGACCGAGTTCGGCCACCTCTTCGAGCAGCGCGAACTTCAGCCCGTCCAGCATCCCGCCCAGTTCCGCATAACGCAGCGGTTCCACTTCTTCCACCGCCGCCACGAATTCGCTGAAATTCTTCTCGTCGAGCTTGTTGCCGGTTGCGGCCAGCAGCGCGCGCGCCAGCACAATCACCCGCGGAATCGAGTCTTCTTCGGTCGTCTTCACGCCCGGCATCTTCGATACGCTGCGCAGCGAATCGTGTATCGATTCCAGATCCGTTCGTATCAGCCGGAAATTGTCGTACAGCCAGCGCAGATCGTCCGAGGGTTCCTCCGAACGCAGCGCGTACAGCTCGCTTTCGAGCTTTGTGATGCGCTCCCGGATGTCTCGATAGATCGTGCGCGGCCGCCGCGATTTGCGCTTGCCGCTGATCCACGAGCACGAGCGCGCGGCCCGCTCCGCCTCAGCGCGAAGATTGCTGTCCGAGGCCGGCTCTCGATTCAGCGCGGAAGCGGTTCGTACGGCTTGTGCGGAGCTTTCGGTCATGAATCCTATCTATAGCTGGAGGCCTGCAGCTCAAACATCTCGGCATAGCGGCCCCCGTGCGCCATCAGGCGATCGTGGCTGCCCTCTTCGGCTATCCTTCCATTTTCGAGCACGATGATGCGTTCGGCCATGCGCACGGTCGAAAAACGGTGCGATATAAACAGCGCCATCTTGCCTTCGGTCAGTTCGTTGAAGCGCTCGAATACTTCGTATTCGGCCTTGGCGTCGAGCGCCGCCGTCGGCTCGTCCAGTATTAATACCTGCGACTCGCGCAGATAGGCCCGCGCCAGCGCCAGCTTCTGCCATTCGCCGCCCGAAAGATCCACGCCGCCTTCAAAGCGCCGCCCGAGCATCTGTTCATAGCCATACTGCAGCTTGCGGATCACGCCATCCGCCAGACTCTTCTCCGCCGCGTCGCGAATGCGCTCGTCATCATTCAGATATTCGATCCGCCCGACTGCGATGTTCTCGCGCGCCGTCATCTCGTAGCGCATGAAATCCTGAAAAATTACGCCGATCTCGCGGCACAGGTCCTCCACGCTGTACTCCCGCAGGTCGATGCCATCGAGCAGCACCTGTCCCGCCGTCGGATCGTAGAGCCTGGTCATCAGTTTGACGATGGTCGTTTTGCCCTGCCCGTTCTGCCCGATCAGCGCAATGCGCTCGCCGGGCTCCAGCCGGAAATTCAGACGGTCGAGAATCAGACGCTCCGTTCCCGGATACTGAAACACCACATTGCGAAACTCGAAGCCTTCGCGAATCGGACGCGGCGCCGGCAGCGCATCCGGCTTCGACACCACCGTCGGCTGCATTTGAAAAAACGCCAGCAGATCGGTGAGAAACAGCGCCTGGTCCGCAATCCCCGAAAGCAGCGAGAAAATCTGCGAGATGTTGTTCGAGGTGTTCATCACCGCCGCCGTCAGCAGTTGAAAATCACCGAACGTCGTGCGCCCCGTCGCCGTCTCATAGATCACCCAGACGTAGGTCGAATAGTATCCGGCGGTGCTGAGGATCGAGAGCGGCGCAGCCGCCAGCAGCCGCCGCCGCGAGAGCGCCAGGTTCTGATCCAGAATCGCGTTCGAGAGCCGGTTGAAGCGCTCGGTCAGAAACCCGCTCAGCCCGAACAGCTTCAGCTCCTTGGCCGCTTCCTTGCTCCCGCCCACCTGCCGCAGATAATCGAGCTCGCGCTTCACCGGCGTCTGCCGGAAGTTCAGCGCGTAATTCAGAAACGCAAAGTGGCTCTCGCCCAGAAACGCCGGAATCAGGCAGACCACCAGAATCAGTAGAAGGAACGGCGAATACACCAGAATGATTCCCGAAAACGCCGCCGTGGTCACCACCTGCTGGAACAATCGGCCGAGCGACTGAATCATCACCAGCCGGTCGGTCGCCTGCACCCGCGCGCGCTCCAGCCGGTCGTAGAACACCGGATTCTCATACGCCTGCAGATCGAGCGCCGAGGCGTGCTCCATCACCTGTACGCTCACATAGCGCGTGTAGCGATCGGCAAGCACGCGGTCGTAGTAGTCGATCACCCGCCCGATCAGATTTCCCGCCACCACGATGCCGAATTCGATCCCCACCAGCGTCCACAGCCGGCTGGCATGCTGCGCATACGATTCGTGCCGCTGCACGATCCCCTGGATAATGTCGAGAATGTACTTTCCCACCACCGGCGCCGCCGCCGGAATCAGCGAAGCGAGCACCCGGAAGAACAGCCCGAGCGTGACAATCCACGGCCCCGAGTCCCACACGATCCGGAGCACGGGAGGAATATTCTTCAGGGCTTCCAGCCGGTCGCGCCAGGCGCGGGTAGATGATTGGTTTGTCTCTTCAGTCACGCCGGGTTGCGTTCAGCTTCTTGTTGCTGCCTGGGGTTGGGCTCGTAAGATGCGCACCAGAAAGCGCAACCGTGCCTACGCTTAGTGTAGATCGTGTGCCCGCCCGGCCGTTTCCACGGTGCTAGTCTGAAAAGCATTCTTCATGGCCGCCGACGAAAACCTGCGTGATCCCAAACACGTCCCGGGAGGCTATCGCTGCGCCGTCGTTACGGCCATCACGGTCATCCTCGGTTTTTCGTTCCTCTTTCTCCGCTCCTGGGCCTTCGAACTCCCCGGCGAGTGGACCGTCTCCGGTGCGCTCGCCGCCCTTCTGCTGCTGGTCTCCATCGTCTGCCAGCTCTTCAGCCTCTGGCGCTCCCTGCAGATCCGGGACGAAATCGCCGCCGAGTACGCGGTCACGCTGCGCTGGTTTCTCGCCTCGATCGTTTTGCTGCTGATCAGCCTGGTAACCGCCGCGCTCTCGTACTCGAATCTACTGCCGTTCTGAAGCCTCGATCCCGTCCGGCTTGCGCGCCCGAATAAAGGCGCTCATCAGCTTTCCTTCGAGCTCCGGCGCAACCGTATCCACATCAATCCCGTCCTGCGCCAGAAACGCCCGCGCCTGCTCGAGGTCGTACACTCGTGTCGGCTCGATGCACACCTCGCGAAAGCCCGCCGCCGTCAGTTTCGAGCGATACTCTTCGTCGCGCAACGCCCCGGCGACACAGCCGACCCACAGCAGCATGCTCTGCAGAACCGGCTCGGGCATTTCGCCCCGGATCACCACATCGGCCACCGCGAATCGCCCGCCCGGCTTCAGCACCCGAAACGCTTCCCGCAGCACTCGGTCTTTATCCGCCGATAGATTCACCACGCAATTCGAAACAATCACATCGACGCTCGCGTCCGGAAGCGGAATCTGTTCCATCTCGCCCTTGAGAAATTCCACATTCTCGAGACCTGCCCTGCGCTGGTTTTCCCGCGCGAGCGCCAGCATCTCGTCCGTCATGTCGAGCCCATACGCTTTTCCGCCCGGCGCCACCCGCCGCGCCGAGAGCAGCACATCGATGCCCGCGCCCGATCCGAGATCGAGCACAGTCTCGCCCGCGCGCAGCTCGGCCAGTGCGGTCGGGTTGCCGCAGCCAAGCGAAGCCCGCAGCGCTTCTTCCGGCACCTCGCCGCTCTGCGCCGCATCGTAGAGATTGGCGCTGATCGGATCGCAGCAGCCGGCAGCGTCGCCGCAGCAGCCGCTCCTGCTTTCTCCCCTCATGCCCCGCGCGATGGCCGCGTATTTCTCCCGGACCGCTTCCTTCGGTTCCATGGCAAATCACTCCTTCTACCGGACCGGAAGAATCGAGCGCGGTTCCACTGCCTTGTTTCGCGTGCAGCATTCCGCATACAGAAAGCCCAGCAGCTCTTCCAGCGTCACGCTGTCGGCCGCGTACCACAGGCACGTCCCCTCACGATGAACACGCACCAGCTCCCGGTTCTTGAGCTTCTCCAGATGATGCGACAAAGTCGATGCCGGAATGCCCAGCTCGGTTCCGATCTCGCCGGCCATCATCCCGTGCGGGGGCGCCTCGAGCAGCAGCCGCATAATTCGCAGCCCCCCGCGGTTCGGCAAACCTCATCCGAAGCCGCCGCGCCGCTCAACACTCAGCGCACGAACTGCACCGTCACCCGCAATCCCATCGGCAGCGCATCGGCCGCCGGCTGCAGATCGACAATCGCCTCCAGCACATCCCGGTCGCTCTTATCGGCCGGATCGCCCGTCAGCACCGTCTTGCGCCCCATCATCGACGCAATCCGCGAAAGCGTCCCTTCAAAGCGTTTGCCCGGATAGGCCTCCGAGGTCAGAATTGCTTTCTGCCCCACGTGAATCTTACCGATATCGCGCTCGTCCACTTCGGCCCGCACCCGCCGCCCCGACAGATCCGCAATCGTAAACAATGGATGCGGCGCAACCGTCGAAAACGACTCGCCCTCGCGCAGATCCACCCGCAGCACCGTGCCATCCACCGGCGCCACTACCGCGCATTTGCCGACCTTTTCTTCGGCCAGCCGCACGCGGTCGATCGCCGCCCGCAGATCCGCATCCGCTTTGGCCGCATCTTCCGGTGTCGGACCGGCATTCACCAGTTCCTCGTTGCGCGTCGCCTCCTTCAGCTGCGCCTCCGCCACTTCGTAATCCCGGTGCGCCTGGTCGAACGATGCCTTCGAGATCGCCTGCGCTTCGCTCAGTTGCGTTGCGCGGTTCAGTTCGGCCGCCGTATGCTCCACCTCGGCCCGCGCCGCTCGCGTCCTCTGCGCCGCTTCCTCGCGTTCTTCCGGACGGCTCCCGCGCAGCAGCCGCGCCCGCGCCTGCCGCACACTTTCGGCCTCCGCCTGCGCCACCCGCAACGCCGATTCCAGATCGCTGCAGCCGATCTCGGCCAGCATCTCGCCCGCCTTCACCTTCTGGCCTTCGCGAACATGAATCGCCTGCACCACGCCATCGGCCGCCGCCCCCACTTGCACCGTATCGCTGCGCCCTTCAATCCGCCCCGGACAGGCCACAATCACCGCATCCGTCTCCGCACTGCGCGCCGCGTTCTCATGCATCGCGGCAACCGTCGGACCCGATGTCAGCGCACGAATGAGCAGACCAATCAGCGAGAGAGCCACGAGGCCAATCGCAATGCGTAACGCGCTTCGTTTCATTTCGCAGTTGTCCTTTCTTTCACCACTCGGCCGTCTTCGAGAAATACCACACAATCAGCGCACTCGGTCCAGCGCGGATCGTGCGACACCACCACCGTCGTCATCCGCCGCTCGCGCGTCAGCTTCCCCAGCAGCTCCCGGATCTGAGCCCCCGCCTGCGAATCGAGCGAAGCAGTCGGCTCATCGGCCAGCAGCACACCCGGGTTCGGGAAGAGCGCGCGCGCAATTGCCACCCGCTGCTTCTCGCCTCCGCTGAGATCTTTGGGGTTTACGTACAGCTTACTCCCGAGTCCGAGCTCGGCGAGCAGCGCTTCGGCCCGCTCGCTGTCTTCCGCCGTTCGCGGCCCGCGAATGTCCCGCGCCAGCAGCACATTCTCGAGCGTCGAAAGCGCGTGCATCAGGCGAAACGCCTGGAACACGAACCCCACATGGTCGCGCCGCAGCCGCGTGCGCTCGTCTTCCGAAAGCTCGCCCGCTTCGATGCCGTTGAGCAGCACCCGTCCGCTGTCCGGCCGCAACAGCAGCCCCAGCACTGAGAGCAGCGTCGTCTTGCCGCTTCCCGACGGTCCCATAATCACGCTCAGCGTTCCTGGCTGGAACGCCAGCGATACGTTGTTGACCGCCGCTATGCGCGCGGTTTCCGTGCCATAGAAAACCGTGACGTTTTCTACCGCCAGCGCATCAGGCACGAAAGACTCGCGCCGGCTCCACCCCGAGCGCCGCCCGCACCGAAAGCACCGAAGCCAGCAGGCACATCCCGAGCGCCGGCACCAGCGCCGCCAGCGGCAGCCACAACGGAGTCGAGATCCAGGGAATGCTCACGGTCGCGAATTTCACCAGAGGCAACGTGATCAAAGTACCCAGCATATAACCGGCCGCGCCGCAGATCGCCGCCTGCGCCAGAATCACCAGCATCACGAATCGCCGCGAAGCGCCAATCGCCTTCAGCGTGGCAAACTCTTCGATGTTTTCCATGGTGGTCGCATATACCGCCTGCGAAACCACCGCCAGGCCGATGAAAAACCCGAGCAGCGCCGCCATCAGAATCGCCCCGCCCGCGCCCGTTTTCGAGATCCAGTACCAGCGCGCACGCCGCGCAAACTGCGCCCGTGTCCAGACATCCACATTCGGAAAACGCGCCCGCAGCCGGCTCAGCACTTCTTTCTCTTTTGCGCCCGGTTTCAGCCGCAGCAGCAGAAACATCGTTTCGTTCGGCCCCAGACTCAGATACTTCACCGCATCGTCAAACGACGAGAAGACGTACGGACTGCCGATAAACGAGCTGAAGCCGGACGTTTCCCCGGTGATGCGCGCGTGCAGATTATTGGCTTCCACTTCCATCGGCACGCGATTCACTTCGAGCAGCTCGGCATTGCTGCGATCCACCACCAGCGCTTCCGGCGCCAGCGGCCCGCTCGCCCCGTTCAGCCTCGGTATCGGAATTTGCGCGCCCGCCTGCGGCTCAGCCCCGATCAGAATCGCCTGTTGCCGTATGCCGTCCGGCAGCCGGATCTGAATCTGCGCCGTCGCAATCTGGCTCGACTCCGCCACCCCCGGAATCCCGCGCGCAATCTCGGCCAGCCGCCGCTCGATCGGCACCGGAAACTCGAAGCAGGGCACACCCCGCCCCGCAATCCAGATATCCGCATCGGTGGAATCGATGATCTTCGAGGCCGCGCGCAGAAACCCCACCAGCATGCTGCCCTGAAACACCATCAGGAATACCGCGCACATGATGCCCAGTACAGTCACCACAAAGCGCATGCGGTCATGCGCGATGTTGAACCAGGCCAGCCGCATCGCTTCATAGTAAACACCCGCCGGGCGCCTACTGGAATTCGTCCATCACTACCCGCAAGACGAACGCCTCCAAACCGAGCCGTGAGCAAAGCGAGCGGTAGGCAGCCAGGAGTGCCTGCGACGCGCAACGGTATCGCCACACCCACGATCGTCATGATGCATCTGGATGTCATGCTGCGAGAAGAGGAAGAAACATGTCAGAAATCCGGCGCGAAAAGTTTGCTATCCAGATCAATGCCGAACTGCTGGCCCAGCTTCGTTCGCTCGCCCGGAGCGAAGCCCGGCCACTGCAGGTACTTTTGGACGAAGCCGTGGCCGATCTGATCGCCAAGCACAAAAACGCAAACCCGCGCCCCCACGCGATGGCAGCCTATCTCGCCAGCCACGAAACGTACGGCCCGCTCTATAAAAAACTGGCCGAATGACCGATTACCTTACGGTTGCGGACGTATTAGCCATGAAAGCCGATCAGATCGAGCGGTATGGCGGCGGGCATGGCATCCGTGACCTGGGGCTGCTCGAAGCCGCTCTCCACCGGCCCCAAACGGGCTACTATTCCGATCTCATCGAAGAAGCCGCCGCACTCTGGGAAAGCCTCTCGCAAAACCGCGGCCATCGAAGCAATAAGCAACCAGTCGTGTCAAAGCGAGTCTGTTTTCGAATGGGTCGCGCCAGCATCTCGGACCGAGGAATCCGGTACCGATCGACATAGGCGTGGATCAGGGTCATCGTCCGCTGATGCAGCAGTCTGTATTCCTCGGCGCCGCACCTGAAGCGCCCGGAATCAACCCAGCCTGCGAACCCTAAAACGGCTTCGGGAAAAACCGCCCCGTGCTGGCCCGGTACGCCGCATATGCATCCGCCAGCGGGCTCGCCGCAAACTTGTTCTCTTCGTTCACTGCCGCCGTCAGATACAGCACAAACATCACCGCCGCCGTAAACGCCAGCCAGATATTCATCGTCCCCACCGCGCCCGCCACCCACGCCAGCAGGTACGAGCAATAAAAGGGATGCCGCACATACCGATATGGTCCGTGCTGCACTAGGTGCGCCGCCTCCGATTTGGCGAAACAGGCAGCCAGCGGCTTCACCCGGTTGGCCCGAATCGCCCACCAGAACATCGCACACGACAAGCCATACAGTCCCGCCGCAATCGCCGCCGGCACCGTTTCCGGCGTCGACCAGAACAGAATCGTCAGCAGATGCAGCACCGAAAACAGCGTTCCACTCATCAGCGTCACCCGCATCCCCAACGCCATCTTCTCCGGCTTCACAAAGAAGTTCCGCACACCCCACGTGAAGCTGCCGAAACAAGCCAGCAGCAGCGCCGCCAGAACAATTCTCCAGACAAGAATCTCCATAAAGAACACCTCTTGGATCGCCTAAATACGTCCCATCGCAAAATTTGAAACCCGCTTGCTTGCGCGCGGTCCGACCGAGCCGCGACTGTAAGGAGCGGTCAGCAGGTAAATAGACCGGAAGCAGCGGCAATCTTATCAAAAGGACTAATCCGAACCGAATAGTACTCGGTGTTATGCCGGAATAGAGATTTCGCTCGGAGTAAGCGGATCTGCGGCCGTATACGTCACAATCCACTCCCCTTGCCCGCCCGCAATCTCCACCGCCTCGCCTCCGGCCGGAACAAACCAGCAATGCCCCGGCTCAAAAGCCTCTCCCGCAATCCTGCCCGTTCCCCGCAGGCATAGCAAAATCGCGTAAATCGGCAGATCCGCCGCAATCCGCACACCCGCCGCTCGCAGCCGTTCCAGCCGGAAATACGGACTCGCCACCAGCTCCTCCCGCCCCGCCGCCAGCGTGCGAATCTCGGTCCCCGCTTCATGCGGCCCCAGATGCGCGACTCGCACCCCGTGATCCAGATGCAGCTCCCGCGGCCGCCCATAGTCATACAGCCGGTACGTAATGTCGGAATGCTGCTGGATCTCGCAGATCGTCAGCCCCGCCCCGATCGCATGCACCGTCCCGGCCGGCGTATAAATCACATCCCCCGCCTGCACCTTTCGCCAGTCCAGCAGCTTTTCGATCTCTCCCGTTTGCGCCGACTGCCGCAGACGCGCCGGCGAAATCTCCTCCCGAAACCCGACCGCCACTTCCCCCGGCGGCTCGGCCGCCACCACGTACCACGCCTCCGTCTTTCCCAGCGATCCGTGATGCCGCCGCGCATACTCATCGTCCGGATGCACCTGCACCGATAGCCGCTCGCTGGTAAACAGCATCTTCAGCAGCAGCGGACAGATGTTCGGGTGCTCCGCATCCCGGGCGCTGCCGAGGATCGCCGGGTTTTTCCGGATCAGTTCTCCGAGCGAAACGCCCAAAGACGTCGAATTTTCTTCAAAAGTCAGCCACGCCTCGCCGATAAGTTGATTTGAGCCTGGATCGGGAAAATACGGCGCCAGCTGCCGCCTTCCCCAGACGCGCTCGCGAAAAATCGGCAGCAGCCGGAACGGCTGGGCCGGTGTATGGAGGGAATCAGACATGCGTTTTCGACAATTAGCGGGACTCCGCGCCGTCTCCGCGGCACAGGCGAGCATCCAGCCCGAGGCTTCGGTCGAGCCATCCTCGGCCGGCTCGCTCTCCGAAGATATTCTCTTTACGGAGAGTCTTCTCGCCCTAAGTAAAGTTGGTTTACGAGCTCCCGATTATTCTCCAGCACCTGCGCTCGCCGAATCTTCATCGTTGGTGTCAGTTCGCCACGCTCGATAGAAAAATCGCGGTCGAGAATCTTGAACCGCCGGATCCGCTCGAACTCGGCCAGTTGCTTGTTCACCCGCGCCACCGCCGATTGAACGGCCTTGTTCACCGTCTCTTCCGAAGCGCCCGCTGAGCCTTCGCCGTTGCTGCCTTTGAGCTCTTTCAGCTGGCCCGCATTCAGCGTGAACAGCGCCGTCACATACGGCTTCTTGTCGCCCACCAGCAGCACCTGGTTCACCAGCGGCTCCACTTTGAACAGATTCTCGATCCGCGCCGGGTAAATCTTCTTCCCGTTCGAGGAAACGATCAGCTCCTTCTTGCGTCCCGTGATGTACCAGTAGCCGTCTTCATCCACCTGCGCAATATCGCCCGTCGAAAACCAGCCGTCTTCGGTCATCACCGAGCGCGTCGCTGCCTCATCGTGGTAGTAGCCCATGAACAGGCACGGCGTCCGCACCTGCAATTCGCCGTCTTCGGCCAGCCGCGCTTCCACACCCGGCAGCAGTTTCCCGATGCTCCCAGGTTTCGGCCGCTCGATCGGGTTGAACGAGATCACGCCCGCCTCCGTCAGCCCGTAACCTTCCACCAGCGGCATCCCGATCGCGCTGTAAAACTCGGCCAGATCCTTGCCCAGCGGCGCCGCCCCCGACGCCGCAATCCGAATACGCCCGCCCAGCCGCTCCCGGATCTTCCCAAACACAACCTTATTCGCGATCTTGAGCGCGCGCGACAGCCACAGCGGCAGCGCTTTTCCTTCTTCCCGATACCGCGCCGCTTCCAGACCCAGTCCCAGCGCGCCGTGAAAAATCTTCCGCGCAATCGCCGGCCGCTTCTTGATCTCGGTCTGAATCGTCGCGTACATCCGTTCCCACACCCGCGGGGGCGCCAGAAAAATCGTCGGCCGCACCGACCGCAGTTCCCCCGGCAGCTTCGCCAGACTTTCGGAAAACCACACCGGCGTGCCCATCCGCATCGGCACCATCTCCAGCACAATCCGCTGCGCAATATGTGCCGATGGCAGAAAGACCAGCATCGAATCCTCCGGCCCGATCGGCAGCGCCACCGGTGCCATATCCATATTGGCCAGCACCGCCGCATGGCTGGAAAGCCCCATCTTGGGTTCGCCGGTCGCGCCGGAAGTCAGATACAGAATCGCCGGATCCTCGGGCGAAACATCTTCCGTCAGACGTTCAAACGCCTTCGCATCCCGCGCCAGCAGCTCGCGTCCCCGCGCCTCGAGCGTCTCGAGCGTCATCGCCCCCGCCGGAGCCTCGCCCGTCATCACGATCACGTGTTCCGGCCAGCGCGCCCCACTCGCCGCCACCGCCGCCTGCAGCGCCTCGTGCGTCTTGGCATTCTCGACAAACAGAAACCGCGGCTCAGCCGAATGGATATTCTTCGCCAGGTCCGGCATCGGATACGCCGTGTAAAGCGCCGCCGCCACGCCCCCCGCCCCCATAATGCCGAGATCGACCAGATAAAACTCCGCCCGCGTCTCGCTCAGAATGCAGACAATCTCGCCCCTCGCCAGTCCCAGCGAGCTCAGCCCAAGCGCGATCTCCTCCGAGGTGCGCCGCCATTCGTTCCACGAATACGTCCGATAACCCGCACCCGTCTTGGCACCCGTCGGCTGATGCAAAGCCAGCGCATCGCCGTATTTGCTGGCAGTTTCGGCGAGGACGGTGAAGATCGTGCGGCCCGGCATTGCCCGAATTTTATCAGTGATTCCGCCAATGCCCCCAAGGCAGGGTTCGAGGGCTGACAGGTGGATTCTCATCCAGCCAGCTCCATGCCAAGCACCCCGTTCTGGCTTTTCTGATCCTGTGCACCGGCGGCGCGTTCCTCGGCCTCGGCTATCGGTGGGCTCATCGTACCAATCTGGCGACACTCCAGGCCAAGTACAACGCGAAGCTCGCTGCCGAGAAACTAAATGAAAACCACGCCATCAGAGAACAGCTGGCTTATGAGCTGGAGCGGGCGCCGGCCCGCGACCGCGCTCGCCTCAAAGCCCAGCTCGAAGCGAATCCCGATCTGCTCGTCAAGCGCTACAACGAGCGGCAGCTCGAACGCCAGCACGAGATCGACGAGGCCATCTGGGCGGCCAAGAGTCCAGCCCAGAAGTGTTGGGAAACACTTTGGTTTTGCTTCCAGGCGGCCGGGGCGCTCGCGATCGTCGCTGGTATCGTCTATCTTTTCTCGCTCTTTTTTGAGATAACGCCATGGAACTTCTGACGTATCTGGTCTTCGACCAGGCCAAAGACCTGGTTCTGCTCAAAGCTTTCAGCTTCGGCCGCCGCCTGCGCCAGGCCGAGCAGGAAACCCAGCACTGGAAGCAGCACCGCGAGATTCCTATCCTCAGGCGCCTCCTGCGCCGGCAGCTGCCTGAGAGCAGCTGGGCTTCGAACAAGGTCGACCAGCAGACCGTACGGCGACAACTCGATTATGAATGCCGTGGCCTGTTGCCCCGAGTGCAATGGCGCCAAGCACCAATGGGATCCGAACTACGGCCCACTGCTGTACACCGGCGGCGAGCTTTGCTATGCCACCCGGCTCGCGCTCATCGAGCGCGTGCGACAGTATCTCGGCAGCCACTTCAGCGAGCCGCGCCGGCAGTGGACACGAGACGGCCTGGCGAAGGCTCACCGCTTACTTGCTTGAAGGATAATCAGAAGAGCGATTATGCCCTACACTGAACCGCTCGTCCCTGCTGCCGAAAGCGCGGCTGACGACCAGTTTCACATGGCCAACCTATTTCCCAAACATACGGGTCTTCCGTTTGTCGTATGGATCTCGGAGCGCGGCAACGCCCGGCATGATATTCGCGTGAAGGTTGCGCCCGGCCCGAAGGCTCTGCCTGAAGAAATGACAAGCGTCGGCCTGCGGCCGGATGTGCATGTCATTCAAGGCCAGCTCAGTTCCGAGCATCTGGCCCAGCTGAAGCGCTGGATCGAGCTCAATCGCCAGACGCTGCTCCAGTATTGGAACTCAGAGATCGACACCGTCGACGCGTTAGCCGCGCTGCAAATGATCTAAGGCCGGGGAACTCTGCGGGAGCCCGGCCGAGGGACGCCGCACCGGCGCCGTAAGAAATATCGGTCGACGGGGCTGACTGTGCCATCCGGACCGCCACACTCTGTTAGCCTCCACCCCCGCGATGCGACAATCGAAATTTGTCGCCAACGGAGAATAACCAACCCGATGATCCCAGTTGACGAACCCGGCGAGCGCCGCCCCGTCGCTTACCGCGAAGAAGCTTTCCTGCAGAGCCCCGCCTCCCGGCCCCTGCGCATTCTCTCCGAATACCTCTGGCCCCTCGAGCATTTCCAGGAAGAGAAAATCCACGACACCATCGTCTTCTTCGGCTCCGCCCGCATCACCGAAGACGGTCCGCTCGGCCGCTATTACCAGGAAGCCCGCGAGCTCGCCCGCCTCACCACCGAATGGGCCGCTTCCGTCTCACGATCCGAAAACGGCTCCGATCCCCTCTGCCGTTTCGTCGTCTGCTCCGGCGGTGGTCCCGGCATCATGGAAGCCGCCAATCGCGGCGCCAGCGAAGCCGGCGGCAAAACCATCGGCCTCAACATCGGCCTGCCTTTCGAGCAGCGCCCTAACCCCTACATCACCCCCGAGCTCTCCTTCGAGTTCCACTACTTCTTCATGCGCAAATTCTGGTTTGCGTATCTCGCCAAAGCCCTCGTCGTCTTCCCCGGCGGCTTCGGCACCCTCGACGAGCTCTGTGAAATCCTCACCCTCGCCCAGACCAAGAAGCTCGAAAGCAAAATCCTGATCGTGCTCTACGGCCGCGAGTACTGGCACGAGATTCTCAATTTCGACGCGCTCGTCAAGTACGGCATGATCGCCGAAGCCGATCTGAATCTCTTCCGCTTCGCCAACACACCCCAGGAAGCGCTCGATATCCTGCGCGACGGCCTCACTCGCTACTACCTCGAGCCCGAGCGCGGCCTGCCGCGAGCCGTCGAGGAAGCCCCCGAAATCGCCCGCACCCGCACGTCTTAATTCACCACTTGCAAACCGGTCCCGCCGGTTTCGCCATCGCATCCAACCCCGGCCCCGCCGGCACACGCCGCATCGTGTACCGCTCCGGATGCTTCACCCGATACTCGAGCAGCGGAATCGAGCACTCCCTGGTACCCTCCGCCAGCTCCAGCACCCGCGCCGCCTCCTGCTGCCGCTGATCAAGCCCTTTCCGCAGCATCTTGTCAAACTCCTTTTGTGAGAGTTGATCGAGCCTTGGCCTGGGAAGGCTCGTGTCCTGCGCGAACAGGCTCATCGCGCAAAGCACCCAAACGAAACGGCTGATTCGCATAGCACGCCTCCTGGCAATTGCCCGTTTGGACGATTCCGCAGCCGCCCGGTTAGCAGAAATTTCCCACCCGGCGGCTAAGATGCAAGCATGCGCATCGTTACCTTCGAAGCGGGCGGCCAGGTCCACCCCGGCGTCATCTCCGGCGAGTTCGTGCTCGATCTCGCAGCCGCCGGTTTCCTCACCACCCTCGACTTCATCAAGCACGATCGGCTCGCCCTCGACAAAGTCGAAAAGCTCATCGCCGAGGTCCCCATCGAGCAGCGCTACAAGCTCAACAGCGTCCGCCTTCTCGCGCCCATTCCGCGCCCTTCGAAACTCATCTGCGTCGGCCTCAATTACATGGACCACGCCAAGGAAACCGGCGCCGAAGTCCCGAAGGTCCCCACCATCTTCAATAAATTCGCCACCTCCGTCATCGGCCCCGGCGAAAACATCGTTCTCCCGCGCGTCTCCAAATCACCCGACTACGAAGCCGAGCTCGCTTTCGTCATCGGCCAGGGCGGCCGCCACATTCGCGCCCAGGACTGGAAGGACCACGTCTTCGGCTACACCATCCTGAACGACGTCTCCGCGCGCGATTACCAGAAGGCCACCTCCCAATGGCTCATGGGCAAGACCTTCGACACCTTCGCGCCCCTCGGCCCCTGGATCGTCACCGCCGACGAAATCGCCGATCCCCACGACCTCAACATCGAGCTCGAAATCGGCGGCGAAATTTTGCAGGATTCCAACACCCGCGAGCTCATCTTCAAAATCCCGGACCTGATCGCCTTCCTCTCGAGCGTCTTCACTCTCGAGCCCGGCGACATCGTCTCCACCGGAACGCCCGCCGGCGTCGGCTTCACGCGCAAACCGCCCCGCTATCTGCAGGCCGGCGAAGAGGTCGTCGTCCGCATCCAGTCCATCGGCGAACTCCGCAATCCTGTGATCGCGGAAGCCTGAAGCGCTCGCGCCGCGTCTACTCGCGTTATGCCGTCCTTCACACTCGCGCAACTCGCCGATCTGCTCGGCTGCGAGCTCACCGGCTCAGGCGAAACGATCATCACCGGCGTCTCCACCATCGAAAAAGCCGGACCGTCCGAAATCACCTTCCTCGCCAACCTGCGCTACGCTCCCAAAGCGAAGCAGACGCGCGCCGCCGCCGTCATCGCCTCCGAGCCTCTGCGCACGTCCGCCTCGGCTACTCTCGTTTCGAAAAATCCCTACCACGACTTCGCCCGCGCTCTCGAGCTCTTCTATCAACCGCCCAGACCCGCGCCCGGCATTCACCCCACCGCCGCCATCGCCCGCAGCGCGCAGCTCGGTGAAAATGCCTCCATCGGCGCGTACGCGGTCGTCGGCGAGCACGTCTCGCTCGGCCGCAATGCCGTTCTCTATCCGCACGCGGTCATCTACGACGGCTGCACCATCGGCGACGATTTCACCGCCCATTCCCACGTCTCCGTGCGCGAGTTCTGCCGCATCGGCCACCGCGTCACCCTCCACAACGGCGTCGTCATCGGCGGCGACGGCTTCGGTTTCGCCAAGGACAACCACGGCCGCCAGTACAAAATTCCGCAATCCGGCATCACCGTGCTCGAGGACGATGTCGAAGTCCAGACGCTCACCTCCATCGACCGCGCCACCCTCGGCGAAACCCGTATCAAACGCGGCGCTAAAATCGACAGCCTCTGCCAGATCGGCCACGCCTGCGTCGTCGGCGAAGACAACATCCTCTGCGGTCAGACGGGTCTCGCCGGCAGCACCACCCTCGAAGAAAACGTCATCATGGCCGCCCAGACCGGCGCCGCAGGCCACCTGACCATCCACCGCAACGCCATCGTCTGGGCCCAATCCGGCCTGAAACACGACGTCCCCGAAGGCGCGATCGTCGCCGGCTCGCCGGCGTTTGAATCGAATCTCTGGCTGCGCGCCACCGCCGCGTTCCCCAAGCTCCCCGACCTGCTCAAAACCGTCCGTGCCCTCGAGCGCCGCGTCGCCGAACTCGAAGAACAGCTCAAAACCCGTTAACCCCACCCGTCTTCATCGACCCGAGCACCCGCAACTCCGCCTGCACCCTCTCCCACTCCTTCGCATTCTTCTTCGTGTGAATCGGCGCATTCGGATCCGCATAAAAATGCAAAATATCCTGCTGCAGGTCCGCCGGAATCGTGCGCGCTGGATCGTTCGTGATCCGCGCCAGCAGCTTCGCATACGTCTCGTCCGTCAGCTTGTACGCGCCCGGCTTCGTCGCTTCGCCCGTGTCGAGGTCGCGATCCGGAACGAACGGAATCGCGTCCCCGCGCAGCCGTGTTAATAACTCGCGATACAGCTCAATCGACCGGTTCACGCTCGTGATATACATCTGCTCCGTCTGCTCCGTCGGCACCGCAATCGCCAGCACCGAAAGCGGCCCGATCTTCGGCACAATCCGTATCAACACCGCCGTCAGATGCGTCAGCACACCGGGCTGCCGCCGGTACCGGCTCCACACCTTCTGAAACTCCGTCTCGCTCAGATACTGCAAATACAGCTCCAGCTCATGCCCGTCCGTATCCGCCGGAAAATCGTCGGCGTGAATCAGATTCTCCGCATGCGCAAACCGCGGAATCCAACTCCGCACCGACGTCCGATAGCTGCGCACCGCTGGCCGTTCCGGCCCCAGCACACTCCGCAGGCTCAGCCCGTACGTCTCGGTAAACGCCTGCTGCAGTACGCGAGTCGAAACGCGCAGCCCGACAAATCGCAGATACGCCGCCGGCGCCAGCCGTCTTTTATTCAGCTGCGCAATGTCGAACGCGAACTCCGTCCGCACATGCGCGTGCGGATTCTCGTCATACGTCACAATCGGCCCGAAACGCTTCGCCAGCTTCGGGAAACTGAGCGCTGTCGCCCGGTTCACCGCATCATGATGCCCGATGTTATCGCCTACATAATGCGACAGCGCCCCCAGCGCAAACGCATACTCATTCGCATCCCGCGCATCTCGGAGCAGATGCATGATGAAATCGCCCGTGCGCACATAGTGCGTCAGATCGCTGAAAAATTCGTGCCCGAACGGATAGTAGCCGGTGTCCTGAATCGCGCACCCGCCGTACGCATAGGCATGCGCGACCTGTAACTGCGCCGCCGTCGTCTTCGGATAACGCGCCACCAGCAGCGGCCGTATCAGCTGGTTCCACGCCAGATCGATCAGCTGCTCATGCGTCAGCACCGAATACGCCCCGGCCAATCCGGCAAAACTCGCCGCCAGCCACAGCACGCTCGCCCATCGCGCAAATCCCCGCATCCATGCTGAACATACCGTACAGTTGAAAAGATGCGCCTGCTCGCGTTGTCTTCACTCTGCCTCTGCGCGCTCGCTGCCACTGCCGCTGAGTCCACCGTCAAAGTCACCGAGCTCTCCCCCCACCTGCTCCTGCTCGCCACCTCCACCGGCAACGTCATCGCCTCCGTCGGTCCCGACGGCGCGCTCTTAATCGGAACACCCTCCGCCGCCAGCACACCCGAAATCAACCGCATCCTCGAAGCGAAAACGAAATCCGCCGTGCGCTACCTCGTCATCTGGCCCGAAGATCTCGCACACTCGCAAGGCGACGCCGGCTGGGGCAAACTCGGCGCCTTCGTCGCCATGCAGGAAAAAGCGCTCGAACGTCTCGGCGGCCACGTCATGGGCACCTCCCGGCCGCTTCCCCCCGAACTCCAGAAGCTCAACGTCGACCGTCCGCGCGTCGCCTTCTCCGAAGTCATCACCTTCGATCTCAACGACGACGCCATCCACGTCGTCCACCAGCGCTCCGGTTACAGCGACGCCGATGCCATCGCGCATTTCCATCGCGACAATCTCGTCTATCTCGGCGAAGTCTTTCCCGGCGACGGCTATCCGCTCCTCGATCCCGCCCAGGGCGCAAAACTCGACGGCCTCCTCAACGCCCTCAACTCCTGGTCCGGCGGTGCTTTCCGCATCGTGCCCGTTTATGGCAGCGTGGCGAGCGGCGCTGATCTGAAACAATTCCATGACATGATCGCCGCCGTGCGCGATCGCATCCAGCAGTCCATCGACGCACACAAAACCGAAAGCGAGATCCTCGCCCAGCACCCCACCGCCGACTTCGATTCACGCTGGGGCCACGGCCGCGTCACCCCCGACGAATTCGTCCGCGAGATCTACGCCGCGCTCACCCAGAAGTAACCGGCCCGGAAGCAACCGTCGCCGAAAACCGATGTTCCGGCCGCGGCGCCGCCGGTCGAAACGCGCGTGCATGCCGGATCTCCAGACTCCCTCCGACTTCCCGCAATGCCGCCAGCACCAGTTCCCGCATCTCCTCCGGCTCCGCAATCGCCCGCAGATTGATCGCCAGCTGATGCTCCTCCGCCGCCTCCGCCAGCAGATCGCCTTCCGGCCGCGGCGCCCCATCGCCCGCCAGACTCACCTTCAGCCACCCGCTCGCGCATTGATCGAAAATCTTCAAATGCGCCACAAAAATACCGCGCCCTCGCAACTCTTCTTCTAAGCGATCGCACAGCGGCCCGCACACCAGCGCCGGACTCTTCGCAATCGCCAGCCGTATCGCCGCCTCCAGATTCAGCCACGCCAGCGCCGCCTCCGCTTCCGCATAACGCCCGTAATCCACTTCGAGCAGCCGCGCCCCCGCCATGCGCCTACCCGAAAGCACCTCCGCCAGCCACTCGTCAACGCCTTCTCCCGTCGCGCCGCTCACCGCGAAATCCACCGGCACCTTCGCCGCCCGCGCGCCCGGATACAAGTCGCGTTTCGTCGTGCAGATCAGATCCGCTTCCGCCAGCTGCTGCCCGAAAAGATACTCCACATCGCCATCCATCTCGCCGCGCTTGGCCCGCTCCAGCATCGCCGGATCCACCAGCACCGTCAGCGGGGCCAGCCGATACTCGCGTTCATAAAATCGCTTCAGCGGCTGCAGAATCGTCGCCGACAAATCGATACAACTTCCCACCGGCTCCGCGAAAATCACATCCGGCTCATACTCACGCAAACCCTCGGCCTGCTCCATCAGATCCGAAAACCGGCAGCAGAAACATCCGCCCGCCACCTCCCGCGCCGCCACCTTCTGCGCTTCCGCCACGCGCGTATCCACCAGCGAACGGTCCTGATCGTTCGTGATCACCGCCACCCGCTTCCCGCGCTCTGCCAGCGCCCGCGCCGCTCGCAGAATCAGCGTCGTCTTTCCTGCTCCCAGGAACCCGCCAACAAAAATCAGCACAGGACGTCCAGACATATTCGCCAGATATGATACTTGGCGAATGCACCGGCGCGATTTCCTCAAATCTGCCACGCTCGCCACCGCCGCGCTTCCCGCGCACACCAACGCGCAATCCGAACAGCCCTCGCAGTCATCTTCTCTGCGCTCCGCTCTCGAATATCCGCGCCGCTTCACCGGGCCCGCGCTGCAGATGATCTCCTATCCGCTCGGCGGCGTGGCGGCAGGCAGCATCGGCCTCGGCGGTCGCGGCCAGTTACGCGATTGGGAGATCTTCAATCGCCCCGATCAGGGCAATTCTCCGCAGTACGCCTTCGCCAGCCTCTGGGTCCAATCCGAAGGTGAAGCGCCCATGTCCCACGTCCTCGAAGCGCGTATCGAGCCGCCCTACGCCGGTGCCGAAGGTCTCGGCTCGCGCAATGTGCCAGGCCTCTCTCGCCTCCAGGGCGCAACCTTCATCGGCGAATTCGCCGCCCCGCGCATCGACTTCCACGACGATCGCCTCCCCGTCTCCATCACCCTCGAAGCCGTCTCGCCCTTTATCCCGCTCGATGCCGATGCCTCCGGCTTGCCGCTCGTTCTTCTGCGTTACCGTCTCCGCAATCGTTCTCGCAAACGCGTCGCCGCCTCCATCGCCTGGTCCATCGAGAACCCCGTCCGCTCCGCCGATCAAAACAATCTCGACATCGCCCGCACCCACGACGAAAAGCGCTTGAACGAACACCGCCGCGGCCAAAATCTCGCAGGTCTCTTCATGACCAATCCGTCTCTCCCGCCCGACGACGTCGCGCACGGCAGTTTCGCGCTCGCTATTCTCACCGGCGTCGGAGAAGTCACCGCGCTCAAAGGCTGGCCCGCCGGCCGCTGGTGGAACAGTCCGCTTCTCTTCTGGGACGATTTCTCAAAAGACGGCGCGCTCGGCCCCGAAGCCGCTCAAACCGGCGCAGTCGGCGCCGTCTGTCTCAAACAGCAAATCGATCCGCAGGCCGAAGCCGAATACAGCTTTGTCCTCGCCTGGCACTTCCCCAATCGCACGCCGAAACGTTGCGGCTGGGATGCGCCCAAAGGTCACGAAAACGACGTCATCGGCAACTGGTACGCCGCCCGCTTTCCCGACGCCTGGGCCGCCGCCGAATACGGTGCCGCGCATCTGCCCGCGCTCGAACAGCGCACCCAAAAATTCGTCCGCGCCCTCCGCGAAACCACCCTCCCCGGCGAAGTCAAGGACGCCGCCCTCGCCAATCTCTCCACTCTCATCTCCACCACCTGCTTCCGCACCGCCGATGGCGAGTTCCACGCCTTCGAAGGCTCCTCCGATCACCTCGGCTGCTGCTTCGGCAACTGCACCCACGTCTGGAACTACGAAACCGCCACCGCCAGTCTCTTCCCGTCGCTCTCCCATTCCCTGCGCCGCGCCGCCTTCGGCTACTCCATGGACGAGCGCGGCGGCATGTACTTCCGCCAGCTTCTGCCCGACGGCATCGAGCGCTTCGGCTACATCGCCGCCGATGGCCAGATGGGCCAGATCATGAAGGTTTATCAGGACTGGCAGCTTTCCGGCGACGACAAATTCTTTAACGAATTCTGGCCAAAGGTGAAGCGCGCCATCGAATTCGCCTGGATTCCCGGCGGCTGGGACGCCAATCGCGACGGCATCCTGGAAGGCGTCCAGCACAACACCTACGACGTCGAGTTCTACGGTCCCAATCCGCTCTGCGGCATCTACTACCTCGGTGCGTTACGCGCAGCGGAAGAGATGGCCCATGCCGCAGGCGATCGCTCCGCCGCCTCCGAATATCGCCGCGTCTTTGAAAATGGCAGCGGCTGGATCGATCAGAATCTTTTCAATGGAGAATACTACATACAGCGCGTCGAAGGCCATCCGGCCAGCGAAATCGCCCCCGGTCTCCGCAGCGGCATGGGCGCCGACGATCCCGAGCACCCCCAGTTTCAGGTCGGCGAAGGTTGCCTGCTCGATCAGCTACTCGGCCAGTATCTCGCCGACGTCTGCGGCCTCGGCCCGCTCCTCAATCGCGATCACATGGCCAAAACTCTCGACGCCCTCTACCGCTATAATCACAAACCCAGTCTCTTCGACCATGAAAACGTGCAGCGCACCTATGCTTTGAACGACGAAGGCGCGCTCATGGTCTGCGACTACGGCAAGTCCGAGCGACCCCGCATTCCGTTCCCGTACTATGCCGAAACCTGGACCGGACAGGAGCACGCCATCGCCGCATTGTTTCTCTTCCACGGCATGCTCGAGCGCGGGCTCGAAGCCATCGCCAACGTGCGCCGCCGCTACGACGGCATCCGCCGCAATCCCTGGGACGAGCCCGAATGCGGCCACCACTACGCTCGCGCCATGTCCTCCTGGTCGAGCCTGCTCGCGCTCAGCGGTTTTCAATACTTCGGGCTCGACCGCAAAGTCGCCATCGCACCGCGCATCGCCCACCCGCGCTTCCAGTCCTTCTGGTCCACCGGCACCGGCTGGGGCACCTTCACCCTCACCCGCGCGCAGCTCACCATCGAAGTGATCGAAGGCTCACTTCCCGTACGCCAGATCGTCGTGCACGAAAAGCCGCTCCCGCCGTTCACACCGGAACGCACCCTCGCCCCCGGCCATCCGCTAACGCTTGCGCTCTGATCCGCCATTCACACCATCAGCCAGCGCCATCAGCGCGTACGCCGTCCCCGCGCTCGAAATCCACTGATCGTGGTCGAACGGAAAACCGCTCTGAAAATACGGCTGAAACTTCGGCGCGCGGCTGCGCACATACCACGAACCATCGGCAAACTGTGTGCGCAGCAGAAACGCAACTCCACGCCGGTACGCCTCGTCCGCTGGCGTGATCAGTCCTGTTCGATACAGCGAATGCAGCACCAGCCCGGTCGCGTACGCGTCTGAATCGAGGTACTTCGTCTGCGCCCATCCTCCATCGCCGCGCTGCAGTTTCAGCAGCGCCTCTGTTTTGCCGCGCAGCTCTTCACGCGTAAGGCCCGCCTCATACAAGCCCGTGATCTGATCCGCGCGCTCGTACGTCGTCACCGGAGCCGCCGCTTCCAGCCACTTCCGTGCCCGCGCAATTCGTTCTTCAAACTCCGGCTGCCGTGCGCGCCAGCCGTAATGCTTTAGCGCTCGCATCGCCAGCGAGGTCCGCGTGATGCTGCTGTCTTCGATCGGCGGCCGCGCGATTCCGAGAGCGGACCAGCTCCCCGCAGCATCCTGCCGCACCGCGATGTAATGCACCAAGAGATCCGTGTCTTCGTTCGGCGCTTCGCCCAGCTCGTCATAAGCCGCCAGCGCGTAGAGCAGCGGATCGATATCGCCGCCCGGACCGCGCAGCACCGGCAGAGTCGGCGCCAGTCGCGGCCGCATCGAAATCATTCCGCCGAGGAACGCCGTCCGCAGCGCAGGATCCGGAGCGAGTCCGGCGCGCTTCGCCGCTCCAAAAACCTGTGCATACGCCGGCTGGTGATGGCATCCCACGCAGCCGCCTTCCCGAAAGAACTGCGGCGCCGTCCTGGTCAACAGCGGCATCGCACGCCGTACCGCGTCTTCTGCACTCTTTGCGCTGGCGTTCTCATCCGGCCGCGGAGCAGGCGCGAGCTCCCCTCCGCGCGCTCCTGCTTTCTCGAGCATCCCCACAATCTCGGGATTGCGAAACTTGCGTGCCCAGGTCAGCGCCGTTTCCCCGTTCTGGTCCTCCGCATTCACCTCCGCACCCGCGGCAACAAGTTGCCGCACGTTCTCCGGCTTCGCCTGGTCGCTCGCTATCGAAAGCATTAACGGCGTCATCTTCCGAATATCCACTTCGTTCACCCGAGCCCCGCTTCCAAGCAGTGCCGGTATAACTCCCTGCTCCGCGTACGGTGCCGCTACCATCAGCGGCGTCAGATGCACCAGCGCGATGTTGCCCTTCAGCACCCGTCCGCCAAACACATTCGCCGCATTCGCATCCGCGCCCGCCGCCAGCAGTTGCCGCGTCATAGCCGCCGAAGCCGTCGTGATATTCAGCGCCGTCAGTCCCGCACGATCCACCGCTCGGCTCTCCGCGCCGCGCTGCAGCAGCAGTTCCTGAACCTCGCGATCGCCATTCGCAGCAGCCCGAATCAGCGCGTTATCCCCAAACTGATCGCGCCCCCGTACATCGGCGCCTTTTTCCAGCAAAAAGCGCACCGTCCGCACATTTCCCGGCGCCGCCGAAGCGATCATCAGCGCCGTCGCGCCGCCATTTTCCGCCGCCTTCACATCCGCTCCCGCCCCAACCAGCAGCAGCACTTTATCCAGGCAATAGGCTCCGTAATGCAGCGCCGTTGCGCCCGTGCGATCCCGTGCATTCGGGTCAGCCCCTGCGCGCAGCAGGATCCCCATCGCGTCCGCGCTCCCGTAAATCGCCGCGTAATGCAGCGCCGTATAGCCGAGCGGTCCTGTGCTTTTCAACACGTTCGGATCCGCCGCCAGCGCGCGTACTCCCTCCAGATCGTTGTTGCGAATGGCCCGCGTCACCTCGGCATAGCCCGCCTGCTCCCCTGCCTGCGATCGCCACACGCCCGCCAGCACCAGCAGCCCGCAAAGCGACACACCACTCGCCGTCTTCCACATAGCGTCACTCTTCGCTGCAATTCGAAGCCCATCGGCCCGCCATCTCTCCCCGAGCAATAATGGGAAATGCGAACGGCCGGATTCGTTTTGGTCGGCGGCCACAGCAGGCGCATGGGCCGCGACAAAGCTCGCCTCCCGCTTGCCTCCGAGCTGCTCATCGAGTCCCTCGCCCGCAAAGTACAACACGCCGCTGGCAGCGTCTGCCTCGTCGGCGCCGCCGCGCGTTACCGTGATCTGGCGATCGATACCATCGACGATCTTCGATCCTCTTGCGGACCGCTCGCCGGCATCGAAGCCGCCCTCCACAGCAACCGCGGCGATTTCAACCTCATCGTGGCCTGCGATATGCCCGGCCTCGACGAATCCTGGTTACACGAACTGCTCACGCATGCCCGTCGCACCGACGCGCGCTGCCTTATCTCGCAGGATCCCGATGGAACCCTGCATCCGCTCTGCTCCGTCTGGCGTGCGGATTGTCTTGAACACGTCACCCGCGCCCTCGATCAATCGCGTCTCCGCCTGCTCGATCTGGTTCGCGAACTCAACGCCCGCGCGCTCGCGAGTCCCCAGCCGCTGGCCAATATCAATACTCCTGAGGAATGGCACTCGTGGCAGCTGACCCGCTAAACGGCAACGGCCAGTATCCCCACTACATCCAGTTCGAAAACGTCTCCAAGACGTTTTCCCGCCCCGTTCTGCGCGACGTCAACTTCTACGTCGACGCCGGCCAGACCCTCGCCATCATCGGCCGCAGCGGTGTCGGAAAATCCGTCAGCCTGCAGCACATCATGGGCTTCCTCAAACCCGATAGCGGCCGCGTCATCGTCGCGCACACCGACATCACCCACATGTCGGAAGAACAGTTGCGCCAGATTCGCGAAAAAGTCACCATGGTGTTTCAATCCGGCGCGCTCTTCGATTCGCTCACCGTCGGCGAGAACATCGAATTCTCGCTCGAGACCTGGCACGGCTACAGCGATCAGAAAAAAGAGGACGTCGTCCGCGATCTGCTAAAAAAAGTCGACCTGGTCGGCATGGAAGATGAATTTCCGGGCGACCTCGCCACCGGTTACAAACGCGCCGTCGCCATTGCCCGCGCGCTCGCCGCGCAGCCCCAGTGCATTCTCTACGACGAGCCCACCACCATGGTCGATCCCATCATGTCCGACCACATCGGTAACCTCATGCTGCGCCTCAAAAGAGATCTGCACCTGACCTCCATCGTCGTCACCCACGATCTCGACCTCATGCGCAAAGTCGCCGATACCGTCATGTTTCTCTACAAAGGCGAAGCCATCTTCTTCGGACCGCTCGCCCAGCTCGAAACCTGCAACCATCCACACGTCCAGCAGTTCCTCGCCATGGACCGCGTCGAAATCGCCGGCAAAATCGAAGAAGTCTGACCTCTGCTTCGGTAAGGAGCCTGTCCTTGTTACAGTAAGGACGAAAGGTCCGCCATGTCTCGAATCACCTCCAAGTACCAGGTCACCGTGCCAAAGGTCATCGCGGAACAGTACGGACTTCACCCTGGCGACGACATCCAGTGGATTCCCGCAGGCGACACGATTCGCGTCATTCCGGCTGCCAAATCCGCCCCCACCGAAGACCTTGCAACCCGTCTTCGCCTCTTCGATCAGGCGACAGATCGTAACCGTAAGCGAGCCAGAACGATAAAGCCCAGGCGCACCGGCCAGGACCGCGGTTGGACCCGGGAGGATCTTTACCTTCGTGGCCGCTCTCATTGACACGAATGTCCTGGTGTACCGATACGATCACCGCTTCCCGGAAAAGCAAAAGATCGCAACTCTACTGCTTCGCCGGGGCATCGAAGAGGACACCCTGCGAGTTCCTCATCAGGTAATCATCGAGTTTGTCGCTGCCGTCACCCGCCCCATTCGCGGCCACATCATCCTGCCGCTGACAGCTGCACTCCGCGAGGCCGAAGAGTTCCTGAAGCAATTCACCATCCTGTATCCCAACGAGGCCATCCTCCGCAACGCGATCCGCGGTTGTGCCGCCTACCAGCTGAGTTGGTTCGACGCACAGATCTGGTCCTATGCCGAATACTACGGACTGTCTGAAATCCTGACCGAAGATCTGCAGAACGATCGCCTGTATGGCACGGTGCGCGTCGTCAATCCCTTCCTGAAGCCTCACGTTTGATGCCGCGAGCGTAAGAAGCTCCCGCTCTACCGACCGCCATGCACCATCGCCTTCACCCGGTCCCACTCGCGCGCCAGCCACGAAGGCTTCCGCACCGCCGCCCCACCACCCGGCGCACCACTCACCGAAAGCTGTTCCGTCGGCCGCTGATAATCCTCCGTCGCAATCAGATGCACCAGCGTGCCGTCAAACAAATACGTCCGCCTCCGCATTCTGCCGTCGTCATCTTTGGTGATAATCTCGAACGTCCGCCCGAAGCGCGTCGGATCCGCCGGATCCACATGCACCGGAAAAAATCCCTCAATCCCGTGCCGCCGGTACGACGTCTCATAACGATGCCGCCGCCGGTTCCAGAGAAACACCCGCCAGGCATCGAAATCCGCCGGGTCCATCGTTGTCGCCGTCGTCCAGAGCCAGTTGTGTTTCGTCCCGTCGCGCTCATCGTTCACCGCGCCCAGATCGAAATACGACGTAATCCGCGCCCCGCCCGCATACTGCGCCACTTCGTCCGGAATCGCCATCATCAGATTCCGCGTCAGTGCCCAGCCCGTCTGATGCGCTTCCGTTCGAACCAGCGTCCACGACTCCACAATCGCCGGCTTTTCATCCTTCGCCGCCGTCTTCGCTTCCTCGCGCACATCCGATTCCGCGTTCTCCGCGTCATTGTCCACGCCCCAGGTCTGCTGCCAGTTTTTCGGCGGCTTGGGAGCCGGCGGTTTCGGCGGCTGCTTCGATGAATTCTTCCCCGCCCGTTCCTTCTTCGAACGGCGCACCGGCGGCTGCGGCTTTTCAAACGTGAAGATCGAGCGCGGCGGCTCGCTTTCTCGCGCCACCAGCCTCCGCGCCAGCACCTCCACCGGCGCGCCTTCCGCTATCTGCGTAAACGCCGGAGACTTGCGGCTTGGATCAAGATGAATATTCAGCGTCTCGTAAGCCGTCGCTCTTCCCTCGGAAGGAAGTTTCAGCGCCGCCGCCCGCTCGCGCTCAATCCGCTGCATCTCCTCCGGACTCAGCAGATCGTACGAATCGATCCAGCCCTCCACTCCGCCCGTCGTCCGTACTTTCACATACCGCCGCCGCACATCGAGCACACTCACCCGCTCGCCATGTTTCAGCACCGTCGCGCTTGTTGTGCGTTGTGTCAGTTGCGGACGCAGCGCCGCCGTTGCGGGCGCAATGTAAGCCTGCGGAAGCTGCTGTTGCGGACCCGAGTTGCACCCGCCCAGCAGCAGCATTCCCCCCAATGCCGCAACCGCAAGTGATTTCGAGCCCAGACCACTCTCCTACGGCAGCAGCCGCGCGAGTTCTTTCAGGATGCAGCGATCCATCACCACCGGAATGCGCGCCGCTTCCGCCTTGGCCGCGCCCTCTTCGCTCACAACCCCTTCCTGCATCCACACACACCGCACATCCCCGCGCTCAATCACCTGGTCCACCACTTCGGGCACCCGCGCCGGACGGCGAAAAATATCCACAATGTCGATCGCGCCCGGCACATCTTTCACCGACGCATACGCGCGCTCCCCCAGCACTTCCGTCTCCTGCGGATTCACCGGAATCACACGAAATCCCTGCCGCTGCAGAAAACGCGAAACCCCGAAGCTCGGCCGCATCGGATTGCTCGAAAGCCCCACCACCGCGATCGTCTTCGCCGATTCCAAAAGATTCTTTATCTCGCTATCGGTCATCGCGCATCCAACCTTTCGTTCCCGTCCCGCGCATGCTTCGCGCCTTCCGCCAGCAGTTTCTGAAAGCGCGCCACTTCCGTCTTCGTCAGCGTCCGGTACGCGCCCGGCTTCAAATCGCCCAGCTCCAGAAACCCGATCTTCACTCGCTTGAGTTTTTCCACCAGCCGCCCAAAATGCTTGAACATGATGCGGATCTGGTTCTGCCGCCCTTCCACCAGCCGCACTTCGTACCACGGATTCTCGCCGCGCCGGATCAGCTTCAGTCCCGCCCGCGCCGTCCGCCGCCCATGCATCGGAATACCCGCCCGAAACTGCTCCTCCTGCTCCGCCGTCAGCGCGCCGTTCACCTTCACCAGATACGTCTTCATCACATGGCTCGCCGGCGACATCAGCTTATTCGCAAACTCGCCGTCGTTGGTCAGCAGCAGCAGTCCTTCGCTCGCATAATCGAGCCGCCCCACCGGATAAATGCGCTCCCGCAGCCCCTTGAAAATCGAGAGCACCGTCTTGCGCCCCTCCGGATCGTGCGTCGTCGTCACCACATCCTTCGGCTTGTTCAGCGCAATGTAAAGGTGATGCTTCGGCGCGCTCAGCACCTGCCCGTTCACCGTCACGCGATCCACCGCCAGATCCGCTTTCGTGCCCAGCTCCGTTACCGTCTCGCCGTTCACCGAAACGCGCCCGGCCAGAATCAGCTCCTCCGCTTTGCGCCGGCTCGCTATGCCCGCGTTCGCGATGATCTTCTGCAGCCGCTCTTCAGGCATTTTCTTCAGCCGGTTCGTCCAGCTTCAGTTCTTCCTGCGCGGGCCCAACACGCGCTTGCTCGGGCGCGCTCGGCTCTTCGCCTTCCGTTAGCGCAAATCGCCCGAGCTCTTCGAACTCCTTGAGCGTCGGCAGCTCGGCCAGCGAATTCAATCCAAACTGAATCAGAAATTCGCGCGTCGTCTTGTACAGAATCGGTTTTCCGACAACGTTCTTGCGCCCCGCCGCCGCAATCAGCTTCCGATCGAGCAGCGTCTTCAGCACGCCCGCGCCCTGCACCCCGCGCACTTCCAGAATCTCCGGCGCCGTAATCGGCTGCTTATACGCCACCACCGCCAGCGTCTCCAGCGCCGCGAGCGACAGCTTCAATGGCGGCTGCAGCTTGTTTACAAAACGCCGGATCGCTTCGTGATGCTCGGCCTTGGTCGACATCTTGTATCCGCCCGCCAGCTCCCGCACCGAAAGCCCGCGATCGGGCGCCGCATACTCAGCCACCAGCGCCGCCAGAATCTCTTTCACCTTGTCCAGCGGCTGCTCCAGCGCGCTCGCAATCTGCTCGGCTGTCAGCGGCTCGTCGGTGATGTAAATCGCCGCTTCAATCACCGCTTTCAGCGCAACCGTAGCCTCCGCCGCCGGCGCTTCTTCGGCCACCGCATCGGCGATCACAATCTCTTCCGATTCCGCGATCTGATCCTCTGCGCCGGGATCGGGTGCGCTCTCCTCTTCTGCTCTTTCCTCCTGAGCTTCGAGAACCTGATCCGTATCTTCCATGCTCAATTCGTTAACGATATTCCTCTTCTACCGCCGCCAGCTCTTCCGCCGTCGCGTTCGCCTCGTGAAATGCCGCCGCGCGCTCCAGCCCGATATCGCCAAACGCTTCCATCTGCGTCAGTTGCACCGCCTGCCGTTTCACCAGCTCGAGTATCGCCAGAAACAGGCAGATCATCGCGCGCCGGCTGCGCTGATTCTCAAACAACCGTGTCGCCGAAAGCGGTCCGTGGCGCCGAGTATTGCTCAGCTGCCGCCGCACATAGTCGATCATCTCCGGCACGCTTACCGACTCTTTCCCCACTTCGTAAATCGGCCGGTTCTTCGCCCGTTCCAGCACTCCCTGAAACGTCTTCACCAGGTCGAAAATCGTCACCGCCAGCGACGGCCCCTGATCTTCCGCAATAAACTCCTCAATCTGCGGATTCGACCACATCGCTTCTTCCACAATCCGCTTCTGCTGCAGCATCTCGGCCGCGTTCTTGAAGCGCTCGTGCTCGATCAGCCGCTCCACCAGCTCTTGCCGCGGATCTTCTTCCGGTGCGATTTTGTCCAGCTCCGGATCGCGCGGCAGCAGCGTGCGGCTCTTGATATGAATCAGCGTCGCAGCCATGTAGACGAACTCCGAGCTCAGCTCGATATCGAGTTCCATCGCCTTCTGCATGTAATCGAGATACTGCTGCGTGATCTTCGCGATCGGAATGTCGTGAATGTTGATCTGCTGCTTGCGAATCAGATCGAGCAGCAGGTCGAGCGGCCCTTCATATTGCTCCAGATGAAAGTTCAAGGGCGACGACACTTGCTTTCACATTAGCAAAGCAGGGCCGCTTTCAACCCTTTGTTCTACGCCCTTCTGCGCTTCCGAATCAGCGCTGCGCCAACACCCAGACCCGCCCCCAGCAGCGCTCCGCTCATCGGCTCCGGCACGATATAGAACGGCACCGGTGTTTGGTTATCCGCTTCGAGCAGCATGAAGCTCGCCCCCGCCGAACTTTCGTTCTGGGGCGAATTTGGTCCCGCGGAAGTACCCGCGATGACGATCGCCTCAAACGGCACACCAAGCTCGAACGGGAACGTGCCGTCGCCCACAACTCCGCCCACACTCGCGTACTCGTTACCGCCGAAGCCGCCGATAATGCCTGCAATAAAGCCCGGCCGTTTCGGGCCAGGCGTTATGTACCACTGGGTAACTGTTCCCGTTGCGGAAGCACTCCAGGCCGCGGGTGCATTCACATTCGTCGATGCGCCCGCCGCGGCGTCCACAAACAGATCGCCCGGTGTTTCGCGAACCATAACAGATGCGGCTACGAATCCCTGGATCCCGTTCACAAAGAATGGTATCGAACAATCTGTGCTGGCGTTGATCGTGACGTTCCCCAGCGTGCAGCTCACAGAAGTGACGGATCCGGCCTGCAGAACAGCCGCACCCGCAAGAAATAGCAGAATATATTTGGACATAGCGCTCCTCCCCAAAGAAGCGCATCTATTTTATGCCCAAATGCGTTTTATCCGAGCCGCGAGCGTAGCGACCCGTTACGACGCCAGCGTATTCACCGTCAGCGGACGCCCTGCTTCATACGCTGCAATCGCCGCTTCCTGCTGCAGAATATAACCCAGCTCGTCCACGCCTTCCAGCATGCAGGTTTTCGCAAACTGGTCGATGGTAAACTTCACCACCGAATCGTCCGGCAGCGTCAGCTCTTCGTCTTCCAGATCCACCGTCACCGTCGCTTCCGGATTCTTCTCCACCATCGCGAACAGCTTCTTGTGCGCATCCGGCGGCACCACAATCGGCAGCAGCGAATTCTTCAGCGCATTGCCGCGAAAAATGTCCGCAAACGACGTGCTGATCACCGCTCGAAAACCGTACTGCGTCAGTGCCCACGGCGCATGTTCCCGCGAGCTGCCGCAGCCAAAATTGTCCCCCGCCAGCAATACCTGCGCCGCGTGTCCCTCCGGACGATTCAAAATGAAATCCGCCTTCGGATTACCGTTCTCGTCATAGCGCCAGTCACAGAAAAGCTGATCGCCCAGCCCCGCTTTTGAAGTCGTCTTCAAAAAACGCGCGGGAATGATCTGATCGGTATCGATGTTGTCGATCGGCAGCGGCGCCATCCGGCTCGTGAATGTCGTAAACTTTTCCATGTTGTTTTCCTATACGAGCGTCCGCACGTCCGTCACTACACCCGTTACCGCCGTCGCAGCCGCCGTCAACGGACTCGCCAGAAACGTCCGTCCGCCCTTGCCCTGCCGTCCTTCAAAATTGCGATTGCTGGTCGAAACGCTGTATTCGCCCGGCTGCAACTGATCGCCGTTCATCGCGATGCACATCGAGCAGCCCGCCTCGCGCCAGTCCGCGCCGGCTTCCTTGAAAATGCGATCGAGCCCCTCGGCCTGCGCCTGTTCTTTCACCTGCTGCGATCCCGGCACCACCATCACCCGCACCTTCGGATTCACTTTCCGGCCCTTGAAAATCTCCGCCGCCGCGCGCAGATCCGATATCCGCGAATTCGTACAGCTCCCGATAAACACCACATTCACCGGATGCCCCAGCAGCGGCTTGCCCGACGGCAGATCCATATACCGCAGCGCCTTGCTCAGCGAATCGCGTTCCAGCGGATCGTTCAGCTGCGCTGGATCGGGCACCGGAGCCGTAATCGCAATCCCCATACCCGGATTCGTGCCAAACGTGATCATCGGCTCGAGCGAATTCGCATCAATATCGATGCGCTTGTCAAACACCGCGCCTTCGTCCGTCGGCAGCTCGCGCCACAACTTCAGCGCCTTCTCCCACTCCGCTCCCTTCGGCGCATAGGGCCGTCCCGCCACATACTGATACGTCGTGTCATCCGGCGCCACCAGCCCCGCGCGCGCTCCGCCTTCAATCGACATGTTGCAGATCGTCATCCGCTCTTCCATCGAAAGCGAACGGATCGCCGATCCCGCATACTCGAACACACAGCCCGTACCGCCGCCAATACCAATGCGCGAGATCAAATTCAGGATGATGTCCTTCGCGCCCACACCCGGCTTCAGCGTGCCTTCCACCCGCACTTCGTAGGTCTTCGAACGCGACTGCAGCAAACACTGCGTCGCCAGCACATGCTCCACCTGGCTCGTCCCGATGCCAAACGCCAGCGCACCGAATGCGCCGTGCGTCGCGGTATGGCTGTCCCCGCACACCACCGTCATCCCGGGCTGTGTCAATCCCTGCTCCGGCCCGATGATATGCACAATCCCCTGCTTGCTCGAGTGCGGTCCGAAAAACGGAATGCCAAAATCCCGGCAGTTTTTCTCGAATTGCTCGATCTGCGCGCCCGCCACTTTGTCTACAATCGGCAGCGAACGGTCGTACGTCGGAATACTGTGATCCGTGGTGCCGATCGTCAGATCCGGCCGCCGCACTTTCAGCCCGCGCTCGCGCAGTCCCGAAAACGCCTGCGGCGAAGTGACCTCATGCACCAGATGCAGATCAATATAGAGCAGCGTGGGCGCGCCCGCGCGCTCCGCCACGACATGCTTGTCCCAGACTTTTTCAATAATGGTGCGCGGCTTCTGACCTGCGCCGTTCTTCTCTGCCATAATTCTTCGTTCCGCTCAGCTCTTCGCCGCACCAACCTCTTTGCGCGCAGGCTGTAGCGCTTCGCAAACCGCATCGCCCACTTCGCTCGTCGTGGCCGCTTTACCCGCCGGTTTCAGATCCGCCGTCACGCGCCCGCTGTTCAGCACGTTCTCCACCGCCGCATTCACCGCCTGCGCCTCGCGCGTCAACCCAAAACTGTATTCGAGCATCGCCGCCACCGAGCCAATCGCGCCAAACGGATTCGCCTTGTTCTGTCCCGCAATATCCGGCGCCGATCCATGCACCGGCTCATACAATCCCGTCCACGCTCCCGACGGCCGCTTCGGTCCCAGCGATGCCGAGGGCAGCATCCCGATCGATCCGGCCAGCACCGCGCCTTCATCGCTCAAAATATCGCCGAACATGTTCTCCGTCAGCACCACATCGAAGCGCTTCGGATTCAGCACCAGTTGCATCGCGCAGTTATCCACCAGCATGTGATCCACCGCCACATCCGGATACTGCTTCGCCACATCCACCACCACCCGCCGCCACAGCTGCGAGTTTTCGAGCACGTTCGACTTATCCACGCTCGTCACTTTCTTCCGCCGCTTGCGCGCCAGCTCAAACGCCATCTGCGCAATGCGCTCGATCTCCCCGCGCGTATACGTCATCGTATTCACTGCGCGTTCTTCCAGGCCTGCACCCGAAATCCCGCGCGGCGTCCCGTAATACACGCCGCCCGTCAGCTCGCGCACGATGATCATGTCCACGCCATCCACCAGCTCATTCTTGAGCGGCGAGGAATCGAGCAGCGCCTTGTACGAACGCACCGGACGCAGATTGCTGTACACTCCCAGCGCTTTCCGAATACCCAGCAATCCGCGTTCCGGCCGCTTATCCGGCGGCGCATTGTCAAATTCCGGCAGCCCCACCGCGCCCATCAACGTCGCATCCGCTTCCGCCGCCAGCTCGCGCGTGTCCTCGGGAAACGGATCGCCCGTTTTGTGAATCGCGATTCCGCCCAGCAGCGCTTCCGAAATCTTCAGCGTGTGCCCAAACACCCGCCCCACCTGCTCGAGCACTTTCCGGGCCTCGCGCGTCACTTCCACACCAATGCCGTCGCCCGGCAACAACAGTACGTTCAATTGCATCGTTTGCTTTTTTAGTCCGCGCCCGCCGTCACCGAAGCGCTCTTCGTCACCAGTTCGATCAGCGCCACAATCTCATCATTGCGCAGACCCTTCTTGTTGTCGGCCATCTGCGTGAAGCGATGATACACCTCTTCGAGCTCCTCGCGATTCAGCTTGAAACCCAGATCTTCCGCGCGCTGTTTCAACGCATGCCGCCCGCTGTGCTTGCCCAGCACAATGCGGCTCGCCGGCACGCCTACGCTCGCCGGATTGATAATCTCGTACGTCGTCGGCTCTTTCAAAAAGCCGTCCTGGTGAATGCCCGCCTCGTGCGCAAACGCGTTCTCGCCCACAATCGCCTTATTCGGCTGCGGCCCGAAGCTGATAAACTCCGTCAGCGTCTTGCTCGCGTGATACAGCTTTTCGCTGTTGATCTTCGTCTCAAACGGCAGCCGGTCCTTGCGCACCTTCATCGCCATCACTACTTCTTCGAGCGCCGCATTGCCCGCGCGCTCCCCGATGCCGTTGATCGTGCATTCCACCTGCCGCGCACCGGCCTTCACCGCCGCCAGCGAATTCGCCACCGCCAGCCCCAGATCGTCGTGGCAGTGTACGCTCACAATCGCGCGATCGCCCAGCGCCTTCACCGCGCGCCCGATCAGTTCCGCATACTCATCCGGCGTTGAATAACCCACCGTGTCCGGCAGATTCACTGTGCGCGCGCCCGCTTCCACCACCGCCTCGCACACCTGCATCAGATATTCCGGTTCCGTGCGCGTCGCATCTTCCGCCGAAAATTCCACATCATCTGTATAACTGCGCGCCAGCGTCACCGCCGCCACCGCCGCGTCAAGAACTTGTTGCCGCGACTTCTTCAGCTTGTACTTCAGATGAATGTCGCTCGTCGCAATGAACGTGTGTATCCGAGGCCGCTTCGCATGCTGCAGCGCTTTCGCCGCCTTCTCTACATCCAGCGTTGAAGCCCGCGCCAGCGCCGCTACCGACACCCACGGAAACTGCCGGCTCACCGCATCCACCGCCTCAAAATCGCCTTCCGATGCAATCGGAAAACCCGCTTCCAGAATGTCCACGCCCAGATCCACCAGCGCCGTCGCCGTCGTCAGCTTTTCCAGCGTCGTCATGCTGCATCCCGGCGATTGCTCGCCATCGCGCAGTGTCGTGTCAAATATGTACACTCGGCTCATTCAGGCTCCTGCCCCGGATAATTTTCCCTCATGCTAAATGAATGCCAGCGATTACGCAAATTTATAGTTTTGCGGGTTGTTATTAGATATAATGATGCCATAAACGCCCTGTCGGAGTGGGCGTTATGGAACTCTATCCTTTAAAGGTTTTCCTCACCGTTGCCACAGAAAAAAGTTTTTCGCGTGCCGGCGAAAAACTGCTGCGTACCCAGCCCGCGATTTCCATCGCCATTCAGCGCCTCGAAAGCGATCTCAAAGAGAAATTAATTGACCGCACCGGCCGCGAGCTTCTGCTCACCGACGCCGGAAAAGTCGTCCTCGAATATGCACGCCGCTTTCAAAGCCTCGAGAGCGATCTCGAAAATGCGCTGCGTGAGCTGAAGGACAATTACGCCGGCCGCCTGCTCATCGGCGCCAACGAATCGATGTCGCTCTATCTCATCCAGCACATCGAAAAATATCGCCGCATGTTCCCCAAAGTAAAAGTGCAGGTGCGGCGCTCGGAATCGAGCAAAATTCCGTCCCAGATGCTCGATGGCGAACTCGAACTCGCCGTCATCAGCTACGATCCCCAGGACGATCATCTTCTCACCGAAGTCATCTACACCGACCGCCTCACGCTCATCGTGTCCCCCGAGCATCGCTTCGCCGATCGCGGCGAAATTTCCATCACCGAGCTCGACATGGAAACCTTCATCGCGCACAACGTCATCTCGCCCTACCGCGAGGCCGTGCTCAAAGAATTCGCGCGCTACAAAGTCCCGCTCAATATGGATGTCGAGATGCCCACCATCGAAACCATTCGCCGTCTCGTGCAGGACAATGAAGGCGTGGCGTTCCTCCCCCGAATGTGTGTCGATCTCGAGATCAAGCAGAACACCCTGCGTGAAGTGAAGGTCCGCGAGCTCGCGCTTGAGCGCAAAATCCGTCTCGTCTACCCCGCGCGCCGCGCCCTCAGCCACGCCGCCAAGGCCTTTCTCGAAATCGTGAAGCGTACCACCGTCGAACCCGAACAGGTGCAAGAGACGCGCGTCTAAGCTCCTCCGCGCAAACCTTGGCTCGAGCGGACATCGGTATCGTGGGCGGAGGTCTCATCGGCCTCGCATCCGCCTGGCGTCTGGCGCAGGCCGGCCTTCGTGTCGCCGTCTATGAGCGCGGCGGATTCGGCGGCGAAGCCAGCTGGGCCGGAGCCGGTATGCTCGCGCCCGGCGGCGAAATCGAAGAACCCTCCGACTTCGCCTCTCTCGCCCTCGCCTCGCGCGCACTCTATCGCGCTTTCGTCCGCGAACTCGAAGCCGCAACCCGAACCGAGATCGACTATCAGGAATGCGGCGCACTCGATCTCGCCTACAGCGACGACGAATGGCGCGCCTTACAGCATCGTGCCGAACGCCAGCGCGCGCTCGGCATCGCCTCCAAAGCCGTCGATCCCAAACAAGTCGCCATCTTCTGGCCGCGCGTGCGCACCGAAAATCTCGCCGGCGCGCTCTTCTATCCGGACGACGCCATCGTCAACCCGCGCGAGTTGTGCCGGTCCCTCGTTCTCGCCTGCACCAAAGCCGCTGTTGAGCTATTCTCGGTCAGCGCGGTCGAACAAATCCATGTCTCGCCCAACGAAGCTACGCTGTACGTCAAAACCATCACGCGCAAAAATCGCAAGGTCATCATCGGCCGCCGTTTCCGCGCAGCCGTCCTCGCCGCCGGCGCCTGGAGCAGTTCCATCCCGGTCTCCGGCGTTCCCGCCCCGCCCGCCGTCGAACCCGTCAAAGGTCACCTCGTCGGCTACCAACAACCCGATCAGACCTGCAACACCATCCTCCGCCACGGGCACACCTATCTCCTGCAGCGCGCCAACGGTTTGCTGATCGCCGGCGCCTCCGTCGAACACGCCGGCTGGGACCGTTCCCTCGATCCCGCCATCGCCGCCCGCCTCGCGAGCGAAGCCAGCTTTGTGCTCCCGCATCTGGCCGAAACCACGCCCTCCGAAATCTGGATCGGCTTCCGCCCGTCAAGCGATCACCTGCAACTCGGCCCCTGGCACTCCAGCGCCCTCCATCTCGCCTACGGCCATTTCCGCAACGGCATCCTCCTCGCCCCCAAAACCGCCGCCGATCTCGCCAGTTCTCTCTCCCGAATTTCCCGACCCTGACAACTCCCCGCCCGCGCCCACTACTCAGCAGAACCCATAGGGAGTCTCCATGAAAAAATTGTTGGGCGCATCTGCGCTCGCACTCGCATTTACCTGCCTTTCACCGTTCACGGCCGCCGCGCAGTCCATCGACAACGCCGCCAACCCGAACCCCGAAGGCACTCTCAGCCGCTGGCTGACGCTCGATCAGTTCAGCTTCAGCAGCCGCTACCGCAACGCCTTCGGCACCAACGGCGAACATACGTTCAACAGCGAGCAGAATCGCTCGCTCGTCTCGGGTAAGTTCAAGCTCGATGAACAGGGCAAGTACTTCATCGGCTTCCGCGCCTCGTCAGGCCGCTACTTCAACTGGGCCTACTCGACCGCAATGGGCGCTCACTTCGGCCCGTCGGACGAAACTATTTTCGTCGGCCCCGGCACCGGTGGTTTGATCTACCAGGCCCTCAGCCAAGGCGTTACCGGCGATGCTCCCGAATCGCGCGGCTGGAATTTCTATATGCGCGAACTCTATTTCAGCGCCACTCCCGTCAAACCCGTCACCGTGGAATTCGGTGGTCTCGGCTTCGAGCGCGGTGTCGCTTCCGAGATCACCACCTTCGACGAAGACGGCTACATCACCGGCGAGCGCCTCCGTCTCCACGACAAAAATCATCTCTACTTCGACCAGATCTCCACCACCTTCGGCTATCTCGGTTTCTACGATCCCTACACGCCGAACTTCTTCGCACGCGGTACCGGTCTCGCCCACAACAACTACCGCCAGGTCGAAGCCCATAAAGCCTGGAGCAAACGCTTCGCTGGCTCGCTCGAATACGACTGGTTCTTCGGTTACAACACCTTCCGCGAAGCCCTTCGCACCTCGATTCCCGAAACGAAGGTTGCCGACAGCGCTCGCTTCGAGCTCTATCAGCGCGCCAATGCACCCAGCCTGCAGGGCGAAGTCTTCCCGGCGGGCAACGGCTGGAGCGTCGCCTTCGATAAAAACCTGCAGCATAAGAAATGGCAGCTCGAAGCCGGCTATGCCGATATCGATCGCTACTACGGTGTCTACAGCGGCTCGCGCCTCGGCACCATCGTGGGCTTCAGCCTAAACGGCGATGCCTACCAGATCGGCAAGCGTCCGTTCGTGCGCCTGAACTACACGCCGCATCCGTTCGTGACCTTCTTCGGCTTCTACACGCACGAAGTCGACGCACCCACGGATCCGACCTACAACGCTTTCAACCGCCAGAACATTCAGGGCGGCCTCACCATCAACTTCAAGGCCATGCTCAACAAAGCCGGCCTGCTCTAACCTCCTCTACGTGCGCCGGTTTCCAAAGAGCCGGCGCACTCTTCCTTTCAGAGCGTCTTCAAAAACGCGAGCAGATCCCTCTTCTCCTCCTCCGTAAATCCAATCTGAAACCGCTCGATCGAGCCCCGCGCATCCAGCGCACCTGCCCCATAGTCGTACGCCTGCGCCGTTTCCAGCTTCATCTCGAACTCCACAATCGCGTGTTGTTGTTGCTTTGTTAGCCGAACCGTGCCCTGCGCATGTCCGCTCGTCGCATCCTCCGCCTGCTGTTCCAGAATCGGCTTGCCATCGATGTTGTACGTCGCGACCAAACCGGATTCATTCGGAAACGGAAATCGATTCGGCAGCGATTGCCCGCACACAGGCACCACCATCGCCACGAACATCGCGATCTCGCGAACTCTTCCAAATGGCCGCAACATGCAAAATTCTTTTGCCAGGCCACTGCCATTGAACTAGCCCGCGCGTCCAACATCTTGAACTGCTAACCGAGCCGCGAACTGTCTTACCGAGCCGCGACTAAAAGGAGCGGTCATCAATATCCGCGCAACCGCTACCCTGATACCGAGCGCCGAAGCGCCACACGCGCTCACCAACGTATCCATGGACAAATTTCAAATCACCGGCGGTACTCCGCTCCAGGGCGAACTCCCCGTCAGCGGCTCCAAAAACGCCGCCCTGCCCGCGCTCGCCGCCTGCCTCCTCACCGCCGAACCCGTCACGCTCCGCCGCATCCCGCCCGTCAAAGACATCGCCACGATGCAGAAGCTGCTCGCCTACACCGGCGCGCAGATTGATCAGCAGGATGGCTCCGTCCGCATCGAAGCCCGCTCCCTTGATCGTCCCGAAGCTCCCTACGATGTCGTCAAAACCATGCGCGCTTCGAGCCTCGTCCTCGGTCCGCTCGTCGCCCGCACCGGCGTCGCCCGCGTCTCCATGCCCGGCGGCTGCGCCATCGGCGCGCGTCCCATCAACATGCACATCTCCGCCCTCGAACTCCTTGGCGCCGAGATCGAGCAGTCCCACGGCTACGTCGAAGCCCGCGCTCCTCAGGGCCTGCGCGGCGGCCGCGTCCATTTCGACCGCATCACCGTCACTGGCACCGAAGATGTCCTCATGGCCGCTGTCCTCGCCCGCGGTGAAACCATCATCGGCAACGCCGCCCGTGAACCCGAAGTCACCGATCTCGCCGATTTACTCATCGCCATGGGCGCGAAAATTGAAGGCGCCGGTTCCTCCACCATCCGCGTCCAGGGTGTAGAACGTCTACATGGCGCCGAGCACACCATCATCCCCGACCGCATCGAAGCCGGTACCTTCATGCTCGCCGCCGCCATCACCGAAGGCGACGTCGTCATCAGCAACTGCAACCCCGAGCACGTCTCCGCGCTCACCGTCAAAATGCAGCAGGCCGGAGCCGAAGTCGCCGACGCCGGACCCGGCGCTCTTCGCGTCCGCGCTCACGGCCGCCCCACCGCCATCGATGTCACCACCGAGGAATATCCCGGCTTCGCCACCGATCTCCAGGCGCAGTACATGGCCTGGATGACCATCGCCCAGGGCATCAGCTTCGTCACCGAAACCATCTTCGAAAACCGCTTCATGCACACCCAGGAGCTCGCCCGCATGGGCGCCAATATCCGCATCGTCGGCCGCCAGGCCATCGTCGCCGGCGAACCCGAGCTCACCGGCGCACAGGTCATCGCCTCCGACCTCCGCGCCAGCGCCTCTCTCGTCCTCGCCGCCCTCCGCGCCCGCGGCCAGTCCACCATCGATCGCGTCTACCACATGGATCGCGGCTACGAGCGCATCGAAGAAAAACTCGCCGCCGCCGGCGCACGCATCACCCGCCTCACCGATTAAAAACTCTGTAGCCCGAACCTCCACGCCTGGCGGCACGTCCACGTCTTGTCTCCGGAGGCAACTCCAGCATGCGCCTGCTCGCCGTCACCCTGGCCCTCGCCGCAGCCGCCTACTCCCAAACTCCCAACACAATCGCCTTCGACGGTCTTAGCCGCTCCAACCCCGCGCCTGCCTTCGACCACGGCTACGTCGCCGCCTGGGACCTCGTCCAGGTCCACAGCCTCACCCTCTACGATCCCTCCGGCGCGCGCCTCTTCGACCTGACCTCCCTCACCCTCCCCGACGGCACCCGGACCTACACCCCCGACAGCGTCGATATCGATTCCGACGGCATCTCCGCCTACACCTGGCGCGCCATGTTCCCGCGCGCCGGCTTCGCTCTTCTCGACAAGACGGGCAAACCGCTCCGCATCGTCGAAACCCAGCCCTATGCGCCCTCGCAGATTTGCTTTGCCCCCGACCACTCCCTCTGGGTCTTCGGCCAGCTCTGGGGTCCCAAAACACTCGAGCCGGACTACCCCGTCTTCCGCCACTACTCCCGCGACGGCAAACTCCTCGGCGCCTTCGTCCAGCGCTCCACTCTCCCCACCTACGACGGCATCGGCCTCGACAACCTCACCGGCAGTTTCGTCGGCCTCTGGCGTCTGCGCGCCTCCAAAGACCGCCTTGGCGCCGCCCTCCTGCTCGGCAACGGCAAGAGTCTCTGGGTCGAGCTCGATTTCTCCGGCAACCTGATCGGTCAGTGGCCTCTCCCGCACGGCATGCCCCTCGCCTTCGATGAGAACAACACCCTCTACGGCGGCTACTGGAGCGAGGACCATCATCACTACCGCCTGCTCGTCTTCGACAAATCCACCGGCACCTGGCAACCGCTTCCGCCGCATCCTCCCGGCCTCCTCATCGCCGCCGACGGCACCCGCCTCGTCTACCAAAACGGCGACCAGCTCCGCTGGACCGATCCCCCCGCCCCGCTCACCCAAAGCGCTTCGCTCGCCCAGCCCCGATAACGGTTAAATTCCTCACGCTGCCGTTTCGCGCCAGGGTGACGAAGCCCCATCCGCCGTGATATTCTTCCCCTCACTGTGCTCCACAGCACCGTCTCGCACTACCGGATTCTCGAACGGCTGGGCAGCGGTGGAATGGGTGTGGTCTACCGTGCCGAAGATCTGACCCTCGGGCGTGAAGTCGCCCTCAAGTTCATCTCCGACGACATCACCGCCGACCCTCTCGCCGTCGAACGATTCAAGCGCGAGGCCCGCGCCGCCGCCGCCATCAGCCACCCCAACATCTGCACCGTCTACGAAATCGGTGAACACGGCCATGTCCCCTATCTCTCCATGGAGTTGCTCGAAGGCCAAACCCTCGCGCACCGCCTCACCGCCCACCCGCTTCCGCTCGACATCGTTCTCGATTGGGCCATCCAGATCGCCGACGCCCTCGAAGCCGCTCACTCCCGCGGCATCGTTCATCGCGACCTCAAGCCGGCCAACCTCTTCCTCACCAAACGCGGTCAGCTGAAAATCCTCGACTTCGGCCTCGCCAAGCTCAAAACTCCCGCGTCTGCGCGGCCCGCCCCGGCCACCCCCGCCGACAGCACCGTCGTCATGTTGCAAACCGATCCCGGACGCGCCATCGGCACCCCCGCCTACATGTCCCCCGAGCAGGTGCGCGGCGAACCCGTCGACGCCCGCTCCGACCTCTTCAGCCTCGGTGTCGTCCTCTACCACCTGAGCACCGGGCGATTGCCTTTCGAAGGCGGCGACGTCGCCAGCATCATGGCCGCCATCCTCCGCGACCGTCCCGCTTCCCCCGCCGACCTCAATCCGGCATTACCTCCTGCGCTCGAGCCCATCCTCACCAAAGCTCTCGAGAAGGATCCGCCCCGCCGCTATCAGTCCGCCGCTGAAATGCGCGCCGACCTCGAGCAACTCCGCCAGCAATACAGCGTCCATCCGTCAACCGGCCCAAAGCGCCGCGCCCGTCGCCCCGTCCTCTCCCGCCCGATTCTCTGGATCTCCGCTGCTGCCGCTCTCCTCCTATGCTGCGCCCTCGGCTCTTACTTTCTGTTTCGCCCCCGCCAAACCTTCTTCGATCACCCCGAAATCGCCCAGCTCACAACCAATGGCGACGCGGATATCGCCGCGATTTCTCCCGACGGCCGATACGTCGCCTACGCCGCCGGAGATGGTAAAACGTCCCTGCGGTTGCGGCAGGTGTCGACCGACAGCGATATCGAACTTCTCCCCCCGGCGAATCTCGTCTACAATTCGCTCGCCTTCTCACCCGACAACGCTTATATCTACTACTCCACCGGCCCCGGCTATCAGGGTCCCGCCAATCTCTTCCGTATACCCATCGTCGGCGGTTCTCCCCGCCCGCTGCTTCATAACCTCGTCTGTGGTGCTTCTTGCAACGTGGCTTTCTCTCCCGACGGCAAACGCATGGCTTTCTTTCGCCGGGATACCGGGTCAAACCAGAACGCGCTCGTCCTCGCGGCACTCGACGGCACCGAGCAACATGCCCTCCGGAAAGGTAAGGACATTTTTGGGCTCCTCGCCTTCCATCCGAATGGGAACCTCCTCGCCACTAGCATCCCTGGCACCCGCATCTCACTCATCCCTGTCGATGGCGGCCAGGAAACATCTTTAGGACCCGACGAGTGGTCCACCATCGAGTCCATCGCCTGGCTGCGCGACGGAAGCGCCCTTTTCGTCGCTGGCTGGTCCCCTCGCCGCTGGCGTCTCATGCAGATCTGGGCATTGAGCTACCCGCAAGGCCGCGTCCGTCCGGTCACCAGGGACAGTTCCGGATTTTACAGCCTCAGCCTTACCGCCAATTCCGAAATTTTGACCGCAGTGCGCGGCACCCTGACCGTCAATCTGTGGGCCGCTGATGCCGGCGCGCTTGGCGCAAACTGGAACCTGTCCCAGGTCCGTCGGCTCACTTCCGGCACCGCCTCCGTTGGCGCCGGCAGTACCGGGCTCTCCTGGCTCGGCGAACGGACCCTCTTCTATGCCGTTCTTGGCAATCAGTCGCAGGACATTTACTCCCTCGATCTCGACCATCCTCGCCCCGCTCAAATTACCCGCGATGAAATGATCCCTGCATTCTGCGTCTGCGGCAATTACATCGTTTTCAACTCGCTCAGTCATGGCCATCAAGGTGGTCTCTGGCGCATCGACCTGAACGGCGAAAACCGTACCCCGCTCGCCAGGGATGTCCGGCTCGAATCCTGCTCTGTCGACGGTCAGTCCGCCGAATACTCCGTTCCTGGCGATCCTCCGAGATTTTTCCAGATTCCCGTGCAGGGCGGGGCGCCCGCCGCCATCATTCGCCAACCCCCCGATGGCATTCCCTCGCCCGACAAGCATTCAATTGCCTATCGCCTTCCCTCCCGCTCGCCGGGTGCGGGGTCGCCGCTCGCCGTTGTGGCCGTCGCTGATCGTCGTCGCGTCACCGAGCTAAACGTCCCCGACAATGCGCTCTGGGGCTGGGCTCCCGACAGTGCCGCCATCGACTTCGTAAGCGGAGATCAGACCAATCTCTTCCGCATTCCCCTCACGACTCAAACGCCCGAACCGCTCACTCATTTCGATTCCGAATCGATCTTCGCCTTTGCCTGGTCTCGGAGCGGCAAAATGCTCGCTCTTGCCCGGGGCGTGTTACCCAGGGACGTCGTCCTCATCCGCAACACCCAAAGCAAGTAAACCCACTCTCCCGCCCTGCCACGCTGGCCCTATCGACACACAGGCCTGCCCCCGATCCGACCAGCTCTTCAGATACGGACTTGCCGGTGTGAGCTCTTCAGCCCATTCGCAGATCCGGCCGCTCATGGCCGGAGCCGAAGTGGCGCTTTAGCGCATCAGCTCCCGGTTCGTCTCGCACGTCGGGCAATCGCACCCGCCCCGCTCCTCCGGCCTCGGCACATTCGCGCACGGCAGCATGTGCCCGCCGTTCTTCTTCTCTTTCTCAATCAGCTCAAACCACGTCTTCGGCTTCATCCGCTGCACGCCCGCCCCGCCCCTGATCTGTATCTCCGGATCGTGCATCGCCCACTCATACTCCTTCGGCACACCGTTCACAAAATAAAAGCGCCGGTACACCAGATCCCGCTCCGCATCCAGACTCTCCACCGCCTCCCGCAGCTCCTCGTTCGGCGGATGCGGCGTCGTCACCGTCTTCCCCTCCCCATTTACCTCCACTTCCACCCACTGCTCCGCCATCGCCATCTCTTTGCCCTGCCGCTTCGTCTTCTCCGCGCGCTCCGCCCGCTCGGCACGTTCCGCCCTCTGCTCCTCTTTCGTTCGAACCGCGTGCACCCGCAATCCCTCCGATAGCTGATTCCGCCGCAATCCCTCCACCGCCCCATACGACCGGTAAAACGCCCGCTCCGCCGTCGTCTTATAGCGCTGTATCAACGCAATCCGCTGCTCATAACCCGGCTCCTTCGGATCTCCCGCCTCCGCCTCCATCAGCCGCCGCGCCGCCCGCTGCGCAAACCAGTCGTTCACAATCAGCTGATCGAGCAGCCGCTCCTCCCGCCAGTCCCGCGGCTCATACTGCTCCATCCAGCGCCGCTTGGTCTCTTCGTATTCGGCCGGATCTTCATCCTCCATGAACTTCATCTTCGACCGCAGCCCGTGCGTCAACGCGTTCATGCTGGACTTCTGCTTCCCTTCGGGAGACTTCGCCATATCGCCCGCCAGTCTCCCCCGCCCGATCCTCCGGCACCCTCGCCGAAACGATTCTAAGTTGCTGAAAATAAGCAACAAACAAAATTTCTTGGAACGGTGATCGGTCCCGGCCGGATTACGGGTCGCGTTCGTTCGGCAAAAATCGCGCCACTCCGTTTCACCCGCGTTAAAATGCGTGAATAATCCTTAATTCGACGTCTACGAAGTAGGACGTCCCAAGGGAAAAAGGAGCGTGCCCATGCCCGCCATTGCCTCACCAGCCAGAAAGACCTCCGCCTTCGGCATCTACCCCACCCGCGAGATGGCCGAAAACGCAGTCGATCGCCTCCTCGAAGCAGGCTTCTCCAACGAGGACATCTCGGTCCTCCTCCAGGACAACCCGTGCCAGCCGGAACCCACCACCGAGAAGCACACCAAGGCTCCCGAAGGCACCACCACCGGTGTCGTCGCCGGAGGCATCATCGGCGGCACCATCGGCCTGCTCGCCCATATTGGCGTGCTCGCCATCCCCGGCCTCGGCCCCCTCATCGCCGCCGGACCCATCATCGCCGCGCTCTCCGGTATCGGCTCCGGCGGCATGCTCGGCGGCGTGATCGGCGCCCTGGTCGGCTTCGGCATCCCCGAATACGAGGCCAAGCGCTACGAGGGCCGTATCAAGAGCGGCGGCATCCTGGTCTCGGTCGCCTGCGATACCGCCGAGTCCGTCCAGAAAGCCAAACAGCTTCTCAAAGACTCCGGCGCCGAAGACATCGCCTCCGTCCCCCAGACCCGCGCCGCCGCTTCGGCCTAAATCGTTCAGCTACGCACCGTCGTTCATTCCGAGCCGCGAGCGAAGCGACCGGTGTTTTCGCCGAAACCCCTCCGATACACTGTCAGGCGATGCGCTTCGCCCTGCTCGCCCTCACCCTCATCGCCGCCGCCTCCGCCCAGCAAGTCATTCCTTTGTCGCCCGCCTCCGGCCCCAGCACCGAAAAAGAATACTTCTCCCACGTCTGGAACACCGAGGTCGTCACCAACGTCACCCAGCCCAGCCTCACGCTCTACCGCCCCGTCTCCGGCGGTAACGGCACCTCGGTCGTCATCTGCCCCGGCGGCGGCTTCATGGCGCTCTCCATCAACAGCGAAGGCATCGCGGTCGCCAAATGGCTCGCCGATCGCGGCATCACCGCCTTCGTGCTCAAATACCGCCTCGCCCACAGCGGCGAAGACGCCACCCAGGAATTCATGACGCTCTTCCAGGATCGCCAGCACTTCGAGCAGGTCATCGGCGACATCCCCCGTCTCGCCGTGCATGATGGCATCGCCGCCGTTGCCTACGTTCGCGCCCACGCCCGCGACTACGGCATCAAGCCCGATCGTGTCGGCATCATCGGCTTCTCCGCCGGTGGCACCGTCACCGCCGGTGTCGCCTTCCACTACCAGCCCGAAAGCCGCCCCGCTTTCGCAGCGCCCGTCTATGCCGCTGCTGCTTTCTTCAAGGACGAGCCCGTACCCGCCGACGCACCGCCCCTCTTCCTCGCCGCCGCCACCGACGACAATCTCGGCCTCGCCCCCGACAGCATCACGCTCTACAACAAATGGGCCGCTGCCCACAAATCCGTCGAGCTGCACATGTACTCCGTCGGCGGCCACGGCTTCGGTATGCGCCGCCAGGGTCTTCCCTCCGACACCTGGATCGATCGCTTCACCGACTGGCTCGCCGAACAAGGCCTGATGAAGAAATAATCGCTGTCTGCTATCGCGCTGCCGACTTCGCTCCCGCCTCTGCTGCTCCCGGTGCAACCCCGAGTTGTTCCAGCAGCGAAAGCCGGTCAAAGTACGCCCGCTCGTTCACCACTTTGCCGTTCTCGATGCGGTCGAACGTGACTCCGTGCATCGTCACCTTCCGGCCCGTTGCCGGAATGCCCAGGTATGTGCCGGCGTGCGTACCAGTCGCCGTCCATTCCATCGCTACCTGATCGCCATCGCCCGTCTGCCGCTTCATCTCGAGCTTGAAATCGGGAAAGCCGCTGCGTAGCTCAGCAATGTACCGGGCAATCTCTTGCGTTCCCCGCCCGAGCTTCTGGTTCGGATCGCTTCGCTCCACGCCTTCGCTGTAAACCTCAGACACAAGCGCTGCGTCGCCCGTGTTCCAAAGCTCGGTTAATCGCTCCATCACCGCCTGCAGGTCTGCTGACATGGTGACCTCCAGCGGCAATTCTATCCCGAATTCCCGTGCGCTTTTGAGCCCGTACGCAGATCCGACCAGCTCTCCAGATTCAGATTTGGCTCCTGAGCTCTGGAGCCCAGACACCGATCCGACCAGCCTTTGGTCGGGGCCGAAGTGGCGCTTTAGCGCTACATTCCCGCCTTCACCCAAACCCGCTGCGGCGCCGCGATACTCGCGTCCTTGCCCTCCACCATCACGCTCACCGGCTGAAACCCCGCCTTGTTCTCCGGCTTCGCCTCAAACGTCAGCAGATACTGGTGCTGCTGTGCCGCTTTGAACTCGTCCAGAAACGGCTGAAACGACACCGGCGCTCCCATCCCGATGTAATACGATTCGCCACCTGTCTGATCCGTCAGCAGCGATAGAAAGTTCTGCCCCCAGCTCGTTTGCCAGAAGCTGTGCCCCGCATGGCCCACGCTCGGGCTGTAAATCGCATACACCACGATCCCGGCTTTCAGCGCGCTCTGAATCCCGGCCTGCACATACGGGTTGTCTTCGTAGAATCCTCCGCCCAGCCCCTCGATCCCGCTCGAGATCATCAGCACTTCCTTGCGCTCCACATCCGCCAGCGGCCATTTCTTCACCGCATCGGTCAGCGAGTCGTACGGGCTCACATCCGCGCCGCCCGGCCCCTCGGCCAGCCGTATCGCGTTCGCAGCCGCCGCATGATCGTCGGTAAACTGCTGGGTGAACTGCGTCATGCCATTGCGCATGTACCCGACCGCCACCCGAAAATTCGGCGGCAGCGATTGCACAAACTGCTTCAGCCCTGCAATCTCCGTCCCAAACGAGGCTCGCGCCGAGTCGTCAATCAGCAGCAACAGCTGTGTCGGTGCATCCGCCAGCGATTTCCAGCCGGTCACCGGGCGCCGCTCCTTCGCCTCCTTCACAATCAGATCCTGCTGTTCGATTGCCGGAACCGTCTTCCCGCGCCGCGCCTCCGCCGTAACCACCATGCTCACCGGCGTCCCGTTCTGCTGTCCAAACAACGCGCTCGCAGCCAACAGCAACACCAGACCAAAGTTGCGAATCACTTTTAAACCACTCCTGCTTTTTGGATGAGCCCGCGCCGCATCAGCGAGGCGAAGACACAAGATTCGACGCGCAACTCCCCGCAATCACACCCTCGACAAAATACTCGAACTCCCCGGCCCGCACCGCCGCCGTATTCTCCTTCAGCGTCCGGCACCGCGCCCGCTCCGCAATCTCGCCCCGCTGATCCTCGCTCATTCGCAGGCACTCCAGCACATCCTTGGACGTTCGCACCAGCGAAATCTCTTCCCCCGGCTCGAAGAACTGCTCAATCCCCGGCCAGACGTCGCTCACAATTGGCACCCCGCACGCCGCCGCCTCAAACAGCCGTACGCTCGGCGAATGCCCGGCGCGCACCATGTCCGCCCGCGTCACATTCAGCGTGAAGCGCTGGCCGCAGTAAAACGCCCGGTGTTCCCGCGCTCCCAGATGCTCGATCCGCTCCACATTCCCCGGCCACGCGATCTCCGCCGGATACTGCGGTCCTGCTACGACAAATCGCCCATCCGCCATCTGCTCGGCCACGTGCACCAGCAGTTCATCGAGCGCCCGCTGCCGGTCCGCCGCATACGTGCCCAGATATCCCAGATCCCAGCGCCTCTCCTGCTGCTCCGGAAAATACAGCGCCGGATCCACCGAGCAGTACAGCGCCCGCGCGCACGGCGAGCCCAGCACTTTCTCGATGTAATCAAGCGTCCGCCCGCCGGTAAACGAAAAGTACAAGTCGTATTGGCCGACCTGTTCCCGCGAGAGATACGCGCACTCGTTCTTCTTGAGCGCCGCCAGCGTCACCGGCGTGTCGATGTCGTAAAACACCACGCCCGTTCTCCGCTGCCCGCGCACCCATTTGCCCACCGCGATGCCATCCGGCACATACGAACCCACCACCACCGCGTCCGCCTCGCGAATCGTCTGCCGGAAACGCTCGCGCAGCTCCGCTACACTCCCGTACAGCGCAACCTCGCAGTACGGCAGCTCGGCCAATTCGCGGTTGGCCGCATACCACGGCATGTCGCGCTCGAGAAACGTCACCTTGTGTCCGCGCGCGGCCAGTTCCTTCAACAGCGCGCGATACGTCGTCGCATGCCCGTTGCCCCAGGTCGACGTGATCGTCAACCCGAGAAACACGTAATGCCGCTGCGCCGTCACGCCTTCATCTCCAGCACCCGCGCGCATGTCTCGTTCAGCACCTGCTCCACCAGCCGCCCGCGCTGCTCGTAGGTATGCTCCGCCAGCACGCGCCGCCGCGCCGCTTCCCCGATCTCCCGCGCCCGTTCTTTGCTCAGGTTCTCCAGCGTCGCCGCTACTTCTTCCCCCGACTGCGCCACCAGCACCTCGCGCCCCGGCTCGAGAAACGTCTCAATTCCCTCCCAGGCATCGGTGATCAGGCACGCCCCCGCGCCGGCTGCCTCAAACACCCGCGTCGCCGGCGAAAATCCATACCGCGCCATGCTCTCCCGGCTGATATTCAGCACCGCCCGCGACGAACAATTCAGCCGGTTATGATCCGCCGTGTACACATGCCCCAGATAGCGCACATTTCCGGGCATCGGCTTGTCCGCCCAGCCGTTTCCGCCCAGCAGAAAGCTCTTCCCGTTTGCGATCGCGGCCGCTTTCAGAAAGAACTCCTCCACGCGCGCCTCGCGGTCCGGCAACCGGTTTCCTAAAAACGACAGATCGCAGCCAAACCGCTCTTCCGCGGGCACCGGGAAATGCACGTCGGGATCGAAGGCGTTGTAGATCGGTACGCACTCGCGCGCACCCATCTGCTTGTACTTCGTTATCACCGGCGATCCGCCGCCGTAGGTCAGCACCAGATCGTAATTCGGCAGCGCACGGTGAAACGCATCCTCCGCGTTCGCCGCCATGCGGTCCAGCGTCGCCGGCGCATCCACGTCCCAGAACACTTTCACCACGCCTTCCGGCATCGCCGCCACCTGCGCTTCCAGGTACTCGTCCAGCACGCCCACGCCGCTCGCCTTCACCGCCACATCGCACTGCCCCGACCACGCCAGATGCCGCGCCACCGCCTCCGCATCCTGCGGGTCGTACACCACAATCCGCGCCCACTCCGGATCATCGATATCGCGATGCTTCTGCCGGTCGTAGGCGTCGGGCTCGAAAAACGTGATCTGGTAACCGCGCCCGGCCAGCGCCCGTAAAATCCCGCGATAATACGTCGCCGCGCCATTCCAGTAAGCCGAAACCAGGCTCGATCCCCAGAACGCGAGCTTCATGCATTCACCTCCGTTTGCGCCGGCTTCACACTCTCGTAGATCTTGAGCAGTTCATTCACGCGATGCCCGCAGGTATGCCGTGCGCCAATCGTTTCCAGTCCGTGCTGCCGCAAACTGTTGGCCAGCGCCGGATCGTGCAGCACATTCTGCAATTGCGTCTCCATCTCCGCCCCATCGCGCGCCATTAGAAAATCCTTTCCCACCCGAAACAGGTTTTCGGTGTCCTCCCACGGCGCCGAGACCAGCGGAATGGCACACGCCAGCGCCTCAAACGGCCGAATCGTCGGGATACCCGGAAGACTCCGCGTGTACGGCCTTCTTGGCACATGCACCGTCGCCCCGAAGCGTGCGAAGACTTCCGGCGCTTTGTAATTCGCCACCCAGCCGCGATACTCGATGCCCGCTCGCTCCAACTCTTCCAGCGCGCTCTCGGGATAGCGCACCCCGTACGCCCTCGCCCGCAATCGCAACCGCTTCACCGGACCAAGCAGAAACTCGCGCAGCTCTTCCGTGCGTTCCTCATCGCCCCAATTTCCGATCCACACCACGTCGCCTTCGGGCAGGTATTCATCCAGCGGGCGAAACACGCGCACATCCGCCGCCTCATGCCACACATGCACCTGTTTGCCCCAGCCGAGCTTCCGATATGCCTCGCGCAGCGATTCCCCATACACCAGCACACCATCGAACTGCGACAGATCGAAGCGCGCCATCTCCTCCGGCGCCGTTACCGCGCGATGATGCGTGTCGTGGAAGAAGATGCGGATGTGCGGATTGCGCTCGCGATAGCGCCCGATCTCGGCCACCAGCGCCGGATCGTTCCACTCATGCACCAGCGCCACATCCACGCCGTCGAGCGCCCATTCATGCGAGCTCTGCAGATGCGGAAAGCGCCGGTGAAACTCGCGAATCGGCTCCTCGCCATGATCGCGCCGCAGATTTTCGATGCTCCAGCCGTTCTCCGGCTCAAACACGCGCACGCCGAATTCGCGCGCCTGCAGCTCCGCCACAATCCCGCGCAGAAAATGCGCGTTGCCGTGATTCCAGTCCGAAACCAGCGAATGACAAAAAATCGCAAAGTTCACAATGCGCTATACACCTTCAAATATTCCTGCACCGCCGCGCCCGCCCGAAACTGTTCGGCCCGCACCGCCGCCGCCTCGCTCAAACTTTTTCGCCGCCCCTCATGCCGCATCACGCAATCGAGCATAGCGAGCCAGGCTTTCTCATCGCGCGGATCGCAGAACACGGCCGCTCCCTCCCACAACTCGCGCAGGCTCGGAATGTCGGCCAGCACCAGCGCGCAGCGCGCCCGCGCCGCCTCCAGCACCGCTAATCCGAACGGCTCATACAAAGCCGGATGTATAAAGATGGACGCCCGCGCCATCGCCTCGTCCAGCTCTTCCCGCGCAAGCTGCCCCTCGGCAATCAGCAGCGGCCAATCGAGCTTCGGGCGAATCGCTTCGAGCAGCGCCAGATTCTTCGCCTGATCCCACATCCGCCCGGCCGCCAGCAGCAGCTCCTGCTTTTCGCCAGCACCGGCAGGCTCTTTCCGGCTGAAGTTGTAGATCACTCGGATTTGCTCGCGCGGGATGCCATACTCGGCTGCCATCGCATCCGCCATGAAGCGCGTAGGCGCCACAATCGCATTCGCCGCCCGCAGACCCGCGCTCACCCGCCGCTCGTATTCGGACCACTCCGTGGCCGGCGGCTCCGATCCATGCACCGCGCGCCACCACGACCGCACGCACGAATGCGCCACCACTATCTTTGGCGCGCCATACTCGGCATCCGCATAGGCGTATCCATTCAGGTGCACGACGTCGGGCGCAAATTCGCGCGCCAGTTCCTCGAGCCACGCTATCGAACGATCGACATCCGCCCACGGCTCCGGCATCCACTCGAGCGCATACTCGCGCGCGCTCACCAGCCTTCCGATCTCCTGCTGTTGTTTGGCCGAAGGCGCCGGACCGAGCGAAGCAATTTTCACTTCCACTCCGCGCGCCGCCAGCTCCTGCGCCAGATCGGCTGAATACCGCCAGACGCCCCCCACGGCATCGGTGGTCATCAGCACTCTGCGCAGCGCGCCCACTTATCGCCCGTGCGTCAGTGTCTCGAGCTCAATCAACGGCTGCGGCCGCTGCTCCTGAATATCGCTGAAGGCATCGAAGCCCTTCAGATACGCCTCGTGCGCACGCTCCCATGCAATATCGTCCGGCGCACCCCAGGCGCGCGTGTATTCGGGCGAACCCGGATAGGGAAACAGCGGTACCGGCTTGTTCGCCCACACGCCATGCTTTTCGAGCGCCACGCGAAAGGCCTCGACCTCGTCCGCATCGTCTTCCCGCATTGCCAGCAGATTGGCCTGCACAAACGGCACCCGCTGCTTGGCAAAGATCAGCCGCTTCTGCAGATCGTCGGTCGACATCTTGCACTTTTTGTCGAGATAGGCACGCCCGGCTTCGGTGATGCTCTCGACGCCCGCTTCGATCGACACGCAGCCCGCTTTCGCCAGCGCCTCGATCATGTCTTCGTTCCAGAGATCGATGCGCGTCTGCACGCCGATCTTCACTTTGCGCTCGGCCAGCGCCGCCAGCAGCTCTTTATCGGGCAGAAAGATCTCATCGATGAAGTACAGATACTCGATGCCCTGCGCAATCAGTCCGTCGAGCTCTTCCAAAATCACCGGCAGCGGACGCTTGCGATAGTTGTTGCGGAAATTGTCCTTCGCGCAGAACGTGCAGTGATACGGGCAGCCGCGCGACGCCTCCATTTCGGCGCCTGGTCCGATCGGCTCGGCATCGAAGCGATGGTGGTGATGATGATGCCGCGCGATTCGCTCACGCTCCCAGTGCAGCGCCGGGAGCTTCTTCATATCGGAGGCGCGATTCACCCCGCGCTTCACAAAATCGCCGTCCTCAAACGTCGCCACCGACTGTGCCGTATCGGGATCGCGCGAGAGATCGAGCAGCACTTCTTCGCATTCGCCCAGCACCGCGTAATCGGCGCCGGTCTTGCGCAACGTAGCGCGCGGTGTGGTCGAAGCATGCGGCCCGACCATCACGAGTCTGCCCGTGCCGCGCAATCGGTCGGCGAGTTCGCGCGGAATCCGCATCTCGGGCGGCGCGCAACGCCAGAATAAATAGGTCGGCGCCGTCGTGATCACGGTGTAATCCGGCTCGAATGCCTTCACCTGCCGGACAATTTCATCGTTCGAAATGCCGTCGAGCAAACCATCGAGCAGCAGGCAATCGTGGCCTTCCTGTTCGAGCAGCTGCTCGGAGTAGCCAAACTCGAGCGGCAGATGCGGCTCGCGGCATCCGAAATAAATACTGCCTTCAAAACTCCAGTGTGGATTGATGAGTGCAAAACGCATCAGACGACCTGCAGAGCGGACTGCCCGATCAATTCGGGGCGCCCGCTATACCACTCCATCAGATTTTTGAGTCCTTGTCGAACCGAAGTGCGCGCACGCCAGCCGAACACGCGCGCGGCCTTGCTGTTATTGGAAACATACCAGCGCTGATCCCCGAGGCGCGCTTCGCTGAACCGGATCTCCGGATGGAGCCCCGTCAACCCCTGAATCTCGCGCAGCACTTCGAGCAGGCTCGCCGAATGCCCCGCGCCGCCGCCGATGTTGAACGCTTCGCCCGCGCAGCTTTCGATGTTCTCCACCGCGACGCGCATCGCCTCCACCAGATCGCCTACATAGAGCAGATCGCGGACCTGTTTGCCATCGCCGAAAATCGTCACCGGCTCGCCCTTGAGCGTGCGCCGCAGGAAATGCGCCACCCAGCCCTGATCTTCCGAACCGCGCTGATACGGCCCGTAAATGCAGCTCATGCGGAACACCGTGGCGCAGATGCCGTATGAGCGCGCATAGTCGAGCACGTACTGATCGGCGCTGCCTTTCGAACAGCCATACGGCGAGAGAAATTCGAGCGCCTGTTTCTCCGAAACGCCCTCGCGCGCCAGCGCTTCGTCTTCGGGCTCATAGCGGGCCTCGCGCTTACGCAGCGGCACGCCCGCCAGGCATCCATATACTTTGTTGGTGGAAGTGAACAGCAGCGGTACGTCCTCGCCGCGCCGGCGCAATGCCTCGAGCAGATTGAGCGTGCCGATGAGATTCGTCTCGGCGTCCCGCACCGGATCTTCCAGGCTGGTGGTTACGGCCACCTGCGCGGCGAAATGAAACACGGCGCTGGCGCCTTCCACCGCCCGCTCGAGTTCGCGTTTCTGGCGAACGTCGCTCCCGACCAGCTGCACGCGTCCCGGAAACTCGGCTGCGAGCTCGCGCGCATTCTGCTCGACTTCGGCGCGGCTCAGGTTGTCGAATAACTGCACGCGCTGGCCGCGTTCGAGATACGCGCGGGCTACATTGGTGCCAATGAACCCCGCGCCGCCTGTAATGAGAATGTACTCGCTCATCGCCGCGCTCAAACCACCAGCCCGCGCGAGGCGAGCTCATTCCGCATCTCGTGAAAACGATCCGTCGCCGTCTGCCGCTCGAGCCATTCGGCCAGATCGAGCATGCCTTTCTCCAGAGTCGTTTTCGGCTCGTAGCCGAGCACGCGCCGCGCCAGGCTGATATCGGGATAACAATGCCGGATATCGCCCACGCGATAATTGCCCGTGATCTGCGGCTCGATCTTTTCGCCCAGCACCTTCGCCAGCTTCTCGGCCACTTCGCGCACGCGAATCTTCTGCCCGCTGCCGACGTTGAAAATCATGTCCTGCGCTTCTTTTACTTCGAGCGCCAGGCGGCAGGCGCGTGCAATATCGTAGATGCTCACGAAGTCGCGCAGCTGCTCGCCGTCTTCAAAGATAATCGGCCGCTCTCCATTCAGCAGGCGCGCGGCAAAGATGGCCAGCACGCCCGTGTACGGATTTGACAGCGACTGAAACGGCCCGTAGGCGTTGAAGAAACGCAGCGCCACGGTCGGGATACCGTAGGCGCGGCCCATCATCAGGCACATCTGCTCCTGATCGTATTTCGACAGCGCATAGACGGACGCAAGCGACGGCTGCTTCGCTTCGGGCGTTGCCACCGGCGTAAGCGGCGAGCCATCGGGCGCGATCATCTCCCAGTCGTGCGCCTTCAGCTGCTGCGGCGTGCGCGCCGCCTGATCGTAAACCTGGCCTGCAGCCGTCACGTAGCGTCCTTCGCCATAAACACTCATGCTCGAAGCGACAATCAGCTTGTCCACCGGCCGCTTCACCAGCCGCTCGAGCAGCACCGCCGTGCCGAGGTTATTCACGCTGGTGTATTCGGCGGTCTGATACATGCTCTGGCCGACTCCGACCAGCGCTGCAAAGTGATACACGGCATCGACTCCGGCCAGCGCGTCGTCGACATTCTCCGGGTTGCGCACGTCGCCCAGAACAAACTCGGCGTCCTTGTGCAGATAGGCCGGCCTGCCCGCCTTGTCTCCATGAACCTGTGTCACCAGGCTGTCGAGAACGCGAACGTGGTAGCCCGACCGGATCAATTCGGCCGCTACATGAGAACCGATAAAACCGGCTCCGCCTGTAATCAGAACGGTCCCTTTCATTCGGTTGATGGTCCTTTGCTGGTCATTTTTGGTGCCGTCGGCTGTAAGTGCAACAAACTACTCACTACGCCTCTTCAGGTAAGAAGCTTTGTAGCTCCTATTGTTTCTACTTAGCTGCGTTCAGTTGAAAAAAACGTAAGTTCGGTGCGTAGAACTACTAGTTCTGAGCAAACTTACTTCGCGTAGCGGCGGACCATCGCTGTGCAAAACTCGGCAAATTCGGCGGGGTTGGTGGGCGGGCTGGTGTGGTGCGGGCGCACGCCGCAGCGCTCGGGCGTGAAGCAGAAGGTAACCGTCAGTTCGAAATCATCGAGCAGCGACATTTGCCGATCGAACCACTGCTCCGCATTCGGCCGCTCGAAATCGGCCCAGCTCAAACCGGTTCGCAGTTTCTTCACCCCTAACTCGCGAAGTAACTCGACACCCTTTTCGAGGCGATGATCTTCGAAGTGAAACCACTGGCAGATCCCGAGCGAAGGCGTGTATTCAGCGAAATGCTTCATCGCGAGTTTCGGCGCGCCGTCCTCTCGCAAAAGTCCCATGTAGAAATGACGGTAGTACGAGGAGCCTTCACTTTCGCGGTGACGCGTAGTCGCTGGCCAGGCGCGCGGCAGATCGAAGAGGCTGTACCAGTAAACGTGATCGACGCGCGGCAGCAGTAACTCGGCCGTGCGTTGTAATCCAAACTCCTGCACTTCTTCGGCGCCGAAAGAAGAAGCGCCGACTTCCGAGACCCAGATCGGCTTGTCGGTAACGGCGCGGATCTCGGCGAGCTTGTCGGGCCACTCGTGAATGCTCCAGTGGTTCCAGTCGAGCGGGAAGCCGTGCACCGCAACCACATCGAGCGCATCGAGCGCGCCTAAGTCGTGCATGCGCGTGATGAAAGCGGGATCGATGGGCGAGATGCCGCCGAGCACGCGCGTGAGCTTCGGGTTTTCGGCTTTCACGGCCAGCGCGGCGCATTTCACCATCGAAGCGTAAGCGGACCAGTCTTTATCGATCTCGAAGTCCCAATGCGAAAGATTATTGGGCTCGTTCCAGAACATCGCGGCTTCAATCATGCGTCAGTCGAGCTCCGGGAGCTCGTGCAGGTAAGCGCCGGGGTCTGCGCGGCAGACGAACACCTCATCCTCCGGCATGCTTTCGATGCGGAATCCGGCGCTGCGCAGGACGGCTTCGGCGCAGGCGCGATTCGGAATCCACCAGTTGGTCGGGTCCTGCGAATATTCGTTTTCGATGAAGTGCATTTTGGGGAAGCCGGGCTGGTCGAAGAGGGCGGTTTCCCAGAACGCATAGTTCTCCTCGATCTTGGGCACCGTGCGGCTGCCGCGCAGCATCGATTGGAAGATGAACCAGTCGCTCGCGGCATGGCGGCGCAGCAGATCGAGCGCGAGCAGCGGATGCCGCAGATGATAAAAAACGCCCATGAAGAGCACCAGATCGAAGCGCTCCCCGAGCTTGGCGACTTCGTAGACCGAGAGACAGCGAAATTCGATGTCGAGCCCGGTGACTTCGGCGGCGAAGCGAGCCTGATCGAGATATTGGACGTCGTGATCGATGCCGAGGACGCGCCGGGCGCCGCGCCGTTTCATCTCAATCGAGTAAAAGCCGCCGTTACAGCCGACGTCGAGCACCGACATACCGCTCAGATCGGCGGGAATGGCGTGCTGGAAGTTGCGCCACTTCATGGCGGGATAATCGCCGAGGAAGTGATCGGGAGCGGTCGGAACGCCCTGCAATACGATGTTGTGGAACCATGGACCTAGCTCGCTTATTCGCTTCTCTATTGCGATTGTCGACTGGCTGCTGCCCAAATTCGCTCCCCTTTCGCGCGTTATGAATCGTATTCTACTCATCCGGCATGGAAGCACCGATCTGATGGGCCGTGTGCTATATGGGCGGATGCCGGGGGTGCGTCTGAATGCGGCGGGAGAAGAACAGGCTCGCCGGTTGGCGGCGGGATTGGCGCGCGACTACACCATCGACGCGCTGATTTCAAGCCCGATGGAACGCGCTCTCGAGACCGCGCGGCCGATCGGAGAAGCGCTTGGCTGCGAAATACGCATCGACGAGAAGATTAGCGAGATTGACGTCGGCAGCTGGCTGGGGCGATCGTTTGAAGAGTTAGGAAAGGATCAGGACTGGAAAAATTTCAACCGGCGGCGCTCGCTTTGTTCGCCTCCGGGCGGCGAATCGATGCTCGAGGTGCAGGCGAGGGCGTGGGAGTGCGTGAGTGAGTATATCGAGGCGCCGACCGTTTCCACCGCGGCGTTTGTGACGCACGGGGATGTGATTCGCGGCCTGATTCTGCTGCTGCTCGGGATGGGAATCGATGACATTCACCGGCTGGAGATTGCACCCGCGTCGCTGACCGAGTTTGTGCTGGGCGATCACTATCCGGTGCTGAGGCGAATGAATTACAGTTACTGAAGTATTGTCTGCATGGCCGACGAGAATCTAGCGAGCAGAGAACACCTGTTAGATCTGCTGGTTTCGCAGCTGACGGATTACGTCGTTCTGCTGCTCGACACGGAAGGAAACCTGCGCTCCTGGCATCCGGCGGTGAAGACGCTGCTCGGCTATGAGCGCGAGGAATTTGTCGGGCGCTGCGCGGATATTTTGTTTCCGCTGCCGGACCGGCTGCAGGGGCGGCTGCGGCGTGAACTGCAGACGGCGGCCGAAACAGGACGCGCGCCGGATACGAACTGGATGATCACGCGGCAGGGCCGGCCGGTTTTTGTGGAAGGCATTTGCCTTCCGCTGCGCGATACGGCGACCGGAGAATTGCTCGGCTTCGGCAAGATGTTTCACGATGTCACGCAGCGCAAGCAGACCGAAGACGATCGCAAGACGCTGATGCGCACGCTCGAGCAGTCGGTAATTTACGTGGTCGACTGGGACGGACTGATCGAGCACTGGACGTACGGCTGCGAGCGAGTTTACGGCTGGAGCGCACAGGAGATGCTCGGGAAACCGGCCGACGAGTTGCTCGAGACGGTCTACCCGGTGTCGCTCCAAGTGATCCGGGGACAGCTGATCAAGAGCGAAACGTGGCAGGGAGAACTGCAACAGAAGCGCAAAGACGGAACGACGGTGAATGTCGCGGCCTACTGGGTTCTGTTTAAAGATGGGGACGGCACGCCGCCGACCATCATCGCAACGCACACGGACATTACCTCGCTGGTGAGCATGCAGCGGGAACGCGAGACGACGACCGCTCAGCTGCGCAGCATGGCGCTGGAACTGGAGCGATCGAATGCGGAGCTGGAAGAATTTGCGCGCATTGCATCGCACGATCTGAGCGCGCCGATTACGAGCACGCGCTGGCTGGTGGAGCTGCTGGCGTCGCGGCACGCGGCAACGCTTGATGCCGACGGGAAGAAGATACTACAGCAGATTTCGGTGGGGCTCGAGCGCATGATGGACCTGGTCGAGGCGATCCTGGCGCATGCGCTGGTGGGGAAAGAGCGGATTGGAGCATCGGAGGCGGTGAGCGCGGATCGGGCGCTGGATATTGCGCTCGAAAACCTGCGCCGGGACATCAATCAATCCGAAGCGGAGATCGAGCGCGGGCCTTTGCCGGAATTGTTCATCGAAGTGCAGCCGCTCGCGCGCCTGTTTCAGAATCTGATTTCGAACGCGATCAAGTACCGGCGCGAGGGAGTGAGGCCCGAGATTGCAATCGACGCGCAGCGCAACGGGAATATGTGGATCGTGAGCGTGCGCGATAACGGCATGGGCATCGAACCCGAGTGGCAGGAGCGGATTTTTCATCCGATGCAGCGGCGCCACAGCGCCAAGATCGCGGGCAGCGGCATCGGGCTTGCGACCTGCCGCAAGATTGTGACGCGGGCGGGCGGGAAGATCTGGGTGGAGTCGCAGGTGGGCCAGGGATCGACGTTTCACTTCTCGCTGCCGGGCTCGGAAACGCCGCATTCGTGAGCGAATCGCATCGTTCGAGCACGCAAATACTGAACCGGCGCACGCTCGAGCACGATCATCGCGTGCTGGGCGAGATGCTGCGGCCGGGGATGTCGGTGCTGGATTGCGGTTGCGGAACGGGAGCGATTACGATCGGCATCGCACGCGCGGTTGGCACAACGGGCAGAGTCGTCGGACTCGACCGCGACGAGATGCTGATCGAGCAGGCCCGCAGCGAGCTTTCGCGGAAGAATCTGCAATTCGTGGCTGGCGACATCTCGCTCTGGCAAAGCGTTGAGCAATTCGACATCGTAACCGCAGCCCGCACGCTGCAATGGATCGCGCGGCCGGAAGATGCGTTGCGCCACATGGCCGCCGTCTGCAGGCGGGGCGGATGGTTGGTGGTGCTCGACTACAGCCATCGCCGGAATGGTTGCGAACCCGAGCCGCCCCAGGAATTCATGCGCGTGTACGATGCGTTCCTGCGCTGGCGCGAGGCGAACGGCTGGGACAACGAAATGGCGGATCATCTGCCGGACTTGTTCGAAGAGATCGGGCTTGAAGAGATCCGCGCGATCGATCAGGACGAAATCAGCATTCGCGGAGAGCCCGATTTCGCGATCCGCTCGCGCTTGTGGGTGGATTCGCTCGATAATCTCGCCGAGCCTCTGGCGGCGTCCAGGTTTTGTGAAGAAACGGAGTTACGCCAGGCGCAACGAGTCTATGCGGAATGGGTCGAGACCACACTGGAGCGGCAGATTCTTGCGCTGAAAGCGGTAGTGGGGCGGGTTCCTGGCTGAATGTTGTCGCTGCAGTTAGACGTAGGTCTTGAACTCGATGACGTCGCCGTCCTGGACGACATACTCTTTGCCTTCCGTGCGGAGCTTGCCTAATTCGCGGGCTCGGGCGAACGAGCCGGCTTCTACGAGATCGTTGTAGGAAACGGTCTCGGCAGAGATGAAGGCCTTTTCGAAATCGGAGTGAATGACGCCGGCGGCTTGCGGCGCTTTGTCGCCAGCGTGAATGGTCCAGGCGCGCGTTTCCTTTTCGCCGGTGGTCAGGTAGGTGCGCAGGCCTAGCAGATGATACGCTTCGCGAATGAGCTGGCTGGCGCCGGTATCGCTGACGCCTAAGCCTTGCAGATATTCGGCGCGCTCTTCCGGAGATAGCGTGACGAGCTCGGATTCGATTTCGGCCGAAACGACGACCGCGCCGGTATCGTGATGCTCCTTGACGTAAGCACGTACGGCGCGGACAAAGGGATTATCGTCGGCATGTGCGAGATCACCCTCAGCCACGTTGCAGGCAAACAGCGTGGGCTTGGCGGTGAGCAGGAAAAACAGGCGCACAGCCGCTTTCTCTTCCGGCGTGAGGTCGAGCGTGACGACCGTCTTGCCGCTGTTCAGATGTGCTTCGAGCTTTTCGAGCAGCTCGACTTCGGCGATGGCTTTTTTGTCGCCGCTCTTGGCCGCTTTCTGCTGGCGCGCTTTGCGCTTCTCAACCGATTCGAGATCGGCGAGCACCAGCTCGGTGTTGATGATTTCGATATCGCGCACCGGATCGACCGAATCCATGACGTGCTCAATGTTGGAATCTTCGAAACAGCGGACTACCTGAATGATGGCGTCGACTTCGCGGATATGCCCGAGAAACTGATTGCCAAGACCTTCGCCCTGGCTCGCGCCTTTGACGAGCCCGGCGATGTCGACGAACTCGAAGACAGCGGGAACGATCTTCTGCGAGTGGCTCATTTTGGCGAGCACATCGAGGCGCTCATCGGGCACGGTGACGACGCCGGTATTGGGATCGATGGTGCAGAAGCGGTAATTGGCCGCCATGGCTTTGCGCGTCTGGGTGACGGCGTTGAAAAGGGTGCTTTTGCCGACGTTGGGTAAGCCGACGATTCCTGCTCTGAGCATTGAGGTACTTCCTCATCTTCGCGTATGAAGATGAAAAGGTGAGTTTTGCAGAGGAACTTGCACGGGCGCTCCCCGAAGACGTGCCGCAACGGGAGAGCGTGATCGAGAAAGCGGCGAAACATCTGGAGCTGGTGGCGCAGGCGAACGAGTACATGAACCTGACGCGGATCGCGACGCCGAAGGAAGCGGCTATCAAGCATGTGGCGGATTCGCTCTGGCCGTGGCGGCATTTTGTGCAGGCGCGGCGAGTGCTCGATGCGGGCACGGGGGCGGGATTCCCGGGCATACCACTGGCGATTGCGCTGCCGGAGGTGCATTTCACGCTGGCCGAATCGATTCAGAAGAAAGCGCGGTTTGTGGAGAGCGCGGTGGAGGCGCTGGGGCTGCGCAATGTGGAAGTAGCGGCGGAGCGGGCGGAGTCGGTCGCGCTGTTAGAAAAGCCGGAGGTGATCACAGCGCGCGCGGTGGCGCCGCTCGAACGCGTGGTGGAGACGTTTCGCAAATCACTGGATCGCGGGATGCGGCTGCTGCTCTACAAGGGGCCGGACGCGGAGGCGGAGTTCAGCGCGCTGCATGGCGACCGGGTGGAGGCGCAGGTCATTGAGCGCTACGAATTACCGGAGAATTTCGGGGTACGGACGCTGGTAGCAGTGGCGGGTCACAAAGCGCGCGCGCGGAAGGCATAGTAGGCGAGCAACAGCCAGGCGGCGATGAACGAGAGACCGCCGAGCGGCGTGATGGCGCCCAGGACGCGAATGCCCGAGATCGCCAGCGCATAGAGGCTGCCCGAAAAAAGAATGATTCCGACCAGCAACAGCCAGCCGACCTGATCGGCCACGCGCGGCGTAATGGCGCTGGCGCGCGCGAGCAGCGCAATGATCAACAGGCCGAGCGCGTGGAGAAAGTGATAGAAGACGGCCTTCTCGTAGATGGAGAGCGAATAGGCATCGAGCCGATCGCGCAGACCGTGCGCGCCAAAGGCACCGAGCGCGACGCCCAGAGCCATTAGCAGAGCGCCGGTTGCGAGCCAGTTCATTTCGAATTAGTGAGCGACAAGAGAATGCTTTTCGTAGCAGGCCTGGGAGCAGTAGTAGAACGTCTGGCCGTTTGATTGACGCTTGAGCGCGGCGCCTTCGGCGACATAGGTGCCGCAGACCGGGTCCTTGTGCAGATCGCCGCCGGCAGCGGTGGGCGGTGCAGCAGAAGAAGTGCGCGGCGCGGCAGTTCCGAAGGATTGAGAAGCGGCACGGGCGAAGCTGCGCAAAATGCTGGTGAGCACGGAACGGGCCACGAGCACCACCGCGATGATGAGCAGGAGTTCGAGAACTGGCCGGATGAGCTCGCCCATTGGAATTGAGGAGCCGAGCGCAGGGAGGAACTGCGCTCAAGCTCCGTGATGTTAGACGTTCCTACTTCAATTATGGCTTTTTCTTCTTGGTAGAAGCGCCGGGTACGGTGACGTTGGTCTGCACCTTCTCACCAAGAGCCTGCAGCATGGCGCTGGCTTCCTGGGCATGCGGGCCGTTGGGCTGCAGATCGAGATACTTCTTGAGCGCGGTGGCGGTATCGGGCGGATAGGTCTGCTGGCCGGTCTTCGGATCGACCTTGCCCTGCATCATGAGCAGGCTGCCGTACTGATACCAGGCTTCGGCGTAGTTGGGATCGGCGTCGGTGGCCTTCTTGAAAAATTCAGCGGCTTTGTCGGGCTGCCCGCCATTGACCAGATTGGCGCCCATGTTGAAGTTGGCTTTGGCGGCCATGGCCGGATCGAGCTGGGCGGCTTTATTGAGCGCCTCCTCGGCCTCGGGCATCTTCTTCTCCATGCCGTAGATGTTGCCGAGCTGGTTGTAGACGGCGGCCTGATTCTGCGGCGACTGCGGTTCCTTGGTGGTGACGGTCAGGCTGTGCTTGTAGGCGTCGGCGGCCTGATCGAGAGCCTTGGTGCGGTCATCGCCAGTGGACGCTTTGCCGAGGCCTTCATAGGCTTCGCCGAGGCTGGTCCAGATAGCGACCTGGTTGGCATCGAGCTGATTGGCGGCGTTGAATTTGTCGATCGCGGCCTGATAATCCGCTTTCTTCTTGGCGGGATCGGTATCGGCGGCAGCAGCCGTGAGCGAAGCGCGGCCGGCGTTATAGGTGTCGTTCAGCTCTTTGTTCTTCTTGATGGCTTCGGAGTTCTTCTTGAGCGCCTGCTCGTACTGCTCCTTCTGCTCCTTGCTCATGCCGCGTTCCTGCTCGGTGGAAGCCTGGCCGGTCTGATTGGCCTGAGCCTGAGCAGCAGCGGCCGCGGCCATACGGCCGGTATTGAAATTGATGGGCGGATTATCGTCGCCGTAATTCGCCTTGACACCTTTCACCTGATCCACGGGCTTGCCGTCGACCATACAGGTGATGTCGAAGGTGCTGGCGCCCGGAAGGCCGGTGTAGAGCCAGTGGCCTTTCTTATCGGATTTGACGGTGTAATGACCTTTGATATCGGTGCGCGTCAGGTCGATCACCGCGCCCTTAACGGGCTGGCCGTTCTGATCCTTGACGTCACCCTGCAATGTCGCGGTCTGAGCGAAAGCGCTCGCGGCGGCGAGCAGGACGAAAGCACTGCTGAAGGTCAGCTTTCGCAACTTGGCGAGCATCATGGTTGATACCTCTCCCTCATTTCTTTATAAGCCTTCCCATACTATACGTCAGCGGGCGTACAGCATCCGGTGAAGGACGAAGAGCGATGTAAAATACTCGGCAAGGGCCGGCATAGCTCAGTTGGCAGAGCGGCAGTTTTGTAAACTGCGGGTCGGGGGTTCAAGTCCCTCTGCCGGCTCCATTTTCTTTTTGATCGAGCCGTGCATGGCTGGGATGCATGGCTCCGAACGCTCACGATTTCCCTTTACCTGACAATTTGCCACGGCCGGTGGACGATGGCGCGGCGGATCATCTGCGCGGGATGGCGGTTCCGAGGATTGCGCTTGGCTCGACAGGCGGACGGCCGATTGATCTTTCCAAGCGTGAGGCGCCGCGTACGGTTGTGTATTGTTATCCGATGACCGGGGTGCCCGGCAAAGCGCTGCCGGAAGGCTGGGATCTGATTCCGGGCGCGCGCGGATGCACGCCCCAGAGCTGCGGATTTCGCGACCATCATGCCGAGCTGACGGAACTGGGCGCGGAGGTTTTCGGACTCAGCACGCAATCGACTGCGTATCAGCAGGAGATGGCGGCGCGGCTGCATCTGCCGTTTGAGGTGCTGAGCGACGAGCAGTTTCGGTTGACTGATGCGCTTCGTCTGCCGACGTTCGCGGTGGAAGGCGTGCGGCTGCTGAAGCGGCTGACTTTGGTGCTGCGCGAGGGACGTGTGGAACACGTCTTCTATCCCGTCTTTCCGCCGGATCGCAGCGCGGAAGAAGTGATCCGTTGGCTCGAACAGCACAGCCTGCGATAGAGCGCGGTTTGCGCGAGAGCACGACGCTGATTCAACCGCTGGGGGCGTGTGCTCGATGGATTGGAGCGCGCCTATATCGCCGAAGGAGCCGGACACGCGGGGATGCCGTCGCTGGACGAATGGGCCAATCTGCTGCGGGTCATCGAGGAGCGCGGTGTCGAGCGGCGCGATTTGCCTCGGCTGCTGCGATTGTCGAAGCGAGCGGTGCGGACGCGTTTAGCGACAGCTTTGCGGCGCGGCTGGATCACGGGGGACCGGCGCGTATCGCTGACAAAATCGGGAGCCGAAATCGCGCGCTGCTGGAGACGTCTGGAGGCGCAGGCAGAAGCGCACTGGTGCGAGCGGACAGGCGCGGAGAATGCGAGGCAGCTGCGGACGGCGCTCGAAGTATTTGTTTCGCAATTGCCGCTTGAGCATCCGCATTATCCGGCGAACTACGGGCTGGTGGACGCCAGCATCACGGGCGGAAGCGGTATGGACTGGCGAGCAGTGCCGCGTGCTGCAGGCGATACGCTGTGCGAGCTTTCGATGACAGCGTTGCTGGCACAGACCGCGGTAGCGTTTGCGATGGAGTACGAGCAGCGATCGCCGGTGGCGCTGGCCTGGAACGGCAGTATGCTGCAGCGAATCCCGCCGGAGGGACGAGCCGCGCGCGAGGTCGGCGCTAACGTGGCAGTGGCGGCACTCAGGCGGCACGGATTTCTGACGGGCGAGGATGTTCTTCGGCTGACCGCAAGAGGCCGGGCGGCGAGCGAGGGGCATGCAGCGTGGATACGCGAGGTGGAAGCGGAATGGCGCGAGCGGTTCGGCGCAGAACGGATGGCGGCTTTGCAGCAGGCGCTCGAACGGGCTGCTGCCGCGGCTCGAAAAAGAGCCGAAGCAGTACTATGCCGCATGGATCGAATACGCAGTTGCGAAACTTTGCCGCATCGCGTTACGTTAGGAGAGTTGTGAACATGCTTCACCAACTCACATATCGGCGAGCGCTCGCGAACAGTAACGACATACTGTGCGCGACGGGTACGCCTGCGTGCGGGTTGGAGGTGAAGCGAAGCTGACGAGACGATCAACGTCGAAGGTTTCCACGGCCCCTGACCCGCAAGGTTCAGGGGCTTTTGCTTTTTGTGGAGATGAGCGGCCGCAGAGAAAGAAGAGAGAGAGACGATGTATCAGATCAACGACGGTGAGATCACGGTATTTGGCCAGACGGACGGCGACACGCTGAAGCAGATGGAGCGCACGCTCGAAGACGAGCATGCAATGCAGGGCGTGCTGTGCGCCGACAACCACAAGGGCTATGCGGTGCCGATCGGCGGGGTGGTGGCATATCGCGAAGCGGTGAGCCCGAGCGGCGTGGGCTTCGATATCGGCTGCGGCAATAAGGCGGTGCTGACCGATATGCCGGGCGCGGAGCTGCGCACGAAGATCGACAGCATCATGGACGATATCTGGAACACGCTCAGCTTCGGCGTTGGGCGCAAAAACAACGAAAGCGTGGACGCCGAGCTGTTCGATTCGCCGGTGTGGACGGAGCCGTACGCGAAGGCGCTGAAGGACAAGGCGCGGCAGCAGCTGGGCACGATCGGTTCGGGGAATCACTACGTCGATCTTTTTACAGATGAGCAGGACCGGGTGTGGATCGGCGTGCACTTCGGCTCGCGCGGATTTGGACACGGAGTGGCAACGCACTTTCTGAAGCTGGGCGGCGGGAAGGACGGCATGGACGTTGCTCCGCTGGTGCTGGCGCTTGATTCCGAGATCGGGCAGGACTATGTGCAGGGAATGCAGCTGGCGGGCGAGTATGCGTATGCGGGCCGCAACTGGGTGTGCGCGCGGGTGGCGCAGCTGCTGGGCGCACAGATTGTGGAGGAAGTACACAATCACCACAACTACGCCTGGTCGGAGACGCACAACGGCGTGGAGTATATGGTGATTCGCAAGGGTGCGACGCCGGCTTTTCCGGGCCAGCGCGGATTCATCGGAGGCTCGATGGGCGAGGACGCGGTGATCGTTGAGGGCGTGGATTCGGAGGTATCGAAGACGGCGCTGTACTCGACGGTACACGGCGCGGGACGCACCATGGGGCGCAATGAAGCCAAGCGGAAGATCAAGCCGGAAGAGATGAACGAGTGGCTGCGGCAGAAGGGCGTGACGCTGCGGGGAGGCGGGCTCGACGAATCACCGCAGGCGTACAAGCGGTTGCCGGAGGTGCTGCAGCATCACGAAGGCACGATCCGGATTCTGCACACGCTCAAGCCGGTGGGCGTGGCCATGGCGGGGCCGCATGAATTCGATCCGTATAAGGATTGAACGTGCGGCTCGGCGCGTAACCGTGAGCGGCGAATAGACGGTGATACTGTTGGCGAGACATGCGGAAGATTGTGCTTGCGTTGTGCCTGGTGCAGGCCGCTGCGGCCGCCTCGCCGGCAGTCACGCTGCGGGTGGATGCGGCGTCGACGTTTGCTGAGAACGAAGCATCGTGGGGGTACTTCGGCTACGACGAAGCTAACTACACGTACGCGCCGAATGGCCGGAAGCTGATTCGTGAACTGGTGGAGCTGAGCCGCGATCCGGTACACATTCGCACTCATTTCCTGCTGGCCAGCGGCGACGGGACTGGCGGGCTGAAGTGGGGATCCACCAACGCCTACAGCGAAGATTCGGCGGGTCAACCGGTCTATAACTGGACGGTGGTCGACAGGATTCTGGGGACGTGGGTGGATGCAGGTGCGATTCCGTTTGTCGAGATCGGATTCATGCCACGTGCGCTTTCAACGCATCCGGAACCGTACGCGGTGAACTGGATTCCGGGAGCAAAAAATGCGGACTACTTTGGCGGATGGACGTATCCGCCGAAGAGCTATCAGAAGTGGAGCGAGCTGATCGAGGCGTGGGTGCGGCACGCGGTGAGCAAGTACGGAGAAGAGGAAGTTCGTAAGTGGGACTGGGAAGTCTGGAACGAACCGGACATTGCTTACTGGCACGGCACGCCGGAAGAATACGACAGATTGTACGACTACACCTCGGCGGCGGTGAAGCGGGCGCTCCCGGGCGCGCGCGTGGGCGGACCGGCTTCGACGGGACCGGGTAGCGCGAAGGCGGCGGAGTTTCTGCGGCAATTTCTAAATCATTGTGCGTCGGGCAGAAACGAGGCCACGGGTGGCGAGGGAGCGCCGCTCGATTTCATCAGCTATCACGCAAAGGGCCGGCCGCAGGTGACCGGGGAGCATGTGCGAATGGGCCTCGCGCAGGAGATGAGGGATGTGGAGCGCGGGTTCGAGACTGTGAAGAGCTTTCCGAAGTTCGCGAAGCTGCCGATTGTGCTGAGCGAAGCGGACCCGGAAGGATGCGCCGCGTGTTCCGCGCGCGTGTATCCGCAGAATGCATATCGAAACGGTACGTTGTACGCCGCCTACGAAGTGACCGCATGGAAAACGATCACCGAACTGGCGCGGCGCGAGCAGGTGAATTTGCAAGGGATGCTGACCTGGGCATTCGAGTTCGAAAATCAGCCGTATTTCGCCGGGTTCCGGACGCTTGCGACCAATGGCATCGACAAACCGGTGCTGAATTTCTTTCGGATGGCGGGGTTGCTGACCGGGCGACTGGCGCGAGTGGAGAGCAGCGGAGCTGTGCCTTTGCAAAAGATCGTGGCGAGCGGCGCGGATTCGCCGATGGTGGATGCTTTAGCGGTGCGGTCGGAGAACAGGCTGGCGATTCTCGTCTGGCATTACGGCGATGACGAAGCGGCTAAGCCGGACGCGGAAGTTTCGTTGCAGATTGCGGGATTGCCGGCGAATCGGAAGCGGGTACGAGTCTTGCATTTTCGGATCGACCAGCAGCATAGCAACGCCTATACAGCATGGAAGCGGATGGGCGCGCCGCAGAATCCGAACGCGGAGGAGTATCGCGAACTGGAGCGTGCGGGACAACTGCAGCTGCTGAACTCGCCCGCGTGGGCGGGAGTTTCAGCAGGCGCGGCTGAGCTGCATTTCTCTCTGCCATACGAGGCGTTGTCGCTGATCGAGTTCGGCTGGGATTGAACTGTAAAGATCAGCTCTCTTCGATGCGGCGTTCGTCGTCGGAGAGGAGAGTGAGTTCGTTCCAGTCGAGCTCTTCCTGTAAGAGGAGATAGGTGTCGGAACCTATGGCGTCTTCCGAGCGCATCTTTTCGAGCTCCTGGCGCTGGGCCGCGATGGCGGAGAGTCCGATTTTCCGCAGCTTCTTGTTGGTTTGAAGGCCGGCTGCATTTTTGAGAGCGTCGCGCTGGATGAGGTATTCGCTGCGGAGGAGATCGGCTTCGGCTCCGGTCTTGTCTTCGAGAGATTGCAGGGCCGCTCGTGCCAGGCGGGATCGTCCGGTGGCGAGCTCGTGCTGTTGCGCATCGCCCTGATCGAGTTTGAGCAGGCGCACAAGAGGGACAAGCGTAAGGCCCTGCACGACGAGCGTGGCGAGTACAACGAAGAAGGCGGTCAACACGGCAAGATCGCGATGCGGGAAGGAAGCCGGCAGCGCGATGGCGGTGGCGAGGGTGACAAAGCCGCGCATACCGGTCCAGCCTTCGAGGACGGCGCGGCGCCAGGAGTCTGGATTTGACCGGCGCTGGTGCAGCCGCTCCCACCAGGCGCTCAGGCGATCGAAACCCAGCACGATGACGAGCCGCGCCACGACTACGATCAGGACGACGGTTCCGGCAAACAGCAGCGAGTCGCGCAGATGAGCGGGATTCATGCGACTGACGATGCGCCGGCCCTGGAGTCCCATGAGCAGAAAGGCGAAGACGTTGAGCGCGAAGACGACGGCGCTCCAGACAGCGAAGGATTGAACGCGCATGCGAGTGCCGGAAGTGATGCGGCGGCTCTGCGCAATGGTCATGGCAAAGGCGATGATGGTGAGCACGGCCGAGAGCCGCAGGTGCTCGGCGCTGATCCAGACGAGATAGGCCATGACGAACTGAAAAATGTTGCCGCCAAGCGTATTGCTGACGAAGGGATTGAGGGCGCGCAACAGCACGCCGCAAAGCCAGCCGAAGAGCAGGCCGCCGGGCACGGCGAGAGCGAGGCGCAGGCCGACGGCGGGCGTAAGAGCGCCGCTCGAGAGCACGGCGAGCGAACCGCTGAAGAGCAGCAGCGCGGTGGCGTCGTTGAACAGGCTTTCGCCTTTGAGAATGGTATCGGCATCGCGCGGGATGGAGACGGCGCGGAGAACGGCGGTGGCCGCGGCGGCATCGGGCGGGGCGACGATAGCACCGAGCGCAATGGCGGCGGCGAGCGGCAGTCCCATCAGCTTCCAGGCGGCGAAGGCGACCAGCGCGGCCGTGATGAGGACGGCCAGAACAGCGAAGACAATGAGCTGACGCCGTATCCGGCGAAGTGCGCCGACCGGGAAATCGTAAGCGGCGTCGAGGATGACGGGCGCCATGAAGAGCGCGAGCGCGGTGGCGGGTTCAAACGCGATGTAGGGCGCTCCGGGAATGAGCGCCAGCGCAACACCTGCAATGGCGAGCATGGCCGGATAGGGAAGCGAAAGGCGGCGCGCAACCTGCAGCAGGACCACTGCCGCAAGCAGCAGCACCAGCAGACTTTCAAAGAAGGTCACGCAAGCACGGTAGCACCTGCCGCGCCTATAGGACCTATTTACATACGCTTGCGTCGGGCTGGTAACAGTTCGGGCCGGACGGAGTCCAATGTGGCGGAGGTTGTATGGAAAAAGAACAGGTAACCGGTAAAGTGGATGAACTAAAAGGAAAGGCGAAACAGACGGTCGGGAATGTGACCGGTAATCCGAACCTGCACGATGAGGGCGTGGTGGATGAAGCCAAAGGCAAGGTGAAGCAGGCCTACGGAGATCTGAAGGACACGATCAAGGGCGCTGATCGCAAAGCCGGTACAGACGTCAACGATAAGTAGATCGACAAGTAGGGATCGATGCGGCCTGCCGGTGCGCGGGCCGCATTTCGAAATCGTCAGTCGCCGGTCAGCGGTTCGGCATTACGGCTCATCTTGGCCTCGCCGAGATTGCTGTGGCGGCCGGCGTAGAGGAAATAAACGCACAAGCCGATCACCATCCAGCTTCCCGCGGCGATTTTCGAAGTGGAATCGACGGAGATGATCATGGCGAGGCAGAAGAGTGCGCCGAGGATGGGGACAACAGGAACAAACGGCACGCGGAACGGGCGCGGCTGACCGGGATTCTTGCGGCGCATGACCATAACGCCGATGCAGACCAGCACGAACGCGAAGAGTGTGCCAAGGTTGGTCATATTGCCGGTGATGTCGCCCGGAAGCAGCGCGCCGATCAGCGCGACAAAGATGTACAACACGAGATTGCATTTGTACGGAGTGCGGAAGCGCGGGTGCAACTCGGCGAAGACCCGGGGCAACAGGCCGTCTTTGGACATCGAATAGAAGACACGGCTCTGGCCCAGAAGCATCACGAGTATCACGGACGAAAAGCCGGCGAGGATCGCGACCGAGACGAGCGTTGAAAGCCAGGCGTAACCCGGCATGTAGGTTTTGATCGCCCAGGAGACGGAGGCTTCCATGCCTTTGTTGGGATCGATGAAATCGAGGGAGGGCGCGATGCCGGTGAGCACCCAGCTGAAGAGAACGTAGAGCACGGTGCAGACGGTGAGCGATCCGAGGATGCCGATGGGCATGTTGCGGCCGGGATCGATGGTTTCCTGAGCGGCGGTGGAGACGGCGTCGAAGCCGATGAAGGCGAAGAAGACGACGCCTGCACCGCCGAGCACACCGCCCCATCCATGTTTAAACAGGCCGGTGTGTGCTGCGTCTTCGGCGAGAACGAACGGATGGTGGTTGGCGGGGTTGATGAAATGCCAGCCGATGGCGATGATGAGGAGCACGATGGCGACTTTGACGGCGACGATGACGGCGTTCACGCCGGCCGATTCCGAGATGCCTTTGATGAGCAGCAAGGTGATGGCGAGCAGAACCAGGACGGCGGGCGCGTTGAGGATGCCGTGGATGCCGCCTGGGCCGACCTGCAGCGGAGAATGACGCCAGGCCCAGGGCACCAGATCCGGAAAAAGATTGTTGAAGTATTCGCTCCAGTAGATGGAGAGGGTGGCCGCGCCGAGGCCGTACTCGAGAATGAGCGCCCATCCGATGACCCAGGCGACCAGTTCGCCCATGGTGACGTAGGCGTAGGTGTAGGCGCTGCCGGCGATGGGGATCATGGCGGCGAATTCGGCGTAGCAGAGACCGGCGAACGCGCAGCCGATGGCGGCGACAACGAACGACAGAATCACGGCGGGGCCGGCATTCTGGCCGGCAGCGGCGGGCGTCCGGGCAAACAGGCCGGCGCCGATCACGGCACCGATTCCCAGCGCAATCAAGCCGGGCCAGCCGAGGGTTCGCTTGAGACCTCCGTGTTCCTCAAGCTGTGCGAGCAGAGTGGATAGCGGCTTGGTGCGAAAGGCGGCGCTCATGAAGCAGGCTCGGGCCGGATTGCGGCTACTCTTCAGACTAAACGTTTCCGGGCGAGCGGGCCGCTGAGTGTTTGAAGGAAGTAGAAGCGGAAGCGCACATAATGCCCTCGTGGTACGCGTCGAGAAAGAGCACGGGCGAGTGGTTCCGACCTGGAACTACGCTGCCTGAGGCGCACGGGATCAGCGCAGGCCCAAGATCTTTTTGGTGTAGTCGAGGCTCTCGTCCAGCGCGTTGCGTTCGCGGACGGCTTCATCGGGAGTGGTCCAGGGCTCGTTTGGATACGGTTTGCCGCGCTCGGCGATTTCGACGAAGCGCTCGAAATTCCAGGCCGGGATGTCGCGGTAAGCGTCCCAGAATTCGCGTTTCTTGTAGGGCAGAAGACGCGGCCCGAAGACGATCGTTTCCATGGAGAGCGCTTTGCCGGGGCAGAGCTCGGCGTAACGGCGCAGATAAGAATCGATATCGACATTTCCGCGGCCCATGGGAACCCAGGTGACCGCGGCGCCCTCGGACGTTATCCAGACGGCGCTGTCGCGTACGTGGCTGGTGAGCGTGTAGGGGTAGAGCGTTTCGAGAGTGACGTGCGGATCTTCGAGGGTCCAGAGCGGATTGCCGGAATCGAGGCAGGCGCCGACGAAATCCCTGCCTGCTTCTTCGATGAGCGTTTTGAGTTCCCAGCCTTGCATGTCCCCGGCGTGGTTTTCGATGGCGATGCGGATATTGGCGTCCAGAGCTTTGCTGCGTACGTTGCGCAGGACGTGCACGGTCTCTTCCATGTGCTGCGCGATGGGCGCGGATTTGCGATCGTCAGCGCCGCCCAGCACCGCGCGGACGATTTTGGAGCCTACGATCTGCGCGGCATCGATCATGCGCGAGAGCTGCTCTTCCGCGCTTCCCGCGTCCTTTTTGAACATAGTGGACGACGGGCAGATGGAGGTCATGCCGATTTCGATTTCGATGCCGAGCGATTCGGCGTGCTGGCGGACCGTGCGCAGGTTTTCGGGATCGAGCGAGCCGATGAAGCGGATTTCGGAAAAATGGACGACCTGAACGTTGCGCTTGGCGCAGTAATCGAGGTATTGAATCGGCGTCCAGTTCTGGCCGCGGAGGCTGAACAGGTCGACACCAAGTTTCACCGGGCTGGGTTTCACCGGGCTGGGTTTCACTTTTTCCGGCTCAGGTGTGAAAGCGGTGGCAGCGGCGGCGGCAGACAACGACAGAAACTGGCGGCGATACATGTTCCAAGGGCATCGTAGCAGCGCAAACGTCTACTCCAGTTTTCCCGCGGAGTTTTCGAGAACCACGTGGGAGAAGACCGCGGTGTCCGACTTGTCGGGCAGATGCGAACAGAAGCCGATGCCAACGTAAAACGGATCGTCAAAGTGCAGTTTGGCGGGGGGACCGAATTGATGCAGCGGTTCGCCTTCGAGGCTGACGAACAGAGACACCGCATCGCCGCGCTTTTCGATGCCGATGCGTTTGGCCATCACCTTTGCCAAAGTGCCGCCGAAACGAAACTGCTGGTCGATCATCATGAGATTCGTCTCGGGGCGCTCGGCGAGGTGGATCATGCCGGTGCCGTGGAGGGCGGCGACGGCTTCCTTCGAATCGTCGGACAGACTCTGGCGAATCACGAGCATGGCTTTGCGATCGTTGTAGCCTTGCGGATTCGGAAATGTTGTGCTGGCCGCGAGGGAGACGTCGCCGCTCATCTTTTTCCAGACAAAGCGGAATTCGTCGCGGTTGTACCAGACGTTGTAGCCGGCGGAGTTGATGGTGTATTCGGCCGTCGTGGCGTCGTAGCTGCTGCTGCCGGGGATGAGAGCGGAACCGACGTCGGATTGCCCTTCGAAGATACCGATGCGCGTGGTGACGGTGCGGTCGGGACGATGAAAGCCCGGGGGAGGCGGCACCTGCGTATGAGTCGCGGAGCCGGGCAGCGCCCAGTCGGGGACCTCCGGTTTTGCGGTTTCGGTATTCTGTGCGAGCGCGTGATAGGAAATGGTGGCAATGAAGGTGCTGAGCGAAAGAAGAGACGCGCATCGAGCCTTGCTCATAAACGATGCACTGTAACAGATCGGCCGCGGGATGTGGCAGCTTAGAGAAGAATGAGGCTGGTGGCGCGCCGCCGCGCGATTGTGTTCGCTGTTGTGGCGCTGGCTGCGGTGGGGCTGGGAGCGGCAGCGGTTGAGCCTTCGCTGATCCTCAAGCGGGCAGCGGATCGCGATGCATTCCGCCGCTGGTTCACGTTTCTGGCCGAAGCGCAGTACTACACTCCGGTGGCGCAACGGCCGGCCGAAATTACCGACTGTTCGTCGCTGGTGCGCTACGCCTATCGGGAAGCCCTGCGCCAGCACGATTCGGTATGGGCAGCCGAGTCGCGGCTGCCGCTGATTGCGGCCATTCCTTCAATCGCGCAGTATAACTATCCGCACACACCGACCGGAGCCAAGCTGTTCCAGACAGGCCCGCACGCGTTTGGCGAGTTCGCAAATGCGGAAACCTTGTATCGCTACAACACGTTTTTTGTTACGCGGGAGTTGCGGCGTGCGGAGCCGGGTGATTTGCTGTTCTACCGGCACGGCAGCGGACGCATGCCGTTTCATACGATGATCGTTCTCGGTCATAGCCAAATCAAATTCAATTCGGCTATGTATGTGGTTTATGACACCGGGCCGGAGGGTACCGATCAGGGCGAAATTAAACGCCTGAGTTACGAAGAACTGTTGCATTTTCCCGATGCACAGTGGCAACCTAGAGCACAAAACCCTTTGTTCTTAGGGGTATTTCGCTGGAACATTCTTAAAGACACTCCATGAAGACGAAGCGGCTCGCCGCCGCGCTGTTGCGTATTTCGATTGCGCTGGCAATCGCGATTCCGGGGAGTCCTCAGGACGAGGACCGGCCGTTTTTCACGCTGGCGAGCAACGAGACGTTTGGTCCAGGGGGCGTGCCATCGGTGCAGGTGAGCGCCTACGGTATTTCAGCGCTGCGCATTCGCGTGTACCGCATCAACGATCCGGTGCAATTTGTGCGGCAGCTGGAGGACGCGCATCAGTTTGGCGGGGCGCATCGCAAGCCGCGCGGGAAGCCGAGTCTGCTGGAGCGGCTGCGGAGCTGGAAGCACGATCTGCGGCGCGACATTCGCTACGATGTGCGGCACCAGTTCACGGAATCGCCGCGGGCGCATCTGTTCCCGAATCGCGCCACCGAGACGGCTGGGAAGGCGCAGAAGCGAGTCGAGTATTTTGCGGACGCGCCGGTGCTGAATTCCGAACAGCTGGTGCTTTCGTTTGTGCAGCCGGTATCGGATACGGGCAGCCGCTGGGACACCCAGAAGGTCGAGGTACCGGTAAAGAAGAATGGTCTGTATCTGGTAGAGGGCGTGAACGGGAAGCTGCGCGCGTACACCATTCTGAATGTTTCCAACCTGGTGCTGGTGACCAAGACCGGGCGCGATCACATCCTCTACTACGTTTCGAATCGCAAGACGGGTGAGCCGGTGGAGAATGCGGCCGTAACCGTGATGGAAAAGCGCAACGCAACGGGCACGACGCTGCACACCGGCGCGGACGGCACGGCCGAATTTCCGCTCCACGCAACCCCGGCCAGCGATATTCGCAGCGTGGCGTCGAGCGAAGGCGATGTGGCGTTCGACGATATAGAAACGTGGAGCTTTTTCCGCCGCGAGCGCAATCTGACCGGCGTGGTGTATACGGATCGTCCGGTCTACCGGCCGGGCAACACGATGCATTTTCGAGGCATTCTGCGATACGCCCAGAGTGCCGGCTACGGCGTACCGAAGCACGAATCATTTTCCGTGCAGATCACCGATAACGACGGAAAAACGGTGTATCAGAAGCAGCTTTCAAGCAGCGCGCAGGGTGTGATTCACGACGAGCTCGCGTTGGCCAAAGACGCGAAGCTCGGCTACTACTACATCGAGGCGCGAACGGGCGAAAGCACAGTGACCGGCAACTTCGAAGTGCAGGAGTACAAGAAGCCCGAGTACGAAGTGCACGTGAAGGCGGATGCGCCGCGGGTGTTGCAGGGAGAATCGACGAAGGTGACGATCGATTCGCGCTACTACTTCGGGGAGCCGGTGGCAGGCGCGAAGGTGAAGTATTCGATTTTCAACAGTCGCTATTGGGCTTCCTTCTGGTACGACCGCGATGACGAAGAAGAGGCCAATACTGACGAGCCGAACGATTACGGCTACAACAACCAGACCAACGAAGGCGAAGGCACGCTGGATGCGGACGGAAGATTCAGCTTCGATCTGCCAACCGATGTGGAGGAGAAGAAATTTGACACGCTCTACCGTATCGAAGCCGGAGTGACGGATAAGGCCGGGCGCGAGATTTCCGGAACGGGCTGGGTGGTGGCGACCTACGGCTCATTCCTGATCAGGCTCGAGCCGGACCGCTGGTTCTATCAGCCATCACAAACGGCAAGTTTCACGGTGCGGACGCGCGACTACGATCAGAAGCCGGTTTCAGCGCCGGTGCATGTGGAGCTGCGCTCGTGGGACTGGACGGCGCGCTCGGAGGGATCGGTGCTCGCTTCGGCGGATGTGCGAACGGACGCGGAGGGAAACGGAAACGTATCGCTGAAACTGCCGCGTGAAGGCGGTGATTATCGAGTGGTGTCGACGGCGCCCTCGGGCGATCGCACGGTGGAAAGCGAACAGTATGTCTGGGTATCGGGCTGGTCGAGCATTTACGGCGACGCGGACCCGAGCCGCGCCATTCAGGTGGTGGCGGACAAGAAGACGTATAAGCCGGGCGATACGGCGCAGATCATGATTGCAACCGGCCAGGACAACACGCCGGTGCTGGTGACGGTGGAGGGGCGCGATATCCGGTCGCACTCGATTCTGCGCTCGAAGGGCGGTACGGCGATTTTCACGTACAAGGTGACCAGGGACGACGAGCCGAATTTCTTTGTCTCGGCGCAGTTTTTGCGAAGCGGCGTGATGTATCAGAAAGAGAAGCGCATCAAGGTTCCGCCCGAGGATCATAAGCTGACGATCAAGCTGGCGACCGATAAGCCGCAATACCAGCCGGGCGCGCGCGCGACCTACAACATCGATGTATCGGATGCGAACGGCAAGCCCGCGGCCGAAACGGATCTGAGCCTGGGCGTGGTGGATGAAGCGATCTATGCGATTATGCCGGACCGCACGCCGGACCTGGTGGATGTTTTCTACGGAGTGACGGGGAACAGCGTTACGACCGAGAATTCGCTCACCTATTACTTCTCGGGTGAAGCAGGTACGCGGCGCATGCAGCTGGCGGCAATACCGGCGGCGCGCAAACTGGCGCAGCTCAAGCCGGAACAGCTGGTGCAGCCCAAGATTCGAAAATATTTTCCGGATACGACGTTCTGGGCGGCGGATATAACGACCGATGCCAAAGGCCACGCGCAGGCCCAGTTCAATTTTCCGGATTCGCTGACGACCTGGCGAGCGACGGCGCGGGGCGCATCTGTGGACGATCGCTACGGCTCGGCGACGCTCAAGACGATCGTGCGCAAAAACCTGATCCTACGGCTGGCGGTGCCGCGCTTCTTCGTGCAGGGCGACGAAGTAGTGATTTCGGCGATCGTGCACAACTATCTGCAGACGGGCAAGCAGGCGAAGGTGAATGTGAAGCTGCAGGGGCTCGACCTGATCGGCGGCGCGGCCTCGCAGGACGTGACGGTACCGCTGCGTGGCGAGACGAAAGTGGATTGGCGCGTGAAGGCGCAGAATCTGCACAAGGCGAAGATTACCGCGGCCGCGCTGACCGATGAGGAATCGGATGCGCTCGAGCTGGAGCTGCCGATCAATCCGCCGGGCGTGCTCATTCGCCAACCGCACAGCGGCAGTATTGCGAATGCGGGGCAGCAGAGCCTGACAATAACGTATCCGGGGAGCGCGGTGACCGGATCGCGCTCGATCTCGATCAAGCTGGCGCCGTCGGTGGCAGGCTCGATCTTCAGCGCGCTTGAATATCTGACGGCCTATCCGTATGGGTGCGTCGAGCAGACGATGTCGAGTTTTCTGCCGGACGTGATTGTGACCAAGGCCATGCGCGAGCTGAATCTGAAGCAGCCGCTCGATGCGGACGCGCTGGCGAAGAAGACGCAGGCGGGCCTGGAACGGCTCTACGGATTCCATCATGAAGACGGCGGTTGGGGCTGGTGGACGAGCGATGCGAGCCATCCGTTTATGACGGCGTACGTGGTGGATGGGCTGAGCGAGGCGCGCAGTGCCGGAGTGGCGGTCGAGAACGACGCCATCGATAAAGGCGATACCTGGATCGAGGACTACTTTGCGCACAACAGCAAGATTCCGCCCGATCTGCACGCCTATATGGCGTATGCGCTGGCGGTTTCGGGGCGTCCGGACAAGAGTGCGCTGGAACAGTTGTATACCGAGCGCGGGCAGATGTCACCGTATGGGCTGGCGATTCTCGGGCTGGCGTTTGAAAGCGTGAAGGATCCACGTGCCGGTGCGATTGCAGCGGATCTGGCGAAGAACGTGCGGCAGGACGAGCGCGAGGCATCCTGGTCCGCAACCCGCGACGAGATGCTCGATTTTTCGGCGGACATCACACCCGAGACGACTGCGTATGCGACGAAGCTGATCAGCCATGAGCAGCCGAACAGCCCGCTGCTGCCGAAGGCGGCGCTGTGGCTGGTGGATCACCGCAATGAGGGCTTCTGGTGGTCGTCTACCAAGCAGACGGCGATGGTGATTTACGGCCTGATCGACTATGTGAAAACGACGAAAGAGCTGACACCGAATCTGAAGGCGCGCGTGCGGATCAATGGCCTGGATGCGGGGGCCGCGGAGTTTGGCGCGGATTCGTTGGCTTCCGTGGATTCGATCGTGATCGACGAATCGAAGCTGCGGCCCGAGGGCAATCAGATCGAAATTGAGGCCAGCGGCGCCGGTCGGCTGTATTACTCGGTTTCGGGCGACTATTACTCGAACGAAGCGAAGGCGCAGAACCAGGGGAACATTTCGCTCAATATTTTGCGCGACTACTATCGGCTCGTTCCGCAGAAAACGGGCGGAGAGATTGTTTATGATCTGCAGCCGCTGAACGGACCGGTGGCGCAGGGCGATGTGCTGGCCGTACGGCTGACCGTGACTGGTTCGGAATGGCGTTACCTGCTCACCGAAGATCCGATTCCGGCGGGGACCGAATTCGTGAAGGACGACAATTTGTATCATTTGACACAATCGCCGCCGTGGTGGCAGTATTTCTTCACCGAGCGCGAGAATCACGACAACCGTATCGCGATTTTCGACGACTGGTTTAACGGGCGCGAGCAGAAGCAGTACTTCTATGTGCTGAAAGTGGTGAATCCGGGGTTGTTCCACATCAATCCGGCGCGCGTGGAGCCGATGTATCAGCCCGAATATCAGGCCACAACGGGCGCGGCCACGCTGGAGGTGAAGTGATGCGGTCGCGAGGAGCATTGTTCGTTTGTCATCTCATCGGGAATGCTCTGCTGTTGTGGCTGGCGTATTACTGGCTGGGCGTGAATGAATCGACCAATGCGCGGCTGATCTGGAGCGTGGTGGTGGCGCTGGTGTTTGTTGCGGGCGCGGTATGGCTGCACGGAATGGGGCTGGCGCATTTTTCCGGCATTCCGCTGGCCGAGGCGGCCCGGCAAAGCGCGCGGCATCTGGCGCCTTTAATACTGTTGAGTCTGCTTACCCTAGTGCTCTATGGCGCGCTGCTGTGGACTGGCAATCAACTGGCGCGGCCGGCCTATGTTATTGGCTCGTGGCTGACGCTGCACCTCAAAAAGCCGGTCTCACCGCGCGGTGTCGAGCGATTCTTTCAAATCGTGCTCGACATCGTCCAGTATGTCGTTGTGCCGGTGCTGCTTTTGCCGCTGGCGCGAGCCATTGCGGTGGAGGGATGGCGCGGCTGGAAGGCGACAAACCTGCGGCAGAGCCGGCGCGCGCTCTATTGGATTGAAGTCGGAGTGCTGCTGTTTGTCGGAATCTCGGCGCCATTCAAGCTGTTTTTCTGGATACCGAAGATTGAAAGCTTCGGCGGGCAGTTCTGGAGCTTTGCGCTGCGTGTCGCGCTCGGTTATCTGATCTTTGTCGTGGCGCTGCTGGCGGTCGAGTTCTTTACTTCGGCAGGCAAGCCGCGCGATATCCAGCCGAGCACAGCCGTTTCGCCGTAACGATCGACCAGCTGGCTTACAAGTGCGCGCGCTTGCTGGTGAGCCTGTTCGGCACGGCTGCGATCGGTGCGCTGGCGCAGATCGGAATCAGCCGGCGCGGCCGCTGTTCCCTGCGGATACGAGCCCGATAGCCACTCGACAACACCTTCGCGAAACCATAACGGGAGCGATGGATGAGCACGCGCTTCCACTGCCACATGGAGCAGTTCATGATGCAGCGTGTCGTCGAGAATGCCGCGCTCGGCGAGCAGGCGCGCAGGCTGCAGATCGATATGGCGGCCTACGGTGTGCGCGGCGACCCAACCAGGCTCGGCGGTGGAGCTGCGGAAATCCTCGAGCGTCGGATACGCATAGATTTCGGCTCCCCTAGCCGGCCAGGGTAGAGTGCGGTTGAGGCGTTCAGCGGTCCGAAGCAGAGCGGCATCGTGTGCCGGATCTGTCGTGTAGAGCGTGATGTCTTCGCCGCCCAGACGGATCCACTCAAGCGCGGTCGCGCCTGGATAGTAGAAGGCAAGGATTTCGCGATAGCTGTGCCCAGCGGCGGCCATGTGCTCGGCGCCGTTCTGGCAAAGCCCGATGCCGTGGCCTTCACCTTTACCGTGGATGGCGAGTTGTCCGCCTTCATTCGCGAGTTCGAACCAGTTGCTGCGAATGAGATTCCAGCCGAGCGTGCGGCCGATGGCGAAGCGGAACGAGCCGGCATCGATGAGCACGCGTTCGCGTCCTTCCAACGCGAGACGGCGGGCGCGCCCGGCCGGTGTTCTTTCGACAATCGCAACACGCGCGAGGTTCATTGGGCAGGCGAGGGCGCTGGCGTGCAGCGCGCGTTCGACATCGCTCAAGGCGATCCGATGCTGCCACTCGATTTTGTCGCAAAAGGGATCGGGATGGCTGCGTAAATACGGAGCGCGCAGGTCGGGCCAGAGCGCACGCCCGTCTTCGGCAACACCGCCGCAGCTCATGGTGTAGGGTGCAAAGGCAAGTTCGCCGTGAAAGCGGAGCAGACGTCCGACAGTGGTCTGAACCGCCGTTTCCATGGCAGGCGTAATACCGCTGAGTTCGGCGCGCTGGCAGTGTGTGGTGTTGCAGAAATCGAAGCCTTCGGGAGAGTGGCGTCCCCGTTCGTGCGCTGCATAGCTGCGAGCGGCCACGGCCATCGCTTTCAGAGCTTCGGGTTGGTGCAGGGTGCTTGCTTCTCCGGCCAGCACGGCGGCGACGTAGCGCTCGACGGGTATTTCCACGATCGTGCCGCGAATGCGCACGCGATAGCTCGGGCCGGCGGCTTTGCGCAGCAGCTCGCGAGCAATGGGCGCGGCATCGGCACCTCCGGAATGGCCCTGAGTCGCAACGGTGACAACCCATGTCGGCACGCGGCTGGGAGCAAATCCGGCAAAGAGCGCGGTGTAGCGGCTGGTTCCGGTTTTACCCGCAACCGTAAAGCCGGGGAGAGCGGCGGATTGCGCCGTGCCGTATTGGACAGCGCCTTCGAGGCCGGCGAGAATGGCGGGATGCGCCAATCGAGCGAGGCGTCGATATGCCTGGGCGAGTTCGCGTGGAGTGGTGAGCACACCTTCTTCTCCGAGAGCCTGCAGAGTGAGGTTGGCTGGAGCCGTGCGGAAGCCGGCGGTTCGCAGCGCGGATTGAAGCTCAGCCGTGGAAAAACGCTGGGCAAAGTGCGCGACCGCGCAGTTGCAGGAGTAGGCGATGGCGTTAGTGACGTTGAGCGGCGGAAGCCCCCGCGGATGCGAGCAGGTGAGATTGCGCCCGGCCACATGCAGCACGCCCGGGCAGAGAAAATGATCGCTCGCGCTGAGCCGATGCGCGTCGAGGAGCGCCTGCAGGGTAAACGGCTTGATCGTCGAGCCGGGCGCGAGCAGCCAGGTATCGGCCGGTCCTTCAGCGTGCAGAACGGAGCCATCCTCGAAACGCATCAGGATGGCGGCCGTAGGGCTGCCTGGTACAGAAAGCGCGAGAGGTAGCGCGAGCAGATCGCGGCGTTTGATCGCATGCGCCATCGGACGACAGACAGTGTAGCCCGAAAGCCGAAGGAACTGCCGCTGTTTACTGCGCCGTGAAGCCGCCGTCCATCATGAGAGTGGCGCCGGTGAAAAACGTCGCATAATCGCTGGCCATGTACGTGTAGAAGGAAGCTACTTCTTCCGCGGTAGCGATGCGGCCGATGGGATGATTGCGCCGGAGCATGTCCCAGTAGGCTTCCGGATTGCCCGAAGCTTTGGCGGAGTTGTGAACGATGGGCGTATCGACGGTGCCGCAGGCGATCGTGTTCACGCGGATGCCGTCCTTTGCATATTCGACGGCCATCTGGCGCGCCATCTGATGCAGAGCGCCTTTCGATGGTGCGTAGGCGCCCTGGGTGGGAATACCGACTTCGCCCGAAATGGAGCCGCTGATCAGAATAAGACCTCGACGCTGGCGCTGCATGACCGGGATGACATGGCGCGCAGTCCAGTAGAGAGCCTTCACGTTGGAGTTCATGACGTAGTCCCACTCCTCGGGCGTGTGTTCGTGAAGCGCGCGAACCACGCTCACGGCAGCGTTGCTGACCACGACGTCGAGGCGGCCAAACCGGTCCATAGCGGTGCGGGTGTAATCTTCGGCGGTCTTCTCTTCGGCCACATCGCCGTGCACGATCTGTAATTTGTCGCCGAAGCGTTCGCGGCAGGAGTGCAGTTCGGCGGGGATGTCGCGGCGCCGGAAAACCGCGATTACACCCGCGGCTTCCGCATCGAGGAAGGATTGCGTGATGGCCAATCCGATGCCGGACGACGCGCCGGTAACGACTGCGACCTTGCCCGCAAGCGTGACGTTCATGCGGCACCGTTGCCCGAGTCGCGCGTGTAGATCCACGGCTCGTAATAGGGCAGAATTTCGACCGGCGTTGCATCGCCGAGCACGCGGAGCGAGACCTCGAGCATGCGCGGATCGGCGATGTTGTTGATCATCATGTCGTAATGGCACGGCACGGCGACGCGGGGCTTGACTGCGGCGATGACGTGGGCCGCCTGCATGTGGTTGAGATTGTGATAGCCGCCGTTGATGCAGACCGCGCAGATGTCCGGGCCGCTTGGAAGCAGTCCCGGAAGCAGATCGCACCAGGCGGTATCACCGGTGTCGTAGAACGTGATTCCGTTGTCGAAGCGAACGAGCACGCCGATGTGATTCAGATCCGTGGCATCGGTCGGAAGAGCGAAGGTTCCGGTGATGCTGACGCCCTTTCCAAGTTCGAGCTTTTCGGCAGCATGTAAAAGGCGACAGGCGCGCTCGGGCACTCCACATTCTTTGTAGCGCTGAACGGATTGCAGCGGACCGACGAAGATCGCCTTATCACGGCGCGAGAAGCGGCGAATGGTCTCGAGGTCGGCGTGATCGTCGTGCGAATGAGTGGTGACGAAGATGTCGAGATCGAGATCCTCGGGCTCGACGAAGACCGGCAACTGGCGATTCACGCGAAAGGGGAGATGCGAGAACGCTTGCGCGCACGAGTCGGTCAGATACAGATCGATGCCGAGCAGCGGGCTCTCGGACGTTTTGAGAATAAATCCGTTCTGACCGAAGAACCACACCGCGAGGCTATCGGCAGGCACGCGGAAGGCGCGGATCGACTCCATGTAGGCCCGGCTCTCGATCTGCGGCTCAATCAGAAGCTGGACAGGTTCAGAAGTGTCGAAAGGATTATTCATGCGGAACTTTGGGAACGGGCAAAAATCTCTTTTGACAATGCTATCCGACGGTGAGCCGCTTCGATTCTCAATTCTGTGAAATGATTTGAAATTCGATGGGCATCCGCAAGGGCGGATTGCGCAGATTCAAATGTTGGCAGCAAGCTGATCGATCCAAACAGTATGAGAGGCCGTCGTAGAAGCGGATTGCAGGCGATGGGCCGAACTGCCGCCATCTGGGCGATGGTGTCGATGGCCGGCTCGCCGCTTGCAGGACAGCAGTACCCGTTTCTGCCTGTGCCGGGCGGTCCGAAGAACGTTCAGTTTCTCTTTCAGGATTCGCTCGGGCGGCTCTGGCTGGGAGGCGATCAGCTTGCCTGCTTCGATGGCAGCCGGTTCTTTTTCGCGCGCGATTATGGTTTTCCTGATGGCGCAACCTATGGCGTCGCGGAAGACCGGAACGGTGCAATCTGGGTGGCGGCCGATACGGGCATCTATCGATTTGCAGACGGGCGGTTTTCCGAAATCAGCAGAGCGGTTGCGGTGAGTATCGCCGTCACGTCGGACGTGGTGCTCGCCGCAGCAGGACCGGCGGGGCAAGGCGCTCCGCAGAATGCCTCGCTGCTGCGCATCGAGCGAAGCGGAAACGGCTGGAAAACAGACATTGTCGCGAAGCTCGATTCACCCGGCCCGATTACGCTCGATCCGTACGGCATGATTCTGTATCCGTACAGCATGACGCAATGGCGCGAGATGCGGGTGCGCGACGTATTGAACTGGCGGCCCGGGAAGCAGATCGAGGTGATCCGGCACGGAACCGAAGGCGGCCGGCCCATCAATGGACCGTGGCAGATTGTGCGCGACCGCGCCGGATACGTATGGTTTGCGTCGCCGGCCAACGTGGTGTACGAAAAGGGTAGTGTTCACGCATCGGCGCCCGCGGCCGATGTGCACGTGCACGGCCCGATGCACGAAACGGCGAACGGCGACATGGTATTGCCGGGCGGAAATGTAGTGGCTGTTGGTCGTCCCGGCCACTTTCGGATTGCCACGCGCGCCAACGGATTGCCGGGCGTGTTGGATGCCATCGAGGCGAAAGACGGAACGATCTGGCTGGGCACAACCAACGGCTTGTATCGCTTCCCCTCGCCGTTCCAGATCGAGTCCTGGACGATCCGCGAAGGGCTCACCAGCCCGCCCTGGTCGGTTGCTCGCCTGAAGCAAAACATGTTTGCCGGGCTCGACGATCGCGTGGTGCGCCTGACCGGCGATCGCCAGCGCTGGGAGACGATCACGAAACTGGACAACGTGCGCTCGGTTTCCGCGCTGCTCGACACGGGACGCGGGACGCTGATGGCGGGCTTTGCCGATCCGGGCGGAAATATCGAGCTTTCTCCCTCGGGCACGATTGTCGCGCGCACTGTAGAAGGAAGCAAGAACATTGGAATGCGCCTCTGCAGAACGCCCGACGGCACGATCTGGACAGGACGAAGCAGCGTGGCGCGGCTGGTACGCAACGGAAGCGTATTGAGGGTCGAGAGTCACACGCTGCGCGCGAGTCCGGCGGGTAATCTGCTGGCCATCAAATATGAAGAGCAGACACGCAAGCTCTGGGCCTGCTACAACGGCGGCCTTCTGCTGGGCGATCTGCGCGGGAACTGGCGCGAATACACCACAAGCGACGGACTCAAGGTGAACGGCTGCTGGTCGCTGGCGCCGCTGGCCAATGGCGACATTTGGTACGCGTATTACAACTACCGGGCCATTGCACGCATCCGGCCGGACGCGGAGGGGCGCATCGCGGTACGGAATTACGAGCGCGAGAATGGCGTGCCGGATCCTGCTAGCGATGTGCTGGAAGCGGATCGCGCAGGACGCTTGTGGCGCTCCTGGGCGTCGGGCATCGGCGTGGCAAGTGCGTCGCAGGCCGAGGCCGGCGAGTGGCTGTCGCTGGATCAGTCGGATGGATTTCCGGCCAATGACATGAATTCGGGAAGCGTCTTTGTGGACGTGGACGGCTCGCTCTGGTGGGGTGCAGACGATGACCTTGCTCATTACACGCCCGCGGCCGATCTGGTCGCGCCGCAAGTTGCGCCGCAGGTATTCGTATCTGCCTTTTCTTGGGAGAATCAGCCGCCGCGACTGGCGGAATCGGTAATGGGCATGCCGCATGCGAGAAATGTGATGGCGTATCTCGGATCGCTGCAGTTTGACCGCCGCAGTGCATTGCGCGTGCGCTACCGAGTTCTTCCGGGCGATTCCAAATGGCGGGAAACGAGCAATCTCGATCTGGCGCTGGGATCGCTCGGATCGGGCAGGCATACGCTCGAGTTGCAGGCGCGCGTCTTCACCGGGCCATGGTCGGCAACGGCAAGCCGCTCGTTTCTTGTTTCCCGCCCGGCGTGGGCATCTTGGCCGCTGCTTGTTTCGTACACGCTGAGCGGGATGCTGCTGCTGAGCGGTGCCTTCCTGCTGCGGAGAAGATTCAAAACTGAAGCGGCGCGTGTCTTGCCGGATCTGAGTTCGTGGCGCATGGAAGCCTTTCTGCCGGAAGTGAGCGAGGTGACCGGAACTCTTCTCGACGGCCGTTTCGAAATCGGCGAACTGCTCGCCCGCGGCGGCTTTGCCAACGTGATGTGCGGCTACGATCGCGAACGGCAACAGAGCTGCGTGGTGAAACTCTTTCGCAGCGAGGTAAGAGACAAGCGCTGGCTCGAGCATCGCTTCGAACAGGAAGTCGCCGCGCTGCAGAAGATCCATCATCCAAATGTGGTTTCGATTTACGCGCATGGAACGACCGCCTCGGGCGCGCCTTACCTGGTGATGGAATTTGTAGAAGGCCAGAGCCTGCGCGAGATTTTGAAAGATGGGCCGCTTCCTTCGCCGCGCACGGCTCGATTCTTACGCCAGATCGGGAGCGCACTCGACACCATCCATGCGCTCGGCATCTGGCATCGCGATCTGAAGCCGGAAAACATCATGGTGCGCGACTACGGCTCAGCCAATGAGATGGCGGTGTTGATCGATTTTTCGATTGCCATTGTCAAAGACGCGAACGAATCGCTGCACGGGCTCTCGCGCGCCGCGGGCACGTTCGAATATATGGCGCCCGAGCAGGCGGTCGGATACGCGGAAGCTTCGAGCGATATCTACGGCTTCGCCAAGGTCGTTATTGAGATGCTCACCGGCCGCAAGTTGTCGGATCTGCTTCCGCAGGCTTCGATCGATCTTCCGCACCGGGTGCGCGAGCTGCTCGAATCGATGTCGCTCGGACTTTCGAGCGAATCGATTTACTTGCTGGCGAGCGCCTTCGAATTCGACCCGTCGCGCAGGCCGGATAACGCGGGCGCATTTACAGCTCCGCTGGTGCGCGATCTGGAGTGCTCGGGCCAGATGCGGATCCTATAATCGCTCGAGCCACGCCTGGCATGCAGCATGCGTTTGAGCCACTTCATTCCCCGCTCCGAGCGCGAACGCACCTGCTTCAGACTGAGACCGGTTTTGCTTGCGATCTCCTCTACCGTGAAGCCGCCGAAGTAGTGCATGTCGACCATGCGTGCGGCATCCGCATCCTTCAACTCGAGCCGGTCCATGAGAATGCCGATCGTGACAATCTGTTCGGCATCGTCCAGCGAGCTTTTCATTCTGGCGGCCGGGTCTTCGAGCGAGAGCGTTAGTTGTCCGCCGCCGCGCCGATCCGCGATTCGCTTGCGCGCGAGATCGACTAGAATATGGCGCATGGCGAGACCCGCGAGAGCGTAGAAGTGCGCGCTGCTTTCGATTTGCCAGCCGCCCTCGGCGAGTGTGCTGGCCCATAGTTCGCCGATCAGCTCGGTCCTGGTAAGAGGCGCGATGTAGCGCTCGCGCTTGAGTTCCCGCATGGCGATTTCACGCAACCGGGGCAGCAGTTCGCTCATCAGTGCGTCGATTGCCACCTGCTCACTCGCGCTGTTATGACCGGTCAGAAACAGCCGCAGTCTTTCCGTTAGAGAAAAGCCGGCGTCCATCGGAGTGCGAGTCCCTCATTACTATCCCAGAGAGCAGACTTCAGGTCAACCCGTATGGAGCGGAGCGCCACAATTGTGAGACATGAGACTAACGCAGGCCTCGCGCCATCGTCTTGATGAGCGTTGCGTTCGCATCGTCGTCTTTGATGGCCCACTCAAACGCTCCTCTCAGTCCGCCCGGTGCGCGTAGTCTGGCGTACAACATCTTGACGGTGACTGACGCTGGATCGTCATAGCTCCAGAAGGTCGTGGCAGTCGGGCTATAGAGCCAGTCGGCGAAAGAGAAGAAATCATGATAGAGGCCGTACCCGTTTGCCGGAAGAGTGGCGAGCGTGCGGTAGGTGGCCACGCCATCGGTTGCGAGCGAATCACCCGCAGGCGATGGTGCCGGGCCCGTTGACGTCTGATACAAGCCGTGGTTCACGTTGGGAACGCCCGTCCAGCCACGGCCATACGCCGGTATACCGAGCACCAGTTTGTCCGCGGGCACTCCGTTTTCCAGGTATGCGGAAACAGTCGCGTCCACGGTCAATCCCTCGCCTCGCGCCGGATCAAGGGGAGATTCAAACAGCGGCGCCGCGTGATTGGTCGTGTTCTCCCACGTGCCGTGATAATCGTACGTCTCGAGATTCAGAAAATCGAGATGCCGGGCGACCTGCCCCAACTGAATGTTCGAGTAGTTCTGCGAACCAGCGGGCGCAGCGATCGTCAACAGATAATGCGCGTTCGTTTTCGCACGGAGGGCGTTGATTTGCGAGCGAAATTCCGCGATGAGAGCGGTATAGTTGTCGGTATCGGCGGCGGTCGGAAACTCCCAGTCGATATCGATGCCATCGAAGAGGCCTGCGGCTGAGACGCCCCGGGCGATGTTACCGTTCAGGAACAGGTCGATGCAAGACGAGGCAAGTTGCGCACGTCCGGCGGGAGTCGCTGTCGCGGTCGAAAAGTTGGCTGTGTTCGCAGCGGATGCGCCGCCGATCGAGATGAGCACCTTGAGGTTGGGATGAAGCTGCTTGAGCTGTAGCAGCGCCGCAAAATTGCCGTACAGCGGGCCCGCGTAGGGTTGGCCGTTGACAGACGGCAGATAGGGATCCTGATAATCGGCCCAGGAATCGGCGATTGCACATTGGCCGGTGCCGCTGACGTTGGCGAAAGCGTACAGAACATGCGTCAGATCGTTCGCTGCGCCGCTTTTCTGGATATCGGCAACGTTGTAGTTCGCACCATAGATGCTCCACTCTTCGAAATACGCCGCGACGATTTTGTCATCGTGCGAGCGGAAGTGTTCGCTTTGCGCCATGGCTTGTGTGTTGCAGATTGCCAGAAGCGCGACTGCGAGAGAGGCAGAAAGGAGGGCGTGGCGGAATCGATTGTGTGGCATAGGCAGTGATTGGCGTTTGACTATAGTATCGCCGATTCCGGAGCCGCGGGATTTCGCCCCGGCCGCCCGTCCCAAAGGAGTGGCTACGCCACTCAGGACGTTCCCAGCTGTTGAACAGCAGATCGAATCGCGCGCACGACCGCTTCCTTCTCCGCGTCATCGGCATACTGACGCCGCGGCCAGAAGAAGCCCTTCAGTCCATCGCGGCGGCGGCGCGGAACGATGTGAATGTGTAAATGCGGCACACTCTGGCTCACGCGATTATTCATGGCCACGAAGCTGCCTTCCGCCTGCAGTGCAGATTCAACGGCACGCGCGAGCTTTTGCGTCGCGAGCATGAGCGGCCCGGTGAGCGTGGCCGGCAAATCCGCCAGAGTTTCGTAGTGAGCGCGTGGAATCAGCAGCACGTGGCCGGGAAACAGCGGGCGATGATCGAGAAACGCAAGAAATTGCTCGTCCTCGTAGACCACATCCGCGGCGGTATTCCCCGCAGCGATCTCGCAAAACAGGCAGCTCACGCTTGCGTGTCCGGCAACGGCGCGGGAACGGTGGTGCTGACGCGATCGACCCAGAGAACCATATCACCTTTCGGGTCCACCTCGAAAGCGTTGCCGAATTTTCTGCCCCAGATGATCTCGTCGTAGCGGTACGAATAGCGTGCGTAGACGTTCTGGCCAAACGTCTCGTCGAAACCGCGCATCATAATGACAACCTCAGCCTGCAAACGCGCCAGATCCTCCGGCGTTTTGCCGAAGAGCGGACTCTTCTCCGTGATCGGATGCACGACCGTCCAGGTCAGAGGCAGAAAGAGCACCTGCTCGCGCTCGAGATCGAGATAGCCGTACTTGCGAGCCGCTCCGCCGTTTTTGTTTTCGACGGTCATGAGCATGACGCGAGCCGTCACCTCGATCAGATTACTCGCGCGGCGATTGACAACTCGGAACTGCAGACTGGTGCCGTTGCGATACGGCGCGACCACCATGCTGGAACTGAAACCAAAACGCGCCGAAGGCCGTGAAAAACGGCCGAAGAGAACGCCGGTTGCAATCGCAAAGCCCATCAATCCGAGCAGCGCTTCGAGCGAAGCGATCAGATTCGCAAGCGGACCGTCGGGATACATGTTGCCGTAGCCAACAGTGGTAAGCGTGTGCGCGCTGAAGAAGAACAGATTCCAGAAACGCGTCGCTGCATCGGCTGCTTCCGCGCCTTTGATGTGTCCGATCGAGCCATACAGCCAGGCGAACAGCAGATTCGTGAGAAGAAATGCCGCCACCACGATGGCGGCAAATACCGGCCACGAGACATCGACCATGAACAGGTATGGATTCACGTCGGTCCAGCGCGAATCGGCGCGCCGCACGTTGAACTCGCCGTTTTTGTTGACGACTCGGTTCAGAACGCCGGTGTAGGTCTGTGTGAGCCCCGGGTCGAAATTTTCCGCCGTCGAAGCGGCCGGGAACTGTGCATCGGATGCGCTCATGAATTCTCCCGCGACCGAATAGCGCTCATTGATAGGCTGGCGTTAGGGTAACGGAACGTGTCCAGAACCGAATCGAAGATGCTGCCGCTTGGAACGGCGGCGCCCCCGTTTGCACTGCGCGATGTCGTTTCGGGCGAGACCATCACTCTCGACCAATTTAGCGGGAAACAGGCGCTGCTCGTCATGTTTATCTGCCGCCATTGTCCCTACGTGAAGCACGTCCAGAAAGAAATTTCGAAACTGGGCGCGGATTACGGAACCCGCGGAGTGGGAATTGCGGCGATCTCTTCGAATGATGCGGAAAGCTATCCCGAAGATGCGCCGGCGAGCCTGCGGGAACAGGCACGCGAGCTGAATTTCACCTTTCCGTACTGCTACGACGAGACGCAGGAGGTGGCGCGCGCGTACGGGGCCGAATGCACGCCGGATTTCTTTCTGTTCGATGGAGAGCACCGGCTGGCCTATCGGGGCCGGCTCGATGACAGCCGCCCGCGCTCGACCGATCCGGTGACAGGTAATGAACTGCGCGCCGCCATCGATGCGCTGCTGGCCGGCAAACCGGTCAATCCCGAGCAGAAGCCGAGTATCGGCTGCAATATCAAATGGCGCTCGTGATATCGTGCCTTTGCCGAGGGGAGATGGGATGAGAACAACTCGCAGAGAATTTGTGAGTGCTGGAGCAGCGCTGGCGCTCGCCGCGCAGTGGAGCCGGGCAGCCGATAAAGCCAATAAGATTCCGATCGGGCTGGAGCTGTATTCGGTGCGCCACGAATTGGAAAAAGATCTGCCGGGCACGCTCGATCACGTAGCGCAGATGGGCTACGATTGCGTGGAGTTCTACTCGACTTACGAGAAGTGGACGCCCGAGCAGGCCAGGACAGTACGCGAGCAGCTCGACAAATTGAAGCTGAAGTGCTACTCGACGCACAACGGCATGGAGTCCTTCAGCGGCGACGGGCTGACAAAAGCCATCGAGCTGAACAAAATTCTGGGAACGAAGTACATCGTCCTGGCGCACCCGGGCGGCAATATCAAAACGCTCGACCAATGGAACAAGGTTGCGGCGACGCTTGATGCCGCCAACGAGCAGATGAAGTCGAGCGGGCTGCACGCCGGCTATCACAATCACGATCTCGAATGGAAGCCGGTGGATGGCAAGAGGCCGCTCGAAGTGCTGGCGGAGAATACCGACAAGAGCATCATGCTGCAGCTCGACGTCGGCACATGCCTTGAAGCGGGCGGCGATCCGGTGGCCTGGATCAACACGCATCCGGGGCGCATCAAGTCGCTGCATGTCAAGGATTGGTCGCCCAAGAGCGGATACCAGGTGCTGTTTGGGGAAGGTGTTGCTCCCTGGAAAGAGATCTTCGCGGCAGCGGAAAAGCGCGGCGGTGTCGAATACTACTTGATCGAGCAGGAAGGCAGCCGTTTCCCGGAGCTCGAGACGGCCGAGCGCTGTCTGGTCGCCTACAAAGATCTGCGCAGTGGCAAGAACAACAGCTGACCTGCGCCGTTTGAACGAACAGATTCGCATATTCGTTACCGGCGGCACGTTCGACAAGGAATACGACGAGCTGCGCGGCGCGTTGTACTTCAAGGACACGCACCTGCACGAAATGCTGCGGCTCGGGCGCGCCCGCCTGCCTGTCGAAATTCGCACGCTGATGATGATCGACAGTCTCGCCATGACCGAGGCCGATCGCGACATCATTATCGAGCAGTGCCGCGCCGTGCCGGAGACACGAATCGTGATCACGCACGGAACGGACACCATGGTTGCGACAGCGCGTGCCATTGCTGAACGGGTACGCGACAAGACCATTGTGCTCACCGGTGCGATGGTGCCCTACGCCTTCGGCAGCTCCGACGGACTGTTCAATCTGGGCAGCGCGCTCGCTTTCGTACAGACGCTCGAACCGGGCGTTTACGTCGTGATGAACGGCCGCTGCTTCGAAGCAGACCGCGTGCGCAAGAACACGCAAACAGGAATTTTCGAGGATGCGTGAATGGGACTTAGCGGTGGCGGGCGCTGGCGCTGCCGGACTTGCCGCAGCCGCCAGACTGGCGCAGGCCGGGCTCCAGGTACTCTGCATCGAAGCGCGCGATCGCGTGGGAGGCCGCATTCGCACCGTCCGCGACCCGCTTGCTCCGTTGCCGGTTGAACTCGGTGCAGAGTTTATTCATGGGCGTCCGCCCGAGATCTGGCAGATTGCGCAAGCGAGCAGCCTGAACGTTTACGACTGCGCGGAATCGTCGAAACGAATCCGCCATGGAGTTCTCCAGAAAAAGCGCGACGCCTGGAACTCGATCGAGCGCGTCATGCAGGACATGCAGCGTGCGGCGAAGCGGCGCGATGAATCGTTTGCGACCTTTCTCGAAAAGAGCACGTATTCGAGCGATGTGAAAAATCTGGCGGCCAACTATGTGGAAGGTTTCAATGCGGCACGCAAGGAGATCGTCGGAATCCGCTCGCTCGCTGCAGATGCGCAGGCGTCGGATGCGATCGATGCCGACCGCTCGTTTCGTATCGCAAGCGGCTACGATTCGATTCCGCTTTACCTGTTGCGCGCGGCTCCGCCGGAGCACTTCGAGCTGCGTCTCAGTACGATTCTGCAGGAAGTGAATTGGCGCGCCGGGCGAGTGGAGCTGCGCTGCGTCCATGCGCTGACCGGCGAAGCGATGACGTTCGCAGCCAAGAAGGCCGTCTTCACGCTTCCGCTCGGAGTGCTGCAAAGTGACGCCATTCGCTGGTCGCCTGCGGTGAAACGAATGCCGGAGGCAGCGCGCGCGCTCGCTTTCGGGCAGGTGGTGCGCGTGGTGCTGCGATTTCGCGAGCCGTTCTGGGAACAGAAGGAAGAATTCGCGGACGCCGGTTTCCTGCTCTCGGACGAATATCTGTTTCCGACCTGGTGGACTGCACGAGCTGTCCACGCGCCCATTCTGACGGGCTGGAGCGCGGGTCCGCATGCCGACGATCTGCTCGGCAAATCGCGCGATCAGGTCATCGCGGCTGCTGTTGCTTCGCTCGCGAAAATTCTGGGCGTCAAGTTGCGCGAAATCACCGACCAGCTGGCACGCGCCTATTTCCACGACTGGCACGCCGATCCGTTCGCAGGCGGCGCCTACAGCTATGTGCCGGCGAATGCATCGAAAGCGCGCGAAGAACTGGCCGCGCCGATAGAGAATACGCTATTCTTTGCCGGAGAAGCGACTGAGCTCGATGGCCACAGCGCAACCGTCCATGGAGCCATTCGCTCCGGCTTCCGCGCAGTAAAGCAGATTCGAGATGGGCATTAATCGGCGAAAGATGTTGAGCGCTTTGCTGGCAGGCGGAGTGGCTTCACGCTTGCCGGCCGTCGAACCGCAGACGCCTCCTGGGCTCGAGATCGAGAAGGGGCCATTCGAGGGAACGCGGCGCTCGCTCTCGGCTTACGAAATTCCGGAGTGGTTTCGCGACGCCAAGTTCGGCATCTGGGCGCACTGGGGTCCGCAATCGGCCATCGAAGACGGCGACTGGTATGCGCGCAACATGTACATGCAGGGCAGCCCGCAGTACAACTACCACGTCGAAACCTACGGGCATCCTTCGAAATTCGGCTATAAGGACACAATTCCGGCCTGGCACGCGCAACAGTTCGAACCCGAAGCGCTGATGGAGCTATATAAGAATGCCGGCGCGAAATATTTTTTCAGCATGGGCGTGCATCACGACAATTTCGATCTCTGGAACTCGAAGCACCAGCGCTGGAATTCGGTGAACATGGGGCCGAAAAAGGATATCGTCGGCCTCTGGAAGCGCGCTGCGCAGAATCACGGATTGAAGTTCGGCGTGAGCGAGCATCTGTGGATCACCTACAAGTGGTTTTCTACCAGTCACGGCTCGGACGCGACCGGTCCGCTGGCCCATCAGCCGTACGATGGCGCCAATCCGGAGAACTTCGATCTCTATGTCGCTTCAGACGAAGTCGACAACAAGCTCGACTGGAACGAGAGCGGCATTCCTTGGTGGTGGAAGCGGCACTGGTACGCGCGCATTCGCGATCTGGTCGATAATTATCAGCCCGATCTGCTGTACACCGACGGCGCGCTGCCGTTTGAAGACTACGGACTCAACCTGGTGGCGCATCATTACAACCTGAGTGCGCGCAAAAACGGCGGCAAGGCGCAGACGGTCTACTTCAGCAAGCGCGTCGAGGACACCACCCACGGTATTGCGACGCTCGATGTGGAGCGCGGCGTAGTCGATTCGATCTGGCCGCGCCCGTTTCAGACCGATACCTGCATTGGCGACTGGCACTACAAGCGCGGCATCCGGTACAAGACACCGAAGACCGTGATCGATCTGCTGGTCGACATCGTAAGCCGCAATGGCAATCTGCTGTTGAATTTCCCCCTGCCGGCGAGCGGCGCCCTCGATCTGGAAGAGCGCAACGTACTGGCGGGCATCACCGAATGGATGGGGATCAACGCTGAGGCCATTCACGGCACGCGGCCCTGGAAGATTTTCGGCGAGAGTCCGGCGGCTGCGGCCAGCACGGAAAAGAGCTCGTCCTTCAACGAGAGAGAGCGCAAAGATCTGACTGCCGAAGATGTGCGCTTCACAACCAAAGGCGACGTGCTCTACGCCTTTGTAATGGGTTGGCCGCAGTATGAAGCGGTCATCAAACCGCTTGCGGTCGGAGGCCCGCTTCGAGTCGGCAAGATCGGGCGTGTGGAACTGCTCGGGCACGCCGGGCCGCTCGAGTTCGCACAAAATGAGGCAGGATTAAGAGTAGTGCTTCCGCCGCAGAAGCCGTGCGACTATGCAGTTGTTTTCAGGATCGCGGGCGCTTAAGCCGGCCGGGCTGATTCTCGTTCTTCTTTGTCTCGGTGTGAACCCCGCTCGCGGCGAATCCAACTGGGCCGTGGCGCGCGATGCGCATTTCGAAGTCTACTCACAAACGGGCGCCGCGAGCGCCGAGGCCGCCCTGGCGCGCTTCGAACAGCTGCGGGCTTTTTTCTTAGCGCAGGGATTTCCTGAAAGCGCCGAGGCAACACGCTTGCGCGTGATCGGGTTTGCTTCCGAGGCTGCGTACTCCGCATTCCGGCTGCGACCTGCAGCGGATGCCTACTACGCAGCGCTCGGCGAGCAGCAATATATCGTTCTGCCCGGGCTCGACGCGCATCGCTACAAAATGGCAGCTCATGAGTATGCGCATGCGGTGCTGCACGCCGGCGGATTGCGGCTCCCGTTGTGGCTCGGTGAAGGATTGGCGGAGTATTTTTCAACCGTGCGCATGAATGAATCGCGTGTCGAGATCGGCGGCGATCTGCCGGCCCGTTCGCAAACTCTGGCGCGCCAAAAGTGGATTCCGCCTGCGCTGCTGTTTTCGGCCGGTTCCGCCTGGCTGGCCCAGCAATCGGCGATACAGAATGCCGTCTTCTATGCGGAAAGCTGGGCCGTTACGGATCTGCTCATCGCTCATCCTTCGTACTCGGCGCATTTCGGCGATTTCGTTCATGCGCTCGATCGCGGGCTGAGCAGCGCCGATGCACTCGCGCAAGTTTATGGCATCTCTCCTGCTGCCCTCGTCGAAGCGGCGCACGCCGAAAAGCCGGTAGCCAGGGCAGCGCTCGCGATGTCCGCCGCACCCGAACATATCGAGACTGCCGGCGTCTCCGACTATGAGATTCACTTCGTTCTGGCGGACCTGCTCGCCGCCGATGGCGAGTTGAAACGCGCGGCTGCGGCCTATTGCGAACTGCTTGCCCAAAAGCCTGAGGACGCCAATACCTACGCGGCTCTGGGAAATGTTGCGTTGCGGGCGGGCGATAAGGAAGAGGCGCTGCGCGACTGGCATACCGCGATCGAAAAAGGCGTGAGTGATGCAGCGCTTTGTTATCGCTATGCGCAGCTGGCGGGCGAACAGGGGGTGGCGGAAGACAGGATCCGCCCGGCACTCGAGCGTGCAATCGCACTGGAGCCGGACTTCGACGACGCCCGCTACGCTCTGGCGTTGATCGAGAGCAATGCCGGAGATTTTGCGGCGGCGCTCGAACAGTTGCACGCCATGCATGAGCCTGGGCCGCAGCGTGCTTTTGCGTACTGGAGCGCAATCGCATACGCGGCTACCGAACTGAACCGCCGCGCGGAGGCCGAGCGAGCTGCCAGCCGCGCGCTCGAGCACGCCGCCACACCCGCGGAGCGGCACCGTGCGCTGGAGGCGGCCTACATAGCCGAGACCGATCTGACCGTGCGATTTGCGCGTGATGCCAACGGCGAGGCGCGGCTTGAGACGGCGCGCGTCCCCCACGGAACCAGCGATTTCAATCCGTTCATCGAGCCGCAGGACCAGATCCGGCGCATCGCCGGCAAGCTGAGCGAAGTGGAGTGCAGCGGCGGACGGCTGGCAGGATTCAAACTTGCAACCGAGCAGGGGTTGTTAATGCTGGCCGTGCCCGATCCATCCCGCGTGCTGATGCGCAACAGTACGGGCGAGTTCACCTGCGGCGCGCAGAGCGGCCAGCGCGTGCAGGTAGAATATGCGGCACAGGGCAACGTGCTGCGCGGCATGGCGTTCGAGTAGTCAAATTTTCATAAAACGTGAGGAGTGGCTCATATTCGGCCATGGCGCAGTGTTTAAAATGTGAGCATGTCCTCGCATTTGGCACCGCTGGGCCGGCGTGTCCCCCAGCAGCAGCGCGGGCGCGAGCGTGTGGCGGCATTGCTCGATGCAGCCGAACAAGTCCTCGCCGAGACCGGCTACGATGCGGCTACCATGTCCGCCATTGCGGCGCGCGCCGGAGCTTCGATCGGCTCGTTATATCAATTTTTTCCGAGCAAGGACAGCATCACCGACTGTCTGCGCGACAAATACTGCGATGAACTGCGCGGTTTGTGGGTAGACTCCGAAGAAAAGGCCGGCGAGAGTATCGAGGAGTTGGTGAAGCGCCTGCTGGACGAGGTCGTTCTGTTTCTGGACGACCGCCCAGCCCTGCTTGCGCTCCTCACCGAACCGTGTAAGACGAAAAATACTTCGCTGCAGGATTTGCTGCGGGAGCGTCTTGCCCGAATCCTGCGCGGTGGTCGAGAGCATCTATCAAAGACCAGAGCTCACTTTCTGGCCAGCGTGGTGCTGCAGGTCATGAAAGGAATGAACGAACTCTACGCGGAGTTCGAATCCGGCAAGCGGAAGGCTCTTGTAAAGGAATATGAACGGTTGCTGACGAGCTATCTGGCGGCGGAACTGGAGCCGGAGGCGGCAGTGCGAAGGAAAAAGAGTTGATGCAGGGAACGAGCTTGAACGTGAAGAAATTCGCCGCGCTGACGATAGCCGCGGCCTGTACGGCGCTGGTGGGATGCGCGTCGAAGTCGGCTTCGCCACAGTTTCAGATGCCGCCGCCCAATGTCGGCGTGACGGATGTGAAGCAGCAGGATGTAGCAATCTACGGCGACTGGGTGGCGACGCTCGATGGGTACGTGAACGCCAACATCCAGCCCCAGGTATCGGGTTACCTGATCAAGCAGGATTACCGCGAAGGTTCGTTCGTGCAGAAGGACCAGGTGCTCTTTGAGATTGATCCGCGGCCGTTTCAGGCCGTGCTCGATCAGGCCAAAGGGCAACTCGCGCAGGCCAAAGGTCAGCTGGGCCAGGCGCAGGCGCAGTTAGGTCTGGCGCAGATCAATGTCAAGCGCGACACGCCGCTCGCCCAGGCGCACGCCATCGCGCAGAGCCAGCTCGATAACGATATTCAGACGGAAAAAACCGTCCAGGCGCAGATCCAGGCGACCCAGGCCGCCATACAAGCTGCTGAGGCAGCAGTCGAGACGGCACAGATCAACCTCGGTTTTACAAAAGTGCGCTCGCTGGTGGACGGTATTGCCGGACAGGCGACCACCCAGATCGGCAATCTGGTGAGCCCCAGCACGGTGCTGACGGCGGTCTCGCAGGTGAATCCGATCAAAGCATACTTTCCGATCAGCGAGCAGGAATATCTGCGCATTGCGGACAAGATCAAGCCCGGCGTGAATCTGCTGGCAGCCAAGAACCCGGTGCCGCTCGAGATGACGCTGGCCAACGACACCTCGTATCCCTACAAAGGCCGCATTCTTTTCGCTGATCGCCAGGTCGATCCATCCACCGGCACCATCCGCATCGTCGCCGCATTCAATAATCCCGGCAACGTGCTGCGCCCCGGCCAGTTCGGACGCATTCGCGCCATGACCGGCATGCAGAAAGACGCACTGCTCGTTCCGCAGCGCGCCGTCACCGAGATGCAGGGCCATTATCAGGTCGCGGTTGTCGGAGGAAATAACAAAGTCGAGGTGCGCACGGTGGAAGTTGGCAGCCGCGTGGGGCAGATGTGGGTCATCAACAAAGGGCTGAGCGCGGGCGAACACGTCGTCAGCGAAGGCACCTCGAAAGTGCGGGACGGCGCAACCGTCAATCCGACCCCGGACACTTCGTCGGAGACCACCGCCGATAACGCAACAGCCAGCTCCGAAAAGTCAGGCAAGTAATCATGTCGAAATTTTTCATCAATCGACCGATCGTCGCGATGGTGATCTCCATCGTGACGGTGATCGTCGGGATCGTCTCCATGCTACGCCTGCCGATCGCACAGTTTCCCAACATCGTTCCGCCGGAAATTCTGGTGCAGGCGATCTATCCCGGCGCCGACGCATTGACGCTCGAGCAATCGGTGGCAACGCCGCTGGAGGCGCAGATCAGCGGCGTCGACAACATGGAGTACATGTATTCGATCAACGCGAACAATGGACTCTCGCAGATCCACATCACGTTCGACACGAATACGGATCCGAATATTGACCAGGTACTGACCCAGCTGCGCGTCTCGCAGACGCAATCGACGCTGCCGCCGCAGGTGAACGCGGCCGGTGTGACGGTGCTCAAATCGCTGACCGCACCGCTGATGCTGATCTCGCTCTATTCGCCGAAAGGCACCTACGACAGCATCTTTCTGGCGAACTACAGCTACATCAACCTGGTCGACGAGCTGACGCGCGTCAAAGGCGTTGCACGTGTGCAGGTCTTCGGCGCCGGTCAGTACGCCATGCGCGCCTGGGTGAATCCCGACAAGCTGAACAAGCTGGGCGTTACGGTCCCGCAGATCGTGGCGGCGCTCCAGAATCAGAACACCGTGAATCCCGCTGGCCAGATCGGCGCTGAGCCGGTGCCTCCCGGCCAGCAGTTCACCTACACCGTGCAGGCGCAGGGACGTCTGCAGACGGCCGAGCAGTTCAACAACATCATTCTGCGCGCGAATCCGGACGGCTCCAACCTGAGGCTCGGCGACGTCGCACGCCTGGAGCTCGGCGCACAAACCTACAACCTCACCGGACGCTACAACGGCAAGCCTTCGGCAATTCTCGCCATCTATCAGCTGCCCGGATCAAACGCGGTGCAGGCCGCCGAGGGCGTGCGCCAGCGCATTGCGGAATTGCAGAAGCGTTTTCCCCAGGATCTGACCTACGAAGTAAGCCTCGATACCACGAAAGCCGTGACCTCCGGCATGAAGGAGATCATTTACACGCTTTTTGAGGCGCTCGCGCTGGTCGTTCTCGTCGTTTACATCTTTTTGCAGGGCTGGCGCGCCACGCTGATTCCGCTGGCGGCCGTACCGGTCTCGCTCATCGGCACCTTTGTCGTCTTTCCGCTGCTCGGATTTTCGATCAATACGCTGTCGCTCTTCGGACTGGTCCTCGCGATTGGCCTGGTGGTCGACGACGCGATCGTCGTAGTCGAAGCAGTTGAGCGCCACATTGAAGAAGGCATGACGCCGCGCCAGGCTGCGTTTCAGGCCATGGAAGAAGTGGCCGGACCGGTGGTTGCAATCGCGCTGATTCTCACCGCCGTGTTCGTGCCGACTATCTTTATCCCCGGTATCACCGGTCGCCTGTACCAGCAGTTCGCCGTCACGATCGCGATCTCGGTGCTCTTCTCCGCCTTCAACGCGCTGACGCTCAGCCCCGCACTTTCGGCGCTGCTGCTCAAGCCGAGAAAGCACAGCCGCGGGCCGCTCGCGCGCTTCTTCGATGGCTTCAATCGCATGTTCGGCAAAGTGACGAACGGCTACGTACATTTCTCGGGCGTGCTGCTGCGCAAAGCCGCTATCGCGCTCATATTTCTGGCCGGCATCAGCGTGCTCGCGTTTTTTGTGGGCAAACAGCTGCCCGGCTCCTTTTTGCCCGAAGAAGATCAGGGCTATCTCTTCGTTGCGTTACAGCTGCCCAACGCGGCCTCGCTGCAGCGCACCTCGGAAGCCGCGCGCAAAGTGGAGGACATCATCCGCAACACACCCGGTGTGCAGGGTGTCACCTCCGTCATCGGCTTCAGCTTGCTGAGCTTCGTTCAGAACACCTACAGCGCATTCTTCTTCGTCACCGAGAAACCGTGGGAAGAGCGCAAGAGCCCGGATGAGCAGTACACCGCGATTCGCAATCGCATCACGGGCGCCATGCAGCAGGTAAAAGACGGTATCGGTTTCTCGTTCCCGCCGCCCAGTATTCCGGGCGTCGGCAGCTCCGGTGGCGTGACCTTCATGCTCGAGGATCGCTCCGGCGGCGATCTCTCGTTCCTCACCGAAAACGTGAATAAGTTTCTGCAGGCGGCCGGCAAACGTAAGGAGCTCACCGGCCTCGCCACAACCTATCTGCCGAGCGTGCCCCAGGTGTTTGCCGATGTCGACCGCATCAAGGTCGAACGGCAAGGCGTAAACGTCGGCGATGTTTACGAAACATTGCAGGCTTTCCTCGGCGGATACCTGGTGAACTACTTCAACCGTTTCGGCCGTCAGTGGCAGGTTTACGTCGAGGCGGAAGGCGATTACCGCAAGAGCGTCGACGATCTCAATCGCTTCTACGTCGCCAACAACCACAACCAGATGGTCCCGCTGACCGCGGTCACCACTACCAAACCGCTGAGCGGGCCGGAATTCACCATGCGCTTCAACGAGTATCACGCGGCGCAGATCATCGCGGCTGCGGCGCCCGGCTACAGCACGGGACAGGCCATGAAAGCGCTCGAAGAAGTCTTCGCGCAAACCATGCCGAGCGAGATGGGCTACGACTACACGGGCATGTCGTATCAGGAAAAGCAGGCGTCGGAAGGCGTACCGGCTTCGGCCATCTTCGGCTTGTCGCTGCTCTTCGTGTTCCTGATTCTGGCCGCGCAGTACGAGAGCTGGTCGCTGCCGTTTAGCGTGCTGCTGGGCACGCCGGTCGCAGTACTCGGCGCCTTCCTCTTCCTGTACTGGCGGCACTTCGAAGAAGACGTCTATGCGGACATCGGACTGGTCATGTTGATCGGTCTGGCGGCGAAAAACGCGATTCTGATTGTCGAATTCGCGAAATCGGAGTACGAGAAGGGCAAGAGCATCGAGGAAGCCGCGCTGACCGGCGCGCGCATCCGGTTCCGGCCAATTCTGATGACGGCTTTCGCCTTCATCCTGGGCTGCATCCCGCTGTGGATTGCCACCGGATCGGGCGCGCAGTCGCGCCGCATTCTCGGAACAGCCGTAATCGGCGGTATGACAGCCGCCACGCTCATCGCAATCTTCCTGATTCCGGTGACGTTCGACGTGGTCGAAAAACTATCGCATCGTATGAGGCGCGGCGGCAAACGCCAGCAGCCTGCGCTCGAGGTGCGCGAGGAGGAAGAAGAGCCGGCATGAGGCGGACGATTTGCGCAGGGGCTTTCGCATCCCTGCTGTTGCTCGCGGGCTGCACGGTTGGTCCCAATTACAAACGGCCGGTGGTGAATGTGCCGGCGACCTATCGCGCCACCAACGACGCCAATGCGACCGATAACCACGCCACGGCCTCGCTCGGCGATGAAAAGTGGTGGACCGTTTTTCAGGACGAACAGCTGCAGCAGCTGATCCGTACCGCGCTCAAGCAGAACTATGATGTGCGCATCGCCGCGACTCGCATTCTGCAGGCCGAGCAGCAGGTCACGATCACGCGCTCCAACGAATTTCCAAACGTTTCCGGCGGTCCGAGTGTTTCGGGCGTACGCCAGCCGGGCATTCCCAAGGTATTCAGCGCGTACTCATACCTCGCTGACCAGATCGGGCTCTCGGCTAACTGGACCGTGGATTTCTGGGGCCGCTACAGGCGCGCTACCGAAGCCGCACGCGCTAATCTGCGGGCCACCGAGTGGGGCCAGCGCGCGATTGTCAGCACGCTCGTTGCAAATGTCGCGACGGCTTACTTCGGTCTGCGCGAATATGATCTCGAGCTCGAAATCGCCGAGCGCACGCTCGCCTCGCGCAGGCAATCGCTCACTCTTACGCAGACGCTTGAGCAGGGCGGTGCCACTTCGCTGGTCGATGTGCGGCAGGCCGAGCAACTCGTCGAAGAAGCCGCCGAATCGATTCCGGACCTGCAGCGCGCTATTGCACAGGCCGAAAATCAGTTGAGCATTTTGCTCGGCGAGAATCCGACCGAAATCGCGCGCGGCCGTGCATTGACGGAACAGCCCTTGCCCGAGACCATTCCCGCCGGGCTGCCGTCGCGTCTGCTCGAGCGCCGTCCCGATATTCAACAAGCCGAGCAACAGTTGATCGCCGCCAATGCGCAGATCGGCGTGGCGCGCGCGCAACTCTTCCCCGAGATTTCACTCACCGGAACAGCCGGTTTGCAGAGCATCGGGCTCGGTGATCTCTTCACCTGGCCCTCGCGGAGCTGGAACTGGACCGCCTCGCTCAGCCAGCCTATCTTCAATGCCGGCGCGCTCCGAGCTAACGTACGCTTGAGCCAGGCCCAGCAACAACAAGCCCTGCTCACCTACGAGCAGACGATTCAGCAGGCGTTTCGCGAAGTATCGGACTCGCTGATCGCATATGCCAAATATCGCCAGTTCCGCGAGCACCAGGAGCGCCTGACGACTGCGGCCCGCGGTGCTTCCGATCTATCGCATACCCGCTACCAGGGTGGCGTAACGAGCTATCTCGAGGTGCTCACCAGCGAAACAAACTACTTCGCCGCAGAGCTGAATCTGGCGCGAGCGCGGCTCAATGAACGCCTGGCGCTCGTTCAGGTCTACAACTCGCTCGGCGGAGGCTGGGAGCAGTAAAGAGGCGGAAGCCACCCCGGCACTCTCGCAGTCAGCGACTAAACGGTCGCAGGCGGGTACCCGGGTGTCGCAACCGGGGCGGGCACCCACGCCCCGCCGCTTTCGAGAATGCGCTGGCTTTCGGTGTTCAGCAGAACCCACAGGCCGTAGATGCCGAGCGCGGTGCCGAGCGGGATGTGGAACAGGTGGAACGCTGAAACCACGATCATCAGCACGCGCGACCAGGGCCGGTAACGCATCAACCCCCAGCCGCCGATAATCGAGGGCAGCGCGAGCACGATGAAAAATCCAGCCATAATCACCCCCACCAGACCGATGAACGGCGCGGCGGTCGCGGCGTCGTGCAGGTCGCTTCCCGAACCGGACGCGATCGACGCGCTGATGATTCCGACGAGCGTACCCATGGCGAGCAGAATAAAAATACCAACCGCTGCCGTTAGGCACCCCATGACGATGTTCAGAATGCCGAGAATCCGTATGTGATCGCGCATCGGGCGAAAACTCCTTACAAAGAACTATACGCCCGAGCGGTGCCGGTAGTTCCGCGCAGCGAGTGCTGCGGAAGGCTGAGCGTGGGTTGTTTCGCGCGGGCTTCATCCCTTATCCTGTGCGAAGGCGCGCCCCCACGGACATGAATCCGAGTCACCTCAAAATCGGCGAGGAACTGCTGTCGAACGCCTTGCTCGATTCGGTTACAGTACTACAGGAACTCAACGGCCATTGGCCTCTCGAAGTCGAGTTCTGTCAGACCCATGACGAGCGGCCGCCGTATGAAAGCTATCTCGGCCAGGTTTGCTCGCTCTTCGCTTACGACCAGAACGGGGCCGAGATTACGATTTTCGAAGGCTTCGTGTTGGAATCTCGGCTGGTGTACCTGCCGTACGGTAATTTCGGCGGCCGCTTGAAGGCTGTGTCGGCCAGCTACAAAATGGACCTGACGCCCCGGCACTTTTGCTACACAACGAACTCGTTGAGCGCCGTGGCTTCGCAGGCGGCGGGATTCAGTGGGCTGAGCGCGAAGCTGCAGGTGAGCGCGTAGACGGCGCCGAAGCAATTCGTGCAATGGGGCGAGACCGATTACCGTTTCCTGCTGCGGCTGGCGGACGATCATGCGGGCTGGATCCGGCCCACATCTCCCGGCATCGAAATCCTGGACCAGTTTCAAGCGGGGACAAGGGCTTCGTTCCGCGAGGAAATGGGGCTGCTGAGCTTCGAAGCCGCGGGCGGGATGGCACCGGCTTCCATGAACGGCGCGCACTACGATCCGCTGGTCATGGAAAGCCAGACTTATACGCAAATCCAACAGCAGCCCGCTTTCAGCGGCGGCAGCGGACCGTTAACCAGTGCCATTCTGCAGAGTTCGCAGGCGCTGCCCGCGGGTTATGTCTTCGAGCGCAGCCGTACGCCGGGCCTGGTCGATTATGAGCAGCGGCTGAAACTGGAAAGCGAGCGAGCGCTGGGTGCGCAGGCGCTCGGTCACGGAGTTAGCCGCGTGATTCGACTGCGCGCCGGCGATAACGTGCAGATCGAGGGCGCGCTCGATGCCAGCGGCACCTACGGACTGACGAAGGTAATCCACCGCTGGACGCTGCACGGCTACGAAAACGAGATCGAATGTTGAGTCTTCGCCTTGCTGATAAACCGCAGGCTCATCCTTGCACGCCCTGGACGAGTGGAGGGAGCCGCAGGCGCCGCAGCGTCCTGTCGTCGATGGTGTGTTTCCGGCGCGTATTGAAGAGCACAGCGATCCCTTAGGTCTGGGGCGTTATTCGAATCCGCTTCTGGTGGCAGGAGCAGGGCGAGGCGATGTTGTGGGCGCGCATGATGACGCCGCACGCCGGGCAAAACCGCGGCTTCTTCTCAGCCGGAAGTAGGCGACGAAGTCGTGGTGACGTTTGAGGACGGCGATCCGGAGCGTCCGGTGATCCTCGGCTGCGTGTGGAATGGAGTGGATACAGCACCGACGGAAGACTTCTGGGGCGGCGAGTATGGGCCGAACGATGTCAAGCGGATCGTCACCAAAAGCGGCAACCGCATCCAGATGCGTGCACTGGCAGGGCCGTGGGTCATGTGGTGGGGACCCCATGTCGCCGATCAGGCATTCGGTCACGAACCGCCGCCCACGCACTTCGTCGATCGCGAACATAATCCCTACAAGAACCAGTAAGCAGTCGATTGCCTTACCCCTTCCAGCTTCATCAAAGATGTAGATAGTCTAAACGCTCTGGGCGGAATCTGGGTTACAAGCTGGTTTGCACACGCGCTCGGCAGAGTTATGGAGCCGAGCCCCTCCCGACACCCCGAATTACGCGCGAAAACGACCCTTACAAGCGCTGACCCCCTCTCCCCGCCCCCAGCCCGGACACTTCCGAGATTCGCCTGTAGCGAAAATCACGCTACACTAGTCCTGTTAATCAGAGACCGAAACTCTTTGCATTAAATAACTTACATGTTTTCAGCCGCTCTCATCCCGGCTTTCCTGTTTGCCCAGCCGACCCTCAGCGCCCGCATTGCCCGCGGCCTCTTCGACGAGTCGTTCGCGGGCATCTACCGCCTGTCGGGCTATGACTGGGCGCTGCTGATTCCGTACTTCGGCATCCTGATCGTTCTCTCGGTCTACGGCATCCACCGCTACGAAACCGTGCGGCGCTACATGAAGTACGGCAAGAAGCTGAAAGCGGCGCCGCCGCGCGAATTCGATCAGCTGCCCCGCGTCACCATTCAGCTGCCCCTTTACAACGAGCGCTTCGTCGTGGAGCGCTTGCTCGAATCGACCGCGCAGATCGACTATCCGCGCGAACTGCTACAGATTCAGGTCCTCGACGATTCCACCGACGAGACTCACCCCTTCGCCGAGCGGCTCTGCAACGAATACCGCGCGGCGGGCTTTCCGGTCGAATACCGGCATCGCACCAACCGGCACGGCTTCAAGGCGGGCGCGCTCCAGGAAGGCCTCGAAACCGCCACCGGCGAACTGATCGCGATTTTCGACGCCGATTTCATTCCGCCGCGCGATTTCCTGCAGCGCACGATCCACTTCTTCGCCGATCCGCAGGTGGGCGTGGTGCAGACGCGCTGGAGCTATCTCAACCGCGATTACAGCATCCTCACCCAGGTGGAAGCCATGCTGCTCGACGGCCATTTTGTGCTTGAGCACGGCGCCCGCTACGGTTCGGGGCTGTTCTTCAACTTCAACGGCACCGCTGGCATTCTGCGCCGCAGCATGATCGACGATGCCGGCGGCTGGCAACACGAAACACTGACCGAAGATTCCGACCTGAGCTACCGTGCGCAGCTGAAAGGCTGGCGCTTTGTCTATGTGCCGGCCGTGGATTGCCCTTCCGAGCTGCCCGTCGAAACCTACGGATTCCAGGTGCAGCAGGCGCGCTGGGCCAAAGGGCTGACGCAGGTTGCCATCAAGCTGTTGCCCGATATTCTGCGCTCCAGTCAGCCCTGGAAAGTGAAGTTCGAAGCGATCATGCACCTGACGCCGAACATCTCGTATCCGCTGATGATCGCGGTCTCGGTGCTGATGCTGCCCGTCATGATCGTGCGCTTCTACATGGGCATCTTCCAGATGGTGCTGCTCGATCTGCCGCTGATCGTGGCCTCGTTCTGGTCGATCTCGGCGTTCTACCTCTATGCGCAGCATGAGCTCTATCCGAAAAGCTGGTGGAAGTCGATCGCGTTCCTGCCCATGCTCATGGCCGCCGGTGTAGCCCTCACGGTAAGCAATTCCAAGGCCGTGCTCGAGGCCATTTTCGGCATCCGCTCGGCCTTTGCGCGCACGCCCAAGTATGCGATCGGAGCCGAAAAAACGAAGGTCGCGCCCAAGGCCTACCGGCGCAAAAGCGGCTGGCTGCCCTACGTCGAACTGGCCATCGGAAGCTATTTCGTGTACATGATCGACTTCGCCATCCGCACCTTGAATTTCTTCGCCATTCCGTTCCTGCTGCTGTTTGTATGCGGGTATTATTGGGCAGGGTTGTCGAAGCTGTACGAAGACTATCGCGGCAAACTGGCCTGGCAGCGGGCGCAGAAGCTGGCCGAGAGCGGGAATTCTTAGTCCCTGGCGGTTAGTACTGAATAGTCCCACTTAGCCAGAACCTAAGCCTCTTGCCTTTTTCGAGCCACCGCAGCACAATCGAAGAACATTGAGTCGGAGGGGAAGAAATAAAAGCTTTCCTGAGCCCTTCTGCGTGTCATAGTGCTTTGTGTTCCTACTCCTGGGAGGCCCGTACTGACGTACGGGCCTTTTTGTTGAGGAGATCGTTATCGAGAGCCCCTCCCGCATGCCTTCTCTCAACCGTGATTGCGCTTAGGTCTTGCGTCGCAACGGGAGCCTGCATGTGGACTGTTCAAATTGGAGATCCAGCGCTCGCTCCATTCGCCCGGCATGTATGGTGTTCCTTGTTCGCAATACGGGTTTACGCCGCTTCCGAAACAGATTTTCGCTTCGATTGAAGGTCCCTCGATACTCGGCGGATATGACGCGATGCGGTGAGGATACCGCGAGTGAGTCGTTAGAGCGCCCTACCCCGGCGCGGAACATGGATGAAGCCCGCTGCCCCGGTTGCGATTTAGGGTTCAGCCACCCGCCCGCGCCACCAGCTCGCAGGCGCGCGCCGTCCGCAGATCCGCCATCACCAGCACGTCGAGAGCGTTCGCAAACTTACGATCCACATTGAAGCCCAGCAGACGTCCGCCCGCCTTCAGATACTGGCGGATCAGGACCGGCACCCCCTTGCCTCCCGCTTCGATATCCGCCAGTGAGGCCGAGAGTTCCTCCACACTCGGCAGCAGCCGCGACAGCTGCTCCACATGCTTCGGCGTGCCGATGCTTTGGCGAAACGCCCGGCGCGGGCGCACCCAGCAGCGCGCGTCATGCGAAACATGGCCATCGAGAAAGTTGAACAGCAGCGTGCGCGAGAGCGGCTGATAGTCGCTGCTCATGCTGACCGCGCCGAACAGAACGCCGCATTCCGGACGCCGCGCCAGATGCGCCAGAATGCCCTTCCAGAGCAATAGCAGCGGCGCATAGTGCCTCTGGTATTCGCGGCACACGAACGATCGCCCGAGTTCGACCGCCGGACCGATACTCGCGAAGAATTCCGGTTGATAGCGAAAGAGCGTGCTCGAATACAGCCCCGCAATTCCTCGCTTCGGCAGCACATCGGGCGTCGCCACCAAGCGATACGCGCCCGCCACACGCCTATCTTTGCCGTGCCACAGCAAAATGTGCTGATAGTAGGCGTCGAAGCGGTCGAGATCGCGCCCGCGGCCCGTACCTTCGCCCACCTCGCGATAGGTCTGCTCGCGGCAGCGGCCGATTTCTAGAAGCGTCTCCGGAATCTGCTCGGCCCGCGCGCCATACACGCGAAACTCCGTGTTTTGAGCCAGCAGACATTCGGGCGGCAGCGCCTCGAGTTCGCGTTCGAGGACTTCCGGCGCGACCGCCGGCGCCAGCGGACGTGCCCGGCGAAACCCGTGCCGCAGCGGCTTTTCGCCCGGTTCGGCAGAGCGGTTGCGCAGAAGATACGTACGCGCCCGAAGATAGTCGGCGGCAGCGCGGCTGTTTTCGAAGCGGCGCAGCGTCGCGGCCGTCACCGGCGTGCCGGTGCGAATCTCGATCTGCTGGTTGCTTTTCTTGCAGAGCTCGTTCAGCAGGTTCAGCGTGCGCAGCCGCGGATGAATCGTTCCGGCCAGTTGAAAGGCGGGGCTATTGCTGCCGACAAAAAACAGCGGGACCACCGGGCAGCCGGCCTTACGCGCAAACCGCGCCGCTGCCGGATTCCAGCGCGGATCCACCACCGCCCGCTCGTTCCAGTCCAGATGAGACACTTCCCCGGCTGGAAACAGCACCAGCAATCCGCCCGCTTCGAGAAACTCGACACATCGCCGAACGGCCCGCCGGTTCTCCCCGGGCGCACGCTCGTCAAACGCATTCACCAGAATCATGCGCTCCGCCAACGCGGCGACATCCGCCAGCACATGGTTGGCAACGATGCGGTAATCCGGGCGAATTCGCTCGAGCAGGTCGAGCAGCAGCAGGCCTTCGAGAAATCCGAACGGATGATTCGCCACAATCACGGCCGCGCCTTTGCGCGGAATACGCGCGCGGTCCGCCGCGCTGATCGAGGCGCCGATCGAGAGATTCGCCAGCAACCGGCGCGCGAATTCAGCCGCGCTCTGCTCTTCGCGCGGAATGCTGCGCCGCAGCTGTTCCCGAAAGAAGAGGCGCACCAGCAGCGGATCGAGCGGCTTTACCAGCTTGTCGGCCGGGTGCGCGAACAGCGACGAAGGGGCGACGTCGAAAGGCAGGCGCCTGGACTCCATAGCACAAGGGTCCGGAGAGCGCGTGAATCTGTTATGACGCCGCGATGACGCTTCGATTTACGCGGTCGCCCGCCGCGAAGTAGCGGCGCATTTCGGCGCGAACCTGCTCAATCACCGTCTGCCAGTCGCCCGGCGCCGGCTGTCGGAAGAGGCGCATCCTCGGATACCAGGGCGAATCCGCGCGGCCGAGCATCCAGCGCCAGTCCGCTGCGTACGGCAGCATCGTCCAGACCGGAACCGCCAGCGCCCCGGCGAGATGCGCCATCATCGTATCCACCGTAATCACCAGATCGAGCGCCTGCACAATCGATGCTGTCTCGAGCAGGGTATGTCTTTCTTCGTACAGCGAAGGCACGTCCAGATCGAGCCGCTCCGGCCCGGCCTGCAGACTAAACACGTCGGCATTTTCAAGCGAGAAGAGCGGCCGCACCAACGCAGGCGGGATCGAGCGCGCCGGGTTGTAGTTGCTCGCATTCCACAGCACGCCGATGCGCGGATAACCAGCCCGTTCGCGGCGCGGCGGGTGCAGATATGGCACGCGGTTCGGGATCGTCTCAATCGTTGTGCGAAAAATGCGCGGCAGCTCGATCACTTCCACCTGCGCATCCCACGCCGGTTCGGGCTCGCCCCAGGTGAAGACGTGATCCGCCAGATCGCTCGCCGCGAGCAGCGCCTTGAGATTCGGCTGCGCTTCGATGAAAACAGCACGCGCGATGTCACCGACGAGCGGCGCGTAGCGAATGAACTGAATGGTGTCGCCCAGACCGTGCAGGCAGCGAATCAGTACGCGCTTGCCCGTGAGCGGCTGGCCATTCCAGAAGCGATTCGGATCGGGATTGCCGCGCCGCGCGATCGCCTCGCTCTCGCACCACGCCCTTTCAAAATCGCCGTTGAGCATGTGGCAAAGCCAGCGCCCGCCCGCACAGGAATCAGCTTGGCAGCCGCAGCTCTCGGCTTGCTCGAAAAGAGCGATTGCTTCCCGGATGCAGCGCCGTTCGAGTGCTTCTTCCGCACGCTTCAGAAGAACATCATCCATGACGCGGAATCACCGGCAAAATGAGCGCCGAAGGATAGTTCCTTTCGTGATACACCGTCTGCTTTGCCTTGTTGAATTTGCTCAAATCGGCATTCGGTCCGGCGCTGTTGAGATTGCGATCGAAGCGCGGGAAGTTGCTGCTCGAAATCTCCAGACGGATTCGATGCCCCGCCGCGAAGACATAACTGGTCACGCCCGCATCGACGCTGATCTGGTAGGCATTGTTTCGCTTCACGAACACCGGCTTATCAAGTGAGAGCCGGTAGCGCATGCGCAGAATGCCGTCGGTTACCGCCAATGCGCGTCCGCCCGCCTCCACATCCACCAGCTTGGCCGTAAAGTCGGTGTCGTTAGCCGATGTCGCCACATACAGCAGCGCTTTCACCGGCCCGGTAATTTCCAGATCCTCGCGCAGCGGCGCCGACGTATAAACCAGCACATCCTTGCGCTGCTCGATCGCCGATTGCTCGAGCGGACCAGCCGGCAGCAGCCGCGGATTGCAGCAGATCGCTCCGCCCGCCGTGGGCACAGGATTTTTTGGATCGTAGCTGTAGCTGTCCGGCGGCGATTTGCGCGTCGGGTGCCGTAGCAGAACGCCGTCGCCCGCGAGCGTGTTGGCGTGCCCGTCGCTGGCCAGATAGAACGGCGTGAAACGCGTCCGCGCCAGCGGCCATTCGTGCTCCTCCCGCCAGATGTTCGGGCCCATCACAAAAAGATGCAGCAGCGGTAGCCGCGAATCGTCCGCCGTGGCCCTGCGGTTGCACCAGCGGTCGAACCAGTCGGCTTGCGTCGCGCGAAACGGAATCGAGGCGTGCGGGCCGAAGTCGATCGTCGGAAACTTGACGCCCGGATTGTGCGACCACGGTCCGATCCAGGTTTCAATCGGCTTGTGAGCGGCCGCCAGTTTGCCGAAAAGTTCCAGATCGCTTTCCGCATACGTGTCGAACCACCCGCCCATCGAGAGCGCCGGCGTATCGATATCCTGCACGCGCTCGCGAATGCTGCGCTGCCGCCAGAATTGGTCGTACGAAGGATGGTCCAGGGCATCGCGCCAGGCGCCCAGTTTCAGACCGGTAGCCGCCAAATCGGCCGTGCGCAATGGTACATGCCCGACGTAGCTCGCAAACACCGGCCGCACATGCCCGGGCAGAATCATATTCTCGGCCAGCCAGAGCAGCCGGTGGCCGAGTTGCAACGCGCCGCCCGGCGAATAATAGCGGTCCGTGTATTCGTCGTCGCCCGAGAACGCCGGCGCAATCGCGATCAGATGCGGATTGTGCTGAATAGCGGCCCACCACTGCACCATGCCGACATAAGACGACCCGGCCATGAAAACGCGCGTATCGGACCACGGCTGCGCGGCGATCCAGTTGATCGTGTCGCTGCCGTCCGGGCCTTCCTGCGCCAGACTCCCGAGTGTGCCTTCCGAAGCATGGCGTCCGCGCACGTCTTCAATCACCACCGCGTAGCCGCGCTCGACAAAACCGCGATAGCTGCGATTAGCCGGCCCTTTGCGATCGTAGGGCGTGCGGAAGAGCACCGTGGGCCAGCGCCCGGTAGCGCGCGGCAGGAAAACATCCGCAAAGAGATGGATATGGTCGCGCATCGGAATGAGCACACCCAGTCGCTGGCGCGGATCCGGAGGAGTCTTTCGGGCCGGCTGAGCCGACGCCACGCTCAGAACCAGGAGAACCAGCCAGCCGATCCGGATCATTGCGGCTTCGGGCGCGCGCCGAACAGCGCAGTGCCGACCCGGATGATGGTTGCGCCTTCTTCAATTGCCGCTTCGAAATCGTTCGACATGCCCATCGAGAGCTGGCTCAGGTTGTGTTCGCGCGCCAGTGCCGCGAGCCGCCGAAAATAGGGCCGCGTTGCTTCCGGATCCTCCGACCACGGCGGAATCACCATCAGCCCTGTGGCACGCAGATGAGCGCAGCCGCGGGCCGCTTCGAGAAGCCGCGGAATTTCCGCTGGCGCTGCACCGGTCTTGCTCGCCTCCTCCGCCAGCTTGATCTCAAACAGCACATCGAGCGCGCGATTCTGCCCCTCCAGAGCGCTGTCCAGCCGCTCCAGCAAACGCGTCGAATCCACCGTCTCGACCGCATCGAACAGTTCCGCCGCTTGCCGCGCCTTGTTCGACTGCAGATGGCCGATAAGATGAAACTGAGCGCCCCCGAGCCCACCCAGTTCCGGCTTTTTCGCCGCGAATTCCTGCACGTAGTTTTCGCCGAACGTACGCAGTCCGGCAGCGTAGGCTTCTCGCATGGCCGCCGCAGAGAATTTCTTCGAAACCGCCACTAAGGTGATGTCAGCCCGTTTTCGGCCCGCACGCGCGCACGCACGTTCAATACGCGCTTCAACGGCCTCGAGACGATCGGCAATAGAAGATGCGAGCGGCAAAAACCCATCATAAAAGTTCGAGCGTGCAGGACGCCCCCGCGATTCGCGAGGCGCTCGAGAAATTTCTCGCCGCCGCCAGACGTCCGGCCGCCTTCGATTACGGCGATGAGCCGCTCGAATTAGCTGCGGACCGCTATATCCTCGAACTGCGCGGCGGGCGCGTCATGCTCGAAGCCTGGGACGAAACCCGCAACCTCGCGCGGCGGATTGTTTCCATCGATCAGGCGAGGCCGGGCGCGCTCGAATGCACGGTCCAGCGCTTCGGCGGAGCGCTCGGAAAATTTCGCCTGCTCGATCTGGAGCGGCCGCAGTCGGCAGCACGCGCGCTGCAGGCCGGGAGGCAGAGCTTTGCCGAACAGTTCCGGCGCATGCTCCAGCGCCAGCTGCCGGGTTGGGAGGTCAGGACGCTCACTTCCGCCCTCGATCTGCGGCGTTCATTCTCCGCGCTTTTTCCGCGAGCGCATCTGCAGCGCGGGATGGAGCATGTGGCCGCCCTCGCCTGTCCCGATACCGAAGCGGAAGCCGCATTCGTCACCTCCGCGCTGCTCTGGTTCGATTTTCTGCGTCAGCACTTGCGTGCGGAAGAGCATCTGGCGCTCTATCTCTTCCTGCCCGAAGGCGCGGGCTCGCTCACGGCGCATCGTCTGCGCTGGCTTACCGGCCGGCCTCTCGCGCCGCGTCTGTTTTTGTTTAACCCGCATGGCATGGCCGGCGAAGTGGATGCCCGCGATCTGGGCAACATCGAAACGCGTGTCAGCTCGCAGTTTCGCGCCGTCGAACTCCAGCCCGAGCTCGCCGCGCTCGTTTCGCGCCTCGCTGCAAAGTCCGGCGTGGCCTGCTGTCCCGAAATCGATGGCCGAATCAGCATCCGCTTCCGAGGACTCGAGTTCGCGCACCTCAGAGACGACCGCGCCTGGCTCGGTATCGAGACACGCCAAGAACTCCGCGGCAATTGGCACCGCATCGACGAATTCGCGGATCGGCTTCTCTCGCTTCAAAGCGCAGCCGAACTGCCGCAATTTTCCGAGAAACATTTTGAAGCAGCCGTGCGCCGCAATCTCGAACGGATCGATCCGGAACTGCTGCCCGAACCCGTCCATGGCCAGGTGCTGACCTTTGCCGCCGGTGCCCGCGAGACGCTCGATCTGCTGGCCATCACGCGCACCGGCCAGCTGGCCATCCTCGAGCTGAAAACTGCCGAAGATCTGCAGCTGCCCCTGCAGGCGCTCGATTACTGGACGCGCATTCGCTGGCATCTCGAGCGTGGCGAGCTGGACGCGCTCTTCCCGGGGCGGCTCCTCGCGCGCACAGCCCCGAAACTGCTCCTCGTCGCTCCCGCGCTTTCGTTTCATCCGGCCAATGAAATAGTTCTGCGTTACTTCCCGGCCGAAATTCCAGTCGAACGTATCGGCGTAAACTCTGAGTGGGAGGCCGCTTTGCGGGTCGTCATGCGGCTCGCGGGCGCGGAACAGCCCATTTCGCATCGGAGCACGCATAAAGGACGCAATGATACTCGACGGACTGGCCAATATCAAGAAGGCGATCGGCACCCTGAACCCGCATGAAATACGCGAGGCGAGCGACCGCTCGCTGCGGGTGGTGCTGCACGCTCCCAATGGCGAGGCGTTTAACCGGCTCGAGCAGTTTTTTCTTCAGGACCTGAGTCCCGCGCGCCGCCGCAATTCCGCCATGCAGCTCATTCGCGCGCCGCTTTCCCCCGGAGCACCGCCGGCCGATCTGCACGTCTACGACGAAGGCGTATCGGGAGTCGGGGAGTGGCCGGTATTTCATCCGGGACATCCGCGCCAGTTCGTGCACCAGACGCTCAACCGCTTTCCGCAGTTCGGCGTGCCGCTTGCGAAATCGTTTCTGCCGTTCCGCAAGCCGTTTGTCGAGCGCGTGATCACCAAGACCGCGCGCGAGAACACCATGTTCTCCATCGCCACCGCGCTGCCCGATATTGTGCCGAACGTCATCGAGCTGCCCTGGGCAGTAGCCGAGTTTGCTTCCGATACCGCCTTCCTCACCATGAACCAGGTGCGCATGGCATTCCTAATCGCCGCCGCCAGCGATCGAGAAGTCGGCTATATGCATCAGAAATCGGAAGTCGCCATGGTGATCGGCAGCGCCTTCGGCTGGAGAGCCCTTGCGCGCCAGCTGATCGGCAAGATTCCGTTCGGCGGCGGGCTGATCGCCAAAGCTGCCGTCGCTTATGCCGGCACCAAAGTGCTCGGCTTGTCGCTCGATCACTACTACAGCATCGGCTTTACCTACACCCGCGAAGAACGCGACCGGCTGTATGCCGACGCCTTTCAGCAGGGCAAACAGATTGCCCTCAAAATGCTGAAGTTCCTGCGGCCCGACCTGGCGGCAAAGTTTTCCGAGAACGCCCGCTCTGGCGTCCGGCACTCTTCTGTTCAGGCGATCGATGTCCGTCGCCCCGCTTAGCACCGAAGAGGCGCGCGTACTCGGCACTCTGCTCGAGAAAGAAGCGACCACGCCCGAGTATTATCCGCTCAGCCTGAATGCCCTGGTCACCGGCTGCAACCAGAAGAACAATCGCGAGCCCGTGGTCAATTACGACGCCGACACCGTCGAGCGCGCGCTCGAAGGCCTTCGCCAGAAAGGCTTCGCCATCTTCGTAACAGGCAGCGGCCGCGTCGATAAGTACGCGCAGCGCATCTCCGAGACCCTGAACCTCGGCCGCCGGGAAAGCGCCGTGCTTTGCACACTCCTGCTGCGCGGGCCGCAGACGCTCGGCGAGATCAAGGGCCGCAGCGAGCGCATGTTTGCCTTTGGTGAACTGAGCGAAGCCGAGAGAACGCTCGAGCGGCTGGCCGAATGGCCGAGCGGTCCGCTCGTGACCAGGCTCAAACAACAGCCCGGACAGAAAGAAGCCCGCTATGCTCATCTGCTGAGCGGCGAGCCAGTGGTGGTCGAGACTGCGCAGCCCGCGAACACAGCCGCCTCGAAGCCCAGCCGCGTGGATCAGCTGGAAGAAGAATTGGGCCAGCTGCGCGCCGAGCTGGAGCAGGTCAAACAGCGGCTCGAAAATCTCGAGAGCCTGCTGCGCTAACCCCCAAAGGCCGGCCCGAAAATTGTGCATGATGAAAAGCATGCGCACCGTCTTCGAGGCAGCCGGCGGCATCGAAGGCCTCGAACGTCTCGCCGCCGCCTGGCACCGCCGCGTCATGGCCGACGAAATCGTCAGCCATGCCTTCAGTCACGGTTTTCATCCGCACCACGTCCAGCGTCTGGCCGCCTATTGGGCCGAAGCGCTGGGCGGTCCCAAACTGTATTCCGAACGTTACGGCGACGAGACCGCCGTTGTCCGCATGCACAGCGGAAACGGAGAGCATCAGGAGATGGATCGCCGCGCCATCGCCTGCTTCGACCAGGCCCTCGCCGATGCCGGACTCGCCGGAGATCCCGTCCTCCACCAGGTGCTCCATGACTATTTCGCCTGGGCCACCACAACCACCATGTCGCGTTACCATCGCTCGCCGAATGATGTCCCGGCGGGCCTTGAAATCCCGCGCTGGTCCTGGACCGGACTGCAGGAGTGAACTGCCCGTCTCTCTTACAGCAAAAAAACTCTGAACAGCCGCCCATCTGGAGGAATATTCAGAGCGAGAGGGCGCGCGCGGCCGGATGTGGGAAAATTTAGCAGCGCAAAGCCGAACGATGGCGATGAGTACGGGTCCAGATGTTTTGCTCCTGCCCGCCGTTAAGGCCGAGAGCGGCGGCAATCCGCGTTCTTCTGTCGAGCAACAGGTGGTCGCGCTCTTCGACGAGCTCAGAGCCTGTCTATTGCGCTATCTGCTGAGCTTTTCGCTCTCCGTTCTCGATTCCGAAGACCTGCTGCAGGAGACCTTTCTCGCGCTCTTCGATCATCTGCGGCGCGATAAACCGCAGCACAATCTGCGCGCCTGGCTGTTCCGTGTCGCGCATAATCTCGCGCTCAGGCATCAACGTTCCCAGCGCAACGCCAAAGTTGTTTCCGACGTCTCCCTGCTCACCGAGCGCGCGCTCGTCTGTCCGCGCCCCAATCCCGAGGATCAGTACCACGCCGCTCAGGTGTCCGAGCGTGTGCTCGGTGTGGTAGCGGCCTTGCCCGAGCAGACGCGCTGCTGTCTCCATCTGCGCGCCGAAGGACTCCGCTATCGCGAGATCGCCGAAGTGCTCGATATTTCGCTCGGCTCCGTCGCCGCACGGCTCGAAGAAGCCCTGGGCCGCATCGCGCGCGCCACTCGCGAGGTGAAACGATGACGCCGCATGAATCGCATCTCTCCGACAGCCAGCTCGTCTCCGCCATCGACGGCGAGCTTTCGCAGAAAGACAACATCCTCGCCCAGGCCCATCTGGCCGCATGCTGGAGCTGCCGGGCGCGCCGCCAGGAGCTCGAATCCGCTATCGCCGATTTCGTACGCGTTCATCGCGAACGTCTCGACGGCACGATTCCACCCGAGGACGGCCCGCGCGCACTGCTCAAAGCGCGTATGGCCCAGCTCGAGTCCGCTCACGGCACGCGCTCGCCCCGGCTGAGCTGGCTGCACTCCTGGCGAACAGCTTTCGCCCTTGCGACCACTGTTCTTGTTCTCGCAGCCAGTCTTTATCTCGCGCGCAGAGTTTGGTCCGCGCGCCATTCGGAAACGCTGGTCGCCGTGATCAAGCCCGATCCGAATCTGACCCCCGGCGCCACTGTGCTGCTCAGCCGCGGCGAGCTCTGCCGCGAATCCAACACCAACAACAAAGCCGTTCCCGTCTCCCTGCAGCGCAGAATCTTCGACGAGTACGGCATTCATACCCGCCGCGTGAATTCTTATGAAGTCGATTACCTGATCACTCCCGCGCTGGGCGGGGCCGACGATATTCATAATCTCTGGCCGCAATCGAGAAGCGCAACTGCCTGGAACGCTGAAGTCAAAGATGCTCTCGAAGACCACCTGCGCCACATGGTCTGCGAAGGACAGATCGACTTAACCGTCGCACAGCGCGAAATGGCCGCCGACTGGATCCAGGCCTACAAGAAATACTTCCATACCGACCGGCCGCTCACTCGCTACCCTTGAGCAAGAGCCTCGCTCAACGCCAAAAAACACTGAACAAAACAGCGCCGCGCGGAATCTCTCTATATGCACGCTTGGTGGGAACGGCGCGGCCCGAAATTTTTGCTCTGCTGCGCCTTTCTGTTCGCGCTGGCGGGCGGCCTTGCCGCGCAGAATCAGAACGGCGAAATTGAACTGCACGTCCGTGATGCCTCAGGCGCCGTCATGCAGGCCAACGGCCGTCTCGAGAGCACCGACACTCGCGTCCATCGCCGCTTTCATACCGATATGCAGGGCCGCGTGCGTCTCGAAGATCTGCCGCCGGGCACCTATCACGTCGACATTTTTCGCTCCGGATTTGCGTCGCAATCGCTCTCCATCGATTTAGGCCCGGGCAGAACCGCGCTCCAGACCATCACCATGCAGCCCGCCGCGCAGAGCTTTCAGACCGACGTGGTCTCGGCCACTCCGCTCGTCGGCCCCGATCTCACCGCCGATCAGATTGCGAGCCCCGTGCAGAGCGCTTCTTCCGACGACCTCCGCAACAGCGGCGCGCTCGATCTCGCCGATTTTCTCAGCCGGCGATTCAACGGTGTGTACTTCAACGAGACACAGGAAAACCCGTTTCAGCCCGATGTCAACTACCGCGGCTATACCGCGTCGCCCTTGCTCGGCACGCCGCAGGGAATTTCGGTCTACGTCGATGGCGTCCGGCAGAATCAGCCCTTCGGCGATGTCGTCAGCTGGGATCTGATTCCCAAGGATGCGATTTCCGATGTCACACTCCTGCCGGGTTCCGATCCTTTGTTTGGTCTCAATACGCTCGGCGGCGCGCTCTCGCTCACCACCAAGAACGGCATCACCAATCCGGGTATCAGCGGAAGCGTTCTCTACGGCAGCAGTGGCCGCAAAGCGATCCAGGGCGATTGGGGCGGCGGCGCAGCAACCGGTTTCAACTGGTTCTTTTCCGGCATGGGCTTCCATGAATCCGGCTGGCGCTACGATTCCCCCTCCGACGTGCGGCAAGGGTTTGCGCGTCTCGGCTGGCGCACTACCACCACCGATCTCGCGCTCACTCTCTCGTACGCCTACAACACACTGCTCGGCAGTGGCCAGCAGGATTATCGTCTGCTCCAGCAGAATTACGCCAGCGCCTATTCGGTAGCCGACAGCACCGCCAACCGCTCGCCCTCCTTCAACTTCATCGCGCGCCATGCCTTCAGCGACGCGCTCACCTTCAGCGGCAATGCCTGGTATCGAAACATCCGCACCGAAACCATTAATCCCAATTTCAACAACGATGTGGCCGGTAACGATATCTATCAACCCACCGCGGATCAACAGGCCGTCTTAAGCGCCGCCGGCTACAGCGGCTTTCCCGTCAGCGGCGCGAATATTTCCAATACGCCGTTTCCCAAATGGCCCTGCATCGCAGAAGCGATCACGCCGGGCGGCGATCCCGATTCCGCCTGCGACGGCGTCAATATCTACGGCAAGGAAGTGCAGAACGATTTCGGCCTCTCCGGCCAGTTTTCGCTGAACAGCAATACGCGCGTCGGGCACAATCTCTTCGCCATTGGCGCGCTCTTTGATAGCGGCGCCATCGATTACACCCAGAGCACCGCCTTCGCCTATGTGAATCCGAACTACTCGCTGACCAGCGTTCCCGCCTGGCAGAATTCGCCCGTCGATCTGCACGGCGTAACACCCAACTGGAGCATCTTCCTGACAGACACGCTCACTCTTCCGCATAACATCAACCTGACAGTCTCGGGCCGCTACAACCGCGCGACGGTCGATAACACCGATCGCCTCAATCCCGTTGCCGGACCCGGCTCGCTCACAGGCGACTACACTTTCCAGCGCTTCGATCCGGCTATCGGTCTCACCTGGAGCCCCACCCCGAGCGTCAATCTCTACGGCCGTTTCGCCCAGGGCAGCCGCGCACCGACTTCCATCGAGCTCGGTTGCGCCGATCCGGCCGCCCCCTGCAGCCTGCCCAACTCGCTCTCGTCCGATCCGCCGCTCGCGCAGGTGGTCACAAATACCTGGGAAGCCGGAGCGCGCGGTAAACTGCGCTCGCCTGTCGTCCGGAATCTCCGCTGGAATCTCGATGCTTTTCGCGCCGAGAACCACAACGACATTCTCTTCATCGCGGCTCCCATCACCGGCACCGGCTACTTCCAGAATTTCGCCAAAACCCGCCGGGAAGGCCTCGATGCCTCTCTCGATGGCAGCTTCAATCGCTTCACCTGGGGCGTCAACTGGACCCTGCTCTCCGCCACCTACCAGAGCGTCGAAACGCTGAATGGCTCAGCCAATAACACCAACGATGTCGCGCTCGCCGGCTATCCCGGGCTCAGCGGCGTCATCACCGTCCATCCCGGCAACCGCATTCCGCTCATTCCGAAACACACCGGCAAAGCGTACGTGAATTTTCAGCCCGTCGCGCGGCTCGGCTTCGACCTGAACGAAGTTGTAGCTTCGAGTTCCTATGCCCGCGGCAACGAAAACAACGCCTACCAGCCGGACGGCCTCTATTACCTCGGTCCCGGCACCTCGCCCGGCTACGCGGTCACCGATCTGCGCCTCTATTACGACCTCGCCAAACACTTCCAGCTGGCTTTACAGGTCGATAACATATTCGACCGCAAGTACTACACCGTCGCCCAGCTGGCAAGCACGTCCCTCACCGCCCAGGGCGCCGTGCAATCCACGCCGTTTCCCGCGTATGACTCCGGCCCCTATGTCGGCAGCGCGCCCGCGCAAAGCGTAACCTTCTTCTCACCCGGTGCCCCTCGCCGCGCCTGGGTCCAGTTGGACATCAAGTTCTGACTCTGGACTAGCAATTTTCTAACGAAGCTCTAAATTCGCTGACGACCTGTCGACTGGTCGCCCTCCCGTTCGTTCTACTCATAAGAGGCAGGAAAACCGCCCCGCCCAAAACGATACAGGAGCCACCCATGCCGCAATACGTGGTTAGCATTCAGCACCCTTACACCCCGTCGCCCGAGGAGGAAACGCTGCACCGCAATGTCGCAGCAGTCAGCGAGGCCATGAGGGCCGCAGGCGTGAGCATCTTCGCCGGAGGCACGCAGAACCAGCCCGCCAGCGCGAAATCTCCCCGGCCGCAGCTCGATCGCCCCATGTTTTTCTTCGATGCCCCGCACCCGGAGATGGGTCAACCAGCCGCCAGCTTCTGGGTTTTGGAAGTGGCTGACCTAGACGAGGCGCTGTCGTGGGGCCGCAAAGCCGCCCTCACCTGCCGGGCTTCTGTCGAAGTGCGCCGCTGCTGATCGGCGCGGGGCTTCTTGTCATCCGGAAGCTCGTTCCCGCCGAACGGACAGCCAGATACATTGGCCCAGTGTCAGGCTGAGCCCCCCGTCAGCCGGAGGCGGTTCCGCGTATGTTCGGTTCTCAAAGGAACTCTCCGCGTATCCGAATGGTTACAGCGCGCAGAGTTCCCCGGAATTTCAGGCGTGACGCTGAATACGCCTAAGCGATTACAGCACGACTTTTTAACTCAATATCGATGCGCACGCGCCGCACGCAGGTCCTGCACGTCGCGGTACAGCGCGTCGCGCGTCGAAGCCTGCAGTGTGTTCTTGTCCAGAATCGCCTGCAGATTATCGATCGCTTTATCCAGCGTGCCTTTATCGAAGTTGCCCTTCGTCAGGTGCCGGTCGAAAGTCGAGAGATGCTTCTGCGCATCGTCGTACCGATGCCGCGCATCGCCGTTGTTGTGCTCTAACTGAGCAGCTTCCCGCAGGTCGTTCTGCGTCCGATCGATAAGCCCGCGAATGTCGCCGAAGCGGTCTCCGTATTGAAACCCATACGGAGCGGCAGCTACGGGCGCAACCGTCCCGAGCAGCATGCCGAAGGTGAGTGAAACAACGGCCAGAGCTGGTCTAAATGATTTCATGTGGTGATGGCCCTCCAAGTATTGCCACTTAGTAAGACGCATCGCGGCGCTTACTTTTCTGGCGAAAGACCAGTAGAACACATTAATTTGGATTAAGTACCAAGGAGCCTACACGCGGCGCCGGTCCACCAGAAACAGCACCAGCACAATAATCAGCAGCAGCCCGAGACCGCCGCTCGGATAGTACCCATAACCCCAACCCTGCGAGTAGGGCCAGGTCGGCAGCATCCCAATCAGCAGCAGAAAAAGAATAATGATGAGCACCAGGCGCAGCATCGGTTTGTTTCTCCCGTCAGACTAACTTAGCCCAAGTTCGTCGCCCGCTTCAAGCGGCTCGATCTCCATCACCATGCCGGAATTAAGCAGCGCGTTCCGGAAATCCTCTTCCCGGCCCTCGGCTACGTCGTACTCCCAGATCTCGCTTGCAAGGCTGAGAAATGCGTCGTCTTCTTCGGCACGGTCGGAAGAATGCAGCGCGTCGGGCTCAGTGCGTCCCACGAACTGCGCATCTAAGACAGTGGAGTCGTCGAGCTCGGGCTCCAGAAAGCTGGTCGGGTCTTCGGCTCGTTCGCCGCGCTCGTCCGAGCGCTCGCGGAAAGTAACACGGTATTTCATGAGGTTTGTGATCGAATGGATTTGAGTTGGTCGATGTGCTGCTCGATCGCCGGCAGCGATTCCGAGGCCAGTTCGCGCAGCTGGTCGTTCTTGCCCTTCTTCGCCTGCCGCGCAAAGCGTTTGGCAACCTTCTGCTGCCTCTTTAGCATCTGTTTCGCGTAGGCTTTATCGAACGCGACGCCCGAGAGCCTGGCCAGCTTTTCATAGCTGCTCTGGTCCTTGGCGGTCGGCACCTGCGGCAGAACCATCTTGTCGCCTGCGGCAAACTCGGCCAGCTTGCGATCGAGGCGCGCACATTCGTCCGCCAGTTGCGTTCCGAACTGCTTGAGTTCCGGCGAAGTACCTTTCTCGGCTGCCAGCCGCCCCAGCTGAATGCCCGCCACGCCGCTCTGCTCGGCGTCCATGGCAAACGCGATATCGGGCGAGGCAAGCATCTGGCGCGCGCCCGAATCGATATGCAGCGGGTCCGCGCCCAGAAGCGGCAAAGCCAGAATCCACACTGCCCCCAGCGCCTTCATCCGTCAAGTTGGATGGCCGCCGCGAGCGCTGGTTACAGCAAAACCGGCCTTTGCGCCTGACTTAAAAGTCGCAACTCAGGCGATGTTATGCGCGATCGCGTAGCGGGTCATCTGGGCCGTCGAATGCAGGCCGAGGCGCTGCATAATAGCTGCCCGGTGGAACTCCGCCGTGCGCACGGAAATGTTCAGCTGGTTCGCGATATCCTTGGCGCTGCTGCCCATCGCGATCAGCCGCAGTACCTCGCGCTGCCGCGCCGTAAGCTCGCTCTTCGGACCGGCTGCCTGGCTCTCTTCGCGAGCGGGCGCAAGCAGCACCTCGCCTTCCAGAACCGCGTGAATCGCCGCGATCAGCTCCGTTGCCGGTGCCACCTTCGACAGGTACGCCTTCGCCCCGAGGTGCGCCGCCTGATCGACATAGCGCGGCTCCGCGTACATCGACAGAAACACAATCGGAAGATTGGGATTACGCTCGAGTGCCCGGCGCGCCGTTGTAAAACCGTCTCCGCCCGGCATGTTAATGTCCAGAATCGCGACGTTCGGTTGAAAGCTTTCGATCGCTTCGATGAAGGAGGCGCTGTTATCGACAGCCATGACTTCAAAGTCACCGCTCATCATAGTGCGCAGCGCGTCGAGTAAAAGATGGTGGTCGTCTGCGAGCAGGACCTTGGGTCGAAAGTGCTCCTGGCTCATGATTCCGGCCTTTTCCGATTCGAGAATAGTTACGTCGGGTGTCACGGTAGTACTTCTTCCAATTATCGGGTTTTCACTAGGGAGATGATAGAGCGAAGCGAAGTGTTACACACCCGGAACGTCTTTTCTGTTTATTTCCCAACAGAGAGCGGCGCCGTGAACAAAATCCCGAAAAGCTCTTCTAAATTCAGGAAGTTGGGTACAATGAAGTCGGCTCCCACCCGCAGCAGCCGCGCTCTCTTCCAGTCGTCTACTCGTAGACATTCGGGCTCTGCCGTGGCCACCCCCACGGCCGTTCCGCCCGCTTTCTTCACTTCTTCGATCTCCACATAGCCATCGCCGAACACCAGCAGCTCCTCCGGACTCACCCCGCCCGTGCGGCCCAGAATCTGTTGCACCAGCAGCGCCTTCGAAAAACTGCTCAGGTCATCCCGCGCCCCGAAGATGCGGCCTTCAAAGAACGGCGCGACCCCCAGCAGCGCGGCTTCTTCCTGCACGTTTTCCTCATCTGTGCCGCTCGCCAGATATAACCGAAGCCCGCGCAGGTACAGCGCTTCGAGCAGAGCCCGCGCTCCCGGCACCAGGTACTGCTCGGGCGAAGCCGACCCGCTGCGCAGCGCTTCGATCCGGCTCTGAATCTTCACCCAGAGCCGTTCGAGATAGAGTTTCTTGTACGCCAGCGGCTCGAGTGGCGTGCCACCTCGCTCCCGCACCGCATCCGCCAGCGCCATCATCTGGTAAATCGTCTCTTTCCCGGTGAGCCGCCAGACGAAATCTTCCACCGTCTGCCGGAGCTGAACCTCCGATTCGCCCGTCCCGAGAGCCGCCAGCTGCTCGACACACATCGGCACCATCACGTCCATCCAGCCCGAGCGGATCAGCGAAAGCGTGCCGTCGAAATCGAAGATCACAACCCGGGCTTTGGCGGCATTCACGGTCGAATGAACGGCTTCGATCACGTTCACGATTCTCGCACGCGAAGCAGAATTATCCGATGCAAACGGCGCCGAAGGGCGCGCTAACCTAGCAAGGTGCGAGTAGCGATTATCGGAACGGGGTACGTCGGCCTCACCACCGGCGTTTGTCTGGCTTTCATTGGGCATTCGGTCACCTGCCTGGATACGGATGAGTCAAAGATCCGGGCTCTGCGCGAAGGTCACATCCCTATCTATGAACCGTATCTCGAGGAGGTTCTGGAAGAGGCGCGGCCGAATCTCTCGTTTACCAGCAGCTATGCCGAGGCCATTCCGGACGCCGACGTCGTCTTCATCGCCGTGGGTACCCCGCCCACACCCTCCGGCGCGCCCAATCTCGAGTACCTCTCGCAGGCCGCCCGCTCCATCGGCCAGAACGGCAACGGCAATTTCACCGTGGTCGTGAATAAGTCCACCGTGCCGATCGGCAGCGGCAACTGGGTCGGGTCGCTCCTGCGCGATGCCGTCGAGCAGAGCTCAAACGGCCACAAAACCGATTTCGCCGTAGCCTCCAATCCGGAATTCCTGCGCGAAGGAACCGCGCTACACGACAGCCTCTATCCCGATCGCATCGTCATCGGCGCCGACGAGCCGCGCGCCCTCGAGACGCTCTATACCCTCTACCGCCCAATCCTCGATCAGACCTTCCCGGCGCCCGTCTTTCTGCCTCGCCCCGATAATTTCGCCGCCGTGCCGCTGGTTTCCACTGATCTCGCCTCGGCCGAGCTGATCAAGTACGCCGCCAACGCATTCCTGGCCCTGAAAATCAGCTTCATCAACGAAATCGGGCTGGTCGCCGAGCGCGTCGGCGCCAACATCACCGAAGTGGCGCGCGGCATCGGCCTCGATTCGCGCATCGGCTCGCGCTTCCTGAGCGCCGGTCTGGGCTGGGGCGGCTCCTGTTTCGGTAAGGACACAGCCGCTCTGATTGCCACCGCCGGCGAATACGGCCTGCACATGCCGATCGTCGAGGCAGCGCGCACCGTGAACTCCCGCCAGCGCGACCGCGTCGTCGAAAAGCTGCTGCAGGAACTGAAAATCCTCAAAGGCCGTACCATCGGCCTGCTCGGTCTGGCCTTCAAGCCGAACACGGACGATCTGCGCGAGGCACCTGCTATCGAAATCGCCCAGAAACTGATCGATCGCGGCGTGCGAGTCAAAGCGCACGACCCGATCGCCAGCGAACGCTTCCAGCGCGAACACGGCAAAATGGGCGTCTGCCTGTGCCCGACCGCCGAAGAGGTCGCCGACGGCTGCGATGCCCTGGTACTTGTCACCGAGTGGAGCGATTACCGCGAGCTCGAATGGGAGCAGCTGGCCAAACGCATGCGCAACCCGTTCATCCTGGACGGCCGCCACGCCCTCGATGGCGACAAGCTGGTGCGCTCAGGGCTGCGCTACGTGACCATCAGCTAAGAAGGCACTTCCCGGTCGGAGGCCGCCTCCGCTGCCGGAGCGGCTTCGTTGCGGCCGGCAAGTTTCCAATCGCCCGAACGCGCTTTCCGCTTCGCACTCGAAACCGCCAAACGCTCCAGCGCATTGATCGCCGCCTCGATCCGTTCCCGCTCCGCCTTCAGTTCCCCAATCATTTTCGCCAGGTTCATGAATCCCTCCGAAGACTCAGGATTGCAGCCGGATTTTACGTCACGCCGGTGCAAATCGACATGCATATTCTATGCCACCGAAGGGAATACGAAAAGAGAAAACCCGGCCACAAGCCTTTTCCACACTCGCCGGCGACTTCCTGCTCTCTCACACACTCGCGCATGCAGCACGATCGACCCGGAGAGGCTTGTCAGGCGCGGGGGCTTGACGCTTTAGTCTCTCAGAAACGCAAAAAGCCCGGCTCGTGATGAGCCGGGCTTTTGTTGTTTAATCGGGCGACTTCCTACTCTCCCACACACTCGCGCATGCAGTACCATCGGGGCTGAGAGGCTTAACTTCCGTGTTCGGGATGGGAACGGGTGGAACCCTCTCGCTAAGATCACCCGAAAGTCGTAAAAACTTTAGGGTGACTGAGGCCGGGCACTAAGCCCCGCCTCAGCCATTCAAATAGTTATTGACGTTCATGCCACAAAATTGCGTGCGCTTGCCAGAGATCCACTCCTAAGCCTTCGCTTCGCTGAAGAAGCGCGAGCTACTGCGTAGAGTAAATTTTATGGTCAAGCCGAACGGGCTATTAGTAACGGTAAGCTCAACGCATTACTGCGCTTACACATCCGTCCTATCAACGTGATCGTCTCTCACGGCCCTTCAGGGAGATCTCATCTTGGGGAAGGTTTCGTACTTATATGCATTCAGCACTTATCCTGACCAGACTTCGCTACTCAGCTGTGCCACGGGTGTGACAACTGAATC
>JAJPHN010000018.1 GCA_021325235.1 Terriglobia bacterium | reverse complement strand
TCGACGACAAGATTCACGCACGTTCCATCGGGCCGTACTCGCTCATCACGCAGCAGCCGCTGGGTGGTAAAGCGCAGTTCGGCGGTCAGCGTTTCGGCGAAATGGAAGTGTGGGCGCTCGAAGCGTACGGCGCCGCCTACATTCTGCAGGAGCTGCTCACGGCGAAATCGGACGATGTGTACGGTCGCGCGAAGATTTACGAAGCAATCGTCAAAGGCGAAGCTGCGGCTGAGCCCGGCGTGCCGGAATCGTTCAACGTGTTGATCCGCGAGCTGCAGAGCCTGTGTCTCGACGTGGAGCTTATGAAGAAGCCGCGCGAGATGCTGGATCTGGCGCACGCAGCGGATTAGAGAGAATATGCGGGCTGGATGCGTGATTGATGCCTCGCATTCAGCTTCCGCAGCTGAGAAATTTTGGCATCTGGATTGAAACAAGGACAATTCATGTATCGTTCCTCTCCGTACGACCGAGCCAATCTACTGGCGGACTTCGATTCGATCCGAATCAGTCTGGCCTCTCCGGAAAAGATCCGGAGCTGGTCCCACGGCGAAGTGACCAAGCCGGAAACCATCAATTACCGCACGTTCAAGCCCGAGCGCGACGGCCTGTTCTGCGCGCGCATCTTCGGTCCTGTTGCCGATTGGGAATGTCTCTGCGGCAAGTACAAGCGCATGAAGCATCGCGGCGTGATCTGCGACAAGTGCGGCGTCGAAGTCACTCTCTCGCGCGTGCGCCGCGAACGTCTGGGCCACATCGAGTTGGCCAGCTCCTCGTCCCACGTCTGGTTCTTCAAAGGCCTGCCGAGCCGCATCGGCTATCTGCTCGACATCACGCTGCGCGAACTCGAGCGCGTTCTCTATTACGAAGCCTTCGTGATCATCGATCCGGGCGAAGCGACTGGTCTTACGCTCGGCGAAGTGATCAGCGACGAGCGCAAGCGGCAGCTCGATCAGGAGTTCCCCGGCAAGTACGTCGCCATGATGGGTGCCGAAGGCGTCAAGGAACTCCTCAAGAAGATCGACATCGAAGCTCTCTCGCAGGAAATCCGCGAGAAGATGAAGACCGAAACCTCCGCGCAGAAAAAGCTGAAATACGCCAAGCGCCTGCGCGTCGTCGAGAGCTTCCGCAAATCCGGCAACAAGCCCGAGTGGATGATTCTCGATGTCATCCCGGTCATTCCGCCGGAGCTTCGCCCGCTCGTTCCCCTCGATGGCGGACGTTTCGCCACCTCCGATCTCAACGATCTCTATCGCCGCGTCATCAACCGCAACAACCGCCTCAAGAAACTGATGGAGCTCCATGCTCCCGACGTGATCGTGCGCAACGAAAAGCGCATGCTGCAGGAAGCCGTCGACGCGCTCTTCGACAACGGCCGCCGCGGACGCGTGCTGCGTGGCGCGAACAACCGCCCGCTCAAGTCGCTTTCCGACACGCTCAAAGGCAAGCAGGGCCGCTTCCGCCAGAATCTGCTCGGCAAGCGCGTCGACTACTCGGGCCGTTCGGTCATCGTGGTCGGCCCCGAGCTCAAGCTGCACCAGTGCGGTCTGCCGAAGAAGATGGCACTCGAGCTCTTCAAACCGTTCATCTACCACCGGCTCGAACAGCGCGGCCACTGCACCACCATCAAGCAGGCCAAAGAACTGGTCGAGCAGCAGGACCCGGTGGTCTGGGACATTCTCGAAGAAGTCATCAAGGATCATCCCATTCTGCTGAACCGCGCTCCCACGCTGCACCGCCTCGGCATTCAGGCGTTCGAGCCCGTTCTGGTCGAAGGCAAGGCGATCCGTCTGCACCCGCTGACCTGTACCGCTTTCAACGCGGACTTTGACGGCGACCAGATGGCCGTCCACATCCCGCTTTCGCCCGAAGCGCAGATCGAAGCCTCGACTTTGATGCTCGCTTCGAACAACATCCTGTCGCCCGCGCACGGAGCTCCCATCGCGATTCCGACCCAGGACATGGTGCTCGGCCTCTACTACCTGACCAAAAAGCGTCCCAACGCGAAGGGTTCGGGCCGTACGTTCGCCTCGATGGAAGACGTGCTCATCGCGCTCGAAATGGGCGAAGTCGAAACGCTCACCGAGATCAAGCTGCGCTACACCGGCAAAGTTATCGACCTGACCAAGGCCTTCGATAACCAGAACATCATGTACACCGAGCCGATCGAGTTCAACAAGCAGTACATGGACACCACCGTCGGCCGCGTGATTCTGAACGACGTTCTTCCGAAAGAAATGCCGTTCATCAACGGTCTTCTCAAGAAGAAGGGTCTCGGCCAGCTCGTCCAATACTGCTACCTCAAGTTCGGTCTGCAAATCACCGTGCAGATGCTCGATGAAGTCAAGAAACTCGGCTTCCTCTACGCCACGCGCGCCGGCATCTCGATCGGTATCGACGACATGGTCGTTCCGGAAGAGAAGCAGAGCCTGGTACGCGATGCCGAAAAGCAGGTGATCGAAGTCCAGCAGCAGTATCAGGAAGGCGCGATCACGCAATCCGAGCGCTACAACAAGATCATCGAAATCTGGTCGAAGGTGACCGAAGCGATTTCGGATAAACTCTTCAAGAACCTCGAGGAGGACGATCGCACCGGCCGCATCCTGAACCCGATTTACATCATGGCCGACTCGGGCGCCCGCGGCTCCAAGCAGCAGATTCGTCAGCTTTCGGGCATGCGCGGTCTGATGGCCAAGCCCTCGGGCGAGATCATCGAGCAGCCCATCACGGCGAACTTCCGCGAAGGCCTTGACGTGCTCCAGTACTTCATCTCGACGCACGGCGCGCGTAAAGGTCTGGCCGATACGGCTTTGAAAACCGCCGATTCGGGCTATCTCACCCGCCGCCTCTGCGACGTGGCGCAGGACGTCATCATCACCGAAGACGATTGCGGCACCTCCGACGGTATCTACGTGGAGCCGATCATCGAATCGGGCGAAATCATCGAGCCGCTGCGCGATCGCATCGTGGGCCGCGTCGCTCTCGAAGATCAGCGCGACTACGAAGGCAACATCATTGTCGGTGTGAATCAGGAGATCACCGAAGAACTCGCCAGCGCTATTCAGGCCGCCGGTATCGAGCGCGTGAAAATTCGCTCCGTGCTGACCTGCGAATCCAAACGCGGCGTCTGCCGGCTCTGCTACGGCCGCAACCTGGCGACCGGACGCATGGTCGAGCGCGGCGAGGCGGTCGGGATCATTTCGGCGCAGTCGATCGGTGAGCCCGGCACGCAGCTGACCATGCGTACGTTCCACATCGGCGGCGCGGCCACGCGAGTCAGCGAGCAGTCCACGCAGGACGCCAAGAGCGACGGTTTCGTGCGCTTCAGCAACATCAACACAGTTCGCAATAACAAGGGCGAGCTGATCGCGATGAACCGCAACGGCATTCTGATCATCGTCGATGAAAAGCAGCGCGAACGCGAGCGCTACCAGGTCGTCTACGGCGCCAAGATCAATGTCGAAGACGGCGCGCCGGTGAAGGCCAATCAGATCCTGCTCGAATGGGATCCGTACACGTTCTCGATTCTCACCGAAGTCAGCGGCACGGTGCATTTCAAAGACCTGATCGACGGCGTCACCACGCAGGAGCAGGTCGACGAGATCACCGGCAACATGCAGGTCGTCGTCACCGAATCGGCTGACGAGAAGCGTTTCCCGACGGTAATTGTCCGGCCCGAAGGCGGCAGTCGTTCGGAAGAGAAGCGCTATCTGATGCCGACCCACGCGCACCTCATGGTGGCCGACGGCGAAGAGATCCACGCGGGCGACGTCATCGCCAAAATCCCGCGCGCGACCACTAAGACCAAAGACATCACCGGCGGTCTGCCGCGTGTGGTCGAGCTGTTCGAAGCGCGCAAGCCGCGCGAGACTGCCATCATCGCGGAAATCAACGGCGTGGTCAAGTACGGCGAAGTCAGCAAGGGTATGCGCAAGCTCTACATCACCGGCGACGACGGTGTGCAGAAGGAATACGCGATCCCGCGCGGTGTGCACATCAACGTGCAGGAAGGCGAGCGCGTGCGTTCGGGCGACCCGCTGATGGATGGCCCGCGCAATCCGCACGACATTCTGGCCGTGCTCGGCGAAAAGGAACTGCAGAAGTACCTGGTCAATGAAATCCAGGAAGTTTACCGTCTGCAGGGCGTCAACATCAACGACAAGCACCTCGAAGTCATCTCGCGCCAGATGATGCGCTGGGTGCGCATCGAAGATATCGGCGACACCGAATTCTTACCCGAGGAAGTGGTCGATAAATTCAAGTTCCGCGAAGAGAACAACCGCGTGATCGAAGCGGGCGGGCGTCCGGCAGCGGGCAAACCGATCCTGCTCGGTATTACCAAAGCCTCGCTTTCCACCGATTCGTTCATCTCGGCTGCGAGCTTCCAGGAGACAACGCGTGTGCTTACCGAAGCCGCCATCAACGGCAAGGTCGACTACCTGCGCGGTCTCAAGGAGAACGTCATCATGGGCCGGCTGATTCCAGCCGGGACCGGTATGGAGTTCTACCGACGCGTGAAGATCGCGGGCGAGGACGTCATCGAAGAAGAGGCAGTTCCGGAGCAGGAAGTCTCGTTTGCGGAAAGCCTCGGCGATTACTCCGACGAAGCACCGAGTATCTACACCGGCGGACTCTCCGACGACCTCAGCGCAGAAGAAGCGTTGGGCGCGCCGGACGAAGCGTAACTCACCAATAAGTCAAACAACAGGCGGCTCGGAAACGGGCCGCCTTTTTTGTTTCTAAGCCCGCGCAAGGTTAGTACTTTTCGCGAATCTCGTACTATTGTTTCTTTTTTCCGGGGGGGTAAATTAGCCTCGTTGTAGTGCTAAACCTGATGCTTTGTTACCGGAGGATCCGTGTCAAAACCAACCAGCGCAAACGGGGTTCTTTCAAGCTCGTTACAAGCCGCGGCCAACATCGCCACACTGATCGCGGCTTCTTTGCTGTCGATCGTGCTCGTGAAGAACTATTTCTTGCCGCGTCCACTTGTCCGGCCAACGCCAATAACGGCGGGGGCGAGAGCCGTCTCGGCCGGAGACAATCTGAAGGCTAAAATCCCGGACGTGGACTGGAAGGCAAATGGCGAAACCGTTCTTCTGGCGCTTTCCACGTGCTGTCATTCTGTACCGAAAGTGCGCCAATTTTCCAGCAGTTGAGCCAAAAATCAGGCAAGACATTTAAGATCGTTGCGGTGCTTCCGGAGTCAGTCAGCGCTTCGCATCAGTATCTCGAAGGCCACGGCGCCCACGTCGATCAAATCAAGCAGATGCCGCTCGACAAGATCGGCGTGACGGGTACTCCGAGCATGCTGCTGATCGATAGTTCGGGACGAGTGAAACAAACCTGGTTTGGGAAGCTTCCCGCCGATGAACAGGCTCAAGCCTTAACATCCATTGTTGGCTCGCATTCGTCAACTGGAGGAGGCGTATTGTGACTCTCCAGTTGAACCCATCTCGTTGTGGCTCGCACGCTCTCTGCCTTCTCTTGGCCTTCTTTGGATCTCTTCACGCTCAAGAGAGCGGCGAGAAAGTCGTCAAGCTGATGGATGTCGAGCATATCACGGATGCGGTGCTCATATCAAACATCTCGGTCGCGGGTAAGACCGTGGAATGTGGACTCTTCATAAAGCCGCCCGTCGTCATTCAGCCGGTCGCTCCTTTTAGGGCTGAGAGCAACTGGCTACAGCAGATGACGATTTCGATGGTCAACCGAACAGATAAAACCATCGTATTTGGCGGGATTATCTTTCACTTCCTGGATGTTGGGGACTGCAGCCCGGCACAACCTTGCGTGGAGGCAGAGATTCACTTAGGTCAAATGCCTACCATCGATGCTTATGACGGAAGGACCGGCCGCCCTCTTAGGCCCGAACATCCCGAAAGAGCGCCGCTCGATTGGAAGCCGCAGCAAACCATCGTTGTTCACGTCGGTGACTACATGGCCGAGATTGAGCGCAACCTGGCCGATTTCATGCCTGTGGCGGACGTAACCAAAGTCAACGTTTCTCGCGGTGTGTTCTATTTCGATGACGGATTGTCGTGGAGTCTAGGCAGGTATGCTGCTCCAGATCCGCAGCATCATGGGAAATTCAAAGAACTTCCCATTGATTATTTCCCGGGCAGAAGAGGAAACAACTGGCCTCCGGGATACAACCAGTAGATCAGGTGCTTTGTGCAATCCCTTCTCAATTTTTTGAGAGTCACGGTCTTCGCCATCTGCGCATTATGGCTGTTGATGCAGGCGCCAAGCGTTCGGGCGGGGAATACGCCCTGCCCTAAGTACAACACGGAGAAAGGCGTTATCGTTTGCAATGAATGCTGCAGCAACGGCATCAGCGCAAATAACTCAATTCAAGACTGGACAGACGGCACGTCGGTTGGAGCAGGTATTCAAACTCTACAAGATCAGTATGCAGGCTGCGGGTCCCCAACAAACAGCTGTCCGGACGGCACGGGGTTTACTGGTTGTGGATCACAACCCTGGTATCAAGCCGTCAATGATCCAAATTGCTGTTCGCCATCAGGGACCGCCTGTGATGCAGGAGCATGCTGCAGCGGTCTGATCTGCTTATCAAATAACGCCTGCGGCGCCTGTCGGTCAAATGGGCAATCCTGCGGTCAAAACTCCGATTGCTGCGGGCATTACTGCCAAGGTGGTACGTGTAGCAATCCCCCGCCGCCCTGTGATGGGCATTGTCCAGTGGACGAGTGCATGGGACTTGCGAACTATGCGGAGTACCCCACCACGGGATGTCCTACGAACGCAAGGAATAGTGACGGCTGGTGCTGCAACGCCCAGACTCCGATCGTCATCGATGTCGACCATTCCGGTTTCCACCTGACAGGCGTCGACGACGGCGTGCATTTCGACATCGCGAACTCGGGATTGAAGCCGCTCATCTCGTGGACGGCGCGCTATTCCACCAACGCCTGGATCGCGCTCGACCGCAACGGCAACGGTATCATCGACAACGGCGCTGAGCTATTCGGAAACGCTACGCCACAGCCCGATCCCCCCTCCGGTCAATCGAAAAACGGATTCCTCGCCCTTGCGGTATTCGACAAACCCGAGAACGGCGGCAATGGAGATGGGCTCATCGACCGGCAGGACGCCGTCTACGAGAAGCTGCTGCTCTGGCAGGATGCAAATCATGACGGAATTAGTCAGCCGGACGAACTGAAGCACCTGCGGAACTTCGGAATTGAGGCAATCAGCCTTCGCTACGAAGAATCGCGGAGAGAGGACCAGTTCGGAAATCTCTTCCGATATAAGTCGCGCATCTACAGCGCCGGTCACCGCGCTGACGGCCGCTGGACGTACGACGTGATTCTGCTGGTCGCGCCGGAATGAAGGTACAGCTCGCGGAAGAACCTGCGACTCGTCGAACACTGTTCAACTAATCGGAAACGGGCCGCGCCTTTTTCGTTGTACGCTAACTTCAGCGATATGTGCAGCCGGCTCGCCGCATGCGCCATTCTCATCGCGTCCGTTCTGCACCTTGCCTGCCAAGACCTGAGCGCTCAGCAGACGGGCCAGAAGCTCGTGAAAGTCAGGGAACTTTTTCTCTGGACCGACGCAGTCCTCATATCGGATATCTCCGTCGCAGGCAAACCCATCGCTTGCGGTCTCAGAACCCAGCTGTTCGCAAAAACCTCAAGCAGTGGAGCCGTTTGATGCCGGAGAAGACTGGCTCGAACACATGAGTATTTCACTGCTGAATCGTACGCAGAAGACGATCGTCCACGGCAGCATAAGTTTCAGCTTCCTTGATGTCGGGGATTGCACTCGCGCTCACCCGTGCGTCGGCACAGCTCTGATCGTCGGTCAAATGCCTGCAATAGACGCTTACGACGGAAGAACCGGCCTGCCTCTAAGACTTCAGCCGCGTCCCACTCGCTAGACGTACTCCTCTGACTTTGCATACGGGATTGTATACAATTGAGCAATGGCGTCGCGCTTCAATGCCGCCCTTCGCAATGGCGTGATCCGCATCCGCGCAGTCGATTCGCACACCGCGGGCGAACCCACTCGCGTCGTCGTTTCCGGTGTCCCCGACCTGGGCGACTCATCTCTGGCTGACCGCCGCGAGCGCCTGCGGACGGACTTTGATCCATTTCGCTCTGCCGTTGTGAACGAACCGCGCGGATCAAAGGCCATTGTCGGCGCTCTTCTCACGCCTCCCACAGATCCGTCATGCGCGGCTGGCGTGATCTTTTTCAACAACACTGGCTATCTTGGGATGTGCGGCCATGGCACAATCGGCGTCGCCGCGACTCTCGCTCACCTGGGGCGAATCGGTCCGGGCGTGCACCGTCTGGAAACGCCGGTCGGCACCGTCACGATCACCCTCAACCAGGACGGTTCTGTCGTCTTCGAAAACATCCCGAGTTTCCGGCTCAGCGCGAATATCCAGCTCAATATCCCAGATTTCGGACCGGTCATCGGTGACATCGCCTGGGGAGGAAACTGGTTCTTCCTCACTCGCAATCGCCCTTGCGATCTTCGCCCGCACAACATCGAACAGCTGACCGCCTTCACCTGGGCAATTCGAAGAGCGCTGAACAGTAACTCGATTACCGGCTCACAGGGCGCCGAAATCGATCACATTTATCTTTACGACGATACTCCAGGCCCTGATTCGGACAGCCGCAACTTCGTCCTGTGCCCGGGCGGAAGCTACGATCGGTCACCATGCGGTACCGGAACCAGCGCGCTTCTCGCCTGCAAGTATGCGGATGGCGCCATTGGCCCCGGCTCGGTCTGGCGTCAGGCCGGTATCCTTGGCACTGTTTTTGAAGGCACTATTCTTACTCGGGATGCGAAGTTGTATCCAACCATCAGCGGTCGCGCACATATCACCGCCGAAGCCGACCTCCTGATTGATGCGCGCGATCCGTTCGCCTGGGGCATCAAGCATTGAGATCATACGACGTAGCCATCGTAGGTGGCGGCATCGTCGGCTGTGCCTGTGCCGCTGAGTTTTCCCGCGCCGGTCTAACCACGGTCCTCATCGAGCCCGATGTTATCGGCGGTGGTGCGACCGCAGCCAGCATGGGTCACCTCGCTCTGATGGACGATTCCGAAGCGCAATTCGCTCTCTGCCGCTATTCTCAACTCCTTTGGCAGGAACTCTCTGCGACACTTCCTCCGGCTTGCGAATATCATGCCGCCGGCGCACTCTGGGTCGCGGCGGATCAGCAGGAGATCGCTGAAGTACATCGCAAAGCGGCCTTCTATGCCAGCCGCGGCGTGCCGGTGCAAATTCTCGATGAGCTGGATCTTCGTGAGGCCGAACCGAATCTCCGGCACGGTCTTGCCGGCGGTCTCCTGCTCCCTCAGGATGCAATCTTGTATCCACCTCCGGCCGCTCTCTTTCTGGCCCGTGCCGCCCAGTCCTTCGGCGCCGAATTGCTCATCGGAGTTTGTGCGATCGACATTTCCACCAGCTCTGTCAGGCTTTCCAATGGCACGCGGATCGCTGCCGGAACAATCGTGCTCGCCAACGGCACCTTGGTCAGCCAATTCGCTCCCGAAGTTTCCATCCGGCCGCGCAAAGGCCACCTCGTCATCACCGATCGCTACCCCAAGTTTGTGCGCCACCAGTTGATCGAACTCGGCTATCTAAAAAATGCCCATTCTTCGGACGCCGATTCGGTCGCTTTCAATGCTCAGCCGCGCGCAACGGGTCAGATTTTGTTGGGCTCATCGCGTCAGTACGGAACAGAGGACCCCGCGATCGATGCCCGAATGCTCAACCGCATGCTGCGCCGCGCCATTGATTACATGCCAGCGCTGCGCGAGTTTTCCATCATTCGTACTTGGACCGGCTTTCGCGCCAGTACTCCCGATAACCTGCCGCTTATCGGTCCATGCCCCGGCCGCAGCAACGTCTATCTCGCTGCAGGACACGAGGGTTTGGGGATCACGACTTCGCTCGGAACCGCTCGTTTATTAGCCGATATCATTCTTGGCCGCGCCTCCGCTATTCCTCACGTTCCCTACGCGCCAGAGAGAGTCTATGCGCTCGCACATTGAAAGGTTTACGCTCCTGATCAATGGCGATCCTGTCGAGGTCGCAGTGGGCACCAGCGTAGCCGCCGCTTTGCTTTGTTCCGGTATTAATGTATTTCGCACCTCCGTCTCCGGCGAACCGCGCGGACCTGTCTGCGGTATGGGCATCTGCTTCGAATGCCGGGTCACGATCAACGGCCGGCCGAATCGCCGCAGTTGCCAGGTATTGTGTGAACCCGGAATGCAGGTCAACACGAGTCAAGAATGAGCGCGCGAAGCCAAACGCGGATCCTGGTTGTAGGTGCCGGTCCAGCCGGACTCGCTGCCGCCATTCGTGCCGCAGAATCAGGCGCCCGCGTCACCCTGATCGACGACAACCCGCGCGCCGGCGGACAGATCTGGCGAAATCAGAAAGTCGCTGGCAGTCCAGACAATGGCTGGTTCAATCGGCTCTCCACCCTGCCCGTAGAGTTCGTTCCGTCCGCGCAGGTCATAGCCTGTGATCCGGTTCGCCGGACGTTGTTGATCGAAACTCCGTCAAATGCATACGAAATTGTATACGATCGGCTCGTCCTGGCCACCGGTGCTCGCGAACTTCTGTTACCCTTTCCTGGTTGGACGCTGCCAAACATCATGGCCGCCGGCGGATTGCAGGCGCTCGCAAAATCCGGCCTCTCGCTCGATCGCAAACGCGTTGTGGTCGCCGGAAGCGGTCCTTTATTACTCGCTACCGCAGCGTTTTTCCATGCCCACGGCGCCATCGTCAAATGCATCGCCGAGCAGGCGTCCTGGTCTTCCTTGCTCCGCTTCGCTGCCCATCTTCTTTTCCATCCTGCGAAACTGTGGCAAACGCTTCAACTCCGTGCCACTCTTGCCGGTATTCCCTACCTCCCGGGTTGCTGGGTCGAATCTGCTCATGGGGCGCGCTCTCTCGAAGCCGTTCGCTTGCGCCGCGGCGCGCGTAGCTGGTTCGAGCCCTGCGACTATCTCGCGCTCTCCTACGGGCTCACGCCCAATCTGGAGGTCGCGCAGTTGCTCGGCTGTGCCCGGAATGCAACCGCTGTTTCGGTCGATGCGTTTCAGCGCACTTCCATCGATCACGTCTATGCGGCCGGCGAATGTACCGGCATCGGCGGCGCGGATCTGGCGCTGCTCGAAGGACAAATCGCCGGCTATGCTGCTGCCGGAGAGCTTGAACGGGCCAAGAAATTCTTCTCCAGCCGCCGGCGCGCACAGCGTTTCGCAAATTTGCTTACCCGCACATTCGCTCTCCGCCCCCAGTTACTCTCGCTCGTTCGAGAGGACACCATTATCTGCCGCTGTGAAGACGTCATTCGCGCCAGCCTCGAAAGCGTGCACTCCTGGCGTTCCGCAAAGCTGCATCATCGCTGCGGTATGGGGCCCTGCCAGGGCCGTATCTGCGGCCCGATTGTCGAAGCCTTATTCGGCTGGGAGCCGTCATCCATCCGTCCGCCGATTTTCCCGGCGCGTCTGGCAAGCCTCATAACCGAAGGAGCAGAACACTCATGAATCTCGACTGGCAAGGCGTCATCCCCGCCATCACCACACCCTTTCGCGACGATCTCAGCGTCGATCACGATTTCCTGGCGCGCCATTGCCGCTGGCTTATCGATAACGGCTGCACCGGAATCGTCGCGCTCGGATCTCTTGGCGAAGGCGCTACCTTGCTCCCACGCGAAAAAGGCGAGATTCTTCGTACCTGCGTTCGATCGCTGGCACAGCGCGCGCCCGTCGTCGCCGGCGTTGCCGCGCTCAGCACTGCCGAAGCTGTTTCTATCGCAGAGGATGCCGCTGCCGCCGGTTGCCGCGGTCTGATGGTTCTGCCCCCGTACGTCTATCCGGGCGACTGGCGCGAAATCAAAGCGCACGTGAGTGCCGTCATACGCGCAACCGATCTGCCCTGCATGCTATATAACAATCCCATCGCGTACGGCGTCGATTTTGCCCCGCATCAGGTGCTCGAACTTGCAGATGAGCATCCGAATTTGTTGGCCATAAAGGAATCGAGCGCCGATGTGCGACGTGTGATTGCGTTACGAGAATTGATTCCGGAGCAACGTCTCCGCATTCTCGTCGGCGTTGATGATGCCATTGTCGAATCCATTCCGATGGGTGCTGTGGGCTGGATTGCCGGCCTGGCGAACGCGTTCCCGGCTGAGTCGGTCGCGCTCTTCGAACTCACCAGGAATCGGCAGACCTCGCAGGCCCTCGCCCTTTATCATTGGTTCTTACCGCTTCTTCGCATGGACACCGTCCCAAAATTTGTCCAGCTCATCAAGCTCGTGCAGCAAGAGGTCGGAATGGGCAGTTCTCGTGTCCGTCCGCCGCGCTTGCCGCTCGAAGGTGACGAACTCGAGGATGCTCATAGCATCATCGCGAAGGCCCTGAAAGACAAACCCGCGCCCGTTTTTCAAACACATTGAGCGCGCGATTCTCGTGAGCAGAGTGAACGCATCGGCGGCCGCCCGACCCGCTACCTTCCTGCGCGAGTTGTCTCTGTTCGACTCTGTCATGGTCGTTGCCGGCGTGATGATCGGTTCCGGCATCTTTATCGTTCCCGCTGAGATGGCTCGCATCATTGGCAGCCCCGCGGGACTTCTCGCCGCCTGGATCTTCGCGGGCCTGCTCACCGTCTCCGCCGCGCTCTCCTATGGTGAACTCGCCTCCATGCTGCCCGGCGCCGGCGGCATGTACATCTATTTGCGCGAAGCGTTTTCTCCCGTTGCCGGATTCCTCTATGGCTGGACTCTCTTCAGCGTGATCCAGACCGGCACCATCGCTGCCGTTGCCGTCGCTTTCGCCCGCTTCTGTGGTGTGTTGTGGCCGGCTATTTCGGAAACGCGCTATATCATTGCGCCGCTCCGCATCTCCTCGCATTACGCCGTCTCGCTTTCCACTGCTCAGCTCATCGCGCTTTCTATCATTGCGCTCCTGACCTGGACCAATAGCCGCGGCCTGCGTTACGGTAAGTTCGTCCAGAACGTTTCTACCGTCGCGAAACTCGTCGCGCTCGCGGCGCTCATCGTCATCGGCTTCAGCATCGGCTGGCATTCAGCGGCCGTTGCGCAGAACCTTCAGCATTTCTGGAGCCGCAACACAAGCTCGTCCGGTCTCGGACTTTTCATTGCTATCTGTGTCGCGCAATCGGGCTCGTTGTTTTCCGCCGATTCCTGGCACAACGTAACCTTTGCTGGCGCTGAGGTGAAACATCCGCGCCGCAATCTCCCCCTTGCCCTTGCCATCGGCAGCGCTCTCGTCATTGCCCTGTACTTATTGGCGAATGTGGCTTATCTGGTCGCTCTACCGTTCCCCGCGATCCAGCACGTGGCCGGCGATCGCGTTGCAACCGCCATGATGAACTCGATCTTTCCTGCACGCGGAGCATTCCTGATGGCCGCCGCCATCATGATCTCGACCTTCGGATGCCTCAACAGCCTCATACTCGCCGGGCCGCGCGTCTTCTACGCCATGGCCCACGACGGTCTGTTTTTCTCCGCTGCCGCCAGGCTCAATCGCCATCATGTTCCCGGCCGCTCGCTGTGGATCCAAGCTATGTGGGCTGCTGTTCTCGTTCTGCCCCGCACCTTCGATCCCGCCACCAATCAGTACGGAAATCTCTACAGCAATCTGCTCGACTACGTGATCTCGGCGGCTCTTCTGTTCTATATCGCCACTGTTGCCGGTGTCATCCGGTTGCGAAAACTGCGTCCTGACGCCGCCCGCCCGTTCCGAGTTCCGGCATATCCGCTCGTGCCGGTTCTCTACATTGCCGGCGCTACCGCCGTTGTAATCTGCCTGCTCGTATTTCGTCCCGCCACCACCTGGCCCGGCATTGCCATTGTGCTTCTCGGCATTCCTGTTTATGCCGTACTCACCCGTTACCAACGCCGTACCGATAGAATTGTATCCAGTAACGAATTCTATTCGGGCCGTTCCTCCACGAATCTGTAATCATGTCCTCTTTGGCTCGCACACCCGCGCGTGTCAGAAAACGCGCCAAATCCGACCGGGGCCATAGTCTTCGCCTCGCTTTCCACGAACTGCGCGAGTTGATCGTCAGCGGCAAACTGCTGCCCGGGACCTGGCTCATTGAGGCCGAACTTGCCGAGCGTCTTGGATTCAGCCGAACCCCCATTCGCGGCGCGCTTCACTGGCTTCAGCGCGAGCGCTACGTGGTTTCCTCCGGCGATGGCCCGAAAACGCGCGTGATCGTTGCGCCCCTGACTAAGGAAGATGCCCGCGAACTTTACTCGATCATTGGCCACCTGGAAGGATTAGCTGCCCGCCTCACCGCACATCTTCCTCATGCCGCCCGCAGCGTGCTTGTGCGAAGGCTTCGCGAATACAACAGCAGCCTCGCCGCGTTGCGCGATAAGAATCGTTCGCAGGCCAATCGCGTCTTCGACCTTGATATGAGTTTCCATCGCACTATCGTCGAGGCCTGTGCCGGACCGCGCCTACTCGAACTACACAAGATCGTTCAGCCTCAGGCAGAGCGATACTGGCGCTTATACGCCACCGCCATCCTGGACGATCTCAAAAAGTCTGTCGATGAGCACCGCGCCATCATCGAAGCGATCGCCGACGGTGATGCCGACACCGCCGAATCCGGCATACAGGCGAACTGGACGAATGGTGCACAGCGCCTCGAAAAAGTGATCCAGAATATCGGCGAGCGCGGCAGCTGGTACAGATAGTCCAATACTCCCGAATCGCACGCACAATTGTATGCAACCGCACCGGAACCACAAACCGGTGCTCCGATTTTCCTGCCGATCCAGCTTTTCGCTCGTCCCAAAAACGGCTCACTAATCCCCTATACGGTCTCCGTTATTTGGAGTAATATTGAATCGGGAAGCGGCCATGTTAGGCCGAGCACGAACTGGCATACTACGCCGGATTACCTCCCAACCGAGGTGAACACCCAACCGGCAGCAAGCGCCAGGCCGCGACCCGGGACATGGCTCGTCTTCGATTTGAAGACCAGCAGAGGAGGTCTGCCATGTCTGTGGATCGGCTGGAAGTTCGCGTTTCTATCACAAAACTCTTGCTCGCGCTGATGATTGTGATCGTGCCGCTGAGCATTCTCGGTCTCGTCCTGACGGAGCGCAGCGACAAGACCCTCGACAATAATGTCGGCTCCAATTTCAAGGCAATGGCGCAGCTTTACGCCAATCAGGTGACCCAATTCGTCCATGAACGCGTCATCGATACCGGCGTGCTGGCGAGCAATCCGGCCGTGGTCAACGCGGTCCAGAACGCCGGAAAAACCAAGGGCTCGCTCGATGCCAACGCCTCGGCAATTCTGCACCAGCAGAAGACCATGGACCCGCGTTATCTCTCCATCGTTGTGACCGACTCCAACGCCAATGTGGTTGCCTCGTCGCAGCGGCCTTCGCAGGTATCTTATGCCCAGGACGCCCAGTGGCAATCGGTCTATAACAACGGACAAGGCACCACCAGGATCAGCGACATTCTCGATGATTCGCTGGCCAAAGCCAACTACGTGAATATCGGCGTACCGGTCGCCGACCAGACCGGCCACACCATTGGCGTTCTCACCGCCGCCGTCAACATCAACGAGGTGCTCACGCCCTTCCGCCAGGATCAGATTGGCAGCGGTGCACGCGCCTCTCTCGTGAACGATGACGGAGTCGTCGTGAGCGGTCCCAATGCCGATGTTTTTGCGCGCGTGAAGTCTCCCGAATTTGATTTCGTGCGGGATTCGCTCGGCACAAATCAAGGCAGCCAGACTGGTTGGGTAACCGCCGATCTCGCTCGCGGCCCGTATGTTGTCGGCTATGCCAGCACGGGCTTGAAACAGCACTTCCCGAATCTTGGCTGGGTCGTCACGGTTAGCGAAGATGAGCATGTAGCCGCCGCCCCCGTGCGTCTGCTCGAACGCTTTGCGATCGGCATGGTAGTTCTGGCGCTCTTCATGCTCACGCTCCTGGCTGTCTACTACTATCTGCACCGCACGCAGCGCTTCTCCTATATCGACGAGGAGACTTCTTCCGATCAGCCGCCCCGCGCCGCTGCTGCATCGGTCTGAATTTTCGCTGCAACGAGTCATAGGCTGGGTGTGTCACACATAAGCAATCCATGCCTATCGACAAAGAAGAAGTGAAACGCAGGCTCCTGCAGCGCGAGCGCGAATTGAGCGACGAGATCGCCACTTTCAACGAGGACGCCCGCGACTCGCGGCCCTCTGATGTGGAAGATCCCATCGACGAGGTGATCTCGTCGCAGGCCAAGGCCGGTTCCTTCGCGGTCAGCAACATGGCTTCTGAAACGCTGCTGCAGGTGCGCGCCGCCCTGCAGCGGCTCGAGCAGGGCGACTACGGTATCTGCGTCGATTGCGGCCGGCCGATAGAAGAAGCGCGCCTCAATGCGGTGCCCTGGACGCCCTATTGCCGCGACGATCAGGAAAAACACGATCGCGAGCGCGAGCAGCCCGGTGCCTTCGAATCCGCCCTGTGACTTAATACACCTCGAAGCTGGCTTGAGTCTGCTGCCCGCTCAGTACATCCTTCACGAACACGCTCCATCGCCCGGCCGGATCATTCCAGGCGATCGGCAGCGGTTTCGTCGCGGCGTTGTCGCGCGTCAGCACATTGCCGGAGAAAAATCGCGCTAGTTCGCCGCTGGGATTCCGTATCTCCACGTGCAGCACATCCGTTTCAACCGGCGAAGATTCGTCGAAAACGATCGAAACGACAGCCGTCTCGCCGCGCCGCACACGTTTCGGTATGCGCACTCGCCACTTCGGCAAAGCAGAAGGCGCCAAAGCGATCAGCGCCGGTTCGTACGGGTCGAGCGTAAGCTCCACTTGGCTAACCTTGCCCAGCGATTTGCGGTTGCGCAGATCGTAAGCGTAGGCCGGCTCTGAAATTACCAAACGAACTCGGTTCGTTTTTTCAAACTGCTTTTGGCTTTGAATTTTCAATGGGCCGAGCTCGTCCTGTTCGATCGGCGGATTGTTCAGCAGCCCCAGGATTCTCACCCCGCCGTTGCGAAAAACATAGCTCCGGATCGTAGTTGCCGGCTTACCGCTTGCATCGAGCACGGCGAATGAAGGGCGAAGATTGGCTTCGCTCATCAATTTTCGAACATGCTCCCGAAGCGGCTCGCCAGCCCCAAGCACGCGGTCGCGATCGTAGCCGAACGCGCTCACCGCAACCATGTTTTCCAGACCTTCGAGCTGCGGTCTCTTCAGCCGGCGATCGTGTTGGTCGTAGCGGCCGGGTTCGCCGTCGCTCAGCACCAGTCCACCCGTCTCGGCGAATTGGCGTATGGCCGCAGCCTCCTCCGCCGACAGCGCACTCGAGCGCGGCAGGATCAGCACGCGATAGCCGTCTTTTTCCAGATCGCCGTTCTCAACGCCGCCGTAGGAAACAAACTTGTACGAGAGCCCGAGGTCTTCCATCAGCCGGCACCACGAATCCCGATCGCGAAGAAAATCGCTGTCCCGGCGCTCGGTCGACGATTTGCGGTTCATCCACGCATCGCCTTTCGGCCGCTGTTCGCGCATCCATTCAATACGCATGCTGGGCTGCGAATAGTGGATTGCGATCGGTGCGTATTCCGGCCTGCTGTTCATAATCACCGCCGCCACGCCGTTGCGCAATTCATTCCAGTACGGTGCAACTTCGCGTCCCCGCGGACCGATCGTGTCATCCGCACCCACCAGTTTCTGATCCGGATCCCAGATAATCTGCCCGCTGGCACCATGCAGCAGCTCGTACCAGACCCGATGCTTTTCGAGCGGCCCGGTATCGAACGAGGTCGTGACAAATTTCACCCGCGGGTTCAGCGTGTGCAGAATCTCGATGTTGTCGCCAATATCGTACGGCTCCATCAGGTCGAGCACGGAGGCGAGCCGCGCGTAATCGTAGCCGCCCCAGCCCGGCATCTGCGCGCCTTCAATAGCCACGTTCGCGGCGGGATCAACCGAATGAATCGCGTCGGCGCCCATCTTCAGCGCCGCGGCGTACGCGATGTCCATCCACTCTTTGAAATCCGACCACGACGAGTAATTTTCATCCGTGCGGCGCATCGCCTCGCGTGTGGTTTCGGGCGTCACCAGGTTCCAGTCCGTGAATGCTGTGCCCCACTGCGCATTCAGCGCCGCCAGGGTCCCATAGCGATCTTTGAGCCACGCCCGCATCGCATCGAGCGAATGGTCAGAGAAGTCGAAATCCCAGAAGCTGGCGAGTTCTGCAATCCCCGATTCATCCGCCAGATTGTAGTAGAGCGGCCGGTACGGTGCGTACGCGCGCGCGGTTTCCACCGCCCGGTCATGAATCTTCGCAATCCACGCTGGATCGTTGAAGCTCGGGTGCCGCTTCAAACCTTCTCTACTCGAAGGATCGCTTTCATAAAGCTTCTGCGCTTGGAGCAGCGACCAGTCGTGCGGGCGATCGCGTCGCGCGCGGTGATATTCCGAATAGAAATCAGTCGCAATATTTTCGACAAACCAGCGCAGGTTGTCTTCAAGCAGCGCCGCCGGCAAACTGGTCGAGCGTTCTCCCGATCGCCCCGCATTTACGCCAAGCTCTTGCAGCACGCGAAAACGTTCCGCCGAACCCGACTGCCACTCAATAATCTGGTAGTCGCGCCAGGCATCTGCATCCGGACTGGCGATGAACTCGGCGGAGGCATTCTCTTCGCGGTTGTCCGCTTCGCCCTTCAGATTCTGTCCCTGCAGCGAGAGATGAACTTCCAGCTTATTCTCAATCGTCAGCGCGCGCCGCAGATCGAGCGAAAAGCGCAGCTCACTTTCCTCCGTCAATGTAACGGGCAGCGTGCGATCTTCTACCAGTCGATGATAGGCGTCGGTCCATTGAATGTGCAGTGTGCCGCTGCCGGTTACCTGCGGCTGCGTGCGGTAGACGATCGTGACCGGTTCCGTTCGATCGAAAGCCTTTGAGGGAAGTATCAGCTCGGCGGCCGCGCAGCTGCCGGCCAGCAGAAAGAGGCACAATCGGCGCATCGGATTCAGGACGAACTCTCCGAAAGCGAGCCAAGCGATTTCGGCGCAAGACGAAATCCGCGCGTCACAATCGCCAGATAGATCGCGCCAACCAAGAGCCAGAGGAACCCGGCGATTTTCGCATTCCTGCTGAGGCTCGCCCAGAGATACAGACACACCAGCGCGCCCAGGGCAGGGAAGAGCAGATTGGTCACAAACGCAAGCCCGCTCCGTTCACGCTGGCGAACATAGAAATGCCGGATCACGCTCAGGTTCACCAGGACAAACCCGGCAAACGCGCCAAAGTTCAACAGTTCCGCCGCGATCTCAAAGCGCATCGCAACGGCGGCAAACGCGCACAGCGCTCCCATCAGGTAAATGCTGCGCGTGGGAGTCGCAAAGCGCGGATGAAGGTATGCAAAGATGCGCGGCGGAAGCGCGCCGTCGCGGCCCATTCCGTAAAGCAGACGAGAAGCACCCGCCTGTCCGGTGAGTGCACTGGCCAGCGCCGCCACCAGAATGACAAAGCTCAAAAAGCCGAACAGCACCGGCCCGCCAATGCGCGTACTGATATCGAGAATCACCGTCTCCGCTTCCGGATAACTCGCGTAATCGGGCCAGACAAGCGCCGCCAGATAAACCGTAATGAAGCAGATCGCGGTCTGCAAAATACAGACCAGCACCGTAGCGAAGCCGATATCGCGCATCGGGTTCACCGTATCTTCAGCCAGGGTAGAAATAGCGTCGAAGCCGATATAGGACAGCGCGGCGATGCCTGCGCCGAGCATGAGCGCGCTCATGTGGAACGATTGCGGCCGGTACAACGCTCGTGAATCGAACAGCCCCGCGATGCCATGTTGCGTTACGACGTAGCGCGCGCACAAAACAATAAAGACAACCGCGAAAATCGACATGATCGCCATCATGATTTCGCTCGCGCGCGCCGTCACGCGAATCCCGAAAATATTAATGGCCGTGAGCGCAGCAGTGAAGCCAAGAGCCCAGGCGGCATACGGAATACCGGGGATGAGCCGGTGCGCCGTCAGCGCGCCGAAGATGATGCTCACCAGCGGAATCAAAAAATAATCCAGCATCATCGACCACCCGGCGAGAAAACCGGCATGCTCATTCAACGCGCGTCGCGTGTACGTATACGTGGAACCCGCAGCCGGATACGCGCTCGACATCTTGGCGTAGCTCAGCGCGGTGAACAGCACGCCCACCATCGCCGCCAGATACGCCAGCGCCGCATGCCCCAGGGTCTTCTGCTGCACCAGTCCGTACACCGGATACGGTGCCGTCGGCCCGAGCAGCACCAGCCCATAGATCACCAGATCCGTGCGCGTCAGGATTCGGCGCAGATGCGGCTGCGAGTTCATGCGAACGCTCGCCCTATGTAGAACGCGAGACAGGCGAGCAGCATCCCGGCAAAGTACCAGAGCAGCCAGTGATGATGCAGCACCTGAGCGGGCCGGTCGTACGCCGCCGGCCAGCCAAAATCGTGCCCAGGCGCAATCGCGCGCACTCGCCAGCTCACTTGCCTAAGTCGCAGAATATGAACCGGCGGGCTGTCAATCTGCATCCGAGCCGGCAGCTCCGGTTGTGCGCCCGAAGTCGTCACCACCGCCGTTTCGTTGACCGGCAACGGCGCATGTCCGACGAAGCCGTCGAGTGCCGCGAAAAGGAGCGCCAGCGGAATCGTTAAAACCAGCAGCGGCTTCGCGCATTCCTTCAGCATCTGCCCATTCGCAAGTAAGAGATCCCGTTGCGCACGCAGCAGCAGCAGCAGCGGCTCGCTCGCAAACAGCCGGAATTCGAACAGATGCGCCATCACCCGGTTCACCGCAACCCGCAGCTTCTCGCCGTCAACCAACCGCCGAAAAGCCACAATCGAGAGCAGGGTCGAGAAAAATCCCGCCGCGATCACCATCCAGAATGCGAGCCAGCCACGCTCCACGGGAATCACTTCAGATAGCCAAGCCCTTCCAGCTTCCTGATCAGCTCTTCCTTCGACTCGGCTTCTTCCAACCGCGCCAGATCGCGCTCCATCGCGTGCTCAATGAATTCTTCAAGCGAACTGTAGCCGGCTTTCTCTACCAGCTTCTTGGCGCGCTCGCAGAGCGATTTGTTCAGCTTCACCGCGATCACTCCGCGCATAGCGTCTGGCCCTCCATCCATTTCGGCGCCGCTATGCCGAACAGATCGAGCACAGTCGGCGCCAGATCTTCGATCCCGGGATTCGCGACCTTCAGTTTTCGATTCGAAAACAGCACGCCGGGTACCACCGCCGGATCCACGCAATGATCGCCGCTCCATGCTTTGTCGTTCGTTTCAAAAACGGTCCGCGTGACCCGTCCCACCGCCGCCGACCAGGCCGCACGATACCCTGGCGCATAGCCCGGAACCAGATCCGGCGCCGCATCGCGATACGGTCCGCGATAAATCTTCTCCGCATCGTACACGTTTTGTATCCCGATTTCGCTGGTCTCGTCGTCACACAACCCGGTGAGCCTTTCAATCAGCTCGGCTTTGAGGGCCGCCGCTTCACTCTGCCGAACAATCCCGTGCGCTTCCCGGCCTTCCAGGTTCAGATACAGTCCCCCGAGCCCGAACGCATACGCACGCGTGCGAGCCCAGTCGATGCCGCTCAGATATTCGCCGCTCTCCTCAGCGCCGTCCTTAAGCGCGAGATAACCGTTCTGCCTGAGCCACGTATTCAGATTCACGCCGCGCCGAAAAGCGCAGAAACCATGGTCCGACAACACGAACACCGCCGTGTCCGCGTCCGCAAACGCCAGCGTGCGACCCACAACGCGGTCCATGTCCCGATACAGCTCTTCAATCACCCGCGCATACCGCGACTCCTGCCCGAGGTGCCGAAAGAACATATGCTGCACCCGGTCCGTCGTATCGAAAACGCACGCGACCACGCCGCTCCGCATGTGCTCGAGCGCGCTGAAATACATCCGTTCGCGCTCCTCCTGAATCAGCCGCGCCTGCGCCAGAAATGCGTCTTCATCAATGGCACCTTCGTTCAGCGCCCACGTGTCCTCGGCCATCCCGAGCGTCGCGTATGTGCCCAGCAGCTTCGCCAAATACGTCGCATAATATCCCGGGTGACTGATCGGCAGCGCGGGGTGTTCCGGGTCGATTTCAATCGGTGTCACATAGAGCTCTAGGGGAGGCGCCATTTTGGTCAGCAAAAAACGCACAATTCCGCGAGCGCGTCCGAAGCGCAGCCGGACCCACGGCGTATATTCGCCCACCTTCAACACAAATCGCTGACCCGCAATCGCCAGCAGATTCTCGCGCGAGAGTGTAAAGGCAATCCGCGTCTTTTCAGGTCCCGGCAGGCAACCCTCATAGCAATCGCCGCGTCGCGTGAGCGGAAGCCGCAATCCGCCTTCAACACACGTGTGATCAGCGCGCGTCGAAAACCACGTGAAACTGCCCTGCGTCCCGCGCAGATCCGGCGTCGACATCGCCGAAAGCATCCGCCCTTCGAAGCGATCCGGCGGAAACGTCACCGGCACGCGCAGAATCGTACTCGGAATCGCGTTCCGCCCCAGTATCTTCCAGAACGGCTCGCTCTTGCGCCGCAGTTCCACCGACGCACGCGACATTGGTATACGCCAGCGCCCGATCCGCCACACTCGCTCCTCTATCCGGACGCGCGCCGACGATAGCTCCGGCGCGTACGTGCGCAGATCGCGATTCAGGAAATCAAAAATGTTGTGCTTCGCCGGATTCACGCCCGTAGCAAACGTAGACCAGGCCACCGGCGACAGCGCCGGAAACGTGGTCCGCAGCCGCGTGTAGCAGCCCTCTGCCCGCAGCCGCGCCAGATTCGGCAGCTTGCCTTCCTCCATCCAGCGCTCCGCCAGATTCGGATCGAGCCCGTCGAGGCCGAGAAAAATCGCCCTCTTCACACGGACCGCGCCAAAATGTCCGCGCCTCCGCACGAGCAGCCATAACACGCGAAAGGGCCAGATCAGAAGCGACACAACGCTCGCGCAAAACGCGATCACGAGCGTCAGAAACGATCCGAGAAACGCAAATCCCGCACCCGGCCCGACGTACGCGAAGTCTACGGACGGATGCCAGTGCCGCGAAAGCGCCACCACCGCGAGTGAACACACGAGAGCCGGCAGAAATCGCTTCATCGCAGCTTGCCCTCGAGGAATGGCACCTCCAAAACCTTCTCGTGCTGTATCGGACCGTGCCCGAAATAGCCATCCTCTCCGAACAGTTCGCCGTGGTCGGACGTGATCGTCACATAGGTATTCTTCGGCAGCCGATCGAACAGCTCTTCCATCGCGCGATCCAGGTAGCGCACCGCTTCGATCTGCCGGTCGCGCAGTTCTGCCAGCTTGGCCGCGTTAAACGGCCGCGTGCGCGATCGCCGCAGCTTGCCTCCCACCACATGATCATCGAGATGTTTGAACACGCCGTGCACTCCGCTGATCCGCGGCCACTCTTCGGGCGATTCCTCCGGCAGCGCGTATGGATAATGCGTCTCGCCCGTGTTCAACAGATAAAAAGACGGCTTCTCGTCTGAAAACCGCAGCTGGGGAAACATCGCCCGCAAGTCGTTATGCCGCTCCATCAGCCGGTAGCTGTCGAATCCGCTGTTGAGAGCCGTCAGCGGATTCAGCACCGGCAGCGAAACCATCGCATTCGTGCTGTACCCCAGACTCTGCAACAGCACCGGCAAATACAATCGCGGCACAAAGCGCTTGAACTCGAGGCCCTCCGCCCCCAGCCGCTCGTTAAACTTCAAGAAATCACGCTGGTAATAATCGGATGCAAACACACCGCGCGGGCTCGAATGCGGCATCAGCCCCATCAGCAGGTTGTAATGCGAAGGCGCCGTCCACGACGCATACGACCAGCGCTTCTCCAGCCGCCCCAGCTTTCGCATCGTGCGCGGGCGCGCTTTCACGAACGCATCGTAGCGGCAGCTGTCGAAAACGATCAGCAGGTAGTTGTTGCGCGGCACCGTTGCTGCTACATCATACGCTGCGCCTCGCGATTTTGATTGACGCGCTCGATCCGATCGCCTAGACTTACTTGCAGGAGGTAAATAAGTCGGCGGCACCTCATAATTATAGTTCGGTGAAAGCGGAACTCAACCATGCCGTCGAGCAGGATCGTCAGCGGCTGATCGAGATCACCCAGCAGCTCGTGCGCCGCCCCTCGGAAAACAAGCCTCCGCACGGCGCCGAGCTCGCCTGCCAAAGCTGGATTGCGGAGCAGCTTCGTGCCTGCGGCTGGGAGCCCGACCTGTATCCACTCGATTCCGTCGCCGGGCTTCGCGAGCATCCGCTCTTTTTCGCCGGGCGCGATTACGCCGGCCGTCCGAACATCGGTGCGCGCAAACAGGGAACCGGCAACGGACGTTCGCTGCTTTTATCCGGCCACATCGACACGGTTCCGCGCGGGACGCAGCCCTGGACCCGCGATCCATTCGGCGGCGCGATCGAAGGCAATCGGCTCTACGGTCGTGGAGCCAACGATATGAAGGCGGGCGTCGCCACTAACCTGTTCGTTGTCGAGATGCTCGCGAAGCTCGGCATCGAGCTCGCCGGCGATCTGCTCTTTGAAACCGTTGCTGACGAGGAATTCGGCGGATCCAATGGAACGCTCGCGGGCCGTCTGCGCGGTTATAACGCCGACGCCGTCGTACTGAGCGAGCCCACTTCTCTGCGCCTCTGTCCCGCCCAGCGCGGCGGCCGCATTCAGCATATCCAGTTCGAGGCGCCCGGCGGGGTGCTGCAGAACGGAAAATTTCCGCAGGGCGTGATTCCGCAGCTGACGCGTTTTCTCGAGCGAGTTCCCGAGTTTGCCGAGCAGCGAAAACGGACCGCTCCGCACCACGAGCTCTTTCACACGTTCGTCGATCCGGTTCCCGTGTCTGTAACGAAAGTGGTCACCTCGCCCTGGGGCACCAGCGAGCCGATCACCGTTCCCGAAACCGCGCTCATCGAATTCTACTGGCAGACTATGCCGGGCGAAACACGCGAAGCGATCGATCGCGAATTCTCCTCCTGGCTCGAAGGCATGGTGCGCGAGGAGCCGGAGGTTTTTGTCAGAATGCCGCGCTTTCGCTCGCCCGTGCGCTGGCTGCCCGGCTCGGCGATTGCGCGGAACGAGCCGCTCGTGCTGGCGTTTCAGCAATGCGCCGCCGCCGTGCTCGGCCGAGAGCCCGAGGTGTGCGGAATCGAAGGTCCCTGCGATTTGTTCGTTTTTCAGCAAGGCTTCGGCATACCCGGCATTTTGTGGGGCGCTCACGGCGGCAACACCCATGCCGCGGATGAGTATGTAGAAATCGACACACTCGTCGAAGCGGCGCGGGTTTTGCTGCACTTTGTGGTCGAATGGTGCGGGGCTACTGCGTAATCCGCCCGGCTCCCAACGAAACTTCGTCCGTATTGGACACATCGCGACGCACCCACACCGGTACCGGTTGATCACCGCCGGTGATCGGAGCAGCCGCCACAAGCCGGTAATCTTCTCCATCCATTTTGAACTTGATCTCGCCCCACTCGGCTTTGCCTTCCACTGCACCCGGAAACTCATGCAGTGAGAAAAGGAAAAGTCCGTTGCTTCCCGCCTGGAATCGTATCGCCTGATCGGAGTTGCCCACCAGCGCCGTTGCTCCGGCTTCGCTGGCCAGAAGCTCATGTGAATCGGTCAGCACCGGCGCGCGCACAATCAACTTTTCGGGAGGCGCTTCGAGCGGATAGCCGAACGCGATTTGAGGCTGGTGGTCCAGCACCTCGCCCTTCAAATAGATCGTCCCGCCTCCTTCGATCGGCACCGGTAACGCATCGCCCTGCTTATAGTGAATGGCAGGCACACCCTCCAGCAAAATGCTGTTTTTGGACACACTGCTGATAGCAAAGCCCGAGCCTTGCGCTGTGAGCGGCGGTTTAATCGCGCGCACGCGAAGCCGCACATCGTCGTCACTAACCCGATCTACGCTGATCCGGATCGCCGCCGATACGGGCCTGCCATTCACGTATCCGAGCGTCGACTCCACTGCGTCATAGCCGGCTTCCGCAATGAAGTAGTGATGCAATTCGCTGTCCGGCCTCAGCGTATACCCGAACTCGAACCACAACGGCCGCGACTGCGCACGCAGCATCGACACGCCGATCGGCAACAGCACCAATCCCGCCAGCAATGTCACCAGCGCAAAACGCGGAATCGCAATCCGTGCCCACAGCACGTCCAGCCACGCTCTGCGCTTCGGTATCTTCAAAGGCGGAAGCGGCGCCGCATCCAGCGCAGACGCCAGCCGCAGCTCCGCCCCCATCCGCGAATAATCGTTCAATACAGCCCGGCAGTTCTCGCACTGCGCCGCATGTTCGGCCACCTCGTGCGCTACCGGTTCCCCGTCATACAAAGCGGAAAGATGCGATTCAGCTTCGCTGCAGTTCATTTTCTCTCCTTCATCCAGATCGTTCGTAATTGTTGCCTCGCCGAGTGGAGCCGGGAGCGAACGGTCCCAATCGGAATTTTCAGAATCTGCGCGAGCTCGTCGTACGAGTAGCCCTCCACCTCGCGCAGCCAGAGCAGCGAGCGAGCCTCTTCGGGAAGTTGATTCAGCGCGTCGCGAATCAGCAGGTTATCGCCCGGCGCAGTGCATTCGCTAGCGGCCGCCGGCATCGCTTTGTGCGCGCGCCACCAGTCCGCCGCTTTCCGCCGTGCGATCCCGAGCAGATACGCTTTGATGCCGCCCCGCGCCGGATTGAAGGCGTGCGGACGGCGCCAGTGATCGAGAAAGGTTTCCTGCGTGAGATCGTCGGCCGCTGACTCATCCCCGGTTGAAAGCCGCAGAAAGCGGCGAATGGGCGAGCCCTGCTCCCGGTATAAATGGTCGAAAGCAGAGGCTTTGGCAGCGCTGTCGTGCTCTGGCATCAAAGCTCCTGCATCTTATTCGTAAAATCACGCCAAAAAGTTCGACGGCAGTTTCCTATAATCAGCCGAGCACCTTTGCCTGAACTTCCCGAAGTTGAAACCGTCGTTCGCTCCATCGCCGCGCACATCACCGGCCAGACCATCCGTTCCGCCGCCGTCTCTTCCGCCCGCGTCACCCGCAACGATCATCGCTCTACCGAACAAGGTCTCGCCGCTGCGCGAATCGTACGCGTCCGTCGCCACGGCAAGCAGATTCATATCGAGCTTGATCGCGGCCTGCTCTACATCCATCTCGGCATGACCGGCAATCTGCTCTGGAACGCTGCTCCCGGCAAGTACACGCGCGCTGTCCTCGAGCTCGACAACGGCGTGCTGCTGCTCAACGATATCCGCCAGTTCGGCCGCTTTGAATACTACGCCGAAACCCCCGAGCAGCGCGTCGGACCCGATGCGCTCGCCCTCGATTTCGAAACGTTCTTCGCTCGCCTGCACGGCCGCAAAAGCGCCATCAAACCGCTGCTGCTGAACCAGAGTTTCATTGGAGGCGTAGGCAATATCTACGCCGACGAAGCGCTCTTTGCCGCGCGCATTCACCCCCGCACTGTGGCTGCCCGCCTCTCGGAAACCCGCGCTCGCCGCCTGTTCGACGCCATTCTGCAGGTGCTCGAAGCCGCCATCGCCAGGCGCGGTTCAACCATCTCCAATCACGTCGATGCCAGCGGCGAAAAAGGCAGCTATCAGAGCCTGCACGCGGTTTATGGCCGCGAAGGGGAGCCCTGTCTTCGCTGCGGCACGCCCATTCGCCGCATCGTCTTAGGCCAGCGCAGCACCCACTACTGCCCGCGCTGCCAGCGTGTCTGAACCGGCGTCGGCTCGTCCTCGCTCTCAGCTGATTGGCGGATCGCATCCGCCACTTCCACCGCGTTCTTCATCACCTTCACATCGTGCACCCGCACCAGTTGCGCGCCATTCAGAATCGCCGCCGTCACCGCGGCCGCCGTTGCGAATTCCGTGCTCTCGGCATCCTCTTTTCGCAGAAATAATTTGCGCGACGGGCCCACCATCAGCGGCAGATCGAAGGCGCGCAGTTCTCCCAGCCGCGCGATGATCTCCGCATTCTGCTCGCGCCGCTTCCCAAACCCCAGCCCCGGATCGAGTACCAGTTGATGCTTCTGCACGCCCGCCTGCCGCGACCGGTGCACCGCCGCTTCCAGATCGATCGCAATCGACCGCATCAGATTCTTCAGCGGAGGCAGTTTGGCCCACGTCTCCGGCGTCCCGCGCATGTGATTAATGATCAGCCCCGCGTCGTGCTTCGCCACAGTTTTCGAAAGCGTCACATCGAGCAGCAGACCCGTCGGATCATTGATGATCTCCGCTCCATGCTCGAGCGCCTTCTCCGCCACAGCGGACTTATAAGTATCCACCGAGATCGGAATCGTGAGCTTCCCGCGCAGCCGTTTCAGCACCGGCACCAGCCGGCGCAATTCCTCCGCTTCGGCGATGCGCTGCGAGCCCGGCCGCGTCGATTCCGCCCCGATATCCAGAATGTCGGCGCCCTGTTCTTCCAGTTCGATGGCGCGTGCGAAAGCGCGATCCGGATCCGCGTACAAGCCGCCGTCGGAAAACGAATCGGGCGTTACATTGAGTACCGCCACGATCAGCGTTCGTTCGCCGAGAATGAGCTCGCGCTGCTTCAGTTTCCAGTGGTGACGTTTGCTCATCTGTTTACAGTGTTCCAGATGGCCCAGCCGCCTCGCCGCAAAGATTGTCCGCAAGAGACGCTGCCGTGCCAAATGGAGCTACCCGTGCGCCTCTGCCTTGTGTCCACTTGGCCGGTGTAACATGGTCCCCTGACGTCGATTACGCTGTACTTCTGCTTCGCACAAACACTGCCGGAGCATGTGATGAGGAATCTATTCAGGTGGCAATCCGCTCGCTCGACGCACTGATACTGGATGTGCGCTACGGTCTCCGCACCCTTAGGAACAGCCCAGCGTTTGCCGCAGTCGCCATCTTGTCGTTGGCATTGGGAATCGGTGCCAACATCGCCATTTTCAGCCTGGTGGATGCCGTAATTTTGAAATACTTGCCCGTCGAGCGGCCCCGCGAGTTGATGCAATTGCAATCCCGCGCACCAGATTGGAACAGTGCCTCGACCACCTTTGCCAATCCGATGTGGGAGCAGCTGCGTGACCATCAGAACGTTTTCTCCAAAGCGTTCGCCTGGAGCAATAAGGATCAATTCAATCTCACCCAGGGCGGAATGATTCGTCCTGCCAACGGGCTCTGGGTCAGCGGCACTTTTTTCAGCGCCCTTGGACTGCATGCCGCGGCCGGACGCTTGATTTCCGATTCGGATGATCGGCGCGGCTGCCCACCCGTGGCCGTACTCAGCTACGGCTACTGGCAGGATCACTTCGGAGGGGTGAAGAGCGCCATCGGCAGCACGCTCTTTCTCCGCAGCCGAGCCTTTGAAGTGATCGGCATTGCGCCGCGCGGCTTTTTTGGTATGGAAGTGGGTGATACGTTCGATCTGGCACTGCCCATCTGCGCTACAGCGGTCTTCGACGGAAAAAATCCCCGGCTGGACGATCGCAACTTTTTGTGGCTGAACATCGGAGGGCGTATCCATCCGAAGATGAGCAGCACTCAGCTAACCTCGCGACTCAAAACCATTTCGACCAGGATCTTCGTGCCGCAGGATTCCTCAGCGGAAGAACGTGAGTATCTGTCGAAAATGGCGCTGACGGCGATCCCTGCTGCGTCTGGTATTTCCCGTTTACGGAGCCAATTCAGCCGGCCCTTGCAAATCCTGCTGGCTGTAGTCGGGCTTGTGCTGCTCATCGCCTGTGCCAACCTCGGGAGCCTGACTCTGGCCCGCACCGTAACACGCGATAAAGAATTCGCAGTACGGCAGGCACTCGGAGCTAGTCACACGCGCCTGCTTCGCCAACTCTTAACGGAATACATTCTGGTTTCGTCAGCTGGCGCACTGCTCGGCGCTCTTCTCGCGCGCTGGACCGCAGCCTTGCTCGTGCGCCTCATCTCGAGTACGCAGAATTCGGTCTTTCTAGACTTATCCCTCGATACGCGGATCATTGCATTCGTTCTTGCGGGCGCTGTGCTCACCTCACTTCTCGTCGGCCTGTTACCTGCTCTGCACTTGACGCGAGCGTCGCTGAGTTCAGCCATGAATGGTAGCCAGTCTTCGAAAGCCGGCCGGTCGCCCTACCTTGACGTCCGCAGATGGATTATCGGTTCACAAGTGGCACTCTCACTGATTCTCCTGGTGGGTGCCGGCCTTCTGCTGAAAAGTTTCCTGAAGCTGGTCACGCTCGACATCGGTTTCGACCCCAAGAATGTCCTGCTGGTGCACACAGATTTGCAGGCGGCAAAAATACCGGTAGATCGAGAAGCTGCGACCTACGAGGAGATCGAACGCCGCCTGAGTGCGTTGCCTGGCGTCGTTTCAGTCGGCCGTTCCATGATCACCCCGATTTCCGGCGAGCTGGGCGTGAACACCAGCGTTCGCACCGACTGGACGAAAGCGTCTGTCCCTCAGAAAAACTTTCGCGGTTGGGCCGACGCTGACAAGAAGTTCGTGGTCTATCAAGACTACATCTCGCCCGGCTATTTGCCGGCCTTGCGCATGCGATTACTAGCCGGGCGAAATTTCACCAGCGCGGATGTGCGAAGTTCGCGTGCCGTAGCGATCGTCAATCAGACCTTTGCGCGCCGGTTCTTTCCTGGTTTAAACCCGATCGGGCGAACGTATTTAGAAGGTACACCCGCGAAAGCAGTCGAGGTTGTGGGACTGGTGCAAGACTCCAAATATCTTTCACTCCGCGAGGAAAACCTGCCCACAGCCTTCTTGGCCCACGAGCCATCCGACCTCGGAGGTAGCGACACTCTCGAGTTGCGTACGGCAGTACCACCCTCGCGGCTGATCGTACCAGTTCTGACCGCGGTCGCCGAAGTGAGCCGTCAAATTCCCCTTGAGTGCCACACGCTCGCCGATCAGGTGAACGATTCGTTAGTTCAGGAGCGCTTATTGGCACTTCTTTCGGGTTTCTTCGGCGCGCTGGCGCTCATACTGGCGATGATTGGCCTGTATGGCACGTTTAGCTATCTGGTGACCCAGCGGCAAAAAGAATTCGGCGTGCGAACCGCACTAGGAGCTGAGCCGGCCTCCATCCTGGCTCTCGTCATGCGAGACGTCACTGGAGTGCTATCTGCAGGCTTACTTGCCGGCACCCTGCTTTCGCTCGCTGCTACGCGCGTACTACATCAAATGCTGTTTGGCCTCACGCCGCGCGATGCAACGACGATGTTATTGGCAGCTGGTGTTCTCTCGGCCGTGGCGCTCCTTGCCGGATACATCCCGGCGCGCCGTGCGGCGAGAGTAGATCCCATGGTCACACTGCGGCAACAGTAGGCAAAAATATCCGGGGCCTGCTGCTCGAAGCCATCGAAACGATGTGCCCCGGTCAAAATCCAAAGCATCTCTCAGAACCGCTCACCCCCTTCCGGACCTGCTGTTTGTAGCCCTCGCGCGGGCCCTTTTGGGTGTTAAACTGCCCGTAGTGACAGGCGAAGGGAATGTGTCTACTCTCGGCTTCGGCCGCCGCCTGCTTTTCTGGGATTTCGCGCGCGCATCCTGGCAATACGACGTCGTGGTCGCGCTGATTCTGCTCTTTATTTTCGCTACCCCGCGCGAATGGTTCCACGATCAGCCCAAAGCCTCGAGCGTAATCCTGATCTCCTCGCGCAACGGAATCAACAACGTGTTTATCGCTCCCGGTCTGCTTGCCAGCGTGCCCGAGGCGGAGCGGTCCGCGCGTGCCGAAGCGCTTATTCATCAGCGCACCGGCAAGCGCTGGCACGTGCTGCGCGTCGAGCCGATTCGCGACGAGGCCGAGCAGGAAGTGAAGGGTTTCATCGCGCATGCCGCGCCCTGATCCTGAAAACCATACGAGACATTCATGACTAAGTTCCTACTTCCTCTGGTGTGCCTGTTAGGCGGCGCGCTCGCTCACGCGGAAAGCGTCGAGACCGTGCTGGCGCGCATGGATAAAGCCGCCCCGAGCTTCCACTCCATGACCGCCAATGTCCACATGACCACCCACACCGCCATCATCAACGACACCACCAGCGAGAGCGGTACCTTCAAAATGCAGCGCCTCAAGGATGGCCAGGTGCGCGCCATCCTCGATTTCTCGGGCGAAACCGATTCCCGCCAGATCGGCTTCCTCGGCCGCATTGTTCGCATCTACTACCCTAAACTCAACTCGTATCAGGACTACGATCTCGGCAAGAATACCGACGTCCTGAACCAGTTCCTCCTCCTCGGATTCGGCTCTTCGGGACGCGATCTCGCCAACGCCTACACCATCAGCTCCGAAGGCACGGAAAAGCTCGGCAACCGCGAAACCACTAAGCTCGCCCTCGTTCCCAAGAATCCCGACGTCGCCAAGCGCCTCAGCAAAATCGAGATGTGGATCCCGAACGATGCCGCCTATCCCATCCAGCAGGAGTTCTACGAACCTTCCGGCAATTACCGCATCGTCACGTACACCGACATCAATCTGCGCCCCGCCATCCACGGCAAACTGGAACTCAAACTGCCTCCCGGCGTCAATAAACAGAGCTCGTAGAAGTACTCTCGCCCGCCCGCGCGTTTAGCACAGCGGTGGCGAACAAGAATCGTGCATGCCAGATAAGAAGACATCCGCCGGCCGGCTCGCGTTCATCGACTGGACGCGCGGTTTTGCAGCCGTCATCATGCTGCAGGGGCACGTCTTCGATTCCTTCACCCGCACCGATCTCCGCTCCAAAGGTCCGTTTGTTCTCTCGCAATTTCTTGGCGGCATGCCGCCTGCCATCTTTCTCCTGCTGACTGGCATCACCTTCGCGTTCCTCATGGACAGCCAGCAGCGCCAGGGCAAATCCGCCGGCCAGCGCGTCGTCGCCGCTCTCAAGCGCTCGCGCTATCTCTTTCTGATCGCGTTTCTCTTCCGCATTCAGCTCTACGTGTTCGGCTTTCCCACCAGCCCGGCCAGCGAACTCCTGCGCGTCGACATCCTCAACTGCATGGGCATGGCCATGCTCATCATGGCGCCCATGGCCGTCTTCACCACCCTCGAGCGCATCCGCCTCTGCACCGTTCTCGGCCTGGTCATCGCCGGCCTCTCGCCCGTCATCAGCATGATCCCCGCCGACGGCGTCCCAAAACTCGTCCGCGGCTACTTCTTCCCCAGCCTGAATTACTTCGGCTTCTTCCCCTGGGCCTCGTTCCTCGCCTTCGGACTCGCTTTCGGCAGCATCCTGCGCGTCGTCAAGCCCGACGATCTTCCGCGCGTGCTCCAATGGACCCTCAGCATCGGCCTCGGCATCGCCGGAGCTGCTTACTATTTCTCCAATCAGCCCTACTCCATCTACGCCAAGAGCGATTTCTGGCTCAATAGCCCGTGCATGATTCTCATCAAGCTGGGCGTCGTGCTCATCATGCTGGCCATCGCGTTTCTCTGGGTTCGCCTCGCCCCGCTGGAGAAGTGGAGCCTCTTCCGCCAGCTCGGTACCACTTCGCTGCTGGTCTACTGGGTCCACATCGAAATCGTCTATGGCCGCTGGTTCGGTATCTGGAAAGAAGCGCTTTCCGTGCCGCAGGTCCTGCTCTTCACCACCATCCTGCTCGTCCTCATGGCCGTGCTTTCGGTCATCCGCACCCGCATCAAATCCGTGGGCTCCTTCTTCGGCCCGAGCCCCGCCCCCGCACCCCGCCAGGCCGCCGGCGACTGAAACGAAGCGATTAGTACCCGCAAATTGGAAGCGCTAACTGAGCCGCGCGCGCAGCAAGCGGATTTTCCAATTTCCAAAAATAGTTATACCCGTCTCTTATATATCTTGACACGTATATGCACAATGTCGTATATAACAACTGTGGAGTCTGTGTTCGAAATCATCGCCGAGCCGAACCGCCGCGCCATCCTGAATCTGCTCGTCTCTTCCCAGCAGTCGGTGGGTGAGATCGAGCGCCGCCTCCGCCTGCCGCAGCCCGCCGTTTCCCGGCACCTGCGCGTCCTGCGCGAAGCCGGTTTCGTTGAAGCGACCGTCGACGCCCAGCGCCGTCTCTATCGCCTGCGCCCGGAGCCGCTCCAGGAGATCGATGCCTGGCTCGCCCCGTTCCGCCGCTTCTGGTCCGCTCACGTCGACGCGCTCGAACGCCATCTCGACCGCCTGCATCCACCCGAACCCGCAAAGCCCGAACCCGCAAAGAAATCACCACCCAAAAAGAAGACAAGGAGAAAGAAATGAGCCATCGCGATCCGTACATGCCCGGCCCCGCAACTGGAGCCGAAGTGCGCAAGAGTGAAGGAGACAAGTGGACGTTGATTCTCGTCCGCGAGCTGCGCCACTCGCCCGAGAAAGTCTGGCAAGCGCTCACCGAGCCTTCCCAGCTGCGCGAATGGGCTCCGTTCGAAACCGACAAGAGCCTCGCGAACGTCGGAACCGTGCAGCTCACCTGGATCGGCGCGGCGCCCACGCCCATTCAAACGAAAGTGACCCGCGCGGACGCTCCCAGGCTGCTCGAATACGACGATACCCGATGGGAACTCGAGCCTTTCGACGGCGGCACACGCCTGAAGCTCTGGCACACCATCGATCGCCGCTTCATCTCCTGGGGCGCCGCTGGCTGGCACATCTCCTTCGACGTTCTCGACCGCTATCTGGCTGGTACGCCCATCGGCCGCATGGGCGGCCCCGAACTGATGAAGTTCGCCGGCTGGCAAAAATTAAACGCTGAGTACGCGCAGCAGTTCGGTGTCGAACAACCGAGCTGGGGCAACCAGAAATCGTAAACAGGAGGACGCACGATCATGACTGCCGCCACCCAACGCGTGATCTTCCGCTGGATCCACATCGTCTTCGGCATCCCGATCATCGGCTATATCTACAGCCCCTTCGATCAGGTCCACTACTACGCCCGAATTACGCGCTTCTTCTTCGTCCCGGTGATCCTTCTCACCGGGCTCTGGATGTGGAAAGGCCACCTGGTTCGTCGCCTGTTCTCGAAGAACCCGAACCGCGCACCCGTAACCTAGAACGCCGAACCGGAGCCGGAAGCGTGCGCCTCTAAACCTAAGCCGCTTCCGTCTCCTCCGCCGCACTGAAATACACGCAGTCCGGATGATGAAACACCAGCCCCGACACGCTCGCCTCCGGCTCCATCATGAAGCCTTCGGTCAACTGCACGCCAATCTCCTCGGGCCGCAGCAGCTTCCACAATTTCGCCTGGTCCTCTAAATTCGGACACGCCGGATACCCGAAGCTGTACCGCTTGCCCCGATACCGCGACGTAAACCGCTCCTGCATCGTCATCTCCGCCGGATCCGGGAAACCGAAATCCTCGCGCAGCCGCCGGTGCAGCCACTCCGCCGCTGCTTCCGCCGTCTCGATCGCCAGCGCCTGCAGCGCATGCGCCTCCAGAAAATCGCCCCGCTCCTTCGCCTGTTGCGAACGCTCCAGCACCTGCTCGCCCGCCGTCACCACAAACAGCGCCAGGTGATCCCGCCTGCCATCCTGCGGATCGAGGACGTAATCGCTCAGGCACAATCCATCCGACTTCGCCTGCCGCCCAAACCGGAACGTCTCGATCGGCGTCTTCCCGCCCGGCTCGAACAGATGCACCGCATTCCCGTCGCGCTCGGCTTCGAAGAACTGCCAGACGCCGCGCACCTTCATAAACGTCGCAGCTTTCTGCTTCACATCCTCGACCGTGTGAAATAACTCGAGCGCCTTCGGATCGCGCTCCGCCAGCATCTTCTCAAAATTGCCCTTGAACCCCAGATGCCGCCCGTACAACATGAACGGATTGATGTAGCTCCAGACTTCCGCCAGGTTCGGAATCGTGCGCGCCCGCCGCTCCGTGTACGGCACGCTCGGAATCGGCACATCGGTCCGCACTTTCGGACTCCGCCGCTCGCCCGACGGCACCACCACCGGCTCCTGCTCGACTTTCTCTGCCGGCATATCGCGAAAGATATGCTTTGTCAGCACCTCTTCCCGAATCGCCGGGTCGGTAATCTCGTTCATCAGCCGCAGCCCCGTCATCGCATCTTTGGCATAGAACGTGGGCGAAGCATACATCGGCCCGATCTTCGTCTTCGTGAACTTTTCGGATAAAGCAGCTCCGCCTACCAGCAGCGGAACGTGAATACCTGCATCGCGAAAATCCTCCGCCGTCGTCACCATCTGCTGCGCGCTCTTCACCAGCAGCCCCGAAAGCCCGATCGCATCCGGCCGGTGCTCGTGATACGCCTTGATCAGCTCCTCCGGCGGCACTTTAATCCCGAGATTCACCACCTCGAATCCGTTGTTGCTCAAGATAATCTCAACCAGGTTCTTGCCGATGTCATGCACATCGCCTTTCACCGTGGCGAGCACGATCTTGCCCCGCGTCGAGCTCTCGGATTTCTCCATAAACTGCTGCAAATGATTGACAGCAGCCTTCATCGCCTCCGCTGACTGCAGCACCTCCGCCACAATCAGCTCGTTCTTGTTGAACAGCCGTCCGACCTCGGCCATTCCCGCCATCAGCGGCCCGTTGATAATGTCGAGCGGCGCCGCGCCTTCCGCGCGTTTGCGCTCCAGGTCCGGAATCAGTCCGTCCTTCGTGCCCTGAATAATGTAGTTCGCCAGCCGTTCGTCCAGCGGCAGATCCGCCGCCGCTTTCTTCTCCCGCACCGTCCCGCGAAAGTGCTCCGAAATCGCCGCAATATGAAACTGGTTGATCGCGATCTTTTGGTCACGCGATTGCTCTCTCCAGTCCCTGAGAGCCTGATTCTCATGAGCAAGATGGAGGAGCGATGCGTTCGGATGGTCTGCCGGGACACTCGCCGGAGGTGTATTAAACAGCAGCGCCTCAGCCAGCGCCCGCTCCGCCTTCGGAAGCGACGCAAACCGTTCGAGCTTCTCGGAATTGACGATCGCCAGATCGAGCCCGGCCTGAGTGCAGTAGTAGAGGAAAACCGAGTTGACGACCTCGCGCGCAGCAGCCGGCAGCCCGAACGAAATATTGGAGATCCCGAGGATGGTTTTGACGTACGGGATCTGCTGCTTGATGAGTCGGATTGATTCAATCGTCTCCACCGCGCCGCCAATGTAGTTCTCATCGCCCGTCGCGCACGGAAACACCAGCGGATCGATAAGGATGTCCTCCGGCGCAATTCCGTATTTCGTGGTCAACAGTTCCACCGAACGCTTCGCAACCGCCAGCTTTCGCTCCCGTGTGAACGCCTGCGCCTGCACCGGATCTTCGTCGATGCAGCCCACCACCAGCGCCGCCCCATACTCGCGCGCTACCGGACAGATGCGCTCAAACTTCTCCTCGCCATCCTCCAGATTGACCGAGTTGATAATTGCCTTGCCCTGGCAATACGTGAGCGAAAGTTCCACCGAGCGCGGATCCGTCGTGTCGATCATGATCGGCGCCTTAATCTTGCGGATCAGCTTTTCATAGAACGGCGGAATATCGGCCAGCTCGTCGCGATCACTCGATTGCAGGCAGACGTCGATGATGTGCGCCCCGTTCCGTATCTGCCGCCGTGCGATCTCGGTCGCCTCTTCCCACTTCTCTTCCGCGATCATGTTCTTGAACAGCCGCGAGCCGATCACATTCGTCCGCTCACCCACGATCAGCGGCCGGTTGCTGTCCTCCGCCTCCACCACCTCAATTCCCGAAAAATACGTCCGGTGCGCCGGCTCTTTCAAAGGCCGCGGCTTCTTCCCATCCACCATCTGCGCGATCGCGCGAATATGATCCGGCCGCGTCCCGCAGCATCCCCCGACAACATTCAGCCAGCCATGATCGACAAATCGCTCGAGCTGATGCGCCAGGCTCTGCGGCGTTTCCAGATACTGCCCCGTCTCCGCATCCGGCAATCCCGCGTTCGGATAACACGAAACGCGCGTCGCCGCCAGCTCATGAATCGAGCGGATGTGATCGGTCATGAACTCCGGGCCCGTCGCGCAGTTCAGCCCGACCGCCAGCAAGTCCGCATGTGCAATCGAAACATAAAACGCATCCGCCGGCTGCCCCGCGAGCATCGTGCCCATTTGCTCGATCGTCCCCGACACCACCACCGGAATCCGTTCCCCGCGCTCTTTGCCCAGCCGGTGAATCGCCAGCAGTCCCGCTTTGATCGTGCGCGTGTCGTTGCAGGTTTCGAGCAGCAGAAAATCCGCCCCGCCCTCCACCAGCCCTTTCGACTGCGTGTAGAAACTCTCGATCAATTCCGGAAACGTAATCCCGCCGTTAATCGAGATCGCCTTCGTCGTCGGCCCGATCGATCCCGCCACGAATCGCGGCCGCGCCGTCGTCGAAAATTCCGCCGCCGCTTCTCGCGCCAGTTCCGCCGCGCGCCGGCTCAGCTCGTACGACTTCTCCGCAATCCCAAACTCCGCCAGCACGATCGAGCTCGAGCCAAACGTGTTCGTCTCGACAATGTCCGACCCCGCCGTGTAGTACGCGCGATGAATGTCGAGAATGACGTCGGGCCGTGTCACCACCAGGTTCTCGTTGCAGCCTTCGAGCGATGGCCCGCCAAAATCCGCCGCCGTCAGATGCCGGTCCTGCAGCATCGTTCCCATCGCTCCATCGAGCACGAGAATACGGGTAGAAAGCGCGTCTTCAAGAGCCTGCCGGCGTTCCGCCTGGCTCTCACGGGGGAATTCAGACATGGCGGGAACTTATATTGTAATGTCCAAAGGCCGTTCACAGCCGCAGCATAAAAATCGACCGAGCGTTTTCAGCCACTTACTCCCGCTTTCGCCAGGTGTTCGCTTTTCGCCATGCTACTTCTGTGCGCGGAGGCAG
>JAJPHN010000008.1 GCA_021325235.1 Terriglobia bacterium | reverse complement strand
CTGTTCTTCGCTGAACCTGCTGTTCTTCACCTTTTCGTTTTCCTTCCGCAACTTCGTTGCTTCGGAAAACCCAGTTTAGAGTGGCTCAGTTCTATCGGGCAAGGTCACCGCGGCTACGGCGTGAAGTAGCCCGGGCGCGCGTGCACTTTCGAGCCGGGCACGCCCACCCGAACTTGTATGGAATGCCATGTGCCTCGCAAGGCAGCTTGCTGCGGCGTATACCCGAGGACATAACCCGCGCGGATCGCGTCGCTTATCTTAACGACTGCCGCGTTAATCGCCTCGGCATCTCGAACCGGTACACTAAAGCCGCCGCCGCTCTCTGCAATTTCATCGAGCCGCCAGATCCCGCGACTCTTCTGTTCGGAGAGAATAGTTTTATCAAATGCCCGACGCTGATCTATCGCGATCGCAAAAATCTGGACGTCGCTCCGGCGAACGAGGGACATCAGATCGCGCACAGAATGATGGCTATTGTTATCTAGGCCGTCGGAGATTAGTAACAGAGCTTTGCGCTCATCGCCGAATGCACACATCACTTCGAGCGCGCGATAGATCGTATCCAACAGCGCCGTCTTACCCGTTGCCGCCGGAGCTGACATGTTCGTGCGTAACGTACCTGCGCGACCCTTTAGTTCTGTCGACGCGTGCCCGTTTGTCGCGGTCGTGTAAAGAAACGCCTGATTATCGGGATTGGCGAGATTCAGGAAATTACGAACAGCCGACTCCGCCTCGCGCAAAACCGGTCGCAGGCTGAGGCTCGTGTCAAGAACGATACCAAGGGCGGCAGGCCCATTTCTCTCGCTCAACTCGAGCACAGACTGCTGAATATCATTGTCGATGATCGTGAAGGAATCTGGCCCGAGTCCGCTCAAAGGTTTCCCGTTCCGGTCCAAAACGACTACAGAGACAAGAACCATTCCCTTCGAACTGTTGGGACTTGAATGAGGCGCATCCTCGGTCTGCTGAGCACAAATGCTTTCCACGACCAGCAGCGCTCCTAACAGCGTCCGTGCAAACCGGGTAGAAAACTTGCCGCTATGCTTCAAGCTTTCCATTGCGACCGGTTACCAAGCGTAATGAGCGAAAAAGCAAAACCGGTTGCGCCTCGAATCATTCCCCACGGCGACTCATGGTGGTCTGCGGCCAGTCCTTGTACGAACACGATTGCACCCAGCACCAAGAGAGAAATGTGCACGAGACGTTTCACAAGATCCTGCTTCCGCCACCATAATCATCGGTTCATAAGGACCGCATAAAGAAAAATGAACCGCGATCTTCATGCCTTCCTTATGTACCTTTCGGCAGGATGAAGGTATTCGCACCAACAATGGCTGCGACTGCTAATGCACTCCGTACGTGATTGGCTATTTGCGCGTGCGGGGAGTGTTTCTCAAACGAATGACTCCGCCACGCATTGCAGGTGCGTAGGCTTTCTTATGAAAACAGTTCGATTATTGTCTTGTGCGGTTTTTCTGTCCCTCACGGCAGCCTGGGCGCAGCAACCTGACCAGAACCTCGGTGGCGCAGGAACGGCACAGCCGCGCCCGGCCCTCGGCACCATCACAGGTTTGGTGCGAGATGCCGCCAAGCAGCCCGTTGGGGGCGCGACCATCACCGCGACGCGTCTTGATGGCAGCGCGATCCGTAGCACAATCTCGGACAGCAATGGCATTTACTCGTTTGCCGACACGCCTGCCGGCACTTACTCGCTGGCTACTCAGGTTGACGGGTTCGCCGACACGAGTGTAGCCTCGCTCGAAGTTGTCGGCGGCCGTGCAACGCGGCTCGATGTGCAACTGACCAACACCGCTGCGGTTGCATCAAACCACAAGGAACAAACTGCGAATGCAACGAGTTCCGCCCAGAACAACGTCATTCCAACAAGTACATCAGCACAGACGGCCAGCGCGGCTTCGTCGAGCGTACTTCCACCCGCTCTGGCCACGCCCGCGCCGGGGCCGGCTGTAGACAATCAGACGCCCTTTGCGTTTGGTGATTTCACCTGGTTGAACGGGAATCCAAGAACGAAAGACACGGTTCTCGACACTGCGTTCTTCACACCCGAAATTCGTTTTGACACCAACTTTATCGTCGACTTCAATCAACCGAAAGATCACACCATGGGCGGTTCCACGGAGGAGTTTCGTTCCGGTGAAATCCAGGTTGAGCAGGCGAGCGTAGGCGGCGATTTTCATTGGCAGAACGTTCGCGGCCGCATTCTGTTCATGATGGGCATGTTCGCCACGACTACACCGCGCAATGACGCGAGCGCGGCGGTGGGGCAGTGGGATCTGCGCGACGCGTACCGGTATGTTTCGGAAGCATATGGCGGGTACCATTTCAATGTAAATCACGGACTAAACGTCGACGCCGGCATTTTTGCATCTTATGTAGGCTTATTCAGCTACTATAATTTCGATAACTGGACCTATCAGCCCTCCTACGTCTCATCCAATACGCCATGGTTTTTCAGCGGCGTTCGCATTCAGTGGTTCCCGACGAATAAGTTGAAGATTGAACCCTGGATCATCAACGGCTGGCAATCGTACGCGAAATATAACGGCCATCCGGGGCTGGGTGGGCAGATTCTCTACCGGCCCAAAGAGTGGCTCTCGCTCGTCTTCAACCAGTACGGTTACGGGCAGGATAACTTAGGCCTCCCAAGAACGCAGCGCATTCATACCGACGACAGCATAGAGGTGCGCTACTACAATAACCCGGAGAATGGACTGTCAAAGGCCGCACTTACAACGACGTTTGACGCGGGCTGCCAGTACGGCGGCGGCATAACATGTATCGGGGGCGCTAACAAGAGCTCTTTCGTTGGATGGATGGGTTACAACCGATTCTGGTTCCACCGTGATACGTACGCGGTTACGCTAGGCGGCGGTCTGATGAACAATCCTGGTCGATATCTGACACTGCTACCCCCCATAAATGGCGCGGATGCGATCTCCGGATCAACCTATTTCACCGAACTACCCGGCGAAAAGGCGCACATGTGGGACAGCACAGTAACGTTCCAATGGATGCCGAGACAATACATTACCTGGTGGGGCGAAGTTGGTTACCGGCACTCGGATGTGCCGTACTTCTCGGGTCGCGGCGGCATCACGCCACCGGGTGGTAACAATGGAGCACCGCAGGATTACGCCTGCATGTCGGGTGCATCTGCCGGAACCGCCGATCCCAATGCCGCGCAGACTGCTTGCGCGAATTCCGGGGGCGTTTGGTACCCCGATCTTCGCCGGAGCACCTCCTCTATAGGATTCGGCGTGATGGTCAAGTTCTAAATTCTATGTTGATGCGCATTCGACAGTGCTGTGAAATTGCGCTGGCGTTCGCGGCTCTTGCCTTCTCGGCGGAACAGGTTTGGGATCGGGCGCCCGCAAGCTGGACCAAGGCGGAAGCTCAGAGTATTCTCGATAACTCCCCGTGGTCACAGTCGATCAACGCTGCCATTATTCCGGTCCAAAGCGAAGAAGCTCGCCGCGCTGGCGGAGTTATGGGACAGGAACATGGGCTTGGATATGATTTGCAGTCATCCAAAAGCGCTGGTCTGCTTGGCTCCTGGCGCAGTTCGCCGCAGCTACAGACAGTTCCTCTGCTGATCCGCTGGGAAAGTGCGCTGCCAGTTCGTGTAGCTGAATTGCGATCCGGGCAGACAGGCGTTCCCCTCGATGCATTTGATGGATGCATCCTCGCAATTTACAGGATTCCTGGCACCTATTTCGGAGATCCCGGCAAGTGGAGCAAACAGTTAGTCTCGTCGGCATCATTGGAGAGCGGCGGACATCCGTTGACCAGGCCGGAGCAGGCAACGGTTTATCAGATGAGCGACGGTGTAGCAGCGGTTTACTACTTTCCATCGACCGCGGTCGAAGATGCGAAGGCAAGTATATACTTTCAAGCACGGATTGGAAGGCTACAAATCTCGAAAGCCTTTCTACCTGAAAAGATGCGGTTCCAAGGTGCCTTAGCGCTGGCAACCAGCAGCAAATGAGAGCAGAGCCGGCCTATTAACTTCCGCTCCTGTTTGGCACGTCTGCAAAGCGATATCCGATGTGTGGCTCAGTGAGAAGATACACGGGGCTGGATGGATCATCCTCGATTTTCAGACGGAGCTGGCGGATAAAGGTTCTCAAGTACTCCAACTCTCCTCCGTATTCCGGTCCCCAAACGGCTCGCAGTAGCTTTGCATGCGGAACAGGAACACCGGAATGAGCCATCAGGTAGTGCAACAGATCGAACTCTTTGGGGGTGAGATGGATCGTACGGCCGGCCCTTGTCAGCATGCGGCGGGTAACATCCAGCTCGAGTTGGCCAAAACGAAAGTGCTCAGGAAGCCGGTTGATTGCACGATTGCGGCGTACGGCCGTGCGGATTCGAGCCGTTAGCTCTCCGACATGGAAGGGCTTCGTAACATAATCGTCCGCTCCAGCGTCCAGGGCACTTACTATATCTTCCAAGCCGCCGCGCACAGTGAGCATCAATATGGGAAGTGTACTGCTGATTTTGCGTATTTCACGGCACGCAGCCATGCCGCCTATGCCGGGCATGTTGATGTCCAGAAGAATGGCGTCAAATGGTTGCGCCTTGATTTTCGCGAGTGCCTCTTCGCCAGTGATCGCCTCTTCGATTTCAAAGCTTAAAGCCGCCAGCGTAGTATGCAGGACTCTGCGAATCGAGAACTCGTCGTCAACAATGAGTACCTTACCTGCGGAGTCCTTGGCCATCAATTCTTCATCAGACGGGGTAATTCAAGGAAGAAGGTATTGCCATCCGTATCACTACTAACCCAAACTCGGCCGCTGTGCACCGCCGCAACTTTCTTAGTGACAGAAAGACCGATTCCAGTGCCGGAAGCACGGTGGCTCGATTCCGCGCCCCGATAGAACCTCTCAAAGAGCTGCCTCTTTTCTGATTCCGGAATAGGGGGGCCGGAACTTTTCACGCCGATGCGGATACATTCAGGTAACTGCTGGATTGATACAACAATGGGATCGGCGGGATCGGAGTATTTGGCAGCGTTGTCAAGGTATTGCGATAGCGCAAGTGTAACGAGTTCACGATCCGCGCGTATCAGGATTTTGCCGTGCGCACCCTGTAGATCAAACTTGCGCTGAGGAGTCTCGCTCTGCCGGACCATTATCGCGTCGCGCATCAATTCGCTGAGGTCGATCTGCTCGGGCCGAATCCGAACCTCCGCCCGGTCCAGACGAGCTGTCTGAAGCAGGTTGTCGGTCAATCTTGCCAGCCGGCTGATTTCGGAATCGATCAATGCAATCAATTCTAAGGCGATTCCGTTGAGCGCACCTATTTCCATCAGACCTGTGGTCGCGGTCCTGACCACAGTAAGTGGGGTCTTATATTCGTGCGCGAGCGCATCCAATACCGTGGTCCGCAGTTCCTCGCTGCGGCGCTCGGCTTGCGCCTGTGTCTCGCGCTCAAGCGAATGAGTTCGCTCGAGGGCGATTGCGGTGAGCCAGGCGATTGCGTTCACGGTTGCCGCTGTCAGGCCGCTACCACGCAGTCCTATCGATCCCACGGCGCGGACACCGACTCGCAGAACGCGAAACCAGGTTCCGGCTGGAGCACTTGCATCACGATTGCACTGAGTGAGATAGGCATCTCGAGTTTGCACTTCCAATTCCCCACCGAAGTTACCGGCGAACACAGCTTGCGCCTTCGGTGCGTCAAAAATTACTACTTGCTCCAGGCTGAAGATCTTCTGCAGCGGTGTCACGATGGCTGCTGATTGACTTTGTTGCACGTCGACTGCCAGCAGAGTTCTAGCCAGTTCATAGAGACGCTCAAGTTCCCTTTCATGACTAACGGCTCGAGCCGCCTGCTTCTGCGCCTCGGCAGATAAGCGGCTGACCAGCAATGCGACCACTTCGAAAACGATGAGAGCGACCCAGTCCCGTGTATCCGGTACATAGAGCGTAAAGAGCGGCTTGATGAAGAAGTAGTTGAGACATAGATTGGCGAGGATCGAGGCGGCAGTAGCTTCCCAGAATCCCGCTTTGGAGGCGACGACGACCACGACCAGCAGTTGCAGGAATCCGGCCGCCGCCATGTTCAGCCGCAACAAGAAGGCCAGCCATGTGACGAACAAGACTGCCGCCAGGCCGGTTACGCCATGCAAGATGGCGCGGAACCCGGACTTACTGTCGAGCCGGCCTGTGGCTATGCTCTGCAAACCGTACGAACCCGTTCCGACTGTAGCGTACTTCGTATAAGGGCGGTATAAGCTCGTACTGTAAGCGGATGGGTTTACAAATCGGTGGACTCGTGACCAGGCGAGAATCCGCAGTCTTAAAGAGTGCGAGAGGTTCGCGCCTTATTGCTTGACGGCGGATTCGATCTGCTTCCACTCGTCTGCTGAGAGACGGATTTTTTCCGAGGCCACGTTCTCTTCGAGGTGTTTGACCGAAGAAGTGCCGGGAATCGGCAGCATCACCGGCGAGCGATGCAGTAGCCACGCAATCGAGAGTTGCGCGACGGTGGCGTTGTGCTGTTTGGCAAATCTCTCGAGAATACCGCCGGGCTCCGCGAGTTTGCCGGCTGCGACAGGAAACCACGGGATGAAGCCGAGATTGTTCTTCTCGCAGTAGTTCAGCACGGATTCATGGGCGCGGTCGCTGAGGTTGTATTTGTTCTGTACGCTGACGATTCTGGCGGTTTTCTGCGCGCGTTCGATTTCCTCGACGGAAACTTCGGAGAGGCCGATGTGGCGGATTTTGCCTTCCTTCTGCAGTTTGGCCAGAATTGCGAGCGATTCTTCGACGGGAACCTTCGGGTCGATCCGATGAAGCTGATAAAGGTCGATGCGCTCGAGACGTAACCGGCGCAGGCTCATCTCGACCTCCTGATGCAGATATTCGGGACGGCCGACGGGCAGCCATTTGTTCGGGCCCTGGCGAGTGAGTCCGCCTTTAGTCGCGATGACCACATCTTTGGGATAGGGCGCAAGCGTTTCGCCGATCAATCGCTCGCTCACTTCGGGGCCGTAGGAATCGGCCGTGTCGATGAAAGTGACGCCAAGCTCGACAGCGCGCTTCAAAACGCGTTTGGCTTGTTCGGGATCTTGCGGCTCGCCCCAGATGCCGGGTCCTGTAATGCGCATGGCGCCGAAACCGAGCCGGCGAACGGTGAGATCGCCGCCGAGGGAGAAGGTATCGGTCAGTTCAGCCGTGGTTGTACTCATATATGTGCTGATTAGTTCCGGGCGGCGGAAGTTTCGGGCCATGGTGGTGATTGGTACGATGGCGGGGTGCAACTGTGGAATTCGAAACATAAGCTGAGCGCGGAGCAGCAGCGCTTCTGGGAAGAGAACGGATACCTGGTGCTTTCGGGGTTTTTCGACCCTAAACAAGTGAACGCGGTGAATGCGGTGGTGGAGCGAGTGATGGCGAATCCGGCCTCGCTGGGCAGTGCGACAGTAGATGTGCTCCACGAGCCGCATGTTGGCAAACGGTTTCGCGCCAGTGAAGCGCCGCGGGATGCGTTCGACGGACCAATCAAAATCAATGATCTTTTTTTGCAGGAGCCGGAGGTGCGGGCGCTCGCGCTGAGCAAGCCGCTGACGAAGATTCTGTCAAAGCTGCTTGGAGGGGATCCGATGATCTGCAATTCGCTGAATCTTTGTGGGGCAGCCAGCAGCCGGACCATTTCGATTCGTGGTACATGCCGCCTCCGGTGGAGAACAAAATGGCCGTGACCTCGATCTGTCTGGAGGATGTGCATCCGGAGGCGGGCCCGCTCGTGTATCATCCGGGGTCGCACAAACTGCCGCCCTACCGCTTTTCGCATTGCGGGATTCATGCGATCGAGAACGAGATGCCGGCGTGCCGCGCCTATGTCGAAGAGCAGCTGCGGGAGGCGAATGCCAAACGCGAAGTGTTTCTGGGCGAGGCGGGCGACGTGTTTGTCTGGCACGGACAACTGCTGCATGGCGGCACGGGAATCAAGGATCTGAAACGGACGCGTAAAACGCTGGTGACGCATTACTGGCGAGCGCAGGATTGGAACCGGGGCGCGTCGAAAAAGTGCATGGCAGGGGGTATTACCTGAAGCGAGAACATCAGGCCGTCGCTTAGCGGGGGTAATTACGGTGCTGCGTTCGTCCCTTCGTTCGCTTTCCCGCAACAAGAGATATTCGGTGGCGGCGGTTCTTGTGCTGGCGCTCGGGATGAGCAGCGCGCTCGTGGTTTTCAGCGTGCTGGATGCCGTGCTGCTGCGGCCTGCGAATTTCGCGGACGCGGAATCGGTTGTCGAGATTCAGGCGGCCGCCGGGATACAGGAGTGGGGCCACGTTTCGGCTCCAGTGCTGGAACGCCTGCGCGCGGAGAGGAATCTTTTCGCGCAAATCGCTGCAGCTCGTATGGGCTTATTCACGATGACAAATGTGCCGGTGCCGGATCAGGTGTTCGGATTGTCGGTGGCGGGGGCGTATTTCGAGATGCTTGGCGCGCGGCCGTGGCTGGGGCGATTGCTTTCCGAACGTGATGAACAGGCGAGCGCACCAGCAGTGGCGGTTCTGAGCTATCGCGCGTGGCAGCAGCTGTTCAGGGGCGATGCGCAGGCGATTGGCAGAGCGGTTTCGATCGATGGCGCTTCTTACACGATCGTGGGCGTGTTGCCGGCGGATTTCGTAGTGCCGGGCGAATATGCGGGTTCGATGCTTTGGGTACCTTTGCGGCTCAGCACGGCCGAGTGGAGAAGCGACGATCGCAATTTGCAGATAATGGCGCGCTTGCTGCCCAGCGTTGGCGTGCCACGCGCCAACGAGGTGCTCAGGGCGATGGCGCTCTCGCTTACACCGGAACGGGGCGGCGGTGAGAAGCTGCGTCTCCGCGCAGAATCTTGGGAGGAGACGGGCAATCCGGACCAGCGCATCATTGTGTGGCTCGCCATGGGTATGACCGGCGGTTTGCTGGCCATCGGCTGTGCCAACCTATGTAGCTTGCTACTGGCGCGGGGCATCGCGAGACGGCGCGAGTACGCGGTCCGGCTGGCGCTCGGCGGCCGCCGTGCGGATCTGATGAGGGATGCGCTTGGCCAGATGCTGATCCTGGCCGTGTTCGCTCTGACGCTTTCGCTTGGGATGACGTGGATTGCGCTCCCGGTGCTGCGGAATGCGTTAACCGAATCGGTGCACGGCATCCCAAACCTGGCGCGGATGCACTTGGACGGGCGCGCGGTTCTGTTCGGGTTCGGCGTTGCGTCGTTGTGTGCCTTCGTATGTGGGCTGCTGCCGGCTTGGATTGCAACCTCAATGGATGCGGCGAGCGGATTGCGCGAGAGCGGGGCGAAAGTGGCCGGGAGCCGGCCCGTGCGCCGGTTTTTGCGAGCCGTGGTCGCATTGGAGACGGCAGTCTCGATGATGCTGCTCGTGACATCGCTGCTCCTGGTGCGGAGTTTGCAGCGTCTGCTCTCCGAGGATCACGGGATGCGCTCGGACCATGTACTGACGCTCCGATTACCGAAGGGATCATGGCATGGCGATAGATCGGTTGATCCGAAACTGCGTATCACCAGTTACATGGAGTTGCTCGATCGTGCGCAGGCAATGCAAGGAGTGCAGGCGGCGGCGCTGGCGAGCAGTCTGCCGCTATCGCACACGGTGGTGCGGACGCGGATCGAGACTCCGCGATTGACCGCTGTGGCGCGACAGCCGATCATCGAGCCGGTGAGCCAGAGTGTGACACGTGATTATTTTCGAGCGATGGGTATTCCGTTGCTCGCGGGACGTTCATTCGAAGCGCACGAGCCGGAGAGCAAAGTGCAGCCCGCGTTGGTAAACGAGGCGTTTGCCCGCGCATATTTCCGGGGTGCGAATCCGGTCGGACAGTTGCTGCGCGATCCAGACAGTAAAGGAACGATACAGGTGATTGGTCTGGTGAAGGATTCGCCGCATCTTGATCTGGCCGAGAGAGTCGAACCGGAGATTTACTTCGATTTTGAGCAGCAGCTGTTTACACCGTTTCTGACGGGTCTGGTTGTGCGGACATATGCCGAACCGGAAACGATGGAGAAAAATCTGCGGGCAGTTTTGTCGCTGGGGGATGCGGCGCAGGCGGTGGTGCACGTGGCAACCATGAAGAGCCTGATACGTGAAAATACGTGGCAGCCGCGGTTTTCGGGATTGTTGTTTTCGATTTTCGCGGGGCTCGCGGTTTTACTCTCGGCGCTCGGGGTTTACGGTGTGGTGGCTTATGCGGCCGCGGCGAGCCGGAGAGAGTATGGAATTCGTGCGGCGCTTGGGGCAGGGCGCGCCAATCTATTTGGCCTTGTTACTGGGCAGAGTCTGCTCCCCGTCGCAACGGGAATGGTGCTGGGCGTCGCAGGGGCACTTGGCATGGGCGAGTGGATACGTTCGATTTTGTACGAAACCGGACCCTTCGACGGTGTGGCGATGGCGGAGGCGGTTGCGATCTTCCTGCTGGTGACGATGATCGCGACTGCCGGACCGGCGACGCAGGCGGGACGTGTCGATCCGGCGGTCTGTTTGCGTGAGGAGTAGAGTTGCGGTGCTTCCCTGGAGAAAGCACCCATATCGCTTGGGCCGTTCTATAAACGTGCTGGATCGAGGCTTTCGGTCTGCAGACCGAGTTCGGTGATGGCCTGCTGAGCACGGCGCGGATCAAAGCGTCCCCATTGTGCGAGCCGTGAGAGAGCGGCGGCGGCAATGCTTTCGGCATCCACTTCGAAGAAGCGGCGCAGGTGTTCGCGATTTTCGCTGCGGCCGAACCCATCGGTCCCTAGCGCGGTGAGCCGGCCAGGGATCCACGGCGCGATCTGGTCGGCGACGATCTTCATGTAGTCTGTCGCGGCGATGATGGGCATATCGATTTCGCCGCCGAGCGCTTCGATCAGGTATGGCTTGCGGCGCGGTTCGGCGGGATGCAGGCGGTTCCAGCGATCGACCGTAAGCGCATCGCGGCGGAGCTCGGTGTAGCTGGTGATGCTCCAGACATTGGCGCCCACATTGTATTTCTCGGCGAGAATCTTCTGTGCCTTAACGGCTTCGTTGAGAATCGGGCCGCTCCCGAACAGCGTGACCTGCGCCGGTCCGGCTTCGGATAGCTTGTAAAGGTACATGCCCCGCAGAATGCCTTCGTGGATGTTCGGAATGTCGGGCATGGGCGGCTGCACATAGTTCTCGTTGCAGACGGTGAGGTAATAGAAGTGGTCCTCGTTGTTTTCGTACATGGTACGAACGCCGTCCTGCACGATGACGGCAATTTCGTAGGCGAAGGCGGGATCGTAGCTGCGGCAGGTCGGCACGACGCTCGAAAGTACCTGGCTGTGGCCATCGTCGTGCTGCAGACCTTCGCCGAGCAGCGTGGTGCGGCCAGCGGTGCCGCCGACCATGAAGCCTTTGCCTCGTGAGTCAGCGAATGCCCAGATGAGATCGCCGACGCGCTGGAAGCCGAACATGGAATAGTAGATGAAGAACGGAATCGAAGGCACGCCGACGTTGGCGTAGGCAGTACCGGCCGCGGTGAAAGAAGCCATGGCGCCGGCTTCGGTAATCCCTTCTTCGAGAATCTGGCCGTCCTTGGCTTCCTTGTAGTACATGAGGACGTCGCTGTCGACGGGCTTGTAGAGCTGGCCGCCGCTCGCATATATCCCGCGCTCGCGGAACATCGATTCCATGCCGAAAGTGCGCGCTTCGTCGGGGATGATGGGCACGACGAGCTTGCCGATATCGGGCAGCTTGATGAGCGCTTTGAGAACAGATACGAAAGCGCTAGTGGTGGAAGCTTCACGGCCGCGTGAACCGGCGAGCGATTCGTGGAAAGTCTCGAGCGGCGGCGCTTTGAGCTGGATTTTTTGCGGATTACGCGCAGGCAGATAGCCGCCGAGCGCTTTGCGGCGCTCGTGCATGTAACGCATTTCCGGTGCATTTTCGTCCGGCTTGACGAAGGCGATCTTCTGCACGGTTTCTTTCGGCAGATTCAGGCCGAAGCGCTCAGAGAGATAGAAAAGCTCGTCTTCGTTCAGCTTCTTCTGCTGATGCGTGATGTTCTTCCCTTCACCCGCTTCGCCGAGCCCGTAGCCTTTCACGGTTTTGGCGAGAATGACCGTCGGCTGACCTGTGTGCTCGATGGCGCGCTTGTAGGCGTTGTACATCTTCACCGGATCGTGACCGCCACGGCGAAGTTTCGAGATCTCTTCGTCCGACATATGCTCGACGAGTTTCAGTAGCTCGGGATATTTACCAAAGAATTCCTTGCGAGCGTAGGCGCCACCGCGCGCTTTGAAGTTCTGATACTCGCCGTCCACGCACTCTTCCATGCGCTTGAGAAGGAGGCCCGTGGTGTCGCGTGCAAGGAGTTCGTCCCAATCGCCGCCCCACAGGACTTTGATGACGTTCCAGCCGGCACCGCGAAAGACGCCTTCGAGCTCCTGGACAATGCTGCTGTTGCCGCGCACGGGGCCATCCAGGCGCTGCAGGTTGCAGTTGATGACGAAGATCAGATTGTCGAGTTTTTCGCGGGCGGCGATGTGGAGCGCGCCGGTTGATTCCGGCTCATCCATCTCGCCATCGCCGCAGAAGGCAAAGACGCGGCGGTCGGTCTTGGGCAGCAGGCCGCGATTTTCGAGATAGCGAAGGAAGCGCGCGTTGTGGATGGCGTTGATGGGGCCGATGCCCATGCTGACAGTCGGGAACTGCCAGAAATTCGGCATGAGCCACGGATGCGGGTAGGACGAGAGACCAGGCTGCTCACGCAGTTCATGGCGGAAATTGAGAAGATGCTGATCGCTCAGACGGCCTTCGAGGAAGGCGCGGGCATAAACGCCGGGAGAGGCGTGTCCCTGGTAATAAACGAGATCGCCGGGCGCGCCGTCGATGGAGCCACGGAAGAAGTGATTGAAGCCGACTTCGCTGATCGTGGCAAGCGAGGCGTAGGTCGAGATGTGCCCGCCGATGTTGGGATCGTACTTATTGGCGCGCACGACCATGGCGGCGGCGTTCCAGCGAATGAGGCTTTTAATTCGCCGCTCGAGCTGGCGGTCGCCCGGGTAGGGGACTTCCTCGTGCGCCGGAATCGTGTTCAGATACGGCGTATTCACGCGCGTAGGCGTGGGGACGCCGAATTCGGAGGCGCGCTTCAGGAGGATGCTGAGCAGATACGCGGCCCGGTCGGGCCCTGCCTCATCCACCACCTGATCGAGGGCTTCGAGCCATTCCGACGTTTCCTGTGGGTTCAGGTCGGTCTGGCGTTCTTCTTTTGTCTTCAGCATGGGTTCGGTAAGCGTCGGCAAAGTCTTATGGTAGCGATTACGGCTCGAGGCCGTGGGTTTCCGGACGTGACAAATGGCAGGTGAGCGGGATCTCCGCACCTGCTTCGCTAAGCAGCTTGGTTTCTTTAATTATCGCCTACGCGAGTGGTACTGCAAGATATTGCCCAGACGCCGCGCCTTTGGTACATAGGTTCAGGAGCGAGCAATCTTTATGGCAATTCCATGGAATACCACGGTCACCATTGACGGTCAAAAATTTAACGCGCATTCTTCGCATTTCGAGATCGGAACGCAGCACGAGGGCCGCGGCATGCCGCTCATGGGATCTACCGCCTGCGCGATCGACCTGACGATTGATATTCACGACACCGAGAATGTGCCGTTTTCGGTGCTCAATAGCTTGTTTGAGCTTTCGCATAGCCTGACGCGTGACAAGATCAAGCCGGTCAAGATCGAATATTGGAAGGATGAGCGGCGCGAGGATGTGATCTGCCAGATCAGCTTTGAGGGTTGGATCAGCAAGTTCGCGATTCTGAGCGGCGATGGGCACAATCACACGCTCGCGCTGAGTTTGCAGCCGAAGCTGGACGAGAAGCAGTTCGTGAAGTTCACGCTGGGCAACTGAGCGCGCCATGCGAACGGTGAACAAGCATTGGCGGGGGCGGGCGCGTCAGGTACCGCACGGCTTCGCCTGGAGCGGACCCGTAATCGATTCTGATTTCCTTTCAAGCTTCGACCGGCCGTTGAAGCGGGGAGATAGCGGCTACGGCGTTCACGTGCTCCAGCACCGGCTGCGCATCGCAGGCGAGATTATGGTCCGCGAAACGGGCACGTTCGACGCAGCCACCGAAGCCGCCGTACGTAGGTTCCAGCGTTACTATCATGTGCTCGAAACCGGCGAAGCCGATCCGGGGACGATGCGCGCTTTGGTGGACAAGGTGGCCTATCTGCGTGCGGATGAGGAGTCGGCGATCATCCGCCGGTTTGTGCCGACGTGGAACGGGTATCACTCGGGAACGATGATTGCGTACCGTCCGGCCGAGATAAGCGGGATGTCGCAGGCCGGGAAAGATTTGCTGCTTTTCAATGAGACAGGCGGGGATTACGATACGACCGCGTATTTGCACTGGCCGGGGAATCAGAGCAGTGGCGTCACCCTCGGGATCGGCTATGACATGGGGAGGCGGGATGAGCAGCCCATCAAGGCGGATTTGACAGGGATTGGTATAGATGTTGATACTGCCTCTCGGGTGGCCGCTGTATCTGCACGGAAAAGAGGAAATGATGCTGGCGATGTTGTCGATGCATACGGAGAAGATGGAGATAAAGGTGCGCTAATCCACCTCACCTATAACGACCAAATCGCACTCATGCAATATATCCTGCCGGACTACGAGCATAGGGTTAAACGTTCCGTAACCGAATTACTGCTGCCATGCGAATTTGATGCGCTGGTGAGTCTTGCCTGGGATCCGGGCGGCTGCTTCGACCATATCGTCGGATCGATAAACAGAGGACAAGTCGCGAATGCACTAAAACGATGGAGTACTTGTACAGGAACCGATCCGTACGTGCAGAAAGGTTTACAGCACCGCCGCCGCCGGGAAATTGAATTCTTTTTGACCGGGAGGTTCACAAAGGCGTGAAACTATTGCCGAGGGCGATGAGAGCACTCCTACTCCTTCCGGCTATGCTGCTGACCCGCGGATTGGCAATGAGTCAAAATTCAAACGCCAATTTGGATGCACAACTCATGCGTGCCTGCGAAAAGGGATCGATCGAGTCTGTCAAACAGCTGTTATCCAGTGGAGCGAATCCGGATGCTCACGACGAATATCACGGCACGGCATTGATGCATGCAGCCCATCACGGCTACATCGGAATCGTGAAATTGTTACTGCGAAGCGGTGCGAATGTAAACGCCGTAGAGGACAATGGAGGAACCGCTCTCCAATGGGCGGTTGTGGGCGCACCGACCGAAGATCCGGAAAAGAGACTTCCAATGACCGAGTTCCTGATCATCCACGGAGCACACGTCAACACCGCCGACACCAGCGGTAAGACACCCCTGATGGAAGCAGCTAACAACGGGGATGCGAAAACTACAAAACTTCTACTTGAACACGGCGCAAACATTGGGGCTAAGAATCACCGTGGCGAAACAGCATTGATGTGGGCCGCGTCTTCGGACGAATTTCCGGCGTTCCAGGTGCTCGTCGAACGTGGCGCAAACATTCACACTCGCAACAACAAGGGTCAGACGCCACTTTTGGTCGCGGCGGAAAATCTCTGCCTCGACTGCATCAAACTCCTGCTTACACACGGCGCCGATCTGCATGCCCGCGACAAGAATGGCCGCAACGCTCTGCACTGGGTCATGATTGGAATTCGCTCCGACGCGGGCAGGGCCTTCGAAGGCGCACCCGAGATCGTTCAATTTCTGCTAGCCGAAGGCGTCGACCCGAATCAGAAAGATTCGGACGGACGTACCGTCCTCGACGAGGCTATCCTTCACAAGCGCACGGCAGTCCTAGACCTGCTTCGTCACCACGGCGCTCGCTGAAGCCTAACCGCTACAATTAACGATTACCGCTTGCTTTTCCCACTGCCGTCAGGCAATCTAAAAGGTTTTCGGAGACGAATGTCGATTCGATGAAGGTGCGCGTCCTCTACCACGATCACTGCTTCGACGGCGCGGCATCTGCAGCATATATCAGCCGGTTTCTGCGAAGCGAGTTTTATCCTGGCGCCGAGTTCGCCTATACGGGGCTGGCGCACCGGGCCGATCAGCTGTTTGAAGACAGCCTGTTCGACGGCGATGTAAACGCGATCGTCGATTTCAAATACGCTACGCATCCCAAGGTGACCTGGTGGTTCGATCACCATCAGAGCGCGTTTCTGAGTGTGGCCGATGCCGAGCATTTCCGGCAGAACGGCTCGCCGCGGAAGCTGCTCGATCCGAGTTATCGCTCGTGCACGAAGTTCATCGCGACCATGGTGGAGCGCGATTATGGTTTCACGGCGCCCGATCTGGAAGAGTTGGTGACATGGGCCGACATCGTGGACGGGGCGCTGTATGCGGATGCAAAATCGGCAGTCGAGATGGAAGCACCTGCGATGAAGCTTACGCTGGTAATCGAAGGCAGCCAGGGACCGAAGCTGGTGAAGCGGATTATCTGTCTGATGCAACACAAGACGCTTGCCGAGATCATCGCCGAACCGGACATTCAGGCGGAATACAAACGCCTCCACGGAACCCATCTGCGGAATATTGAAGTGATTCGAGAGGCGGGTACATGCGAGCGGGGCGTCATCTATTTCGACCTGGTGAAATACGGTATCGAGGGCTATAACAAATTCATTCCGTACTATCTGTTTCCGGAATCGGCGTACACGGTCTCCGTTTCTACCTCGACGTTTCGCACGAAGGTTTCCGTTGGATCGAATCCCTGGGTCCGCGAGCCGCTGAAACATAATCTGGCGACAATCTGCGAGCGGTACGGGGGCGGTGGCCACCCCAAAGTGGGAGCGATCAGTTTTCCGATCGGAGCGGTGGAGGAAGCGCGTAAAGCCGCGGCGGAAATTCGGGAAGAGCTGAAAAGTTAAACAGGCAGGCTGGAGAACTGCTGCGCACCGGAGCGCGGCGAACCAAATTGCTGGAGCCACGAAGAGAGATCAGCAGCAGCCGGTCTTGGCTGTGATGACTTCGTCGATTTGAATCAGCGTCGGGTAGTGGCCGGTATAGCAGGCATAACAGAAATGATCGTCGCTGTCGCGGACCGAATCGCGCAGCGACTCGAGCGAGAGATACGCAAGCGAGTCGGCTTCGATGAATTCACGAATCTGCTCGAGGCTGTTGTTGGCGGCGATCAGTTCGTGCAGCGAGGGCGTGTCGACGCCGTAATAGCAGGGGGAAATCGTCGGCGGGCAGGAGATTCGCATGTGCACCTCGCGAGCCCCGGCGCTGCGTACCATACGGACGATCTTGCGGCTGGTGGTGCCGCGCACGATGGAATCGTCGACGAGCACGACGCGTTTTCCTTCGAGCAGGTGGCGCACCGGATTGAGCTTGAGCTTGACGCCGAAATCGCGGATGGCCTGCGAAGGTTCGATGAACGTGCGGCCGACGTAGTGATTACGGATGAGCGCCTGCCGGTAGGGGATGCCGGACTCGGACGAATATCCGATCGCAGCAGCGACACCGGAATCGGGCACAGGGACGATGACATCGGCATCGACCGGATGTTCACGCGCGAGCAGACGGCCCATGCGCTCGCGCGATTCGGCCACCGCTTTGCCAAAGACGATCGAATCGGGACGCGAAAAGTAGACATGCTCAAAAGAGCAGTGTGCGGGCTTTTCGGGACGTGTGTAAAACTCGCGCGTCATGCCTTCGGGGCCTACAATGACCATCTCGCCAGGCTGCACGTCGCCGGTGTAGGTCGCGCCGATCAGATCGAACGCGCAGGTTTCGGAAGCAAAGACGGTCGCCGTGGCGCCGCTGGCAAGCTCGAGCGTGCCCATGGCGAGCGGACGGAAGCCGTGTGGATCGCGGGCCACGATAATGCGGTCTTCGGCTAAGAAGACGAGCGAGAAAGCGCCTTCAATCTGGAGCAGCGCATCACGCAGCGCGCCGGCCAGCGTACGTTCTCGCGAACGGGCCACCAGATGCAGCACCACTTCGGTATCGCTGGTTGATTGAAAGATCGAACCGTCTTCTTCGAGATCGCGGCGCAGTTCGATGGCGTTCGTAAGATTGCCGTTGTGGGCGACTGCGACCTGTCCCTTGCTGCAGGCAACGGATAACGGCTGGGCGTTGCGAAGGCTGGTCTCGCCGGCAGTGGAGTAGCGTGTGTGGCCGATGGCGCATTCGCCCGGAAGCTGGTTGAGCACGTCGGGCGTGAAAATATCCGCAACGTGGCCCATCTTGCGGACGCTGTGAATCTTGCGGCCGTCACTCGCAGCGATCCCTGCGCTCTCCTGACCGCGGTGCTGCAGCGCGTACAGGCCTAGGTAGACCAGGTTGGCAGCTTCCGGGTGCCCGTATAAAGCAAAGACACCGCACTCTTCATGAAGTTTGTCGAATACGCAGTCTTCGCCTCGCTGATAAAAGGCGGGCTCATCGAAAGGCGTGTCCTCGCCCAGTTCAAGCATCCACAGTCACCAGAGTATTGGTATGGAGGAGGTGTTCGAGCGATTTATTCCAGGTCCTGGCGAGCTCGCTGACACGGCTGTCCAGCAGTACTTGTCCGCGGTTGCGAATAATGGCCCTTGCTTCGAGTGTAACGCCAATTTTCACGGCTTCGACACCGTTTTTTCGCGCGGCTGCAAAAATCGCCGCAGGATCCGCAGCGGAAACGAGAATGCGCGACGGACCTTCGTGAAATAGCAGCAGTTCGGCAGGTAAGTCGGAATCGAGGTTCACGTCAGCACCGATTTCGGCAGGGCCGAAGGAGCACTCGGCGAGCGCGACCGCTAAACCTCCCTTGCTCACATCGTGCGCCGACTCGACCGCGCCGGCCCGCACGAGTTCGCGAATGGTTTCCTGCACGCGTTTCTCGTAATCCATATCGAGCGTCGGCGGTTGTCCCCAGAGGCGATCGAGAATCACCTTTGCATATTGCGTGCCGCCGAAGTGTTCGAGATCGATGTTTTTGCCAAGACCTCCGAGCAGCACGATCGCGGAGCCGGGTTTCTGGAAATGTATCCGCACGGGCGGCGCAGTCGGAAGCGTGCCCACGATGCCGACCACGGGCGTGGGAAAAATTGGGGTGCCGAGCGTTTCGTTATACAGGCTGACATTGCCCCCGGTAACGGGCACTGCGAACTGACGGCATGCTTCGGCGAGACCTTCGATCGATTCCACCAGCTGCGCCATGATCTCCGGCCGCTCGGGATTCCCGAAGTTGAGATTGTTCGTCGTTGCGATTGGCAACGCGCCCACGGTCGACAAATTGCGGCAGCATTCCGCCACGATCAGCTTCGTGCCTTCTCGCGGATCGAGCGCGCAGTAACGGCCGTTGCCATCGAGCGCCATCGCGATCGAAGTCTCCGTGCCTTTGATGCGCACGATCGCGGCATCGAGGCCAGGTCCGGCGAGCGTGTTAGTCCGCACCTGATAGTCGTACTGCTCCCAGATCCAGCGCTTCGAGCAGATATCGGCCGAGGCCAACAACTTTCTCAAATCATCGCCAAGATCGCGGCTTTGAATTGCACGGGGCGCGGTGCCTTCCGGTTTCAGCGGCGCTGTGTACGGGCGATCGTAACGCGGTGCCTCGTCCGCCAGCGCCCGGTTCGGAATTTCGGCATACGTTTTGCCGTTGAGCTTGACCCGCAGCAGGCCATCGCTCGTGACAACGCCGATCTGTGCTGCATCGAGTCCCCACTTCCTGAACACTTTGAAAACTTCTTCTTCGCGGCCCTTTTCAGCAACCAGCAGCATGCGCTCCTGCGATTCGGAAAGCATCATTTCATAGGGCGTCATGCCCGGCTCGCGCTGCGGCACGTACTTCAGATCGATTTCGATACCGGTTCCGGCGCGGCTGCCCATCTCGCAGGTCGAGGATGTGAGCCCGGCGGCGCCCATGTCCTGGATGCCGACAATCGCACCCGTCTTCATTGCTTCAAGACACGCTTCGAGCAGCAGCTTCTCCAGGAAGGGATCGCCCACCTGCACATTGGGCCGCTTCTGCTTCGATTCTTCGGTGAATTCTGCCGATGCCATCGAGGCGCCGTGAATACCATCGCGTCCGGTCTTCGCACCGACATAGATCACCGGATTGCCGACGCCGCTCGCTTTGCCATAGAAAATTTCGTCGTGCCTGAATACGCCGAGCGCGAACACGTTTACCAGGGGATTGCCGTCGTAGCTCGATTCGAAAACGGTTTCCCCACCCACGGTAGGCACGCCGAAACAGTTTCCGTAATGAGCGATGCCCGAAACCACGCCTTCCAGAATGCGCTGGTTGCGTGCGCCCGTTTCCGGGTCGTCGAGCTTACCAAAACGGATCGAATCCATCACCGCGATGGGACGCGCGCCCATGGTGAAGATGTCACGCAGAATGCCGCCGACGCCCGTTGCCGCGCCCTGAAAGGGCTCAATAAAGCTTGGATGATTGTGCGACTCGATCTTAAAGGCAATGGCGATACCGTCGCCGATGTCGATGATGCCGGCGTTTTCGCCCGGACCCTGCAGCACATGCGGGCTATCGGTCGGCAGCTTCTTCAGATGAATGCGCGAGCTCTTGTAGGAGCAGTGCTCGCTCCACATCACGCTGAAAATACCGAGTTCGGTGAAAGTCGGCTTACGGCCGAGCAGACGGAGAATCTTCTCGTATTCGGCGGGTGTCAGTTGATGTTGAGCAGCGAGTTGGGGAGTAACTTCGGGTTCGATAGCGACAGTGGATTCGGCGGTCACATTACTCATGATCGTCCGGCGGGTACGGCGGCATTCACGAAAGATTTCAGAATAGCGAGACCGTCCGTGGAACCGAGCAGCGGGTCGGCAGCGCGCTCGGGATGCGGCATCATGCCCATTACGTTGCGCTCACGGTTCAGAATGCCCGCGATGTTGCGCTGCGAACCGTTACAATCGGCACGGTAGCGGAGCACGACGCGGTCCTCGGCTTCGAGCTCGTTGAGAGTTTTCTCGTCGGCGATGTAGCAGCCTTCCCCATGAGCAACGGGTAGCCAGAGTATCTGGCCGCGGGTGGCCTGATTGGTGAAGAGAGAATCTGTCGTGACGACTTCGAGCGGTACCGTGCGACAGACAAACTTGCGTTCGGCGTTGCGCACCAGCGCGCCAGGAAGCAAACCGGCTTCTGTGAGTACCTGAAATCCGTTGCAGATGCCGAGAACCGGTCCGCCATCGCGCGCGAACTGCGCGACGGCTTTCATGACCGGTGAAAATTTCGCGATCGCGCCGCAGCGGAGATAATCGCCATATGAGAAACCGCCCGGCAGGATGACGGCATCCGCGCCGGCGAGCGAAGATGATTCGTGCCAGATAAATTCGGCCTGCTCGTGCAGGTTTTGAGACACCGCGTACCAGGCGTCGTGATCACAATTGCTTCCGGGAAAAACGACGACCGCAATTTTCATAAGCTGGAAATCGCGAATGGTTCAGGCAGTGGCCGCCGGAGCAGCCGCTTTCTTGCGACTCGCACGGCGCTTTTCAACGGGTGGCTGACGATCGCTCTTTTTCAGAGCAGGCAAAACGATGGGGGTGACGAATTTCTTCTCGCCGTGGTCATCGAATTTGATGACAATGTATTCGTCGTTGCAGGAAACCACCGACCCGAGGCCGAATTTCCCATGTTCGACTTGCGCCCCTGTGGCAAAGGCAGGTTTCGTAGCCATTCGGATCGTGACCCTCCTACCTGATTGTAACAGTTTGACTTAGTTTTAAGCGGTTACATTCGAGAGAGACGACTAGTACCTCAGTTCTCCAGGCCAAAGCCGATATCATGAGTGCTGATCGAATGGTGTCGAAAGACAAGGAGCATTTCCAGCACCCGAACGCGATTGTGGAGAGTGAGCGGATCGGTCCGCGAACGCGCATCTGGGCATTTGCGCATGTGCTGGCGGGCGCCAAGATCGGTGCGGATTGCAATCTGTGCGACCACACATTCGTGGAAAACGAAGTGGTAATCGGCGATCGCGTAACGATCAAGTCAGGCGTTCAGCTTTGGGATGGAATCGTGCTCGAGGACGATGTCTTTGTCGGGCCGAATGCGACCTTTACCAACGACAAATTCCCGCGCAGCCGGCACTATCACGAGCAGTTTCCCATCACGCGCGTGCGAAAGGGTGCGTCGATCGGCGCCAATGCGACGATTCTGCCGGGCGTCGAGATCGGTGAGCGTGCGATGGTGGGCGCGGGCGCAGTTGTAACGCGCAATGTTCCGCCGGACACGATTGTAGTCGGGAATCCGGCACGAATTTCCGGATATGTGGATGCGCCGCATCATGAACCATCACCGGGGTCCGTAAGTGCTGGAACAACGCAGGCCGGCTCGGTGGTGCGCGGCGTGAGCCTCGAGGAACTGCCGCTGGTCATTGATATGCGCGGAAATCTCAGTTTCGGCGAAGCGCAACGGCACGTGCCGTTCGAGATCAGGCGGTACTTCCTGGTCTTCGGCGTGCCGGGCGAGCACATACGGGGCGAGCATGCGCATCGCGAGCAGCATCAATTTCTGATCTGCGTGCATGGCAGCTGCCGGTGCGTAGCAGACGACGGGGAGCATCGCGCACAGTACACGCTCGACCGGCCGAATCGCGGACTTTACGTTCCCCCGATGCGCTGGTGCGTGCAATACCGGTATTCGAGCGACGCCGTGCTGCTGGTCCTGACCTCTGGCGCCTATGATCCAGCCGATTACATTCGAGACTACGACGAGTTTCTGCGGCTCGTCCGTGCCGATGCAAGACATTCTGTTTAACGATTTCGCGCGCCAGTGGGAGGACACTCGCGTTGAAATGCTGGCAGCCTTCGAGCGCGTGGGCGCAAGTGGCTGGTATGTGCTCGGGCGCGAGGTTGTGGAGTTCGAGCGAGCGCTGGCCGTGTACTGGGGCGTCAATCGCGCGGTTGGCGTTGCGAGCGGGCTCGACGCGATCGAAATCGGCCTGCGCGCGCTCGGCTGTGAAGAAGGTGACCGGGTTTTAACGACGCCCGTTTCGGCCTTCGCCACAACCCTCGCCATCGTGAAACTGGGCGCGGTGCCGGTATTTGCGCCTGTCGATCGGTACGGGCTTGTTGATCTCGCAGCCTGCGATGATGTTTTGCGAGCGCGGCCGGAGATTCGATTCTTCGTGCCCGTGCATTTGTACGGTCATGCGCTGGATGCGGAACAGATTGGAGAGCTCCGATCGCGATTCGATCTCAAGATTGTCGAGGATTGTGCGCAGTCGATTGGAGCTTCGTTTGGCGGCGCTGTCTGCGGGAGGGCAGGGCAGGTGGCCGCCACAAGTTTTTACCCGACCAAGAATCTGGGAGCCATGGGCGATGGGGGCGCGATCCTGACCGGTTCGGAGGAACTGGGCGCCAGATGCGCGGAGTATCGCAATTACGGGCAGAGTGCGAAGTACCGGCATGAATCGATCGGGTATAACAGCCGGCTCGACGAGCTGCAGGCCGCGCTGCTCGCGGTAAGTCTCAAAAAGCTGCCCGGCTGGATTGAGCGGCGGCGAACGATCGCAAAACGATACATCGAAGGCATTCGAAACAAAGCGGTGCTCGTTCCCGGTCCGCCGCCCGGTTCGGATTCCAGCTGGCATTTGTTTCCGGTCTTGGTGCAGGCCGAGAAGAAGCCAGCGTTTTTCCGCTGGATGCGCGAGCGCGGTATTACAACCGCGGAGCACTATCCAAAGGCGATTTTCGATCAACCGGCGATGCGTGCCGTCGCATATGAAAACGTACCCGGAGCAGAGCGGGCACGCAATTTTTGCCACGAGCAGGTGAGCTTGCCGATTCATCCTTATCTGACAGACGAGGAGACGGCGCGTGTGATTGAAGCAGTGAATGGGTGGCGCGCAGAGTAAACCAAGAAACGCGATGCTCTCGATCGTCATTCCGATTTACAAGAACGAAGAGAATCTGCCGCGCTTGCTGGCAGAATTGCAGACATTCGCCGCTTCCTTCACGGACGAGCTGGAAGTTGTCTTTGTGGTGGATGGAAGTCCGGACGGCTCGCTCGACTTCCTGCGAGAGAGGCTACCCGCGTTCCCGGTGCCGACGCAGCTTATCGAGTTGAGCCGGAATTTTGGTGCGTTTTCGGCAATCGGAGCAGGGCTGCGTTATGGGCGCGGCGATGTGCTGGGCGTCCTTGCAGCGGATCTGCAGGAACCTTTGGAACTGATGACCGAGTTTCACCGCGTGCTGCGGAGCGGTGAAGCTGATGTAGCGTTCGGATATCGGGTGAGCCGGGCCGACCCGTGGTGGTCGCAAATGGCGTCAGAGTGGTTTTGGCGTCTCTACCGTAGCTTTGTGCTGAAAGGCATGCCCAAAGGCGGCATCGATGTGTTCGCCTGCACGCGACAAGTGCGCGATGAACTCGTGAAACTGCCTGAGGTGCAGACCAATTTGATCGCGCTGCTGTTCTGGCTCGGCTTCCGCCGCACATTTGTGCCCTATGAGCGGCGCGCAAGACGCGAGGGCCGGAGCGCGTGGACAGTGCGAAAAAAACTGCGCTATGCCGTCGACAGCATCTTCAACTTCACCGATTTGCCTATCAGAGGACTGCTGCTGATCGGCGCCACGGCCTGCGTGCTGGCGATGGCAGCGGCGGTGGTTGTCCTGGTGGCGTGGCTCGAGGGCAAGATTCCGGTGCTGGGCTATACGCCGTTGATGCTGGTCATTGCGTTCTTCGGCGGGGCCTTCGCGTTATCGCTCGGCGTCGTCGGGCAATATATCTGGTTGTCGCTGCAGAATGCACGCCGCCGGCCAGGATTCGTGGTGCGGAGCGAACAGGCCTGGAACAGGAATAAGCTCGAACGATAGTTGCGCGAGCGCAGAATCTCGGGTGCCGGCGCGTTTGTCTTTGATCAGCGCGGGAGAACGTGCATATTCTCCATGCGGAAATACATGAGGCGCGGATCGTTCGGCGCGGGTACGCGCGGTGCATCGGTTCTGAATGCGATGCGATTGAGTCCGGGCGCAAGCGTCAGAGGCCAGTGGAACGTGATCGCGCCGGAACTGGCCTGAGCCTTGAATACGGCGCTGCCGAGCTGGAATTCGACGGTGGAAGGGCTCGCGAACCCGCTTCGAAGATCGCCGGCCAGCTCGACCGGCTGCGGCTGGCCGGTGTCGTTCAGGATGGCGATTGCGCCGGATTGATTGCACCAGCGCCACTGCTCACTTCCGGAGTACTCGGGTCCGTACACCCCAGCGACGTATTGCAGCGTAAAGGCGGGTTTGCCCGGTAACACAAGAGCGTCCCAGCGCGCGCCCGGCATTTTCTCCTTAAGCGCAGCCGCGTAACCGATGAGAGAAAAGAAACTGTAGCGGCCGTCTTCGCTGACGGTGGGCGACGCGCCGGTGGCGCCGGCAATCTGCTTTTCTATGTCGCCGGAATTGGCATAGCCGAAACGATCCACCCAAATCCCGCGGTAGCCGCCAAGCACAGCCTGCGGCAGCAGCGCGGGAATCGGGAGAGAGCTGAGCTGTTCAATCCAGGCAGCGCTCGGCCGTCCTCGCATAGCCGGATAACTCCAACGCAGTTTCGACGAGTGTAGATACGCGGCGAGCGGATCGTAGCTGAGCATGCGGTTGGGGCCGGCGGTTTCGGGGAAAGCCTGGTAGGGAAGCTCGAGGACCGCTGCTCCGGCCGGCAGTTCTGTTTCGATGCGATGGACGAAGTGATCGTTGCTTGCGAAGACGGCATGACTCGCGGCGATGTCCGGCTTCATGCGGCTGACGCCCTGGTCATAAAGTCCGAGGAGCAGCACAGCCCCGAGCAGGACGGAGCGATCGACCGAGTGCGGGCCGGAGTCGAGAACAGTATCGAGGATTTTGTCGGCGAGCAGCCCGAAAGCGGCAAGCGACAGAAAGGCGAGAAAAAAGATCACGCGGGTGTTGCTGCGGATTTCGGGCGTGATCAGGAATGAGAACAAGGTCCCGAAGCCTTCCACGGTGGCCCAGAGAACAAGCGCGAGAGCGAGTATTGTCAAAGCGGTCAGGATCCCCTGGCGCGAGCGTGAACGGCCGGCGAACGGATGAAACAGGAGAAAGAGAAAGCCCACCGAGGCGAGCACGCCCAGGGCAGAGGCTTCGCTCTCGTTGTCGTTGAGCGACGAGAGGCTTTGATTGTAAGTCGCCGTGAGCCGGCGCAGCGCCTTGATCGGATGCTCGGGTGAGGGCAGCAAAAGATCGGCGATTTTGAGGCTGTAGAGGTGGCTGTCCAAAACGGAGCGCTGAATGGCTTCCGGGTTGGGTCCGTGGTGGCGGTGATAGAAGTAAACGGGCAAAAGCGCGATGAGAACCGTAAGGCAGAGCGTGCCTGCGCAAGCGACAGCCACGAGCGCGAACTGACGCCGCTCGCGCCGCAAAAACGCGTAAAGAGCAGCGACGCCGAGAAGCAGTGCCGAATAGAAGGCATAGTAGACGCCCGCCAGGCCGACCAGCAGCGAGAGCAGCAGGCCAAAGCGCAACAGCCCGCGCCGCGAGTCAGCCGGGAACTCGCGACCCGAGCCGGGAAGATCCGTGAAAATGCGAACGATCAGCAAGATGGTCGGCGGAATCAGGAAGTATGCGGAGAGAAAGAGATGATATTCCGAGCTGAACAGATGCGCGGGCGTAAAAGCGTACAGAATGCTGGCAGCGAAAGCTGACGGTAATGACAGGCCGAAACGCCGCAGAACACAAAACGCGCTACAGGCTATCAGCACATAGCTAAGCAGGCAGTAAAGGTTCACCGCCAGAAAGGGATTCGCCGTGAACAGCATCAAGAACGCCAGGGCAGCATGGTGCACCAGATCCGGCTGGTACATGTCGTGATAATCGAGTCCGAACGGCGCCCCGACTCGAGGGTTGTGGAAGAAGGCGTGTTCGCCGAGAGCCTTGGCGATATAGGGATAGGTGTAGGTATCGCCCTTTAGGAACGTGTAGGAGGCGCCCGGACGTGTGTCGAGGGGAGCCGAGAGGCCGGTCCTCCAAAGCCGAAGCGAGTAGGTGAGGATCGCCACAACGACCAGCGCGAGCACGAGATAAGGAGCCAGATCCTGGAATGCACGAGCGCGGAGGGTTCGTTTGGCAGCTGATGTGCTCGGGCCAGAGGGAACGGATAGGTGTTGTGGGGCGATATTCACGCGATTGGAATGGCGGTCACCGGAAAGACGTCCGGTTGACATCAATTGTACGCTCCGCTAGACTTCTGAAGTACTGAAGTATCAAGTATTTGACGCTTTTACCAGCGGCAGGCGCGGTGCCGGCCGGGATTCAGGATGAAATGAGACATGGCTGTTGGCCCTGATGAGCAAGTGGAGATGCCGGAGGCGCTCGAGAGCCCGGATTATCAGGCATTTCTAGACGATTACAACAGCCATTTCCAGGCCGGGCACGGGGAACTACTGCATGGGCACGTGCTGAGCGTCAGTGACAAAGAAGTGATCGTCGACATCGGGCGGAAGACGGAGGGGTTGGTCCCGGCTTCGCAGTTTCCGGTCGAGAACGGCCTTCCGGCTGTGAAACGCGGCGATGTGATCGAAGTGATGATCGATCGCACGGGCGTGCCGGTGGAAGGCTACATTCTGCTGTCCTACGAGCGGGCGCACCGGCAGCACGTCTGGGAAGAACTGGAAGCCGCAGCGGCGAGCGGCGCTCCGGTGAGCGGGCGCGTCACGGCCAAGGTGAAGGGCGGACTGGCGGTTGATATCGGCGTGAACGCATTTCTGCCGAGTTCGCAGGTGGAGATACGGCCCATTCACAATCTGGATCCGTATGTCGGACAGACGCTCGAAGTCAGGATTCTGAAGCTAAACCGCCGTCGTGCGAATGCAGTCGTATCGCGCCGGGTGCTGCTCGAAAACGATCGGCAGGCGCGCAAGGCCCAGGCGCTCGCGGCGATCTTCGAAGGTGCGGAAGTGCAGGGTGTGGTCAAGAACTTGACCGACTATGGCGCCTTCGTGGACCTGGGCGGAATCGACGGCCTGCTGCACGTGAGCGATCTGAGCTACGGCAACGTGAGCCATCCGGCGGCGGTGGTGAGCGTGGGCCAGGAGCTCACCGTCAAGGTGCTGAAGTTTGATCCGCAGCATGAGCGGATTTCGCTCGGCCTGAAACAGTTGCGTCCCGATCCGTGGGTGGATGTGGATGCCCGCTATCCTCCCGCAAGCCGCGTGATTGGGCGAGTGGTGAGCGTAACCGATTACGGTGCTTTTGTGGAACTGGAGCCGGGCGTCGAGGGGCTGATCCATATCTCGGAGATGACCTGGAGCCGGCGCATGAAGCACCCCTCGAAGATCGTCACGGTGGGCGATCAGGTCGAGGCCGTGGTGCTCGAGGTCAAGCCGCGAGACCGGCGTATTTCGCTCGGCATCAAGCAGCTCGAGGCGGATCCCTGGACGACCATTGCGGACCGCTATAGCGTGGGCTCGGTTGTGGAAGGAAGGGTGCGAAAACTGGCTGACTTCGGGGCGTTCGTCGAAATCGAAGACGGCATCGACGGGCTGGTGCACGTTTCGGACATGTCGTGGACGGCGCATGTAAAGCATCCCTCGGAGCTGATCAAGAAAGGCCAGCTGGTGCAGGCGGTGGTGCTGCAGATCGACCCGGTGAACCGGCGGCTGTCGCTCGGCATCAAGCAATTGCAGCCCGATAGCTGGGAGGTATTCTTCCGCTCGCATCAGCTGGGCGATGTCGTGCGCGGCAAGGTCTGCCGCGCGGCGCCGTTTGGAGTGTTCGTAGAATTGCTGCCGGGTGTGGAAGGTTTATGCCATCGTAGCGAAATCGCCAGCGGGGCGGGCCGGCACAGTGAGGCGCAGCGGGGCGGGGAAGAACTCCTGCCGGTCGGAACGGAGCTCGATTTCAAGGTGATCAAGCTCAACGAGGCCCAGCGGCGCATTGGATTGAGCCTGCGGGAGGTGCATGAGGACGCCGAGCGCAGCCGCATCGACGATTACCGGCGGCAGGCAGCCATTGCAACCTCCACGGTAGGCGATGCTATGAAGCAGAACAGTCCAAAGAATTACAGGAACAGGAATTATGACGAAGGCTGAGCTGATTGACGAGGTCTCGAAAGTCGTGGAGATGACGCGAAAAGATTCCGAGACGATCGTCGAGACGATTTTCGACAGCATCGTAAGCAGTCTGCACAAAGGCGACAAGATCGAGATACGCGGATTCGGCAGTTTTCGCACCCGGCAGCGCCAGCCGCGCGTGGGGCGCAATCCAAAAACTGGTTCGCGGGTCGAGGTGCCCTCCAAAAGGATTCCATTTTTCAAGCCGAGCAAAGAGCTGCGGGATCTGGTGAATCAGAGCGAAAAGCGCGCTGCGGCTGAACACGAAACGCCGCCGAACTCCGAGCCTCATTCGATCTAGCGCGAGCAGGCAGCGGAAATGGATCATTTGTGGACGCCCTGGCGATCCACATACATGGAAGCCAAAAAGGAGCCGGGGGCCTGTATTTTCTGCGAGGCGGCTCGCGATCCGTCGGCGGATGAGCGCACGCTCGTGGTTTTTCGCGGCCAGCACTGTTTCGTCATTCTGAACCGCTACCCCTACACGAGCGGTCACCTGATGATCGTGCCCTATGGGCACGTGGCCAGGCTGAACGAGACCAGTCCAGAGGCATCGCGCGAGATGATGGAACTGGCGCGGCGCGCCGAAGAAGTGCTCGAGCGCGCGTACCGGCCCGACGGCCTGAACATGGGGCTGAATATCGGTACGGCAGCGGGCGCCGGGATCGCACAGCATGTTCACCTGCATATGCTGCCGCGTTGGTCGGGCGACGCAAATTTCATGACCACGGTGGGGCACGTGCGAATTATTCCTGAGGCGCTCGAAGAGACGTATCGAAAGGTGCGCGCAGGATTTGAGGAGTAGAAAGGGTTTAGCACCGGATTCACTGGATCCGACGCACAGCGATCATTCGGCGCGTTCGGAGAACGGACGTTTTACAAGCGCGAGCCATCCGAGTGCGCAGAAGAGCAGTAAGAACTCACCAGGTTCCGGGACCACGCCGTCGCTTGTGTAGACCGTGCCCGATTTGGACACAATGTCTACCGGAACTCTATTCCCATTCTGGTCGTAAACAGCGATGCTCGAAAGAACCGCGGTATCGGAGTAATCGGCAAGAGCAGATGAGCCCACTGCCAGGGTGACGATGGTCGCCTGCGCGCTGAAATTTGTCTGGATGTGAATCGGAACTCCGAATTGCATCGGAATAACTGGATTGGTCGCGATCCCCTCGTTATCGGAAATTGTGTAAGTTTGATTAGTGTTGACGACATACACCCAGAGACCGTAGCCGGCAGCGTTTCCGGTCGTAGTGGAAGACGAGCCGGAAATGGTGAAGCCGACCGTGAAGGTGCCCGGTGTGCCGGTGGGCCGACCTGAGAACGTGAGCGTATCGTCGGAAACCGCGACACCGCCCGCGGCCACTGTTTGAAAGACTCGACCGGTGGAGGCTGGACCGGGACTCAATGACATGGAGCCGTATGCCTTGTAAACACCGTAAGCGGGAGCGCTGGCGTAGGTATCGTAACTGGCGACAAGCGATGTGTTGGGAAGCGCTTGCGTGCCGACACACGGGGCGGGGCTGTAGCCGCAGAAGTGAACGATGTAGGGCGCGCTCGAATAAGAAAACAGAGCATCGTCGTAAGCGCTCAAGCTTGATGCGTAAGCCGCGGAAGCGAGCCAAGTCGCGACCAGAGTTGCTGCCGCTAACCGAGCGGTTCTGAAAAAGAGCATGCCTTGCCTCCTACTGCCAAGCGATTCTGGGGGAAAGCAGCTGGATTGTCAAGAGATTTTGAGTACTACGCGGAGGGCTTTGTGCATCCAAATTGTGGATGGGTGTCGCCTCGCCTACGGTTCCCGGTGTTCCGGATGAAGTAAAATCGGCGCAGATTGCCGGGCTGCGGTACGCGATTCCGAAAGGTGCCGGAATCCGCAGACGCCGGGCGGGCAACGGATTCGCCTATATCGGTCCGGACGACCAGCCCGTCACCGATGAAGCCGTTCTTGAACGCATCAAGAGTCTGGTCATTCCACCAGGCTGGAGTTCGGTGTGGATCAGCCCTCACGCGAATGCCCATATCCAGGCCGTCGGCTGGGACGACCGCGGACGCAAGCAGTATCGTTATCATCCGCAATACCGGCACGTGCGCGATCTGGTGAAGTTCGATCGCATGAAAGCCTTCGGGAAAGCGCTGACTCGAATTCGCAAGACCGTCACGCGGGACCTGGCTCGGCAGGGTATGCCGAAGCGAAAGATTCTGGCCGCGATCGTGCGCTTGCTCGAGACCACCTACATCCGCGTCGGCAACGAAGAGTACGTGGAGCAGAACAATTCGTTTGGCCTGACCACACTGCGCAACCAGCACGTACAGGTGCTGGGCGACACCCTCAAGTTTCGCTTCAAGGGCAAGAGCCATCAGCAGCACGAGATCGTGATGCATGACAAACGCCTGGCGCGGATCATTAAAAAGTGCCGCGAGATCCCGGGGAGCGCCCTCTTTCAGTATCTGGACGAGGACGGCAATCCGCAGACAATCGAATCGGGCGATGTGAACGAATACCTGCGCGCGATCAGCGGCGGCGATTTCACGGCCAAGGACTTTCGCACCTGGGGCGGCACCTGCCTGGCCATCGAGTACCTGCTCGAGAAGTGTCTCGACAATGGCGATCCGGAGACCAAGGCGGTGCTGGTGGACGTCGTGAAGGAAGTGGCGGGCAAGCTGGGAAACAAGCCGGCGACCTGCAAGAAGTACTACATTCATCCGGCCGTTATGGAATGCTATTCGGCTGGAAATTTGCGGCGGCTTGCCGAACAGTTTCAGGGCAAGCCGCGCAGCGAGCTCTATGAGCAGATCGTGATCGCGCTGCTCAACACCCAGAAAAAGATCAAGGTGAAGAAAGCGGCCTAAAGATCAGGCGGCTGCGCTCTGCGCCTTCACGAATTCGAGTTCGAAGTCGAGTTTCACGTCGTCGCCGACCAGGAAGCCGCCAGTTTCGAGCGGCGCGTTCCAGGTAAGGCCGAAATCGCTGCGTTTCAGTTTCGCTTTGGCTGCCGCGCCGATCCGGGTGTGACCCCAGGGGTCCTTGGCTTCTTCGGTGACTTCATCCACGTCCAGCGTGATCGGTTTTGTCACGCCATGGATGGTTAGATCGCCCGTCACGCGATAGCTATTCGATCCGGTTTTCTCGATCCGGGTACTGCGGAAGGTCATCTTCGGATATTGCGCGGCATCGAAGAAATCGGCCGATTTGAGGTGCGCATCGCGCTTTTCATCGTTCGTGGCAATGGTATTGACATCGATTTCGGCCTGCACGCTGCCCTGCTCGGGATGGGCTGGGTCGACCGTAACGGTGCCCTGTACACCCGTGAACGAGCCGCGCACATTGGACATCATCAAGTGGCGAACACTGAACTGCACGCTCGAATGAGCCGGATCGATCTGATACTGGTTCGGCATATGTTGCTCCTCTAAGGCAAAGAATTGCAGTTGCTTGGATGCGTTTCCCATTATCGGCGACTCGGGAATGCTTCACGCGCATGGGCGATTTCGTGCTCCTGTGGGAGGGCCACAGCGAATTGTGATAGGCTGATGTGGTAATGCCACATAAGGACAAATTGGATCTCTTACAGGGCACGCTCGACCTGATGGTGCTGCAGACGCTCGTGGCGCTCGGTCCCACGCATGGTTACGGCATCGCGAGGCGGATCGAGCAGGTCAGCGGTGAGCAGATTCTGCTGAATCAGGGAACGATCTACGCCTCGCTGATCCGCCTTCAACAGCGCGGCTGGATTGCGGCTGAGTGGGGCATTTCTGACAACAACCGGAAAGCGAAATATTACTCGATCACCAAGAAGGGTCGGGCTCAACTCGCTGCGGATACGGCCCACTGGCAGCGTTTAAGTGACGTGATGAGCCGGGTCCTGGCGATGGCCGAAGGAGAGAAGCAGTGAGATACGGGTGGCGCGAGTTGCTCGAAAAGGCGCGGGCGCTGTTTCAGAAAAACCAGCTCGAAGAGGATCTTGATGCCGAACTCGCGTCGCACGTTGAGCTGGCAATCGAGGAGAATCTGAGGCGCGGAATGACGCGCGAGGAAGCGAGGCGTAAGGCGATGATCCGCATAGGTGGTCTGGAGCAAGCCCGTGAGGAACAGCGGGATGCGCGCGGATTGCCGACCCTGGAGAGCATCGCGCAGGATCTCCGCTATGCCCTGCGTACTCTTCGTCGCGATCGTGGATTTGCAACGTTTGCCATTCTGATCATCGGATTGGGCATTGCTGCGAGCGCTACCGTCTTCAGCATCGTCGACGCGCTGCTGGCCAAGCCGCTGCCGTTTCGCGATCCGAGCCGGCTCGTCTGGATTGCGAACCGTACCAAAACGGAAGGTGACCTTTCGGGCGCGACGCTGCAGGTCGGGCGCATGCTGGATTTCCGCGAGCGCAACAGATCGTTTTCAGACATCGCGGGATATTACGCCTTCTACGGAACCGGCGACAGTCGACTGAGCGGCAATGGCGAACCGGAACGTCTGAGCACGGTTCCCGTCTCCTGCAACTTCTTTCCGCTGCTGGGAATCAAGCCCATGCTCGGAAAGCCGTTCACGGCGGACGAATGCAAATGGAACGGCCCGAGCGTTGTGATGTTGAGCCACGGGCTGTGGGTACGGCGATTCGGATCCGATCCGTCCGTGATCGGCCGCGCGATTCGGCTGAACGACACCGCCACCACGATTGTCGGTATTTTGCCCGAGTCCTTCGATTTCGCGGCGATCTTTGCGCCGGGAACACAGATCGATCTGTTCAGTCCGTTTCCGCTGACCAAGGAAACCGATAAATGGGGTAATACGCTGGCCGTGGTCGGCCGTTTGAAACCGGACGCAGAGCTAAAGAAAGCACAGGCGGAAGCTGATCTGCTCGGGCTGCAGATCAGCCGTGAAAATCCTCATGGCAACGGGCTCGACCCGAAACTGAGCTTCCTCGCAGACCACATCCGCGGCCGAGTGCGTCCGGCGCTGGCCGTTTTGGGCTCGGCAGTGGTCGTGATGATGTTGATCGTCTGCGCGAATCTTTCGAACCTGTTGCTGGCGCGCACAGCTTCGCGCCAGCGAGAGATCGCGGTTCGAATCGCGCTCGGCGCGGCCAGAATGCGGCTTGCCCGGCAGCTATTGACCGAGAGCCTGCTGCTCAGTTGTGCCGGCGCGCTGCTCGGCTTGGCCCTCACTCTTGCTGGAACTCGCGCGGTCTCACATCTGCATGCATTCAACATCCCGCTGCTCAGCAAAGTGAGCGTCAATTCGGAAGTGCTCTGCTTTACGGCTTTGGCAGCGATTCTGACTGGAGTCATTGTCGGCATTGCGCCCGCACTGCAGACCGCGTCTCTTTCCCTTACATCCACCATGGGACAGCGCGGGGCGAGTGAAATCAAGGGACACGTCTGGACGCGTGCGGCGCTTGTCGTACTTGAAATGGCGCTGGCTTGTGTGTTGCTTGTCGCGGCGGGTTTGTTTCTGCGGAGTTTTGTTCGGCTCCTGGAGGTAGATCCGGGCTTTCGTCCCGAAAGCGCCGCCGCCTGGCGGGTCGATCCGAACGGGCAGTATAAGACGCAGGAGCAGCAAAACGCTTATTTCGATGAGGTCCTGCGCCGGGCTAAATCGATTCCAGGCGTCAAGGCGGCAGGACTGAGCGATGTTCTGCCGCTGGGGCACAACCGGAGCTGGGGTGCCGGAGCGAAAGGAAAACAGTACAAGGAGGGTGAGTATCCGGGAGCCTTCGTTCGCGTGGTGAGTGAGGGCTATCTGAGCGCGCTCGGGATTCCATTAAAGGAGGGCCGGGACTTCAGCGAACGCGACCGCGATAAAGGGGCTAGGTCCGTAATCCTCATCAATGAGAGCATGGCGCGGACGCTATGGCCCGGCGAGGATGCCATCGGCAAGATCGTAGCGGGCGATTGCGGTGCCGACCGCGAGGTCGTGGGGGTGGTGGGCGACGTGCGTCACATCGCGCTCGAACAAGGCTCGGGCTCCGAGATGTACCTGCCGATCCGCCAATGCGACGATTGGGGCTCCGTCGATCTGGTTGTGCGCTCGAATCTGCCTTTGGCGGTGCTCTCAGAGCGCGTGGAAGAGGCTTTGCGCCCGCTGATTCCCGACTTGCCGCACAAGAGTATGAGTCCTTTAACGGAGCTAGTGCAGCGAGCAGTTTCCCCGAGGCGTCTCATTGCGGTCGTGCTGGCCGGATTCGCCGCCTTCGCCCTTCTTCTCGTGACGCTTGGAATTTATGCCCTGATCTCCTACTCCGTCGCGCGCCGGACCCAGGAGATCGGCATTCGTATGGCTCTCGGTGCCCAGGCGGGACGAGTCCGTGGACAGATCGTCATGCAGACGCTTGGTCTGGCAGCGGCCGGCCTGTCCATCGGTGCGCTTGCAGCATTCCTGCTCGCGCGAGCCGTGCACAGTCTGTTGTTCGGGGTTACCTACCGGGACCCCTGGACGTTTCTTCTGGCGCTCTTCTCCATGTTCGCCGTCGCTCTGCTCGCGGGATACCTCCCGGCCAGGCGCGCGTCGCGCATCGATCCGGTCATCGCGCTGCGAGCAGAGTAATTTCTGTCCTGCGTTAAACACCCCAGCAACACGGACGCTCGCAGCTCTTAATGCGCGTGGTCGTGATCATGCGCGTGGCCCGGAGTCGGACGGCAGCCGCGCTCGGACATGCCGCAAGGCATATGTTCGAACTGAATGGTCGAGTGATTGATCCCGAAGCCGTGCAGGACTTCATTGAGCCGTTTGAGAATGCGCGCACTCGAGGAAGGTGGCATGTCGTCAATCAGGACATGTGAGCTAAGCGCGTGGGTGCTCGACCCGAGGCTCCAGATGTGCAGGTCGTGGACGTCGATCACGCCCTCGACCGCGCCCATAGCATCGGTGACCTTACGCAGTTCGATGCCGCGTGGCAAGCCTTCCAACAGGATATTGCCCGACTCGCGCGTGATGTCCCAGGCGGTATACAGAATGAACAGGCCAAGCAGGATGGAGAGCGCGGGGTCGATCCAGCTTAGCCCGGTGTAGTGAATCGCCAGCGCGCCCAGGATGATGGCGACCGCGCCGATCGCATCGCCCGCCATATGCAGCATGGCAGCCCGCAGATTGATATCGCCCTTTTGCCCGCGATTCAGCGCGATCACGATTCCCGTGTTCAACACGAGAGCAGCTGCCGCGACCCATAGCATAATGCGGTCGTTAAGCGGCTCGGGATGGAGCAGGCGCGTTCCCGCTTCCCAGAAAATGACCAGCGAAATGACAATCAGCGTGGCGGCGTTCAAGAAGGCTGTAATCACGCCCGCACGGCCGTAGCCGTAGGTTTTTACCTGGTCGGGAGGCTTGCTCTGCAGATAAGCGCCGATCGCGGCAAGCAGCAGCGCAAGCGCATCCGTGAAGTTGTGTCCCGCATCCGAGAGCAGGGAAAGGCTATGAGCGCGCAAGCCCGCCCAGACCTCAAAAGCGGTGAAAAGCAGCGTGGCCGCGAGTGAAAAACGAAGCACCAGGCCGGTGCCATGGGAATGATGGTGATGGTGCGCCAAAGTGCCCGGGTCGGAACCCTACTTCTTCTAATTTACGCCACGCACGAGTGCTTACGGCGAGCACATCCTACCGGCGCGAAGCCGACCGCACTCGTCACCAGGCCTTCGGGATCAACCCCAGCGGTATAGAGTACCTTAACCGAGTTTTCATCGCATTTTGTAACCCGCATTACTCTTACTCCTTGTGAAAGCGGGGTGGTCCATTGGACAATGGTTAAGCGTCCCTTTCGGCCGCCTTCCAGCGAAATGCCTGCTCCATCCACAACCGCCAGTCCCACGGAATTGAACTACGTCCAGTTGCTTCGCGAGAGCAAGCATCTCGATCCGGCCTCGGCATCGCGCAAAGTCCGGGTGGCCCTGCTCGGCAGTGTTTCCACCCAGCACCTGGTTCCGCTTCTGCGAGTTCTGCTGCACCGGCAGGGCGTGAGCTGCGAGGTTTATGAAGGGCCGTTCGACGCGGTCGAGCTCGAAGCCTACGACTCGGATTCGGCGCTGTATCGTTTCCAGCCGGATTTCATCGTACTGCTGGACGCGGTGCAGGCGCTCCGGATGCGCTTCGGGCAGCGCGCTGGAAAAGGCGAAGAGTTTGTCGCACAGACCGCCGAGAAAGCCAGGCGCATCTGGGAAGCGATTCAGGCGCGCAGCCGGGCGGTTATTCTACAGTCCACGTTTGTGCTGCCCTACGAGCGCACATTCGGCAATTTCGACCGCAAAGTCGGCGAAGCGTTTTACTCAGTGGTCTGCGCCCTTAATGAGCGCCTGTCGCAGGAGGCGCGCAGCTACGGATCGGTACTCATCAACGATATCGAAGCGGTCGCTTCGTGGATCGGCCGGCGGCAGTGGTTCGACGACCGGCTGTGGGACATGGCGAAGATGCTCTGCGCTCCGGATTCGCTGCCCTACGTGGCGAAAAACATCGCCGATATCGTACTGGCTCAGCAAGGCCGGGTAGTGAAGTGCGTGGTGCTCGATCTGGATAATACGCTCTGGGGCGGCGTCATCGGTGATGACGGCGTAGAGGGAATAAAGCTTAATTCGCACGGGGATGGCGAAGCGTTTTACCGGTTCCAGCTTTTCCTGCGCGAGCTACTGAATCGCGGCATTCTGCTGTGCGTCTGCAGCAAGAACGAGCTGGCGAACGCGCTGCTGCCCTTCGAGAAGCATCCGGAGATGATCCTGAAGCGCGAGCACATCACCTGCTTCGTTGCCAACTGGACCGATAAAGCCGAAAATATTCGGCAGATTCGCGAGACTCTGAACATCGGCTTCGATTCCATGGTGTTCCTCGACGACAATCCGTTCGAGCGGAACGTGGTGCGCGAGCTGGTTCCAGGCGTAATTGTGCCCGAATTGCCGGAAGACCCGGCCGATTACGTGCGCGCGGTCAGCGAGCTGAACCTGTTCGAGACGACTTCATTTTCTGCAGAGGATCTCCAGCGCGCCGAGATGTACCGGTTGGAAGCTGCACGCCGCGAGGAGCAGGGTAACTACGCATCCATCGAGGAATTTCTGGAATCGCTCGACATGCAGATGACTCTGGCGCCGTTCGACGCTTACCATCTGCCGCGCATCGCGCAGCTGATGCAGCGCAGTAACCAATTCAACCTCATGACGAACCGCCGCAGCGAAGCCGATTGCGCTGCGCTTGCAAAGGACCCGAAGTTTCTGCCGCTCTATGCGACGCTTTCCGATCGCCTCGGTGACCATGGACTGATCTCGGTCGTGATCGCCGAGCACGCGGGCAACGAGCTCGCGATCCGGGACTGGCTCATGAGCTGCCGGGTGCTGAAACGCGGCGTTGAGCAGACCATCATGAACGCTATCTTCGAGCACGCGCGCGAGCTGGGCGCCGAATACGTCACCGGACAATATCGCCCTACCGCCAAGAATGCGATGGTCAAGGAGTTTTTCGCGAGCTTCGGCTTTGAAAAGACGTCGGATTCCGACGGCTTTACGACCTGGCGGCGGAAGGTAAGCGAGTACGAACCGCTGCCGGTCTTCATTCATGTAAATACCCAGCCGGCGCACCTCGTGCAGAACTGATTTATTTAAGGAAGCAATGACAGAAACAATCGAACAACGCCTGAATCGTGTTTTTCAGGAGATTTTTGATGACGATTCCCTCGAGATCCGTCCCGAGATGACGGCCGACGATGTGGACGGCTGGGATTCCATTACTCACATCGTTCTGATTGCGGCGGTGGAGCGCGAATTCAAAGTCGACTTTACGACTGCCGAAGTGACTGGTTTGAAGAACGTAGGCGACCTGATCGCTCTGATCGAGAAGAAGACGTCCAAGTAAAGCCGGTATGAGGTTTACTTCGGTCGACTTCCTGCTCTTTCTGGCGATTGCAGCGTCAATCTTCCGAGTGATTCCGGCGGCGTGGCGCGCGGCTTACGTGCTGATTGCGTCCTACGCGTTCTACTGCACCACCAGCCCGCGTGGGGCCATTGCGCTCGCCGCAGCCACGCTCTTCACCTACGCGGGCGCCCTCTGGTGCGAACGGTTGCAGGGCACCTCGCGCGCGTTTGCTTTGACGACTGCAATCGTCGGTGTTCTTGTGGCGTACCTGATGTTCTTCAAGCTGGTCGTGTTCGTTCCGCACCAGGGAATTACGTCGTGGATCGTGCCGCTCGGCATCTCCTACTATTCGTTCAAGCTGATCAGTTACGTGCTCGATGTGTACTGGGGCAAAATGCCGGCAGCGCGTCGCCTGATTCCGTTCGCCGCCTACGTAGCGTTTTTCCCCCAAATTCTGGCCGGACCGATTCAGCGAAGCGACGACTTTCTTTCGCAGATCGGGAATGGCCAGACGGTTCTGCCGGCCATCCTGCGCATTGCCTGGGGATTGGCCAAGAAGTTGATCGTGGCTGATCATCTGGCAACCGCGGTGAATTACGTTTACGCCCATGTCAGCGGTCTGCATGGAGGCTGGTGGATCGGCTTCTATATCTGGCCGCTGCAGCTTTATGCAGATTTTTCGGCGCTCACCGACATTGCCATTGGCACCGGACGGCTGTTCGGCGTCGTAGGACCGGAAAACTTCGATCGGCCGTTCAACTCAACCAGCATCAGCGAATACTGGCGCCGCTGGCACATGTCGTTTACTAATTGGCTGGCCGATTACCTGTTTATGCCGCTGCGCATGGCGACACGCAAGCTGGGCAACGTCGGCCTGGTGATGAGCATCACGATCAATACGGTCGCCATCGGGCTCTGGCATGGCATTGCGTGGGGCTATTTCATCTTCGGCATTCTGCACTCGATCTTCATCAGCTTCGAGGCTTTGACCGCGAAACGCCGCAAACGGCTCTCCAAGCAACATCCGGAATGGGAGCCGGCGCGCAACGTCCTGGGCTGGTTCATGACGTTCCATCTGGTGTGCTTCGCGCTGGTGTTCTTCCGTGCCGAGACGGTTTCCGACGCACTTTATTTATTGCGGCACGTGGCGAGCCATGTGGCCGATTTCCGCGGCATCTTTGAACCCGAAGGACTGAACAGCGCCCGGGCGTTCCTGATCGGGCTGCTGGGCTACGCGCTGCTCGAGCTTTGTGAACGCTACCGGCCGGACCGCTGGTTGGCCCAGATCCGGCTCTCGGGCCCTCGCTATCTTCGCTGGTCGCTGTACGCCTCCACTGCGCTCGTGCTGGTGATCGGGTTTGCGCTGCTGGTCGCAACCAGTGGAGAACCCAAAAATCCCTTCGTCTATGCGATTTTTTAAGGACTGCTTCCTCGCCGCGCTCATCACGGTGGGTGTCCTGCTGATCGTAGAGCTGGGATTCCGGGCGGCCGGGGTGAAGTACACAGGCTCATTCTTCAATCACGAGCCGGAACGAGGCTATTCGTATCGCCCGAATGCGCGCGGATGGGCCGTCAACGAGGGTGATAACTTCCTGACCGTCAACAGCGACGGTATGGTGGACCGCGAGCGCTCCGTGGCGCGTCCGCCGGGCGTTCTGCGCATCGCCGTTCTCGGATCTTCGGAGGTAGCGGCCGAGCAGATGCCGCGCGATCGCACCTTTGAAGCCGAAATGGAGCGCCAACTGGCCCGTGCTTTGCACCGGCCTGCGGGATCAGTCGAGGTGCTGAATTTCGGAGTCGCGGGCTATAACCTGCAGCAGGAATATCTGACACTGCACCACCATGTCTGGAAGTATCAGCCCGATATCGTTCTGCTCGGCACTACTTCCATGGCGCTGATTCGCAGCGTGCCCACGCTGTTTCCCGACTATGTGCCGGGAACGCCGATGTTCGATTGCGATCATATTCCGGAAGGCGATTCGCCGCCGCCTGCGCCCAGGCTCTCGTTCTCCCGCCGGCTGCGCAACCGACTCGCCGATTTCACCAACCAGAGCCGTGTGCTGCTTGCTTTAAATGAAGCGCATACCAATGCCTTGCAGCTGATCGCAAAGTATCGCGCGAAATTATCTCGCTCGAAACCGAAGCCGCAACCCGCCAATGCGTCGCTGCCGACCACCGACAGTATCTATAACCCGGACGATCCGATCTACGCGAAATCGTGGCAGGTCGAGGAATGCATCGTGCGCGCGATGAAGCGCGACTGCGACCGGCATCACGCGGAATTTTTTGTGGTTGTCTTTGATCGCAGCCGCGAGATCGATCCGGACCCGCGTGCCCGAGCGGTCTATGCCCGCAAGATTGGCGTTTCGTCGTTATTCCTGACGGACGAGCGCATGGCCGAGCTCGCGCAAAAAGACGGTATCAGCGCGATCCTATTAGGGCCGCCGCTGCTTCGCTACGTGGAACAGAATCACATCGTCCTGCATGGTTTCTACAACACCGCTTACAACATGGGCCATTGGAATTTCGATGGCAACAGGGCTGCCGGAGAAGTGATCACCCAGGCGCTGCTCGATCAAAGCCAGGTGCTGCAGGCAAACCGAACCTCCGCTTCCGCTGGTCGTGTAACGCTCGGCGCAAACTAGTTCTGCGAGTTCGGCGGCTTTTCTCCTGGCCGCAGGAGGCTCGGAACTTTTTTCTTTTTCTCTTCGTCCTGGGCGGCGGCTTTTTTGCGCTCTTTCTGCTCAGTCTGCGACATCATGGCTTCGCGTTCGCTTTTTTCTTTCGCATCGCCGGCGGCCAGTTCGCCCGAGCGCTTCTTGGAGTCCTCGAGCGAGAGATCGTGGCTGTCGGTTGTCGTATCGATCGCTTCCGAGAGCACGAATTTATAACGATCCAGATCCTTGGGCTCGTTGTCCTGAATCTTGTTCAGCTTGTCCAGAAATTCCTTTTCGGCATCGATCACGGCGACCATGCCTTTGTCGATGGGCCGGTTGTGACGCAGCGCATCGTCGGCGACTGAATCGATGGCTTCGATGATATGGCTGAAGTCTTCAAGCGCGTTGTGGATGAAGATACTGCGCCCCGGCTTTTCTTTGGCCAGGTATTGCTCCACCAGATCCATGCGCTGGCGCGCGAAATGGATGTACAGGGCCAGCCGGTCGTTCGGATCCTGCGCCTCGCGCACCTGATCGACTTCGTTCGGAGTCAGAAAATCGCGATCCTGTGCCAGCAGCGGTATCGCAGCCAGGCAGAGCACAAAAACCTTCATTTGCGCATCACTCCCTCGAGCAGCTTGTCGTGCGTCTGATCCAGCTTACGGCTCATCTGCTCAGCCCAGCCGCGCTGGGGTAGCGGAATGTCGTCCAACAGGCTCGCCATGCGCCGCTGCAGATTGGCGACGCGCAGCTCGGCTTTTTTGTAGTGCTTCGATTTATGCGCCTCCTCGAGCGACCCCAGGCAGGCATCGAGGGCTTTGTTCATATCGTCGAGCGCCGTATCTCCTGCCTCCATTTTGCCGCTTTCGTAGGCGTCGTGGGCGCGGTCGAAGGCGGCTTCGGCGCGACTCAGTTGCGCATCGGCCGAATGTGCCGGATCATGGGCGCTGGCGTTATCAGCCTGCCCGGCGAGGGCCAGCAGCAGGCAAAAACAGGAGACGGCGAACACAGGCGGACGGCTGGCTTTATTCTAGCCTTCCGTTACGCGAACGGGCGGCCTCGGTGGCTTGCTTGTGCAGATGCGTCATATTGAAGCCTTCGAGTGCGATAGCGATGAAGCCGATCACGATCAGCGGAATCGTGACCACCGCCCAGAGAATCAATGAAAAGCGCTTGGCGTGCGCGCTCGCCAGGCCGAACATGATCAGAGTGCGCGCGGTCACCCACTGGAAGCTGCCGAGATTGCCTGGCGCCTGCGGCACGATACTGCTCAGTCTGAGCAGCACCATCATGGTGAAGGAAGCGGTCCAGGCGACGGGCAGCCGGTTGGCCTGTACAAGCATGTAAATGGGCACGGTCTGCGCGAGCATGTAGAGCCCGCTCACCAGAAACGAAAAATACAAATAACGCGAGTGCCCGATCAGGTGCAGATCCTCGATCAGGGTGTTGAACCAGCGCGGCCAGGTGTACCCGAAGAAGTGATCGAGCGATTGCTGGCGGGCATACATGGCAATGCCGAGAATAACGGCGCAGATCGCAATCAGAATGCCGAGAATGTAGCCGCCATGAACCAGCACGCCCGGCAAATGCCCCAGGCGCATGCAGTAAAAGAAGCAGGCGAGGAGCCAGACGCCGTCGAAGATGCGTTCGATCAGGGCCGATGCAAAGGTCACCGACAGAGGCACCGTGGTGAATTTTGAAAGCAGAAAGCAGCGGATCAACTCGCCGGCGCGCAACGGCAGAACTTCATTCGCAAACAGGCCGACATAGATGCTCTCAACGGCTTGCGTGAACGGCACACGCTCGATGGGGCGCAGCAACAGCTTCCAGCGCCAGGCATGCAGCAGGTACACGCAAATGTCCGCAGCAACCGCGCCCGCCACCCAGGCCCAGTGCATGTGGCGCACTTCGCTCCAGATATGTTGCAGGCCGGCACCGTTCAGCACCCAGCCCATACAGATCAGCGAGACGACGTTGGTCCCAATGATCAGCGCCCAGTTGCGGATGGTGTTGCTGCTCTCAGCCGGCTTCGGCGCTGCAGTCTGGCTGCTCAACAACCCCAATCATAGCGCCCGTTTTGTGACAGCCGCGTGAATGGCCTTAGCGGATTATCTTGAAGATACGCGACCAGCGCTCGTGTGTTTTGCCATCCGGTGTAGTCTCTTCCGATTCATAAATGAAGAGCGGTTTGCCGATGAGATCGGAGCGGTTAATAAAACCCCAGTAGCGGCTGTCAAGGGAGTTGTCGCGGTTGTCGCCGAGCACGAAATACTCGCCCGGCGGAACTACGATTTCGCCGTTTTGAACGTGATGTTCGAACATGTCGCGCGCCCGGGCTGCTATGGCATCCGGCAAATAGCGCAGCTTGGCGGGATCAGAAGGCGCATTGTCGCGAGATGGATCTGGCGGGAATCGTTGCATTGCGTAAGGCTCGTTGAGTTTGACTCCGTTGCGATAGACCACGCGCGATACCATCCGAATGCGATCGCCGCCGACGCCGATTACGCGCTTCACAAAAATTTGCTTCCGATCGACAGGATAGTGGAAGACGACAATATCGCCTCGTGCCGGTGTTACGCGTGGGAAGACGCGCACAAGGATGCGATCGCCGATCAGCAGAGTATCTTCCATTGTTCCCGTAGGCACTGAATAGGCGCGCAGGAAGAACAACGGCAGCGAGAACAGGCAGGCGACCGCGATCCACGGCCAAACCAGTCCGCGCGCCGCTCCTGAACTCGCGAGTGAGCGTCCAGCGAAGAAGAAGAGAACGGAAACAGCTAGCGCGACACCGAAAGCGATGAGGAGCGCGATTCGATCGTGGACTTGCGCTTCACTGAAAAACGGGAACGGAATGAGCAGCGCCTGGCAGAGTTCAAAAAGTGCGAAGCCGTAAGCGCCCCATACGCGCCGGCGCAGGATTGCTATGGCGGCAATCGTGGGCACCAGCGCTGAGAGGATCAGCACTGGTTGTCGAATCGCGGCGAGCAATCCCGATACGGCAAACAGCAGCGAGACTATGGCCGCTGCAATTGCCAGTTTCGGCAGTTTCTGTGAGTTCGTTTCGGTATCCCGCACTCCTTGAAGATTAGCCCGTGATGGCGAGAAAATCGCTCTTCGCTAGTAGAATGGAGATCGTCGGAGGCATGCGGACTCTCTTAATCTGCCATCAAGACGAGGTGCTTAACCGAGTTGCGATGGCACGCTGGCTGGCGTCATTTTCGGATCTGACTGGAGTCGTCGTTATTCGCGAAGAGGCGAGCCGAATGCGGGCGCGAATAAAGCGCGAGATCAAGCGCATTGGAGTTGTTCGGTTCCTGGATGTGCTTGCGTTCCGGCTCTATTACAAATTGAAGCTGGCGGCAGCGGATGCGGAGAAAGAGGAGAAACTGCTGCGCACACTCGAGGCCAAATACCCCCCGCATGGCGCGCCGGAGCTGATCACACCGAGCCCCAATTCCGCTGAAGCGCAAAAGTTCATTGGCGATGCCGGGCCCGACATCATGATCGCGCGCTGCAAGACGCTGCTCGCCGAACGCATTTTCAGCATCCCCAAAATCGGCACATTTGTGATGCATCCGGGTGTCTGCCCCGAATATCGCAATGCGCATGGCTGCTTCTGGGCCCTCGCGCAGCGCGACATGGATCGCGTCGGCATGACGCTGCTGCGGATCGACAAAGGAGTCGATACCGGCCCGGTCTTCGGCTATTTCACTTATCCGTACGATGAGCGCAACGAATCGCACATCCTGATTCAGGATCGTGTAGTGTTCGACAATCTGGATGCGATTCAGAAGAAGCTGGAAGAGATCTATCGGGGCGAGGCGCAGACGATCTCGACCGAGGGCCGCAGTTCCGCGGCCTGGGGACAGCCCTGGCTCACGCGTTATCTCGCCTGGAAACGTGCAGCGGCGCGTGAAACGCGATGAAGGCGATCACGCTTCTCTACCATGATGTGATCGATCCGGCGCGCTCGCGCGCCAGCGGCTTTACCAGCGCGGACGCCGAAATCTACAAGCTTTCGCCGGCCGACTTTGAGAAACATCTGGAAGCGATCGCCGCCGGCGGCAATCCGCCTGTACACACCGTCACCGAAATCCTGAATGCGAATAGCGCGAGCACGCCGGTACTGCTGACCTTCGATGATGGCGGCGCGAGCGCGCTTGCTACCGCCGACATGCTCGACCGCCGAGGCTGGAAGGGTCACTTCTTTATCACGACCGATCGTATCGGCACGCCGGGATTTGTGGATCGAGCGGCGGTTCGCGATCTGCATGCGCGCGGTCATGTCGTGGGATCGCATTCGTGCTCGCATCCGCCGCGCATCTCACATCTTGACGACATACAACTGAACCGGGAATGGAGCGAAAGCGTGCAGGTGCTTGAAGACATTCTCGGCGAAAAGGTCGAGACGGCTTCCGTGCCGGGCGGTTTCTACTCCGAGCGGGTGGCAAACTTTGCACGCCGCTCCGGTATTCGCGTGCTGTTCAACTCCGAGCCGAGCGCGCGCGTGCAGCGCAACGGCGAGTTTGTCGTCCTTGGCCGGTTTGGATTGCAGCGCGATTCTCCGCCGGAGCGTGCGCGGCGCTTTGCATCGGGCGACGCGGCCCTGCTTGCGAGAGAAGCGGCATTCTGGAACGCGAAGAAAATTCTAAAACGCGCGGGCGGCGAACAATGGCTGGCATTCCGGCGCTGGTGGCACGCACGCTAACCGAACAGGATGAGCCCGCGAATCTCAGCGAGGCGAAGATTCAAGAAGGATGAGCCCGCGAATCTCAGCGAGGCGAAGATTCAAGAAGGATGAGCCCGCGAATCTCAGCGAGGCGAAGATTCAAAAAGGATGAGCCCGCGAATCTCAGCGAGGCGAAGATTCAAGAAGGATGAGCCCGCGAATCTCAGCGAGGCGAAGATTCAAGAAGGATGAGCCCGCGTTCCTCAGCGAGGCGAAGAGTAAACGTGATTAACGATCTCTGGTATAAGAACGGCGTCATCTACTGTCTCTCAGTCGGAACCTATATGGACGCCGACGACGACGGCATCGGCGACTTCAAGGGCCTGATGCGCCGCCTCGATTATCTACAAGGTCTCGGTGTCACCGCGATTTGGCTCATGCCGTTTCAGCCTTCCCCTTGGCGCGACGACGGTTACGACGTGAAGGACTACTATGGCGTCGACCCGCGCTTTGGTACGCTCGGCGACTTCGTCGAATTTGCACGCGGCTGTGAACAGCGCGGGTTGCGCGTGCTGATCGATCTGGTTGTAAACCATACCTCTAATGAGCATCCATGGTTCCAGGAAGCACGCCGCGATCCCAAATCGAAATATCGCGACTGGTATGTCTGGTCGAAGAAAAAGCCGCCCCACATCAAAGACGGCGTAGTTTTCCCGGGCGTGCAGCGTTCCACTTGGACCTATGATGAGCTCGCGAAAGAGTGGTACTTCCATCGTTTCTACGAATTCCAGCCTGATCTGAACACGGCCAATCCGGAAGTGCGCGCCGAAATTCTGAAGGTGATGGGTTTCTGGATTCAGCTCGGCGTCTCCGGATTTCGCATGGATGCCGTGCCGTTTGTGATCGCAAAAAAAGGACCGGATGCCGACGAGCAGCCGGAAGAGCACTACGAAATGCTCCGCGAATTTCGCGAATTTCTGAGCTGGCGGGAAGGCGATGCCATCATCCTGGCGGAAGCCAACGTTCTCCCCAACACGGACATGCAGTATTTCGGCTCTACCGGCGAGCGCCTGCAGATGATGTTCAATTTCCAGGCGAATCAGAATCTGTTCTACGCGCTGGCAACCGCTGACACACGGCCTCTGATACAAGCTTTGAGAAAAACAAAATCGCGGCCCGCCACCGCGCAGTGGGGACATTTCCTGCGCAATCACGACGAGCTGGATCTGGGCCGCTTGACGGACGAGCAGCGGGAGAAAGTATTCGCAGCCTTCGGGCCGGAACCGGAGATGCAACTCTACGAGCGCGGCATTCGGCGCAGGCTCGCACCGATGCTTGACGGCGACCGCAGGCGCCTCGAACTGGCGTACAGTTTGATGATGACCTTACCCGGTACGCCGGTGATTCGCTATGGCGACGAGATCGGCATGGGAGACGATCTGAAGCTGCCCGAGCGCGAGTGCGCCCGCACGCCGATGCAATGGTCGCTCGAGCCCAACGGCGGTTTCACTTCGAATCCAAAGCCAATCCAGCGTGTCATCAGCCAAGGTCCCTACGGCTATCAACACGTGAACGCAGCCGAGCAGCGCCGGGATCCCAATTCGCTGATGAACTGGATGGAGCGCATCATCCGCATGCGCAAAGAAGTTCCCGAGATTGGCTGGGGCGATTTTCAGATCATCAAAACGGGCACGAAAGAAGTGCTCGGCATCTGCTACGAGTGGCTGGATAATTTCGTTCTCGCTCTGCACAATCTGAGCTCGTCACCGCGCGAGATCCGCTTCAAGGTCGATACCGGACGCGAGGATTGCTGGCTCATCAATTTGCTGGCCGACGAGCACAGCCGCGTCGATGAATCCGGCCTGCATTGCGTGCTGCTCGAAGCGTATGGTTATCGCTGGTACCGCGTCGGCAATCTACGAAACGTGCAGGAACGCCGCGAGGAAAAGACGAGCGGCACTAAGCAGACGGCCTCGCGTCCTTGAGCGACAGGCACCAGGAGCCGTACCCGCGGCGCCGCGAATAGGCGTCGTCTTCAATCTGCAGAAGCACATCGATCCTTTTGCCGGGCGCAAAGAGATCGGCTCGATCGGCAAAGTTCCAGGCTTTGACGAATAGCGTTCGGCCGTTCTGACGAAAGGGAACGGTAAGATGCTTGCCATTCGCCGAGGTGCGCACCGGCCCCGCGACTTCAAGTGCTTCGGCCGATAGCACCGGCATCGGATTACCGAACCCGAACGGACCCAGCGAAAGGACATCATTGGCACAGCGATCGTTAAGTTCGGGAAGAGTGACCTCCGCGTCAATCTTGAACTCGGGGCGGAAATCCTCGACCGTTAGGCGCGCTGCGGCGAATTGATCGAATCGTGCGCGGAAATCCTCGATCGCATGAGCCGAGAGCGTGAGTCCGGCTGCCTGGCGGTGGCCGCCGAATTTCCTGAAAAGCTCGGGCATGCTCTCTAGCGCTTCGAGCAGATGAAATGCGGGAATGCTTCGACCCGACCCGGCAAAATAAAACCCGCCATGTTCATCCTGCTCAGTGGATTCGCTGAGCACGAACACAGGCCGCGTAAAACGCTCGACCAGACGGCTGGCGACAATGCCGAGCACCCCGAGATGCCAGCCCGATCCGGCGAAAACCAGACCGGCGCAATCGGGCGAAAGCGGCTGCTCTTCGCATTGTTTGAGAATCGTTTCGACAATTTCAGCTTCCACCTGCTGGCGCTCACTATTGAGCCGGTCGAGCTGTTCGGCGAGCGATTGAGCCCGCGCGAAATCGTCTGTGAGAAATAAGTCGACTACGTCGCGCGCCGTGGCCATACGTCCGGCCGCATTGATTCGCGGTGCAATGCGGAAGGCCACCTGGTGGGCCGACGGCGTCTCGCCCGCTTCAAACCCGGCCACCGCGAGCAATGCTTTCAGTCCGGGATTTCGCACCTGCTGCAGCCCCGAGAGCCCGCGCTTCACGATAATGCGATTCTCGCCCGTGAGCGGTACGATATCGGCTACTGTCGCGATTGCGACCGGTTTGAGAAACGAATCGAGCAGAGCGGTGCGGCGCGCTTGCGTCAGATCGCTGGTCACCAGCAGCGCCTGAATTAGTTTGAGCGTCACGCCGGCACCACAGAGATTCTTGTTGGGATAGCGGCAGTCTGGACGATTCGGATTGAGCACCGCCAATGCCGGCGGCAGTTCTTTCTCGGGCAAGTGGTGATCAGTCACGATCACATCGATGCCGAGCGCGTTGGCATGGCGGACCACCTCACCGGCGCGAATCCCGGTATCAACGCTTACGATCAGGCGTACGCCGCTTTCGGCTGCCCGCGAGACCACTTCGCTGCGCATGCCGTAGCCGTCTTTGAGCCGGTGCGGAACGTGAAAATCGGCGCGCCCGCCTAAGAGCTCGATCGCGCGCTTCAGCACCACGATCGAGCATGTGCCGTCAACGTCGTAATCGCCGTAAAGCAGAACCGGTTCGCCGCTTCGAATGGCATCCCGCAAACGCGCGGCCGCACGGTCCATGTCCGCCAGCAGCAGAGGATCGTGTAGGTCGTCAAGCCTCGGATTGACGAACTCGGAAGCTGAAGCGAGATCCGCATATCCGCGCGCTGCCAGAATCGAGGCCGCAATCGTGCTCAGCCGAAGGCCTTTCGCAAGACTGGTGACAATTTCCGGCGCAACTTGTGATCGGATCCAGCGCGCCGGCGCGCGACGGACAGCTGTTTCGATGTTCACCGCTCAGTTGTTCGAGAAATAGCCACCCAAAGAACCATCGTCGTTCACGTCTTCTTCCTCTTCGAGAGCAGCATCGAGCTCGCCCAGGATGTCCGTGAAGACTTCGTACCAGTCGGTATGCTGTTCGAACGAGTAGACGCGCCCATCGAGCGAGAATGAAATCTCGAGCGACGACGTGAAGCCCTCGTAGCTTTGCAACTGACGCAGCCGGCTTTCGTATTGCCGTTTTTCCTCGCGCGTGAAATCGCACTCTTCGAGCTGATCGAGCGCGCTGTCGATCTGATCGAGCGAAAAGGCATGCTGGCTGAACACGATCAGCCGGATTCCAGCTGACCGCGCCGCGTCTATGAATTCGTGGAAATCCGGGTGGCGATCCACATCCCAGCTGATCTGAAAAATCGGATCCTGCAGGCGGTTCACGCCGTGGAAAACGGTCATTCCCGATTCGCGCAGATAGGCTTCGATTTCACCGCGCAATTTCTCGAGATCTTGAGGCATTCCCTTGAAGCTATCAGATCGAACGAAGGCCGGTCGTGAACTGTGGGCGAAACTAAGGTGAAACCGTTAATCCGCAGCCGGTAAGCTGAGAGAAGTACCCGATTGCCGCCACGGATTTGTGGAGCCTCCGAAATTCAGGCACGGTGGCCGGAAGTACTACTTGTCTCTCGGGGTTGCCCAGCAGATGGGCGATGACGGGAGCCGACCCCGTATATTTGCGTTCAATATCTTAGGTTTACAAAGTATTGACAATGCTTATAGATGGGTTGTAGTCTTAGGTTTTGTTCATGATCGACTATCACCTGGGGGATACGCCGTAGCCTTAGGGCCGCAATTGGGTCCGGGGTAAAAGCACCTGCCGAGGAATGGAATGAATAAGAACTGCCTGATTCTGGATTTGGCGCATTCGCTGCACGGGCGAGTCAAACGGATTGAGATCAGCTACAAGTCGCTCGCGTGGGTGGCTGGTGGTGTTCTCACCCTCCTGCTGCTCGTACTCGCGCTTTCTTTCAGCTATCTGCGGATGAGTTGGAAAATGTCGGAATTCGAGCGCCTGCGGGCCGAGATGAACGGCCTGAAGACTCGTTATGTTGAATTACAGCGCCAGGCGAATCAGCACAACCTGCAGATGGCATCGCTCGAGACGCTGGCGAGCGAGGTTTCGGCGCGTTACGGGTTCAACGAGCCCTCCGGAGCGGGCGACGGTGCGCCGATGGACTCGGATTCAGTCGCCAATCTGCGGGAATCGATCGAACAATACAATGTCCTCGAAGCGGCTTCGTTCGATGGAATCTATCACCATTACGCATTTCGCTGGCAGGAGCACAATCAGCCGAGCCTCTGGCCGGTGATCGGTGTTCTCCGGAGCGGATTTGGAGGCCGCATGGATCCGTTTTCGGGCGAAGGCGCTTTTCATACCGGGATCGATTTGCAGGTTCCGAAAGGTTCAGCGGTCCACGCGACTGCCGACGGAGTGGTCGAACGGGCCTGCTGGAGCGGCAAGTACGGCAAGCTGGTGGTGATCGATCACGGCAACGGGCTTAAAACCTACTACGCTCATCTGTCGGAGTGGGAAGTCGTTCCGGGACAGGCAGTCCGGCGCGGCGAAGTGATCGCGCTTTCCGGCGCGACCGGTCACGCGACGGGACCGCATGTGCATTACGAGGTGCGTGTCAGCGGGACACCCGTAAATCCGTACCGCTATCTGGCGAAAGGCCCGAATCCGCAAGGACTTACCACGACGCACAGCGACCTGGGCCTCTAAGGCGGGCGTATTCGTAGCGGATCCTCCCGCTTCACTCGCGCTTGCCCCTTGCAACAAGGCGGCGGCTCCGAACGTCTTTCAGGTGTAGTGAGCCATGCGCTGACGCGCCGGGCGCTGCTCGGGTTTTTACCGGCGAGCGTCTGGAGCGCTCGAATTCAGAAAAAGACGCAGCCCCTGCCGCAAGCGGGCGAATTTTTCCGATTTGCCGATCCGACCACGGAAGCAATTGTTGTCCGGCTTACCACGCCGAGTTACAGCAGCCTTCTTCCGCAGCCCGGACGTGGCTTCGTTTCTTTAAAACCGCGTGTGCTCTACTGCGCCAGCGACCGGTTGGGCCGCCTCGCGCCTTTCGAAATCGATCTGCGCTCCGGCATCATGCGCCAGATCGCCGAAACCGAGGCGCTTGATCCGGCTTCAGTAGGCCTCGATGGGCAGGGAAAAGCGCTGTACTTCGTCGATGCCGAAAAATTGCGGCAAGTGCCCGTAAACGGCAAACACGAGATGCGCAAGCCGGAGATCGTGGCCGAAGGTGTCACGAGCTACGCGGTCGGAGTATCGCGGGACGAACTGATCGTTCTGCGTGAAGGGCGCCTCGAACGCCTGATCGAGAAAGGTTCGGAAGTACTGGCCGAGAATGCGACGCCGCCTTGTCTGCTTCGGCCGGGTAGCCGCGGATGCTTGTTCGGGCGGCGCTCAGCTTCAGGAGAGCAGGAATTCTGGTATGTCGAGACACCCGGCAAGCCCGTGCTGCTGGCCTCGGGCCCGATTCGCGACCCATACTGGGCGGCCGATGGCCATTCGCTGCTCTTCCTCCGCGATGTTGCGGTGAATAACGTCTCGATCGCCCAGGTGCGTGAGATCAGCCCGGAAGAGCGCGTCGAGCGCTGCCTGGCCGCCACCAGCCAGTTCGCTTCTTTTTCGCCGAATGGCAACGATTCGGTCTTTGTCGGAGCGAGTCGCAGCAAAGCACAACCGAACATCGTGCTCATGCTGCGCAGCCCCCGGCGCGAAATGACGCTTTGCGAACATCACGCCACGCATCCGGCCGATGCCCACCCGACCTTTTCGCCCGACAGCCGGCGCGTGTATTTCCAAAGCGACCGCGAAGGCAAACCGGCCATTTACTCGGTCAATGTCGAGCAGCTGGTCGAGCCAACCTAGCGTTAATCGCCTGCCGTTCCGGGGCATTGGCCGGTACCAGCCTGCAGCTGGCCGATTTGCAACTGACCGGGAGCCGTTTCGCCCCTACATTCGAGTTGTGAGGGTTGAAACGATGAAACGAAGCCAGAAGAAACGTGCAGGGAGTTTGGAGACGCTGGTGCTGCCGGTTGTGCTACTGCTGACCGGTTTGATACTAATTGGTGGCGATCGAGTGGGAATCCTGTCGTTAGACCGCATTCAGAATCTCTGGCCGATGGCGCTGATCATCGTCGGCCTGAGCGACTTCCTGGTCTCAAGCGACGAACCGGCGACCACTCGCGCAAGCGAAGTGCGCCGGAACGCAGGAGAGCGGCGTGCCTGAAACCCCGCAGGATCCGAAAGAGTGGATCCGGCAAAGCATTATCGACGAAACGCACCGTAACATCCAGCGCTCGATGGAGCGTCCGAACTGCGCTGATTCGCGCACGTGGCGACTGGCGCTGGCCTGCGGTGCGATCGGGTTCGGAGTGCTGCTCTTTTTGGCGAATCTGGGTCTCTTGCCCGCATTCAATTTCTGGTCGTTGTGGCCCTTGTTTCCGCTCGCGGTTGGCGTTGGAAGACTTACAACCGATCGCAGCGCAGCGCGAGCCCGGGGCGTTTTCCTGATCTTCATCGGCGCATTCTTTCTGGCGCTGAATTTTGGCTGGATCCATTTCCACACCAACAATGAGAACTGGATTTTCGCGCTGATCCTGATCGGGGTCGGGTTCCTGGCGCTGATGAACGTCCTGGACTCGGCGCGCGGCATTCATCCGAGGCGCGCTCTCGGAACGAACATCTGGCGGCGCGGGGAAATGGATCACGACTCGATAGTGGCCGATGTGGCCGTGCTCGGATCGGTGAAGCGCAAGATGGATTCGAGCAATTTCCGCGGTGGCGATCTCACATCGATTCTGGGCAGTATTGAAATTGACCTGCGTCCGGCGACCATCGCCCCCAATCCCGAAGCAACAGCCGTGCTGAATGCCACCGCCATTTTCGGAGGGATCAAAGTGCGCGTTCCGCAGCACTGGCGGGTGAAGATGCGCGGGGTCAGTGTGCTGGGCAATTTCGAAGACAAGACACTGCCGCCTAATACGGGACTGAGCGCGCCGGCACTGGTCATCACGGGTTGGTCTGTGTTCGGTTCGGTCGAGATCGAGGATTAGCAGCGGCCCGTGCATCCGATTTTTCGCAACAAGCAATTCTTTCGGGCGTATCTGCCGGCCTGGGTTCCGATCGGATTGATTCTGGCAGGCGTGCTGCGTTATTCCTCTCACCTCGAACTGCGATGGATTGAGGTCGCAGCGATTATGGCGCCCCTTACGGTCGTGCTCGCGATCGTCTGTCTCTCGGCCTGGTACATCTGCCGCTTCGACCTGAGAACGACCGCGGACTGGAAGTTGTTTGCCATCTTTGTTCCCTCCGCGATGTGCGCCAGCACGGTCGTGATGGTGTGCGGACATCTGATCGTGTGGACTCTGGGCCATGTCTTCCCGAATCTGGAGCCGCGCTTCCGCCCGGCGATTCCGGTGCTGGCGGTGATGTTCTGCCTGGTCTATCTGCTCTCGATTCTGCTGCATTATCTGGTACAGGCACTCGAAACATCGCAGCGTGCCGAGATCCTATCCCGCGAGGCCGAGCTGAAGGCCCTCAAGGCGCAGGTGAATCCGCACTTCCTCTTCAACAGCCTGAACTCGATCAGCGCCCTAACAAGTATCGATCCGGCGCGGGCCCGCCAGATGTGCATTGCGCTTTCCGACTTCCTGCGTAATTCACTCCGTCTGGGAGAGCGCGCGAGCATTTCCTTCGGGGAGGAATTGTCGCTGGCGCGCAGTTATCTGAAGGTGGAACGCGTACGCTTTGGGCAGAAGCTCCGGGTCGTGCAGCGATTGAGCGAAGGCTGCGAAAACTGCAGGGTGCCGCCGCTGCTGGTGCAGCCGCTCGTGGAAAACGCCATTAAGCATGGCATTGCCACCTTATCCGAAGGCGGCGAAATTGCGGTTACGGGTGAGCATGTGGACGGGCGTCTGCGTGTGACCGTCGAAAATCCGTTCGATCCCGAAGCACCGCCCGCCCAGCGTACCGGTTTCGGTCTGGCCGGTGTACGAAACCGGCTCGAAGCGCGCTATGGGCCGGCGGGGCGATTGCAGATCGAGGTAGAACCGTCGCTGTACCGGGCCACGATTGTGCTGCCGTGGGCGGATGGGGAAGGCAACCAGGCATGAGTATTCGAACGATTCTGGTCGATGACGAACAACTGGCGCGGGCGGTGCTGCGCGAGTACATCTCGGGTGAGCAGGATATCGAAATCATTGCGGAATGCGGCAACGGATTCGATGCGGTGAAAGCCATCTCCGAACACCGGCCAGAGCTGGTGTTCCTCGATGTGCAGATGCCGAAACTGGATGGCTTCGAAGTTTTGGAACTGGTGGGGAGCGATGTCGCCGTCGTGTTTGTGACGGCGTACGACCAGTACGCGACGCGAGCCTTCGATGCGTCCGCAGTCGACTACCTGTTGAAGCCGTTCGACCTGACCCGGTTTAAGGCCGCGCTCGACAAAGTCCGGCAGCGGATTGCAGCGCGCATGCCGTCGAACCTCAATGTTGCCGAACTGCGGCAGGCTGCCACCGCGCCCGGACAGTACACGCAGCGTATCGTCGTGCGCGACGGTGTGCAGCTACATGTCATCCCGGCCGCGCAGCTGGATTTTGCCGAGGCGCAGGACGATTACGTCGCGCTGCATACCCGCGGCAAGACATTGTTGAAGCAGCAGACGATTACAAATCTCGAACGTGCGCTCGATCCGGCTCGCTTTGTACGCGTGCACCGCTCTTTTCTGGTGAACCTGGAGCGTATCTCCAAGGTCGAACCGTATACTAAAGACACCCGCCTGGCCGTTCTGGCGGATGGGACAAAAATTCCTGTCAGCCGGAGCGGATTTCTGCGTCTGAAAGAATTGATGCAGTTATAGAATCGGCCTTTGAATACTTGGCAGGAGAGAGATGCAAAAAGAGAGCTGTGACATTGGTTTGATCGGGCTGGCCGTAATGGGTCAGAACCTCGTGCTGAACATGAACGACCACGGTTTCAAAGTGGCAGTGTTCAATCGCACGGTTTCAAAAGTCGACGATTTCATCAATAACGAAGCCAAGGGCACGCAAGTTATCGGCGCGCACTCGATTGAAGACCTGATCGCGAGCTTGAAGCGTCCGCGGCGGGTCATGCTCATGGTGAAGGCGGGCGATACAGTCGATCAGATGATCCAGCAGCTCGTGCCCCATCTCGAAAAAGGCGACATCATCATCGACGGCGGCAATTCGCTGTTCACCGACACCAACCGCCGTGTCGACGAGCTCAACAGGAAAGGCATTCAGTACATCGGCACCGGCGTTTCGGGTGGCGAAGAAGGCGCGCGCCACGGTCCCTCCATCATGCCCGGGGGCAATCCGGAAGCGTGGCCGCATGTGAAAGACATTTTTCAGGCGATTGCGGCCAAGGTGGAAGACGGTACGCCGTGCTGCGACTGGGTCGGCGAGCAGGGCGCGGGGCATTACGTGAAGATGGTCCACAACGGCATCGAGTACGGCGATATGCAGCTGATCTGCGAGGCGTATCAGCTGCTCAAAGATGGGCTCGGCCTGAGCGCCGACGAGCTGCACGAAATCTTTGCCGAATGGAACAAGGGCGAGCTCGACAGCTACCTGATCGAGATCACGGCGGAAATTCTTTCGAAGAAGAGCGAAGAAGATAACCAGCCGATGGTCGACAAGATCCTCGACACGGCGGGACAGAAGGGAACCGGCAAGTGGACCGTCATCAGCGCGCTCGATCTCGGCATGCCCGTTACGCTGATCGGCGAAGCCGTTTTCGGACGCTGCCTCTCGGCGCTGAAGGATGAGCGCGTGGCGGCATCGAAAGTGCTGCACGGGCCATCGCACCGCATCGATTCGCAGGACAAGAAGGTATTCGTCGAAGAAGTCCGGCGCGCCCTCTACTGCTCGAAGATGATTTCCTACGCGCAGGGCTACATGCTGCTGCGGCAGGCGGCAAAAGAGCAGGGCTGGAATCTCAACATGGGCGGGATTGCGCTGATGTGGCGCGGCGGTTGCATCATTCGCAGCCGCTTCCTCGGCAAGATTAAGGAAGCCTACGAGAAGAACCCGAATCTGACAAACCTGCTGCTCGATGATTTCTTCAGCGGCGTGCTGAACGAGTATCAGGCCGACTGGCGCAAGGCAATTATTCATGCGATCGGCTTCGGCGTACCCACTCCGGCATTTTCAACCGCGCTTGCGTTCTATGACGGTTATCGCTCCGAGCGCCTTCCGGCCAATCTGTTGCAGGCGCAGCGCGATTTCTTCGGCGCACACACCTACGAGCGCGTCGATAAGCCGCGCGGGCAGTTCTTCCACACCAACTGGACCGGCCGCGGCGGACGCGTCTCGTCCGGCACCTATAACGCCTAGCGCCGCCCGGCAAAAGACCGTAATCGGCAGCGTGTGTTCTATTGGAGAAGAATATGAGTGAAGCACTGAAAGTTCGACAGGACGGAGCGCTCGATTTTGTTTCGATCGGCGGAATGGTGATCCGGCTGGACCCGGGTATTATCCCGTTTCGGAAGGCGACCGAATGCAAGATTCACGTGAGCGGCGGCGAATTCAATGTGGCCGCCAATCTGTCCGATTGCTTCGGCATGAAAACCGGCATCGCAACCGCAATGGTGGATTACCCGATTGGCGACCTGGTGAATGAGCGGGTCCGTGCCATGGGCGTGCGGCCGTTTTACAAGCAGTTCAAGCACAACGGCGTCGATGGGCCGAACATAGCCACCGTCTACAGCGACCGCGGGCAGGGCGTGCGCGCGCCCGTCGTGTTTTACAACCGCGCCAACGAAGCGGCTGGCAAGCTGAAGCCGGGCGATTTCAACTGGCGTGCGATCTTCGAGGGCGGCGTGCGCTGGTTCCACAGCGGCGGAATCTTCGCGGCCCTATCTCCAACGACTTCGGACGTGATTATCGAAGGCATGCAGGCAGCGAAAGAAGCGGGTGCCGTAGTCTCGTTCGATCTCAACTATCGCGAAAAGCTCTGGAATGTGATCGGTGGGGCGAAGAAAGCCGTCGAGGTGATCGACCGCATTGTGAAAAATGTCGATGTGCTGGTCGGCAACGAAGAGGACCTGCAGAAAGGACTCGGCATTCCGGGGCCTGAGGTGGCAGCCAAATCAAAGCTCGATCCGAGCGCGTTCTTCAGCATGATGGAAAACGTGCGTAAGAAGCACCCGCAGGTGAAGATTGTCGCGACCACCCTGCGCGAAGTGCATTCGACGAACCGGCACAGCTGGAGCGCGGTGGCCTGGATCAACGGCAAGACCCATCAGGCGCCTACGGCCGAGCTCGATGTCTATGATCGCGTGGGCGGCGGCGACGGTTTTGCGGCCGGCTTCTTTTATGGGCTGCTCACCGGCGTATCGGACGAGGAAGCGGTCAAGCTCGGCTGGGCTCACGGCGCGCTCCTGACTACCTTCCCCGGCGATACGACCATGGCCTCGCTCGACCAGGTGAAAAGTTTCGCCCAGGGCGGTTCAGCGCGTATTCAACGCTAAATCGTAATCTGCGGGGCTGCCATATCGGCGTCAGCCTCGCAACTCCTTAAGGACGAAGTGCTTCCCGAAAACGCAGGGACTGGCGCCGCGACATTTCGATTATCGGGCCGCCCTTCATCATCACTCGCAAGTTGCCGCTCACTGCTGGTTCCACGTGCTCGATCCACTCGAGATTCACAAGATGGCGCCGGCTGGCGCGGAAGAACATCGCCGGGTCAAGTTGCTCTTCGAGAGCGGTCAACGAACGTGAAATCAACGGTCGATCCTTGCCGAAGAATAATCTCGTGTAGTTTCCTTCGGACTCGAGAAGGACGATTTCGCGCACGCGTACCAGCCAGCAGCGCTCGCCGTCTCGAACAAAGACGCGCTCCAGCCGGTGCTGCAAGCGAGGCTTCAGTTTGGACACCGCGGCTGCGAGACGCTCCGGGGCCACCGGCTTTACAAGGTAATCGAGCGCGCTCACTTCGAATGCTTTCAGCGCGTATTCGTCGTAGGCGGTTGTGAAGATCACCTGCGGTACTTCGTCGAGGCGCTCCAATACCTCAAAACCGCTCATTCCCGGCATGCGTATGTCGAGGAACAGAACGTCCGGCGCGATACGCGGGATCAGTTGGAGAGCCTCTTCGCCCGTGCGAGCTTCGCCCGCAATCTCTATATTGGGATGGGCATTCAACAGCCGCCGGAGCTCCTGGCGGGCGATTCGTTCATCATCAACGATCAGGGCCCTCATGCGGTCGCGGGCAGGAGAACGGTCGCTCGTACGCGATCCTCACTGCAGGTTCCAAGTTGAATGCTGGCGCGCTCCCCGTAGAGCAGGCGCAGCCGCTCGCGAGCGTTTGACAGACCGATTTGCGTAGATGCCGGGTGCGGACTTGTCAGAGTTCCTGTGTTCTCAACTTCTATTCGCAGATGCTCTCCGGCTATGCTGGCGCGCACACCCAGATCGACTCCGGCGATTTCCTCCAGTCCGTGCTTGATCGCATTTTCAACCAGGGTTTGCAGAATCATCGGTGGAACCGGCAGGCCGCGGGCCGCCTCGTCGACCGCCATATGGACCCGGAGCCGGTCTTCAAAGCGAATGGATTCAAGCATGAGGTAATCGGAAACGGCGTCGATCTCGCGGCCTAGCGGAACCGTATGTTCGCGGTCTCGTTGCAGGTTATAGCGCAGTATGTTTGCCAGACGCGTAATCATATCCTGCGCTTGGGCCGCATCTTCGCTGATCATTCCCCGGATGGAATTGAGGCAGTTGAAAAGAAAATGCGGGTTAAGTTGAGCCTCCAATGCGCGTAGCTCGGCATGCTCGAGCGCGCGCCTCATCTGTGCTTCTTTCTGACGGACCTCGCGTGCCTCGCGAGACGTCCTGATCGCCAGGTAAAGTATGACCCAGATCGTGTCGAATACTGAGAGCCCAATGAACATATACACGATAGAAGATGGATCGTGCCACTCGCCGAGCCTTCTTTCGATACTTGTGTACACGCCAACCACAAGCACCGTCTGCACTGCTGATACCAGCAGCCCCGCCGGGATCATGCGAGCGAATGCGGCGGGCAGCGGTAGTCTGCTCCAGCCGCGCCGGTGAAATTCGCGCCGAAGCAGGTGAGTGAGTCCAATGCTGTACAGAAAAAAAAGCAAATAGCCGATCACAACGCTCGGCCTCCAGCCATTTGCCATTACTCCTGTGGATAGCCCGGCTCCGAAGCTGTACGCGCTCCAGCCGGCGATCTGGCAGGCCCAGTATTGCGTGTATTTGCGTTCCATACGGCTATCTTCGGAGATTTCGCGTTGCAGAAGTGATTCTTTGTGACGAGCGGCGCCACTGCCTGTTGAGCGGCCCCGGCTTGCGGCGGGCCTTGATCGGGACTACACCGGTCCGGCCACTAGGATTTCTCTACGGTACGCGGCCACACCAAATATCGTGCAGCCGTTTCTTCGCGATCAAAAACTGTTGCTATGATTTAGGCAGAAAGCGTTACCTGCCATGCGGACGCACATTCGGTTCCGCCTCTTCTTCCCCGGCGTCCGATCAGGATGCACCCTCCTCACTATATCGACGATTCTGCTCGCCTCAGCGGCAGCTGGGCAAAGCGGACAGGCTGATCCAAACGAGACGGTCGCAATGGCGGCCGGCAAGGCCGCGGCGCCGCTGCCCGCTGCAAGCTCGAAATCGGTCGACATCCGGGTCAACCGCACCCTCGTTCTGATCAACGTGACCGTGACTGACCCGCTGAACCGCTTCGTCACCGGGCTGGAAAAGGAACACTTCCGCCTCTTTGAGGATAAAGTCGAGCAGGAGATCACGGATTTCTCGGCCGAAGATGCGCCGATTTCCATCGGCCTCGTGTTCGATACCAGCGGCAGTATGGGGCAGAAGCTGCAGAAATCGCGCGAAGCGGCGTCGGAGTTTTTTAAGACGGCCAATCCGTCCGACGAATTTTTTCTGGTCCAGTTCAACGACCGGCCGGAACTGAGCGTTCCGTTTACAACCGACACGGGCAAAATCCAAAATACTCTGACTTTTACGCAATCGAAGGGACGCACGGCCTTGCTCGACAGCGTGTATCTCGCGATGCACGAGATGAAAAAAGCGCACAATCCGCGAAAGGCGCTCCTGATCATCTCCGATGGCGGCGATAACTCGAGCCGCTACACGGAGACGGAAATCAAGAACGCGGTGCGGGAAGCGGATGTGCAGATATTCGCGATCGGAATCTTCGAAGGTCTGAGCACGCGTGGCCGGACTCCGGAAGAAGCGGCCGGTCCGGGGTTGCTGAACGAACTCGCGGAGCAGACGGGCGGACGCGAGTACCCGGTCGAGAATGTCTCGGAGCTGCCCGATATCGCGGCCAAGATCGGAGTTGAATTGCGCAACGAGTACATACTGGGTTATACGCCTAAGAATCGCGAGCGGGATGGAAAGTACCGGCGGGTGCAGGTGAAGCTGAACCAGCCGCGCGGGCTTCCCCCGCTCAAGGCTTATTTCCGGCTTGGATACTATGCTCCTGCGCAGTAGATCAGTTCAGTCCGTTTTCCTCGCGCTGTTGCTCGCTCCGGCGGCTCTCGTTTTTGCCCAATTCCGTTCGGATACCCGCCTGGTAGTTCTTCATGCGAGCGTCACTGACAAGAAAGGCAAGCTGCTGACGAACCTGAAAGAGAATGCTTTCAAGGTCTACGAGAATGGCGAACCGCAGCACATCAAGAAATTCCTGCGAGAGGACGTTCCGGTCTCGCTTTGCATCATCATCGACGATTCCGGCAGCATGAGCACGAAGCGCGCGCGGGTGGAAGCCGCCGCTATGGAGCTGGTGCGCAACTCGAACCCACAGGACGAAGTTTGCATCGTGAATTTCAACGATACGGCCTACCTCGACGTGCCTTTCACGAACGATACTCACAAAATGGAACAGGGCCTGGCGCGGATTGATTCGCGGGGCGGAACAGCGATGCGCGATGCCATCTGGTCCGCACTGGAGTACGAACAGAAATCGGCGAAGCGCGACAAGAAGGTACTGCTGGTGATCACGGATGGCAACGACAACGCCAGCAACATCTCGCTCGAGAAACTGGTGGCGCGATCGAATCAACAGGAGACCCTGATCTACGCCATCGGCCTTTTCACAGAAGAAGAAAAACACGAGGCGACCAAGGCGCGGCGGGCACTCAAGGAGCTGACCGTCAATACCGGCGGACTCGCGTTCTATCCCAAAGAAGTCGCCGAAGTGCAGGCGCTGGCGGTCGAGATCGCTCACGACATCCGGAACCAGTACACGATTGCCTATACACCTTCCATCCCGGCGCTCGACGGCAGTTACCGGCAGATTAAGGTGACGGTGGATGGGCCAGGAAAACCGGTGGTTCGAACGCGCTCCGGTTACTACGCCACTCCGGATATTGAAAATTCGAAGCAATCGAGCGAAGCAGGGCTGACGCAGACCGCCTCCGCGCGATGATGCTGCGCTTCCTTTGGATCGCTACACGAGGGTACCGGATGCGGCCCTGGGATTCGCCTTACCTGCGCTGGCGAATCGAAACCTATTCGGGAATCCCGGCGGAAAGCATCACTCGCGAATCGTTTTTCCGTTTTGTCTGGAGCGAGCGGAGCTCACTCTGGCAGTATCTGCGCTGGGTGAGCCGAATGCGGCATCTGCTCTAGTATCCGAGGCCGGCGCAGGAAACCGGTTTAGCGGCCGGCTTCCTGCGTCGCACGCTACTTTACGGGTTTACAACTTGTTTAAGCACCGCTGATGTGCTCGGGTTGAAGTATAAGCTGCCCGTGTACACGGCAGTTATGGAGTGCGTGCCTGTCGCAAGTGCCGAAGTGGTATACGAGGCCTTGTGGGTAGTCGAGTTCACTCCGCCTATGTTCAGTATGGTGTTTCCGTCTTTGAACTGCACCCAGCCAGTCAGAGTCGCGCCAGTGGCTGAAACGGTTGCGGTGAAGGTGACTGCTTTCCCTTTAGTTGAAGGATTGAGCGACGAGGCGACCGTGATGCTGGAGTTTGCTTTAGCAACCACAAACGTAGCAGTCTCGGAAGTCTCTGTATTACCGGCATTGTCAACGCTATGGAACGTTATCTTATGCGCCCCAACATTCGAGACAGTTATCGGGGTCTTGTAGGCGGTAACTGCTCCGTTGTCGAGCTGATACGTCGTACTCGAGACACCGCTTAGATTGTCGGTCGCTGAAAGAGTAACTTTCATGCCTGGCAAATAGGTAGAGCCAAGCTTCGTCCCAGTCAGTGTGGCTACAGTGTGTGGTGCCGTTTCATCTATGTTGATTCCGGCCAGTTGTACCGCGCCGAAGTTGCCTGCGCGATCGCGGCTGAAGAAACGCACAGAGTGTTTGGCCTGAGTCGTAATGCTGAACGGCTTGGTGTAGACCGCGCAAGCTGCCAGCGTGCTCGGGGAGCAGGAGGCATTGTCGACGGAGAAATAGGTTGCAGCTACTCCCGAGCTGTGTCCCGCTCCACCAGGGTCGCTCGCCCCGAGAGTAACCGTGACTGAGCTCTTCTCCCAACCGGCGGAATTGGGGCCAGGTGAAACCGCGAGCGATGTTATCGGGGGAACCGTGTCGTAGCAGACGGGACCATAAGTCAAATCGTTCGACGCGACCCCTGTGTTATCCCAAGCTCGGACATTCACTGTGTGGCAACCCTGCCAGGTTCCCGACAAGTGAAGCGCGCCGCTGGTTGCATTAGGAAATTGTGGTCCGCTGTAGAACGAGTTGCCAGCGCCCGGATGGGCCTCGGATGTGACGTTTCCGGGATCGCTGTCCCACGCCGAACTGAATCCAGCCACACCGGTCGCAGGATTTCCATTCTCGCTCGTATCCGTGAGGGTCCAGCTGATCACTTGATCGGCCTTGTACCACGTATTTGTGGCAGGGCCTGAGAAGCTGGCCACCGGGGCACCGAAATCGCCGGCGCGATAAGTGTTGATGGCCCACGACAATTGCAACATGTTTGGCACGCCCCAGCCGGTAACCATGTCGTAGCCGGATCCGGCGCAGAAGTAGGGGAGCCCGAATTCCGCAGTGATGTCGTTGTTGTTACAGCCGAGAGTAACATCATAAAACGGATAATGAGGAGCATAGCCGGGATGCTCGCCGAAGTAGTAAAGGTACCAGTTGCCGTTCCCAATCGGCGCACAGCTGTGGCCTCCATAACAACCGCCGGTCAAGGTGCCGATGTAGTCGAGATAAGCATTTGCATTCGCAAAGAACCCCGCCATTTCGGGAGCAACGATGCTTGTTCCACCATTACCGGAGAGCGAACCACCGAAATAGTAATTCTGCGGTGTGTTCGCCCAGTCGGCATTAAGCGCGATATCCGGTACCTCCCGGTTCCAGCCGTTTGGTAAACCCTGGTAAGAGGGTGCGGGCCAGAAGACACTGACGCCTCCGGTGCTGCCGCCATCATTGGTGCTGCAGCCGTAGGGACCGCCGCTCCAGGCGACCATGCTATTGAAGGCCGAATTGGAATTGAGATAGAGAGTGACGCCGCCCGCTGCAACAACGTTCGGATCCGAGGAAGGATACGAAATAGCGTCGTAACTCCTGCAGCCGTAAGTAGCTCCGCCATCCCCGGAGGCGGCGAGCAAAGTCCAGCCTTGAACAATCATCTGGCCGAAGATGTTGTCCGTTGTGTTCATGAGCGAAGTGACGTCGTTTTCGACCCAGCCCCAGCTGGTGCTCATAACCCGCGCATTGCCGTCCGTGAGCATCTGATTGTAGATGTCGTTGAACGTATACCAGCCGTTGTCGACGCCGTCATACATGAAAACTGACGAGGTGTTGTAAAGGCTGCCAAAGCTGTTAGACATCGCGGTGGACCATTCGAAGTCCATTGTCCCTTCGCCGTCGCAGCAGGATGGCGTTCCATCAATATAAATCAGGAAGTAGTGATACGCCAGATACGGGTACTGGTTGTGAAAGCCGGCGAAATCGTTAGGATCTTGGGTGCCGGCCGTGGCGATCGCAATTGATGATTCAGGCGGCGATCCACCTGGATGGCCCGTTACATTACAACAATGGCCCTGGTTATACAGCGCCTGCGTATCGTATGCTTGCGAACTGAACATGTCGGTAGGATCGTAGGCGCCCGAGGTGATGTTCGGTGTAAGTCCCCCGGAGTGAAGCTTGTTGAGGTACGCTTTGGCGCTCGCCGCGTCGGCCGAAGATCCACCTTTTGCAGCATTGGTTACGGGTGGTCCTGCCGAATACTCCGGGAATGTAGGCTCCTGCATGTGAGGGTTCATCGGACGGAACACCTGGATGTTGTTCAAGCCCGCCACGGACTCGACGATATTGCTCAGAGCCGCAGGAATGACCGGATCACGGTCGTTGGAGAAATAGGTCGCGTTACCAATCTGGTAGCGATTTACCGACAAATGAAAGGCCCGCTGGATAGCTGCTACGGGCGCGTCCACATCGACCAGAAGCCGATTGGGGAAGCGATGTGTAACCGTGAGTCCCTGGCTTTGAGCCCAATCGACAACTGCCTGCTCGTCAGCCGCCGTGGGAGAAAATCGGGCAATCGTTTCGGCTGGGGTGAGAAACTTCATGAAGTTAGGCGAGTTCGGGTCGTGTAGCTCCTCGATCAGCTGTTTCAACTCGTCCGGATGCGATGGTTTTAAACCGAAAGATACTCGTAAGTGCTGCGCGGGATCGTAGGCGGCAATGACTTTAGCGGATCCCTCGCGCACTTCGCGCGGTGTGAGGTGTGCAACGCTGACAAATTGTTGTGGCGGGTTTACCGGTTGGCTTACTTGTCCGTGCAGCGCAGCGGCTAACACGAGCGGACTGAGTAGGCAGGGTGTCCAGTGAGTGAGTTTCATTGTGCTTGTTGCCTCCGAAAGTGCAGAGCTGTTCGGCGATAACTTCTTTGCGAGTCATCGCATTTCAAACCTGCAAACTGCACGTGGAAGAGCAGGTACAATGCCAGTACAATGGAAACCGGTTATCCCGCTAAACCTTGTTGGAAGAATGTGTTTAGCGCGGAGTACGAGAAACAGCCGCTCGAAAAAAGATAATTCTCAGCTAACAAGGCGGATAATCGTGCGCATCTGCACTTAAAGCAGTGACGACACGCGTCTGGTGCGCGGAAGCACACTGCGCAGTGCCACGGGAAAGGCTCCGAAAAACGCCGGATTGTACACACTAGCGGGGCGAAGCTGTGGGCGTGAGGTGCCAGGTAGCAAGTATTCGCCTTGAAGCTCGTTGAGAAGAACAGGTTCCACAATCGACCAGGCGCGCGTAATCTGTCCGCCGATCACAACAATGTCGGGAGCCAGACCGTGCGACAGACCTTTGATCGCGCGCCCGCTGAATGTTGCGCTTGTAATCAGCTCATCCCGAGCGCGGGCATCGCCCGCTTCTGCAAGGTCAATCAAATGATCGAGAGAAGCGGGACGAACGGAGCCGTTCGAATTCGCGAATCGCGCGAGCGTAGCCTCGTCGGAAGCAAGCGCCTCCCAGCACCCGATACTTCCGCAGGAGCACGGTGGCCCGTTCGGATCGAGCGGTATGTGGCCAAAGCCACCCATGCCGATCCGGGATCCGACATACACTTCTCCGTTTAAGATGAGACCTGTGCCGATCCCTTGAACGATCAGAACGAAAAGCAGGCAGTGCGCGCTCCAGACCTCCATCGGCCCGTACCAAAGCTCCGACAGTGCGGCTGCGTTGGCATCATTTTCGACTTGAACGGGAAGGCCGAGCTTTGCTTCAAGCACGCTTGCGATCGGCACGTCGCGCCAGCCAAGGTTAGGAGAACGCACGAGCGAGCCCGCGGCGCGGTCAACGAGGCCCGGAACGCTCACCCCCACTGCCGCCACACGCTTCCGTCGATGGCTCGCCACCATCTGCGTAATATCTCCGCTCAGATCGTTCAGGAAACGGCCGGCATCGCTCTCGGTTCGAACCGTTCTCTGGTTCAGTATCCTGCCGTTGAAATCGCTGATGCCGTAAACGGTTTGATGAACGCCGATGCTGATGCCAACCGCGTGCGCCTTTTCGGCATTGATCTGAAGGTATGTCGCAGGACGTCCGCCGCTGGATCGCGCGCTTTCGCCTTCGTGCACAATCGAGGCGCGCAGCAAGCGATTCACGATAACCGAAACCGTGCCGGCTCGAAGACCGGTGGCTTTGACAAGATCGACCCGCGAGATCGGCTGGCGATCGCGGATAATGTGCAGCAGTTTCAGCTCGTTTGCCTGGCGAACGTCCTCGACTCCGAGCATCCGCACGCCATGTGGAATCGCTGACTTGCCGGCGGTCTGGTCGCGTGTCATGGTTGCGCACTCCGAAAACGCGCATCGGAGGGATACTTTTGTCTTCCCCGCGCCAAGGCCTGAGCAGCGCGATCCTGCATGCCAGCAGCTGAAGCAGCTGAGGCGAAGCCCAACAGTCCGTCTGGATTGTCAGGTTCGCGTCTCAGCACCAGAGAATATTGTGCGAGTGCTTTCTGTGGTTGCTTCTCTGCGAGTAATATCTGTCCGAGCCGTATGCGATATTCCGTCGATTCGGGTTTAATCTCGAGGTATTCCGTGATTGCCGCTCCTTCCTGCAAGCTCTTGCCAAGAGCGCGGTAAGTTCTGATAAGCAATTCGCGTGCTTCGAAGAACGTCGGCTCAATCTCGATGGCCTTCTCGAAGGACTTGATTGCAGCATCGGGCTGATCTTTGGAGAGAGCAGAAGTGCCTTCCGCGAAGTATTCCTGTGCAGCACGAATATGCGGAGTTTGCGCCAGTAGCGGAATCACAGCCATGGCGAGCAGGAGCAATCTCATTGCGAGTCCGTTCCGCTCAAAACGCCGTTCAGACGAGAGTCGGCGAATTCGTTCACGGTATCGGGCGCCGTCCTTCGCAACTGGCTGAATAATGCCTGAGCCTCGGAGGCACGGCCTACCGCGCGATACGCTCTGGCCAGATTATAAAGAGCCGTTCGCGACGCGGGATCGAGTTTGTGCGCCGTTTCCAGATCGCCTGATGCCTCGCTCGCGCGCCCGGCGTCTAGAAGCAGTTTGCCGCGCAACGTGCGTGCAGAAACAGATTCGCTGTTAAGGTTGATCGCGCGATTGAGCTCCGCCAAAGCAGCGTCGCGATTCTCCGGCTGCAGTTTCAACAGGCATTCCGCGGCCAAATAATAGAGATCGGAGTCGGCGATTCCGTCGCGTTCTGCGTTATGCAGGACTGACAGGGCTGCGTCGAACCTTCCTCGCTTGTATTCCACGAGCGCCATGAAGAATCTCGCATCGCCTCTGGACGGCGCGAGCGCAGCAGCACTGGAAAAATCGGCAAGTGCCTGGTCCGAACGGCCAAGCTGTTCATTGATCGCACCTTGCAGAATGGGGACGTCAGCGGATTGAGGGAATTGCTTGCGAGCATCCGCCGCAACCGCCCCGGCTTTGGCGAGGTCACCGCCTTCGGCACACACTGTGATCAGGTTGAGGTAAGTAGGTAGATCCCTGTTATTACGCTGAAGCTGCTGAGAAAGGACAGCATAGGCTTCGGTATACAAACCCAGCTTGGAGTATGAAACGGCCAGTAAGTTGATACTCTTGGAATCCACAAGTCCCGAAGCCCGATCCGGCTTCAGCAAAGCAATCGCCTTTTGATACTGACCTAATTCAAACCGGCTCAGCGCAGCCGCATAGTCGTGGGTTAAAGGATCCGGCACATCGCGCGGCAAACCGTCAAAAATGCTCAATGCCTTTTCATATTGTCGTGCACGGCCGTAAAGCCATCCGAGCTGAAATTTCTCAAGCGGGGAGTGCCCTGGACAGGCACGCACTTCATCCAGCAGCTTTGCTGCGGCTTCGTATTGCCGCTGCTGCAGCAAGTGACTAACCTCATCGAAAGTGGAGTTCAGATCGCACGCAGCAAGCAGAGCGCCGGTGCATGCTCCGAGCAGAAAGAGCAGACGCGCCGGCTTAGCGAATGTACGTGCCCGGATTGTCAAAGTGAAGCGCATCCTGACTTTGATTTTGCAGAGCCGAAACTTTATCCTGCTCGGCCTTTGCTTCCGAACGGCGATCGAGCGCGCTGTAAATGCGCGCGAGTTCGAGATGGTACGCAAGAGAATTCTCCGCCATCGGAGCGATCGCATCAAGCACAGTCAACCCTTCGCTGGGCCGATTCATTCTCTCGTAAACATGCGCGAGCGCCAGAGCCGTTCTGGGATTGGCTTGATCCTGTTTCCATGCGCAGGTGAGATGGTTTAATGCTGCGGACCAGTTCCCCTGCTTCTCTTCTAACAGGCCAAGTTCGGAGTTAATGCTCGGATCCTGCGGGTCATGGACAAGCGCGGTTTCCAGAACGCCTCGTGCGAGCCCAGGCTTCCCGGACTCTGTGTAAGCTCGAGCCAGGCCAGCGGAAGCAGCTGGCAGTCCGGGTTTACGTCGCAAAGCGAGTTCAAAAAGGGAAGCCGCCGCAGTAGGGTCCGACTCTGCCAGTTTCAGATCCCCTTCCGCTACCAACAGGACGGGCTCAGCTGCTGTACGGGTCCGTGCGTCCGACAGAAGTTGTTTCGCGCTGTTGAGATATTGCAGCCCAATCAACTGCTCTGCTAACGCGTACGTGATATCGGCGCGCTGAGGGGCAAGGCTGTGCGCGCGGTAAAGCCACGGAATGGCAAAGCGAGGTTGGGCCGATGCTGCGTAATCAACGCCGACGTGGAAGTAGGCATCCACATCGTTCGGATGCTTGTCGATTGTTTGAAAATACGCTGCACGCGCCTGCTCGAAGCGGCGTAGATGCGAATACGCGAGTCCGAGATTGAAGAAGACGGGAGAATCCGCAGATGCGACCGGTATCTGCGCGAGAGTGTCGACTGCGCGTTGATACAGCCCATGCTGCCCAAAAATAGTTCCAAGCGAGAAGAGCAGACCTGGAGAGAGCGACCCGCGCTGTGACGAGAGGAGTGAGTCTAACTGCTCGAGGCGCCCCGTCTCTACCATGGCCTGAGCGAACCACACGAGCAGCACCGGCTCGCTCTGGAGAAGGGAACTATTGGTTTCCAGCTGCAACGGGCCGAACAGGTCGGCGGCTCGCCTCCAGTCTTTCGTTGCGACCGCCGCCCCGATTGCGTACTTAATTGTCGTCGAGTTAGCCGGATCAATCTTGAGCGATTGATCAAGGTATCTTGCCGCAACCGCCGGCTTGCCGTTTTGGAACAGTGTTGCGCCAAGCTCGGTCAGGAGTCGAGGCGAACGCGAATCTAGTTTGACGGCTGATTCCAGTGCCCGTTCAGCTTCTGATTTCTGTCCCGCCAGTTCGCTCGCAAGGCCGAGTAATTCATAGTAGGAGCTTGACTGTGCACAGCTGGCTCGAAGCGGCTGTAAGTATTCGAGCGCGTGAGCTGCCTCGCGTTGCTGCAGCGCTGTGATAGCGGGTCCGAGGTTTTGCTCGCACGATCCCGCAGCGGCAAACAGCAGAATCGGTAACAGGAGCATGATGAGCACGGCCCGCCGAGGGAGACGGGCCCCTACCCAGCATTAAAACATCAGCTTCAAGGCGAATTGTATTTCGCGCGGAGCAGTAGCTGTGGAGTTGATTTGACCGAAAGACGTGTCCTGCACGTTTGTATCCGGCAAACCAAAGTTTACGTGGTTCAAAATGTTGAAGAACTCAGCGCGAAACTGCAGTCGCATTCGTTCGGTAAACAGGAAGTCCTTATACGTGATGAAATCGACGTTCCTCAATGGCGGACCCGTCAGATTGTTGCGTCCCTCGTTGCCGAACGTGTAAGGTGCGGGAAGCGCAAATGCCGCAGTGTTGAACCATTCCAGTCTGCTCTGTTGAAAGCCGGATTGTGGGTCGCCGACGACCTCCGCGCGCTGAGAGCCGCCGCCCACATTAGCAATGTCGCCGCCGGCCGAAATACTGAATGGTTGACCACTGTTAAGCGTGACAATGGTTCCCACATTCCAGTTGCCTAACAGTGTTGTCGTAAACGCATTCGCGTTTGCTAAGTGCGCTTTTCCTTTCCCAAACGGTAGCTGGTAAATTCCGCTAAAAACAAAGAGATGGGAACGGTTGAAATCGGAGGGTCCCCAATCCCGGCGCAAGTCATAGATCGTTTCGATACTGCCCGACTGCCCCTCCGATTGAATGTCGAGCGATTTGGACCAGGTATACGAAGCGAGGAAGTTCAAGCCAAACGACAGGCTTTTCTGTAACTTTACCTGAAGGGCGTTGTAACTGGAATTACCCACATTTTCGTCGAAAGAAAAGGAGCCTCCGTATTGCGGGAAGGGCTGGCGTGCCGATACTGCGCCGGGACCGGGATACAGCGCCGTGTTTGCTGTGGGCTGAATGAAGAGGTGTCGTCCGAGCGAGCCTACATAGTTTACAGCCAGTACCATCGCTGCCGGAAGTTGTTGCTCCACTCCGGCGTTGTACTCCATCGCGTACGGTACTTTGTTGCGCGGATCCGCTCCGAAAGCGACATATGGCTGTAGCGGATTGAAGAACGACGCATAAGTAGGCAGGTTGTTGAAATAGGTCGTGGGAAAGCCGCGGTTCAGATCGACGACCGACACGCCCACGCCCTGCGGCCATGAGATACGCGGATCCTGCGTTTCCTGGACCAGCACGTTATTATGGTCGTCAAACATGGCGTAAGCCGCTCGTAATACCGTCTTGGATCCCGCTCGATAAGCGGCACCAAAACGCGGCTGGAATCCTTTATAGTAGGGATCGTAATAGGTCTTGCGCACGTTAGGGGATGGATAAAGCGGCGGTGCAGCGCCGGACACAAGGAAATTACCGGTGAGCACGTTCAGGCCGGATACAATTTTGCTTCCGTAGCTGGGCGGCTCCACGAAGTCATACCGCAATCCATAGGTGACGGTCAGCTTGGACGATACTTGCCACTGATCCTGCACATAACCGCCGTACCACCAGCCACGCTCGTCGGCTGACGTGTTACCTAGAAATCCGAAGATGCTATCGGGCAATCCAAGCATAAAACTGGCGGGACCGGATCCCGTGCCGTTGACAACGCCACCCTGCGACGTTGCATTCTGCGTAAAGCTGGGTCCCATGCCCCAGCCATCGTCAAAGCTGTGGATGTGATAGATCATGGCACCGGCGCCTAAAGTATGCTTGCCGCGCACGATCGACACGTCGGCATGGCCGTCGTGGTTATATTGCGGTCCAAGCGGGATCGCAAACTGGGAAATACCCGTGTAGCCGTTCGAAATGCCCATATTCGGGCCAAGTGCGAGGCCGTTTTTGGCCGGTGCGAGTTGCGCAAAGTTTGTCTGTGTTATGAATGCCTGACCGGATGGCGCATCGAACTGGCCAAAATTAGTGTTCGTGTAACCATAGCGAATGTTGAGCACCACGGTCGGTCCGAACAAGTGTGTGTAGCCGAGCGCAAAGGTCTGGGCGTAATTGACCAGAGACTGCTGATAACTCGGAAGCGACTCGGGCCGTAGCAACGTCGCATTCGAGCGATTGTACCGGCCGAAGATCGTATCGTTGTCACCAAACCGGTGATCGACGCGTATGCCGGTCTGATCGCTTTGTGTGTTGTTACTTCCGGTGAACTCGTAATTCGGGAGAACACTGGGCCCGACATTCAGGTTCGGTTGGGGGTAGTATTTCTGCAGAACCAATAAAGTAGTTGCGTTGAGCCGGGCGGTCGGAATGACATTGTTCGGGAACGGATCTCGCAAAATCGTGCCGGGATGCGTCGGATCGGGCCGGCTCGTGAGCGGATCGTAGATTTCGTTGGCATACATCGGGCGCCCCAGACTATCGACGCCGACCTGCGCCCCGAGAATCCCGGAGAAATCGCCGTTGCGCATGGCCTGTGTTGGGACGCTCGCAAAATAGCTTAGGCTCTGAACAGAGCGGAAACCTTCCCAGTACGCTTCAAACCAGGTGTTGTTCTTGATAACCGGACCGCCGAACGCAACCCCGTATTGGTTCTGCCGGTAGGGAGGCTTGGTCTGGTCGAAGAAGTTACGCGCATCCAGCACGTCGTTGCGAAAAAACTCCCAGAGATCACCATGAAACTGATTCGTGCCGGAGCGGCTGACAATGTTGATGTTCGCTCCCGAGGAGATAGAGAATTGCGAATCGGTGATGTGGGATTGGACGTTGAATTCCTGCAGTGCATCGGGCGGCGGGCTGATCGCCCAGGTATCGGTGTAGATGTTGTTATTCAGCAGGCCGTCCATCGTGAAGTTGTTCTGCTGCCCTCGTTGCCCGTTTACCGAAGGGCTGATCGCGCCCGCGCCCAGCTTGACGGTGAAAGCGCCTTGCTGGCCGGATTCCTGCGGTGCTGCACCGGGGGTTAGCAGCGTTAACTGTGTGAAATTGCGCCCGTTCAGCGGGAGATCCACGATCTGCTGGTGCTCAATCACATCGCCTAATGTGGCTGTCGTGGTATTGAGCGCAGGCGGCGCGCCCGTCACTTCGACAGTTTCGGAAACAGCCGCAACAGTGAGAGTGAAATCGAGCGTTGCGCTTTGATTTACCAGCAACGGCACTCCGGTTCGCGCCTCCTTCGCAAAGCCCTGTTTTTCGACGGTGATGTTGTAGCGGCCTGGCGGCAATTGTGGAATGCTGTACGTGCCATTCTCGATCGTGGTCGCGCTACGCTGCTCGCCCGTGTCCTGGTTTTTGACCTGGATCTGCACACCGGCGACCGCCGATCCCGAAGGGTCCGTGATCGTCCCCGTGATGGAGCCGTTCGTCGTCTGGCCGTTTGCGATTACAGCGATGCCTAACCAAACAAACAAGCCGAAGCTGCCGAGTTTGCGTATGAGTGTCATCCTGGACTCCTTCCACTCCCACCAAAGCCCTGATCTGAGACAGAGCTACGTACAGTTATCTATAAAGCACCGGAGCCTACTAGGTCAAGACTTTTTTAACGCCATAGCGAAAGTCGTCGGACTACTACTTGCCTTCTGCAAGTAAGCGCACGGTCAGAACTTCGAACGGCCGCAAAGTAAGTCGCACCTGATCACCGGAAACAGCCAGCGTCCGTAAGTTGTCTTCCACCCCTGTGCAGAGTTGCGCGGACGTAATCCTGGACTTTGTGAGTTCAATTGCGGCTTTAGCCGGTTTGCCTGCGATCTCCTGCAGGCGCACGATCGTACCGTTCCCGTCTTCAGCCTTTTTCCACGTAACAAGCGCCACCCCTTCGCCGGTGGTGCGCAAGAAATCCGCTCCTTCGGCAGGCAAAGGCCGGTCTGGGTCTCCGGGCTTGTCCTGGCTAACGACATAGTTCAGTTCCGCCGGGCGCATCTCTTCTAAGCCAAGCTTGCTCAGCGCTCCGCCGTCGAATTGCGGAGCACTGGTGAGAGCGTACCGGAAGGTGAAATCGCCGCCTTGCCCGGCTCGGTAATTCGTATGCCAGTAGTTGTTCATAACGTAGGAGAAGATTGTGCTGCTCCTGGGCGCGAAGCTTCCGGGCCACAGACCACGATTGATATCGCCGAAACTTGCCAAAGAGGCGTCGAGCGGGACGATTCCAACAGCGGCGCTGGAGTCGTGAACCGCCATCCAGCCCTGAACGTTAAACCACTCGAGGCTCCCGCCCTTCATCAGGTCGCGCGCTGGATCGATCCACTGTTGCTGCGTTGCGTATAGGAAGTCCGGCTTCGCAGCAGCTATCGGAAAGGCAAAGTAGACGCCCTCCTTCTTCGTCGTCTCTGTCTTTTTCAGGTGATATCGGAATTCGATCTTCTTTTGGTCATTGAAAAGCAAGATCTCCGTTTCGATGAGCGGCGTGTTTGTACTGGAGCTGGTAAGCCGGATCGATTCACCCCAGGGAAGTTTCTCGACGCCGAGATACCTTCCATGGGAAGCGGGATCAAGCTGCAGTTTCCCGGGCGGAAGCGCCGGAAACGGATTCACCATCTGCGTGTCGCCGTCGCCTCCAGTTACGTATAGGTACTGGCCAAACCTGTAAGGGCTCTTCGAATCTACTAACTCCCGCTGTAATTGTTTGTCAAAGATACTGCTCAGCGAGCCTGACGCTTCATCAACCGTCACACGATAGAATTGGTTCTCTATTGTTTCCTGCTTCGTAAAAGCGGGTTCTGGCGGTCCGCCCTGTTTGGCGTACTCGATCGCGAAGCACTTATAGCCGACTCCTGGCACATCCTTCGCGAGGAAGCGCACATGCAGGAAGCCCTCCTTGCGAGACAAAACCTCGAGCGGAACTACCTCATGCGTTGTCAAATCGGTTAACGTCGGATGTTCGAACAGGTCCGTTTCCACGACCAGGTTGCGTGCCCAGTTCAAGGAATTGAAAACGACCAGCGTGTTCTTGGGAATATGAATGTCGTTGGCCAGTTGACTAAGCGAACGATTCATCAAGTCTTCAATCTCGAGATGTGCTCGATCGGCGCGATCATCTTTTACTCGCAGTTGCCGAATCGTCTCATCATGGTTCGGCTGCGACACGGAGTTGTACGAAGCCCACGTATGTTCCGCAAACAAGATAATGTTCTGCCAGATATCCTCCAGGAGCCCGCTCGGAGGGTTCAGGGTGGGATCGAACGAATGCATAGCCGTCGAAAGAATTTCGCCGGATAGCGCTCGATTCTGGTTTTCTCGATCCTCTTGCGCGTAAAACGCATCGCTGCCGATGCCATCCTCCCAGTAGCCGCCTCCGTCGCCTTTGAAACTGTCGAGCTGGTTCCCGTAATGCTGCTCCAGATAATGAAAGAAGTCGGGGAAAGTGGCGTACACAAGCTTCGGGTACGCATACTGCCTGTTCCAGTCGTTTGCGAAAGTCGCCGTCGCCGGAAACAGGTCGGTGTTCTCGACCTGCGTTCCGTAGATCAACGCCACATCCAGCTTGTAACTCGGTTGGGAATACGCCTGTAAGTAGATGGGCAGCGATTCGCGCACAGCATTTAACTGCGGCGGAAGACCGAAGAGCGTCTGAACCTGCATGTAGTGTCGCGAGTACCAGAACAGCACCTTCTGCCCATCCGGCCCGATCCACCAAAACGGCGATTTCTCGTTCCAATGATCGTAAAAAAAGATGGGCGCGCGATCGTTGTTCGAGGCGGCCACCCAATACTTCACTCCGCTGCTTGCAAGAACGGAAGGATAACTGCCGGAATAGGTTGGAACATCAGTTATGTTGGCGTATTCAAAAGGCAAGTGATAGCGGGTCGACAGTTCTTTCGAGGCATACAGCGACCGATAAAGCGTCTCCAGCGAAGCATAGCCCGTTAGTAAGTTGCAATTCTGCGCCGGCATAGCCATCTTGCCGCTCCGAATCAGACCGAGTATCTCGTCCTGCTTTCCCTTGGGGCGAGTAGCGAGTAACTGCTGCAGATTCCACGATCCATCCATGGAGAACCGGAAATCGGGATGTTCGGCAATCAGGGACGCGGCCTGACTTAGTACTCGCGCCTGTGTTTCGGCCACTTTCCCCTGGTAGTCGGTGTAGCCGACATCTAAGTGGGTGTGGGGAACTATATACATGGTCCACTTACGTTGCGCGGTTAGCGGTATCTGTGTGTTATGCCGGGAGCGCGCCGAAAGCGAGAAAGCGCCGGTTGCGGTTCCCGTCCACTCAGGCACTTCAAAGCTCAGGCGAACCTCCCCGAACTCTCCGGCAGCATACTGAGCCTCCGCTCGGTGGCCATTCACGACGAGAGCAGCTGAATCGGCACTCCAGGCGCGCGGGAACCGGACGAAGACGTCTACCAGCTCGACCAGTCCGCCAGCTGCGTTGTGATAGAAGATCGTCGGGCTCGCGGTTATGGATGGTTCGCCGGCCGAGTGCGCGGCTGCAGGTTCCTGAGCAAAACTCAAAGCGTCGTAGCTGATCCCGCCAATCTCTTCTTCGCCACCGGGCGTGACCGGATCGTCCAGACAGGTAATCGCAATCGAGTTAGCGCCCCGCTTCAGAAAGGCTGCGGGCACGTTTATCGTAATGATGCTCTGCGATTCGTGCGGATCGAATGCATAGTCGAAATCACTACGCGAGTAACTCAACTCCGGGTGCAGATAGAACATTCCTGCGTGTCCGTTGACATCGATCTTCAACGCCGGCACGCGCGGGTGATCGATCAGCGCTCCGATTTTCAGCTCGTACGACCCCTGGACTGATTCGAGCTGAAAGGAGATGCGATACGTCTTTCCGCTCGCCTGGCCGGAGGGCCAATCCCGCGCTGCTTCGCTACTGCCCACCACGAAGCTGGCCGTATCCCTCTGACCTTGCGAAAACTCAACCGGTGATTGGTCGAACTTGCCGATTTCCCAAATTGTTCGTGCATTCGCACACGCCGCAACAGCCAGCACAGCCGAGAAAAACCATACCTGCGGTATCTTCATAACTTGTTTCTCAGAGTCAACCTCGATTACGATACCATTGTTTCTTTCTCTTGGGCGAAGAAAAAGTCAGTGTCTAAGGCGCGATTGGCAAACATGACCGAAACAGCGCGGGCGGGCGGGAGCAGCGCAGTTCTGTTCCTTGCCAGCGCAGTAGCGTTCCTGGCCGGATTCTTGTTCGGCTACGACAACATCGTGATCAGCGGAGCCATCGCGCATCTGGCGAGATACTTTAGGCTCGATCCCGCCGCGGTCGGCTGGGCCGCTGGCTGCGCACTAGTCGGCTCGCTGATCGGCTCGGCTCTGGCCGGAGCGATTGCGGATCGATTCGGATTGAAACGAGCACTGTACGGCTGCGCGGCCTGCTTTGCACTTTCCTCGGCAGGAGTATGGGCGGCTGCCAGCTTCCCCCAATACGTCGGCTGGCGAATGATCGGCGGCATCGGCACCGGCGCCGCGTCCATCGTGGCGCCCATGTACATTGCCGAAATCGCACCGGCGAAGATGCGGGGGCGGCTTGTGGTTCTATACCAACTCGGCATCGTCATCGGGATATTGTGTGCCGTTTATGTCAACATGCGCATCGAGATTTCAGGCACAGAAGCCTGGCAGATTGCGCGAGGCTGGCGCTGGATGTTCGCTGTGGCGGCGCTACCGGCTATTGTCTTTGCCGCCATCATCGCCTTTTCGAAAGAGAGTCCGCGCTGGCTCATGAAGACCGGTCGGTTGGCCCAGGCGCACTCGGTTCTGGCGGCCATAAATGGCGAGTCGATCGCCGCGGACGAGGCCGCTTCGATCAGCCGTTCTCTCGCCCAAGAGCATGGCGGGTCCCGGGAACTGCTCGATGGCCCGTACCGGCGCGCGCTGCTGATTGGGTTCGCGCTCGCAGCGCTTTCCCAAACCAGCGGAATCACAGCATTGCTCGCGTTCCTTCCGGTCGTCTTCCAGAGCGCCGGACAAAGCGCATCGAACGCATTTTTTCAATCCGTGCTGGTCGGTATTGTGAATCTCGTTTTCACCATGCTGGCGATCTGGCTGGTGGACAGAGCCGGGCGCAGAACACTGCTTTTGTGGGGCATTGCCGCGCAGACCGCCGCTCTGGTGATTGTCGGTTGCCTGTATCTCTCGCGAGCCGCCAGCAACGGAATACTCGCAGGTGTGATGGCCTTTGTCGCCGGGCACGCAGTAGGAAACGGCGCAGTCTGCTGGGTGATCATCTCCGAGATTTTCCCGACAAAAGTGCGCGGCATCGCGATGTCGATTGCCACCACGGCCATCTGGATCTTCGCCTATTTGGCCGCTCAGTTCTTCCCTTTGATGCAAAGCCATCTTGGCACCCACGGCGCATTCTTCGTTTTCGCGTTTATGGCCGCCATCGATTTTCTCTTTGTACTTCTCTTCGTTCCGGAGACGAAAGGCTACTCGCTCGAGCAGATCAGCCGCATCTGGCTGCCTCGCCCGACGCTGGACAAGACATTATGAAACTCGGTTTTGGGCTTTACCGGCACATGCTGAATCCATCGCACCTTGCCTTCGCACGCCAGGTGGGCGCCACGCATGTGGTCGTACATCTCGTCGACTACTTCAACAAAGGTGGCTCCGCCAATCCTCGCCACGACCAGCCCGTCGGTGAACTCGCCGGCTGGGGCTATGCGGGCGATCCGGATCGGTTGTGGTCCGCGGAAGAAATGCGTGAGATCAAGAAGCAGATCGAAGACGCCGGACTCATCTGGGAAGCGATCGAAAACTTTGATCCGGCTCACTGGTCCGACGTGCTGCTCGATGGCCCGCGCAAGAAGCAGCAACTCGAAGGCTTGAAAGACACCATACGCCGCGTCGGAGACATCGGCATTCCCGTCATTGGATACAACTTCAGCATTGCCGGCGTGGCGGGGCGTGTGTCGGGGCCATTCGCACGAGGCGGCGCCATCAGTGTGGGCATGAATGGTCCGCTTGACGAGCCGATTCCGAACGGGATGGTCTGGAACATGATCTACGATTCACAAGCGCCTGCAGGTTTCGTACCGTCCGCCACGCATGAGCAGCTTTGGCAGCGTGTGGCGGATTTTCTCAATGAGTGCCTGCCGGTTGCAGAGCGCGCCGGTGTACGGCTGGCGGCGCATCCGGATGATCCGCCTTTGCCGTTCTTGCGCGGACAGCCAAGACTCGTTTATCGTCCCGATCTGTATCAGAAACTGATCGACATCAATCGCAGCCCGTCGAACCAGCTCGAGTGCTGTGTAGGTACCATTGCCGAAATGCGCGACGGCGACGTTTACGAAGCAGTCGATCGATACAGCGCGCAGGGTCGGATCGCCTATATCCATCTGCGCAATGTGAAAGGAAAAGTGCCTGAGTACAAGGAGTCGCACATCGACGAGGGAGACGTGGATGTTCTTCGCATCTTCGAAATTCTGAAGCGAAACGATTTCCAGGGCATGATTATTCCGGATCATGCTCCGCAGCTCACCTGCGATGCGCCGTGGCATGCCGGTATGGCGTTTGCCATGGGCTATTTGCGCGCTTGCGCACGAGCGGTGGAGGGGAGCCGCGCCTGATGGAATTCGAAGGTAAAGCAGCCATCGTAACCGGTACGAGCGGAATCGGCAAAGCGATCGCAATGCGCCTCGCACGTGGTGGAGGCAAAGTGCTGGCCTGCGGTGTAGACGAGGCGGCCAATCACCAGTGCGAAGCAGAGGCACGGGAGGCAGGGATTGCGATTCACGTTCAGGAGTGCGACGTTTCCAACCCCAGCGATGTGCGCCAGGCCGTAGGGTGGGCCGTCTCTTCCTTCGGTGGTGTCGACATCCTGGCAAACGCGGCAGCCATTCATCCCTTCGGCGATGTTTTGGAAACCGATCTGGAGACCTGGAACCGCTGCCTCAGCGTGAACGTCACCGGCATCTTTCTGTTTGCAAAGTTCTCGATTCCTGAAATGAAAAAGCGCGGCGGCGGAGCCATCGTGAATCTCGCCTCCGTCCAGGGACATGCCTGCCAGCGCGGCGTGGCTGCCTATGCGACGTCGAAAGGAGCAATCCTGAGCCTTACACGTGCGCTCGCGCTCGACCACGCGGCCGATAACATTCGCGTCAATTCCATCAGCCCCGGTTCGATCGCCACCCCGATGCTCGAGCGCGCCGCGCGCATCTTTTCGCCTGATATTCCGGTTGAGCGTGTCTTCGAGAGATTCGGCCAGGCGCATCCGCTCGGTCGCGTCGGCACGCCAGAGGAAGTAGCCGAACTCGCCGCTTTCCTTCTATCCTCACGAGCGGGATTCTGCACAGGCGGCGATTACCTGATCGATGGCGGTCTTAAAGCAGGAATTGCCGTCAAATGATTACATGCGAGAACAGGGTTTGTGAAATTCTCAAAAGCTGTAGTCCCGATCGTAATGGCGGTTCCGCCTGCAGCAGGCGCGCCATGCCAGGCAAGCCGCAGGTTCACGCGCAACAAGTTTCGCCGTTGCCCATTCGAAATGGAGGCCGCCAGCCAGCAGCGAAATATGTCGCACGTCCGAGCCGCTAATCTTTTGTGAGCTTCAGATTCGAGACCGTCACGTCCGTGTTATGCGCCGAGCGAATGCCATAGACGCCGTCCGTGCTCTTCAACTTGCCGGACGTAACGAGCGCTGACTTGTCGTAACTCGCCACTTCCGTGCCGTTGATCGAGCAGCTCACCTTCCCGCCCTTCACCGACATCGCAATCTCCTGGGTCACAGGCTGGCCCGGCGCGCTCGCTTTATGCACCGCCGCGTTCTCTTCGCCGCGCCGGCCATTCATCTGAAACGGCTCAGGTCCAAAGCCGCGCACAATAAAATTTCCGTTGCCATACGCCGCGCAATACAAGTAGCTCTGCTGCGGCGTGCCCATGTCGTTACCCGCGATCACGATCCCGTAAGGATGCGGATGCGTGTTGCGATCCATATACTTCGGCTCGGTGAAAGTGGCCGAAACCGTGTAATCGCCCGTCGCCTGGTTTGCCGGATTCCAATACGCGATGGCCGGTCCGGTGACGACGTGCAGCGCGCCGCCCTCTTCGCTCAACTTGGCATCGTTCACCGATTTGCCGCTCTGCGTGTCGCGCGGATCGAGGGTGCCTTTCCAGCCCGGAACCGAAATTCCGCCTCCGGTAACAGCGTGCGTTGTTTCTTCCTGAGCCTGTGCCTGAGGGGCCGCGAGCTGAACGGCGATCAGTGCCGCCGCCGCGAAGCAGATCGAGACATTCCGCATTCGAGAGATCCTTTCCGAGAAGAAAATGCCTGCTCGATTATATGCCTGTCTCCTCGGGAATGCGGCTCCTCCGGTGAATCCCGAGCGAACCACGTTCCGAGCGGACGGGCGATGGCAAGAGGGCCAGGTCCAGCCAGTGATGCACAAGCACGCGCACCTGCTCGATATACGACTCGAGCGTCATCGGCTTTTTAAAATACGCATTCGCGCCGAGAGAATACGCCAGGTCGACGTCGTTCTGATGGGTCGAGCTGGTCAGCATGACCACCGGCGTCCGGCAAAGTTCCGGATCCGATTTGATCTGCCGCAGAGCATCGAAACCGTTTTCTCCGCCTAGATGCAAATCGAGCACGACCAGTTGCGCCGGACCCACATCGCGGAAGCGTCCGTTCCGGCGCAGGAATTCCAGACCTTCAGCCGCGGTTGCCACCCAATAAATCTGGGCGCGTGCGGAGGCCTGCTTCAGTGCGGTCTCAAAGATCTGCGCATCGGGTTCGCTGTCCTCAATGAGCAGTATGGGGAAACGGGAGCGATTATCGGGCAAAGTCGTTTTCAATGGGCGAGATCGCCGGCTATGTAGTGTTCGAGATGCTGAATGGCTTCGTGCTGGGAAATGACAATCCAGTTCACAACGTCGCCGATCGAGAGCACCCCTTGCACTCTGCCTTCGTAATCTACCACCGGCAGGTGCCGGATGCGATTCTCGGTCATCAGCCGCATGGCTTCATCCACCGTCGTTTCGCCCTGTATGGTGATGGGCGATGGTGTCATGATCGCGCGAACCGGCGTGTCCTTCGATGAGCGCCCCTGCAAAATGATCTTTCGTGCGTAATCGCGTTCCGAAATAATACCGGACAGGCGTCCGTTATCGATAACGAGCAGCGCACCGACTCGTTTCTCCGCCATCAGCGCGATGGCGGTATACACGGAAGCGTCGGACGGAACCGAGTAAATGTCCCGGCCCTTGTGGTCGAGCAGCATGGAGACGCGATCGGTAACTTTCATGCATCCTCCAATGCAGGCAAGTATACGCCGCTTGGGTGACGTCTTCAAGCTGCGCGCAAATGGGTGAAAAACGCGTGATCAGCCGCCGCCTACGAACTCGACAATCTCCAGGCGCGCGCCTGCCGGAACCGTTACACTGGCCCAGTCGCGTTTGCGAACAATGTTCTTGTTGAGTTCGAGCGCGATACGGTCTGCTGGCAGTTCCAGTGAGGCAAGCAACTCTGCCACGGACCGGTTCGCGGCAATGGTGCGGCTTTCGCCGTTGATCCAGATCTCGATTGTGCCCGAGGACATGGCGAAGCAGGTAGTTACCGTCAGTATAACTGGTGGGAATTGGTTGATTTATAGCACTCGGCTGTTGGTAGTCTGATATATAAGCACGCTATGCCAGAGAGTTACGCGCAGACGTGGTTTCCTGTCCTGGTTCAGATCGTCATCGCGATTGCCGTGGCTGCAGCAATGGTCGGCTTGTCGGCATTGATCGGCCGTCGCGTTCGCGATCCGATCAAAGCCTCCCCGTATGAATCGGGAATGAAGCCGGTCGGCAACGCACGCGAGCGGTTTTCGGTCAAGTTCTATCTCGTCGGGATGGTTTTCATCCTCTTCGATATCGAGGCCGTTTTCCTGTATCCCTGGGCGGTTGTTTACCGCCAGTTCAAATTGTTCGCCTTTTTTGAAATGCTGCTCTTTATCGTGCTCGTGCTCTGCGGATTTTTCTACATCGTCAAGAAGGGTGTGCTCGACTGGTCCGCCGACGAACAGCGCCGCGAAGGTCTGGAGAAGAAGCGTGCTGCCTGAAACACTCGAGAACGATGCTGTCGGCACGGCGCTCACTCACGCCTTTCCCGGCGCGATTGTCGAAGTGAAGCAGGAAGTCGATGGGCCAGTGTTCTACATCGATCCCGCGCAGCTGGTTTCAGTTTGCATCTATCTCAAGGAAGAGCTGAATTTCGAGCAGCTCGCCGGTGTTACGGCTGTTGACTGGTGGCCCGCGGTACCGCGCTTTGAGGTCGTCTACCTGCTCCATTCGTATAGCGACAACCGGCGCGCCAGACTCATGCTTCGCGTTGCAGAAGGCGAAGAAGTTGATTCGCTTTGCGGCGTGTGGCGCGGGGCAAACTGGTACGAGCGCGAAGTCTTCGATCTGTTCGGTATTCCGTTCCGAAATCATCCAAACTTAGAGCGAATCATGATGCCGGCCGACTGGGAAGGGCATCCGTTACGCAAAGATTATCCGGTGCATGGGCACAAATATTCCTATCAGGATGAATAAGCAATGAGGGAAGACGAAGCGCGGGTTGCCTCGCTCGATCCGGAACATGAGCTGGCGGTAGAAGATCCGTCCCGCAGCGAATACATCGGCGCTGCTCCCAGCTCGACCGCGCGCCGCATGACGCTCAACATGGGCCCGCAGCACCCGTCTACTCACGGCGTGTTGCGGGTTGTACTCGAGCTCGACGGCGAAACCATCATCAGCGCGCGCCCGGAAATCGGCTTCCTGCATACCGGGATCGAAAAAGAATTCGAAGTGAAAAAGTACGCGCAGGGCACCACGCTCACTGACCGCGTTGACTATCTTTCGAATCTCAACAACAATCTCTGCTACGCTCTCGCCGTTGAAAGGCTGCTAACGCTCGAAGTTCCGCCGAAGGCGCAGTACATGCGCGTCATGCTCTGCGAATTGCAGCGCGTCTCGAGCCATCTGGTCTGGCTCGGCACGCACGCGCTCGATATCGGCGCCATGAGCGTGTATTTCTACTGCATGCGTGAGCGCGAAGAGATTCTGAAGATCTTCGAAATGTTTTCGGGCCAGCGCATGATGACCAGTTACATCCGCATTGGCGGTCTGGCCCTTGAACCGCCGCGCGGCTGGGAGCGGCGTGTGCGCGCGGTGATCGAGCGTCTCGCCGCCGGCATCGACGAATATTACAACTTGCTGGCCAATAACCCGATTTGGTGCAATCGCACCAAAGGCGTCGGTGGATTGCCGCTCGATCTGATGTTTGATCTCGGCGTAACCGGGCCGTTTCTGCGCGCTGCCGGCATCAAACGCGACGCTCGCAAGGACAATCCATTCTCGAGTTATCACCACTTTGACTTCGAAATTCCCACGCGCACCGGCAACGATGTGTACTCGCGCTTTGAAGTGCGCATGGAAGAGATGCGCCAGAGCGTAAAAATCGTGCGGCAGGCGGCGGACGGGATGCCGGAGGGCGCATGGAAGGCGGACGCACCGCACGTCGTGCTGCCGGATCGCGAAAAGATGAAGACCCAAATGGAGTCGCTCATCTATCACTTCAAAATCGTGACGGAAGGCTTCCGCGTTCCGGCTGGAACCGTCTATCAAACGGTAGAATCGCCTCGCGGCGAGCTCGGCTATTACATCGTGAGCGACGGCACCGCGAAGCCGCATCGCGTCTACATGCGCACCCCAAGCTTCGGCAATCTGCAGGCGCTCGGGGCCATGCTCGAAGGCGTCCTCATCGCCGATTCGATCGCCGCCATGGGCAGTATGGATTTTGTGTTGGGAGATGTGGACCGTTAAGCGATGACTTTCTCCCCGGAATTAGAGGCGCGTTTCGCGAAATTACTCGCCAGTTATCCTCCCGGCCGCCAGCGTTCGGCTGTCGTGCCAATGCTCCTGTATGGGCAGGACGAAGTGGGCGCCGTGACACAGGAGTTAGTCGAAGAAGTAGCACGGCGCTGCGGCGTTACTCCGCTGCAGGTCGATGAAGTCATCGGCTATTACTCGATGCTGCACCGCAAGCCGCTTGGTAAGTACCATGTGCAGGTCTGTACCAACATCGCCTGCCAGGCGCGCGGAGGCGAGGAGTTGATGGACCATGCGGCGCGCACGCTGAAACTCGGCAATAAAGAGGTTTCCACCGACGGCCTGATTTCGCTCGAGGAAGTGGAGTGCATGGGAGCCTGTTCCTGGGCGCCTGCCATCCAGATCAATTACGATTTCCATCATTTCGTGACGCCCGAGCGCTTCGATCAACTGATCGCTGCCCTCCGCGACGGTACCTACAGGAAGGCTTCCTGACAAATGCGCTACAACGATCCCAGTCCGCTTGAAGTTCGCGTGATCTCGCAGCGCTTCGATCTGCCGAACTCTGCATCGATTGACACGTATCTGGCAAATGACGGCTACGTCGCTATCAAAAAAGTGCTCGGACTAACTCCCGAGCAGATCATTGATGAGCTGAAGGCCTCGTCGCTGCGCGGGCGCGGCGGAGCCGGCTTTCCCACCGGGATGAAATGGAGCTTCGTCCCGCGCAACACCGGCAAGCCGACCTACATCATCTGTAACTCGGACGAGAGCGAGCCCGGCACCTGCAAGGATCGGCTGCTGATGGAGAACGATCCGCATCAGCTGATTGAAGGTATGATGATTGCCGGCTGGACCATCAAGTCCAACAAAGGCTACATTTTCATCCGCGGCGAATATCGGTATCTGATCGATATCGTCGATCGCGCCATCGCCGAAGCCTACGAGCGCGGCTATCTCGGCAAGAACATCCTCGGCTCGGGCTGGGATTTCGATCTTTACACGCACACCGGTGCGGGCGCCTACGAATGCGGCGAAGAATCCGCGCTGCTCGAATCGCTCGAAGGCAAGCGCGGTGTGCCTCGATTGAAACCGCCCTTCCCGGCTGTCGTTGGCGCGTTTCAGTCGCCCACCATTCTCAACAACTGCGAGACATTTTCGTCCGTTCCGGTGATCTTCCGCAACGGCGGCGCCTGGTACGCCGAGCTCGGTACACCCAAAAACGGCGGCACACGTCTGGTCTGCGTCTCTGGTCATGTCGAAAAGCCCGGCGTCTACGAATTGCCGATGGGCTTTCCCATCATGCGCATCATCAATGAAGTCTGCGGTGGCGTGCGTAATGGCAAAAAGCTGAAGGCGATCATTCCGGGCGGTTCCTCCTCTCCGTGTCTGCGCGCGGATGAGTGCGACATCCCCTACGATTTCGACTCTCTGGCCAAAGCCAAGACCATGGCGGGTTCGGGCGGCATCGTCGTGCTCGATGAAGACACCGACATCGTCGCGGTCGCGCTGCGCACCATCAAGTTCTATGCGCACGAGAGCTGCGGCTGGTGCATTCCGTGCCGTGAGGGCACGACCTGGCTGAAAAAGATTCTGACGCGCTTCCACGAAGGCGGTGGCATTCCGTCGGATATCGATCTCATTGGCGAGCTTGCATCCAACATGCTCGGCCGCACTTTCTGCGCGCTCGGCGATGCGGCTGCAATGCCGACCGGAGGCTTCATCGCCAAGTTTCGCGACGAGTTTGAAGAGTATCTGAAGAAGCATTCCGCTCAGGCGCCCGAGGCGCCTGAGCTGGTCTCCATCGCATAACGAATAATGGCTGACCCAGTTAAATTTACGATCGACGGACAGGAGCTGACCGCCGCGCCCGGCACGCTGCTGATCAATGCCGCCAAAGAAGCGGGCATTTCGATCCCGGCGTTCTGCTACTACGACAATCTGTCGCTGCAGGCCGCCTGCCGCATGTGTCTGGTCGAAGTTGAGAAGACGCCGAAATTGCAGGTAGCCTGCACGCTCCCGGTGGCCGAAGGCATGGTCGTGCATACCGATTCGCCGCAGGTGCGACAGGCACGCAAAGGCACGCTCGAATTTTTGTTGACCAACCATCCGCTCGATTGTCCGGTCTGCGACAAGGGCGGCGAGTGCGAATTGCAGGACATGGTTTTCCGCTACGGAGCGGGCGAGAGCCGTTACCGCGAAACCAAGATTCACGTCGACGAAAAACAATGGTCGCCGGTCGTGTTTTACGATGCGCCGCGCTGTATTCTTTGCTATCGCTGTGTCCGCATTTGCGGCGAGGGACTCGGCGTAAGCGCGCTCGGTATCGGCAATCGCGGCGCCGCGGCTGAAATCGTGCCCAACGGCGGCGATCATCTCGAGTGCGACGAGTGCGGGGCCTGCATCGACATCTGTCCGGTTGGTGCGCTCACCTCGGGCACCTACCGTTACAAAACGCGTCCCTGGGAGATGGAGCACGTCGGCACCATCTGCACGCATTGCTCAAACGGCTGCAAGACGACGCTCGGCGTGCGCAACGGCGAGATCATTCGTGCCAACAATCGCGACCGCTCAGGCGTAAACGGCGAGTTCCTGTGCATCAAAGGCCGCTACGCCTTCGATTTCAATGAGCATCCCGATCGCCTGACTGCGCCGCTCGTGCGTACTAATGGTGAACTGAAGCCGGTCTCCTGGGCCATCGCGCTGGCCACGGTTGCCAAAAAATTCAATGAGCTCCGCGCCCGCCATGCGAAATTTGGCGTGATCGGCTCGAACCACACCACCAACGAAGAGAATTACCTGCTGCAGGAATTCGCGCGTCAGGTGCTCGGCACATCGAACATCGATCATCACCGCACGGGCGACGTCGCAACCCTCATGGACGCGCTGCAGGGCCGCTCCAACGCGCTCGCCACCATCGGCGATCTGCTCACTGCAAAGGCCGCGCTCGTGATCGACAGCGATCTTGCTCAGGAGCAGCCGCTCATCGCCTTCCAGCTGCGCTCGAATGCGCGTCTGAACAAAGGTCATATCTACGCCATCAGCCCGGGTCCGGTACGTGAAGACAACTACGCCACCACGACTCGCGCCGCACTCGGCCAGGAATTTGAAGCTCTCGAGAAATGGCGCGAGCAGCTCGCTAAGGAACCCGAGCTCGTCATACTGTTCGGCGCGGCCATCAAGGACAACGCGATCCGCCAGCTGGTCGCATTCGGCGACTCGCTCGGCATCCCCGTGAAGTACGTCTGCCTGGTTGATTACTCGAACTCACGTGGCGCTTCCGACATGGGTCTGCTGCCCGACCTGCTGCCTGGCTACCAACCGGTCTCAAACGCCGGACTCGAGCCCGGTCTCAATGTCGACCAGATGCTGGCCGATCCGAATCTCGAAGCCCTCTGGGTGGTCGGCTCCAATCCGTTTCTGCGCGGCAATCTGGCCGGCCGCAGCGCGTTTCTCGTCGTGCAGGATCTGTTCCTTACCGAAACCGCGCGCCACGCCGACGTTGTTCTACCCGCCGCCTCCGCTTATGAAAAAATCGGCACGGTTACCAACGTCTGCGGCGAAGTGCAGAAGCTGCAGCGCGGCCCGAAAACCATGGGCGCCAAATCCGATTTTGAAATCATCGCACTGCTCGCTCGCGAAATGCACGCCGATCTCGGCAGACTTACACCAGAAGCTGTCTTCAATGAAATTCGCCAGAACGTGCATGGCTACAACGTTCCCTTGCTGGTTGTCGAAACCGGCGGCGCGGCCCCCACGGCACCGGTCAATGGCCGCGTCTCGTTCCAGTCGCATCCCGAGCTGATTCGTTCGGCGCAAAACACGCTTTACACTTCGGGCACGCTCGGCCGCTATTCACAAATGCTCAACTCTGTTCTCGAAGCGCCGGGCGCGCTCTATCGCGATCCCGGCATCGAGCCGCTGGTTAAACCTGGCAGCGTACAAGTTGAAACCATCGTGAGCCACGACTGATGAACTTCTATCTCGTCAGCCTGATCAAAATCGTCATCGTCTTCGCGGTTTTCATGACGACGCTCGCCTACCTGCAATGGATCGAGCGCAAAGTTCTCGGGCACATTCAATCGCGCACCGGGCCGCTGCGAGTCGGACCACACGGTCTGCTGCAGCCGCTCGCCGACGTGTTCAAACTGCTCACCAAAGAAGATCTGCTGCCGCCCTATGTGAACCGCTTCTTCTATCTCCTCGCGCCTTTTATCGCGGTGTCGCTGGCGCTGATTTCGATCGCGATCATTCCCTTCGGCCCGGAAGTGAATATCGCCGGAACGCATACCAATCTCGAGATCAGCAACCTCAATGTCGGCATTCTCTTCATCCTCGCCATCAGCTCGGTGAGTGTCTACGGCATTGCGCTGGCCGGTTGGTCGTCGAACAATAAGTACGCGCTGCTCGGCGGGCTTCGCAGCAGTGCGCAGATGATCAGCTACGAACTGCCGCTCACGCTCGCGATTGCGGCTCCGCTCCTGCTCGCGAATCATCTGAACTTTCGCGCGATTTCAGAAGGCCAGGCCGGCTACTATCTCGGCTTCATTCCGCGCTGGAATATTTTTCAGATGCCGTTCCCGCAGATCATCGGCTTCATCGTCTTCATGATCGCGGGCTTTGCGGAAACCAACCGCGTCCCCTTCGATCTGCCCGAAGCTGAGAACGAGCTCGTCGCCGGTTTTCATACCGAGTACAGCAGCATGAAGTTCGCCTGCTTCTTCATGTCGGAGTACGCCAACATGGTCACGATTGCCTGCGTGGCCACCGTACTCTTCCTCGGCGGCTGGCATCCGCTGTTTCCGGCGCCCTACTCCAACTGGGTTCCGACTATCGTTTTTCTGCTTGCTGCCTTCACATTCCTCTTCCAGTCTCTCCAGCCCGCGCGTCGAGTCGACCGGTACACGATGCCGCTGTTTGCCGTGGGAGCGCTGGTGCTCGCAATCATATTCGCGATTCCAATTCTGCAACCGGTGCTGGTTCCGATCTTCTGGTTTTGCGCCAAAGCCGGCTTCATCCTGTTTGCCTACATCTGGGTGCGCGGCACTCTGCCGCGCTTCCGTTACGACCAGCTGATGCATTTCGCCTGGACATTCCTGTTCCCGCTGGCCTTGTTAAACCTGCTCGTCACGGCCCTGCTGGTCGCGATCTTTTAGCCGGAGCCAAGTCGATGGATACTGTTCTTTTCATCATCTTCGCCACCATCGCTGTCGTGAGCGCGGTAAGTCTCGTTCTGCAGAAGCATCCGATCGCGAGCGCCCTGTCGCTGATCGGCGTCATGGGTTCGCTCGCCGTGTTGTATCTGCTGCTCGGCGCGGAATTCATCGCCATGGCGCAGATGTTCGTCTACGCTGGCGCCGTCATGGTGCTCTTTATCTTCGTCATCATGCTGCTCAACGCCGGCAGCGAAAAGTCGAGTGGCAAATCCTGGTTTGCGCAGATTGCCGGCCTGCCGTTGCTGATCGTTTTCGCGGTCGTCATGGGCTTCGTGATCAAACGAGGATTCACCGACCTGCGTGTCGTCGAATTCGGCTCCTGGGTAGGCGGCACCGCCGAGCATATCGGGCAGCTCCTGTTCACGCGCTATCTGCTGCCTTTCGAGGTTGTTTCCATCCTGATCCTGATCGCCATTCTGGGCGCCGTGGTTCTGGCGCGAAAGGAGATCGACTGATTTTATGCCGCACGTTCCGCTCTCCTGGTATCTCATTCTGAGCGCCATTCTGTTTGCTCTTGGCGCGGCCGGCTTCGTCTACCGCAAGAGCGTCATTACCGTCTTCATGTCCATCGAGCTGATGTTGAACGCCGTCAATCTGAGCTTTGTGGCGTTCTCCTACCAGCTGCACCGCATCGACGGACATATCTATTCGTTTTTCGTGATGGTGGTGGCGGCGGCTGAAGCGGCCGTAGGTTTGGCCATCATTCTCACCATCTTTAAAAATCGCGGCACGCTGCAGATCGACGAAGTCGATTCGATGAAACTCTAAACGCGAATGAATCTCTGGCTTATTTTTCTCTTTCCGCTCGCCGGCTTCCTGATTAACGGGATCTGGGGCCGCCGGCTTGCGCGCCCGCTCATTAATACCGTCGCGATCGGCTCCGTCGCGCTGTCGTTTTTGTATGTGCTGTTTGTGCTCTCGCGGCTGTGGCCCATCGACACGGCGGTTGGCGAGCACTGCTTCACCTGGATTCAGAGCGGCTTTCTGAATGTCGGCTTCGATCTGGTCGTCGACCGGCTTACTGCCGTCATGCTCCTGATCGTGACCGGCGTGGGTCTCATCATCCACATTTACTCGACCGGCTACATGGCGCACGAAGAAGGCTACTGGCGCTTCTTCAGCTATCTGAACCTGTTCATGTTTTTCATGCTGGTGCTGGTGCTGGGCTCGAACCTGCTGGTCGCGTTTGTGGGTTGGGAAGGTGTCGGCCTCTGTAGCTATCTGCTCATCGCGTTTTACTTCAAGGAGACCTGGGCGAGCAACGCCGGCAATAAGGCGTTCATTGTGAACCGAATCGGCGATTTCGGCTTTATGCTCGGCATCCTGCTCACCGTTGCGACATTCCATACGCTCGATTTCGGCAAACTCGCTGCGCAGATGACGAATCTCCCCGCGCAGGCCACCACCGGCGTGATCACCGCGATTGCGCTGCTGCTCTTTGTCGGCGCAACCGGCAAGTCGGCACAGATTCCGTTATATGTCTGGTTGCCGGATGCCATGGCTGGCCCGACTCCGGTATCAGCGCTGATCCACGCCGCGACGATGGTGACGGCGGGCGTCTACATGACCGCGCGTGTCGCCTTCTTCTACAATCATGCGCCGAGCGCGATGACCGTCGTGGCTGTTATTGGTCTGGCAACCGCGGTCGTAGCTGCGACAATCGGCATCACGCAAACCGATATCAAGCGGGTCTACGCCTACTCCACGGTTTCGCAGCTCGGCTACATGTTTCTGGGCGCGGGAGTGGGCGCTTATTCAGCCAGCATCTTTCATGTAATGACACATGCGTTCTTCAAAGCGCTTCTGTTTCTTGGCGCTGGCAGTGTAATCCACGGTTTGAGCGGCGAACAGGATCTGCGGCATATGGGCGGCCTACGCAAATACATGCCGATCACGTGCGTTACCCTGCTCGTCGCCAGCCTTGCGATTTCCGGCGTGCCCGGCTTTTCCGGATTCTTCAGTAAGGATGCGATCCTCTCGGCCGCCTATGCGCATTCGCCCTGGATGTTCTGGGTCGGTGCGATCACGGCTGGTATTACGGCCTTTTACGTCTTCCGTGCTTTCTTTCTGACCTTCATGGGTGATTATCGCGGCCATCATCATCCGCATGAATCGCCGGCTTCGATGACGATCCCTCTGATCGTGCTGGCGATTCTGTCAGCCGGAGGCGGCTTCATCAATATTCCGGGATTTCTGTCGCAAGCCTATCCGCTGGCCGAGCATGAGAACTCGACCGCAATGATTATCTCGGCATCCTTCGGCATTCTCGGCATTGTCATCGCGGCCTTGATGTACTGGATTCGTCCCTCGCTCGCTGAAAGCGCAAGACGTGCGGCCGGACCGCTCTACACGCTCGTTTCCAACAAGTATTACGTCGATGAGATGTATCAAACCGCGGTCGTGAAGCCGCTGGTCGGAACATCGCGAATCCTGCTCTGGCGCGGCGTCGACGAAGGCATCATCGACACCGGTATCGTGAACGGGCTCGCCCGCATCGTGCGCGGCTGGGGCGTGCTCTTCCGGCGTCTGCAATCCGGCAGCATTCGCAATTACGCAACCTGGGTACTGGCCGGCTCGCTCATTGTCATATTCGTGATCGGGCTGTTTGGAGGCGGGCGATGAACCTGCTGTCAATCGTGCTCTTCCTGCCATTGATCGGCTTCTTCGTTGTTCTGTTTACGCCGCGTCAATCGAAAGCACCCTTTTATACCGCGCTGCTCGCAACCGTTGCCACTTTCCTCCTCTCACTCGGCCTGCTCGCTCCAGCCACCGCCAATGGCGCGCAATTCAGTTCCGTGATCAACGCGCTCTGGACCGATGTTCCGGGCCTGCAGATTCATTTGCATCTCGGCGTCGACGGCATCAGCGTCTGGCTCGTCCTTCTCACCACGTTGCTGCTCCCGATCGGCGTCTGGATTTCCGACAGCATGATCCGCGAGCGCCACAAGACGTTCTTCGCGCTGCTGCTGCTGTTTGAATTCGGCCTCCTCGGCGTCTTTACCGCACTCGATCTCTTCGTCTTTTACGTCTTCTGGGAAATCGCGCTGGTGCCGATGTACATCATGGTCGGAAGCTGGGGACGCGGCATGCGCGGGCCGGTTGCCGTCAAGTTCTTCGTCTATACAATGCTGGGCTCGGTGCTGATGCTCGGCTCCATTCTGTACCTGCACAGCATTACGGGCACGTTTGATTACGTCGACATCATGAGTGGGCTGAACAGCGGCTCCTTCACTCTGCGCCCAGCGCAACAAATGGTTCTGTTCCTCGGATTCTTTGCGGCGTTCGCGGTGAAGGTGCCGATTTTCCCGCTTCACACCTGGCTGCCAAACACGTATACGCAAGCTCCGGCTCCCGCTACTTTCCTGCTAGCCGCCGTGATGTCGAAGATGGGCGTTTACGGCCTGCTGCGCTTTTCCTTAACACTCACCGCCGCGGGTGCTCACAGTGCCGCGCGTTGGGTGAGCGTCCTGGCCATCATCGGCATCATCTACGGCGCTCTGCTAGCGCTGGTGCAAACCAACATCAAACGGTTGATCGCGTACTCTTCCATCAGCCATCTCGGCTTTATCGTGCTCGGTATCTTCAGTTTCCGCCAGCAAGGCGCGGACGGGGCCGTCTATCAAATGCTTGCGCACGGAATCTCGACAGGCGCTCTCTTCGTCCTGGCCGGATACCTGGAGCAGCGCCGCGGCTCGCTCGAGATCTCCGATTTTGGCGGCGTGGCGAACGTGGCCCCCGGTCTTTCCACCGCCTTCATGATCGCGCTGCTGGCGAGCGTCGGCTTGCCGGCGCTCTGCAATTTCGTCGGCGAGTTTCTGTTGCTGCAGGGCGCGGCACTCGCAAAGTTTTCCTGGGCTGCCTGGGCGGCGATTGGCGTGATCCTGTCGGCTGCTTACATGCTCTGGATGTATCAGCGTACGTTCTTAGGAAAGCTGAACACACAGATCGGTGAGTTCGCCGATCTTCGCGCGCGCGACTGGGCGCCGCTCCTGCCGCTGATCGCCCTCATGGTGTGGCTCGGAATCTACACGCAATCGTTCCTGCCCGCTATTTCGAGCGCGACGTCGCACCTGCTCGAACAGACCAACATGAACAACCAATACCAGGTACTTGCGAACCCGGTGCGCCCGGAGGTGGCCGATGTCCGGTAACTACCTGCCGCAGGCGATCGACTATCTGCGTTTTCTGCCGGAGATCGTCCTGTCGGTATTCGGCATTGTGATCATGCTGCTCGAGGCGCTGATGCGAGCCAGCGCCAGGCGCGCTTCGCTCGGAGGCGTTGCGCTCTTCGGGCTGGCGGTCGCGTTTCTGGCAAATCTCTGGGCCGCGAGCAATCCGGGCGCGGCCTTCAGCGGCATGATCGTTGTCGACGGCTACGGGACATTCTTCCGCGGGCTGGTCCTCGTGGTTGGCGCGTTGTGCGTGCTCAATTCCCTCAGCTATCTCGATCGCGAAAAGTCGCAGACCGGCGAGTTCTATGCCTTGCTGCTCTTTTCTGTGGTCGGGCAATGCGTGCTGGCTACAGCGGCCGATCTGATCATGGTTTTCATCGGCCTCGAAATTTCCTCGATTGCCAGCTACATTCTGGCCGGCTATCTCCGCGACGATCGCCGCAACAATGAGTCGGCCCTTAAGTACTTCCTGCTCGGATCCTTCGCCACGGCATTCCTGCTGTACGGCATCGCCTGGATCTACGGTCTGACGGGATCGACCAACCTGGCACAGATCCGCACCGTGCTCGACCAGGGCGCGAGTTCCACGCTCGTCGCGGGCCTTGCTGCAGCGCTGCTGTTTGTCGGATTTGCGTTCAAAGTCTCCGTCGTGCCGTTCCAGATCTGGGCCCCCGACGTCTACCAGGGCGCTGCTTCGCCGGTGAGCGCGTTTTTGTCGGCGGGTCCCAAAGCAGCGGCTTTCGCGATTCTGTTCCGGGTGTTCATGGTTTCGTTCCGGCCCCTCAATGCGCGCTGGATCTGGCTGGTCTGGGGCTGCGCGCTGCTCACCATGATTGTTGGAAATTTCGCCGCGCTGCTGCAGACAAATGTCAAGCGCATGCTTGGCTATAGTTCGATTGCTCATGCCGGTTATGTGCTGGTTGCACTGGCGGCCAGCTCCCAGATCGGCATCGCGGCTGCCATGTTTTATCTCGCTTCGTATGCACTGATGAACATCGGCGCTTTCGCGGTGATCAGCTACATCGCAGCTCGCAACGAGCGTTTTGTCAAGATTGACGATCTGGCCGGTCTGGGGCGGCGAGAACCTGTAACCGCCGCGCTGCTTGCTATCTTTGTTTTCTCGCTGATTGGCGTTCCCCTAACCGGCGGATTCTTCGGCAAGTTCTACGTTTTTCAGGCTGCCCTCAATTCCCATCTGGTCTGGCTCACCGTGATCGGGCTGATTAACAGCGCCATTGCGGCCTATTATTATCTGAAGATCATTGTGGCGATCTACATGAAGGAGCCCGGAGAATCGATGGAGCACTTGGCGCCGCCCGCCCTGAGCCTTCGCATAGCCATCTGGGCTAGCGCTCTAGGGGTACTCATTCTGGGCATCTTCCCAGGCACGCTGCTTTCGATGGCTACATCGTCCGCGGCACTGTTCCGCTAGGTTCGTGCACGCTAGAAAAGTCCGTGCAGGTCGCGGATTGTTTCGACCGTGGTGAGCCTCGGGTGATTATCGGGTAACTCGGTTTTCTCCAGAGACCAGGTCCGCTCATGTGGAACGAACACTGCGCCCAAACCGGCCGAAAGCGCGGGCAGAATGTCGGACTTGGGGGAATTGCCGATCATCCAGGTGGTCTCAAGCCGGAAGTCGCGCTCGACCGCAAGCGCACGATACGCCGCTTCGCTTTTCTCCCTGACAATCGCGCAATGCTGGAAATAGCGCGCTAGTCCGGAGCGATCGATTTTGAGGCGCTGCTCCTCGGGATCGCCCTTGGTGAAGAGTGTCAGCGAATGACGCCCTGCCAGATCGGCAACTGTCTCCGCAACGCCGTCGATCAATTCCATGGGGCGTTCCAGAATCGCATGAGCGAAATCCATCACGGTAGCGAGATCCCGCTCCGAAATGTGGCGCTCGGCGAGCCGGCGATAGCATTCGGCGAGGTTGTGCGCAAAGTTCCGGGAGCCATAGCCGTGCAGCTTCGTGTTGGTGAGCTCAATTTCATCCAGCACGGCGCGAATCTCAGGCGGGCTCATCGAGGAATGTGCCAGATAATCGCAGAACTGCTCAAATGCCGCTTCGAAATAGATATTGTTTTCCCAGAGCGTGTCGTCGGCGTCGAAGATGAGGAATTGCCGGTCGCGTCTCACAGCCCTTTAGCGTGTCCATTCTGCGGGGCGACGCGCTTGGCGAGCAACGTGCGCTGCTGGCGCGCGATATATTCGGGCAGAGTTTTGAGGATAAAATCGAGCCGCTCGCTTTCCGAGCGAAGAGCAAGCAGTGCCTGACGCTTGTCGAGGTCGCGAATGAGCTGCCCGATCTGAAAACTCAGGCGGGCGCTGCGTGTCTCGGGCGGCTCGACTTCCTCCAGCTGCAGAAGCTCGCGGTAAGCGGCCTGGGCGCGCGCCGCCAAGTCGGAAGCCGGGTCGGCGACGTTTTCGTCATCAAAGAATTCGACCGCCGCCTGTAGGTACGATTTGCTCTGGTCGAGTGAGTCGATCTGAAAGCGCCGGGCGCCAATGGCGATCAGATCGAGACGGCCGTCCTCATATCGATTCACGACATGCTCCACGCGCGCGGAGCAACCGATGTTCACGATTCCTTCGTCCTTCGCAAGCACCACGCCGAACTCGTCGGACGGCTCGCGTAGATCGCCAAACATCTCTTTATAACGGGGCTCAAAAATATGGAGCGGAAGCGGCATGGCGGGCAGCAGAACGACAGAAAACGGGAAAAGCGGCAGAAGCTGCGCAGCCATGTACTCCTATTATGATTTGGGAACTCGAAGACATGTAGGCGGCGGTATACTAAATCCTTGTTTTCGCGCGAACAATGACGCTTAAGCTGAAACGTACACCGGCCTTATATTTGGTGGGCTTCATGTGCAGCGGCAAGACTTCGGTGGGGCGTGAGCTGGCTGAAGAGCTGGGCTGGTGCTTCATTGACCTCGATGCGGAAATTGAGGCGGGCGAAGGCGAGCCGGTGCGCGAGATTTTCCGGCGGCGCGGAGAGGCGGCTTTTCGCGAGATCGAGACCAACACGCTGCGCAAACACGTCAACCGGATTGAGGCGGGGCAGCCGTGCGTCCTGGCTCTCGGCGGCGGAACGTTCGTGCAGCCGCAGAATTGGGAGATCATCGAGAATAACGGAGTTACCGTGTGGCTCGATTGCACTCTCGACACCGTACTCGCGCGTCTGGGAGACGATGCCACCCGGCCGCTCGCAGAGGATCGAAACGGACTGGCGCAATTGTATGGCGATCGACGGCCGCTCTACAGCCGGGCCGACTTTCGAGTCGAAGTCGATACCGACCAGGTATCGGCCATTGTGCAAAGAATTCTGAAGCTTCCGATTTTTTGAATGTCTCTGCGCGGTGACGCATCGCAAATTTTCGCTGCCGCGCTTGAGGCTGTTGATGCCGGGAATGCGGTGCGGCGCCATCTTGCCGTCTCCGGCTCGCGGCTGCGCGCCGGCGAATGCGAAGCGGAGCTTGGAAATTTCGAGCGAGTCCGTCTGCTTGCCGTTGGTAAGGCAGCTCTGCCCATGGCGCGCGCCGTGTGCGATGTGCTCGGCGAGCGACTCGCGCAGGCGCTGGCGGTCACCAAGCATGGGCATACCGCCGGGAACTCCGATTTCAGCTGTATTGAGGCAGGGCATCCGGTACCGGATCGGGAAGGCCTGCATGCTGCTCTGGCCGTCCGGGATTTTGTATCCGAATGCGGCGAGCGGGATCTACTGATCACGGCGATTTCTGGCGGCGCCTCGGCCTTGCTGCCTGCTCCGGCGCCGCCGGTCACGCTCGCTGATAAACAGAAGACTACCTCGCTGCTGCTCGAAGCGGGCGCGGATATCAACGAACTGAATGCGGTACGGAAACACCTGTCGTTCTTGAAAGGCGGCCGCCTGGCCGCGCTTGCCTCTCCGGCTACGGTGATCAGCCTGCTCTTGTCGGATGTCGTGGGCGACAAGCTCGATGTCATCGGTAGCGGTCTGACGGCGCCCGATCCGACAACGTATCAGCATGCCCTCAACGTGCTGGATCGATACGGGTTGAGAGATGCAGTGCCACGCGCCGTGCGTGAGCGTCTCGAACGAGCTGACGACGAGACACCGAAGCTTGGCGATCCGATTTTTGCGCACGTGTGCAACGTCGTGGTCGGCAGCAATGGCTTAGCGCTCCAGGCCGCCGCTGCCAAAGCGCAGGAGCTCGGTTACCGCGTGCGCATCGTATCGAGCGAGATCCAGGGTGAAGCACGGGCGGTCGCGAAAGAGCTCGTCGGGGTGCTCCGTGAGGAAAGTCGCCCGGTTTGTCTGCTGGCGGGAGGGGAAACCACGGTTACGGTGCGCGGCGCTGGCAAAGGCGGACGAAACCAGGAATTTGCGCTCGCGGCTGCTATCGCCATCGAGGACGCCGAGAATGTAGCGGTGCTCAGCGCCGGAACGGACGGCACCGACGGACCGACCGATGCTGCCGGCGCGATTGCGACAGGCGAAACGCTCGCGCGTGCACGCCGCATTGGGTTGAGCGCGGAAGAGTATCTCGCGCACAACGACTCATACTGTTTTTTCGATGCGCTCAACGATCTGATTCGCACGGGCCCCACTGGCACGAATGTGATGGATATCCACATCCTGCTCGCTAGATAAAAAAGACTCAGGCACGCTCGAAAAAGCTCAACGAGTTATCACCCTGCTTCAGTACCCTGGTCCTCTTCAATGCTCCGTACGACTCGGCCAGACTGAGCCGCGAAGCGTGTTGCGCAACCACCAGAGAGCAGTTGGATTGAGCCAGCGCCTCGAGCGATGCCGCGTATTCGTCGGCAGCGTCGTAAGGCGGATCTAAAAAAACGATCTCGGCATCCTCCTTCGCCAAAAACGTGCCCGCTCGCCCGCGGAGCACGCGGGCTTCGTCCCTAATCCCGAGCGAGGCGAGGTTCTCGCGAAGTATCGCGAGCGCCGCGCTGTTCTGCTCAATGAAGGTCACGTGAGCGGCACCCCGGCTCAGCGCCTCAATCCCGACTGAGCCGCTGCCGGCATACGCATCGAGGAAAGTCGCACCCTCTAGTCGCGGAGCAAGGATGCTGAAAAGCGATTCGCGCAATCGGTCCGGAGTGGGGCGAACCGCGAGCCCCGGAAGGCTTTTTATCCTGCGGCTGCGAAAACGGCCGGCAATTACGCGCATGCTTGCCTATCCGACAAGAACGAGCCCATAACGGCGCTGCCAGTGCTCCTGGATATAGCGGTTTACGGCCCGGATTTTCTCGGGATCGCCGCTCGAGACGAGGCGCTCGGCTTCGCTCCGGGCAAGTTCGAGGATCTCCGAGTCGCGGCGCAGATCGGCCATCCGCAAACCGGGAATGCCGGACTGGCGCGTGCCGAAGAACTCGCCCGGACCGCGTAACTTCATGTCCATTTCCGCTATGTAGAATCCGTCATTGGATTCCACCAGCGTGCGGATACGCTCGCGAGCAACATCGTTGAGCTTGCCCGTGACCAGGATGCAGTAGCTTTGATGCGCGCCGCGGCCCACGCGCCCGCGCAGCTGATGCAGCTGAGCCAGACCGAACCGCTCGGCATCTTCAATCACCATTACGGTAGCGTTCGGCACATCGACGCCGACTTCCACCACCGTTGTCGCAACCAGAATGTTCGTTTCGCCGGACTGGAATTTGTGCATCGCGGCGTCTTTCTCATCCGAGCTCATCTTGCCGTGTAGCAGGCCGACGCGCAGCTTGGGAAAAACCGTGCGGGCGAGATGGTCGTACATCTTTTCGGCAGCCTTGCGGTCGTCGGCGGTTTCGGTCTCTTCCACCAGTGGATAAATGATGTAAGCCTGGCGCCCGGCGGCGACCTGCTGCGCAAGAAAACTGTAAACGCCCTCGACGGCATTACTCGAGACGTGGCGCGTAGTGACCGGTTTGCGGCCCGGCGGAAGCTCATCGATCGAGGACGAGTCGAGATCGCCGTAAAGCGTGAGCGCGAGCGTGCGCGGGATGGGAGTGGCGGTCATCACGAGCACATCGGGGCTGGTGCCTTTGCGAAGCAGTTCCAGACGCTGGCGCACACCGAACCGATGCTGCTCGTCGATGATGGCGAGCCCAAGTTTGGCAAACGAGACGTCTTCCTGAATAAGTGCGTGCGTGCCGACAACCACGTGTATGTAGTTTTCAGCAATCAGTCGCTTGATCTGCTGCTTCTCTCGCGCCGTTTGCGAACCGGTGAGAGAGGCAACCGTGTAACCGAGCTTCTGCATGAGGCGGCTGAGATAGCCGAAGTGCTGTTTCGCGAGAATTTCCGTAGGCGCGAGAACAGCAACCTGATAGCCGTTCTCGATCGCGATCACCGCCGCCTGTGCCGCCACGATAGTCTTACCGCTGCCCACGTCCCCCTGCAGCAGACGGTTCATAGGCTGCGGGCTTTTCATGTCCTCGGCAATCTCCTGCATCACCCGGCGTTGAGCGTGGGTAGGCTTGAACGGCAGAAGTTTCTTGATCTGCTCGCGGATCCGATCGTTGATCGCGAAGCTGATACCAGTGACCTGGCGCGACCGGCACTTCTTCAAGGTAAGTCCGCATTCTAGCCAGAAGAATTCGTCGAAAATAAGGCGCGTCTGCGCAGGCGTGCGAAAAGCGTTGAGCAGATCGAGATTCGAATCGGGTGGCGGCGCGTGGACATCGCGCAGAGCATGGGCGAGTGACGGTAATTCGAGCCGCTCTCGAACACTTTCGGGCAGTGGGTCTTCGGGAAGCGAGACAGATTTCAGAATGCGATCGAGAAGCGTGCGGAACACGCGTGTGGAAATCTTGCCCGCTGCTTCGTAAACTGCCACGATGCGGCCGCTGTGGAGTGTTTCTTCGTGACTGTCTTCGCTGGTCAGAATTTCGATTTCGGGCTGGACCATCAGTCGCCGGCCCCGGGCGCGATCGAGTTCCACTTTGCCGAAAAGAGCCGCGCGCGTGCCGGGCGTGAGGCTGTCGCGATAGCGCTCTCCGTGAAACCAGCGCGCGAGCAGGGCAGCGCCGCTGGCGTCTTCAAATTCGGCTTCGAACAGACCAAGCGAGCGCCGGCGGAAAGCCGTGTTATGGACGCTTGCGACCCAGCCCGTAATCGCGGCCTTCTCGCCGGGTGCAAGCTGGGCAATGCTCTTGGAGTTGCTGCGATCTTCGTAGCGAAACGGTGCGTAGTAGAGAAGGTCCGTTACGGTTTCAAGACCCTTGGCCGCCAGCATCTCGGCGCGTGCCGGTCCGATGCCTTTGACGAACTGAAGCGGCGTGTCGAGATCCAAGTTTCAGCCTACATGGCCGATTGAGATATGTTTCCTCATGCCGTGGGAAGGCATCGCGACGATGCGCAAGAGCCGCTGAAGGGCCGAGCGTAGCACCTGCTCCGTCTACAATGAAAATTCACCAGGAGAGCTATGGCAGGCAAAAAAATCGGTATCCTTACCGGCGGCGGCGATGTGCCCGGACTCAACGCTGTCATCAAAAATGTTGTCTACCGCGCGACCACGGATGGCCATGAAGTGACCGGCATCCGGCTCGGCTGGAAAGGGCTCACGGATCTGAATTTCGACGATCCGGCCAGCGTGCAGCGCTTTATTCTGCCGTTGACACGCGAAAACACGCGGCGCATCGATCGGACTGGCGGCACGTTTCTGCATACCAGCCGCACCAATCCGTCGAAAATGAAGAGGCTGCCCGATTTCCTGAATCCGAGCGATTATCCTTCGGCGCCTGGAAAGGACGGCGCGACGACCTACGACATCACCAAGCGCGTGCTGTCGAACCTGGAACGGCTCGAAATTGACAATCTCGTCGCAATCGGCGGCGACGACACGCTGAGCTACGCCGCGGTGCTCGATAAGGCCGGCTTCAACGTGATCGGCATTCCGAAGACGATGGACAACGACGTCCGCAATACCGAATACTGCATAGGGTTCTCGACGGCAGTCTCGCGCGCGATGGATGCGATTCAGCGGCAGCGTACGACAGTGGGCTCGCACGAGCGTGTCGGTATCTTTCGCGTCTTTGGCCGCGATGCCGGCTACACAGCGCTCTATACGGCCTACGTCACTTCCATTCGCTGCGGCATTCCGGAATACAAGTTCAATGTCGAGCACATGATCGATCTGCTGATGACCGATAAGAAGAACAACCCGAGCAACTATGCGCTCGTGATTCTTTCCGAAGGCGCGCAGTGGGAAGGCTACCAGATCAAAGAGTACGGCGAGCCGGATGCATTCGGGCATCGCAAGAAATTCAGCGTGGCGGAGGCGTTCAGCGACGAGCTGATCAAATCCACCGGTGCCGAAACCGTCGTCAGCGATCTGACCTACGATCTGCGCAGCGGCGCGCCGGATTTTCTCGACACGATGGTGGCGACCACGTTTGGAACGATGGCCTACGATGCGATCACGCAGCACAAGCACGGGCTGATGGCCTCGATTTCGGAAGGCAAATTCGCGATGGTCGGAATTCCCGATCCGAAGCTGGGGCCGCGCAAGCTCGACGTCGAGCACATGTATAACAAAGAGCGGTACCGGCCGTCGTACACGAGCAAAGAGGGCTGGCCCATGCTGCTCTCTCATCCCTAAGCTCGCATGGCGGCGACACCGTTCTGCGAAGTCGTCGAGGCGCAGGGCCATCTCGTCGATTCGCACATCATGGAGCAGATCTTCGACACGGTCGTCGAGTTTGGCGGCCGTTTCGAAGTAGAAGAATTCGCGATCGGGCGAACCAATAGCGATCCGTCCCGGCTGCGGCTGCGCGTAGAGGCGTCCTCCGACGAGCAGCTCGAAAAGATGCTCTCGCAGTTGCTGGGCCTCGGCTGCTCGCTGGCGGAATCCGGTGAAGCGGAGCTGAAGACGGCCGAGCGCGATCAGTGCGCGCCGGAAGATTTCTATTCCACGACCAACCAGCGCACGCAGGTACGCCATGGCGGCCACTGGATCGAAGTCGGTAATCAGCGCATGGATGCGATGGTTGTCGTGCGAGACGGCGCAGCGGTCTGCAAACGCCTGCGCGACATCAAAGCGGGCGATCCGATCGTCGTGGGCATGAAAGGCATCCGCGTCATACCGGAGCCGAAGGAGCGCGACCGGCAGGGCTTCGCGTTCATGAGCAACGAGATCTCTTCCGAGCGGCAGGTGGAGACCGCCGTTGCGCAGACAGCGGCGCTGATCCGGCACGCGCGCACCGAAGGGAAAAAGATCGTGGCGGTGGCCGGTCCGGTAGTCGTGCATACCGGCGGCGCCGCCGCGTTTGGAAAATTGATCCGCGACGGCTGGATCGATGCCGTGCTGGCCGGCAACGCGCTGGCTGTCCACGATATCGAAGCCGCGCTGTTTGGCACGTCGCTCGGTGTGCGGACCACGGATGGTCGGCAGGAAGAGCACGGGCATCGCAACCACATGCGCGCCATTAATGCCATCAACAACGCCGGCGGAATTGCCGAGGCAGTGAAGTCGGGTCGGCTCACGCGCGGCGTCATGTACGAGTGCGTGAAAGCCGGTATCCCGTTTGTGCTGGCCGGAAGTCTGCGCGATGATGGGCCGCTGCCGGAAGTCATCACCGACATGAATGCGGCGCAGGACGCCTACGCCGAGCAACTGCGCGGAGCGGGCGTCGTCTTGTGTCTGAGTTCCATGCTGCATTCGATCGCCGCGGGCAACATGCTTCCCGCGTGGGTGAAAGTCGTGTGCGTCGATATCAACCCGGCCGTGCCGACGAAGGTGGCCGATCGCGGCACAGGCCACGCACTCGGAGTCGTCACCGACGTCGGTCTCTTTCTGGATCTGCTGTCGCGAAAACTGGCACCCGCCCTGCAGTAACGAGACATGAAGTGAAATGAAGAAAAAAAGCGCTTATACAGATGAGCATGCCGAAGCCGGCGTGCATGCCGAACTACCGGAAATCGAGACCTGGCCAAATCAGTATCAGGGCTACGAAATTGAAATCGAAATGCCGGAGTTTACGTCGGTTTGTCCGAAGACCGGGCTGCCCGATCACGGTACGCTGCGGCTGGTCTATACGCCGGCCGAGCGCTGCCTGGAATTGAAGTCGCTGAAGATGTACACTTTGGCTTATAGGAACCTCGGTATCTTTCAGGAGAATGTGGTCAACCGCGTGCTGGCGGATGTGGTGAAAGCGGCGAATCCGGTAGAAGCTACGGTGACGGGCGATTTTGCCGCGCGTGGCGGGATAACCACGCGCGTAACGGCAAGCTACCGCAGAAAGAAACGATGAGTTCGCGCGCCCGGAGCTGACCAGATGATTCGCACAGCCGCCTTAGCGCTCCTGTTCGGCAGCTCGCTGCTGGCGGCGGAGTTTCGCACGGGGCAGGCGGCGCGCGCCGTGCTGGGACAGGCCTCATTCAATGCGCACGAAGCGGGCGTGAGCGCGATCGCGCTGGTCGTGGCGGGCGACCGGCTCTATGCGGCCGATACCGCGCAACACACCTTCACCTTCGATCTTTCGGCTTTGGGCGCAGCGAGCGACGATCGCGCCAGCGAACAGGGTAATGGCTGCGCAGCGTGCATCGCCACACCCATTGCACAAAGTGCGCACGCGGTGATGCCCGGTGTGGCGGCCGTGAGCACGTGGGGTAAAACGGTTGCCGTCGCCGATGCGCAACACCATCGCGTGCTGATTTGGCGGGATGCAACGGCGCCCCGGCTCGATCGTGGGCCGGACGTGATTCTCGGAAGCAACGCTGAAGCCACCACGGGGGCGAATACGCTGCTCGATCCGGTCTCGGTTGCGCTCGACGGCCGGCACTTGTTCGTCGGCGATTCCGCCCTCCACCGCATACTCGTCTGGAACACGCTGCCGGCAAGCGACGATCAGCCCGCCGATGAAGTGCTCGGGCAGCAGGATTTTGTTTCAGCTGCAGCAGCCGAAACTCCAGCCGCCGATACTGTCGGCATTCCGGCTGCTATGGCTTCCAACGGAACCGATCTTTTCGTGGCGGATGCGGCGGCTAACCGGGTGCTGGTGTTTTCCCCCGGCGACGCACCGCTTGCGCGCGAGCAGGTTGCAAATGCTGCGAGCCTGCGGCCTGGACCGCTTGCGCCCGGAACACTGCTTTCGATCAGCGCCAAAGGATTGAGCAACGAATCGGCAGCGGTCGACGGCGAATCGGATGAAGCGTTACCGCGCGAGCTCAAGGGCGTGGAAGTCATTCTGGACGGCGTCGCCCTGCCGGTGGTTTCTGTTTCTCCCGAAGAGATCGAAGCGCTGGTGCCTCCGGAACTGACCGCCCGGTCAGCAGCCAGCCTGTATCTCCGTATCGAGCAGGATGGCACAGTACGAACCACTGCGGCGCTTGCCTTGAAGATGGTTCCGGCCAATCCGGCCGTGTTTGCCTCGGGCGGAAGCGAGCCGCGTCCGGGCCTGCTGCTGCACGGCGCCCAAAGCGCGCCGGTCACGAGCGAGTATCCGGCACATCCGGGCGAGGTGCTCACCGTTTGGGCCACCGGCCTCGGTGCGGTGCTCGAGGGCGGGCTGGTTGCCGCTCCTCTGACCGCCCAGATCGATGGCGAGAATGTCTCGGTCTTGTCAGCTAGGCAGGCAGAACACGCCGCGGGCGTGTATGAAGTGCGCATCATTTTGCCCGCCGGCATGCGATCGAGAAACGAACCGCGCCTCGCGATCGCTCAGAACGGGCTCATAAGCAACACGGTGACCTTCCCGGTCACTTCGCGTTAGCAATTTCGTACGGTTTGTATCGATTTTCGAGCAGCACCTGACGGGCGCGGCTGAGGTCCCCGGGATTTACATAGAAGAAAGCGCCGGTCAGCTCGCGCCGGATGAGCCAGCCGGAGTTGTAGGTTCCGGTCTCGACCAGATAATCGATGCCGGCCGCGGTGAGCAGATCTTCCAGTTTCAGGGCGGAGCGCAGCGTCCGCGCCATGTAGAGCAGGTCGAGCTCGTCGGATTTGAAGAAATCGGGGTCGCGGCGCATGAGTGCGTAATCCTGAGCTGATTCTATTGTCTGCGCCACCGGCGCGCTGCGCGTGAGCTCTCGGATGTCACCCGAAACGAACGGCGGCGCGCTGATCGAACTTCGCGCGGGATTTCTCGATCTTCTTGAGGTTCTTTTCGGCCCACAGCCAGACGCCGCAGAACGCTTCGCCCAGCGAACGGCCGATTTCGGTGAGTTCGTATTCCACGTGTGGCGGAACAACAGGATAGACGGTGCGTTTGACCAGCCCGTCGCGCTCCATCTGGCGCAGCGTCTGGGTCAGCATCTTCTGACTAATGCCGGGAATGGCTTCGCTGATGCGAGTGAAGCGCAATTTGCCCTGTACATCAAGGACTTCGAGAACGAGCATGGTCCATTTATCTGCCACCCGTTCGATGACCTCATTGACCAGAGCCTCTATCTGCGGATCGAGCTCTTCATACGAAGGAGACGAGCGCTTCTGTGGTGCGGCAGGCATTTAGGAAAACTTCACCGTTGTTTGCAAACACTCTCTGCGAGGTAACTATAGCACTTTCAGGTGCCTACTATCCAAAAGAGAGTAACCTGGCTACAATTCGTATTGTGGCCGGCTGAGGACGGAGCCTGAGAGCATCCCGCGCTGGCGGAAAGAGACAGAATCATGAAACTCAAAGGGAACACGATTTTCATCACCGGCGGCGGTTCCGGCATCGGCCGCGGACTGGCGGAAGCGCTGCATCGTTCGGGTAATCAGGTCATCATCTCCGGCAGGCGGCAGGCTGCACTGGCGGCTGTGACCGCGGCCAATCCGGGCATGAAAGCACTGGAACTCGACATCACGGATCCAAAGAGCATCGAGCAGGCGGCGAAGAAACTCATAGCCGAGTTTCCGGCGCTGAATGTGCTCATAAACAACGCCGGAATCATGAGCCCGGACCACGTGCAGAAAACCGTCGACGACGCACAGGTCTCGTCCATTGTCACCACGAATCTACTGGGTCCGATTCGGATGACATCGGCGCTCATCGAACATCTGAAGCAGCAGCCGGATGCAAGCGTCATCAACGTGACCTCGGGGCTCGCATTCGTGCCCCTGGCAATTACCGCAACCTATTGCGCAACCAAAGCGGCGCTGCACTCGTACACACTCTCACTGCGGTATTTGTTGCGCGATACCCGCGTGCGCGTGCTCGAGATCGCGCCGCCCTATGTGCAGACGGAACTGATGGGACCCGAGCAGGCCAAAGACCCGCGCGCAATGCCGCTGAAGGATTTCATCGAGGAAACGATGCGTGTGCTTGGAACCGATGCCGATGAAGTGCTGACCCAGCCGGTCGCCTTTCTGCGCAACGGCGCAGGTCCCAGGGATGCCGAGTTCACCGCGCAGTTTAACGACCGCATGGCCGGCGAGCACTGAGCGCCTCGCTGGTCGTCGGACTTGCTATCGTCCAAGTAGGCGAATGCGCGGTATTCGGAAGATGCACCGGCGCTGGCGCGAGGCACGCATGTTTGCGCGCGCGATGGCCTCTCCGCATCATCCGATCCTGGCGCAGATCATCCCCATCCGGCGCTGCAATCTTTCCTGTACTTACTGCAACGAGTACGACCGGCACTCGGCTCCGGTTCCGGCTGAAGAGATGCTTCGCCGCATCGATAAGCTCGGCGCGCTGGGCACCAGCATCATCACCTTCAGCGGCGGCGAACCGACACTGCATCCCGATTTGGATTTGTTGATACAGCGCGTGCGCGAACGCGGTGCCATCGCTACCTTGATCACCAACGGCTATTTTCTCGTGCCGGAGCGCATCAAGCGGCTGAATAGAGCCGGGCTCGATTACCTGCAGATCAGCATCGATAACGTTCAGCCTGACGACGTCTCGAAAAAGAGCCTGAAGGTGCTCGACCGCAAGCTTGAGTGGCTCGCTCAATACGCCGAATTCGATGTGACCATCAACTCGGTGCTGGGCAGCGCGATTGCACAACCGGAAGACGCGTACACCATTGCCGCCCGCGCGCGCGAACTCGGCTTCAACAGCACGGTCGGCATTCTGCACGACGGCGAAGGACAGCTCGCGGCCCTGAATCGACGGCAGCGCAGCGCCTACGACCGGATTCTGGGCCTCGGTACCGGACTGTTTTCCTTCGCGCACCTGGACGCCTTCCAGCAGAACACGATTCGCGGCTTGCCGAATCCCTGGCACTGTCCCGCCGGCGGAAGATTTCTCTACATCTGCGAAGAGGGGCTGGTGCATTACTGCTCCCAGCAGCGCGGAACACCGGGAATCCCGCTCGCACAATACACGCCCGACGATCTGCGCCGTGAGGGTGCAAAAACAAAAGGCTGCGCGCCGTTCTGCACGATTTCCTGCGTGCACCAGACAGCGATGCTCGATGAATTCCGGACGCGCCCGCGCGAAACACTGAGCGGGATCGTTGCGCGGCGCAAGCAGCGAGATCCGGAATGGCAGACGCCTTCGTCGATAAAGCTGCTCGAGGCCATGTTCTTACGTGATTCGCGGATGCGTGATTTCTTTGGAGCAATTGCGCTGCGGCTGTTCGGCATCCGGCAAGGGGCGAAACGCTAGCGGGCGGGATATTACGATATCTCAAGATGAAGAAACTATCGGTAATCGGATCCCTGCTGCTGGCAATCTCTTGCGGAACGCCCGCGCCGAAGAACACGGTGCCTCCACTCGATCCGCAGCAGGCGGGCCAGCTGTTGCAGTTCAGCACGCGGGCGCAGAACTGGCTCAAAGTCGTAAGAAAGCAGAACCCGGCCTGCGATTACCAGCTCCAGCTACCCGACCAGAGCGCCCACCCGACCTCGATCGATCTGACGCATATCATCCAGTGCGGCGGACAGCCCGCGCCCAGAGAATTCGATGCCAGCGTATCGTTTGAATGGGATCCCGGCCAGGGTCACTGGGTCATTTCGCGTTTCACGAGCTAAGTCTGTTTCGCATCGGAGAGCCCCGCATTGCGAGCCGCGGCCAGGGCGATGCTCGACCAGTCCAGATCCTGCTGTCCGTGTGCCAGCGCGTTCAGAAGCTGATCGCGCAGCACTCCGGCAAAGGGCATCGGTGTGCTCGTCTCCGCCGCAGCTTCGAGCGCCAGACGCACATCCTTGTATCCAAGCTTCAGCGCGAATCCGGCGGGATCAAAGCGGCGCTCCACAATCGTGGAACCGTAATTCTTATACACCGGCGAGCCGAAGAGCTCGCTCATCACATCCAGAAACTGCTGCTCGGCAATATTCGAGCGGCGCATCAACGCGAAAGCCTCACTGAAAGCCTCGAGCATGCTCGCGATCATGAAATTGCCGCCAAGTTTGAGCGCATTCGCCTGCCATGGCTCGAATCCGGCAACGAAGGTCTGCCGCCCGATCGCATCGGCCAGCGGCCGGCAACGCTCAATCGCAGAAGGATCGCCCGCGAGCACCACCAGCAATTTCTTCGCTGCAGCCGCTTCGGGCCGGCCAAAGACCGGAGCCGCGACAAAAGTCCGTCCACGCGCGCCGTGTTCCTCGGCGAGCCGTCGGGAAAGCGCGGTGCTGATCGTGCTCGAAGATAGGTGAATCGCGTTTCTGGGCAGTGCCTCAATCAGACCGTCCGCGAACGTGACTTCAGCCACTGCGTGGTCATCGGCGAGCATGGTAAAAACGGCGTCGGCTTCGCGGGCAGCCTCGGCCGGAGAGCTCACCACGCGCGCGGCAGGTGAGGCAAGGGCTTCGGCTTTCTCGCGCGTGCGGTTGTACAGAAAGAGCGTGTGGCCCGCGGCCAGCAGGTTCTTTGCCATGCCCGTTCCCATGCGGCCCAGGCCGATAAAGCCGATCTTCATAACCCCTATCATAGGTATATGAAGTTCCGGCACGGCCTTGCGCTGATGATGCTCTTGAGCGCGGGTTTAGTGTGCGCGCAGGACTGGAAAACCGCCACATCCCTTCCCGGCGTCGACTTCAGCCACCTGACAGCCGCGCAGCGCGCCACGGCTCTCAAAGTCTTGCGAGCCCAGAACTGCTCCTGTGGCTGCGGCAGGAAGCTGGCCCAATGCCGCGTGGAGGATCCGCAATGCTCCTACAGCACCGGCATGGCCAAAGCCGTAGTCGATGCAGTCTCACAGGGCAAGAACGCCGACGAAGCACAGCAGGCCGCGATCACCTCGCGCTGGGGTACCGAACGCAAGCTGCTCGATGACCCGATCGATATTCCGGTAGGCGGATCGCCTTCGCTCGGTCCGGCGAACGCGCCCATCACCGTCGTCGAGTTTTCCGATTTCCAGTGTCCCTATTGCGCGGCGGCGATTCCCGAAATCCACGCGCTCTTGAAGGCCTATCCGGCGCAGGTCAAGCTAATCTTCAAGCAGTATCCGCTCGAGTTTCATCCCCAGGCCGCGCTGGCTGCCGCGGCTGCACTGGCTGCTCAGAAACAGGGCAAGTTCTGGCAGATGCACGACGCGCTGTTCGCTGCGCACGACCAGTTGTCGCGCGACAAGATCTTCGAGCTCGCTCGTCAGAACGGCCTCGATATGAAGCGCTTCGAAACGGATCTGGGCTCGACCGACGTCCGCGAGGAAATCATGCGCGATGTGCAGGACGGCGATAAAGCGGGCGTGGAAGGAACGCCCACGCTGTTCATCAATGGCCAGCGCTATAACGGCCCCATCCTGCTGAGTTCGCTGAAGCCGGTTTTCGATGCCGAGCTGAAGCCGGGCGCAAAGTTAGCGCGCCGATAACTCTTCGACGAGCGCCACCACAATATCGCCAACCACCTGCAAACTGTGCGCGCTCAGTTTGTCCATGGTGTCCTCGGCAGTGTGCCAGTAGGAGCCGTTCGGGCCGTAATCCAGGTCGATGATATCGATGACATTTACACCCGCATCCGCAAACGGCTTGTGATCGTCGTCGATCGCGCCCTCGTCGCTGCGAAAATACTTCGAATCGCCAAGACGCGCGGCAATCTTCGCAACCTCGGCCCGCAGGCTTTCCGAAGAATTTGCGTCATTGGAAAGATCGAGCGCTTTGTCGCCGATCATGTCCACATTGATCAGCGCCTTGATCTTGGAAAGCGTACCGTCGGCCAGCCATTTTTCCGCCAGGTGACGGCTTCCGTAGCGGCTGTCGGTATCGGTCCATTGCCCGACCGCTTCTTCCCCATCGAAGAACACGATCACGATGTCGTCGGCGTGCTTCATCTGCGCGGCCACGCGGGCAAATTCGATCAGAAACCCGGTCGAGGAGCCCGCGTCATTTGCACCGATGAAATGTACCAGTGGAATGCGCTTGGTGTCGTAGTGCCCGCTGACGACGATGCGCTTGCCGGATGAGCCGGGGAACGTCAGCAGGATGTTAGCCATCGCCACCGGACCCGCCGGTGTCTGTCCGGTAAACGAGTCGAGCTGCAGCTGCCCGCCCAGCGGTTTCAACTCGCCAACGATCCAGTCGCGAGTGTGTTTGAGAGCGTCGGAACCGGACGGTCGCTCGCCAAACGAAACCGCGCGGCGGGTGTACGCGAGTGCGGCCGTACCCTGAAAACCGGTTTTAGAAGGTGCAGCGCCCAAAAGCAGGGCACACACAGTCAGGATCCCGACAAACCGAAAGTAATGCATGAAGAAATTTGCGGCCCGGGTGCGAATCACACAGCTTATTCCGCACCTATAAGATACGGGCGGGGGACTGTTGTATTATAGCCGTACACAGCAAAGCCGCTGCCCAGGTACCATATGCAGTCCGTCGGACAGAAACTCCGTGCTGCGCGGCTCGCGCAGGGTTGCACGCTCGAACAGGTTCATTCGAGCACGCGCATCAGTCTAAAGACTCTGGAGGCGATTGAAGCCGATGATGTCAGCCGCATCAGTTCGGCGTTTCTCTATAGAAGTTTCGTGCGCCAGGTCGCCGAATATCTGAATCTCGATTTTCGCGAGCTGAGCGAATCGATCGATACCAGCGAAATTCCGCAGCCGCGCATGCCGGGCGAAGAGCCGCGCGCGACTTTCACGGCCAGCGTGCCGGCGCTCCGTATTGGACACAACCGTAAGCGATCGCGCTGGCTGAAGCCGGTGGCCTCGTTCGCCGTGGCGATGGTGGCGTGCTCGGGTCTCTATGCCCTCTGGCAACAGCAGAAGCTCCATCTGCCCGCGCTCCTGGGTGATTCAGCCCCCTCGGTGCGCACCCAGCCTCCCGCCCCGGCGCCTGCCTCGACACCGACAGCCGCTGTCAACGGAACCGCGCCCGCTCCAGCCCAGCAACCCTCTGCCAATCCGGAGGGCTTTACGCTCCAGCTCTCAGCCACCGAGCCGGCCTGGTTGTCCATCGTAACGGATGGCAGAGTATCGTTCCGCGGCATCCTGGAGCGCGCCGAAACCAAGGTGCTCGAAGGACACCAGACAGCTCGCATTCGTACCGGTAACGCCGGTGCGCTCGAGGCGGTCTTCAATGGCAAACCGATCGGCACGCTCGGTTCGCGCGGCCAGGTGCGCACCGTGGTCTTCACGCGCGACGATTACGAAGTGCTCGACAGTTCCCCGCGCATTTCGCTGCTGCGCTTCGACCAGACGGTCTCGTTTCAACGCAACATATCGCTGGAGCCCGAAACCGGAGCGGCTTTTTAGGAGCCGAGCCTACCCGGCACGCTCTGCTACCTCCTTGATCAGCCGGTTCCGTCTCTCGAGCAGAGCGGTCATGTACCGCTTCAGAAAGACGCGGTCCGCTATCCGGCCCAGAAATCCGAGCGGCGCTTCGTAATCGAAAACATCGCCCATGAGCGTCGCTCCGTCTCTCTCTTCGAAAAAGTGATCATGATCGAAACGCCGAAAGGCGCCGTGAACCTGCGAGTCCCGGAAGTGAAAGGGCCGCCGGTACGCGGTGATGCGGCTCGTCAGTCTCTGTCGTACGCCGAAGTGCCTTGCTTCCCAGGTCACTTGTTCTCCCGGCCCGATCAGACCCGTCGTCACACCGCCCACCGCAACCTCGCCGGTATGCGCGGTCGACTGCATGTGCAGATCGATATCGCGTGCCAGATCAAAGCAGCGCTCCACCGGCGCTGCAATCCGAGTCTCGAGAGTGATAATGGGCAAGCGCTTATTCTTGCAAATGCGGCGCAACGCAGCCGCCTGCGCGATTCCAGTACGCTCTGGCGGTCTCGCGCGCAGACGAGCTGTTCGGAGCATGCAGATCGATGCCCCCGGCTTTGAGCACGCCACGAGTGGCAGCCAGTTGAACCGCGGCAAACGCCCGATCCGAGCGCAACAGATCGTCGAACCAGTAGATCGGCGCGCCGCCGGCGAGCAGTTTGCGCTGGAGTTGTTCCAGCAGACACGGCGTGCGATCGATCTCGGCCGGAGTAGCATCGCTCTCGACTGCGAAGAGAGCGGCTGTCCCGGCTGCTTCGCCGATCGCCCATTCCACCGGATGAAGCCGGTACGCGCCGTTCGTGATATGCGTAGTGCCGATGTTCTTCGAGGCCGCCAGCAGGTTATCCACATCGCGCGGAATGAGCGCACCCAGCGGAATCTGAAACGGCTTCGTTTCCGCCACAATGTTCGTGCGCGTGCAGGTGTGAACGTCGATCGGGTAAAGCCCGATCCCCACCGAGTCTGCAAACCGGGCAGCGCGCGAACCCTTCTGATCCGCAGCCGAGATCTGTTGTTCCCGAATCGTGGTGAGGGCGTGAATGCGGCGCGATTCGCGAATATACGGAAATTGCGACAGCCCGTCCATCGAACCGAGTGCATCGCGAGCGAGCGCAAACCCCGAGTAGCCGCTCTCATGCTGCAGCCACCACGCAAATCCGAGCGATACGCGTTTGGCTGACTGGAGCGCCTCCGCCTGCGCCAGCGGATCACTCGAGAGCAGTCCGGCAGCGCAATAGTCATTGGCCGGCCAGTTCACCATAGAGAACTCGGGCGGACTTCCGCCTGGCTGGAAGTTGAAGCTTGCCGTCAACCGGCGATACTCCCAAAAAGAGCCGGGCGTCCCCGGTGCTTTTTCAAATAATGAATAAGTAAGCCGCTTCCCGTGCCCGTAATCGATCACGAGCGAGTAAGGCTGAGTGGCTTTGAAATGCTCGTAGCCGGCGGGTTTGGAGATCGGCGCTGCGTTCCCCCCGCGCTTCAGCACGAACGGATACGTGATCCGCTGAATATCTGCCCTATTGGCTTCCAAAGGCGCGTCCGGCTCCCCGGTCTGGGCGCGCGATTCGGCTCCCTGCGTGAAATCGAGGTCGAGCAGCGGCAACAATTCGCCGAGATCGGTCGCGTCCAGAACATAGCGCGCTTCGAATTGCCGGAACTGCCGCGTTTCAAAGTTGTAAGTCAGTACGGAATCCACGTGCCGTCCCGTGCGTTTTGCCGCAACCGCCTTCGTGCGCAGATACACGTGAAGCGTGCCGGCTCTTTCCAACGGCTCCAGCATCTGTTCCAGCGCCTGCAGACCGGCGTTTGCTTCAAAGCAGAGCGCGCTCACCCAGCACGCGCCGGGGTTCAGATGCTTCTCGGCCCGAGCCTGAGCACTCAGCTGGTAATGCGCTCGATAATAATCGCGCACCCGCTGCCGGAATCCCGCGTACAAAGCAGTCGCGCCGGTCGTTTCGATATACCGGTTCTCATCGAGCGCCGAAACTCCCTGCGCTGTGAATTGGCCGCCAACCCAGTTAGTTTCCTCTGTCAGGCAGACGGACCGAGAGCCGCGAGCAGCGGCGAGCGCGGCTGCAACCCCGCCGGTGCTGCCGCCAATGATAAGAATGTCGCAGCGAATCCGAGGCGGATCTGCCGGCACCGTGAGTGTCACGACAGCCGATCCAGCCGGTCTTTCAGCCGAAACGCCAAGCGGATCAACCACCCGAACCGTTGCCGCGTGCAGCAGCGGAACAAAGAGCAGGGCGACCACGCGCCGGTTCACCACCCGCACGCAGGATCGCATCCTGCCGCGCATCCCTAGCGCTTCTTGCGAACCAGGCGCCGCGCTTTACGGACCACCACCGGCGCAATCGCGAAGGCTTCGTTGATAAGCGTGGCCTGCTGATCGGCGTGCACTTTATGCGAACCCGGAGCCGGGCTGGCAGCCGTCGGACGTCCCACATACCGCAATTGCCGTCCGCGTCCGCCCGCTTCGATTACCGGCTGCATCTGCTCTTCGACGAAGTACCACGCCCCCATGTTCTCCGGCTCTTCCTGTACCCAGAAAAGCTCGGCACTCTCCGGATAGCGCTGCAAGATGTCGGTCAGCCGCTGCAGCGGGAATGGATAAAGCTGCTCGATTCGGATGATCGCGACATCGCGCCGGCCGAGTTCTTCCCGCTTGTTGACCAGATCGTAGTAAACCTTGCCCGAGCACAGCAGAACGCGCCGGATTTCGTTGCCCACGTATTGCGAATCGCCGATCACTTCCTGGAACGCTCCGCTAGTGAGCTCTTCCAGCCGCGAAGCCGCTTTCGAATAGCGCAGCAGACTCTTCGGCGTGAAGATGATCAGCGGCTTGCGGCGGCCGCGCCGGTCCGGCCCGGTGTACATCTGGCGTCGCAGCAAGTGAAAATACTGCGCCGGAGTCGTGCAGTTGGCAATCTGGATGTTATCCTCCGCGCAAAGCTGCAGGAAGCGCTCAATGCGCGCGCTTGAATGCTCGGGGCCCTGACCTTCCAGGCCATGCGGAAGCAGCAGCACCAGCCCGCTTGGCTGATTCCATTTCGCCTCCGCCGACACCACAAACTGATCGGTAATGATCTGCGCGCCGTTCACAAAATCGCCGAACTGCGCTTCCCACAGCACCAGCGTAAGCGGATCGGCCACACTATAGCCGAACTCGAACCCCATCACCGCGTATTCGCTCAGCAGACTATCGACGGCTTCGAATTTAGCCTGATTCGGTGCCAGATGTTTCAGCGGGCAGTAGCCTTCGCCGGTTTCGTAATCGCTGAATTCCAGGTGGCGCTGCGTGAAGGTGCCGCGCGAAACGTCTTCGCCGCTCAGCCGCACCGGTGTGCCCTCAAGCACCAGACTGCCGAATGCCAGCGTCTCGGCAAATCCCCAGTCGATCGGCGCGCCGCGCAGTACTTCGCGGCGGCGATCCAGCAGCGTCTTGAGCTTGGGATGCAGATGGAAATCGCCGGGAAGGGAAGTGCACTTCTCAATCACCGTGGCGAGCGTGTTGTAGTCGGCCGCCGTCGAAGGGCTCGGTTTGCTGATCTGCTCTGCCGGCACTTCGGCGAATTCTTCGATCGTGAACTGCTCGCGATTCTTTTTGGCTTCGTCGTAAGTATCGTTCAGCCGCGTGCGCGACTGATTGCGCAGACTGTCGGCCAGTTCCGCCTCAATGAACTTCTCGCGCACCAGCCGCTCGGTGTATTGCGTCGCCACGCTCGGCGTGTTCTTGATCTTGCGATACATCACCGGCTGCGTGTAGCTCGGGTCGTCGGCTTCGTTGTGGCCCTGGCGCCGGTAACCGATCAGATCGATCACCACGTCGCGTTTAAAACGCTGCCGGAAATCCCAGGCAAGCTGCGCCGCCCGCAGACAGGCCTCCGGATCGTCCGCATTCACGTGGAAAATCGGCGCCTGTACAGCAAGCGCAATATCGGTGCAGTAGATGCTGCTGCGGCCGTCGATGGGATTCGTAGTGAAGCCGATCTGATTGTTGGTGACGACGTGAATCGTGCCGCCCGTGGTAAAGCCTTCGAGCAGCGACATCTGCAGCGTTTCGGCCACTACGCCCTGCCCAATGAGCGCCGCATCGCCGTGGATGAGTATCGGGATCACGCGCTCGCGCTTTTCATCGCCGATGCGGTCCTGCTTGGGCCGGACCAGGCCTTCCACCACCGGATCCACCGCTTCCAGATGGCTCGGATTGAAGGCCACGGAAACAAGAATTTCTTTGCCGAGTGTCGAGCGATGAATGCCGCTCGCGCCCAGATGATACTTCACATCGCCCGAGCCCTGCACGCTCTCCGGATCCGGCTCGCCTTCAAATTCGGAGAAGACCTGCGCCATGGACTTGCCAACGATATTCGCCAGAACGTTCAGCCGTCCGCGATGCGCCATGCCGATCACAACTTCGTGCGCACTCTCGTTGGCCGCGCGCTCCAGCACTTCATCCAGCGCCACAATCGTGCTCTCGAGACCTTCCAGCCCGTAGCGCTTCTGGCCCACGAAACGCGTCTGCAGAAAATGCTCGAACTCTTCAGCCTGAATTAACCGGTGCAGGATGCGGCGGCGAACGCCATCCTCGAGCTTCCAGTTGTTCATCGTGCTTTCCATGCGGTCCTGCAGCCACTGCTTCTGCTGCGGATTCTGGATGTGCATGTACTCCACGCCGATCGAGCCGCAATACGTGGTGCGCAGCCTCTCCAGAATCTCGCGCAACGTTTCAAACGGCTGCATGTAGGAGCCGATCGCGCCGCTCGGAGCTTTCACCGCGCCCGACAGAAACGCACGATCCAGATCCCAGATCGAAAGACCGTAGCTCGCCGGATCGAGATCCGGGTGATAGGCAGGATCATTGCCGAGCGGGTTGGTGTTGGCCAGCAGATGGCCGCGCGTGCGATAGGCGCTGATGAGCTGAATCACCGCGGCTTCTTTCGCCACGTCGTTGTTCATCGCCGCTGCGCTGAAGCGGCCCGGCGTGATCTGCTGATCCGGCTGCCAGCGCACCGGCATGTAGGGAATCTTCAGGTCGCGGAAAACGGCTTCGTAGAATGCGTCTTCCCCAAGCAGCAGCTGATGAAGCTTCGCGAGAAAAGCTCCCGACTCCGCGCCCTGAATGATGCGGTGATCATAGGTGCAGGTGACGGTGAGCACTTTGCTCAGCCCGAGCATCGCGCGCATTTCTTCGCTCGCCGCTGCGAACTCAGCCGGGTAATCGATCGCGCCCGTCGCGATGATCGCGCCCTGGCCCGGCATCAGCCGCGGAATCGAACCCAGCGTGCCCACCGTGCCCGGGTTGGTCAGCGAAATGGTTGTCCCTTCGAAATCCGCGATCTGCAGCTTGTTGGTGCGCGCGCGGGCCACGATATCGTCGTACGCCGCAAGGAACTGCGCGAAGCTCATCCCATCGGCATTCTTGATATTCGGCACTTTGAGCGAGCGCGAGCCATCCTTGCCCGCTACATCTACCGCCAGCCCGATGTTCACCTGGTTGTTGACGACGCGAAATGCCTCGCCTTCCTTTTCGGCGAAGGCGTGGTTGAGCGCCGGATTCGATTTCAGCGCTTTCACAATCGCCCAGGCGATCAGATGCGTGTAGCTCAGCTTGCTGCGGCCGTAAAGAGCGCGCTGCTTGTTGATGATGTTCCGGTTCTCTTCAATCACCCGCACCGGAATCTGCCGCTGCGAAGTCGCCACCGGAATCGACAGGCTGGCCGACATGTTCTCGGCAATGCGAGCCGCCACACCGCGTAGCGGAACCAGTTGCGCTTGCGCGCCCACCGCCTTGCTTTCCGTCTTTGCGGGAGCCGTCGGAGCTTTTGCGAGAGCAGCGGAAGGAGTTGCGGAAGGACTAACGGGCGGGGCGGTTTCCTGAGGTTGAGGAGCAGGAGCGGGCGGTTCTTCCTTCGGCGGCTCCGGCTGCTCGGGCTCCGGCTCCTTCACCGGCGGCGGAGGCTGCGGCGGTTCGGCAACCGCAGTCGCTGTAGCAGCCGCGGCGGGCTCATGCGCAGCATCTCCGTTGCTCGTCACATCGCCATTCTGCGCTCCGCCTCCGTTGTGCGCGGGCTCTGCGAAGCGATCCGTCCAGCTTGCGTCAACGCTCCGCCGGTCGAATTGATATTGATGGTAAAGCTCGTCTTCCAACCAGCTGTTTATACCCAGTTCGGGTTGATTTCCTTGCGGCATGTCAATGGTTTGCTACGGATTGGTTTTGCTACGGATTTGTGGTGGCCAATCATGCGTGCGCGCCAACTCCCGTTCGCACGCATTTCGTTATGTTTCCGTACCCTTCATTGTAACGAAGCGAGCCCTCCCGGACCGTTTGCCCGCGCTCAGGGCAGCAGCACTTTGGGCCCGCCCGGATGTTCCACAAACGCCTCGGCCAGCTTGGCGTAGCATTGGAGCCCGCGAAAGCGAGCCACTTCGGTCTGAAGCGCGTAATACCGATCCGGCGTCTGCGAGGCATGCGCGTAACAGGCCGCCCGCTTGCGCTCGTCAACGCCAGTAATATCGACAAATCGATCCGGCGCGAACAGAAACGTGTCCTCGCCGTCCGAAACTTCGTAGAGAAACAGTGCGAACCGGCGCTGACTCCGATTCCAGGCATCGTAGCTGAGATTGAACACGGCGCGATGATCGCGATGATGATCCACCGGCCATTGCGTGAAAAGAATATCGGGCGCCAATTGTTCGATCAGCCGCGCGAAATCGTCATAATGCGCGTTGTCCACGATCGCGTGCCCATCGCACTGACCGGCGAAAACCGCGCGTGCTTTCAAAATGCCGCAGGCCTTCTCCGCTTCCGCCGTGCGCGTCGTTGCGCCGGGATCATCCGGCTGGGCGGGGCAGCTCTTCTGCCCCCGATTCAGATACAGCAGCGTGACCTCGTGCCCGAGATCCGCCAGCCGCGCCGCCGTTCCGCCGCAGCCGTACTCCGGATCGCCCGGATGGCCGCCCGCAATCACCACCCGCATCTTCGAACCGCCGCCCTGAGCCGCAAGCGGCAGGCTCGCTGTCGCCCCAAGAAATAACCGTCGCGAGATCATGATCCCCCGCAGTTTATCCGAGCGCCACCCTGCTCGGGACAGCCAAAATCGGCGCTTGCATCCAAACGGCGGCTTCTGCATCAAACTAGTGTCCCCGCCCATTCGCAAAAAGGAAGCTCAGCATGTCGCTGCGTCCTGTAAAAGACATCATTCAGACCAAAGCAACCCTGGAAGGCGCCGGAGTCCGGCTCGAACGCGCCTTTGGTTTCGGCAAGACAAAAGAGTTCGATCCGTTCCTCCTGTTCGACGATTTCCGCAACGACAATCCCAAAGACTACCTCGCTGGATTCCCCTGGCATCCCCATCGCGGCATCGAGACCATCACCTACGTGCTCGCCGGCAGCGTCGAGCACGGCGATAGCCTCGGCAATCGCGGCGTGATGACCGCGGGCGATGTGCAATGGATGACGGCCGGCACCGGAATCCTGCACCAGGAGATGCCCAAAGGCGATCCGCAGGGCCGCATGCACGGCTTTCAGCTCTGGGCCAATCTGCCATCAAGTCTGAAGATGACCGCGCCCCGCTACCAGGACATTCCCTCGAGCGCCATCCCCGAGGTCACCGACGACGACGGCACCCGCGTCCGCATCATCTGCGGCGAGTTCTGGGGCAAAAACGGCCCGGTTGAAGGAGTTGCCGCCGATCCACACTATCTGGACATCTCGGTTCCGCCCAACAAGCGCAAACGGCTCAAAGTAGAAACCACCCGTAATGCGTTCGCGTATGTCTTCGCGGGAGCGGGCACGTTTCGCGATGCCTCCGACCCGCACGCTGTCTTAACAGAATCGGCTGTAAACCCGGACGCAGCTCCCGTTTACGACGTAAAAAATCACTCGCTCGTCTTGTTCGACCGCGGCGATGAGATCAGCGTCGAAGCCGGTCCCGAGGGCATTCGTTTCCTGCTGGTTTCCGGCAAGCCAATCGAAGAGCCCGTCGCCTGGTACGGGCCGATCGTGATGAATACCAACCAGCAGCTGCGCGAAGCAATGGCCGAGCTGCAATCCGGTACATTCATCAAGTAAACCGGCCGCGCGCACCGCTTGCGATCAGCCTTGAAATGAACCCTATTTAACGTCTGAAACCCGCCTGCGACCGCTATTCCGGTGTTACGATCAGGTCGTAGGCGGCCCACGCCGAAGTGATTTTCAACCGCCCGGCCGTGGCTTAACGTTCGATGGACACTCCTCTCATCTCCACGCCCGTTCTGCCCGCCTCACAGCGCCTCGAACTGCCCTTCGAGCCTCTCCCGCAATTCCGTCAGAACGCCCTCGAAGAAACCCCCGAGCGCGCCGATAATCGCGGCAAACGCATCGGCATCTTCATCGTCGCCTACAACGCGCTCACCACTCTGAGCAAGGTTCTCAAGCGCATCACGCCTGAGGTCTGGCGCAATGTCGAGCAGGTGGTCGTCTTCGACGATGCCAGCCCCGACGAAACCTACGAGCTCGCCGTCGGCATCCAGGCCATGACCAACCTGCCCAAGCTGCGCGTCATCAAGCACGCCAAAAATCTGGGCTACGGCGGCAACCAGAAAGCCGGTTACCGCTACTTCATCGAGCAGGGCTTCGATATCGTGGTGCTTCTCCACGGCGACGGCCAGTACGCCCCCGAGCTTCTCTCCCATATGTACGCGCCGCTCGTGCGCGGTGAGGCCGATGCCGTCTTCGGCTCGCGCATGATGAAGGATTTCGGCGGCCCGCTCAAAGGCGGCATGCCGCTCTACAAGTACGCCGGCAATCGTATCTTGAGCTGGTTTGAGAATCGCGCGCTCGGCCTCAATCTCACCGAGTTCCACAGCGGCTATCGCGCCTACGACGTACACGCGCTTTCGCAGATCCGCCTCGACAAGCTCACCGACGATTTCCACTTCGATACCGAAATCATCATCAAGCTGCACCATCAGGGCTTCCGCATCCTGGAAGTCCCGATCCCGACCTTCTACGGCGACGAAATCTGCCGCGTCAACGGTCTCAAGTATGCCCGGGCCATCGTGCGCGCCGTTCGCCGCTATACCGAAACCGCGCGCTCGGTGCGCTCCCATCCCGAGTATGAAGAATACTTCTTACCCTATGCCGTCAAACGCAGCCGCTACTCGGCCCACGATTACGCCTCGCGCCTGATCGCCCCCGGCGAGCGCGTTCTCGACGTCGGTTCCGACCCATTACCCCGCGGCCAGCAGTTCGATCGCATTCTTCTCCTCGACCGCCTTGAACATCTCCGCGAACCCGGACCCCTGCTCGAAGATTGCCGCCGCCTGCTCGCCCCGCGCGGACGCCTGATCGTCTCCGTCCCCAACGCTGTCAACATCACCGTCCGCCTGATGATCCTCTTCGGCAGCTTCCGCTACGCCGACCGCGGCATCCTCGATTGGTCGCACCTCCGCTTCTTCACCCGCAAAACCATCCGCGCCCTCCTTGAGCGCTCCGGCTTCCGCATCGCTTCCGTTCATTACTCCGTCATGCCGCTCGAGCGCATCATCCCCCTCAAATCTTCCAGCCGCCTGCTGCGCTTTGCCAACGAGTTGCTCCACATCGCCACTCGTCTCCTTCCCAATCTCCTCGCCTACGAAATCATCGTTGTCGCCGAACGCTGATCGCCGTTCACAGCCGCAGCATAAAAATCGACCGAGCGTTTTCAGCCACTTACTCCCGCTTTCGCCAGGTGTTCGCTTTTCGCCATGCTACTTCTGTGCGCGGAGGCAG
>JAJPHN010000054.1 GCA_021325235.1 Terriglobia bacterium | reverse complement strand
CTTGAGAATCGCGCGAACGATGCGGTTATGCGTTCCGCAGCGGCAGAGATTGCCGATAAGCCCGAGCCGGACGTCGGCCTCGCTCGGGTGCGGGTTGCGGTCGAGCACCCGCAGCGATAATGAAGAACGTCGGTTTCGGGTTACCTGAGACCGGGGGACGGGTCCAGTCGGGACGCGCGTGCGCGCGCCACCCAGGCCAACCGGGCAAACAGCGTCAGCGGCATTCCGTCGAGTTCTGTGAATGAGCGAATGGCGAACCGAGTTCGCTGCGCGTCGCGTTCGCTGTCCTTGATGAATCGGCGAGCGCGAAGCCGCCGCCGCTCAGGTCGGTCGCGCTGTAGGACGGCGTGTGGAGATGGCACCAGTCAGTCGCGTCGCTTGGCTGCATACCCCAGTAGCGACGGCCAATTCATGTCTCTCTGTCTCTCGAACAGCGCCGTGCTTCGAGTGATGAATTTGACTCATCAGTCCTTGCGCATTTTTGCGACTAATCGTTTCCCGGCTCGGACCCTATTCTACGGCCGCCGCCGATGGTGCAGGCGGCCGTTGTCCCCTGAACGCGACATGGAGGCCGCATCGGCACAAAAGGCCGGCCGCGGCTGTTGATTGATATGAGCAACGCTGGCCCGCGTCCTACCGACGACATTTCCGGAACGAAGCCGCTCGTCTCGGTCTTGATGCCAATTATGGCCGCAGTGTTTATCGCCTTCCTTGTGATTGGGATGGCCCTGCCTGTGCTGCCGCTTCATGTTCAACAAGGGCTTGGTCTCGGCACCTTCCTTGTCGGTCTGGTGGCCGGCAGCTAGTTCGCCGCGGCCATTCTTTCGCGAATATGGGCCGGACGCCATGCCGACGAGCGCGGCCCGAAGCGTGCCGTGATCACCGGACTTATGATTGCCGGAGGAGCCGGCCTAGTCTATCTGCTTTCGCTCACCGTCGAGGCCCGACCGCCGCTTTCCGTGGCTATTCTGCTAGCCGGCCGCGCCCTGCTCGGCATTGGCGAAAGCTTTATCATTACGGGCGGCCAGAGCTGGGCGCTGTCGATTCTCACGGTCCGCAACACCAGCAAGGCAATTGCCTGGATCGGCAGCGCGATGTTCGCGGCCTTCGCCGCGGGCGCACCGGTTGGGACTTTGCTATATACGCACTACGGCTTTGCCGCCGTTGCGGCCGCCACAGTCGTCCTGCCGCTCGCGACCGTTCTCTTCATCCTTCCGCTCGAGGCCGTTCGGCCCATCCGCCGCGCGCAGGCCGGATTCATGAAAGTGATGTGCTCGGTATGGATCCCGGGCGCCGGCGCCGCTTTGAGCAGCGTCGGGTTCGGGGCCATCATCGCCTTCAGCTCCCTGCTGTTCGTCGCGCGCGGGTGGGCCCCGTGGCCCGCCTTCAGTGTCTTCGCGCTGGTCTTCATTTTCGCGCGCCTTCTGCTCGGCCACCTCGCGGACCGCTTCACAGCCGCCAAGGTCGCCTTCTTCTGCGTCCTCGTCGAGGCGACAGGTCTCGCGCTGATCTGGCTCGCATCCAATTTTTCGATCGGTCTCCTCGGCACCGGGCTGACCGGCCTTGGCTATTCGCTCGTCTATCCGGGCCTCGGCGTCGAAGCTGTCCGCCAGGTCCCGGCCCAGAGCCGGGGCCTTGCGATGGGCGCCTACACCGCGTTCCTCGACATAGCGCTTGGGTTCGGGACGCCCGCGCTCGGCTTGCTCGCCGCCCGCGCGGGACTCGCAAGCGTATTTGTCGCCGGAATAATCGGGGCCTTTGGGGCCGCCGGCATCGCCGCCGGCCTTTGGCACAAAACACCCCCATCGCGCGATGAATCGCCGCTCGCTTGCGCCGAAACTGATCCAAAGGGAGACCGCGTTGCCCCATGTCATCGTGAAAATGTGGCCTGGCAAGTCCAAACTCGCCGAAGAAATGGCCAAAGGCATGATGTCCACGCTGCATTACGGCCCTAAGTCCGTTTCGCCGGCCATCGAGGAAGTCACGACGCGCGACTGGAATGAGAGAGTCTACCAGCCCAAATCATCGCCAAGCGTGACTTAACAAGGAGCCGGGCTACGAGGCCTAGGCCTCTCGCCGCCCGCGGCTCACTTCTTCTGCCGATAGCGGAGCGCCTCGACCACAAATGCGAAGGCGGCCGAGGATTGGCGGCGGCTCGGATAGAAGAGATGGTAGCCCGAATAAGGCGGGCACCAGTCGGCCAACACCCGTTTCAGCTGCCCCTTCGCAAGATGAGGTGCCCCCAGGCCTTCGGGCACGTAAGCGAGCCCGCATCCGCCGAGTGCCGCGTTCAGGAGCTGGCCCGTGGCGTTGAAGGTCATTTGCCCATCGACTTTGACCCGCAGCTCGCGGCTGCCCTTCTCGAATTCCCAGGCATAGACGTTGCCATGGGTCGGCAGCCGCAGATTGAGGCAGTTATGAGCGATCAGGTCTTGCGGCTTTTTCGGCTCCGGCCGGTTCTTGAAGTAGGACGGCGCGCCCACGACGGCCATGCGCATATCAGGACCAATACGCACCGCGATCATGTCTTTGGCGACCTGCTCACCGCTCCGCACACCCGCGTCGAAATGTTGCGCCACGATATCGGTGAGCCCGTAATCGACGATCATCTCGACATGGATGTCGGGATAGCCGCGCAAGAGCGGTCCAAGCCTCGGCAAGAGGATCGTGTCGATCGCGAATTCCGTGGCGGTGATGCGGATGGTGCCTGCCGGCTTGACGCGCAGCTCGCGCACGGCCGCGAGCTCCGCTTCGATCTCGTCGAAGCGCTGCCCTATGTTATGAACCAGACGTTCCCCGGCTTCCGTCGTCGAAACGCTGCGCGTCGTGCGGGTGAGGAGGCGAACCCCGAGCCGCTCTTCGAGTTCTCTGACCGTGTGGCTGAGCGCCGACTGCGAGACCCCCAGCTTCGCCGCGGCGCGCGTGAAGCTCTGCTCCCGTGCGACGGCTACAAACGCGACTAGCTGATCGAGACTCGTGCGCTGCATTTATTGATTTTTCTCATAAGTGCATGCCGATTATAACGGCTAGTCCTGCGGCGGCAACGGCCTAGGTTAGAGGGGGCAGCAATCGCCCCAGCCGAGCGCCAGCAAGCTCATGACCACGGTGCAGAAGTTGCTCGCCCCTGACAGAGCAGCGCCGCCGTTTGGCCGAGCCGTCGCCGGTCGGTTGAAGGGGGCACATCGATACGAGGAGGCCAGAGATGGAGATCAAGCGCAGCGGTTCAGAACCATCCCGTAAGGGACCTGCGGAATGGTTCACGCGAGCAGTTCGGATTGATCCTTCATTCCAGCCGCCCCATCCTGCACGCGTCAGCGGAGCGCTCGTCACCTTCGATCCTGGTGCGCGCACCGCGTCGCACTCGCATGCCCTCGGGCAGACCCTTTTCATCGTCTCCGGGCTCGGACGCGTGCAGCACGACGGCGGTCCCATCGAAGAAGTGCGGCCCGGCGACGTCGTCTGGTTTCCGCCCAGCGCAAAACTTTGGCACGGGGCGAGCCCCGCATCGGCGGTTCAGGAGGCGCTCGACGGCAACAATGTCTACTGGCTCGAACAGGTCTGCGATGACCAATATGACGGCCGCCCCGAGCAAGCCTGACCCTCAGCCCATCAACCGTCCCGAAAGGAGCCATCAAAACATGAAACAAGAGCCAACGAACGCCAGAAAATCATTCGGCGACATCGCACCGCATCTGGCCGAGATCACCGACAAAGTGCTGTTTGGCGACGTCTGGGAACAAGCTGCTCTCTCGCCACGCGACCGCAGCCTCGTTACGATCACGAGCTTAATCTCCTTATATCGCGTGAATGAGCTCCCGTTCCACCTGAAGAAAGCGCTGGAGAACGGTGTCACCCGTGACCAGATCATCGGCACCATTACGCATCTTGCCTTCTATGCGGGCTGGCCGCCAACTATGACCGCGCTCCAGATCGCGCGCAAAGTGTTCGAAGAGACCGGAAAATGACGCCCGCGCGGCGCAACCATGAATGAGGAGGCCGATTGTGAACCTGAAGCCGTTTCTGATTGGCGCATCACTCCTCGCGGCGATTGCCGGCTGCGCTGCCGCGGCCGCTCAGGACGCACGCTCCCCCTACGTCCAGGTCGCCGAGATCGAGATCGATCCCGCGCAACTGGATGCCTACAAGGCCGCGGTGGCCGAGCACGCCGAAACCGCTGTCCGTATTGAGCCGGGCGTCGAGGCTCTTTATGTCGTGTCGGACCGGGATAATCCCGCTCACATCACCGTCTTCGAAATTTATGCCAGCGCTGAGGCTTACAAGGCGCATCTCGAAGCGCCTCATTTCAAGAAATACAAGGAGGTCACCGAAAAGATGGTTCGGTCGCTCACGCTTATCAAAACCGTTCCCATCGCGCTTGCCGCTAAACCGAATTGACGCAGAAGGCCGCGCCGCGATCGCTCCCAGTGCGGTCCGAGCGGTCGGGAAGGAGAATTACGATGGTACGGACAAATGCTTTACGGCACGCGCGAACTTATGCTGCGCCCTAGTCAGAGGCCCGAGATGTAACGCGCCATCGCCTCACGGTCGGACGCCGAGATCGCCTGCATGATGCTGCTCATTTCGGGACTGTTTTTTCGCTGGCCTTCCGCAAAGCGGCGCATCGACTCGACCAGGTAATCGTACTTTTGACCGGCTAGCCGCGGTGCCGCTACGCTACCCACCAGCTTTTGCTGATGACAAGCCTCGCATATCGCCATTGTGGGGGTCGGCGAGGACGACGAGGCGTTTGCCGGTCCCGGCCACTGCTTTGCCGCGAAGTAAGCCGCTGCCGGCCCCACCTCTTCCTCGGTGAGGTTTACCGCGATCTTCTTCATGGTGTCGTT
>JAJPHN010000052.1 GCA_021325235.1 Terriglobia bacterium | reverse complement strand
TTGCGGGCGCCAGGGAGGTGTTGCTTCAGGGGTCTTTCTATGAGGTTAGTCTCGCTTTGGTGGGAGTTGCCTCCCTGGCTTACTTCCAATATTAGAATATGAATTTATGGAACGCAAGCACTTTCTCTACGTTTTTCAAAATTTTTCTTGGAACGTCCTCTATCCCACTGCTTGCGAGCGGGATATGAAGGCCACCGCATGAAACTAACCGTTTTAGGATCAACGGGTTCCATCGGTACTAGCACGTTAGACGTAGTCCGTAAGAATCCAGACCGTTTCGGCGTCTATGCCCTCGTTGCCGGACAAAATACGGATACTCTCACTTCCCAAATTCTGGAATTTCGCCCAAAGCTCGCCGTGGTCGCCGATGAGCCCGCCTTCCAAGCCCTGAAAGTTCGTTTGGCAGAATCCGCCCTGCAGCAAAAAAACTGGCCGGAACTGGCCTTTGGCCCCGAGGCGCGCGTCCAGGCCGCAACCGCCAGCGAGGCCGATTTTGTCATGTCCGCCATTGTCGGCGTCGCCGGTCTCGAAGCCACCTACGAAGCCATTCGCCACCACAAACGCCTGGGTCTGGCCAATAAAGAAGTCCTGGTTGCCAGCGGCCGTCTGGTGATGCAGGCCGCCCGCCAAGCCGGAGCCGAGCTGATTCCGGTCGACAGCGAACATAACGGCGCCCATCAATGCTTTCGGGCCGGGAAACGCGAGGAAGTCACCCGCCTCCTGCTCACCGCCTCCGGTGGACCGTTTCGCGACACTCCAACCGATGCCCTCTGGCGCGTCACCCCAGACGAAGCCCTGCAGCACCCGACCTGGAAAATGGGACGCCGCATCACGATCGATTCCGCCACCATGATGAACAAAGGCTTCGAAGTCATCGAAGCCTGCTGGCTGTTCGATCTGCCCCCCGATCAGGTGGATGTCGTCGTGCACCCCCAGTCCTCGATCCACGCCATGGTCGAATACAACGACGGCAGCGTCATCGCCCAGGTCTCGGCCACCGATATGCGCATGCCCATCCAGTACGCTCTCACCTGGCCCGAGCGCCACAACGCACCGGTACCGCGGCTCGATTGGGCCCAGCCTCGTACCTGGAACTTCTTCCCGCCTGATCTCGAAAAATTCAAGCTGCTCCGGCTTGCCTACGACGCCCAGCGCGCTGGCGGATCCGCCACTTGCACCCTCAATGCCGCCGACGAGATCGCGGTCGAGGCCTTCCTCAACGGCCTGATACCGTTCCCGGCCATCGCCGAGGTGGTTCAGGAAACCCTGGAGCGCCAGCCCTCCCGTGAGGCCGCCACAATAGAGGAAGTGCTCGCCATCGATGCCGAGTCCCGCGCGCTCGCCCGGCGTATCCTGACAGAAACGGCCTGGACGGAAGCCGAGCGGTCGCGGCCGGTTACCATCTGAACCGTTAGGCCAGTGGATGCGTCCAATGAATGAGCGGCCAGCGCGCATGTTGATGAGAACGGAAGGGCAAAGGTACTAACCGCAGTGAGTTTCTTACAGCCGGTCTTCTGGGTCGTGGTTCTGCTTGGAGTCATGATCCTGATCCACGAACTCGGCCACTTCTGGGCCGCGCTCGCGGTCGGCGTCAAAGTCGAGACCTTCAGCATCGGCTTCGGCCCGCGCCTGTTCGGCTTTCGCCGGGGTGAAACCGATTTCCGCGTTTCGGCGATCTTTTTCGGCGGTTACGTCCGCATGCTGGGCCAGGAGCTCGGCGATACCAATGTCTCCGACCCGCGCTCGTTCCAGGCCAAGCCCCGCTGGCAGCGCGCGATCGTCATTCTGGCCGGGCCGCTGATGAACGTTCTGCTGGCGATCGGCATCATCACCGGTCTCTACATGTACGCCTTCCCGCAGGAGACCGACACCACCGATCCCGTCGTCGCCACGCTCGCCCCCAATTCGCCGGCTGTTCAGGCCGGCCTTCAGCCCGGCGACCGCATCGTAGCCATCAACGGCAAACAGGATCCGAACTGGGAGTACGTGCTGACCCAGGAAGCGCTCAACGCCAATCACCCCATTCCGGTCACCATTGAGCGCAATGGCAAGCGCATTTCGACCACCGTCACTCCGCGCATGGACGAAAAACAGGGCGTCGGCGATGCCGGTTGGAGTGGCACGCAGGAAGCACAGGTAGGAATTGTCACCAAAGGGTCGCCGGCCGACGCTGCCGGCCTCAAACCCGGCGACGTCTTCACGAAAGTGAACGGCCAGCCCGTCACCTCGATGGTCGGCGTACAACAGGCTGTCTTTCATTCCGCCGGAAAACCGGTGCAGTTTGAATTACTGCGCAACGGACAAACCCGGCAGGTCACGATCACGGCGCGAGCCAGCGGCGATCCCAAAGCTCCCTGGCTGATCGGCATCCGATTCCGGCCGCCCGTGCAGTTCGTGAAGCTCGGCTTTTTCCCCGCTTTCGAGCAGTCGGTCAAGTTCAACCGCCAGAACGCGCTCATGCTCTTCCAGGTGCTCGGCAGTTTGATCGAGCATCGCGTCTCGACCAAATCCGTCTCGGGTCCCATCGGAATCGCGCAGATGTCGAGCGAAGCGGCCCAGGCCGGACCCTGGAACTATATGTTCCTGATGGCGATCGTCAGCCTGCAGCTGGCGATCATTAACCTGCTGCCCATCCCCGTCCTCGACGGCGGCACGCTGCTGATGCTGATCATCGAAATGATCATGCAGCGTGAGATGAGCCTGCAGCTACGCGAAAACATTCTCAAGCTTGGCTTCGTTTTCCTGATGATGGTGATGGTGTTTGTGATCTACAACGACATCAGCCGCCTGCTGACCAAGGGCTGAAGCGCGCGTCCCACCAGAACGCACTCACCATCTGGTATACAAACAGAGTCATGCCCAGCCGCACGCGCTTGTTCTGGCAACAGGTCACCGACGGCATTGCGGTCCAACAGCTCTGGTCGCAGTTTCGCAGCGATGCGCGCGCCAGTTACCGCCTCTATTCGCGCGAAGTCGACTGGCAGCGCGGCGAAACCGAGACTCGCTGGCAACGCTTCAAGCGCATCGCCCGCGGCCTGTTCTGGGCCATGGTTCTCAAGCTTTCGCCCGCGCGGCGCGTACTGTTCATCGCCGCTCTGGTGCTGCTGGTTTTCCCCGGCATCGATGTCCGCTTTCGAGAAGCCGAGTTCCAGACACCCAATCTCGCGTTCTTCGGTGCGCTGCTTCTCCTAATCCTGTTCGCGCTCGAGCTCGCCGACCGCGTCACCATGAAGCGCGATCTCGAAATTGCCAAAGACATTCAGGGCTGGATGATGCCAGCCGCCGCGCCCCAGATTCCCGGCATCGAAATCGCCTTCGCCACACGGCCCGCCAATACGGTCGCCGGCGATTACTACGACACGTTTTTTCGACCCGTTGTGGAAGGCGACGATCGCTGCAGCAATTCTCTGATCGTAGTCGTGGCCGATGTCGCGGGCAAGAGCGTTCCCGCCGCCTTGCTGATGGCCACTCTCCGAGCCAGCCTGCGCACTCTCGCCGGAGCCTGCAGCGGACTTCCCGAGCTGATGCTGCGGCTCAATCGCTACGCCTGCGAGCAGAATGCCGGAGGCCAGCGTTTCACTACGGTCTTTCTGGCCGAGCTCGATCTCGCCACCCGCCAGCTCACCTACATCAATGCCGGGCATAACTGGCCCGTACTGCGTCATGCTTCGGGCGCAACCGAGCGCCTCGACAAAGGCGGTGTGCCCATCGGGCTGCTGGCCAGCGCTCGTTACGAATCCGGCAGTGCGCAGCTTGCTCCCGGCGACACGCTCCTCATCTTCACCGACGGCTTGATCGAAGCCGAAAACGACCGCGAAGAAGAATTCGGCGAAGATCGGATGTTCGCCGTCTTCAACGCCAGCGCCGGCCGTAGCGCGAAAGACGTATTGCGCAACGTCATGGCCGAGGCCGACCATTTCGTCGGCACCGCTGCCCAGCACGACGACATCACCTGCCTCGTGCTGCGCGAGACCAGCACCTGACCCAGTTCCCGCGCCGGCTCAGCTGCCGCTAGGCACCGCAAAGATCACCGCATTTCCGCCCGGCTCAAAGACGCCGATCTCGCGCGTGCCGTAAAATGTCCTACGCTCGGGCAGCGCAATCGGATAGCCCGCAAGGGTGAAAGACCAAAAGAGATTCATCTTAAAACGAGGTCGCGAACTACTTTCCGGCGCAAAATACGAAACCCACTTACTTACGCGCGCGGCTCAGTTAGCGCCTCCAACGTTCGAACTGCTTACTGCCGCGACTGTAAGGAGCGGTCGTCAAGATCGCATTTTGCATCAGAGCCGCTAGCGGCTCATAGCTTGGAATGATCGTTTCGTTGCGCGGCGGCCATTCCCCTCCGCTATGACGTGTATCGAAAGAGCGTTTGGCTAAGACGATTACCGTCCGCGCGCAGCGGCTGGCTTGCTGTCGATCGGAGTCGGCGCCGGCGCAGCCGCTTCTTTTTCCGCCTCTGTGCTCTTGTTCAACCCAAGCGCCCGCCGCACTTCGCCATCGATGCGCGCCAGCACATCCGCGTTTTCTTTCAGGAATTGCCGCGCGTTTTCGCGTCCCTGACCAATACGCTCGCCTTTGAAGCTGTACCAGGAACCGCTCTTCTCGACAATGTTCTGCGCCACGCCCAGATCGAGCAGATCGCCCTCTCGCGAGACGCCCTCGCCGTAGATGATGTCGAACTCGGCCTCGCGGAACGGCGGCGCGACTTTATTCTTCACGACCTTCACCTTGGTGCGATTACCGGTGACCGTCTCGCCTTCTTTGATCGCCGCCACGCGCCGGATATCCAGCCGAACCGACGAATAAAACTTGAGCGCGCGCCCGCCGGTGGTCGTCTCCGGATTGCCGAACATCACGCCGATCTTCTCGCGAATCTGGTTGATGAAAATCAGGCAGGTATTCGACTTCGACACAATACCCGTCAGCTTGCGCATCGCCTGCGACATCAGCCGTGCCTGCACGCCCATATGCGAATCGCCCATTTCGCCGTCGAGCTCGGCCTTCGGTACCAGCGCCGCCACCGAATCGACCACCAGCACATCGATCGAACCGGACGTGATCAGCGCTGCGGTGATTTCGAGCGCCTGCTCGGCGAAATCCGGCTGCGAAACCAGCAGATTGTCGACGTCCACTCCGAGCTTCTTCGCGTAAATCGGATCGAGCGCATGCTCCACATCGATAAACGCCGCCATGCCGCCCGCCTTCTGCGCTTCCGCCACTACCTGCAGCGCGATGGTCGTCTTGCCCGACGACTCCGGCCCGAAGATTTCGCAGATACGTCCGCGCGGAAATCCGCCCACGCCCAGCGCGTAATCGACCGAGATCGATCCGGACGAGATCACCGAAACCGGAACGATCGCCTCTTTCGCGCCCAGGCGCAGAATCGATCCCTTGCCAAACTGCTTTTCGATCTGCCCGAGCGTCAGGCTCAATGTGCGGTTGCGTTCTTTTTCGTCCATGGGAAAATCCTTTCCGAGCAGGCGGGGGAGGCTGTCAGGCTCAGCCTCAAGTATAGCCTGAAACAAAAGGCGAATGTAATGTTTTTGGCGCTTGTTTTCAAGCGCCCGTATCGCGCCGCGCATAGTAGCCTTTGCGCGCCCGCACAACCAGATCCTTGCGCCCCTTCACCTTGATGACCACCGTGTGAAACTTGCCGTCGTTATTCAAAGGCTCCGGCCGGTAAAAAAGGTTGTACTGATGCCGCAGCTCATTCGCCACGTTCTCAAACGACTGGTTCAGATCCTTCGCCTCAAACGGAAAAAACGAAGCCCCGCCGGTCTGCTCGGCGAGGTAGCGCATCACCTTGTCGCCTTCCGTCTCGATATGGCTGATGTTGGTCGAAATCGTGTAAATCACCGTATCCGCACGCTGCGCCATCTCCAGCGCCTGCTCACGGCTGTAGCGGCTGTCGTTGTCGTCGCCATCGCTCAGAATCACCATCGCGCGCCGGAATTTATAGAGCGGTTGGTCGAGCATCAGCTTGTCTTTGCAGGCAAAATAGATCGCATCGTACAAAGCCGTGCCGCCGCCCGGCCGCAATTCGCGGATCGCGTCCTCGAGCTTGTTGGTGTCGTTCGTCATGTCGGCCACCAGCTCGGCGCTGGTATCGAAGCTCACCACGATCGCCTTATCCTGCCGCCGCATTACGCTGTTGATGAAGTTCGTCGCCGCTTCCTGCTGAAAATGAAACCGGTCGCGAATGCTGTTGCTGGTATCGATCAGCACGGCCAGGCGCAGCGGCAAATCCGTCTCCGCCGTGAACTCCATAATCTGCTGCGGCTTCTTATTCTCGAAGACCTGAAAATCGTTCTTCGTCAGATCGGTGATGAAACGGCCCTTTTTGTCGGTGACCGTGAAGAGCATGTTCACGCGCGTGACTTCGGCGCGGATCGGCGGCGGTTCGTTCTGCTGGGCGCGCGCGGTGGTCCAGAGCAAGCCGGCCACGGCCAGGGCTGCAACGGCGTACTTCTTCAAGATGCCACCATTCTATCTGTGTTTATCCGCAGCGATTCCAGGAACCGGCTCAGCTCTTCCGGCAGCGGACTCTCGACCTGAATCCAGTCTCCTGTCGAGGGCGAGCGGAAACGCAGCCGGTGCGCATGCAGAAAGAACCGCCCGAGCGAGCTCGCCGGCGCGCCATATAAACGATCGCCGACAATCGGATGACGAATGCTCGCCAGGTGCACCCGAATCTGGTGCGTGCGTCCCGTGCCGATGCGAACTGCCAGATAGCTCAGCCGCTCAAATTGCTCCAGCAGCTTATAGTCGGTCAAGGCCGCGCGCCCGCTGGACAGTTTCGCGGTCATGCGCGTGCGCCGCTCGGGATCGCGCGCGATCGGGCTCGTGATGCGGCCCTCGCGCTGCTTCATCCGGCCATGCACCAAAGCCAGATACGACTTCTCCACTTCACGCTCGTGAAATTGCCGCGCCAGCGACTGATGCGCCCCGTCCGTTCGCGCCACCACCAGCACGCCGCTCGTCTCGCGATCGAGCCGGTGGACAATCCCCGGCCGCAAATCGCCGTTGACGGTCGAAAGCGCGCCGAAGTGATGCAGGAGCGCATTTACTAACGTGCCGCGCGGGTGACCCGCCCCGGCATGCACCACCACACCGGCCGCTTTATTCACCACAACCACGTCGTCATCTTCGTAAAGGATTTCAAGCGGCAACTCTTCCGCTTCGGCCCGCAAAGGCTGAGGCGCAGCCGGCTCAACCGTCACGACTTCTCTGCCCCGCAGGATCTGCGACGCGCGCACCGTCTCATCTGCAATCCGCACGCGTCCCTCTTTGATCCAGCTCTGCAGCCGCGACCGGCTGAACTCCGGAAGCCGCTCGTGCAGAAACGAATCGAGCCGTTTCCCGGCGTCCCTCGCTTCCGCCCTGACTTCCACGTCTACAAATCTAGCGCCGTTCAAAGCTCTCGGTTTGCGATTTCTCGACTCGAAATCGGTGCGCTTCTAACTCGTATTTCTTGCCGATACGCGTCAGGTTAATTGCCAGCTTCCCATCAACGAATGTGAGCGGTATGTGCCAGTAGAGCGTTCCGTCGGGCTTCTGCGTACTGTTCAGATTAGCCTTATTTTGTTCGAGCCATGTATGAGGAATAGCGAAAGCCGAATCCAGATCCATGCAACAGAGGACTAGATACCCTTCAGCAGCCGACAGAAATTCGTCCCACTTAGGGTGATACGCGTACCAATACGGCTGGTAATCGCCTTCGTATCGCTTTGACACCGTGCAGCAGACTCGCAGCTCTTTATCGGCGCTCCAGAAGAAAGTTCGGCTCCGTTTAATGAGCTCCTTGCCCCGAAGGACAGAAAACGCCTGGATAGCCTTTTCGCGCTTTGCATTTAGCAGGACAGGATCAGTGAAGTTCTGACCAGCTCTCGGCGACTCGCCCGGCGCTTCTTCGCACTCTAGAATTTCCTTTGCGGTCTCTTGCTGACTTTCCACATCCGTAGCGGTCGTAAATATTACGTCGATGATTTTGTCAATCTTGGTGTACTCAAAGGGATGAAGTAGCTGTCGAATCTGTGCCCCGGTTGCCAAGTCATCTGACTTCTGCTTGATCTCGACCAGCTTCATTAGCCGATCAACGCTGATCATACGCATATCCCATGCAAATCGGGAACCCCTCACCTGAGCTTCAAGAGCGCCTGTATCTTCTCGGCCTACTACAAGAAGAATCGAAGCGGCTTTAGAGACTTTTCCGGCTTCAATGAGGCGCTCCTTGTAATTGTTTGTAGTGTCGAGGTTCATTGTGTATGCGTCCGTAGTCTTCACCTCGACGATCAGCTCTGGCTCCGAACCAGATTTCCAGATGCCGTCATACCCTACAGCGTTCCTTCTACCTTGGTAAAGTCCGCTCTCAACGTCGAAATCGAGCCTCCGCCCTAATTCATTAACGATGTCTTGCAAAACATACCCACTTTTCGGGAATGGAATTTCGAGGCATTGCCGCACATATTCGAACAACGACTTACTTGGAACCTCGCCAAGAAACGAGCGGAGTTCCTCGCATGCTAAACTGCCGTCCCTAAGGTTGCCGTCTCCCGCATTCGCGACCACCTGCTGAATACCTTGTGCAAGTACGATTTCCTTGTTGCTTTTCCAAAAGTGAAGAAGTGCCATGCTCGTCTGCAAACGATCCTATCTGATGGTTGCGGCTGCACAAATCCCAAATCGGTCTGATTCCCAGAACCCAAAAATTGTTGGCCAGGCTGTCGAAATCAACTCCACTCGATTGTCACGATGATGACGGGACACAATTCACCGTCAACAAACTGAACTTAAGGAGAGAACAATGGAATATCTCTTGCTACTGCACGCCAGTGAAAACGGCTGGTCGCAGCTCACCCCCGAACAACAGCAGCAGGGCGTAGCCGCCTACACCGCCTATACCGAAGCGCTCAAACAAGCCGGCATCTACAAAGGAAGCAACCGCCTCGCTTCAGTCTCCGATGCCACGACCGTCCGCCTCGCTAACGGCAAAACCCAGGTGCTCGACGGCCCCTACGCCGACCTCAAGGAGCAGCTCGCCGGTTATTACCTGATCGACGTCGCCGATCTCGACAGCGCCATCAGTTGGGCCTCGCGCTGCCCCGGCGCATCGCACGGCACTATCGAAGTCCGGCCCATTTACCAATACTCGCGATCCTGATGTCGACGGCGCACGAACTCGTGGAGATGGTCGCGCGGCGCAGCTATGGCAAGCTGGTGGCACTCATCGCTGCCCGCACGCGCGACGTCTCCGGTGCCGAAGACGCGCTCGCCGACGCTTTCGCCATCGCACTCGCCGAATGGCCCGCGAGCGGACTGCCGGCCAATCCCGAAGCCTGGCTGCTCACCGTGGCGCGCCGCCGCAGCATCAACGTCGAACGGCACCGGCAGCGCGGTGAAGCCGTAGCCGATGAATTACAACGCCTGCTCCCCGAAAGCCCACCCTCTGGCATCCCCGACGAGCGCCTCGCGCTGCTGTTCGCCTGCGCGCATCCCGCCATCGACTCGTCCATCCGCGCGCCGCTCATGCTGCAGGCCGTTCTCGGACTCGACGCCGCTCGCATCGCCTCCGCCTTTCTCGTCTCGCCCGCGGCCATGAGCCAGCGCCTGGTGCGCGCAAAAAGTAAAATCCGCGAAGCCGGCATTCCATTCCGCATCCCCGAACCGGAAGAACTGCCAGCGCGCGTAGGTGCAGTCCTCGATGCCATATACGCCGCCTTCGCCGAGAGCTGGCTCGATCCCAATTCGAGCGACGGCGGGCTGCGCGATCTCACCAGTGAAGCGATTTTCCTCGCGCGCGTGGCTGCCGATCTGCTGCCGGAGGAAGCCGAAGCGCTCGGCCTGCTCGCACTCATGCTCTATTCGGAAGCCCGGCATCCGGCGCGCCGCAACGGACGAGGCGAATACGTGCCGCTTGATGAGCAGAATGCGTCGCTCTGGAATCGCGAGATGATTCAGGAAGCCGAAGCTCTTCTCTGGCGCGCGAGCAAACTCAGTACTGTCGGCCGTTATCAACTCGAAGCCGCACTGCAATCGGCGCATGTGTCCCGCCTGCTTTCGGGTAATGAAAACTGGGAAGCGATTCTCTCGCTCTACGACGCGCTCTTCGCGCTCACAGGCTCACCCGTCGTCGCACTCAATCGCGCCGTCACGCTGGCCAGATTGCACGGCCCGGCAATCGCACTCGCCGCAGTCGATGAAATCGCCTCCGGTTCTCCCCTAGAGCAATATCAGCCCTACTGGGCCGCTCGCGCCGACTTACTCGCTAAAGCCGAACGTTATGCGGAAGCGCACCACGCCTATGAGTTAGCGATCGGCCTCGAGCGCGATCCCGCCGTCCGCGAATTCCTGCAGCGCAAGCAGCAATTCAGCGCGAAGAACGCCGAGAACTCTTCCGTACTCGGAACGGATCGCGAATGACGAGCCCTTCAATGCGTTGCCCATCCTGCAGATCCTCCGAATATAGAGTATCCGCCGAGTACTCGAGCGCCGCCGCCAAGACGAGCGCATCGTAAATGCCGTAGCGATAGGTCTCCCCCAGTTCGACCGCGCGCTCGTGCGTTTCCATTGTCAGCGGAACCGGAGACGGGCAGAACTCACCCAAATAGCCGAGCGCCCGTTTCACCTCGTCCCAGGGCTTACCAAGTTTGTACCGGAACACCCGCACGAACTCATTGAGCGCCTGAACCGAAATGCCACCGCCCAGTATTAGCAGTTGCCGGGCTCGTTCACTTCGCTGGTCGTCCTCGACAAAGGCGTAGATCAGGACGTTTGTATCGAAGAACGGGCGATCAGTCTTCGTTTGCTTCGTCACGGTCGAATCTGAACCCGCGCGGAAGTTTCCAGCCAAGCTTTCGAATGCCTTCTAGCGCGCGTTCTCTGCGCCGGTCTCGATCGATTCGGAAGGATTGTCTGCCGGCGATTGTGATTTCGATGTCGTCGCCTTCTTTCAGGTCCAACGCTTCAACCACCGCAGCCGGAAGTCGTATGGCCAGGCTGTTGCCCCATTTGGAAACCTGCATGGATATACCTGCAATGCCAGTATATCCAACCGCTCCCAGCACTATCGTCGCGCCGTCAGTTCCGGATGCCCATGCCCATAGCGCAATTCCCCCGCATTCACCGCAAACGGCAGCGTATTCTCTTTCGGCGGCAGCGGACAGGTCGCGTACGGCGTAAACGTGCATGGCGGATTGTAGGCGCGATTGAAATCCAGCTCCACCTTGCCATTCTTCGGCAGCGGCGTGTTCAGCATCCGCCCCGCCTGATATGTCTCCGTCCGGTTCGTCGCATCCTTAAACAGAAAGAAAAGCGTCTGGTCTTCATAAATCGGCCGCAGCCGGTAGGTCTGCCCCTGGTACGAAAACTCAACCACGCCCGGGCTCTCCTGCTCTTCCGTCTGCCCGAGAATATTCAGAATCGGAATCTTCTTCGCATCCGGAATGAACTTCGCCTCGAAGCGCAGCTCGGGATTCACCGGAAAATAGCGCATCCCGGTAAACTGCCGCAGTGCCGGACTCTCGCTATCCTTCGCTCGCACCCCAAATTTATCCCCGCGCCTGATCAGGTAGAACGAGACGGTACCGCTCTTCACCACATCCGGCTTCTTCTCATCAAAGCTCAGCGTCCGTGTATTTCCTTGCGCATCCCTGTACGTCACTTTGCCCCGCTCGAGCCGCAGCGTACCCACATGCGCCGCCGCCGACTTGGGCAACACAAAATCGTTGTTTTCCGCCGAACCGATGGTGTTATCGCCATCTTTCAACCAGAACAAACCGACCAGCGTCAGCCAGCCGTCCGGCGACCTCAGCTTGGCATCGCGCTCCTTCTGCCAGGCGCGGATCGACTGAACCTCGCCCGAAGCAGCGAGCACCACAGCCACCATTCCTATAATTCCTATCAGGAAACGGTACATACGTTGAGGTTACCAGAATCCCGGCCAGCACCTGGAAGGCGGGCTGCACCAATTCGGTGCATACTGGTGTCATGAGCCCCAAAGCGGAAAAAGCCGTTCGCCAGAGCATCACGATTCCCGGCGGACTTGCGTCAGAGGTACGAGCTTTGGCCAGGAAGCGCCGCGTAAGCGGAAACCGAATAATGGTTCAGTTGATCGAGGATGGCATCGAAGCAGAGAAGCGGAAGGAAAAGGCATTCTTCGAGCTGGCTGAGCGCTTTCGCAATGAACAAGATCCCGAGGAAGCCAAACGGCTTGGCGACGAACTGGGCCGCATGGTCTTCGCCCGCTAGAGAATGCCGCAAATCGCGACTTGGGCAAAGCTCCCGGAAGGAGTGCGCCACCATTTGATCGATCGTATGCGGGATCGCGCGATCAGCCTCGCCGATTTGAATGAGCTCCGGCTTTGGATCGACACACAGCCTGAAGTTCCGGAAGGCGATTGGTACAAGGATTTCGGCTCCTTCAAACTTTGCGGCACAGGACCGCTTCCGAAAACATTCCTGTTGCGTGGACAGGCCGCCAAAGGCGAGCCGGTCTAGTCCCCCCAAACGCCTGTAAAATAAGCCTCTCCTGCTACACTTTAGTCGAAAATGCCATACGATGTAGTGGTCATCGGCAGCGGGCCGGGCGGGTACTCCGCGGCTGTTCGCGCCGGTCAATACGGTCTCAAAACGGCTCTGATCGAGCGTCAACCGCGCCTCGGCGGCACCTGTCTTCTGGTCGGCTGCATTCCCACCAAAGCGCTTCTGCACACCGCCGATGTCTGGGACTACTTCAAGAACCCCGCCGCGCAGGGCATCGCCTGCCAGGATCCGCAACTCAATTACGCGCAGGTCCTCGATCGCAAAAACAAGATCGTCTCGAAGCACTCCAAAGGCATCGAGTTCCTGATGCGCAAGAACAAGGTCGACGTGATCAAGGGCGAGGCCAAACTGCAGGGCGGCGGCAAGATCGCCGTCAACGGTCCGCAGGGTGCGCAGACCGTCGATGCGAAAAATATCATCCTCGCCACCGGCTCCGAAGCGCGCATGTTGCCCGGCCTGCAGCCCGACCAGAATCTGATCCTGACCAACGTCGAGATCCTCGACATGCCGCAGATTCCGCGCTCCATCGGCATCATCGGCGCAGGCGCAGTGGGCGTCGAATTCGCGTCGATCTTCAATCGCTTCGGCTCGAAAGTCACTTTGCTCGAAATGCTGCCGCGCATCGTGCCGGTCGAAGACGAGGAAATTTCGAAAGAACTCGACAAGCACTTCCGCAAAACCGGCATTCGCGTCGAAACCGGCGCCAAAGCGGAAAACATCCGCAAGAATGCGTCCAGCGTGAGCCTCACCGCCACGCTCGCCAACGGCAACCGCGAAGAGATGGAATTCGACAAGCTCCTGGTTGCGGTCGGCCGCAAGCCGAACACCGAAACGGCCGGCCTCGAGAACACGCGCATCGAGCTCGATCGCGGCTTCGTCAAAGTCGACCCCTATCAGCGCACCGCCGAGCCGAACGTCTACGCCATCGGCGATATCGTCGCCGGCACGCCGCAGCTCGCGCACGTCGCCACCATGGAGGGCATGGTCGCCGTCGGCACCATCGCGGGCAAACCAGTGCGTCCGATCAACCGCAACCGCATTCCCGGCGCCACCTACACCGATCCCGGCATCGGCAGCGTCGGCCTCACCGAAGCGCAAGCCAAAGCGCAGGGCTTCAAGGTAAAGGTCGGCAAGTTCCCCTTCGTCGGCAACAGCAAAGCGACCATCCTCGACAAGCACGAAGGGTTCGTCAAAGTGATCGCGGAAGAAACCATGGGCGAAATTTTAGGCGTGCACATCATCGGTCCCGAAGCGTTCGAGCTCATCGCGGAAGCCGTCACTGCCATGGAAGCCGAAGCGACCGTCGAGAGCATGATGGCCACCATCCACGCCCACCCGACCATCTACGAAGCCATCGGCGAGGCATTCAACAATGTCTACGGACTCGCCATCAACATCTAGCTGCCGGGCGGACATTCACGTCCGCGGCAGTCGATCCCGCACTGCCCATAGCTCATAACCCATGCGCCCGCTCGCCATCGTCGATCTCGGCCGCATGCGCTACGCCGATGCGCTCGCCCGCCAGCTGGAACTGGTCGAGCAGCGCAAGCGCGGTGAAGGAGTGGATACGCTCTTCTTCGTCGAGCATCCGCACGTCGTCACCCTCGGCCGCAATGGCAAAGAGCACAACATTCTCGCCAGCCCCGAAATTCTCGCCCGCACCGGCATCGAGTTCTATGAAACCGATCGCGGCGGCGATGTCACCTACCACGGCCCGGGCCAGATCGTCGGCTATCCGATACTGGACCTGAGAGAATGGAAACGCGATGTTCACGCCTACTTTCACGGCGTGGAGCAGGCGCTGATCGATGCGCTCGCGATCTTCGGCATCACCGCCGAACGTATTCCCGAGCGCGGCTACGAAGGAGTCTGGGTCAGGGGAGCCAAAGTGGCGGCAATCGGGATTCACATCAGCCGGTGGATCACTTCGCACGGCTTTGCGCTTAACCTCGATACCGATTTGAGTTATTTCCAGTACATCGTTCCGTGCGGCTTGACGAAGCCGGTCTGTTCGCTTCGCAGCCTCGGATGTTCCGCCACGCGCGAGCAGGTGCAGAACGCTATCGCGGACTCGTTCGTCAAGACCTTCCGCTACGAGCGCGTGGCACAAGAAGAATTTCAGGAGATTCCATGACTGACGTTGTCATGCCCCAGATGGGCGAAAGCATTACTGAAGGCACGCTGACTCGCTGGCTCAAAAAACCCGGCGAACGCGTCGAGCGCGATGAACCGCTCTTCGAAATTTCGACCGACAAAGTCGATACCGAAATTCCGGCGCCCACTTCCGGCGTCCTGAGTGAGGTTTTGGTGCAGGAAGGTACCACGGTCGGGATCAACTCGGTGGTGGCGCGCATCGGCGATGGCGCTTCCGCTCCCGCAGCCGCCGCCGCTCCGCAGCAGCCCGCGCCGCAGCAGCAGGAGCAGCCCAAACCGGTCACCACCGCACCCTCGGCCAGCGGTGTCGGACCCTCGGCCGCGGCTCCCGAGAACCGTACCCAGCAGACCTATCAACCGCAGCCGCAACCAGCACAGCCACAGCAGGCACCGCCGCCTCCGCCGCAGCCCGTTGCCAGCAGCGCCGGACCTTATCCGGTCGAGCCGCAGCCGCCCGCACCTCAGCCGCAAGCCGATGGCTCCGAAGAGCAGGGTCCGCTCTCGCCGCTGGTCCGCAAGATGGCCCGCGAGTACAACATCGATCTGAACCAGGTGCGCGGCACCGGCGCCGGCGGACGCATCACCAAGCAGGACGTCGAAGCTTATATGTCGCAGCAGGCCGCGCGCAGTTACGCCGCACCCTCGCCCGCGCCGCAAGCTCCGCCTCAACCCGCGCAGCAGCAGGCCCCCCAGGCGCAGCCATCCGCCGCGCCATTGCCCCTCGCCGAATCCGCCAAGGTTCGCACCGAGCCCATGAGCACCATGCGCCAGAAGATCGCTGAGCACATGGTCATGAGCAAGCGCACTTCTGCGCATGTCACCACCGTGCACCGCGTCGACATGACCAAAATCGCCAAGCTGCGCGACAAAAACAAAGCCGAATTCCAGGCCCGCAACGGTTTCTCTTTAACGTTTCTACCCTTCGTGACGGCAGCAGCAGCCGAAGCTCTCCGCTCCTTCCCGATCTTCAACGCCTCCATCGATGGCAAGAACATCGTCTATTTCCGTGACATCAACATCGGCATCGCGGTCGCGCTTGAAGGCGGCCTGATTGTCCCGGTCATTCGCAATGCCGACGAAAAGAACGTCGCCGGACTGCAGCGCTCCATCGTCGATCTGGCCACCCGCGCCCGCTCCCGCCAGCTCAAACCCGATGAAGTGCAGGGCGGCACGTTCTCCATCACCAATTTCGGCAGCTTCGGCAGCATCTTCGCCACGCCCGTGATCAACCAGCCGCAGGTCGCGATTCTCGGCGTCGGCGCGGTCGAAAAGGTACCCGCGGTCGTCGACGGCGACGCCATTGCCATCCGCTCCCAGGCCCATCTGGCCCTCACCTTCGACCACCGTCTCATCGACGGCGCTCTTGCCGACCAGTTCTGTCAGAAAGTAAAATCAATTTTGGAAAACTGGTCGGCGACGATCCTCTAGCCCCTTAGCGTCGTCTGGTAAGAAAGCCTGCGCCACTTCCGCTTGGTGCTGTCACCCGGCGCGAGTGGCGCTTTTCTCTTTCATATTCAGAAATAAAGGCTTCTTTACGATCCGGCTATACACTACCGGCTCGGTTGTGGCACCTAATTTTTTCTTGACTTACGCTTAATGCAGGTTTAATATTCCTAAGGGCTTATTTAGCCCGAAGCTAGGATTCAAAACTCGAGAAAAGAGGTCCCTGCATGACCTTCCAGGTCGGTGAGAAGGTGGTTTATCCGAACCACGGCGTTGGTACGATCGAAAACATCAGTTCCCGTTCCTTCGGCACCCAGCAAGAGCGTTTCTACCTCCTGCGCCTTGCAGCCAGCAGCATGACGGTCATGGTGCCGTTCTCGCACGTTGACGATTTAGGGCTAAGAAAGGTCACCAAGACCAGCGAGATCAATCGCGTTCTGACATTCCTCGCCGCCGGACGCCCCTGCTGCGCTCAGGATTGGAAAGACCGCTTCAAAGAGAACTCCGACCGCATGCGCGGCGGCAGCCTGCTCGAGATCGCCGAAGTGTTCAAAGCGCTCGTGCTGATCCAGACCGCCAAGCCGCTCTCCTTCCGCGAAAAGAAAATGCTCGAGCGCGCCCGCACCATGCTGATTCTCGAAACCTCGGTCGCCAAATCGGTCACCGAACCCGAAGCCATCACGCTGATCGCCAAAGCGCTCGCCAAGAGCGGTCTGCCGATGCCGGCCGCGCTGTAACACGTGTGCGCCTTCGAAAGCTGAGTTGCCGTAGACGTCGACTATTCCCGGGACGGCCTTAGTACAAAGGTCGCCCCTACTGTCCTAGCGGCTCCGCTGTTGCACTGCGATCGAATCGATCTCCTCAATTGCTATCTATTAGCTATTATTGGAAAGTCAGAACGATGTTTAGAGTCGCTTTTCGAGCAGAGCCTGTTTGAGGGCATCGCGCACCTCGTCAAGTGAATTGCGCAATGCCCTAAACTCTTGCACTAGTTTGTAGAGCAAGTAAAGTCCGCAAGCCGGCATGCCGACGCTGTAGAGCAGAACCAGCAGCAAAGCGGGGGCAGAACTCTGTACCATCAATAGTTCAAAAGAGATCAGACAGCTTTAAGCCCTGCTGGAGTTACGGCTCGTCCGACTTGCCCTTGAGAAACACGTCGTAACAGCGGTTCGCCTTCACTCCGGCTTTATCCAGAATATCGGAGACATAGCGAAAGCGGTTTCCGTAAGTATCTGTGAAAGGAGACTCCTGGTACTCGAGCGAAATCTGTTGTATGCCAGCCTCCTCGAGCGTATGCAACTCGTTTGGTTCGCTCAGACCGTTGTGGTTCGCATCAATCCAGAGGCGCAGTTGCTTCCAGGCTGCGGGGCAAGTCTGCGCGCTTAGCTCTTTGAGCGGCGCCTGATAGGTTCCGCACCCGTTACGATAAGCGAAATAGCCGAGCGCACGATATCCATTCGGGTGCTTGCTCGGAGGCTGAGCGGTCATATTGCCAAACAGATCGCTCAAACTCCGTACCTGGCCGTCGTGAGGGAGTGCCAGCCAGCCGTTGTGATATTTCGCATCCGTCCAGCTTGATTTGACTGGGGGTCGCGAGGTTATCCTCCCGAAAAAGGACGCCGTGCGCGGCATCCGTCAGGTGAAAGCCCTCGCCGCCGGCATCAATGACAATCGGACTGATCTTGCAGGTCACCGCTGGCAGAGAACTCCTGAACGAAGCGGACGTGACGCCGGCACATCCAATACCGCCGTAAGTTGAGCCACCCGTGGCCGAACTAGAAACGACATCGGTCCAGACCCATGTCCAATTGTTAGCTGAGGTGGGGTACTGAGTTATCGATGGCGTGTTGTATGGATAAATTAGGCCGTTTTGAGGGTTGTCGCAATTTCCAAAAGTCGGCCCTCCACACCAACCAATTCCATTCGTCTCCGGACTCGAGGAGTAGGCTGTGACGCCGCCGGAGCCGTAGACGTATACCGTCCAAGCCCAATTCATAGAATATTGACCCGGCGTAAGACCGCAAGACGGATACTGCGGCGGAGTGCTGGAAGTAATCCGGTAGCCCATGCTCGAGCAGTTTTCAAGGCAGGATGGGCACGGCGTGTGTGGCGAGACGTCCGCGACGATAACCGCAGCTACCGTGAGCAACAGAAGAGAGACAGCAAGAAAAGGTTCTGTAACATTTTCTGTGTAAGTTGTTTTGGGCTTGGGTGAGAATGGCTGAGATGGCGCCTACAGCCATCTGGGCAGCTCGCCTGGTCCGAATACGGCGGAGC
>JAJPHN010000011.1 GCA_021325235.1 Terriglobia bacterium | reverse complement strand
TCATTTTCAAATGAGGCGATGTATCTGGTCGATTCTCACGCTCCTGCTTCTCGGCTGCGGCGTATTCGCGCAGGATGAGCATCCAATTTTGCCGCTGGGCGCGCCCGCTCCCGATTTCTCTTTGCCCGGAGTCGACGGCAAGACACACAAACTGGCCGATTACGCATCGAGCAAGATTCTCGTCATCGTTTTCACCTGCAATCACTGCCCGACCGCTCAGCTTTACGAGACTCGCATCAGGCGCCTGGCCGATGATTACCGCGATAAAGGAGTCGCGCTGGTTGCGATTCAGCCGAATAATCCCGCCGCGATCCGGCTCGACGAGCTCGGCTACACCGACGTGAACGACAGCTTCGACGACATGAAGATTCGCGCCGCCTACCGCCATTTCGATTACCCGTATCTCTACGACGGCGACACGCAGTCGGTTGCGCGCGCCTACGGCCCGCAGGCTACACCGCACGTTTTCATCTTCGACAGCGAGCGAAAGCTGCGCTATCAGGGCCGGATCGATAACAGCCAGCGCGAATCGCTCGTGAAAACACAGGACGCTCGCAACGCAATCGATGCGCTGCTTGCGGGAAAACCCGTTTCCGTCACACATACCGGCGTCTTCGGGTGTTCGACGAAGTGGATTTCAAAGGAAGCCGGCGCGGCTGAAGAGATGAAGAAGATCGAAGCCGAGCCCGTCAGCGTCAGCATGGCCAGCGCGGACGATCTCGCGAAATTGCGCAAGAACCCGACCGGCAAGGTGCTGCTCGTCAATTTCTGGGCGACGTGGTGCGGCGGCTGTGTGCACGAATTACCGGATCTCGAAACGACCTGGCGCATGTACCGGCTGCGCGACTTCGAATTCGTGACGGTTGCGGCCAATATGCCCGATGAAAAGCCGGGCGTGCTGAAATATCTCGAGCGGCTGCACGCTTCGGGCCGCAATCTGCTGTTTGCCTCCACCGATACCGACCAGATGCAACACGCTTTCGCACCGGCCTGGGAAGGCGCTCTGCCTTACTCTGCGCTGATTGCGCCGGATGGAAAGCTATTGTACGAGCACCAGGGTGAAGTGGACATTCTGAAGCTGCGCCGCATCATTCTGGGCAATTTGCCGGATCCGGATTACATCGGCCATCGAGCCTACTGGGCCGCATCGCCAAAGTAATCTCTTGCATCGCTATACTGTCCGCATATAAGTATCAGCTAAGGCCGTTCACCCCGTTCCGTGCGGCACAGGGAGGTCGCATGTTCATGCGCGCTTTGGGTTTGCTTTTCGCTTTGATTGCGCCGTTGGTTGCATTCGGGCAAGGTGGTGCGACGGGGGCCATTTCCGGCACCGTGCAGGATCAAAGTTCAGCGGTGATTCCGAAAGCGAAGGTCGAGATCGCGGGGGTGGCAGGCACGACGCGAACGCTCGAAACAGACGCGGGCGGAAACTTTACGGCTCCGCTGCTGCCGGTGGGAACGTACACCGTAACGATCAGCGCTCCCGGATTTGCCGAAACGCGGCTTACATCGGTCGATGTCCGGGTTACTGAGACCACGAAGCTGACGGCAGTGCTCCAGCCGCAGACGCTCGCCACACAGGTGAACGTTGAAGCGCAGATTGCGAACGTGGAAACCACCAGCGCGGTTACCGGACAATCCGTTTCGAGCCAGACCATTCGCACCCTGCCGCTTGCCACGCAAAACTTCCAGCAATTGCTGACGCTTTCATCGGGCACTTCGTCGAATCTTAATGCCTCCGCCTCGCTCGGCCGTGGCGATACGCGCATCGACGTCAATGGCCAGCGCGAAGACAACAACAATTACCAAATCGAAGGCATTACGGCCAGCGACTATAACGTTGCTGAATTAACCAATACGCCGCTGCCAAGTCCGGACGTGGTGCAGCAGTTCAAGGTTCAGACCAGTCTGTACGATGCGTCGCAAGGCCGCAATGGCGGCGGCAACATCAACGCTGTTCTCAAAAGCGGAACCAACCAGATCCACGGCGACGTCTTCGAGTTCTTCCGCAACGACGATCTGAACGCGAACGAATTTTTTCTGAACAGCGAAGGTCATTCGCGGCCGACCGTCAAGCAGAACATCTTCGGCGCAAGCCTGGGCGGGCCGGTGCTGCCGCAGGGCAAGTGGGGCTACTTTTTTGTGAATTATCAGGGTACGCGGCAGTTGAGCGGTTTATCCTCGGGAACCATCATCGGTACTTCGCTACCGGTTCTGCCGGTCGATCGCTCGGCCGGCTCGCTCGCGGCGGCGTTTTTCCCTGGAGATCCGGCGGCTGCCTCGCAGATCGATCCGGTCGCGTTAAAGCTGCTCAATCTCAAGAGCAACCAGTTCGGTTCGAGTCCGGGCGGATATCTGATCCCGAGCATCGCCGGCACGCCGGGCAGCACCGGCCGCTTCAACGTGAGCCGCGCAGGCAGCTATAACGACGATCAGTTCACTACCAATTACGACAAGGAGATCGGCTCGAAAGACAAACTTGCGGTGCGCTTTTTCTTTTCAGACTTTGAGTCGCTGCTGCCATTCGGAGCCGGTGGACTGCAGGCATCTTTCGGAGGCAGTATTTCGCCGAGCGATCTGAACTTCCCGTACGATCTGCCGGTGAAAGACCGGTTTCTGAACATCACCGAAACGCACACCTTTTCGCCGGCCTGGGTAAATGAATTTCGGTTCGGGTTCGTCCGCATCAATAATCAGGACATCAACTCGCCGATCGTGACGGTGAATGACCTCGGCATCAATCGACCGAACAACAACGTTGACGACCTGATCTATAAGTTCACCTTGAACAGCTCAGGTTTTCAGATCGGCCCGACACCCGGTGCCAATCAAACTCAGACGCAGAACAATCTCATCCTGCTGAACACGACGAGCTGGGCCAGCGGCAAGCATCTGATTCGTTTTGGCGGTGAATTCGACTACGTCATGCTCGACAAAGATTTCCCGCAAGTCTTCAACGGCCAGCTGTTCTTCAGCCCGGGTACGGCAGGAGCGGCATGCGTCGGCGGCTGCTCCGATTTCCAGGAATTCCTGTTGGGTGCGCCTGCATTCACCTACGGCGGCAGCGGTGTCTCGAATCACGAATACCGCATCGCCGACAGCGCGCTCTTTTTCCAGGACGACTACAAGGCAACCACGAATTTGACGCTGAACCTCGGCCTGCGCTGGGAATTAAACGGCGCCGTCACCGACGATCTCTGCCACATTGGCAACACGATTCCCGGGCTTTCGTTCGTTGGCGAAAATCCGTTCGTGTATCCGAGCTGCGTGAACAAGTTGAACGTGGCCGGGCTGAGTGGAACACAGAGTGCGACAAGCCTCGCCAACAACTACGCCTCGAACTGGGGACCGCGTTTTGGATTTGCTTATAACTTGTTTGGCAAGAACACGACGTCCTTGCGAGGAGGCTATGGCATCTATTACGTGCGCGAAGACGTGGGCGCGGTCGATCAGCTCTCGTTTGTCACACCGTTCCTGCCCATCGTAAGCGCGGCGGGTGCTCCCGGCACGATGTCCAACATCTTTTCAGGCGTCATCCCGAAAGGCGGCGTCATCGATCCCGCCTACGTCCCCGTTTATTCGCGGCTCGCCGGGTTTGTGGATGCCAGCGGCAACCCCACGCACGACACCACGCAAACGCCCGTCTATACCGGCAACAGCGAAAACTATCTCGCGCTCGAAGTGCCGCAGCACTACGTCAATCCGAGCACGCAGCAGTGGAACCTGGGCGTGCAGCAGAGTCTGGGCCGCGGTTGGGTTCTGGAGCTGGGATATGTTGGCACAAAGGGCACGCATCTGCGCGAGACGCGCGACAAGAATCAGGCGCGCGATGTGCGCGCGAATCCGCTGACGCTGACTGCAGCTGACGGAACACAATACACGATTACGCAGAACACCCTCGCCAATGTGAATGCCCGCGCCGTCTACCCAGGGCTCGGCGTGTCAGGTTTCCAGGTGTTCGCCGACGACGCCAACTCGATTTACAACTCGCTGCAGGCGACGATCTCGCATCGCTTCTCGAACGGTCTGCATTTCCAGGCCGCCTATACCTGGGCAAAAGCGATCGATGAAACCTCGACCGGCAACACATCACTAAACTCTGCGGTAAACGATCAGACGTCGCTGCACGATTCGCGCGGGCCGGCGGACTTCGATCGCACACATCGGGTGATCGTCAATTACACCTACGATCTGCCCTTTTTCGCGCACAGGACCGGCCTGACCCACGCGCTGCTGGGCGGCTGGTTCGTGAGCGGCATCACAACCTGGCAGTCCGGCGCGCCGTTTACCGTGATCGATTCGGCAGCGGCTTCCGCTTATGGTCTGCTCGGCACCGGCACCCCGACCACGCCCAACCTGATTCTCGGCGTCGACCCCATGACCCACGGCTCGATCATCAGCCGCCTGAGCGACTACGTCAATATCACTGCATTTTCTCCGGCACAAGCAGTTGGTCCGGATGGTTCAACCGGTTTCGGCAACCTCGGCCGTAACACGTTCCGCGGACCGTTTCAACAGAACTGGGACTTCTCAGCCGGCAAATCGTTTGCCGTGACGGAGCATCAGGCGCTTCGCATCACCGCCGATTTCTTCAACCTGTTCAACCATCCGAATTTCGCCAACCCGGCGTTTCTCGATATCGAGAGCCCGTCGAATTTTGGACAAATCACGAGTACCGTCGGAACGCCGCGTCTGATACAGTTTTCGGCACGTTACTCGTTCTGATGAAGCGCCTGCTCTGTACTCTTTTGATTGCGGCCGGTTCGCTGGCCGCGCAAACAATCGATCTGGCTAAAGAGATCGACCGCATTCCGATCTTCGACAATCATTCCCATCCCGGTTATGCGGATGATTCCGACGTGGACGCGATGGCATCGCCGCCGGGCAGCACAGCGTTCCGGCTGCGTCCTGACAATCCGGAACTCGTGGCGGCCTCGCGCGCTCTGTTCGAATATCCCTTTCGCGATTTTTCATTTGAGCATGCGGCGTGGCTGGTGAAGCGGAAAGCGGAATTGAAGCAGCAGGAGGGTCAGCAGTATTTCGACCGCATTCTCGATCGCCTGAATATCGAAACGGTGGTTGCGAACCGGGTTGCCATGCCGCAATACCTCGACCGCAAGCGCTTCTTGTGGGTACCGTTCGTCGATTCGTTTCTGTTCCCGTTCGATAACCGTGAAATCCGCGAACGCAATGTGGACGAACAAACCTATATCCCGCTCCAGGAAAAGAAACTCAAACGCGAACTGTCGCAGGCAGGATTGAAAGAGCTCCCGAATTCGCTCGACGCGTATCTTCGCTTTGTTTCCGGTATTCTCGACCAGAACCGGAAAGCCGGTGCGATTGCCATAAAGTTTGAAGCGGCCTATTTCCGCTCGCTGCATTTTTCCGATCCGGACAAAGCGCAGGCGCAGCAGATCTATGCGCATTTCCACAAAGGCGGCGTGCCGCCCGCAGCCGAATACACGCTGTTTCAGGATTTCGTCTTTCGCCATCTCTTGAACGAGGCTGCCCGTCTGCATCTGGCGGTTCATTTTCATTCCTCAGTAGGGATTGGCGACTTTTTCAACCTCCACGACGGCAACGTGCTCAATCTGGAGAATGTGCTTCGGGATCCGCGCTACGATTCCGTCAATTTCGTGCTGCTGCACGGCGGCTTTCCGCATGATCGCGAAGTGATCTGGCTGGCGGCGCGGAAAAACGTCTACATCGATTCGTCCTTTCTGGAACTGCTGCTCTATCCCTCGGAATTCAAGCCGGTGCTGAAATACTGGCTAACGATTTTTCCGGAGAAAGTCCTCTATGGCAGCGATGCTTTCCCCTTCAACGAGGCCGCTGGAGCCGAGGAGTGCTACTGGCTGGGCGTTCATTCGGCGCGGAAGGCTCTTACCGAAGCGCTGGACGAACTAGTTGCTGAAAAAGCCCTGACACGCGAGCGAGCTCTGGCAATCGCGCGCGGCTATCTGCACGATAATGCCGCCCGGCTGTACGGGCGCCCGCTCATCCCCTAAACTGAAAGCTGGAGCTGTAATGAAACTCTTGACCTCCTTTGTTGCGCTCGGCCTGGTTTCGGCCTATGTCTTTGCCCAGTCGAACATGGTGCGCAAGGCGCCGGAGCTGGCCTTTACGCTTCCCGGCCAGGGAGATAAGCTGCTGAGCCAATACCGGGGCAAAGTCGTTGCGCTCGAGTTTATTCTTACCACCTGCCCGCATTGCCAGGCGGCTTCGCGCGTGATGACGAAATTTCAGCAGCAGTACGGGCCGCGCGGATTTCAAGCGCTTGATCTGGCCATCAACGCTCTCGACGACGGACGAACCCCGCAGCAGGCCGCGCTGCTCACCGAAAGCTTCGCCAATAACTTCCAGGTCGGCTTTCCGGTGGGATATATCGGCCGCGATCCGATGATGAGTTTCATGGGTTTCAGCGTGATGGATCGCATGGTTGTACCGCAACTGGTGCTGATCGATCGCAAAGGCGTGATTCGTTACCAGACGCCCGCCAGCGATGCGAACGACGACTACGGCAAGCTGATGCGCGAGGACGCCATTCAGCAGCATATTGAGGAACTGTTAGCGCAACCCGATTCAGCCAGCACTACGGCCCACCATCGGGCAGCCGTGCGGAAATCGAGCTAAGCTTTCACAGCTCATTCATTCAGACGAAATGAAAAAAGGCCCGGGCGAACCGGGCCTTTTTGTATGTCCGCCAGGCGGAGCTACTAATGGTTATCGAATCGCGCCTCAAGCACTGACGTATCGGAAGAGGAAACCTTTGGTTGCGGGGGCAAGATTTGAACTTGCGACCTTTGGGTTATGAGCCCAACGAGCTACCTGACTGCTCCACCCCGCATTCCAATCGTAACAATCCAGGCGCGTCCGGGTCAAGAAAACCTGCGCATTTCTCTCGTCGTGGAAGCTGTTCAACGGTAAACTGGATCAGTACTTTGCGCAGCGCCGATTCGCAAATCGTTATGGCCACTCCCAGCACGAATCGAAAACGAAATACTCGCTCCAGCCTTGCCGAACGCCATCCCAAACCCACACCGCGGCTCGATGCTCCCGACCTATACCTGAATCCGCATCTGAGCCTGCTCGCCTTTCAACGACGTGTGCTGGAAGAAGCGCAGAATCCCTCCACTCCTCTGCTTGAGCGCGTCAAATTCCTCTCGATCCTCGGCTCGAACATGGACGAATTCTTCATGGTGCGGGTGGCCGGCCTGTGGCAACAGATTGAAACGCGCACCACCGAGATCAGCATGGATGGCCGCTCACCTTCCGAGCAGCTCGAGCTGATACGGCACGAAGTCACCAATATCATGAGCGAGCTGTACCGGCTCTGGCGAGAAGATCTCGTTCCCGACCTGCGGGCCGAAGGTATCTATATTCTTCGAACTGACGAGCTCAATCCGCAGCAGAAGACCGAAGTGGACGACTATTTCAAGCGGGCCGTTTATCCGGTGCTCACGCCGCTTGCGGTCGATCAATCGCGGCCTTTTCCGCACATTTCAAACCTGAGTCTGAATATCGCCGCTGCGGTGAGTAATGGCGACGGCGTGGAGCGCTTTGCACGCATCAAGGTGCCCGATTCCTTGCCTCAGCTTCTGCCCGTACCTTCGGAAGCGGGCGAACTCGCCTTCGTCTGGCTGGAAGATGCCATCCGCTGCAATCTGCGCCTGCTCTTTCCCGAGATGGAGATTCTGAATGCGCACATGTTCCATGTCACGCGTGACGCCGAGCTGGCCATTCAGGAACTGGAAACGGACGATCTGCTCGAAAGCGTTCAGGAAGCCGTGTGGCGCCGCAGATTTCGCGATGCGGTCCGGCTTCAGGTCGATACCAGCATGCCGCAGCGCCTGGTCGAAATTCTGACCACCAATCTGGAGCTCGATCAAAACGACGTGTATCGTTGCGATGGTCCGCTGGATCTGAGCCGTGTGCGCGCGCTGCTGACCATCGACCGCCCATCGCTCAAAGACAAGCCGTTCATTGCTTCGTTTCCCAAAGGTTTTCCCGCGACACCGTCCAGCGACATCTTCGCGATCATTAGCGAAGGCGATGTGCTGATGCACTATCCCTACGAATCCTTCCAGCCGGTGGTCGATTTTCTCCGCGCTGCCGCGAACGATCCCAACGTTCTGGCGATCAAAATGACGCTGTACCGGGTCGGCAAGAACTCGCCCATTGTCGAAGCGCTGCTCGAAGCGATTCAGAACGGGAAGCAAGTGGCCGTGCTGGTCGAGCTGAAGGCTCGTTTCGATGAAGAGAGCAACATCGAGTGGGCGCAGAAGCTGGAGCGCGAAGGCGTCCACGTCGTCTACGGTCTGCCCGGTCTGAAGGTTCACGCCAAGGTCGCGATGGTGGTGCGCCGGGAAGGGGATCGCATCCGCCGCTATTTGCATCTCGGAACCGGCAATTACAACCCCGTCACAGCGCGCATCTACACCGATCTTGGTCTTTTCACCTGCAATGAAGAGATCGGGGAAGACGTCAGCGATCTTTTCAATCACCTGACCGGCTACTCGGCCAAGAAAGCCTACCGTAAGCTGCTGGTTGCGCCGCATAGTATTCGCAGCGGTCTCGAACGTCTCATCCACGCCGAAATGGAACGCCATAAGGAGCACGGCGACGGTCACCTGATCTTCAAAATGAATGCGCTGGAAGATGCCGGCATGGTGCGGCTCCTGTACGAAGCTTCGCAGGCGGGCGTGCAGATCGATCTGATTGTTCGCGGCGTGTGCGTGCTGCGTCCGGGTGTGCCGGGCCTGAGCGAGACGATCCGCGTCCGCAGCATCATCGGCCGTTTCCTCGAACACAGCCGCATCTACTACTTCCATAACGGCGGCGAGGAGCTGATCTACGTTGGCAGCGCCGATCTGATGCCGCGCAATCTCAACCGGCGCGTTGAAATTCTGTTTCCTATTGAAAGTGGCCGTCTGGTCCGGCGCCTGCGCGACCGGATTTTGGAAAAATATCTCGAAGACGAAGCCGGCGCCCGCATCATGCAGTCCGATGGTACATACACTCGCGCGGAACCGAACGGCCGTCGCTTGCTGAGCGCGCAATCCTGGTTCCTGCGCCACGAATCCTGATACCGCGCGCTTGTCAGGCGCCTGAAACAATTCTGAATTACGCTGTTTCTAGGGGTGATGCGGGATAGTTTCGCAGGCCGGCTCATATTTGTTGGTCTGCTCATCGGTGCTGCCGTTGTGCTTCTGGCGCTCTGGCTCGCGGGCGATATCTTGCCCGGACATGCACCTGCGGCTCTGATCAAGATCATCGTGGCAGGCCTCGGGCTTGCAGCCGTGCTTGTTTCTCTATGGCAGTACGAAACGCGCAGACTGCAGAAAGGCATCGAAGATCTCGAGCGCTATGTGGCCGCGCTCCCAGTCACCGAAGTGAATTTGCCGGACGGTCTCCCCGCATTCAGCGGCCTGAACCGCGCCCTGAAGTCCATGACACAGCGCCTCCGCCTGCAAATGGACCGCGCCCGAACCGATCTGGCGCGCCGCGATACCATCCTCGCCTGTATGGCCGAGGGCGTTCTCACGGTAGATCCCGAGTTGCGTGTCATCTTCTGCAACGAGGCATTTGCTAAAACCTTCGGCATCCGCATGCAGAGCAGCGAAGGGCGCATCCTTTACGAAGTAGTGCGCGAGCCGATGATTCGCGACATTCTCGAGCGTGCCCTGAGAAATCCCGGCGGCGAATCCGACCGCTTTCAACTGCCGAGTGCCGCCGGCCGGTGGTTTGAAGCCAATGCGCTGCCCTTTGGCGAAGAGCCGGGGCATGGTGCCGTTCTGGTGCTGCACGATGTCACTGACATCGAGCGCCAGGAGCAGGTGCGCAAAGATTTCGTCGCCGACGTTTCACATGAGCTGCGCACGCCGCTCGCTGCTATTCGCGGATACGCTGAGACGCTGCTCGACGGCGCGCTGGAAGACCAGGAAAACAATCGCAAATTTGTCGAGATCATTCGCTCGCATGCGATCCGTCTCAGCAATATCGCCTCCGACCTGCTCGTGATTTCCGAACTCGACAGTCATGTGCCTCCCGCCACGCCGCCCGAGCGTTTGTCGCTGCTCGGCATCATTGAGTCTGCCATGCACACCGTCGAGGGAAGCGCCTCGATGCGCAAGATTGAGCTTGATACCAGCGCGTGCCATGATTGCGCGGTGGTCGGCTATCGCTTCCGGCTCGAACAGGCGCTCACCAACCTGCTCGATAATGCCGTGAAATTCAATCGTCCGGAGGGCCGCGTGGTAGTGGAATGCGGGCCTGCCGGAGAAGATGGGCTGGTACGCGTGAGTGTGAGCGATACCGGCATCGGCATTCCCAGCGATGAACTGCGCAAGATTTTTGAACGCTTCTATCGTGTCGATAAAGCGCGCACACGCGCAGCGGGCGGAACCGGGCTGGGATTGCCGATTGTGAAGGAGGTCGTGGAGGCGATGGGCGGCACCGTGACCGTCGAAAGCCAACTCGGCCGCGGATCCCGATTTACGATTTTGCTCAAGGCGGCATAGCGCACTGTTAATCGTAAGAGAGTGAGCGGAATCAGGCAAAATTTTTCCTCGGGCGTCTCGTTTGAAGATGTTGTCGGCTACAGCCGTGCCGTGCGCGTCGGAGATCGCATCTATCTCTCCGGAACAACGGCGACCGGAGCCGACGGGCAGATCGTGGGCGAGGGCGATGCCTATGCGCAAACCGTGCAGGTCATCCGCAATATCGAGCGCGCGCTGGCACAGGCGGGTGCCACCCTCCGCAACGTCGTCCGTACTCGCATGTTCGTCACCGACATCAACCGCTGGGCCGATTACGGCAGGGCGCATCAGGAATTTTTCTCTTCCGTACGTCCCTGCGCGACCATGGTCGAAGTGCGGGCGCTGATTCACCCGAAAATGATGATCGAGATTGAAGTCGAAGCGGAATTGTAAGCCGGTTGCGCGCGGTCGGGATGCTACGCTGAGGTTTCCTACGCCCGAATGAGCGCAAACACCGATTTGAAAAGGACTCCGCTCTTCGAGACTCACATCGCCTCCAAGGCGCGGATGGTCGATTTCGGCGGCTGGAACATGCCGGTCCAGTATTCCGGAATTGTCGAAGAGCACAACTCCGTACGGCAGGCCGTCGGTCTTTTCGACGTAAGCCATATGGGCGAGATCGATGTGCGCGGGCCCGAAGCCGGCAAACTGGTCGACTATGTTACGACCAACCACGCCGCGAAACTAAAGCACGGGCAGGCGCACTACTCGGCGTTGTTGTATGAGCATGGCGGCTTTGTCGACGACATCCTGGTCCACAAAGTAGCCGACGATCATTTCTTCCTTTGTGTGAATTCTTCGAACCAGGAGAAGGATTTCGAACACATCCGGCAGAACAACCGGTTTGAAGCAGAGGTCGAGTTCACCAGCGATCAATACGCGCAGCTCGCGATTCAAGGCCCGAAAGCTTTAGCTACGCTGCAGAAATTAACTCCCGTCGATCTCGCCGGCATCAAATACTATTGGTTCGTCGATGGCGAAGTATCAGGTGCCCCGGCACGAATCGCGCGCACAGGTTATACCGGTGAGGATGGGTTTGAAATCTATATTCAGCCCGCCGAAGCGGCGCGCATCTGGGCGGAAATTATGAAAGCGGGTGAGGAGTTTGGCATTCGGCCCTGCGGTCTGGGTGCGCGTAATACGCTGCGCCTGGAAGCGAAAATGGCCCTGTATGGCCACGAATTGACGGCATCGATCAACCCGTTTGAGGCCGATCTGGGCTGGATCGTCAAAATGGATAAGGGCGATTTCGTCGGCCGCGCCGCTCTTGAGAAAGTTCGCGCCAATGGTCTTACCCGCAAGCTGGCCGGCTTTGAGATGAGAGGACGCGGAATCGGGCGCGATGGATACGAGATTACAATCGAGGGGCAGCCGGCCGGATGGGTTACAAGCGGCGGTCCCTCACCAACGCTGAACAAAAATATCGGCCTCTGCTACGTTCCGGCGAACAAAACCGCCCCGGGAACCGCGATCGAAGTGACGATCCGAAATGTTCCGGTCGAAGCCGAGATCGTGGCGACTCCTTTTTATAAACGACGTCAAGGTGCTAGCGCATGAGTTATCCGGAATCGTATAAGTACACAAAAGAACATGAATGGGTTCACATCGAAGGTGACCGCGCGACTATCGGTATAACCGACCACGCCCAGCATGAGTTAGGAGATATTGTGTTTGTCGATCTTCCGAAGCCGGGCAGCGCAGTCACTAAGGGTCAGACGTTCGGATCGGTTGAATCGGTGAAAGCCGTTTCCGATATCTATGCGCCTGTATCGGGTGAAGTGACAGAAGCCAACGAGTTACTGGCGAAGACTCCCGAGCAGCTGAATTCGGATCCTCACGGAGCAGCATGGCTGATCAAAGTAAAGCTCTCGCCGTCTAACAGCGAAACCGATTCACTGATGTCGGCTGCGGATTATCAAAATTACGTGGGCGCCGAATAGGAGCTCGCGCTTCCAGGGCTAATTTCGTTGCGATACTTACCTAAGTCCGACGCCGAGCGGCGCCAGATGCTCGATGTGATCGGATTGAAATCGGAAGAAGACTTAGTCAGCTATCTGCCGGCTGACGTAAGGTTCGATGGACGCCTCGCCATTCCCGACGGCAAGAGCGAGTACGAGATCGTGGACTATTTCCGCGAGCAGGGCGCGCGTAATGCCAGCGGCTATGCGAGCTTTCTGGGAGCGGGCGTGTATCATCACTACCGCCCGGTGCTGGTCGACACAGTGGTTTCGCGCGGCGAGTTTCTAACCTCTTATACGCCGTATCAGGCTGAAATCTCTCAGGGCACCCTGACCAGCATCTACGAGTTCCAGACAATGGTCTGCCAGCTGACCGGTATGGATGTGGCCAATGCCTCTATGTACGACGGTTCGTCCGCCGTGCCGGAAGCGGCCATGATGGCGGTGCGAATCACGGGGCGCGACAAAGTTCTGATCGCGCGAACCGTCCACCCTGAGTATCGCGAAGTGCTGCACACCTGCACCCAGCATCAGGGCATTCCCGTGGCCGAATTCGAGTATACGAAGAGCGGCACCGTTGACCTGGATGATCTCGCGGCGAAGCTGGATAACGAAACCGCGGCTGTTATGGTCCAGTCGCCTAATTTCTTCGGAATTATTGAACAGATCGAAGAACTGTCCTCCATCGTGAGCAGAAAAGGCGCGCTGCTCGTAGTCGTGTTTACGGAAGCCGTTTCCCTCGGGCTGGTGCGTCCTCCCAAAGAAGCTGATATCGTCGTCGGCGAACTCCAGAGCTTCGCGATCTCGCCGGCATATGGCGGTCCCTACGCCGGGATTATCGCAGCCCGCGAGAAATACATTCGGCAGCTGCCCGGACGCCTGGTGGGCGAGACGAAGGATGCGAACGGTCATCGCGCCTTTTGCCTTACCCTCGCTACTCGCGAGCAACATATCCGCCGCGAAAAGGCGACTTCCAACATCTGCACCAACCAGGCTCTGCTGGCGCTTATGGCGACCGTGTTTATGTCTGTTTACGGCCGCCAGGGCCTGCGCGAACTCGCGCAACAGAACTTAGCCAAAGCTCATTACCTGGCGAGTAAGTTGGACTTACAGTTCGACGCGCCGTTCTTTAACGAATTTGTCGCTCGCACGAACGGTAAAACGCCGGAACAAATAAATCGCGAATTACTCGACGAAAAAATTGTCGGTGGTCTGCCGCTGGGGCGTTACTACCCCGAGTTAGAGAATTGTGTGCTTCTCTGTGCCACCGAAATGAGTCGCCGGCAGGATATGGACAGAGTGGCTGAGGCATTTGCGAAGGAAACACGAGCATGATCAAGAAGGTTTCCAGGCACATCGTTCAGAATGAGCCGCTGCTCTTCGAACTAAGCTCCCCGGGAAAAGTCGGCTATCAGTTGCCGGAACTCGATGTTCCCGAAGTAAGTGCCGAGAAGGTACTCGGAGCGGAGCACGTGCGCGACGATATCGAAGATTTCCCGGAGGTAAGCGAGTTTGAAGTGCTCCGCCACTTCTCTCGCCTCTCTACCTGGAATTACGCGATCGATCTCGGGCTGTATCCGCTGGGCTCGTGCACCATGAAATACAACCCCAGAGTCAACGAGCTAGTAGCGCGTACTGAAGGTCTGGCCTGGGCGCATCCGTATCAGCCGGAAGAGCTTTCACAAGGCTGCATGGAAGTAATCGCCGCGCTCGAGCAGGCGTTGGCTGAGATTACCGGCATGGATGCGGTTACGCTGCAGCCCGCCGCGGGTGCCCACGGCGAATTTACCGGTATCCTCATGATCCGCGCACTGCTCGAAACGCGCGGCAATCCACGAAAGAAGATTCTGGTTCCCGATTCTGCTCACGGCACCAATCCTGCAACCGCTACGGCGATCGGCTACAGCGTCGAAAACATCAAATCGAACGATCGGGGCATGGTCGATCTCGCCGTGCTCGAGCGCGCGGTCACCGAAGACGTCGCCGGGTTGATGATCACCAACCCGAACACAGTCGGCGTCTTCGAAGAAAACATCCGCAAAATCTGCGGCATCCTGCACGATAAGGGCGCGCTGGTCTACATGGACGGCGCCAATATGAATGCGCTGGTTGGTGTCGCGCGGCCCGGCGATTTCGGCATCGACGTGATGCACCTCAATCTTCACAAGACCTTCTCGACTCCTCACGGCGGAGGCGGACCCGGGTCCGGTGCGGTTGCCGTCGCGAAGGTTCTGACGCCGTTTCTGCCGTCGCCTCGTCTGAAACGCGTCAACGATCGCTGGAGCTGGAATTACGATCTGCCGCAGTCCATTGGCCGCGTGCGCGCGTTCTATGGAAACTACGGCGTTCTGGTGCGCGCACTCGCATACATCATGGCTCACGGTGGTAATGGTTTGCGGCAAGCTACGCTCGACGCGCTGTTGAATGCGAATTATCTTCGCAAGCTGCTCGAGCCCCATTACGAAATCGCCTACAAAGCTCCGAGCATGCACGAGTGTGTCTTCAGCGACGACCGCCAGGCGAAAAAAGGAATCCGCACCGGCGATATCGCCAAACGCCTGATCGATTACGGTTTCCACCCCTACACGGTAAGCTTCCCGCTGATCGTCCGAGGCGCGCTCATGATCGAACCCACCGAAACCGAACCGAAGCGCGAACTCGATCTGTTCGCCGATGCCATGATTTCGATTGCCAAAGAGATCGAGGAAAATCCGGAGCTGGTGCGGAATGCGCCGCATTCCACCCGGACGCCGCGCGTCGACGAAGTGACTGCTGCGCGCAAGCCGATTGTGCGCTGGAAGCCTGAGTCAAAGGCTAGCCTAAGCCCAGCAGCCGATTAGCGGACTCAAGCACGGTTTCCACTTCGAGTTCGGCGAGCGGCTGATGCCGCAGCACACAAACGTTTTCTCCCCGCGGCGCCCATTTCTGCGGATCCGTTGGTCCGAAAAGCGCCAGCGTTGGCACGCCCAGCGCAGCCGCAAGATGCGTGATACCCGAGTCGTTGCCGATGTAAAGCCGCGCTCCGCTGAGCCATTGCGCCAGCGCGCCCAGATCATCGAACCTCACCGCGTCGCACAGTTGCTCTTCGGGCCCCGCGATCCAGCTCACACCCTCATCAAACTGTTCCGCGAGCTCGCGATATTCTTCGAGGGGCCAGTTCTTGCGCGCACTACCCGAAAAGGGATGAATCACGATCCTGGGCGAAGGCCGTACGGGCTCGACCCTCAGCCGCGGCAGAGCATCGGGGGCGCCAACCTGCTCGCAAAAAAATCTGGTCGCATGCCCTGCATAGTTTTCAGGCGGTAGCGCTCTCAAGAAAGTACAAGGCACGCCCAGCGCCTGAATTGCGTCCCGGAATTCCTCTCGCGCCGCGCCATACCAGCTCACGATCGAGTCGAAGGCGCGCAGCGTACTCTCGAGCTTTGCGGGAATTCCGAGATCCCCAACGCCCACCAGGTCGATTCCCGTGGCGGAAAGCGGCAGCACTCGATCCGCGAAAGAAATGAGCGGAACCACCGGACGCGAAATCCAGATTTCCGTGTAGTCTGCCCGCCGATATTCCATCGCAGGCAGCGCCAGCAGACAATCTCCGATTGCGCCCGGGCGTAGAATCAGGCGCCGCAAACGTTATTGGATGGTGACGGGTAACTGTATATCCGCTGTCGAGGGGCGGAAACACATCTCGTTGTTGCAGGCCTGATAGCGCAGCTTACCGGCCATCACCGCGTTACCTTTCGGAGCATTCGCCGGAACCTGGAATTTCGTCTCGAGCTCGAATTTGCCGGTGTAAACCGTCACCATCTGGTTTCCGACTTTGATCTCTGCGGGCTTTGGATAGGTCACGCCCTGCTCTTCGAGCGGACCGGCTGTCCAGGTCAGCTTCAAAGGAATCAGAAATTCGTCCTTCGGCTTATCGCTGTTCACATGAAAACCCGGCAGAACGGAAAGCTCGAGCTTTTCGACAGTGGTTGCGCCGCGCTTCACGACCAGCGGGTCGGGCGGATGTACGATTAGCTTATTTTGTTGTGCGGAACAGAGCGGCGGCAGGAAAAGACAGGCGAGCAGAGGCAGGCTCGTCCTTTTCATTGACCAGTGTCTCGATTTCAGAAGCATATTGATTTTTCCCGATCAGTCCCACATGGGGAGCAAATGCAAATTTGCCCTCACGATCAATCATAAACGTGGTCGGAAGTGCTTCCAGGCCGCCGTACAGCGTGGCCACCGTATCGTCCCCCAGCAGGATGCGGTAATTCAGCTTGTGTTCGGCGATGTACGGTTTCACCGCGGACCAGCCATCCTCGTCCATCGAAACCCCGAGCACTTCGAAGCCTTTCGACTTGTACTGCTGCTCGAATTGCTGAAACCACGGAATTTCGACCTGGCACGGTCCGCACCATGTCGCCCAGAAATTCAGCAGAACCACTTTGCCGCGATAGTCCGCCAGCTTGACCTTCGCGCCGTTCGAATCGGTGAGCGTAAAATCGGGCGCGGGCTTGCGGCTTGCGCGTGCCTTGGCTTCTGCTCGTTGCGCCTCCGTTTGCTTCGATGCCGAACAGCCCGCCAGCAGCACGATGCCGGTAAGCAGCAACGGCAGGCAGAACGGGCGAGCGAGGCGGCGCATTCACTCTCAGTTTACCGCCTCGAATGGCTTACTTACTCGTCGCGGGTTACCAAGGGGCGCTACTTGGGCAATTCGAATAGAACGTTTACGTCCGTCGCCACCGGGACTGCTTTGCCGTTCAGTAACGTCGGCCTGTACCTGTATTGCGCGACCGCCTCTTTGGCGGCGTTTACCAGCAACGGGTGTCCTCGTACAAGCCGGATATCCTGCACGCGACCATCCGCCCCTATCACGATTGAAAATTCCACTGTTCCCCTTATCTGCGCACTGAGCGCCAGCGGCGGATAGACCGGATCGACTTTGTTCTCGAGATTCGCAGCGGCCACGGCGGCTCCGATCCGTATCGCGCCCGCCGGATGCATGGCATTCGCGTAGTTTGCCTGCCGTACAGGTTCGGCTTTTGCCGATTCGAGAGCTTCTTTCAACGCCGGATTCGCTGGATCAAGGTCGATTGCGCGCTGCAGAAGATCAAAGCCTTTCGCCTTTAATTCCGGATAACTGTGCGTTCCGATCTGAACGAGATGCGTTCCCACTGTGCTCAGCAGGCTCGTATCCGTAGAACTGTCCAGCTCATTGCGCAGCTGTGCCGCCAGATCCGGCGTCATGTGCGACTTCGTCAGACTATGCGGGATGGCGCTCACAAACGCCTCCACGTAAATCGAAGCCATCGCATACTGATACCTGTTGTGCGTGTCTTCGGGCGCCAGTTGCTTTGCCTGCCGAAGCAGTTCTAAAGCGCGTGCCGGATCTCCTGGCTCGAAGAACGCCGCTGCATTCATCAGAACCTTTGGGGAATCGGGATGCCCGGCCAGCGCTGCTTCCCAGGCCTGCTCGATCCGCACATAATCATCGGGCGTATTGAATGCGCTGCCTTCCGGCCGCAGACCCATCGCGCCCAGCCAAGCATCTTCCGGATCATGTTCGATCACCCAGAGCAGCTGCGGCACGTACTTCGATCCCTGCCGATCGTTCCAGTAACGAATGAGAAGCTGGCGATGTAAGTCGACGTCATCGGGCTTCGCTGCCAATCGCGCTTCGAGGTCAGCTGTTGTCGAGTCGTCATCCAGCACTGCCAGCCGCGCAGGCGATTGCGGCGCTCCGGGACGCGCTGCTGCGGCGAGATACACCCCCGGAACGAACAAGGTGATCACCGCGGCCCGCACCAGCAGACCGGCTTGCTTGCTCCGTTTCGCAGCGCTGAAGATGCGATTGATCCGCTGCTCCAGCCGCGTGCCATGCAGCAGGGCACTCGCGGGTTCGAGCAGCCGCGTTCCGTGTTCCGCAATCTCCTCCGCAAACTCCAGCAGAACTCCCGCATAACTGTTTGCCGCACGCGTGCGCTCCAGTACGAATTCGTCGCAACACTCCTCGGCCAGCGAAGCCAGACGGCGTTTCACGAACCAGACGAGCGGGTGAAACCAGAGCAGACAGCAGGCAAGCGAGGCGAACTGCGCCAGAGCCGGATCGTTACGCCTGACGTGACACATCTCGTGCGCCAGCACCAGCCCCAGCTTCGCCTCCGGCCAGGAGATAGCACTTTCGGGTAGCAGGATCGAGATCTCCGTGTCACACTCGAGAGCCACGGGTACTCGCGTTTCGTTTGTCAGGCGTACGGACGGCCTGAGCTGCGCTCCGCTTTCAAGCCACGTCTGGTGAACGATTTCTCGCAGCCGTTCGTCCGTACAAAGTTCGCTGCGTTCAGCAACGAGGCGAAGACGGCGCATCGCATAAGTAAAGCGGCCAAGGAGCGCTGTTGCAAAAATCGCGTAAACAGCAAACGGCAGAGCGCCCCAAAGCACCGGCTGCTGATTCCTGACCTGCGCAGCGCGAATCGTCACGGTGTTGCCGCGCCGCGACGTGACGCCGACCGGCACGGGCGAATCGATGGAGATTGCTTCGGGAGCTCGTGCATGGAGCAGGGGCGGGACGATCGGGCTCAGCAGCGGGAAAGCCACCAGCGCGAACAACATCGCGCGCCAGAGCACGTCGCGCATCTCGGCCGAGTGCTTCCGAAGCACACGATCCAACAGCAGACAGACGAACACAATCAGCGCCGATCGCCACACAAACTCGAACGCGCCGACCGCAAGCGACCAGCCCAGGAAATTGAATTCTGCCGCCATCATTTTTCTTCACTCCTTTGTGACTGCTCCTGCTCTCCCGCCTTGTGTTCACGCGCCAGACGATCGGCGATCCGCCGCAGCTCCTCCGCGTCCAGTACTTCGTCATCCACCATTCCAAGCAGCAGCGATTCCACCGATCCCTGGCAGAAGCGATCGATGATTTGCCGCACTGCCCGCACGGCCAGATTCTGTGGCTTTTCGAGCGGCTTATAGACGAATGTTCGGCCGTCCAGTTCGTGTGTGACGTAGCCTTTCTCTTCCAAACGAGCGAGTACCGTGCGCACGGTGGAATCGCGCAGCTGCCGCTCGGGTTGCAGACCAGTCTGCACTTCCGCCGCGGTTCCGTTGCCGCGCGCCCAGAGCACATCCATCACTTTCTGCTCAAGCCCGGAAAGAGGATTCTTCAGTGCCATCCTGTAACGCTACATAATGTAGCACTACAAAATGTAGTTCAAATTGTAAGCAGTTGTCAATAGTTCTTTGCTGGGGTAAGGCGGGTGTGACCGGAACAGACGCGGGACGGTTGGGAAACTGTCTTGCTTGCTCGAACAGCATCGGACGACAGATCTGGCTGATGCCTCAAAGAAGCTCATCCCGAACGGCACCGTTTGCCTCGAGTGTTCAAAGCGAGCGCCGGAATCTCGAGGGTTTCGCCGGTGGTCGCAATGATTTGATCGCCGTAAGAAGATCGCGGCGCCGAGTTCATCCAGAGGCATGTAGCCCAGCTCATCAGTGATCGGTGGGAGCCAGATAGACGCGCACGCGCAGCCGAGCTTCGATGCCCTTCAGCCCGAGTGCGTTGAGTATTCCTGTAAGCGCTCGATGGTGGTCAGAAGTTCGGTCTGGCTCACTGTGGTTCTATAGACGAAAGCGGAAATTGGTTCATCTTGCTTACTCCTCTTACTTCCTCGCCCTGGAGGTCTGTTTTGTCGGCGACTGCATTTTCGCTGCTTTCGACGCGCTTCTCTTTGTCGTAACTTTCTTCTTCGCCTTGCCCGGGGCGCTCAGATGCTGCGCCGCAGACTTGCGCGTGCGCGGGTGCTCCTCCTGCCACTTGTCCAATTGCTTCCGCCTCTTGGCGCGGAATGTCTTCTCGGATTCGGTCAGTTTGGTATCGGCTTTCGGCTTGCAGCTTCCCTGGCTGTGCGGCTTCTTGCCTTTCACGGGCTCATAGCCAGGCCAGCATCGGTTCTTATCTTCTGGCACAGTCCTCCTTCATACTTCCGATCTCACAATCACAGAATCCCTCGCACTGTCGCCACATACACCAGATGGGCAGCAAGCGCACCTGCGTGCGACCGCACGCTTCGATCCAACGGATCCGAAATGTCCGTGATCGTGACTGGGATTTCGTCTGCGAGTAGCCAGAGCACGGCCGAAGCCGGAGCAGTACGGATGTTCGAGAGCCACTCCAGACGAGTTTCCGCGGCCGCGTACGCTGCGCCGATCGCGATTCCATACAGATAGTGCAAGGCCAGTCCAAGGCCTTGGGCACTCCTGTGACTCAACGCGTGACCCGCCAATCCCCGCACGAGCCATTCGGCACCCCGCACGTCTGCTTCCTTGTCAAATCCGAAAATGCCGTGCTCTCGCTGATGCCGGTTGGCCGATTCCCATACGAGCCGAAAGGCGTGCATCGCCGCCGCGCCTGCAAATCCCGCAACCGCGCCACGCAGCAGAGCGCTCGCCCACCGAGCTCGCATCACCGCTTCACCTCGGCCAGCTTTTCGCGTGCCCCCTGCGCAGCCGGACTCTCAGGCGCTATGCTGATCGCGCTCTTCCAGCTCGCGATCGCACCCTCTTCGCATCCGGCTTCGTTCAGCAGTTCGCCGTTGAAGTACAGGCTTGCTGCTGCCAACCGCGGCTCGAGCCGTCCGTCATGGGCAGCAGAAACCGCCACGCGCGCAAGATACGCGAAGTCTTCCCGCGCCTGCTCTTTCCGATGGAAGAAACTCGGTAGATGATACGTGGTGGCTGCGCGCACAAACCGTATTTCGAGGCTCTCGGGCTGCGACGAAACGGCCTGATCCATGAGCCTGATACCCTCCATGCACAGGCTGTTCTTCTTCCACAGGGCCCAAGTGCTGCTGGCTTCGAGTAAGCGCAGGCTTCCGTAATACACCTGAATCATCGGTGCGTTTGGGTCTTCGCGATACATCTCGGTGAACAAGCGATCGGCGTCTTCCCTGGCTGCATGGTTGCCCCCAATGCCCTCGAAATACAGTGTGCGGGCGCGCTGCCACTCGCGCGGCAATTTTGCGTTTGCCGCGTTTGCGAACGAGAACAGTGCTACGGCAATGACGAGCGCACAATTCACCTCTGCACTCTCGCAGCCGTCGAATAGCTGCGCCCTTTCCACGTCTCGGAGACGCCGAGTGCGGAGCGCGCCAGAGCCAGCCATTGAATCGCGAGCAGCAGCAGAATCGATACTGGATGAAAGAGTGCAGCAGGCGCGGGCTGCTCAAAACGAAATACCGCAACCAGTCGCGGCAGGTAGGCGAGAACCAACACCGCCGCTGCGATTGCCAGGCATAGAACAGATCGGCTGGTTACCGCTAAATACAAAACAAGGATCGCCGGCAGCACCTGGCCGCCCAACAGCAACACCGTGAACGGCACAATTCGCTTCGGATGCGCCATTCCTTCGGTTGCGTTCTTCAACAGGCCGGAAAAGCACTCGCGATTGCTGCGATACATCCGGCAACGGGCGATATGCGTCGCGTCGCACAGATCCGTAGCAAAGCCGCCGCGCCGAAATGCCCTGGGCAGAGTCAGCCCGTCATGACGTGAGCTGCGAATCGCGCCATGCCCGCCAACTGCGTCGTAAGCCTCCCGCTGCGCGAGAAAGAGTTGCCCGCAACCCGCTCCCAGTGCGGGTTCAAGCGATTGGCGCATGCGGTTCAGCGGCAAGAAACCGAGCAGAATAAAGTGCACCAGAGGTAACAGCAATTGTTCGAGTGGCGAAATCGTAATCTGTCGCGGGAATCCGCTCATCAGCGCCGCTCGGCTCGCTCGCATCCCTTCCACAAGGCGCGAAAGCCCTTCGGTTTCGAGCTGCACGTCCGCATCCAGGAAGCACAGCAACGGTGTCGTCGCCTCTTTTGCAAGCACCGAACAGGCGAATTGCTTACCGCACCAGCCCGCCGGCAGCGCCGGTCCCGGGATCAGCTTTACGCGCGCATCTTCCCTGGCGATCTGCTCCACGATTTCGCTGGTGCGATCCGTCGAGTGGTCATCCAACACCAGCACCTCGAGGTTGACATTCTCGCTGCGCAACGCCGCGCGCAAGCATTCGCCAATCGAACGCTCCTCGTTACGCGCCGGAATCAGCAGCGAAACAGCCGTGCGCTCAGCCGATGGTTCGGGAGTTCGATAGAGCCGCAGGTTCCGCAGAAACAGAACTGCCGGAATCAGCGCCAACACCAACGCGCTTGCTGTGAGTGTGATCAGCATCAATCCCCGCTATGCTCAGGCTGCCACCGCTTACCTTGCAGCCGGGCCTTCGACGCTCGCCAGAGATCGTAGATTCCGCCCACACCTGCCTTCCCCTCCAGCAGCTGCTCGAACAGCTCTGTTTTCCGCTGCACCACGCGCGACGACAGCGCCGTCAGCGTTTCCTGAAGGCTGCTCTCGAACACATCCGTCCATTGCGCGGCATTGCGAGTTCGCCCATCCTCGATCAGCGGTCGTCCGATACACACAAACGCCTCCGGATACCGCTCGTTCCAGAAGCCGTACTCGAGCGCAACCGGCAGCAGCGCGAACCGGTCGAGTCGGTTCGCCAGATGTCCGATACCCGGTTTCAGCTTCACCGGCACACGTACATCGGTAAACTCGCCCTGGGGCGTGACCCAGAGCGCAGCATCGGCTCTCTTCAGTACCGCTTCGCCGATCTCCAGAAAACGCGCAGCACCACGCCGCGTTCCCCTCTCGACACCGAAAAACCCAAGCCGCTCCAAAAACTTGTACTTCGCCAGACCGGCGGCATCGATTGGAGCAAAGTGAGCGCGCTGGGGAAACACACGCTGGCTCAGATGTAAACCGACGAGCGGATCCCACCACGAAGGATGATTCAGGCAAACCAGCAGCGGCAGATTCTCTACCGCCGTTACATCGCTTAGACGCAGAAGGTGCAGACCATGAAAATTCCGCGCGAGATACCAGCGCGCGTAACGATGGAACCACTCGAGCAGGCGCTTTGCAACTGGCGGAAGCGAAGGATTTCGTCGAGTAGCTGCATCGTTCATACAACTGCTGCCCGGCTGCGCTCCACTACCTGATCGCGATCGAGCCTATCCGCCGCGATCCATCCTGACATCATCACCATCGGCATTCCCGGCCCTGGGTGCGCCGCGCCGCCCGCCAGGTAAAAGCCTTTCAGCCCGGGATCGTGATTCGCCGGTTTGAAGCCTCCCTGCAATCGCCCATGACTCGCAATGCCATAGATCGCGCCGTTCCAGACTCCGTAGCGCGTCTCAATGTCCTCGGGCGTCAGGTAGTTCTCGAACTGAATTTGCGATTCGAGGTCGTTCAACCCTGCCGTTCGCGCCAGCTTCTCAAAAATGACGCGACGGTACTTCGGATACCATTCCTTCCAGTTATGATTCGGCCGCAGATACGGCGTATGCACCAGCACATACAGCGCTTCTCCATTGCGCGGGGCAACCGCTGCTTCCGTCTGCGCCGGAGCACACACGTAGCACGTCGGATCGGGCGCGAGCCTGCCCTCGTCGTAGATCGCGTGAAACTCCTCGTGCGAGTCTCGCGAAAACACGAAGTTGTGATGGGCCAGATGCTCGTAGCGCCGCCGCAGTCCTAAGTAGAGAACCACCCCCGAGCAGGCGGGCTCATATGCCCGGCGGCTTTCAAACCGTTGCGCGGCAGCACCGTCCATCATCTCCCGATAGGTAAGGACCGCGTCGGAGTTCGCCACCACCGCACCGCAGCGATGCACATACCCCTCGGGTGTCACGACGCCTGTGACCTGGCCATTCTCAATTTTTATGCGCCGTATAGCTGCATTCGTGCGGAACTCCACTCCGAGCTCTTGTGCCAGCCGAGCCAGCGCTTCGGGAATCGCGCGCGTACCGCCTATTGGGTACCAGACGCCTTCGCTGCGCTGCATGTGCTCAATCGCGCAGAGTATGGCTGGCGTCTTCTCCGGCGATGAGCCCACGTACTGCACCATGTGCTCGAGCATCTGCGCCACCCGTTCGTCTTTTACCTCCCGCCGGATCGCTCCCTGCACCGTCTGGCCCAGCTTCATGCGGCTCACATCACGCAGCAGACTCAGATTCATCACCGAGCCGGATTCGAACGTGTCGCGCATGCTCCCGACGGATCGCCAGAAGAAGAAGCGGTTCGATATCCCGTGCAGCTCTTCCGAAGTCGCGTGAAACCGTTCAAACGATGCCACTGATGCCGGCGCAAACCCGCTCAGTTCCGTACGCATCCGTTCGGAATCGCCGTACAGATCGAGCCGGCTTCCATCCTCAAAGAACGATCGCCACTGCGGTTCGAGCGGCACCAGATCGAGATAGCGCGAGATCTCTCGCCCCGCCTCGCCGAAAAATTTTCTGAGCACCGAAGGATAAATCAAAATGGTCGGCCCCATATCGAAGCGAAAACCATTCTGCGCGAGAACCGCCGCTTTTCCTCCAATCCAGTTGTTTTTTTCGAATACCGTCACGCGATATCCACGCGAGGCAAGCACGCACGCTGCGCCCAATCCGCCCAGTCCGGAGCCAATCACCGCGATGCGATCACTCGATTCGAAATTCATTTCTGGCCCGCTCTCTTTCTGCGAGATCGAAACAAATTACCCGCGGCTGCGATTCGCTCTCGCCACGACCCGGCATGCGCCATCGTGAGGTAATTAGCAAAGACATTTTCGGCGTCTTCAGACAGTGGCTCCAGATGTCGGAGTCTCTTCGCGCGCTGCACGATCACCACCTTCGGGGTCGTAAGCTCGCGCAACCCTTCCGCGCCCCGTGTCCTTCCGAAGCCGCTCTTTCCGCGTCCGCCAAAGGTAACGCGTGGGTCGGCCGTGGGCGCAATCATGTCATTCACGACCACCACACCGGCCCGCACTCTGCGCGCTAACGCTTCCGCTTGCGCCTGGGGCCCAAACACCGAAGCACCCAGCGCGAAGGGCGATTCTGCGGCAAGCGCCAGCGCTTCTTCTTCCGTCCGAAAACTCGTCACCGGCAATTCTTGTGCCGCGTCTGAACCGCGCATCTGAAGAACCGCCTCGAACGTCTCGCGGACCGTTTCCGCCACAAAGATCCGCCGCGGTGCGATGCAGGTATTTCCGCCATTCCACCTCAGCCCGAACGAAATCGCGTCCACCGCACGCTCAAGATCTGCGCCTTGCTGCACAAACACCGGGTCGCAGCCGGAGAGCTCGAGCGTTATCGGACTCATCGCGTGTGCCGCAGCCGCATACACGGCGCGCCCTGCTGCCACCGATCCGGTGAGCAGAATCTTATCGACGCTGGCCGCAATTGCATGTTGCGCCTCTTCCGCAGACTCGCCCAGCACGCGTATCAAATCCGGCGGAATGCCCGCTTGGATTGCTGCTTCTCGAAACGCATCCAACACCGGCTTGGCGCCTTCGCCTGGCTTCAACAGAACTGCATTTCCCGCCGCGATCGCCTGCACGGCCTGCACGGCGGGAAGAAACAGCGGATAATTCGCCGGACCAATGATTAGAACCACGCCAAGCGGATCCCGCCTCTCTTCCACGCGAATCCCGCGCATCCAGAGCGGTGTCCTGCTGCGTGTCAGCGTGCGCGAGGCAAGAATCGCGCCGGCCTCTTCTTCCAGAAACCGGCACGCTTCGGCCAGCGGTATCAGCTCCGAGGCCAGTCGTTCGGCCGGATTTGCGCGCAACTGCGCTGCAAATGCCTCCAGGAAAGCGCCCTGGCTTCGTGCAATCTGCTCTCGCAGACTTCGTATCACGCGCAGCCGTGCATGCAGGCTCACCTGTTCCCAGATCTTCTGTGTTGTGCGTACCTGCTGCAGACCCGCCGCCGCGAAGACTACGCTGTTTCTCGCGGCGATCATAAAGCTGCTCCGGCGAGCGCGGCTTGGGGAGCCTGGTCATTCCACACCACCGGAAGCCCAAGATCCTCCAGCACCAGCCGAGAACTAATGCGCGCCGATTCGAAAATGACCGGCAGCCCGCTTCCCGGATGCGTGCTGCTGCCCACCAGATACATACTGTCTACTTCGTTGAAGCGATTGCGCGGCCGCAAATGCAGCATCTGCGACCACGTATGCGACAGCCCGAAAACGGCGCCTTTGTACAGCTCAAAATCAACGTCCCAGTCCGATGGCGTGACAATGCGCTCGTATTCGATACGCGAGCGAATGTCGGGCGCGCCAATTTCCGCCAGCTTGTCCAGAACCAGTTCGCGATAACGCGGCCGTTCGCGCTGCCAATCGACACGGCTGTTCTGATGCGTTACCGGCACCAGCACATACAGCGTGCTCTTGCCCGCAGGCGCCAGGCTTGCATCCGTCACGCACGCGTTTTGCACGTAGTACGAGGGATCATCGGAAAGCGTGTGCGAACGCCCGATCTCGCGCATGTTGCGCGCGTAGTTTTTCGAAATGTAAATCGTGTGATGCGTCAGGCTGTCGTACCGGCCGCGCAGGCCGAGGTACATCATGAAAGCCGAGCAAGACATCGAGCTCCTGGCGAGCCCGCGATCGTTCCAACGGCGGCGCAGCCGGTCCGGCACCAGCCGCGTCATCGCGCGCGCAAAATCTGCATTCAGAACAATCGCATCTGCTTTGTAAGTACCTGCCGTGGTACGAACGCCCACTGCCTTTCGATTCTCAAACAGTATCTCGGTGACGGGCTCATTCAGCCGAATCTCTGCACCGAGCTGTCTGGCAACCCGTCCGAGCATGCCCGTGATGGAGCCACATCCGCCGCGCGGATGGTAAATACCGTATTCGTATTCGAGAAAGGACAGGATCGTAAACAGACTCGGGCATTCGTACGGCGACATGCCCAGGTACTTCGACTGAAACGAAAACGCCAGCCGCACCCGGGGGTCCCGAAAGTAGCGGCTCAGTTCCGAATCAAGCGATCGCCATGGCTTCAGCGTCGGCAGCAGCCCGAGTACATTCAGCCGCGCCGCATCGCGCCAGTTGTGAAAAGGCGACTCGAGAAACGGCCGGAAACAGTCCAGCTTGCGCCGATTGTCGAGCAGAAAGTCCGATACGTGCTGCGCATCGCCTGCATTGAGCCGCGCGACCTCCGACTGCATCCGGCGTAGATTCGAAGTGGCGGAAATTTCTCCGCCACTCCCAAACACCAGGCGATAGTGCGGATCGAGCCGGATGAGATCGAGCTCGCGCCACAAATCATATCCGGCACTGCGCAGAATCTTTTCGAGCACCTGCGGATAGTGAAAGAAGGTAGGCCCGTGATCGAACGTGAAACCTTCCTGCCGGAATGTGGAGGTTCTCCCGCCGAGCTGTGGCAAGCGCTCGAGCACTGTTACCCGAACGCCCGCTTTTGCCAGTAGAACCGCAGCGGTAAGGCCTCCCGGTCCGGCTCCGACAACTACCACGTGGTGTGACAACGCAACTCCCCCACTTGCTTCTTGCCCCGAGTCTCCGCGTGCAAATCGAGGCGGATCTACGCTCCGTCGGACCCGAGTAATTTCACGAGTTTGTTGTAGAGGCCCAACAGGAGAAACGTGGGCGCCCAGTGTCCTACGAAGTTCGCCTTGCGCTCATCTCCCGTCATCTGGAAGAACAACGACACCCCGATCGAGCCGAAAGCAGCCCACAACCAGGTATCCGAAGGGAGCTTAGCCGTTTGCTGCTCGATGCTGCGAGCGAGCGGTCCTTCTCGATGCTCCGCGCTGGCATGTGCGCGCGGCTCTTTTGTCAATTCCGAAATCATGCGGTTTCCTTTCTTGTGTTTGTTGAATTCGATTCCATGCGGGCTCCCTTGGCTGTTAACTGCGGCTCTAACTTCTTGCGCAGCTCTTCGCGCGCACGCGCAAGCCGGCTCTTGGATGCTTCCACCGAAATTCCCAGCCGCCGGGCGACTTCGGCCATCGGTTTCTCCTGCACATCGCGCAGCACAAACGCGTGCCGCAGCAGCGGAGGAATGCGCCGGATCTCCCGTTCGAGCAAGCGCGCGAGCGAACGCTGCAACACTCTCTTCTCGGGCGAACTTCCATCGGAAAGAGCCAGCCAAGCGCGCGCATCCGAGCCGCTGCTGTCAAGCGAAATCAGCGAAATCCGGCGCCTCTGCCGCAACTGCATGAGGCACTCGTTCACCACAATGCGCATCAGCCACGTCGAAAACTTTGCGCTTCTCCGAAACTGACCAATGTGGTCGAACGCCTTACAAAACGCAGTCTGGACCTGGTCTTCAGCATCGAGCTCGTTGCGCAGGACACAAAAAGCAGCGCGGAATGCCATCGGCCGATACCGTCGAGCCAGCTCTCCAAACGCGTCCCGATTGTCCGGGCAGATCTGGATCAATTCCTCGTCCGACTTCGAGCTGTAGGCGTTATTTTCTGCCTCGTGCTGCCTGGGGAAATCCATCTATTCAGAGCCGCCTATGACCAACTCTAGTTCCTGTGACGAGCGGAAGAAAAGACCGGTTTGAATCTGCCTTCAGGCCAAATGAAAAGTAGGCTCAAGAAGTTCACTAAAATGAAAATGATTTGAGTGACTATGAAAAATACGGGCTATCTGTGGAGCAGCTGCTCTCCCGTCATTCGATTCGGTTAGCGTTGGGGCATGTAATGCCGGAATCCGTCGCGATTCGACGCCCTGCAGCCGCACGCCGGCCGCGCATTTCTGATCCGCTCAGGCGCTCGTGGTAACTACGCGTCCGCCGCCTCAGTGCGGACGCGCAGCCGTTACCTGTTAGTGCAGCTTGCGCGATCGCTGTAAAACGAGCGCGAATGGAAGACCCAGCAGCAGGAGCGCGAATGCCGCTGGCTCCGGAGTGGCCGTGATCGGGGAAACGGTGGCCACCCCGACTGGCGTTCCGGTCAGATCTGGCGCTCCGAATACAGCAGTCAGGTCGCCGGCCAAAGACGAACTGATCGTTAGCTGGTTGCCGGTTCCGATATTGAAAAGCGGGACGTTCATCATTGGTGTGCCGCCGTTGGCGATCACTTCGCCGCTGAGCGAGAGCATCGGTAAATCGATCACGAAGTTCTCAATCACCGCCGATTTAGTGCCTGCGGTGAACGATAAGCCTCCCGCGTGATCGATGATGCCAGTCGTTGTGTCTCCGCCGGTTATCGGGAACATCGCTGTCGTCCCGCTCAGAGTTGCCGGAGCGACTGGTGCCGGAGTTATGCCGGCGCCCGTTACGAGCGAGACAAAACTGCTGTCGAGAGCTACCGTTGTAGTCCCGCCTGTAATGGTCGCCGGCCGTGCCAGGCTTGCACACGCAAGCGGAGCAAGCAGGATCAGATGAAGCTGTAATTTCATGGGTACATGCGTCCTTTCCTGAGCGTTGAGATTCAACTGCGACAGTGAAGAGAGATTTTTTGACGCCCAGGCCTGCCGCGCGCATCAGACGTTTGCTGCAAGTGCCGGCATGCGCAATCTGATTCTGGTTCTGGGCGATCAACTCGACGAACACTCTTCGGCCTTTGACGGCTTCGATCGCACTGCCGACGCGATTTGGATGGCCGAGGTCGAAGAAGAGCTCGTCCATGTCTGGTGCCACAAACTCCGCATCGCTTTTTTTCTCTCCGCCATGCGTCACTTCCGCGACCGTCTGCGCGCGCGCGGACTGCGGCTCGAATACCACGAGCTGAGCGAGAACATTGATCGGGATGCGGGGCGCGACTTCCAGCAGGTTCTCACGAAGAACGTTGGCCGGCTGCGGCCGGAGCGCCTGATTGTGGTCGAGCCCGGCGATTATCGTGTAAAAAGCGCCCTGTTAGATGCCGCCCACTCGCTGGGTGTGCCGCTGGACATCCGCACCGACCGTCACTTCTACTGCTCAACGGACGAATTCGCGCAGTATGCCGCGGGTAAGAGCAAGCTCGTGCTGGAGAACTTCTATCGATACATGCGCAGAAAGCATAAAATCCTGCTCGAAAAATCCGGCCGCCCCACGGGTGGATCCTGGAATTACGATAAGCAAAATCGCGAGCGCCTCAAAGCACCACTTCTCGAACGTATCGAACCCAGGTCCTTCCCACCGGATGAAATCACGCGCTCCGTTTTGGAGTTGGTCGGTCGCCGCTTTGCTGACCATCCGGGATCCTTAGACCGTTTCGAGCTTCCCGTCACACGCGAAGATGCACTCCGCATGCTCGATTCATTCATCTCCGATGCTCTCGATGCGTTTGGCCCACTACAGGACGCAATGGCCATCGATCAGCCGTTTCTCTTTCACTCCCGCCTCTCTGCACTGCTGAATGTCAAGTTGCTGAACCCGCGCGAGTGCGTCTTCGCAGCTCTCGCCGCCTACGAACGCAAGGAAGCGGCGCTCAATTCCGTCGAGGGCTATGTCCGGCAGATTCTCGGCTGGCGCGAATTTGTGCGCGGCATCTACTGGCACCACATGCCCGAGTATGCGGAACTGAATTTTTTCGACCACCACCAACGCGTGCCAGAATTCTTTTGGACCGGCGATACCGACATGCGCTGCATGCGCGAAGTGTTGACCAGTGTCGTCGCGAACGGCTACGCGCACCATATCCAGCGTCTGATGGTTGTGGGGCTCTTCTCGCTTCTCTACGGCATTCATCCGCGGCTGTTTCATGAGTGGCACATGGCCATGTATCTCGACGCCATCGACTGGGTATCTCTACCGAACGCGCTCGGTATGAGCCAGTTCGCCGATGGCGGCATCATCGGCACTAAGCCGTATTGCGCAAGCGGGCACTACATCGATCGCATGAGCAACTACTGCAGCGCCTGCCGGTACGACCCGAAACTCGCCACGGGCGCAAGAGCTTGTCCGTTCACCACTCTCTATTACGACTTTCTCGATCGTCACTTTGATCGGCTGAAGGCGAATTCCCGGCTCAAATTCCAGTTACTCAATATCGAACAGAAGAGAAAAGACGCGAATACCCTGGATCAGATTCGCGAGCGCGTATGTGAGCTTTTGGGTCGATGGGATACTTGAACGGATTTGCTTCCTTGGACCAGTCTTGGACTCCAGCCTGGCTGCGCCGGACGGAAATCACCGCTCGCGGCCTTGCTCCGGTGCTCCCTATGCGCACCGATCTAATCCGCCGAAAAGGAACGAAAAAGGTGACGTCAGCGGACGCTTTCCTGGCACATGGTCGTCACGATATCCGATTCTGGTTCCTCAGGAACTCGCGTAAGTTGGTGAAAGCGGCCTCGAGGGGCGAGCAAGAACGCATGTGACACGGCGATACTAGCGCGCTGGTAGCCTGTAACGTGTCAACTGCGGGCTGAAAAATGCTCATTTCGCCGGGTGGAAAATTCCGAGGTGAATCAGCAGCTGCGCTCTTCCGAAAATACGGAACGAAGCCAAACCTCACGCCGCTTGCGCCAGCGTTCGGCTATCCGGAAGCCGGTCGATGCCACGCCCGCAAAACAGCACGCTGCGGTGTCGCAAAAGCTCTCGCAGACATAATCGCGCCAGAGCCGCGTGTTCTGCCCCCGGTCGCGCAATCCGATTTGCTCTTTCTTCGCCGCCGAGGACTCGCCCAGTTCGTAGCGAGCGCCCCGACTGGCTTCGTTTCGCAAAATTGCGGCGAACTCACCCCGCCGCCGATTGCCGAGACGCGGCCAAACGAAGTGAAAAATCTCGTGCAGCAGAATCAGCCGCAGCTTGCCCGGACTTTTCAGCAGCTCCGTTTCCAGCACGATCCGGCGCTGGCGCACAAACGCGGCCGCGTGGACGGGCGTGCCGGGGTGGTGATCTCCGGAAAGCAAACGCCCGCGCGAAACTTTGAGCGCGGGCGAAAAACAAAGCCAAATTGGATCGCCGGTAAGCGGAGGAAGATTCTCGAGAGCGCGGCGGATTTGTCGGCGCTCGGCGCTTCCGACCTTACGGCTTATGCGGAGCGGGAACACCGGTCGCAAGGGGTGGTGCGCCCGGCTTCTGCAGCGATGGGGTACTGGCGGTCGAACTGGCCGTACTGCCGAAGAAATCCGGATCCTGCACCTGAATTTTGTACTTGTCGATCTCCTGTTTGAGCGCCGCCTGGTTCCGTTCGGACTGCAGTTTCTGTGTGATTTCGGGCCGCGCCTCGTCAAGCGTGAGCTTCTTGCGGCTGTCGACCTTCGCAATCAGGTATCCATTCGGAATGCGCACGGGAGCGGTGATGTCGCCGGTCTTGGCGTTCTGCAGAGCCGTTTTGAGATCGGCGGGCAGCTGCGTTCCGGCCATGCTGACGGTACCGATCTTGCCGCCGTTCGCCGCCGACTGTTGGTTATCCGAGTCGGTGCGGGCAATGGTACTGAAATCGCCGCCGGCTTTCAGCTTTTTCTCGATATCGTCCGCTTTAGCCCGCGCCTGTTCTTCGGTCCGGCTGTTCGGATTGTTGGTGGCGGGCGTTCCCGGAGGATTAAAACCGATGAAAATGCCGCTCAGATCCACGCGGTCGAATTCTTCGGGATGCGAGTTGTAATACTGCGCGGGATCTGCTGCGGTGCCAGCCGCGTTGCTGGCGATCTTATTGAGATAGGCCTGTGCCAGAACCTGGTTGCGGCTGAGCTCGAGCTGTTCCTTAACCGGCGATTGTTTGTCCAGGTTCATTTTCTCAGCCTGATGCGCGAGATCCTGCCCCATGTACAGCTGTTCGAGCACGTTGGGCAGTTTCCCCTGGTAACGGCTTAACTGGTCAGGCGGGATGGCTTTGAGCAGATCGGCCGCTTCACGCGCGGTAATCTGCTTGCCATTGATGGTGGCAACGACGCGGTTCGGCTCCGTGCGCGCGACCGCCTCCGGCCCACTGGGTTTGGCTGTCGCAGAAGTGGTGGACGAAGACGTCTGCGCTGTTGCCGCCGGGCTCTGCGCAAAACTGACGCCTGCGCACAATACGGATGTAAGTAGGAGACTGCTTTTCATTCAAAGTGCCGGTTCGCTCCCACTCTAGCACGGGGAACGGCCCGGACACCCGGCCCATTACTGGACGATACTGGCCTTTTTCAGGTTGGCCGCGGCCTTGGCTTTGGCCGCTGCGCTGATCTGAATGTTATTTACGACCTGACTTGCACCGGCCGTGCGGGCCATGCGCGTCGCGGCACCCTTGTGCTGGATCACATTGGTTGTGCCTTCCCAGGTGACCACGCCGTGCTGGACGTGGAATTTGAAGCCATCCTTGCCGACCTTCGATTTTGCGAGTTTGGCGCGGATGGTCGCTTCGAGCTGGGCGTCGGAAACGCTCCCGGCGCGAACGGCCTTGGCAGTGGCGTGCGGCGTGGCGGCCAAAACGGGCGTATGCGTCAGCAACAAGGAAAGAAAAGGCAAAAGCAGGAGAATAGCGAGGCGCTGCATGGGATTTCGGAATAGTAGTGGCCCTGCGCTCGATTTCCTCTTAGGTGTGCGCATGGGCGGCCAGAACTGGACTAAGCTGGGGAATCATGTGCAGAAGCATCAAAGTCCTGCGCCGGCCCGACGAAATGGCAACCCGCGAAGAAAGAGATGCGGCGGCGCTGCAGTTCGTTCGGAAGATCAGCGGATTCCATAAGCCGTCGAAAGCCAACCAGGAAGCCTTCGATCAAGCGGTGCGGGAAATCAGCGCGGCGAGCGAGCGGCTGCTGGCTTCGATTGCTCAAAATCGCACCAGGGTCGCCTCCTAAACCGGCTGGCTTCGTTTCGCAATCAGAACCTGACTTTCCCGGATTCGAACATCACGAAGCCGTATCGCCGCCTGAACTAGCTGAAAATTCGAAAGCGCTGGCTGGCACGAGAGTTGCGCTCAGGTTCCTTCGCATGCTGAACGATCTGAAATTCGCAGTTCGAATGCTGGCCAAGAATCGGGTCTTCACGGCCGTGGCGGTCTGTTCGCTGGCGATTGGAATCGGAGCAAATTCGGCGATCTTCAGCCTGGCCGATGCGCTGCTTCTGCGGCCGCTTCCGGTGCCGCAGCCGGACGCAGTTTACAACGTGAACTTCGGCGACAGCCCGGCGGCAACAGACACGGTTTCGTATCCGGATTACCGCGACTTCCGCGACCGCAATCGCACGTTCAGCGGACTTGTGGCGTATCAATACGCGCAGTTCGGATACGCGCGCGACGCCTCAGCCGTACCGGAGACGCAGTTTGGCGTGATGGCTTCGGGTAACTTTTTTCAGGTGCTCGGAGTGCAGCCGGTTCTCGGGCGCGGATTTCGTCCCGAAGAAGATCAGGTGCCCGGACGCGATGCCGTCGTGGTGCTGAGCCACTCCTTCCGGGTCTCGCATTTTTCAAGCGATAGCGCGGCGGTCGGAAGCCGGGTGCGGCTGAACGGGATCGACTTCACCGTAATCGGAGTTCTTCCGGAGAGCTTCAAGAACATCGATCAGTTCTTGCGACCGGCTTTTTACGTACCGATCGCGATGCAACCTGCGCTTTCACCGGTGAACAATCTCGAAAAGCGTGACGTGCGCTGGCTGGCGCTGAAAGGACGGCTGAAAGCTGGCGTGACGGCTGCGGCGGCGCAAGCAGACCTGGGTTCGATTGCGAACGCGCTGAAGCGAATGTATCCATTCGAGCCGCGCGGCAGCAAGGTCCGCGTCCAAACGGAGCTTCAACTGCGCGCGGCGCAATCCCCGCCCGACTCCGCTTTGGTTGAGATGCTGGGGCTCCTGGCACTATGCGTTTTGCTGGTGGCCTGCGCCAACGTGGCGGGCCTGCTGCTGAGCCGGGCAACGGTGCGGGGCCGTGAAATCGCAGTGCGGCTCGCGGTGGGCGCAGCGCGTTGGCGCCTGCTGCGGCAGTTGTTTCTCGAAAATCTGCTGCTGGCGCTGGCTGGCGGCGCTGCTGGAATCGCGGTAGCGCTGGCCGGCATGCGACTTTTCGAAAGTATCCCGACTCCGACCGACGTGCCCGTGTCCTTTGATATCGCGCTCGACCAGCGCATCCTCGTCTTCACATCGATCGTGGCGATTGCCAGCGCGTTCGTTTTCGGATTTTTACCCGCCTGGCGCAGTTCGCGCACTGACATTATTTCGTCGCTCAAAGCCCGCACGGACGGCACCAGCCGGCGCGGGAAATTATGGGGGCGGAGCGTGCTCGTTTCAGCGCAGCTCGCGCTCTCCTGCGTACTGCTCATTCTGTCGGCCGTGGTCTTTGTCGGATTTCGCAGCAAGATCACGCAGGGCGTCGGATTCCGCACCGATCACGTGTACCTGATGACGCTCAATACGGAGATGGTGCATTACACCAAAGCGCAAACGGAGCGTTTCTACAAAGAGTTGTTGGATGAGGTGCGGGCGAGTGCAGGAGTTCGAGCGGCCGCGCTCAGCACTTTCTCTCCCTTTGGGTTCGATAACGAGAGCAAGCCGGTGTTGATCGAAGGCACAAAAATCGCGAAGAACGGATGGGTGCCGCAGAGCCTGGACGCCTCGGTCACCGACGGCTACTTCGATGTGCTGGGTATGCTGATCTTGCGAGGGCGCGAGTTCCGAAAAACGGACACGCAGACTAGCCCACCGGTAGCGGTTGTGAACGAACAATTCGCACATCGCTTCTGGCCCAATCAGGATCCGATCGGCAAACGTTTTCGGATCGGTGACGAAAAAGGGCCGCTCGTGCAGGTGGTCGGTCTGGCGAAACAGGCGAAATACCTTTGGATCAGCGAACCGCCGCAGGAGTTTTTCTGGGTTCCGTTCTCGCAGGACCAGCGGAACAACATGACTCTCATGGCGGAGTCGCAGGCAGCGGATGCGGCGGTGCTCGCACCCGTTCTGCGCAACGTAATCCACCGTCTCGATCGCAACATGCCGATCGCGTCAGCGCGCACGATGCGCGATTTGTACGAGCAGCGCTCAGTCAAGACGCCGAACATTATCACGGAAGCGGTCGCCGGTATGGGCGCGATGGCGCTCGTGCTGGCTGTGATCGGTCTCTATGGACTGATCACCTATACGGTCGACCGGCGGCGCCGTGAGATCGGGATTCGCATGGCGGTAGGTGCCGACCCGCGCGAGGTGCTGCAGAGTGTGCTGCGGCAGGCCCTTATGCTGGCCGGAATCGGGCTGGGCTGCGGACTGATGCTGGGTATCGCGTCTTCGCAAGTTGTCCGATCGATGCTGATCTTTTCGGGTGCGAGTGCGAGTCCGTTGCTGTTCGCCGCTGTGTTACTGCCGCTGGTGGCCGTGGCACTCATGGCCGCTTACGCGCCGGCGCGAAGAGCATCGCACATTGATCCCGTCCGGGTATTGCGCGAAGAATAGCGCAGCGGGTCAGAGCATCACGCGCCCACGGGGCGTTCGCTGCTCGCCTGAAACTGCGTTTTCAGCCACTCGAGCCGCCGCCGGATGTGCGCCGACTGATCGATGCGCCGTGCGCGGGCCAGTGTTTCGACTTCGCGCGCAACCTCTTCGATATCCGGCATTCCCTCAATGCTGCTGGCTCCCACCCATTTATGCGCCGCATCGGCGAGGAGTGTGTCTGAGAGAAGCTCTTCATCGCTTCTGCCGGCGAGCTGCCCGATGGTGAGCAGAGCGGTTTCGATGAATTGCGCCCGCAGTTCGCGCAAACGCCTTTCGCGCGGATCCAGTTCGGCCTCCGCGCTCGTGTGTACGGGCAGATATCCTTTGACCTTACTTGCAAACGTGCGCGGGTCCACCGGCTTCGCAATAAAACCGGTGGCGCCTGCGGCCAGCGCGCGCTGTCGCTTTTCCTGATCGGAGGACGCGCTTACCACCAGCAACGGAAACGCCGAACCAAAGCGCTGGCGCAGTTCGCGGGCCAGCGCCAGACCGTCTGCGTTGCCGAGATTCAGATCGAGCAGGATCATCTCGGGCCGAGCGGCCGCGAGCCGGTCACGCGCTTCCGCCGGTGTGGCTGCTGCGACCACGTTGATTCCACTTGGTTCGAGAAGAATGGAAAAAAGCTCTTGCGTAACGGGATCGTCGTCCACCAGCAGAATCGTGCTGCGCCGTTCCGTCATACCAGCGAACTCACCTGCTCGGAAGCGCGCTGAAGCGAAGCCGAGAGACGCAGCAGCTGCTCCCGGGCGAGCTCCGCATCCTGCTCTCTTGCGGCTGTTTCCAGCTCGGCGCCGATACGGGTCACTTCCGGGAACCCGTAGGATGTGCCCGTCCCTTTGAGATTGTGGCCGAAGACCCGGAGGCGTTCGAAATCCTGCTGCTCGAGAAGCGTCTGCATCGGTTCGATCTCTTTCGCCTGGCGCTCGATGTAGCGCAGCGCGTGCTGTTCAAGCCCGGGTGGCACCTGAATGTCGGGGGGCGGTGCCGAGGAGCCGTTCCGGCTGCCAAACGATCCGGCAATCCGGGTTATGGCATCGAGCAGATTCTTTTTCGAGATCGGCTTCGAGAGATGATCGTCGCAGCCGGCTTCGTAGCTCATGCGAACGTCCTGCGGGCGCGCATTGGCAGTGAGGGCGACAATCGGAATCGGATGTTTGACGCCTCGCTCGCGTTCGATTGATCGAATCGTGCGGGTGGCGCTCAAGCCGTCCATCACCGGCATCTGCATATCCATCAGGATCAGATCGAAGTCGAGCGAAGCGAAGTGATCCACGGCCGCTTTGCCATCTTCCACAAACGTGAGTTGATGCGGTGTGCCCTGCAGATAAAGCTGGATGAGCAGGCGATTGTCGCTCGAATCTTCGGCCACCAGAATGCGCAACGGGGATGCCGTTTCAGGCTGCGCAGCGCTCTCAGCGGAAGACGGCTCCAAATCGCGACAACCGCTGACCTGCATGGCCTCGCAGATAAGGCGCAGCAACTCGCTGCGTTTCACTGGTTTGACAGCGTACCCGGCGAGACCGGCTTCGCGCCGTCGCGCCAGATCACCGGGCCGGGCATCAGAGCTGAAGATGATGACGGGCAGTTCGGGCGCGATCTGCTTCAGATGAGATACCGCTTCGAAGCCGTCCATTCCGGGCATGCAGGCGTCGACCAGGGCAAGCGAAAGCGGACGTCCACTGGCGAAAGCTTCGCGAGTGGCCTGCAGCGCGGACTCGGCATCGGCGAACTCGTCGCTCTCCAGTCCCCAGTGGCGCAGAGTTTCCGAGAGTATGAAGCGATTGGTCGCATTATTATCTACTACGAGCACGCGGCGGCCCTCGAGCTCCGCTGGCGAGATGGCGTTCTTGCGCGGACGTTTTTCGCCCACAGCAAAGCGCGCCGTGAAGCGGAAGGTGCTGCCTTTGCCGACCTGGCTGGTGACGCCGATCGTGCCGCCCATACGCTCCACCAGACGGCGGCTGATTTCGAGACCGAGTCCGCTGCCGCCGTATTTGCGCGCGGTGGAAGGATCCGCCTGCGTAAAGCCGTGGAAAATCAGCTCCAGCTTTTCGGGCGGGATTCCAATTCCGGTATCGGAGACCAGAACTTCGATTTCGCCGGGTTCCCCTCCCACGAGATTCTTCACTTCGAGAATGACTTCGCCGGCATGCGTAAACTTGACGGCATTGCCGAGCAGATTGATCAGTACCTGGCGCAGCCGGGTCGGATCGCCGACCAGATTGGTGATCAGTCCGGGTTCGAGCCGAGCCAGCAGAGTGAGACTCTTGGCGCGAGCCTTGACGCCAGCCAGCTCCACCGCCTGATCCACCACTTCTTCCAGATCGAACTCGACCTGCTCGAGCTCCAGATGCCCGGCTTCGATTTTCGAAAGATCGAGAATGTCGTTGAGCAGCGTCAGCAGATTCGCTCCCGCGCGCCGAAACACTTCGACGTACTGTGCCTGTTCCGGGTCGAGTTTGGATTCGGCCAGCATGTCGGACATGCCCAGAATGGCGTTCATCGGCGTGCGAATTTCATGGCTCATCGTGGCGAGAAATTCGCTCTTGGCGCGATTCGCGTTGCGCATTTCGGTGATATCCGTGTTGGTGCCGATCCAGCGGGTGATCTTGCCGTGGACGTCGCGGATCGGGTGGACGCGCGTCAGAAACCACTTGTACTGGCCGTCGCCGCCGCGCAAGGGGAATTGCAGCTCGGCTGGTTCGCCCTTGCTCAGAATTTCTTTCCAGGCCTCGAGAACGCGGGGCAGTTCGGTGGGGTCGTGTACCGACTGCCAGCCTGAGCCGATCATCTGCTCGGGTGTGGTGTTGGTGTATTCGTACCAGCGGCGGTTGTACCAGAAGATCGAACCGTCCGGATGAGCCATCCAGGCAAGCTGCGGAATGGAGTCGGCGAGTGTGGCGAACTGCTGTTCGCTGGCGTGTAGCGCCAGTTCCGCACGTTTGCGCGATTCGATATCAAGATTGATGCCGACCATGCGCACCGCAGTGCCGTCGTCATTGCGCTCGACCGCGCCGCGGCCCGCAACCCAGTGCTCGGAGCCGTCCGGATAGACGACGCGGAATTCCGCATTGAAATCCGTTCCTGCGCCGCGGGCCTCTTCAATGGCTTTCTGGACAGCCTCCCGATCGCTCAGGTTGATGCGCGAGAGAATCTGCCCGATCTCGGTGACCTCCTCGAGCGAAGCAAAGCCGAATAGATTCTTGGTTTGCGGGTCGAGCATGACCGCGTTGGTGTCCAGGTCCCAGGTCCAGGTGCCCATGTGCGCCGCATTGAATGCGGCCTGCACCTGCGCTTCGCGTTCGAGCAGCAGAGCGGCCAGCTGCTGCGCTTCGCGGATCGAGCGGCGCAGATTTTCGTTCGCCTGCGAAATTTCGAGCGTCTGGTCGGCAACGCGCGCCTCGAGTTCCTGCTGATATTTCTGCAGCGCCGCTTCGGCCTGACGCCGCGTGGCATTCTCCGCCGCCAATGCCTCGTTCGCCTGCTGTAACTGCTGCGGACTGGGAATCCGGAGCAGAAAAGGAAGCAGATAGCCGAGAGCAATGGCGGTCGTGACAGAAGCAATGGCCGTGATCGCTTTGATGACGCCTTCCAACCGGTAGAGCGGAATCCAGAGCGTCACGATGTCCATCACGTGCGTGGCGCCGCAGGCAAAGATGAAGGTTCCAAAGGCCAGCAGCATCCAGTTGAAGGGAATATCGCGGCGCTTTCGCACCACCCAGGCCAGCAGTCCGGGTATGGAGAAGTAGGCAAGGACGATCAGGGCGTCCGAGATTACGTGCAGCCACACAATACCCGGCTGCCAGCGCATGCAGAAGCCATGCGGCATGAAATCTGATAGGAAAAGTTCCATTTCGGGACTTCGAGCGCTGTAGGGTAGTGCTCCGGGGCATGGAATGTTCTCCCGGAACGGCTGGCAATGTCAAATCTTTATCAAGCCAGGGAACAGTTCCGGGCAGGGGTGCGTTTTAGTGTTGGAAACCAATATACTGGACTCACATATATGCCTCCCACCAGCCCCGATCAGGAATGGAAAAAAGGAAGCGCCGAGCTGCTCGTCCTGTCGCTGCTCGAAGATCAGCCGCGTCATGGCTACGACATCTCGAAGATGATTCAGCTGCGTTCGCAAGGTTTCTTACGTTTCCACGTCACGTCGCTGTATCCGCTGCTGTACAAGCTCGAGGAGCGCGGCTGGATTGAAGGCCACTGGGTGGAAAAACCGGAGCAGCGCCGCCGCCGCTATTACGCGCTGACGCAGGAAGGCCGCAAGGTTCTGCGCGCGCAGCGTAAGAGCTGGCGCGAATTCGTGACGGCCATGGGACGAGTCACAGGAGTAGAGCATGCCTGACTGGAAGAGAATCATTCGCGAGCGCATGGCGCGCCTCAATCTGGAGGGTGCGGCGGAAGCGGATCGGATCGAAGAGTTTGCCGGTCATCTGGAAGATCGATACCGCGAACTGCTGAGCGCCGGCGCCGATGAGCCGCGGGCCTATCGGGAAACCATAGCCGAGCTGGAAGACCTTTATCCTTTGCGCCAATCTACGGCGGCTTTGCCGCGCGCCTCCGAGCGGGCTGTTGCGGGCGAGCAGAGGGGCGGGACCTGGCTCTACGATCTCGGGCGAGACATCCGGTTCGCAGCGCGCGGGATGCGCAAGAGCCCGCTATTTGTACTGTTCGTGGTGCTGACGCTGGCGCTCGGCATCGGCGCGAATGCGACGGTTTTCACCGTCATCAACACGCTGCTTTTGAATCCGCTGCCGGTTCCAAAAGCCTCAAGCCTCATCGCAGTCGCTCAGCAACGCGCACGGGACCGTTCGCAGGCCCGCACTGCGCTTCCGCTCTCGTATCCGGATTTTGTGGACATCCAGACGAAGAACACTGTCTTCGCTTCGCTGGCAGGCTACAGCTCGGCGCAAGTGCTCACCTTTCAGGAGCACGGCGACTCCGAGCGGTTGTTTTGCGAGCTGGTCACCGGCAACTATTTCGCGACGCTTGGCCTGAATCCGGCGCGCGGACGCTTCTTTTTACCGGAAGAGGACGGCGTGCCCGGTGAGCACCCGGTGGCCGTCATCAATTACGGCACATGGCAGAGCCGCTTCGGCGGCGATCCGCAGATTATCGGCAAAGGGATCCGTATCAACGGTCTCGTATTCCATGTGATCGGTGTTGCTCCGCCGCGTTTCATCGGCATCAATGCGATTTTCGGTCCTGATCTTTGGATACCGGCTGCCATGATGGAGCAGCTTTTCCCGAATCAACTGCAGGGCGCGCTGCACGATCGCAACAAGACGATTTTCCTGGGAGCCGGCCGTCTGAAAACCGGGATCAGCGTGGCGCAGGCCCAGGCAAACCTGAGCGCGCTCGCAGCCGATCTGGCGAGAGAATATCCCGGCACCAACGAAGGCCGCGGAGTGATGGTGCTTCCGGTACGCGACATCTTGTTCGGGAACTCCATGCAGACGACCTCCGGCGTGATGATGGCGAGCGCCGGGCTGCTCGCGGTCGTTGCGATTGTATTGCTGATCGCCTGTTCGAACGTGGCGAATCTGCTTCTGGCTCGAGCCGCGGGGCGACAGCAGGAGATCGCGGTACGCCTGGCGCTCGGAGCCAGCCGCGTGCGGCTCGTGCGCCAGTTGCTTACCGAAAGCGTGATACTCGGCCTGCTGAGCGGCGCCGCTGGTCTGGCGGTTGCCGTAGGCGGCCTGCGTCTGCTCTTTTCTTCACTGCCAAGCTCATCAAACTTCATCACGCCGAAGCTGGATCTTACGGTGTTCGCCTTCGCCCTGCTGGTTTCGATTGCGACTGGTCTGCTGTTTGGAACCATTCCGGCTCTCAAAGCATCGCGCACCGATGTGGCCGATTCGCTCAAAGAAGAATCGCGCTCGGTGGGCCGCAGCAGAGCGAAGGTGAACATCGCCAAGGTTCTTCTCGTGGCGCAGGTGGCGTTCTCATTCCTGCTGCTGGTGATCGCAGCGCTTTTCCTGCGCAGCATCGGCCATGCCTATGCGATGGACCCCGGGTTTCAGACCGCGCATCTGGACGTATTCATGACCACGCCGGGGCAGGCCGGCTACAACGAGACGCGCGCCAAAGCGTACTTCAAAGAAGCCAGGGAGCGCATTGAACGCCTGCCGGGTGTGGCTGCGCTGGCATGGTCCTCGAACCTGCCGTTGTGGGCGCGTCCGATGAGCGGAATCGAGGTGGCGGGGCGCGAGAAGCGGTCGCGGGCCGATCAGCTTTCAGCCATTGTCAACACGATTGAGCCGGATTTCTTCGATGCCTCAGGCACACGCCTGATCAGCGGGCGAGCGTTCTATGAAAGCGATCAGAAGAACACACTGCCGGTGGCCATTGTGAACGAAAAATTCGCGCGCGATTTCTGGCCCAACGGCGATGCGATCGGCAAGCGCATCCAGCTTCCGGGCGAAAAGATGGAGCGGCAGATTGTCGGCATCGCGCGCAACGCCAGCTACACGAACTGGGCCGAGCCGCCGCAGCTTTGTGTCTATGTGCCGTTCGAACAACATTACGTCGACACGATGACGCTGTGGGTGCGGACAAGGGGCAATCCGGAACCGCTGGTGCCCTCGGTGCTGGGTCAGCTGCACACGGCCGGTCCGCAGGTCTTTGTTGATGTGCGCACCGGAAAGCAGATCATCCAAGGCGGGCTGTTTCAGGCGCGGGTCGGCGTGGGGCTGCTCAGCGTTTTCGGGTTCCTTGCGCTGGGCCTCGCGAGCATCGGGCTGTACGGCATCCTGGCGTACTCGGTGGCTCAGCGCCGACGCGAGATCGGGCTGCGGATGGCTCTGGGAGCAGGGCAGTCGAGCGTGCTGCGGCTCGTGCTCGCGCAGGGCATGCGGCTGGTAGCTACGGGCGTGGTGATCGGCCTGGTTGCCGCGCTGCTGATCGGCCGTGCGCTGAGCCGCATGCTGTATGGAGTCGGCGGAAGCGATCCGCTCAGCATTCTGGGTGCGGCGGCACTGCTGCTTTTGATATCGCTTGCTGCCTGTTACCTGCCGGCGCGCCGCGCGAGCCGTGTCGATCCGCTAATCGCGCTGCATGAAGGCTGAACGACAGCTAAGGGCGCGGCGGGCAGTTTCAGCCCGTCGAGTGCAGTGATCGGCAGAATCGTGTTGTTGGCCGTAAGCGTGCGAGAAACACGCGGAGAACGAAAGAGGGTTACTACCGGTCAGTGTGCAACGGAAACTCGGGCGAACCGTCTGACCCACAAGATCGAGGTGGCATGAAACGCTACTTCCGGATCGCCATGCATGAAGAAACGACGCGAAACCTCCGAGAAAAATTGGGCTCCTTGGTTCATAGCGCAACGCCTCGCGATAGGGCTGCTCTGCTAACGGAAGCTGCTCCGGATCTTCGTAGCAGCATGCAAGAGCTCAATCTCGATGAACGGACCGCGTGAGCACAGCGGATTTGTTCTCAAAGATACCTGAGCCGCAGCCCAACTATGAGGCAGAAGTTCGCCGATCCGATTGAGGGATGCTTGAAAGGCGGCGGAGGGCATCTTTGAACCAAGCGAACCACTCCACGACCGCGTATCGCCGTTGATGCGAATGGTCAACCGAAAATTACCGGCCGGCTGTGGTTCTGTCATCGAATCTTCATTTGCCGCGGTTCGCGCCTGTGTGGGATCCTACGGCTTCTGAGCTTTCGTTTGCGCTGCTCTCGCCGGACGATCACAGTGATTTCGGCCGGTAGAGCGATCGCGTAAAAACCGCCGATCGCTCATGAGAGACCGTTGAAATCGATTCGTCTGCCTCAGTTTACGCTCGCACCGCAAGCTGCCGCGGTGAGACGTTTGTTCCGCCCGGCCGATCTGGCCGTGGGCTTGGGCACGCTCACGCTGTTATACGTTGTGGCGCGGGTGGGTGCGCAGTCGCTGGTAAAATTCAGCCCGCCCGAGATCATCCCGAGCATCGGTCTTGATCCGCGCAATCTGCCGAATTATGCCGCGCGCTCGACGCTGCGGATGTTCATCGCGCTTGGTTTTTCGACGCTCTTTACGTTCATCTACGGCTACGCCGCGGCGCGCAGCCGGCGGGCCGAACGGGTGCTCATTCCGCTGCTCGACATTCTGCAGTCGGTGCCGGTGCTCGGCTTTCTTTCGGTCACCGTCACCGCCTTTATCGCGCTGTTTCGCGGCAGTCTGCTCGGTCTCGAGGCCGCTTCGATCTTTGCGATTTTCACCGGCCAGGCCTGGAACATGACGTTTTCGTTCTACCAGTCGCTGCGCAGCGTTCCGGGCGAACTCGATGAGATGGCTACGCTGTACCGGCTCTCGCTTTGGGAGCGCTTTACCCGGCTCGAATTGCCGGCCGCGGCGATCGGTCTGGTCTGGAACGGGATGATGAGCTTCGGCGGCGGCTGGTTCTTCCTTGCGGCAAGCGAATCGATCAGCGTGCTGAATCGGCAGTACACTCTTCCGGGGCTTGGCTCGTACGTGGCAGCCGCGGTTCAGGCCAAAGATCTGCGCGCGCTCGGCTGGGCAATCGCTGTGATGATCCTGCTGGTCGTGCTGATCGATCAGTTTTTCTGGAAGCCGCTGGTCACGCTGGCGGATCGCTACAAGCTCGAGATGACGGCCGGAGAAGAGCGGCGTTTCTGGGTAGTGGAGCTATGGCGCGCAGCCGCATTGCCGCGCTACTTCGAGAAGCTGCTAAGCCCGCTATTCGGCGAGAGCGACCGCTGGCTGGCAGCGCGCACGCGTCCCCGCGCAGAAATCGGGGGCAAAACGAACTCGCGCTCAAGCGACTGGATTTTCAACACGATCGTGATCGCCATCAGCGCGGCTCTGCTGCTGGCGGCGATCCGCTTCGTGCTCTCCGGCGTTGGTGTGCACGAGGTTCTGCGCGCCACCCTGCTGGGACTCGCCACGTGTGCGCGCGTGCTGGTTCTGATCGTCGTCAGCACGCTGGTCTGGACTCCCATCGGCGTGGCGATCGGATTCAGTCCGCGGCTGGCACGGCTCTCGCAGCCAATCGTGCAGATCTTTGCTTCGTTCCCGGCCAACTTCCTGTTCCCGTTTGCCACGCTCGCTTTTTTGAAGTTGGGCGTTTCGCTCAACTGGGGAAGCATGCTGCTGATGGCGCTGGGCGCGCAATGGTACCTGCTGTTCAATGTGATCGGGGGGGCGCAAAGCATCCCGTACGATCTGCGTGAAATGGCGGCCAGCCTGCAACTTCGCGGGGTGCGCCGCTGGAAGGCGCTGATTGGTCCGGGTATTTTTGCTTCGTGGGTCACGGGAGCGATTACCGCTTCGGGCGGTGCGTGGAATGCGAGCATCGTTTCCGAGCTGGTCTCGTGGGGCAATACCACGCTTCGAGCCGATGGCCTGGGCGCCTACATCGCGGAAGCGACCGCCAAAGGAGATTGGCCACGAATCGTTCTGGGGGTTGGACTGATGAGCGTTTTCGTGGTCGGATTGAACCGTCTGCTGTGGCGGCGTCTCTATGATGTGGCAGAAAGGAGATATCAGCTCGGCTGATTTGCTCAACATGCTGAACGGAAACAGCCTGCTCTCGGCAGAGCACATTTCCAAGACATTTCCGCTGCCCGCCGGAGGGGAGCAGACCGTACTCGAGAATGTGTCGTTACGAGTCGAACCGGGCGAAGTCGTTGCGCTGCTCGGGCGAAGCGGGTCGGGCAAGAGCACATTGTTGCGAATTCTGGCGGGTTTGATCCGTCCGAGCCGGGGACAGGTCTTGCGCAAGGGAGAAGAGCTGCGCGGGCCGAATCCGGATACTGCGATGGTGTTTCAGAGCTTCGCGCTGCTTCCCTGGCTCACGGTGCAGGAGAATGCGGAACTGGGTTTGACGGCGCGCGGTGTGCAGAAGCAGGCAGCAGAAGAGGCCGCGCTGCACGCGCTGCAGATGGTCGGGCTCGAAGGCTTCGAAGGCGCCTATCCCAAGGAGCTCTCGGGCGGAATGCGGCAGCGGGTCGGATTCGCGCGCGCGTTTGTGATGAAACCCGATGTTCTGATGATGGACGAGCCGTTCAGCGCGCTGGATGTTCTAACGGCTGAGAATCTGCGCGGTGAAATCAGCGATCTCTGGGAGCGCGGCGTATTTCCTTCGAGAAGCATTGTCCTGGTGACGCATAACATCGAGGAAGCGGTATTACTGGCGGACCGCATCGTGATTTTAGGCGCCAATCCGGGCGTGATTCGAGGCGAATTGCGTGTTGAAATGCCGCGCCCGCGCGATCGCAAGGCGTCAAGATTCGGCGCGCTGGTCGACTATGTTTACACGGTTATGACCAATCCCGGCGCGCCCGTCGCAGACCTGCCCTCTGCGCAGCCCTCCAGACGCTTTCCCATGCTTCCTCACGCGCGCGTGGGCGGCATCAGCGGCCTGCTCGAAATCATTCACGATCGCGGCGGACGCGAGGATCTGCCGAATCTGGCCGACAACCTCAGGCTCGAAATTGACGACTTGCTGCCCGCGGTGGATGCCTCCGCCATGCTCGGCTTTGCCACCGTTTCGCAAGGCGACGTCAACATCACCGAAGCCGGAAGAGAGTTTGCAACAGCCGGTGTTCATCGCAGCCATCAGATTTTCCAGGAACAGCTTCTCAAGAACGTGCCGCTGGTGAAAACGGTGCTCGGGATGCTTGAGCAGAAACGCGACGGCCGCATCGGCAAGGAGTTTCTGCTCGACATTCTGGACGAGCATTTCTCCGATACCGAGGCTCAGCGGCAATTCGAGACGCTGGTCGACTGGGGCCGCTATGCGCAGCTATTCGAATACGATTCGGACGAAGAGAAGCTCTATAAAGTAGAAGCCGAAACAGAGGCTCGCGAGTAGGCAGGCCTCAGACCAGGCCGAATTCCTCTTTGGCGACCTGCGGCTTGCAATCGCGGAAAGCGTAATTGAGCAGCGGCGGCGTGACCAGAGTCGTGAGCAGCGCCATGCAAACCACGGCCGCATAAACCGGTGCACCCACGACGCCCAGGCCCAGGCCGATCTGCGCGACGATCATGCCGACCTCACCGCGCGGCACCATCCCGATGCCGACGCGCACCGCGTCGCGGCGGCCGTAGACGAGCGCAGGCAGGCCGCAGCCGATCAGCTTGGTCAGAATCGCGATCAATGTAAGCGCGGCGGAGAAGATGATGGTACTTGTCTCTCGAAAGCTTGCCAGATTGAACTGCAAGCCGATGCCGACCAGGAAAAACGGCACAAGCAGTTCGGTGGCGCCGTGCGCGAGATCCTGCATCCGGCGGTCGGAGGCTTCGCTGAATGCCATGCCGGCCAGAAACGAACCCACGATCGCGGCTACACCTACATACACGGCCAGCAGCGAGAGCGCGAACACGCAGATCAAAGCGAAGTGAAACTGAGACTCCCTGGCCGCCAGGCGGCGCTCGATGGTCGGATACCAGCGCCTGACGGTTGAGGTGCCGAAACGTGCGACGAGAAAGGTAAACGCGACTGCGATGGCTGCGGTCGTCAACAAACCGGGAATATCGATATGCGATTCGGCCATGCCGCTCACAACGGCCAGCACGAGCAGACCGAGAATGTCGTCGATGACAGCAGCCGCCAGAATCACCTGACTGGCGCGCTCATCGAGCAATCCTTTGACAGCGAGAACCTGGGCCGTGATGCCCACGCTCGTAGCGACTGCTGCAGCGCCGACAAAGATCGCCTCAATGCGATTCTGGCCGAATGCAACCGAAAGCGCGGCCCCTGCCGCAAACGGCAGAAGAACGCCCGCGATGGCCACAAGCATCGCTGTCTTGCCAACCTTGAACAACTCGCTGCCTTTTATTTCGAGCCCGACGCGGAAGAGCAGGAACATGACACCGAGTTCGGCGAGCGCGCTCAGAATGGCATCGGGCTGCACCCAATTGAGAACGCTCGGGCCGAGCAAGACGCCAGCCAGAATTTCGCCGACCAGACCCGGTTGCCCGATCCGCTCGAAAAGCTCGGCCGCGATTTTGGCTGTTCCGAATACCAACAGCAGCATCAATGGCAGATGCGCCGCTTCGGCATGCACGAAATGCATTTCAGCCTTTACGGTAGCGAGTATTCAGAGCTGCTTCAACTCCGCACTAATGCCGGCTGAACATCTCGAGTACGTCTTTGCGCATATCGGCGCCGCTGGCTGGTCGGCTGTAGAACATGTGGCCGCCGGGATATTCCTTCACTTGTACGCGTGTCGGATCGCCCATGATCGGCATCTGATCGACGGTCAGAACCGAACCCATGAACGGGCAGGAGAGATCGTCCCAGCCGTGCACGATGAGCACGCGCAGCTTGGGATCGGCTGAAACGGATTCGCGCAGATCTTCGACCGAGCCGCGGCGCAGATCTTCGCCACCTTGCCAGAGACGGTTTACGTCGAAGCTCAAGGCGTTGTAGCGCGCATCGGTTTTCCAGCCGACAACGCGCGTTACGAAATCGACCATCGCCGTCGTGGTGGGCGCGATGATGCTTTCAAGAAGCGGATCGTTGCTGCGCTGCACCGGATCGTACGGGAACGGATCGTAAGCGGTGACGTTCGGATCGTAACGGCTGCCGAGCTTGCCCTTTTCGCGGAAGACTTCGCGCAGGTAGGCCTGCGTTTCGAGCCGCCCGCCGGAACGCCGCACAAATTCTTCCTCGAGACCGGTCAGTTCGGTGACCTTCTTGACAAGCCGCGGCAAGGCTTCCGGATCGGAATGCCCTTTCATCAGATCGGTTGCGTATTCACCGCGTGTGTAGGCGATGACGTCGGCCATGCGTTTGGCTGTGAGCTGATCGTGGCGCTCGAGGTTGGCCGCAACGATCGAAGGCAGCGTCATCATCCAGGGAATCGGCGAGAGATCGCGGTTCGATTCGGATTCGGGATTGAGATAAGGCGAGACCAGCACGACGCCGTTCAGAGCGACGCCCAGCTCCGTTTGTAAATAGTGGGTGATGCGCGGTCCGCGGAAGCCGCCGTAACTTTCACCGACGAAGTATTTTCGCGAACCCAGACGCTGATTGTTCACCAGCCACATATAGACGACGCGCGAGAGGTATTGAATATCGGGCGTCGTGCTGTAGAAGAGCTTTTTCGACTCATCTTCGGAAACGAGAGAACGGCTGAAGCCGGTGCCAACGGGATCGATGAAGACCAGATCGGTGAAATCGAGCCAGGTTGCGGGATTGTCGCGCAGCGTGGTGGGATCGGACGGGCTGTCGCCTTCCGCGCCGAAGGAAATCCGCTTGGGTCCGATGGCGCCCAGATTCAGATAGACGGATGAAGCGCCCGGGCCTCCGTTGAAGGCAAAGGTTACCGGCCGATCCTTGCCGGGCACGACGTAGGATGTGTAGACGACTTCGCCCGCGGTTTTGCCGTCCTTATCGCGTATGGGAAGCGAACCGACCGTGGCCGTGTAATGAATCGCCTTGCCTTCGAGATCGATGCTCTGCTCGACGTGCGCATCTTTGGGCAGCGGCGGCAGACTGATTTTCTCGGCGCTCTTGTCGGGCGGCGCCTTTGCGTCTTTGGCATCCTGCGCATAACCGGCGGCAACCAGCAGCGCGCTGCAGAAGCAGATTCGACAAAGAGAGGGAAGTATTGGTGATTGCATTTAGTTCGGATTGCCGCCGCCCGCGTAATTGCGCAGAGTAAGCGTTCGGCTCTTGAGGATGTCTACGTCGGCCAGGGAAGAGGAGACTCCGCCGAGCGTGCCCTGCTGGCGCGACCAGGGTCCGGCCTGAAACTTCTTTTCGGCCTGGAGAAAAGCCAGCCACTGACGCTGCGATGTGCGTAACAACTCGCGCGAGGCTGGATCGAGGTCTTCAGCAGCTTCTGGTAGGCCTTGTTCAACTCTGCGTCCCAGGCTGCATAGGCCTTGGATGCACAGTCGCTTTGGCCGGCCGTGCTCGAGCCCGCCGGACTGTTGAGGCAGGCGTCGAGATTCCGGTCGATCGGATCCTTCGCATCCTGGGCCGGCATGGAAACAGCCAGCGCGATTCCCAGCATGGCCGCGATGGTGAGTTTTTTCATGTGAAATGGACGTGAGCGCGCGAGGTTTTCGGCGCCCGTTCGGCGCAAGTTTCGATTGTAGTAGAAGTTAATCGGGACGGGCGGAAAGCGCCGGTTGCGGCGCGCTCCGGCTGCTAAAATAAAGAGACGGCACATCCTTATTAAGTTCCCGCGCATCAGCAGCTTGCGCCGGCCCAGGGGTGTGCGCCCCAGGAGTTTCTTTTGGCCGATCAAAACCCACCGAACGACGGTACTCTGTTTCCGCCCCCGGGCGATACAAAGAATCTCATCCCGATCAATATCGAAGACGAGATGAAACGCTCGTACCTCGATTACGCCATGAGCGTGATCGTGGGACGCGCGCTGCCCGATGTACGAGACGGCTTGAAGCCGGTGCACCGCCGCATTCTGTACGGGATGCACGAACTCGGTCTGCACTACAACCGGCCTACGCGGAAGTGCGCCAAGATCACCGGCGATGTGATGGATAAGTATCACCCGCACGGCAACGTGCCGATCTATGACGCGTTGGTGCGCATGGCGCAGCCGTTTAATATGCGCTATCCGCTGGTGGATGGGCAGGGCAATTTCGGCTCGGTGGATGGCGATCCGCCCGCGGCCGAACGGTACACGGAAGCGCGGCTGGCGCGCATTGCCGGTGCGCTGCTCGAAGACATCGACAAAGAGACGGTCGATTTCCGGCCCAACTACGACGAGAGCGAGATGGAGCCGGAGGTGCTGCCCTCGCGCGTGCCGAATCTGCTCATCAATGGTTCTTCCGGCATCGCGGTGGGCATGGCGACGAACGTTCCGCCTCACAACCTGCGCGAAATTGTCGACGCGACGATTGCGCTGGTACAGAATCCGAATACGCCGCTGGCGAAGATCATCGAGATGGTGCCCGGTCCCGATTTCCCGACGGGCGGATTTATTCTCGGGCGTCAGGGGATTCTCGACTACTTCACCAAAGGCCGCGGAAGCCTGAAGATTCGCGCCAAAGCCGCCATCGAGAAGATGGGCAAGGACCGCGAGGCAATCGTGGTGACTGAAATTCCCTACCAGGTGAACAAGGCGCGGCTGATTGAGCATGTCGCGGCGCTGGTGAATGAAAAGAAGATTGAGGGCATTTCGGATGCGCGCGACGAGAGCGATCGCGAGGGCATGCGCATTGTTTTCGAACTGAAGCGCGGCGAACAGGCCGAAGTGATCCTGAACAACCTGTACAAGCAGACGCAGATGCAGGTGAATTTCGGGGCGATCATGCTGTCGATCGTAAACGGGCAGCCGCGCGAGCTGGGCCTGATCGACCTGATCAAGCGCTTCATCGAGCATCGCGTCGACGTGGTGCGGCGGCGTACGGACTACCTGCTGCGCAAGGCGCGGGATCGCGAGCATATTCTGCTCGGGTTCAAGAAGGCGCTGGATATGCTCGACGCAGTCATCGCGCTGATCCGCGCCGCCAAGACGCCGAAGGAAGCGCGCGAGGGACTGATGGGAAGGATCCAGATCAGTACCGAGGTGCGGGGCGCCGAGCGGCTTGTTTTCGACTTTACCGAACGCCAGGCGCAGGCCATCATCGAGCTCCAATTGCAGCGCCTCACCGGCATGGAGCAGCAGAAAATCCTCGATGAGCTGGCGGAAATTCAGCGCCAGATCGCGGAATATATCGAGATCCTGGGCTCTGAAAAAGTTTTGAAAAATCTGATCGTCAAAGAGCTCAAGGAAGTGCAGAAGGACTTTGGCGACGAGCGGCGGACGCAGATCATTGAAGACACGGGCGAGATCCGACTCGAAGACCTGGTACAGATGGAGGACGTCGCGGTGACGGTTTCGCGCGGCGGCTATCTGAAGCGCACTTCGGTCGACACCTACTCGCGCCAGTCGCGCGGCGGCAAAGGCCGCATCGGTATGGGCACGCGCTCGGAAGACGTGGTCGAGCATCTGGTGATCGCTTCGACACACTCGTACCTGCTGATCTTCACCAACAAGGGACGCGTCTACTGGCTCAAGATCTACGAGATTCCAGACGCCGGTACGACGGGCAAAGGTAAGCACATCTCGGGGCTGATCAATCTGCAGCCCGATGAGAACGTTAAGGCATTTCTGTCCGTCAAGAAGTTCGAAGCGGGCAAGTACATTGTGATGGTGACGCGGCAGGGCGTGATCAAGAAATGCGAGCTTACCGAATTCGACAATCCGCTGGCGCGCGGCATCATTGCGCTGGCGCTCGATGAAGGCGATGAACTGCTCGGAGCGGCGATTACCGATGGCAAGAAGTACATTTTCCTCGGCTCGCACGAGGGCATGGCGATTCGCTTCAACGAAGAAGAGGTGCGTGCGATGGGCCGGCAGGCGCGCGGCGTGCGGGCGATGGACCTCGAAGAAGGCGATTATCTGATCGGACTTGAAATTGTCGATAAGAACGGGCTGATCCTTTCGATTTCCGAAAACGGCTACGGCAAGCGCACGCCGCTGGTCGATTACCGGCTGACTGGCCGCGGCCGCAAAGGCGTGATCAACATGAAGACCACCAATAAAGTTGGTAAGGTGGTCGCGGTGCTTTCGGTGAGTGAGAGTACCGATCTGATGATCATCACCAAGGAAGGCAAGATCATCCGCATCGACTCGAGCGAGATCCGGCAGGCCGGGCGTTCGACGCAGGGCGTGCGGCTGGTTCGCATGGAAGAAGGCGACCAGGTGGCGGCGGCATCATGCGTGCCGGAGTCGGAGAGCGAGAACGGAAAGAACGGGGAGCTGCCGCTGCAATAGGAAGATCGGCAGTGCGGAGCGGCGCCGGATGGCATCCGGCGCGCGGGTTTGGCGCTAAAGCGCCACCTGGACCCCGACCAAAAGCAGGTCGGATCTGCGCCAGGCGACCTTTCGTTCGAAATCTGCCGGGTCCGTGTAGTCTTCCGGGTTCAGACCCATGCGTTCGCATTTCAGAATCTTGTTGCCGATGTATTTCGCGTATTGCTGAGGGTATTCACAGCCGAGGCGGAGGGCTTGAAACCAGGCTACTTTTTCTTCGATCTGTTCGATTGAAAATTCAAAGCCAAACTGGGCGGGATCGAAGTCCCATTCTTCTTCTTTGTAGCGCTCGCACATTTTGGCGGCGGCTTCGAGCTGCTTTTCGCGCTTTTTGCGGCGCTCGGACTGGAGCTGTTCGAGTTCTTCCAGGTCGTGCTGACGGGCGTTGCGCAGGCGGCGTTCCTGCAGAGCGAGATTGCGGAGGTGGCGGCCTTTGACTTCGTTGATGTAGGCGTCGAGTTGCATTGCGCGGAGCGGTTCCGGGTGGTCTGAAAACAGATTGGCGTAGGTTTGGCGGGCGAGCGACCAGGTGGCGCGAGCAGCGCCGGGATGCGTAACAGGCGCCATTCCATTGTTGAATCTTCACCTCGCTGAAAAGCGCGAGCTCATCCTATCGAAGATGGATTGGACGAGGAATTGTTCGCGGTGGCCGGCAGGTTGCCAGCGGGCGTGGGCGTCTTTGAGGCGCTGCTCGTAAACTGGGGCGTCGTCGGTGGGGAGCAAGATGGTGGCGCCGGTGAGGGCGTTTTTCACCCCGTTGTGGGCTACTTTGGCTTTGCCTTCCGGAGTTTTGGGACCGGTGGAGAGTTGGGAATTGGCCTGATTGGCGGCGATCTGGGCGGGTGTTGACATGGAAGTCTCCGTTCGTGCTTTTAGCATGGGCCGACGGGCGACCGCTGGGCGGTTGGGAACACCGCCGCACGGAACGGATTCAGCAGATTGGGGTTATGAAAATTTGCGGTCGGCTGTGACTGGGGCTTGTTGACCGCTCCTTCCAGTCGCGGCTCGGTTACGTAGAGTCGCGGGTCGGTTAGTATGGTCGCGGAGCGGTTTAAAACGTTGGATGCGTTCGTCTAGCCGCGGAGGGCCATTGCGTTGGCCCAATCGGCCGGAAGCGCGCCTTCAGGCAGCAGTTTTCCTTTTTCGAGGTGGCGCACGGTCTTGGCGAATTTGGCGGCGTGCGGGTCGTGCGTCACGAGCACGATCGTCTTGCCGAACTCGCGGTTGAGGCGGCTCAGCATCGTTAGCACATCTTCGGCGGCAGCAGCGTCGAGGTTTCCGGTGGGCTCGTCGGCGAGGATCAGATCGGGATCCGTGACGATCGCGCGTGCAATCGCGACGCGCTGCTCCTGGCCGCCGGACAATTGCTTGGGCAAATGGCCCATGCGTTCGCCGAGGCCGACCAGTCTCAGCGCCGTCTGCGCGTGCTCGATGCGCTCCTTCTTATTCAGCTTGGTCAGCTTGAGAGGGAGCTCGACATTTTCGAGTGCCGTAAGCACCGGAATCAGATTAAACGACTGGAAGATGAAGCCGATGTGCTCGTTGCGCCAGTGTGCGATCTGTTTGTCGCTGAGCTGGCGCAGATTGGCGCCAAGCACCTGAATTTCGCCATCGGTCGGTTTGTCCATGGCGGCGATCAGATGGAGCAGTGTCGATTTGCCCGATCCGGAAGGCCCCATCAGGGCGACAAAGTCACCGCGCGCGATTTCGATGTTGGCGCCGTCGAGCGCCATGACGTGAAATTCGTCGCGAATATATTCCTTGCTGAGGTCTGTGGCTTTTACGACTATGTCACTCATGCTGGTTTCCTTTTAGCTCTTGATTTCGACTTTCTGTCCATCCTTGAGATCAGCGGGCGGGCCGACGATCAGCTCCTCGCCGCCGTTTAACCCGCTCTCGATCAGCACGCCGTTGCTCGAAGTGCCGCCCGTTTTGACGTTCACTTTGCGCGCATGCCCGTTGACTACGACGAAGACGCTGCCGTTCTGAATCGCATTCTGCGGGATGACGATCACTTGCTTGGCGGTTTCGTTCGAGGGCTGCCGGGCCGCGTCGTTGTAGAAATTCACGGTGGCGTTCATGTCAGGACGCAGCAGGCCATCCGGGTTCTCGACCTTCACCTTTACCTGAACGGTTGCTTTGGCGCGATCGGCCTCGGGCGATACCTGCTCGACATACCCCTGGTATTTCTTGTCCGGATAGGCGTCGGTGGTGATGGTGCCCTTCTGCTGCGGTCCGAGCTTGGGGAAATCGCTCTGCGGAATGTCGAGTTCCACTTGCAGATCGTTGAGATCGGCCATGGTGACGATGTAGCCTTTGGCGCCTTTGTCGCCGACGAAGCCGGTGGTGATGAATTCGCCCTTTTCGACGTTGCGATCGAGAATGGTGCCGGTGATCGGCGCTTTGATGACTGTGTTATCGAGCTGCGTCTGAGCGTAATCGAGTGCGCCCCTAGCCTGGTCGATCTGCCCGCGAATCTGGTCGATCTCTTCTTTGCGGGGACCGAGCACGGAGAGGTCGAGCGTCCGCTGCAGGCTGTTCACCTTAGCGGCGTCGGCATCGTATTTGGCCTGAGCATCGTCGAGCTGCTGTTTGGCGAGCACACCCTGTTCGACGAGTTGCTTCGTGCGGTCGAGCGAGGCTTTCGAATCGCTCAGATCGGCTTTGGCCTGGTTGACATCGGCGCGCGCTTTGGCGATTTCTTCGGGCCGCGAGCCATGCAGGGCTTCTTCGAGCTTGGCCTGCAGCATCTCTAAATTGCCCTTTTGCTGAATGACCTGGGCACGATATTCGTCATCTTCCAGGCGAACCAGCACCTGGCCAGCTTTGACGTGATCGCCTTTATCGACGCCGATCCAGGCAACGCGGCCATTCACTTTGGATGCCACTTCGATCTTGTGAGCGGCGATGATGTAGCCGGTGACGGTCAATATATTTTGCTCACCGGTAGAACTCGCGGCGACGGGAGATTGCACCTGGACGACATGCACGGGCGTAGCCGCATTGAGCTTGCGATAGGCGAGCGTGGTGCCGATAGCGAGCAGCGCCACAACGACCGCGATGGCGATGAGTTTGCTGACTGCTTTGGGCTCGTCCGATCGTTTGGCGCTCCGGTCGATGCGCAGGCTTTTTAACTCGGTTTCCATGGATGTCATATTGTACGAGGTTTCTATACCTCGCGCAGCGCCGTCAGAATTTCTTTCTTAGCTGCCTGGCGGGCCGGCAGCAGGCCTCCGATCGCGCCCATGAGCAGGGCGAAGATCAGTCCGATGAGCATGATGTCGGGCCCGATGCGGACGTTGAAGCTGGTCTCGCTGAAGGTGATGAAGTTGCCCATCCGGCTGGTCATGCCATTCATGGGCAACACGAGCAGGCAGGCCAGCACGCCGCCGATGAGCGAGAGCAGCAGCGACTCCAGAAAGAAGCTGAGCAGAATGCTGCCGCGGGTGAAACCGAGAATGCGCAGGGTGCCGACCTCTTTGGCGCGGCGAGCGACGGCGGCGTACATCGTGTTCATCGAGGCAAAGCAGCTGCCGACGGCCATGATGATGCAGACGAAGAAGCCGAGGAATTTGATCGGTGCGGCGGAGACGGTCTGCTTATCGTAGTATTCGCGCTCGTTCATAACCGTGACGTTCAGCCGGCGGTCGTTCTCGAGAGCATTTTTCAGCGCGCTGGCCGCCACGTCGTCGGTGGCCTGCAGCAGGGCCGAACTCCAGGTGTCGCGACGGTCCGAGGCGGCTGATATGAGGTAACCATCGCCGTAGATCTCGCTGTCGGTGGCGGTATTGCGACCGTCCATTACGCCCACGATGTTCCATTCGCCGCCATTGAACTTGAGCGATTTACCCAGATGAGCGGCATCGTAGATTTCGGCCAGATGTTTGCCCACGACAATCTCGCGCGAGCCGGGACGGAACCAGCGGCCTGCGACCAGTTTGAGCTTGCGTAGTTCGATACCGGTTGGGGTTAAGCCGCGCAGCGTGATGTTTGTGCCATCGGGGCGGTCCGGGCTCGGCATGTTGATGATGGTGACGAGTTCGAGCGAGGCGAGAGGCTGTCCATCGGCGCCCTTGGCGATGCCTGGAAATGTCTTGATGATCTGGAACTGCTGCTGCGTTACCAGGCTGGTGAGTTCGGCATTGCCGCCCTTGCGCATGACGAGCACATGCGTCGGATCGCCGGTGGATTGAAAAGCCGTCTGCAGTCCCGAAACGAGTCCGAGCACGGCGAGCAGTACCGCGACCGTGAGCGCGATTCCAGCGGCCGTCATGAGAGTCGTGGTCTTGCGAACGATCAGATTGCGCCAGTTGTACGAAATGGGGATTGCCATGGCCTTATCCTGCGTAACGGAGCGAATCGAGAATGTTGGTGCGAGCCGCATTCCAGGCCGGCACGAAGGAGCTGATGAAGCCGATCAGGAGCGCGACCAGAAGCGACAGAATGATCGTGAACGGGGTCAGGGTCAGATTCGCTACACCGACCATAGCTCCCGCGCCGGCCCGAGTGAGACCGAAGGTAAGCAGAAAGGCCAGCGCGAGGCCAATGACACCGCCGATCAGCGCAATGCAGATCGCCTCGCTGATGATGATGCTCAGAATATTCTCGTTGGTGAAGCCGAGCGTTTTGAGCACGCCGACTTCCTTGATCCGTTCGCGCACCGACATGGCCATGGTGTTGCCGGAGACCAGCAGAATCGTGAATGTGACGGCGGCGCAGATGGCCATGAGGAACAGTTTGATATTTCCGAGAAACGAGACAAAGCTAAGCGCGAACTGCTGCTCGGATTCCGTTTTGGTCTGCGGCGGCGAGTCCTCGAACATATCGTCGACGGCCTTGGCGATGCGGGGCACATCGTCGGTCGAATCGGCCAGTACGGCAATGGTGCTGATGTAGTTCTGGCGGCCTTTGGGAAGCGTTTCCTTCAGGTAGTCCCAATTGAAGAACATCGACTGGATTGCGTCGGGATCGTGGAAAATTCCGACGATTTTGAGATCGAGCGTGCCGGGATAAATATCGCCGGTTAATTGAATTCGCTGGCCGATGTGGAAACCGAGTTTCTGCGCCAGATCGTCCGAAACGACCGCGCCCTGCCGGTCGTGGATGAAGGCCTGTCGCTGATCTTCGGGCATCTCCATTTGCGTGCGGAGGGTGAGAAATGCCTTGGGCTCTACCCCCAGGCGCGCGAAGAAGTTTTTTTGATCCTGATCTTTATAGGTGCCACCATACCAGTTCCAAACCGAGACTTCCTTGACGCCCGGGACGCGGCGCACTTTCTCCTCATAAAAGGCCGGGATGGGCTGAGCGAGCGAGACCCGGTTGCGCACGACCAGGCGCAGCGCCTGTCCGGGGCTGGCCTGATTCATGAACAGCGCGTGATAGATAGCGATCAGCACGCCGAGCAGGCAGAGGGAGACGGCGACGCTCGAGATGGTCAGGAAACTGCGCCGCTTATTGCGCAGCGTGTTCTTGAAGGCAAATGACAGATAGCGCAACATGCTGATCGTTCAACCCCGTTTGCTAGCGTAGTCCAGAAATCACTCCCGCGGCGCCCGAAAGACCTGAAGCGGCGGCGGTTTCGGACGGGCGGGGCAAAATGAGATACGAACGGGTGTGACGGGATGTTCCTCAGCGGCGGGGCGGGGCGACTGGTCTGAGCAAGATCGGGCGTTTATGTCGTATGCCTTGCAATTGGCACAGCGCGAACAGGGCCGGGAAGTACCGGTGGGTGCGCTGGTGGTGATCGAGGGCGAAGTTGCGGGCGAGGGCTGGAATCGTCCGGTATCGGCGAGCGACCCGACCAGCCATGCGGAGATGGAGGCGATTCGACAGGCCTGCAGAAAAGCCGGCAATTACCGGCTGCCCGGCTCAACGCTTTACGTCACGCTGGAGCCTTGTGCCATGTGCGCGGGGGCTATCGTGCTGGCGCGAATTGAACGGCTGGTCTTTGCGGCGCGCGATATTCGCTTTGGGGCCGTGCGAAGCAAATTCCGTGTTGCCGATTCGGGGTTGCTGAATCATCAGGTGCGGATCGAGGAAGGATTGATGGCGGTAGAAGCGGCTTCGCTGCTGCTCGAATTTTTCCAGAGCCGGAGGCCGTGAACCGTCCGCAGGGAGGGCAGGGCAGACGTATGGGGGGTTACGCCTGCGCCTGCCCTGATTGGGAGCCACTTCAGGCCGCTTCTTTGAGCGGGAATTTCAGGATGGTCCGGGTTTTTCGTTCGTCGTCGCTTTCGATCGGGAAGGGCATCAACGCGCCGACGACCTTTTCCTTTCCGGTGCTTCCGAAGTACTCATCGAGCGGGAAGAGTCCGTAGGGTTCGAGCTCGCGGAACGTTTTTCCGAGCCGCTGCTCGATGCGATAGACGTCGTGGAAGAACGAACCACGATCCATTTTGAGCTTCCGGCAGCAGAGTTTCCAGTCGGCGCCGAGCAGGAAGTGGTATTTGAAGATTTTGTATTCGCGCTCGCTCAATGTCCGCTGGCTGACCAGGCAGAAATCGGCGATGTACTCTTCATTTTTCAAGCCCCAGACGGACTTGCGCTGACGTCCCGGATTGGCCTCGAGGGAGACGCGGCTGACGTATTTTTCTTTGGATGCACACTGGCGGAAACGCGCGTAGCAGGCGCGGAAGATAGCGCGAAAGACGCAATTGCACGGGGTCGACGCCCCGCCACGTCCGGGCCTTAGGCCGAGACCATGGCAGTACGTGCAAGATTGTTGGGCGAGGGCAAGTGTTTCTGAACGGGTCCACTGCATTTTTGTTCTCTTGAGCAGCTCTGCGTAAGCTCGGCTGCTTGATTGTTATGTTTAGAACTTACAGTACTTTTTTGAATTTTGACAAAAACAGTGAGGCTTTTCGGGAGGGTAGATATCCGGGTCGGGTCGGAATTTTCCTATAAGTTGTTCAGAGCAGGTTACTTGCTGGTCGGAAGAATTGTGGCGCTTTCGGTGAGAAATTCTCACGCTCGACGCACATTTATGTAGGCCTATTTCAAATTGAAATCACTTTCCGGGAATGAAACGGTCACGTTTCGAGCGCTTCAGGCCCGTCTTTTGGGGCTGACGAACGCAAAGATCCGAAATGGCGAATTTTCGGAACGCGGGCTGGCAATATTACTGGGAATCTCGCAGCCGCATCTGCATCACGTGCTGAAGGGACGGCGAAAGCTGCACGCCGCGCTGGCGGACGTGCTGCTCGAAAAATTTCAAATCTCTGTGACTGACCTGCTGGAGGTCGACGAAAACCTCGTTTTGGCCCGGGAGTACGGTTGGGATCAACCCGATCCGGAACTGGCTCGACTGCGGGAGTTGAAGAAGCGTCCGGGTAGGTATCGGACGCGGGACCGGTCGGCGTGGCAGGCGGGGTAGAGAGCTGAGTCAAGAAGCGGGGTAGAGAGCTGAGTTACGAATGAGTTGGGACCTGGCGCGCGCCCGGTTGTCGGTGCAGGCCCAACGAAAGAGGCTGGCCTGGAGCTGAGGATGGCGTGAGCCGCAGCCGGAAGACGACGCGTCCGGCGACGGAGTAGACCGCGAGCAGTATCAGCTCACCGGCAAACTCTGGAAACTGCCTGAATTGCGGTGCAGAATTTCGGTGCGCGCGCCAGGCCGACCACTCCGGGTGTTTGGGAAGAGGCGCTGAATAGCCGTACATTGCCGTCAACCAGACGAAAACAGCAGCCACCGCGGAGAGCAGCGCAATGCGCCAGAATACTCGGGCCAAGTTCATCGCGGGCGGTCCAGAAAACGGCGGAAAATCGTCTGCGCGGCCGCAAGCGCCCATTCCCAATTGATTGCCAGATGAAAGCCGGCCAAGAGGAGGACGATGGCGGAGAACTGATTATGCAGGCCGTCCCATCTCAAGTCCATTTCGTGGGCGGGATTCCGGCCGGTTAGCGCTGGAATCGCCTTCTGCGAAATCAGGACGCCGGAGAAGATCACTGCGGTTACGGCGCCGAAGAGGCAGAGATTCAGAAGGTAATTGACACGCGCACGGATGGGCTGCAGGGTGAGGAAACGGCGGCTCTGAGTGGCGATCCAACTCCAGGCGAGCAGTAGGTGCGCGAGAACGAGGCCGACCATTGCGAGTCCAAGCCACTCATGGAGAATGAGACCCGTAAAGCGAACCGTCTGTAAGGCGCAGATCGAGATCAGGAGAGTGAGATCCAGTCCGAAGGTGAGCCTCAGGCGCCAGGGTGCCGGTCCTGCTGAATGGATTGCATCTCGGACGACTGGAGCAGCCATGTTTTGCTCAATTGGCGCAAATGCCCGTCTGAGGGTGCAGACGCGGGCGGGGCCAAAAAGTTCCGGCGTGGGGGGCGGGCGTCTTATTTCTGGCCGTAATAAGCGGTCGGGCCGTGTTTGCGGAAGAAGTGTTTTTCGTGGAGCGCTCGTTGGATCGGGCCAGCTTCGGCGTTGATGGTGAGCGTCAGGAGCGCCATGTGGGCGAGCTCTTCGACAATGGCGGCGGTGTGGGCGGCATCGGTGACAGTCGGGCCCCAGCAGAAGGGTGCGTGGCTTGCGACGAGTACGGCGGGTGTAGTCACGGGGTCGAGATGGTGGGCGGCGAAGTGATCGAGGATGGCGTGGCCGGTGTTGAGCTCGTACTCGGACTGGATGCGTTCGGGCTGCATTTGCCCGGTAACAGGGATTGGTCCGCCGAAGTAATCGGCGTGGGTGGTGCCGAAGCAGGGGATGGCGCGGTTGGCCTGCGCCCAGGCGGTGGCGTAGCGGGAGTGTGTGTGCACGACGCCGTTGATGGCAGGCCAGGCGCGATAGAGCGCGAGATGGGTCGGCAGGTCGGAGGAGGGGCGCAGACTGCCTTCGCGGATGTTGCCTTCGAGATCGGTAACGACTAAGTCTTCGGGACGAAGTTTTTCATACGGCACGCCGCTCGGCTTGATGACGGCGAGCTGCTCGGCGCGGTCGCAGGCGCTGGCGTTACCGAAGGTGAAGACGACGAGCCCGCGGCGCACGATTTCGAGATTGGCTTCGAGGACTTCTTCGCGGAGATGTTTGAGGAGCATGGCTTAATGCCTGGCGCTTTCCTGTCGGGCTTGGGCGGCGATGGCGCGGAGGTCGGGGAGGACGTCACCGAGCGCGGCGGGTGCGGAGTCGCGCTGGCCGAAGCTGAAATAGAGTTTCTTGAAATGGGCGTAGAGGCGGTCGTAGACGCGCGTTTGCTCCGGGCGCGGGTCGAAGGTTTTGAAAGGCGGACAGAGCGCGCGCTGGGCATCAGCGATGGTTTTGAAGGCTCCGGCTGCGAGAAAGGCGAATATGGCGGAGCCGAGGCTGGTCACGTCGCCATGCGGAACGAGAATGGGTTTGGCGAGCGCGTCGGCGTAGATCTGATTTAGCAGATTGTTCTTCTTCGGAATGCCGCCGCCGTTGATAACGCGCTTGATCACGACACTGTGCTCCTCCATGCGCTCGAGGATCACGCGCGTATGGAGCGCGGTGCCTTCGATGGCGGCAAAGAGCTCATCGGCAGCAGTGGTCGTGAGATGCCAGTTGAGGGTGATGCCGCCCAGTTCGGGGTTGACGAGGACGGTGCGATCGCCGTTGTCCCAGGTGAGGCGCAGCAGGCCGGTCTGTCCTGGGCGGTAGTTCTCAATTTCGCGCGAGAGTTCGGCCACGTTGGTCGAGGCGCGGCGCGCGATGGCATCGAAGATGTCGCCGACGGCGGACATGCCGGCTTCGATGCCGGTCAACTTTGGGTCGACGGAACCGGCTACTACGCCGCATAGACCGGGTACGAGCGTGGTCGAATCCGAGAGGCCGATGATGCAGGTCGACGTGCCGATGACATTGACCATATCGCCGAGCTGCGCACCGGCGGCGATGGCGTCCCAATGCGCGTCGAAGGCGCCGACCGGAATCAGGACACCCGGCGAGAGGCCGAGCTTCGACGCCCATTCTGGGGTGAGTTTGGCGGCGATGATGTCGGAGGTGGCGTATTCGCCCGCGAGCTTGTCGCGCACGCCCGCGAGCAAGGGATCGACGGAGGCGAGGAACTCTTCGGGAGGCAAGCCGCCGAGCGAAGCGTTCCACATCCATTTGTGACCCATGGCGCAGATGCTGCGCTTGACCTGCTTTGGATCGCGGATGCCGCAGAGCACGGCGGCGATGTAGTCGCAGTGCTCGAAAGCGGAGGCGAAGCGCGCGCGCTTCTCGGGATTATGGCGCAGCCAGTGGAGCAGTTTCGAGAAGCCCCACTCGGAGGAGTAGACGCCGCCGCACCATTCGATCGCTTCGAGCTTTGCTGCATGAGCGCGGCGGGTGATTTCGCCGGCTTCACGCCAGGCGCGATGGTCGCACCAGAGGTAGTATTCATCGAGCGGCTGCATCTCGGCATCGACCGGAATGACGCTCGAGCCGGTGGTGTCGATCGCCAACGCTTTGACTGCAGAACCGGGCACGCCTGCATTCTCGAGCGCTGAGCGGGTGGCTTTGGCGAGCGCTTCGATGTGATCGTTGTGGCTCTGGGTGGCGCGGTCGGGATCGCTTTTCGAGCGATGCAGTGGATATTCGGCAACAGCTGCGCCGAGACGACCGCGTTCGCTGTCGAAAATCGAGACGCGCACGCTAAGCGTGCCGAAGTCGACCCCCGCGACAACGGTGCTACTCATTGCCTCTCGTTCCTGTCTTCGGCCCGCTGATGACCCGCGGCCTCATCCTTCTTAGGCCAGAACTTGATCGTGTAGAAGAGGCCGATGAGGAGCAGCACTGCGCCCCACCACACATCGGCATGCAAATTTTCGAGTACGACCGGATGCTCGGGCGGTGTGTAGAGATGATAGATGCCGCTGGCGGTGATGAGCACGCCATACGCCGTCAGCAGGACGCCGATAAAGAACCAGATCGAGATGAAGCCTTTGCCGTGCATGAGTCGTTTACCAGAAGATGATGTTCAAGGCGAGGAAGACAGCGAAGACGACGGCCGCCCAGAAGAGCGGGCGCTGATAGAACGCGAGATCGCGCTCGTGCGGAATCTCGGTGGCGCCGTAAACGAGACCGACGAGTTCGGATTCGGGTTTCGGCTGGCCCAGATAGCTGACGATGACCGTAACGATGACACAGATGATCCACGACCAGAGCGCGCGGTACATGTTTTCGGCCATGTCTTTAGCATCGGTTGAGAGCGCGACGTAGCGTAAGGCGCTCGGATCAACTTTGACCCAGAGCCACATGCCTATAGAGGAGAGCGTTCCGGCGAGCAGGCCCCAGAAGCCGGCGGCGGGCGTGGCGCGTTTCCAGAGCATACCGAGAATGACGGTGCCAAACAGCGGCGCGATGAAGAAGCTGAAGAGGGCCTGTACGTAGTCCATGATGCTGAGGAACTGCATCACCAAATACGCGGTGCCGATAGAGACCAGCACGCCGACTACCGTAGACCAGCGGCCCATGGCGACGTAGTGGGAATCGGGCGCGGTCTTGCGGATGAGAGCGCGATAGATGTCGTAGGTCCAGACGGTGGTGAAGGCGCTGACGTTCCCAGCCATACCGGACATGAAGCCCGCGATGAGGGCAGTGATGCCGAGGCCGAGCAGACCGGGACCGCAGTAGCGCGCGAGCATGAGCGGCAGCACTTCGTTGTAGCTGTGCAGGCCGGTGGCGTTGGCCTGCGCTTCGCCGACTAAATGCTCGGGCAGAACGGCGAGGCCGAGCAGGCCGGGAAGGATGACGATGAACGGCACGCACATCTTGAAAGCGGCGCCGATGATGGGAGCCATTTTGGCACTGCGCAGATCGCGGGCAGAGAGCACGCGCTGGACGACGAGAAAGTCCGTGGTCCAGTAACCAAACGAGATGACGAAGCCGAGGCCGAGGACGATGCCGGTCCAATGAATGCCCATGGGATTGTCGGCGAAATGGCCGAGACCCTGCCAGAGGTGCGTGTAGTCCTGGCCGGGGAAATTTTTATGGATGCGCGCGACCATGCCGCTCCAGCCGCCGGCTTCCTTGAGACCGATGATGGAGATCAGAATCGCACCGAGCCAGATCAGGAAGAACTGCAGAACTTCGTTGAAGATGGCCGATAGCAGACCGCCGAGGAAGACGTAGACGGCGACGGTGAGCGACGAGACCCAGATGCTGAAGGAGATGTCCCAGCCCAGGATGATTTTCATGACCAGCGCCATGGAGTACATGTTGATGCCGCTCATGAGCAGGGTCATGAAGCCGAAGCTGATGGCGGAAAGCGCACGGGCGGGTTCGCCGAAGCGGAGTTTGAGATAGCCCGGGACGGAGTGCGTTTTGGAGATGTAATAGAACGGCATCATGACGATGCCGAGGAAGAGCATGGCCGGGATGGCGCCGATCCAATACCAGTGGGTGGCGAGGATGCCGTACTGATACGCCGAAGCGGCCCAGCCCATGAGTTCGAGTGAGCCGAGATTGGCGGCGACGAAGCTGAGTCCGGCGATCCAGGCGCTCATGTCGCGGCCGGCGAGGAAGAAGTCTTCACCGGTATTGGCAAAGCGCTTCAGGTAGAAGCCGATGCCGAGGCACATGATGAAGTAGAGCGCGATGACGGCGAGGTCAACGGCGTTCAGGGAGAGCAGTTTGTTGGAGGCGGCGGCGAGTAACAGGGCCGTAGGCATGAGTGGATTGGGCGATTATATCGAGACGCTTTTTTGCGGGCCGGGTGTAATCGCTTGCAGTTGAGCATACCATTACCCTGGTGGGAGCGCGAATTCCGGCATGAATACTGTTGCTGCGGGCGTGAGTTTGATTCTCCTGATGCTCGTTTCCGTTGCAGGGAGCGCACCCTCGACTGGGGCCAAAGCTTCGGAGCTGGTCGCTCCTTATCTCAAACCCCCGCGTCTCGTTCGCATCAGGGGACGCACGATCAATCTCGTTTGTATCGGGCAAGGCTCGCCCACCGTTGTCCTGACGGCCGGGGCAAGGGGGTGGTCGCTGGTGTGGTACCGGATTCAGGGCGAGATTTCACAGAAAACTCGTGTGTGTGCATGGGATCCCGCGGGACTCGGCTTCAGCAGCGCGAGCCCTGAGCCGCAGGACGCGATTCACAAGACCGAAGATCTTGCGCTGGCATTGAAGGGAGCGGACGTGGACGGCCTGTACGTGATGGTCGCGCACTCGGCGGGAGCGTACGTCGCTCTGACCTTTGCCGACCAACATCGAGAGGCTGTGGCCGGAATAGTCCTGCTGGATCCCGCCATCCCCGACGAAGCTGCGGTAAGAGAGCGTGTCGCGCCGAAGTTCGCGGCCTTCGGCGATGCAGGGCCGAGCGCGGATGTGGAACGACTGCGGCAGTGCGCTGCAGGGATGCGGAGCGGCGCGCTGAAACAGGGCACGCCCGGGTTCGACGAGTGCACGGCGCAGCCGCTTCCGACAGCCTTTGCAAGCCTGTCAGCGACCCTTGCCCAACTCAATGCCGATCCGGCGAGGTTACTGACCCAAGCCTCGCCGATGGAAAATGCCTTGCGGAGCGAGCGCGAGGTGGTCAATGCGAAGCGCAACTATGCCGACATGCCCCTGATCGTGCTGACTGCAGGCCAACACCCCATGCCGCCAAATGTGCCCGCCGACGTGCGCGAACAGGCGGCAGAGTATTTTCGGGCTTTGGGGTCTGGACATAAAGCCTATGCTGCGCTATCCACGCGGGGACGCAACGAACTTGTGCCGGACTCCGGGCATTTCATCCAGCTCGAGAGCCCCGTTGTGGTTGTCCAGACTATTGAACAAGTGTTGGCAGAAATCAGGGCGCAACGCAGTCAGGGGCCCGGTGATCGGCGGAGTAGACCGCTTGCTGGCGCGCGCGGCTCAGTCTTGCAACCGAGAACTAACTCAGAGCTTTTTCCAGGAGCGCGATGATTTTGGCCTCTTCGGCTGGAGTCAGTTCCTTGAGAGCAAATGATGTGGGCCACATCTTTCCATCGTCGAGTTTGGCTTTGTCGCTGAAACCGAGCGTGGCGTAGCGGGTTTTGAATTTCAGTCCGCTCTGGAAAAAACAAACCACATTTCCGTCCTTTGCGTAAGCCGGCATGCCGTACCAGGTTCTTGGTGCGAGATCCGGCGCATTGCGCTTGACAATGGCATGAAGCTTTTCGGCCAGCGCGCGATCATGCTCGGGCATCTCGGCTATTTTTGCGAGCAGCGCCGCTTCGCCGTCCTGCTTGCCGCCCTTCAATTCCTGGATATGCTCGCGCATGGCGGCGTGTTCCTCTTCGGTGAATCCAGCTGACTTTTTGAGATCGTTTTGGGCAGATTTCATATGCGACTTTTCGTCAGCGTGAAAGCGATTCGAGGATTTTGCGCGCCGGCTCGAAATTGGGATTGATTTTCAGCGCGGCTTCCAGTTCGTAACGGGCGTCGCTGGTTTTACCGAGCCGCGCGAGAGCAGCACCCAGACTGGTATGGAGTTCGACATTGTCGGCGGCATAGGTGAGCGCCTGCCGATAGCGCAGGATGGCGTCTTCGTTGTTTCCGGATTTGGCCAGCTGGTCGCCCCAGGCGAAGAGCACGTCGACCAGCCGCTCCTGCGCTTTCGGATAATCGGCGCGATCGGTGAGCACGCCGCGGAAGTCACTGACGGAGGCTTCGAATTCGCCGGATTCGGCTTCCACGCTGGCCAGGTTGAAGCGCGCGTCGGTGTAAGAGGCGTCGATGAGCAATGCTTTCTTGAATTGCTCCTCGGCTTCGGGCAGGCGTCCGGCTGTGTAGAGTGCCACGCCGAGTTCGCTGGCGGCCACCGGGCTTCTCGGCTCAGCTTTGGTGGCCTTTTCGAAAAAGCCGATGGCCTGGGCAGCATCGCCCTTGCTCAGCTCGACATCGCCCATGTTGAAGTTGGCGCCGAAATCGTCGGGATACTTGCGCAGGCGCTCCTGGGCGAGTTCGTCTTCGAGCACCATGCGCTGATCGCCATCGGCTACGGGCAGCACCTGCAGCCAGAGATGGCCCATCTCGTCGGTTGCCTGCACGCCGGCTTTCACCTCTTTGGGCGGGCGATTCGGGTTGCGGATGTTGGCGGCGGAGTTGTCGTAGTGGTAGCGCATCGAGATCACTGAACCACGCGGCAAAAAGAGCGGCTCTTTCAGCCGGTAGACGCCCTGCCAGTTGAGATCCCAATCGGGAATGCGCACCAGCCACTTGCGTGTGCCATCGGGAAGCGTGGCGTAGCCCTCCATCAGCTTTGCCAGATAATGCGCGTGCGGATAGATCTCGAGCACGTTCAGATCGAGCGGCACATGGAAATCGTCGCTGATGAGGAAGTCGCGGTCACCGGGCTTGATGTCGAGGGCGCCGTCGTGCTCCAGCTGGACGAGCATCGGGTATTTGGTTTGCGGCTTGTCGGTGAAATAGAGCCCGATCTCGGGATTCACGATCTCTTCTTTCCCGGTGGGGCGCAGGTGGACGTTCAGGATGAGATCCATGCCGGGCGTGGCGCGCCAGGCCATACCGTCCGGTTCGACTACGGGCGGGCTGCCGGGCTTCCAGGACAGGAAGTGGCCGTCGGGATCGAATGAGTTTTCTTCGACTGCGAGATCCATGCCAGGGAAGCCGAACCCGGGAATTTTCTCCTGGCGGCGTGAAGCGCCGGAGCGGTCGATGACCACGTTGGCGTGGTGGAAAACTTTGGCGTTGCCCGGCCGGACTTCGATGGCCCGCACCCAGCGCTCCTGCTTGATCGGCACCGGAAGAATGAAGTTCCAGAAGATCTCGCTGCCGCCGGCGTCGAGATGGTAGGGATGATCCACATGCAGGATCAAATCGGGGGGGCCGAGCTGCCATTCGGAGCTGAACTTCGGGGGTTGGGGCGCTTCGGCGAGCGAACCGGGCTGTGCGCCCTGCGCGACCCACTTCTGGATCAGCGCGATCTGTTCGTCGGTGAGACGGCGCTCGTCCTGGAAGGCCCCGTAGCCCGCCTGCGGAAGCCAGGGCGGCATATAGCGGCGCTTGGTCACATCCGCGATCTGCGAGGCGTGACGCCGGACATCCTGATAGCTCAGCAGCGAGAAGGGCGCGGATTCGCCCGGACGGTGGCATGGCGCGCAGTTCTGGTACACGATGGGCGCGATGTCGCGCGCGAAGGTCACGGTCCGCGGGGCGGCGTGTAAAACGGCGGCAAGCGTCACCAGAAGAAACGAACAGCAAGCGGCGCGCACTGGTGAATATCGTAACGCGGAAGGGAAACGCCGGGCGACTATTGTTTGCTTGTGTTCGCTTGCCTCTGGGCGCGGTCGCTTTTCTAAACTTTTTATCTCTTGCGCATATACCTCTTGCATCCAGAGAATTACTGCTATAACATCTACTCAACCCGTGTTAGTTGGCGCTCCAGGTCGGGCGCGTTGTTCTCGCTATTTTTCAGCAGCTGTTTTAAATTTTTGAATTCCGGACGCACGGAACGGGCCGTTTAAGCTCTGTGCGTTTAGTGACGAGGTGGGGACCCATGATTCCTTCAAGAATCCGGGCTGCTCGGTTGAGTGAGGCCCTTTGCAGTTTTCTTTTCGCTCTGGCTGTGCTGGCCTGGGCTGTTCATCCGGCGAGCTTGGCCGGACAGGTTTTATACGGTTCGATCGTCGGAACGGTAACCGACCCGAGCGGGGCCGTTATCCCAAATGCGAAGATCACCGCTACCAACACCGGGACTTCGCAGGTTCGGACCGATACAACCGACAACGAAGGCCGCTACAACATCACCAACCTGGTGCCGGGCACGTATACGGTCAGCGCGGTGGCGAGCGGGTTTCGCGAGTTGAACCAGACGAACCTGACCGTTACGCCGAACACGATCACGCGCGTGGATCTCGCGATGCAGGTGGGTGAATCGACGGAGAAGGTGGATGTCTCGGCGCAGGCGGTGGAACTGCAGACCGACAAAGCGGACACGCACACCGAGATTACGGGACAGGCGGTTACGACGCTGCCGCTGGGTGGCAACCGGAATTATCAGTCGCTGATCAATCTGGCTCCGGGCACATCGCCATCGTCGTTCTATAACTCGAACACCGACGTTCCGGCGCAGCCGCTCAATACGCACGTGAATGGCGCGGCGGGGCAAACGAATATCACCAAGATTGACGGTGCCGAGAGTATCAACGTCTGGCTGCCGCAGTATACCGGCTACGTTGCTCCGGCGGAAACGGTGGATGTGGTGAACGTCACGACCAGCGCGGCGGATGCGGATCAGGGACTGGCCGGCGCTTCATCCATTACGCTCGTGACGAAGTCGGGCACAAACCAGCTGCACGGGAGCGCGTTTATCTTCCATAACGATCAGCATCTGAACGCGCGCAATTTCTTTCTGCAGCCGGGCGTGGACAAGCCAGTTGGCATTTACAACAATTACGGCGCAACACTGGGCGGTCCGTTCCGGAAGGATAAGCTCTTCTATTTCGTCAGCTTCGACGGCACGACGCAGAAGACCAGCGCCAACGGGCTGTATACGGTTCCGACCGCGGACCAGCGTGCCGGCAACTTCTCGGCTTACAACACGAACATCTACAACCCGTTCACGGGTAATGCAGATGGCAGCGGACGGGCCTTGTTCGCGGGCGGCATCATACCGAGCCGATATCTGAGCCCTTCTGCCTTAGCGATTCAGAATTTTCTGCCGCTGCCGAATTTGCCGGGAACATCCAACAACTATGAGGCTGCTGCCAGCCCGGCCATCAACCGGTTTCAATACGACGCCAAGGTCAACTGGAATCGCACCGACAAGCATACGATTTTTGTCAAATACGACAACATGTTCGCCACATCGGGCAGTGTTGGAATTTTTGGCGCGGCGGGCGGACCCGCCCCGGGATCGGATCCGGGCAGAGGGCGAACGAGCGTCCAGGTTGCCTCGATCGGCCACACCTACGTGTTTTCGCCGACCGTGGTACTCGACGGAAACGTCGGGTATCAGCGCATGAATCAGAGTGTGCTCGGCGCGGACTACGGCAAGAACTACTCGGGTCCACTGAGTATTCCCGGTTTGAACGGTGCCGACATTCGTGATAGCGGATTTCCGGACATCAGCTTTGCAACCTATACCGGAACCGGTGTACCGAACTGGATGCCGCTGTTCCGAACCGACGAAACGTACACCACCAATCACTCCATCGCATGGACCAAAGGCGCGCATCAGCTTCGCTTCGGCTTCGACCTGGTGCGCCATCACCTGAATCACTGGCAGCCGGAACTGAGTAACGGCGGCCCGCGCGGTTACTTCGATTTCAGCGGCTCCGTCACGACCTTGAATGATGGCAAAGGCAATGCGGTTTTCGCGCCCAACCAGTTCAATTCGTACGCGCAGTTCCTGCTCGGGCTTTCCGATAACACGCAGAAGGGCGAGCAGTACATCCTGATGACCGGGCGCGAGTGGCAGCTGGGCTGGTTCGCACAGGATCGCTGGCAGGTTTCGAAAAGCCTGACGGTTTCGCTCGGGCTGCGGTACGAACTGTACCCGCTGATGACGCGCTGCTGCGGCAAGGGTATCGAGCGGTACGACCCGACGACCAACGACGTTTACATGGGCGGACGCGGCAATGTGCCCGAGGATGCCGGCATCAGCGTGAGCCACAAACTCTTCGCACCGCGCGTTGGCCTGGCGTACCGGCTCGGTGAAAAGACTGTGATCCGCACCGGCTACGGCTTGAACTATGATCCGCTCGCGTACTCCCGTCCGCTGCGCGGTTTTTACCCGCTGACGATCAACAACAACTATGTCGCGCCAAACGGCTTTGCACCCGCGACTCTCACGGGAGGAGCGGTGAGCAGCTTCACGAATGGCATTCCGCCGGTGGTAGGACCCGATCTGTCAACCGGTATTGTCCCGCTCGACCCGACGGCAAGCGAGCGCAGCCCGAACAGCTTCATTCATCGCGGCTACGTGCAGTCCTGGAATTTCACGGTGGAACGGCAGCTGCCCGGACAAGTCGTGACATCGGTTGGCTACGTCGGTCAGCACACGGTGCATCAGCTTGCCGACTATGACATCAACGCGGGCTACCCCGGCTCAGGCACCGCGGGACTGCCGCAGGCCAATATCGGACGCACGGTTCCCACCGATATGTGGGACGGGTATCTTAGCTCGGAGTACAACTCGCTTCAGGTTGCGCTGAACAAGCAGTTCTCGAACGGCTTGATGCTGAAAGGCGGCTATACCTGGTCGCACGCGATCGACTATGCCGATGACGATGGGTGGCAGGGCGTCGACTGGAACTGGGCTCCGGTGTTCCAGCGCAACCGCGCCAGCGCCGGTTTTGACCATCGCCACGTGTTCACGCTGGGCTGGGTCTACGAATTACCGTTCGGCCCCGGCAAGAAGTTTGTCAGCAGCGGCATCGCTTCCAAGATTGTCGGCGGCTGGCAGTTCAGCGGTGTGGAAACCTGCTACACCGGGAGTCCGATGTACATCTACGCGAGCGGATCTTCGCTCAACGCGCCCGACAACACGCAAACCGCCGATCAGGTGATGCAGCATGTTCCGTTTCTCGGCAACGTTGGTCCGGGTGCTTACTGGTACGATCCGGCAGCTTTTGCTCCGGTCACCACAACGCGCTTTGGAACAACCGGGCGCAACATTCTGGCTGGACCTGGGGTGTGGAACACGGATATGAGCATCAGCCGTACCTTCCCCATTCGTGAGAGTCTGAAGTTCGAGTTCCGGACGGAGTTCTACAATCTGCCGAACACGTCGCACTTCGGGGGGCCAGATAACAGCGTGAACGATTCTACTTTCATGCAGGTCACCAGCTCGTTCGGCGAACGAAACATACGCTTCGCCGGCCGATTCAGTTGGTAAGTATGTAAGAGTGGCGTTTCGGCGTACGTGTATAAGGCGGCTTCTTTACGGAGCCGCCTTTTTCTGTTTCATCTTCGCGCAAATCACGAGCGCTCAGACAGAGGATCTCGCGGCCGCCTCGCATCAGGCCAGGGAACTGATGGCCGCTGGCCGGTTCGAAGAAGCGATTCCGATCTACCAGCGGCTGGTAAAGGCCGTGCCGGGGAATTCGGGATTGCTTCTGAATCTTGGGCTCGCCGAGCAGATGGCCGGACATTCGCAGGCCGCGATTCCGCACCTTCAAGCCGTCCTCAAACTGCAGCCCTCGAGTATTCCGGCGCTCAGTTCACTGGCGGACGCTTACGCGAGCGTGAACCGTCCGGCGGATGCCGCGCCGCTCTACCGCAAACTCACGGCCGCTCCGGGTGCGCCGCCGCAGATCTGGTACGGACTCGGGAAAAGCTACGAAGCGCTGGCGGCCAAAGCGTTCACGCGATTATCGGAAATGGCTCCGCAGTCACCATACGTCGCGGCTTTGCTGGCGGATTCGCGTCTGCAGCGCAAGCAATACCGGAGCGCATTTTTTTTCTATCGCGAAGCGCAGGCAAAGCTTCCGAAACTGCCGGGGATCCATGCCGGCCTCGGCAAAGTTTACGAGAGCACGGGGCACGCCGACTGGGCCGCCACCGAACGCAGCGCCGAAGAGGCACTGGACAAAACGCCCTGCACAACACAATCTGCCGAATGCCTCTATCGGCGCGGAGACTATCTCGGTGCGACGCGCCAGCACGGTACAGCCACGCCGGAGTCCTTATTCTGGACCACGAAATCTTACAACCGGCTGGCGGTGGAAGCCTTCGACCAGCTTGGAAAATTCCCGGATTCGGTTGAGATTCACGCCGTCAAAGCTGAAATTCTGCATGGCCATGGACAGGACGCGGGAGCCGCAGCGGAGTGGCGGGCTGCGCTGGCGCTTTCACCCGGCGATCCGCAACTGCAGCGCGAGCTGGCGCAGTCGCTCTTTCTAGCGCATCGTTACGACGAGGCCATACCGATGCTGAACGAAATGGTCGCACACGAGAACGCGGCGCCCGATCTGAATTTCATGCTGGGTGAAAGTCTATGGCGTACGCAGAAGCCGGCAGAGGCTGTGCCGTATCTGACGGCGGCGTTGAAAAGCGATCCGAATCTGCTTCCCGCGCATGCAGCGCTCGGCATGGTTTATGCGCTGCTCAACAAACCGGCCGAAGCTGTTCCGCACCTAGAGAAAGCGCTCAGCGTGGATGATGACGGGAGCCTGCATTACAGCCTGGCGAGGGCTTATCAGGCGGCTGGCGATACTGCCCAGGCGCAAAAGACGATGCAGCAGTATCAGCAGATCAAGCAGCGCAACAACGAGATCAATGATCAGCTGGCGAAAGAGGCTGAGATCACGGCGCCACAGCAATAATCTGATCCGCTTTCACGCCTGTCAGGATTCGCTTTTTCCCATCCGGCCACACAATCACCACGCGCTCCGCTTTGGTCTGGTTACCGAGTCCGAAGTGCACCGGTATGAGACTTGAAGACGCGTAGCTCACGGCGCTCGTCATTTCATTCCATTGCTGGCCGATCTGAACGCGCGTGCCGATACGATCGATTTTCAGATCGAGCCAGTGGTTTTGCGCGGAAGTGATGTTATGCCAGAGCTCGACCGGGCCTTCGAGGGACGAAACGACCACATCGATTTTGCCGTCGCCATCGAAGTCCGCGAAGCCGCTGCCGCGATGCGCCTTCACTTCATTCAATCCGGCTTCATGCGAGACGTCCTGAAATTTGCCGTTCCCGAGATTCAGGAAAACAGTATCGGGTTCTTTGTAAACCGCTGCTTCGAACATCTCCACGCGATCGTTCACGTGCGAGTTGGAGGTGAACAGATCCTTCCAGCCGTCGTTATCCAGATCGAACAGACCGGTGCCCCAGCCGCTGTGATGCGTGCTCAATCCGGCGAGTCCGCTCGCGTAGGTGGCATCGGCGAAATTGCCTTTACTCAGGTTGCGAAATAGCGGGAACGTTTCGCCGGCGAGAGCCGTGACGGCGATATCGGGCAGTCCGTCGTTGTTGTAGTCGCGGAAATCAGCGCCCATACTTGCCACGGCTTTTCCGTCTTCGCGCATGGCCACGCCCGCCAGCAATCCGACTTCTTCAAACGTGCCGTTGCCGCGGTTATGAAACAGGAAATTCGGCATGTTGTCGTTGGTGACAAAAACGTCCGGATAACCGTCGCCGTCGTAATCGGCGAATGCCACGCTCATGCCGCGCCCCGGGAATGCCGCGATGCCTGCTTTCGCAGAGACATCCTCAAACGTGCCATCGCCGCGGTTATGGTAGAGCGTGCTCGCGAGTCCCTGGAAATATTTGGGATGGCAGTAAATTCGAATTCCGCGCGAGCGATCGCCGCAGTAGCGATCGTCATTGACCGACCACTTGGCGTAATGCACGACCCACAGATCAAGACGGCCGTCCCGATCGTAATCGAACCAGCCTGCCGCAACCGCCCACTCGCCGCTCCTGATGCCGGCTCTCTCGGTGACGTCTTCGAACTTGCCGTTACCGAGATTGTGGTACAGGATGTTTCGGTTTACACCGGCGACGAAGAGGTCCGGCTTGCCGTCGTTATCGTAATCGCCGGCGGCAGCGCCCATGGAGTAGCCTTCGCCGGCCACTCCGGCCTGCTCGGTCACGTCGCGAAATTTCAGATTTCCTTCATTATGATAGAGCCGGTTCCAATACATCGGCCCGGTCTTTTTCAGAGACGGCAGCGCTGCGCCGTTCGTGAAGAAGATGTCCGGTTTGCCATCACCGTCGTAGTCGAAAACGGCGAGGCCTCCGGCCATGGTCTCGATCATGTGCTTTTCCGGGGTGGGGGAGTTATGCAGAACGAAGTCGATGCCGCCCTTTGCGGCGACGTCTTCAAAGCGCAAATCAGCCGCCGCGCTCACGGCAGCAAGGATCAAAACGAGCCAGAATCTCAACGGTCAAGGATACCGCCCGCGATTCGAGGCATGTGGCGAGCGCCGATTGAGGCGCGCCTACACAATCCGGCAGACGCCAGCCGCTTCCGTCGGCGAGTCGTTGGGATAGAGCTGGTTCACTGTCTCGGGAGTAATCAGCTGGTGCTTGATGAAGACGGCTGAGGGCACGGGCCGCCGGTCGAGGGTATCGAGCGCCAGCCGGATGAGGCTATCGCCATAGCGCTCGGGGAAGTAGGCGACCGAGCCGACCAGCCGTGTACCGGGCTGACGCAACTCCGCCCGTCCTTCGGGCGAACCGTTCTGGCCCATAATGGCGCAGTGCTCCGTGCGGCCAGTTTCCTGAAACGCTCTCAGTGCGCCGAGCACACTGGCATCGTTGACTCCGCCGACCAGGATGCGGCGGCTGCGGGTTGAGCGGAGATAGCGTCGCATGGCATCGAAGCTGTCGCTAAAACAGCCGTCTCCATCGAGATAGGTGACGCGGCACTGTTCTATCGAAGCGAGCGACTCTTTGAGGCCGGTGAGCATACCCGTCAAGCGCATACGGGGCAAATTGCCGGCGCGCGGCAGTTCAAACAGAATGACTTCATCCACATTCGACTGCCAGTTCTGGCGAGCCCATTTGCCCAGATAACGGCCTCCGATCAGGCCGGCGTGGTAATTGTTCGCGCCGAAAAAAATCGCGTGCGGGTGGGGAATTTCGATGGCAATGAACGGGATTTTCGCTTCTGCGTATTTCGCCGCAACGATGGGTGCGACGGTCTGATCGGTTTGAAATTCGATGGCCAGATCGACGCGCTCGCGGACCAGTTCATCGGCGTTGCGCTGAGCAATTTGCGGACTGTAGCGATTGTCGAGCGAGATGAGTTCAACGCCTTCCGCCTGCGCGGCCTGAGCGAGGCTCTGCGAAACCACGCGAGAAAAATGGTACTCGGTGCCCTGGGCGGCATAACCGATGCGGAACTTGCGGTGCTTGAAGGGAGTGACGCAGCAGGTATAAAGATTATCTCCGACCTTGGACACCATACTGCATTTTTCGAGCGTGTAGAGGAGACGGAAGGCCATGGTCTTGGGCAGTCCGCAACGGCGAGAAATTTCGCGCAGGGGCAGCGCTTCGCCGGGGGAGGAAAATGCGCCGAGAACTTTGGAACAATGCACAACCGACTTGACCAGATACGGGTCACGGAGCGGAGCTGCGGAACTCATAATGCCTCAATCGCGGAGGAATTTTGGGTCGATTGTATCATCGGTTTGGATTAACCGGAACACTTTGGCCGGCGCAGGGCGAGAACGTTTTGCAGAGCGAAACGCGCACGCCCCCAAAGGCCGTCAGCATTGACTTATTCGCGCGCGTTTAAAACAATAAGCGAAGCAATTCTCGCCTTGCTGGATTATCGATACAATGCGCATCACCCGAGTTTGTGAAAAGAATGTCTATGCTGCAGCGGTGCTGGCTTTGCTGGCATCGAGTGCCGTGATGCACGCCGCGCCGGTTCGCCTGCGCTGCGAGTCGCTGGAGAACCCGCTCGGTATCGATGCGGAGAAGCCGAATCTTTCCTGGCAGAGCGACAACCGCGAGCGGAACTGGCGTCAGTCGGCGTACGAGATCCTGGTGGCCTCCAAGCCGGATTTGCTGGGGGCGGGTAAGGCGGACATCTGGGATAGCCAGAAGCAGGTTTCGGGCGAATCGGTTTCGATTGCCTATCAGGGACCTGCGCTCGAATCGCGCAAGCGCTACTGGTGGACGGTGCGGGTCTGGGATGCAGCCGGTCGCGTAACGCAGGCTGCTCAGCCGGCGTGGTGGGAGATGGGATTACTCCATCCATCGGACTGGAGCGCTAAATGGATTCGTTGGCAGAACCCGGAGGAGGCACCAGACAGCGCGGGCATTCGCTGGATCTGGGTTGCCGGACAGAACGCGAAGCAAGTGGCGCCGGGCACGCAGGCCACATTTCATCTTGATTTTGAAGTTGACGACACGCCGCTGCGGGCGGCTCTGTTTCTGATTGCGCGGGGCGATTGGAAAGTGCTCGTGAATGGGCACGACGCCGGGCAAAAGCCGCACTGGAACGAATTTGATCGGCGGGACATTGCGGGGCTGTTGACGAAAGGCAAGAACTCGGTCGATATTACGGTGACAACGTCGAAGGACATGGAGTGGGGACCGAACGGACCTCGTCCCCCTGCTCCCAAACCGGCGGCACTGGCTGCGCTGCTCAAGATCACTCATGCGGATGGCAGGATCGAGCGTATTCCCACGGATGCGCACTGGCAGGCAGGCGTGCCGTCGGGAACACCAGGTCCGGCTGCAGTAGCTGGCGATCTGAGCGATAGAGCCTTCGGCGATCCGGGGCCGCTGCCGCAGCCGGCCGCTCTGCTGCGCCATGAATTCGCTGTTGCCAAGCCGGTTCGAGCGGCCCGGCTGTATGCCACAGCTTTAGGCGCGTACGAGTTCTTCCTGAACGGCAAGCGTGTGGGGAATTCCGTGCTCACGCCGGGCTTCACACAATTCGACAAGCGCGTGCAGTATCAGACATACGACGTGACGCCGCTCCTCGCGCGAGGCGAAAATGTGGAGGCGACTGAACTGGGATCGGGCTGGTTCCGCAGCGCGCTTTCCTGGACAGCTGAGCACTTTCACGGCTCGCTGCAGACACGTTTGTTAGCACAGCTCGAGATCGAATACACGGATGGCTCGCGCGAGACGGTCATTACGGACGAAAACTGGCGAGCGGCGGAGTCCCCCATTGTCTACGCCGAGATTTATGGCGGCGAGACGTACGATGCGCGATTGGAGAAACCGGGCTGGAACACGGTGCATTTCAATGCGGCATCGTGGGATCACGCCGCGGCGGGCGATCCGTTTCCGGGTCTGATATCCAGCCAGGTGGATGCGCCGCCAAGCATCGTCAAAACATTGCGGCCCGAGAGCGTGAAGAGAGTTGGAGGCGCGTACGTCTTCGACATGGGGCAGAACATGGTCGGCTGGGTGGCGCTGCGAGTAAAAGGACATGCCGGTGCTACGGTACGGTTGCGCTTTGCCGAAATACTGAATCCCGATGGCTCGATCTACACGACAAACCTGCGCAACGCCGACGCCACCGACCGCTACACGCTGCGCGGAAATGGAGTGGAAACCTATGCGCCGACTTTTACCTTTCACGGATTCCGCTATGTGGAGGTGAGCGGGTATCCGGGTGAACCGGCGCTGGCCGATATCACCGGCCAGGTGGTGAGCAGCCTGAATCAGGATCCCGCCGCCACCATTACGACTTCGAGCGATCTGGTGAACCGCATGTGGGGGCTCGGCATCTGGGGCCAGCGCAGTAATTTCCTGAGTGTGCCGACGGATTGCCCGCAGCGGGATGAGCGCCTCGGCTGGATGGCGGATGCCGCGGTTTTCTGGCGCACGGGAAGTTATAACTTCGATATCGGCGCCTTCACGCACAAATGGATGCGCGATGTCCGGGATGCGCAATCGGCCGAAGGCGCATTTTCCAACGTGTCGCCGACGATCGGTGTGGGCACGATCGAAGGCGCGCCGGGCTGGGGCGATGCGGGCGTGATCGTTCCCTGGACAACCTGGATCCAGTATGGGGACCGATCCGTAATCCAGCACAACTGGGACGCCATGAATCACTGGATGCAGTTCATCCAGAATGCGAATCCGGATTTCATTCGCAGGAAGAGAGTCGGCCCTGATTTCGCCGACTGGCTGGCTCCGGATCCGAACACTCCGAAAGATTTAGTCGATACGGCCTACTGGGCGCTGGTGGCGAACATGATGTCGGAGATGGCCAACGCGACCGGTAGGACGGAGATGGCGAAGCACTATGCAGAAATCTACGCAGACATACGCACCGCGTTTCAGAAAGAGTACGTGAAGCCGGATGGGACCGTTGGCACAGGAACGCAGACTTCATACGTCGTTGCGCTTCACATGAAGCTTCTCCCACCTGAGCTGGAGCAGGCGGCGGTGGACAAGCTGGTGGCCAGCATCAAGGCGCACAACAACCATCTGACCACCGGTTTTCTGGGGACGCCGTACATTCTGTTTGCGCTCGCCAATCACGGGCAGCTCGACGTGGCGTACGAACTTCTGTTGAGTGAAACGTATCCGTCGTGGGGCTACATGATCAAGAAAGGCGCGACGACCTGGTGGGAGCGCTGGAACGGCGACACCGGCGATCCCGCGATGAACTCCTACAATCACTACGCATTCGGCTCCGTGATGGCGTGGGTTCATCAGAATGTGGCGGGAATCGATACGACGACGACCGGGGCCGGTTTTCACGAGATCACAATCCATCCACATCCCAACGCTCGCATGACCTCAGCACGCGCTGAATACGAATCGGTGTATGGCAAGATCGCAGTGGACTGGAACGGGACGCCTTCGGGCCCGTTTGCACTGAAAGTCACAATTCCCGCGAACACGGCGGCAAAGGTGATTTTCCCGAATGCGCCGGGCACGCAGGTTTATGAGAACGGTAAGAAAGTCGAGACGCAGCTTGAAGCAGGCGAGCGCACAGTTAAAATTGGAGCGGGCTCTTACGAATTCCAGGTAAAGTGACGGGCGGCGTTGATGCGGATGGCGAACCGGGTGAAAAGATTCGGCTGGTCTATTCCGCCTACGGAGTCGTATTCGCGCTCGAGACGATGGCGGACCTCTTGCCGTATTTGCCTTCGCCACTGGTACCCGGCGGAGAAGAATTGCCGGAGTCAGACGCTTCCGTTCCGGCCTTCCGATTTTTTCGCGCGCACACCGAAACCGGCGAGCTGATCTTTTCGGTGGCAGGAGGAGATGCAGCCGACACTGAAACGGCTCCGGACGTAATCGCTGCGGCGCAACTGCTCGAATCACGAATTCACCGGTACGTCGCGGCGGAGAGTGAACAGGTTGTATTTGTGCATGCCGGCGTGGTGGCCTGGCGGGGAAAAGCACTCATCGTTCCGGGGTCTTCACATAGCGGAAAAAGCACTCTGATCGCAGCGCTCACGGCACTCGGAGCAACTTATTATTCGGATGAGTATGCGGTCTTCGATTTCGATGGGCGCGTCCACGCATTTCCGCGCCAGCTGCGTCTGCGGCCCGATATTTCGCACCGGATAGCGTCGCATCCTTCTCGCACGCCAGGGATCGCGCTCGTATCCTTACCGGTCGGGTGGGTCTTCGGGCTTCGGTATAGTCCCGACGCAGCCTGGAAACCGAAGCGACTCACAGCGGGGCAGATGCTGTTGACATTACTGGGCAATACAGTAGCTGTTCGGAGGCAGTCGGAATTGACCGTCTCGTTTCTGAAAAGGGCTCTGGGTTCGGCCACAGGGTTGCAATCTGAGCGTGGCGAGGCCGCTTTGGCGGCTGAACAGATCGTGCGGATGATCGAGGAACTTGGCTGACGCGAAACATCCTTCGATTCTGAGCAGAACAGAGGCAATATTCATGAAAAACCCAGTAGCACGACGAAATGGGATCTTTTCCGAAAATTTGGAAAAAGAAAAAATTCTGTACGATAAGGTGAATCACCGGGCTCACAGCCTGAATGAAAGTGCAGCGCTCGTCTGGCAAAATGCGGACGGGAATAAGTCTGTTGGGGAACTGTCGGAATTACTGAACCGGGAGCTGGGAATTCCGGCGGATGAAAAGGTGGTGGTGCTGGCGGTCAAACAACTCGGGGAAGCTGGGTTGCTGGAAGAGTTTTCGCCGGCCGAAGTGAATCCCGAGTTGGTGTCGCGGAGGCAACTCGCGCGCAATTTCGGGCTGGCGGGAGCGTCCGCGGGATTGCTTCCCTTCGTGGTTTCGGTCTTGGCACCGACTCCGGCGATGGCGGGTTCAGCGGTTTCGAAAATCACTCCGGGGAAGGCTCTTCACGACCTGACAACAGTGACCGTTGAGGCTGACCTGGATCCGGCGTTCTATCACAGCAGGACCGCCCAGGTGGACCTTGGCCAGGCGACGCAGGCCTTTGCGAAGGGGCAATACCCGACGGAAGAAACAGACCTCAACGGCGTAATCAACGCTTTGGGTCTGCCGCCACTCTAACCGGCTTTCGTGGCGCGAAAAATGTTCGGGATCGCGGCCGTTGCCGTGATGATCCTGGCGCTGGTCGGTATCGGGTGGGGAATTCTCAAGAAGCGCTCCAAGGCGGCCGATGGATCCGCCAATTCAGGTCAGCTCATACGACTGCATTTTGCGCTGCCCTGCGCGTTGCAGTCCGGTGATGCGGATGCCTTCTACTCCGCCTTGCGGCGAAGCGATCGCCGGGGTGCAGAGCAGATGCTGGCTGCGAAACAGGTCGTCATGCTGCGCCCGGACACCGAGTTTTCGCTGATGCCCATCAAAGATACTGCGGTTGTTCTGGTCAACGGTAATGATCGTGCCGGGTCGGTCTGCTACGTGCCGCTGAATATCGTCTCAACGCTCGAAAAGCGAGCGTACCGATAGGACAATGGCAACCGCAACGTTCGAGCCACGGGCGGCTCACATCGAAAAAACGTGCGAGAAACCGGGTGGCGAGTACGAGTTGCTGCTATCGTTGCTGAAACGTGCGTTGGTTGGTGACTCCGGCGTACTGGAACTCCCGGGCGCGATCGATTGGGGCAGGCTGCTTGACCTGGCTAGCCGGCACGAAGTCGTGCTGCTGCTCAATGCCGGATTGCGGAATGCAACGGGTGTGCCGGAGCCGGTCAGATGGTGGTTTGAGAGTTACTGCCGCGGTGCCATCGCTCACAATCTGGCACTCGATTCCGAGCTGACTGGGCTGCTGACACGTTTCAAGAACGAGGGCATACAGGTGGTGCCCTTCAAGGGTCCGGTTTGGGCGAAGCTTCTCTATGGAAGCGTGGCTTGCCGGCAAATGACGGACCTGGACCTTTTCATTTCGCTTCCGGATCTGCCGAAGGCGTCCCGCATTGCGGCTGAGCGCGGGTATGTGCGCTCCGAGGCGGATGCACAGCCCCCGAAAGGGGCCAAGGACGTTACTTACGTCCACACGCAAACGAAGATCCGTCTGGAGCTTCACTGGTCCGCGTGTGAAGCGTGGCGAGACCGCCGGCTATCGGATCTGCAGCTCTGGAAAGTCGAAGACACGGTGCGGATGGACGAGCAAGCAGCGCTGCCCAGGCCCGAAGAGATGTTTTTTCTCCTGGCGATCCACGGTTTCCGGCACAACTGGGAATCGTTGAAATGGCTCTGCGATATCGCGGCGTTTTTGATGGTCTTTCCCGATGCTGATTGGGAACGTCTGCTCCGCCGCGCAGCCTGTGTGTCTCGCATGCGCCTGGTTCTGCTACCGCTGGCGCTTGTGAGCAGGGTTTTTGGAATCGAGCTGCCGAAGCGCGTGTCCCGCGCAATCGCAGACAATCCGAGTGTGGTCCGCATTGCGGGCCGGATCGAGAAACTGTACCCTTTGCAATTCGCTCCGGGATGGTGGCAAGCGGCACCGCAACGGATTCACTTTGAATGGCTGCAGGTGCAAATCCGCGATGGCGCATTCGAACGGATCTGGATGCACGTCAGATTTCTGACGCGACTGCTCAAGCCGAACAGGAATGATTTCTCGTACTTCGATCGGAAACTGCCGCAGCCGGTTTATTGGTTTGCCAGGCCCTACCGGCTACTCCGTAGGTATGGGCTGCGCAAATTTCGCCAATTCGCGCGCCAGCTGATTTTGCGCTCCGGTCCATCGGATACCGCGCTTTCCGAGTAGAGCGCACGGCCAATCGGAGTCTGATGTCTGTGGGTGCTAAGTGTGACGAGGAGGAATGGTCGGGGCGAGTGGATTCGAACCACCGACCTCCTGGTCCCGAACCAGGCGCTCTAGCCAGGCTGAGCCACGCCCCGAATGCTTCTAGTGTAGCGGGTCCGAAATCGGACCCGCAAGAAACGAGCTCGAGGCGCTATGCCCGCTAAACGACTTCGCGAACCTTATCTTCGGCGATGGTCTTGATGATCTTGCCGGCGTCCTTGTCGCCCTTAAGCAGCGCTTCGGCGAAATGGATGGCCTGCTCGGTTTTGATCTTGCCGGGCATGGGCGGTTCCTGTGGATCGACGATAGCGTCCACGAGCGCCGGCCCCGGATGCGCGAGCGCATCGCGCAGTACTGTCTCCGCCTGCCCGGGATGCCGGAGCGTATAGCCCATGATTCCGCAGCTTTTGGCGACCCCCGCAAAATCGATCGGCTCCAGATCCACGCCGAATTCGGGGTTGGCGTTGATCACCATCTGCTCCCACTTGATCTGTCCGAGCGTGCTGTTGTTGACTACGATCACTTTCACATTCAGCCGGTATTTGGCGAGTGTGGCGAGCTCCGCCATCAACATGGAAACGCCACCGTCGCCGACGATACAGACCACCTGACGCCCGGGGTATGCAATCGCTGCGCCGATGCTGTACGGTAATCCGTTCGCCATGGTGGCCAGCGAGCCCGAGAGAGAAAACTGCATATCGCCGCGGATATCGATGTAGCGGGCGGACCAGGTCGCGATGGTCCCGCTGTCGGACGAAACGATGGCGTCGTTGTTCAGCAGCTTATTGAGAGTGTGGGTAACCACCTGCGGTTTGAGCGGCATGTCCGAACGAGTGCCGCGCTCTTCCATAAGCTTGTTCCAGCTCTCCATGCGCCGCTGCGACTTCTTCAGGAAATCGTGACTTTTCTTTTTGAGCAACGGGATCAGAGCGGCAAGCGTTGATTTAGCGTCCGAAGCAATTCCGACATCGACGGGATAACGCAGGCCGATGCGGGCCGGATCGACATCGATCTGCACGCACTTCGCCTGTCCGGGTTTGGGCAGAAATTCCATGTACGGGAAGCTGGTGCCTGCAAGGAGAATCGTGTCGCACTCCTCGAGAGCGTCTTGCGAAGGCGCTGTACCGAGCAGTCCGATACCGCCCAAACAATGCGGGTCGCGATCGGGAACAACCGCTTTGCCGAGCAGCGGTTTCACGATCGGCGCTCCAAGCCTTTCGGAGATCTCGAGCAACTCGGATCGCGCACCCAGACAGCCGCGGCCGGCCAGAATTACGATGTTCTTCCCTTTGTTCAGGATTTCAGCAGCGTCCTCCAGCTCCTGCTTCGTCGCCGCCGGATACACCGGCGCGAAATAGCCGCCCGTATGATTCCTGATGTTGGCCGAGGAGCGCTCATTCTCGGAGACTTTGAGGTCCTGAATGTCTTTGGGTACGGTGATGTGTGCTACGCCGCGCCGGGAGAGCGCCGTCTTCACCGCCTCGTCGAGTACGTTGACCAGATGGGCCGGCCCCATGACGCGCTGGTTATAGACGGAAACGTCGATATAAAGCTTGTCGAGATCGACGTCCTGCTGATAGTGCGTTCCAATCAGGTCATGGAAGGTGTGGCCGGTGATCGCGAGCACCGGCTGGCCGTCGCACTTGGCATCGTAAAGTCCATTAAGAAGATGGATTCCGCCCGGCCCTGAAGTCGCAATGCAGACGCCGAGCCGTCCCGTGTACTTGGCATATCCGCAGGCGGCGAATGCAGCCGCCTCCTCGTGCCGGACCTGTACGAATCGCACTTTCTTCTGATTCAGGCGGAGGCCTTCAAAGATGCCATTCACGCCGTCGCCGGGGAACCCGAATATTGTATCCACGCCCCACTCAGAAAGCCGTTCGATCAGTCTTTCGCCTACCGTTTTCGCCATATTTGATCCTTCTGTCTGTGTGATTGGAATCGGGCGAATTTTTGGACAAATTTCGTGCGGGCCGGTTGGTATTTTGGGACTGGCAATGGTCGAAGATCCGTTCCTGGAAGCGGCAATTGAGGAAGCGCGGCTGGGTTTAGCCGAGGGAGGCATCCCGATTGGCTCCGTGCTGACGTACCAGGGCCGAATTCTCGGGCGGGGCCGCAACAGGCGTGTACAGAAGGGCAGTCCGATTCTGCATGGCGAGATGGATTGCCTGGAAAATGCCGGGCGTCAGCCTGTGTCCGTCTACCGCGAGAGCGTCCTCTACACAACGCTCTCTCCCTGCGCCATGTGCAGTGGAGCGATTTTGCTGTACCGCATACCGAAAGTTGTCATTGGCGAGAACCTCACATTCAAGGGCGAAGAAGAGTTGCTCGAAAGCGCCGGCGTGCGGCTCGAAATCGTGCAGAGTCCGCAATGCGTGGAACTGATGCGGCGATTCGTTGCCGCGCATCCGCAGCTTTGGAACGAAGATATTGGTGTCTGAATGCGGAAGCCTGACATTCTTCTGTGCTAGCCTTGCGCGAGAATGAATCCGGTCCGTTTCGATCTTGCCGCAAGCGCTCATGAGGAGATGCTGCGCGAAGGGTTCTCTCCCGATTTTTCGAGCGCCGTTCAGCAAGAAGTAAAAGCACTTGAGGCACGCTCGCGGCCTGCGGCCGAGCCGGATCTTCGCGATCTGCGCGGCCTGCTCTGGTCGTCGATCGACAACGACTCGTCACGTGACCTCGATCAGATCGAGTTTGCCGAGCAGAAGCCAGAGGGTATTCGCGTGCTGATTGGCATCGCGGATGTGGACAGCGGTGTTCCCAAGGGATCGGCAATCGACGATCACGCGGCCTCCGAAACGACTTCCGTCTACACTGCGGTGCGAACATTTCCGATGTTGCCGCTGGAACTTTCTACCGACCTTACTTCGCTCTCGCCGAATAGCGATCGCGCTGCCCTGGTGATCGAGTTCCTGGTGAAGGAGGACGGCACGCTTGGCGCATTCTCCATCTACCGGGCGCTGGTGCGCAATCACTTTCAATTGACGTATGAGACGATTGGGCTCTGGCTTGGAAACGGCGGTACACTGCCTGCCAACCTGGTCAGCAACCAGGGACTGATCTCACAGCTCGAGCTGCAGAATGCAGCGGCGAAGCGGCTGCGCCAGAATCGCGCGCGCCTGGGAGCGCTGGTCTTCGATCGGATTGAAGCGGAAGCCGTACTGCTGGATGGCCAGGTTCAAAACATCGCTGCCCGGGCGAAAAACGCTGCCGCTGACCTGATCGAGGACTTCATGATCGCCGCCAACGAAGCGATGGCTCGCACGCTGGCGAATGCCGGGGTTTCGAGCATTCGGCGAGTGGTGAAGTCGCCGGAACGCTGGCCGCGCATGGTTGAAATCGCAGCAGCACTCGGGACGCAGCTGCCGCCGCAACCCGACTCAGCCGCGCTGGGAGCGTTTCTCTCTGCCCAGAAGCAGAAAGACCCGGTGCATTATCCCGACCTCTCGCTGTCGATTCTGAAACTGATGGGTCCGGGCGAGTACGTCGTGCTGCGGCCGGGTGATCCCAGCCAGGGACATTTCGGACTCGCGGCAAACGACTACACTCACGCCACTGCTCCCAATCGCCGTTTTGCCGACCTGGTCACGCAGAGACTAATGAAAGCGGTGCTGGCGAAAGAATCGACGCCTTACACGGACGACGAACTAACCTCAATCGCCCGCAATTGCACGCTGAAGGAAGACGCTGCTCGCAAAGTGGAGCGCACGATGGCCAAGCGCGCCGCGGCCGTGGCATTTGCAAATCGAGTGGGGCAGAAATTTGAGGCGGTCGTTACGGGCGTGACTCCGAAAGGCGTATTCGTGCGTGTGCAGAATCCGCCGATTGAAGGGCGCCTGATGCGGGGCGAGCAAGGACTCGATGTCGGCGATCAGGTCGAAGTGACACTGCTGCGGACGGAGCCCGCGCAGGGCTTTATCGATTTCGGGAGATAGCTTCGGGCTGGGCAAATCCGGAGCAGAATAGGTCTGTCGTAAAGGTTTACTACTAAGAGCAGCCCACAATCCATGTGATCTCGCCTCAATAAAGAAATGGGCCGAACCGCCTCGGCGATCCGGCCCTGAGTTGTGCGCGAGAAGTGTTATTCGCTAGTCGTGGAACTGATTCCAGTCGAATAGTTCGAACAGATCGCTGATGGCCGGACTGTTTACCGGTGCATAGGGATTATCGAATTCGGGAATCGGGTTCGGGAAGTTATCGCGGCTGCGCTCGGTTACCGGCGGCAGATACCAGTTCCTCTCGATAAATTTCAGGACCGAGACGTGATCTGAATAATCATGCGCAATATGTCCGGGTTTGGTGTACGGAGAAACTACAATCATTGGAATGCGTGTGCCGTCGCCGAAAAAGTCGAGCGGCTGAACGTAACCGGAGTCGTAGTAACCACCGCCTTCGTCGAAAGTGATGAAGATAGCCGTATTCTTCCAGAGCGAAGGATTCGCTCTAACTTCATCGACAATCTTCTTGGCGAATCCCTCAAATAGGTTCAGCTTCGAAGACGCGGGATGGCCATCGACTAAGCCGCTCGGTTTTACGAACGAAATAGCCGGCAGGGTTCCTTTCTGGATATCTGCGTACAGGTTCTTGGTGTCCTGGATGTGAGCTGTACGAATAGCCTGGTTGGTCATGATCGAAGTGTCGTATTGGAAGGGATTGCAGATATTGCAGTACTCGTCCGTTTTTGCTCCGATTGCGCCGTAATTCAGCTGATAAGGATCCGGCACGTAGTTATCCCACTGATCGCCGTAGTACTTCCAGGAGATCTTCGCATCAAGTAAGGTGTCGCCAATGCTGCGTACCGATGAAGGTGGAATCGTGAACACGGTATTATTCGGATTTTTGTCTGTGTACGCGTTATTGCCGTTTCCGAAATAGCCCGGATTGTAGTTATTGAGCAGATAATAATGTCCGGGTTCACACCTCGGGTTGACCGGCCGCGGTAAGGACGCCAAGTAACTGAGAATTGGCTGAACTCCCGGCTGCGAGTTATCGGCACAAGCCGAGTACGAACCGCCACCGTAAGATGGCGATCCCGCCGAACCGCCGCCGTAACCATCCTCGAGATACCAGTTGTTCGTCCCCGGGCGAGGATTCGGATTTTCGATCTGGTGCACGACGCCGGCATTCGGTGTTCCTGCTGCAACCGTCACCCCCTCCGGAGGCCGCTGCGGATTGCCTTTGCCGTCGCTGAACCAGATAGCATCGCCGTGTCCGAGCATAATGTGGTTGGCGCCCGTACCGCCCTGCACAGACTGATGGAAGTTATCGCTCATCGCGTAATGATCCGCCAGATGTTTGAAGTACGGTGCGTCGCCTTTCTGCACGTTATAAAAACCCATGGCCGTCGATCCTTCGCCGGTCGTGTTGGCATCGGGAGAATACTCGGTGCTGAAATTAGCCGGTTGCGGCAGACCGTTGGTTCCGGCACCTACGGTTACTTCGACCCAGGGGAACAAATGCGCGCCGCAGCCCGACGGATTTTCAGCGCTGGAACGGTCCGCGCTGCAATCGAGTTGCTGCCACATCTGATAGAAGCGATGGACCGGACTTGCTGCGTAGGAGTTATAAGTGAACGTGGACCCGTTAGTCAGCTGGAACGGACCAGGAGGCAGGGCATTGACATCCGCGATGCGCTGATCGGGAGTCTTGGATGTCTGGCCGGTTCCGCCGGAAACGAGATATTGGTAGTAATCTTTCGGCAGTCCGTTTTCCGATTCTTCCGCCAGCGTAAGGCTGTCGTCCTTCACATAAGAATCTTTTGGTCCGCCCACCAGCGGAGCAGGCAGAACATTGTTCGGAAAGTTGGCCTTGGGAGGATTCAGCAGAAACGAATCGGGGGTCTCGTCGGCCGCTGCCTTTTGCGCTGCCTTTTCAAAATTCCTTCCCGGCTTGCCGTCGGCGGTCACAATACCTTCCGAGAGCAGGTTCCACACTCTCTCTCCGTCCTTCGGTACGTAGGTCGCAAATACATGATCGAAACTGCGATTTTCACCGATAATCACGATCACATGCTTGATCGGTGTTTCCGTATCCCCGTCGCGGCTAGCGTTTCTGCCGATGGCGGCGGAGGATTGGGGCATCGCCCAGCCCTGTCCCACTGCGAGTTGAAACATCGCAAGCGAAACAAGTCCGGCGCGCGCGCAATGAACGATGTCCCTTGCAACTTGCTTGACTGACATTTTCCCCTTCTTTCGTTTTGGAGTTGCCGTAATTGGCCTCACTGTTTTTAGCAGGGGAACATGACACGTTGATGAACGAAGTTAAGACTTCGCATTGCAATGCGAATGCAACATTTCGCTGTTACTCTGTCTGATTCCGGCGTGATCAAACTGCAGCCTGCGTGCCAACTTTCACTTGCGCTTTTGTTAGCTCTAGTGGGCGCTGAGTTATGCACTGCAAGCAATGCCTGCGAGCGGCCGGCTCCTGGCAGCCCGATTTCCGAACCGGCTGACCTGCGCAGCGAAAATGGCCGTTTGAATGTTGAGCTGACGATCCATAATTTCGCTCTGCCGGATGGTTCCAGTCGCTACTGCTATCTGGATCAGTACGGCAACCAGGCTCCGACTCTGCGCCTTCATCCCGGCGATCTGCTCACGCTGACATTGAAGAACGAATTATCGGCGATCGATCACCGCCGCTCAGCTATGGCGGCCACGCATTCGGCGCATGCTCATAGCCAGATGCTTTCCTGCTCAGCCGGACCGATGAACGCGACCTCGACCAATTTGCATTTTCACGGGCTCACCGTTCCGCCGCTTTGCCATCAGGATGATGTTCTGAATACTTTGATCGCGCCGGGAAGTGCTCCCTTCGAGTACCAGTTCCGGATCCCCGAAAATCAGCCGCCGGGGCTGTATTGGTATCACCCGCATGTTCACGGCTTCACCAACACGCAGGTGCTCGGCGGTGCTTCGGGCGCCATGATCATCGAAGGCATCGAGGACGCCGACCACGAACTCGCCGGACTTCCGGAGCGCGTGCTTGTCATTCGGGATCAGGATCTGCTCAACCCCAACGCACCACCTTCGAAAGATGAGCCGGTCCTGCCCAAAATGCTTATTGATCGCGATGGGGACGCGGCCAATAATGGGACCGGTTTCGGCAAGCCGGCCAAAGATCTCTCCATCAACTTCGTTCCGGTTCCTTATCCGGACTACCTGCCGGCCAGAATCGAAATGAAGCCCGGCGAACGCCAACTCTGGCGCGTTCTCAACGCTTCGGCGGTCACTTATCTGAACCTCGCCGTGCTGTGCGGCCGCGCGCCGCAGCCGCTTGGTCTGGTTGCGCTCGATGGCGTCCCGTTGAACCTCGGATCAAAGGCGGCCGATGTGCCGCACTGGCTCACGCATCTCGGCGTTCCGCCTGGCTCGCGCGTGGAATTCATGGTGAAAGCTCCACCTCCGGGTGCAACTGCGCTTCTCGTTACGCGCACCGTTGACACAGGGCCCGGTGGTGAGAACGATCCGAATCGCACGCTCGCTCTGATCGATGTTTCGGACAGAGCACCGGAGCCGCGCGCAAGACTTTCACCGAATCCGAAACCCCTGCCTGCCCAGGCCTTGCCGTGGCTGGGCGATGTGAAGCCGGTTCGCGTTCGTCATCTTTATTTCTCGGAGAAGCTGCAGGATCCAAACAGTCCACCGAGTGCCGTCGAATTTTACCTGACGGTGGAAGGGCAGAAAGTGGAAGCCTTCGATCCCGATTCCGCCGAGCCGAACATTGTTGCCAGGCAGGGAACGGTCGAAGACTGGATCATCGAGAACCGCTCACAGGAGTTGCACGCCTTCCACATCCATCAACTCCACTTCATGCTGCTGGATTACCTTGGCATGCCGGTGAATGAGCCGTTTCTGCGCGATACCGTCAATGTTCCTTACCTGAAGCAACGAGCGCTCACCTATCCGAGCGTCCGGATACGAATGGATTTCCGCGATCCGAATTCGGTCGGCACTTTCGTTTATCATTGCCACCTGCTCGAGCATGAAGACGGCGGCATGATGGGCCTCATCCGCGTGGAACCGGCCGACAGCGCAACACAGTCGCAGTAGATCCGCCAGCGCGAGACGTCTCTCCATGGACGATCTGATATTCTTGAGCAGCACGTCGTAACGCCGCGCCGTTACTGCTGCCTGAAATCGCACCGAACGCCCGGAGTAAATTGTCCGGAGCGGAGTGAAGCTTCGGAAATTGTTTTCTCAGTCTTTCCAGTTGAAGATTCTTATTGTGCTGCTCACGGCGCTTCCGTATGTCGCGAGCGCGTCCGCTGCAGAAAGAAACTCGTGGGCCGAATACGGCGGGAGCCCCGATTCGGCGCAGTATTCCGGTCTCGCCCAGGTCAACCGCGAGAACGTCAGCAGGCTGCATGTGATCTGGCGGTACTCGACCGGCGATTCCGGCAAGTATTTATTCAATCCGCTGATCGCGCATGGCGTGATGTACGTGCTTGCGAAACATAACTCGATCGTCGCTCTCGATGCAAAGACCGGACGCGAGCTTTGGCTTCATGAGACCCATCCCACATCGCAGCTGATCACCAATCGCGGCATCAACTATTGGGAGAGTGCCGACGGACGCGAACGCCGGCTGCTCTTCTCCTGCAACAACGTGCTGCAGGCGATCGATGCCAAAACGGGAAAGCGCATCGTCAGCTTCGGAAAAGATGGCGGCGTCGACCTGCGCGAGGGGCTGGGGCGCGATCCGGAGAGCCTGACCCTGGTGCAATCGAGTACGCCCGGGAAGATATTCGAGAATCTGCTGATTTTGGGTTCGGCGACAAACGAGGAGTACCACTCAGGACCCGGCGACGTGCGCGCCTACGATGTGCGCAGCGGGCGGCTCGTTTGGAGCTTTCACACGATTCCTCATCCGGGCGAATACGGCTACGACACGTGGCCGCCGGATGCCTGGAAGCGAGCCGGCGGCGCTAACGCCTGGAGCGAGCTTTCACTCGATACGGCTCGCGGCATCGTGTACGTCCCCACTGCTTCTCCCAAATACAACTTCTACGGCGCGAATCGCAAAGGCGCGAATCTTTTCGGCGATTGCCTGCTTGCTCTCGATGCGCGCACGGGAAAGCGTCTCTGGCACTTTCAGATGGTGCACCACGACATCTGGGATTACGACAACGCCACCGCGCCTAAGCTGCTGACAGTGATGCACGATGGCAAGAAGCTCGACATCGTGGCGCAGGTTAACAAGGAGGGCTTCGTCTGGGTCTTCGAACGCGAGACAGGCAAGCCGCTCTGGCCGATTGAGGAAAGAAGCGTTCCGCAGTCCGACATGCCAGGCGAGCAGACGTGGGCGATGCAGCCGTTTCCGCTGCAGCCGCCGCCTTTTGCCAGACAGGCGTTCACCGAAAAAGATTTGAATCCGTACATTTCCGATCCGCGCGAGCGCGACGAGTGGCTTGAAAAGATCCGGCGCGCACGCAATCAGGGAATGTTCACTCCGCCCGGCACGCAAGACACGGTCGAGATGCCGGGAAACAACGGCGGCGCGAACTTTGGCGGAGCAGCGGTGGACCCGCATAGCGGACGATTGTTCGTCGTCTCGAAAGATTTACCGGCTATGTTGAGACTCCAGCTCGCCGAAAAGCGGTTGCCGCTGCATGCCGCTGTGCCCGAGGAGAGAGGACGCTCGCTGTATGAATCCAATTGCGAACTCTGCCACGGCTCGGATCGAAACGGCCGGCCACCGGCTGTTCCCTCGCTGGTTTCGATACACCAGCGGCTGAGTGGCGAGAAGCTGCGCAGCATCATTCAACAGGGGCAAGGGCAAATGCCGGGCTTTGCACACCTGAAGCCGAACGAGATCGACGATCTGCTCACCTATCTTGCTCATCCGGATCCCGCCACTGCTGCGGGCGACCGAGGCGAAAGCGCAGTCCCGGAACAAGGTCCGGATGGAACGCTTCATTACAAGAGCGGCTTCGGATTCATGTTCACGAGCAGCGGACTTCCCGCCATTTCGCCGCCCTGGACCACGCTGACTGCCTATGACCTCAATCGCGGCACGATCGAATGGCAGGTTCCGCTCGGCGAAGTCCCGGAGCTGGCCGCTCGCGGCATTCGAAATACCGGCAGCCACTTCCCGAAAGTAGGTCCGGTGGTGACCGCGGGCGGCCTCATATTCGCCGGCACCCGCGACCGGAAATTTCGCGCGCTCGATACCCGGAGCGGCAAGGTTCTGTGGGAAACCACGCTCACAGCAGGGCTCGAAGGCATGCCCGCCGTATATGAGCTGGACGGCCGCGAGTACATTGCGGTTTGCGCGGCGGCGCAGGCGACCACGTATACGCACGCCGTCCCCGGGCATCCCGCCTCGAGTGAGCCGATCCGGGGCGAATACGTCGTGTTTGGACTCGACTAGCTCGTCCAGCAGTACGCGGCTTCCATTTCGCTTCTTCCCTTGCACTAAAATCCGGCGCACAATGGATCTGGAGTGCGCCATGAAATCCAATCTCTATTCGAACATCGAGAACGGGATCGCCACTGTTACGCTGAACCGTCCCGAGCGGCGGAATGCGCTCTCGATTGACCTCACTCTCGAACTGCTGGAGTGCCTGCACCGGCTCGAAGTAAACCGGGCTGTTCAGGTCATCATTCTTGCTTCGGAAGGAAGCGTCTTCTGTTCGGGGCACGATCTGAATGAGATGCTCCAGGAGCATCCCTCCGATTACAAACGAATCTTCTGCGCGTGTACGCATCTGATGACGAAGATTCAGTCCATCCCGCAGCCGGTGATTGCGGAGGTGCAGGGGCTGGCTACAGCGGCCGGTTGCCAGCTGGTGGCGAGCTGCGATCTCGCCATTGCTTCGGAAAAGGCCTCGTTTGCGACGCCCGGCGTGCGCATTGGGCTCTTCTGTTCGACACCGATGGTCGCGCTGACTCGCGCAATTGGCCGAAAACGCGCCATGGAGATGCTGCTTACGGGTGAGCCGATTGATGCCTACCAGGCGTCCGAGTGGGGGCTCGTGAATCGCGTTGTACCGGCTCAGAATTTGCGCTCTGCCACTCGCACTCTCGCCGAGCGGATAGCCGAAGCCAGCCCGGTGGTGGTCGGAATCGGCAAGAATGCTTTCTACAAACAGATCGAGCTCGATCAGACCCATGCATACGCCTTCGCCAGCCAGACCATGAGCGCGAACGCTCAGGAGCCGGAAGCGCAGGAAGGGATTCGCGCGTTCCTCGAAAAAAGGCCGGCACGCTGGCCGCACCACGCTCAACCGCAGCTCTAATGAGAGAGCGCCCGCTGGTCGAATTTAGTGCCGGAAATGGCGCATTCCGGTGAAGACCATCGCAAGCCCGAGGCGATCTGCCGCCGCGATTACCTCTTCGTCTTTCACGGACCCGCCGGGCTGGATCACAGCCGTAATGCCGTGCTTCGCGGCTTCTTCCACACCATCGGGGAAGGGAAAGAATGCGTCGGAGGCGAGGACTGTTCCCGACAGCGGCAATACGGCTTTCGCCGCTCCGATCTTCACACTGTCCACGCGGCTCATTTGTCCCGCGCCTACCGAAATCGACTGTCCCGCGCGCGCATAAACGATGGCGTTCGACTTCACATGCTTGCAAACCTTCCAGGCAAACTGAAGCGCCGTCCATTCCTTTTCATCCGGCGCGCGCTTTGTCTTCACCTGCAGCGAGCTCCGTTCCAACTTCCCGGTATCGGGAGTCTGTGCCAGGAAACCGCCCGAGATCGATTTGATCACCAGTTCCGGTGCCGCCGCACTCACTTTTACCAACCGCAGATTTTTCTTCTTCGTCAGTATGCTCAGCGCGTTTTCGGAGAAGGACGGTGCGGCGATTGCCTCTACGAACAACTTCGCCACTTCGTTCGCGGTCTCTTCGTCGAGCTCACGATTGAAGGCGAGAATGCCGCCAAACGCCGAAACGGGATCTGCTTCGAGCGCTTTACGGTACGCTTCGGCAAGCGACGACTGCTCGGCGCACCCGCAGGGATTCGTGTGTTTGATGATCGCCGCTGCCGGGCCTTCAAACTCCAGAATCAGCTGCCAGGCTGCGTCGAGATCGACCAGGTTGTTGTACGAAAGCTCTTTGCCGTGCAGCTGTTCAGCACCCGCAATGCCGGTGCGCTCGCGCCGGTAAAGCGCCGCCTGCTGATGCGGGTTCTCGCCGTAGCGCAGCGCGTAGGCCCGCGGCACGGAAATCTGCAATCGCTCCGGCAAGGGATCAGTGTTGTCGATCTGCAGTAGACGATTGGAAACGGCCACGTCGTAGGCGGCGGTGTGCAGGAACGCCTGCTGTGAAAGCTTCCAATGAGTCTGCTCGCTCAGTTCGCCGCCGCGCTCATTCATTTCGCGCATCACATCGTTATATTGCGAGGGTGAAACCACCACGGCGACATCCTGAAAATTCTTGGCCGCGGCGCGAATCATGGTGGGGCCGCCGATGTCGATATTCTCGATCAGTTCTTCGCGCGTGACCCCCGGCTTTGCCGCATACTTCTCGAACTGGTACAGATTCACCACGACCATCTGAATCGGCGGAATGTCGTGTTCGGCCAGCGAGTGCATGTGTGCCGGGTTCGACCGCATCGCCAGAATGCCTGCCGCGATGCGCGGATGAATGGTTTTCACACGGCCATCCAGCATCTCGGGAAATCCGGTGATATCGGCGACTTCGCGCACCGGGATGTCCGCTTCCCGCAGCGCCCGCGCCGTTCCGCCTGTCGAGATCAGCTCAACGCCGAATTCATGTAAACGCCTGGCAAACGCAATGAGTCCTGTCTTATCCGTTACGCTCAGCAGTGCGCGTTCGATTTTGGCCATGAAACAACATTTTGACAAAACCCTCACCGTCAGCCGTTTGCCTTGCGGATTGCGAGGCTAAAGCCCCAGATCGCGCGCCTTGCGCAGCACATACGCATCCGTCATGCCCGCGATGTAATCGCAGACGACGCGGTGCACGGGCGTGTCTTCGAGGTGTTCGCGATACCCGGGCGACACCTTTTCAGGCCGTTCGAGCAGGAACTCAAAGAGCGCCCGCACTCGCTCGGACGCCCTCGCGCGTTCCTTCACCAGAGGCTCGCACGAGTAAGCGCGTTCGGTGAGCAGCGTCTTCAAATTGGCATTGATGCGGATGGTAGCGGGTGAGAATTGCGCAAGCCGGTAATCCAGCGCGCGCACATCGGCCGAGCTCTGTACGCCCGCGGCGGCCGCCGCTTGCGCGGTCCCCTCGATGAATCCGCCAATGAGCGTGTTCATCAAATGCCGCTGCACTTCCCAGAAGCGCACGCGGTCGCTTGCTCCCGGGTATCGCGTTTCCGTTGTCTCAATCCAGTCGGCCGATTCAGGCACATAGGCGCGCAGATCGTCGAATGAGATCAGGCCGGCGGTAAACGAGTCGTCGAGATCAGCGGTTCCGTAAGCGATCTCGTCGGCAATATCGAGCAGCTGAGCCTCCAGTGCGGGGCGCTCGCCGGGAAGGAATTCCTGCAGCTCGGGGTCTGCATCGCGCTCGACTTCGCGCGAATGCTTCACGATCCCTTCGCGCACGTCGAAAGTCAGGTTGAGCCCGTCGAAGCTGGCATAGCGCTGCTCGAGCCGGTCGACAATGCGAAGCGAGTGCAGGTTGTGCTCGAACGAACTGCCGAACTGCCGCATTTGCCGGTCGAGCTCGCGTTCACCCACGTGACCGAACGGCGGATGGCCGAGATCGTGCGCCAGCGCCAGCGTCTCGGTGTACTCTTCGTTCAAGCCGAGTGTCACGGCCACTGTGCGCGCCACCTGCGAAACTTCGATCGTGTGTGTCAGCCGGTTGCGCGTGTGATCGTTCAGGCCAATGGTGAAAACCTGCGTCTTGCCTTCGAGCCGCCGGAACGCGCGCGAGTGAATGATGCGGTCGCGATCACGCTGAAAATCGTTGCGGTACGGATGCGGAAGCTCCGGATAGCGCCGGCCGCGATGACTGCGCGAGTCAAGCCGCAGATGGCTCAGCATAGGCGGATCGAGCGAAACAGGCCCGCCATCCAGGCTATTTTGCGATTTGGGCGGAGAGCTGATCGGCAGCGCGAGAGACGGCCGGGTCCGTTTTCGGCCCCTTTAGAGTCTGCAGGATCTGCCGCGCCTGCTGCGGATTGGCAGATGCATCGATCTGCGCCAGCAGAATCTGTGCCTGTCCCTTCGAGACCAGGTCAGTCGGCTTGTTGACCAGCGCGCGCAGCAGTTCCTGAGCCTGCGAAGTCCGATTCGTCGAGAGATAAACCTGTGCCAGCGCAATTTTCGCCAGCGCTGCCGAATCGGTTCCTGAAGAAGCCACTTTGCTCAGGTCGGATTCCGCGCCCTTCAGATCGCCCTGCTGCGCTTTCAGCGTGCCCAGATAATACTGCGCGAGATATCCCTCGGCGGTGCCGCCATCTTTCGCCACCACATCCGAGAGCGCCTTGATGGAAGCGCGATTCTTTTCGTCCTGTGTGGCAAAGGTCTTGCTGTACTCGTTCGGCGGGCCGACCTGCGCGTCCACAATCGCGAAAGCAGCCTGCAGATCGCGCTGGCGTTGCGCACGGCGGTAGGAGTTGAACCACACCGCAGCGGCAACCAGGAGGACCGCCACACCGGCGACAATGCCCCACCGAATCAGATTTTGTTTGTGAGCGCTGGCGTACTCGAGCGCGGAGCTGACCGACTCTGTAAATTGATCGTGCTCGAGCTGCTCTTTTAGTTCATGACGGGTCAAACTGAGACGACTGCCTTTCTCCTGAGGCTAGCATATTGAGGCGATTGCCGCGGCGCCAAAAGGTATGTAGGTTGGATCATGCGATTGGCGGATTACCGAGGCAGAAGCCTCCGTATTTCACGGATTCATCCTCTCTCTCGAGCGGGTATCGCACTGGTCCTGTCCGCTCTCATTTCCGCCGCGAACAGCGAAGCGTTCACAGACGAACTGCGATTTCAGACAAGCGCCGTTCTGTTGGCCACGGTCTATCATGACCGCTCCTGGGGAGCAAAGGACACAGCCGAGGACGGTGCGTTTTCCTCGGTCAATCGCCGCTGGGATCAGACACGCTCCGGAACCTGGTACATCGAGCAGCAGCGGGCCGGCGATCAGATCATCGCCACCGGACTCGCTTATCACGACCGGGTTCTGGTCGATCGCGGTCTACGAATTCTCGAATGGGGATTTGCTCAGCAGAACGCCGACGGATCGTTCCCTTGCGAGGACCCCTTTCACAGCACCTCCTTCTTCGTGGAAGCGGCTACTCATAGTGTGCTCCTGCTCGAAGCCGCGCCCGAGGGCCGCGAGTTTGACGCCAGGGTAGAGCTGCTGCGGCAGAAACTGGCGCGCACCGCGCAGTGGATGACACAGCCGGGGGTAGAACAGGCAGCCAAAGCGCACAATGCGGTCTTCACGCATCGCCGCTTTCTGATAGGGGCGGCGCTTGGTGAAGCGGGCGTCGTGCTTCGTGATCAGCGGCTCGTGACGAAATCGGCCGAGTATATATGCGACGGTTTCCTATTGCAGATGCCGGACGAAGTCAATCGGGAAAAGCATGGATACGACTCCAACTATCAGGCGGTTGGGCTTGTGTTTGCGATGCGCTATTACCGGCTGGTGGCGAGCGATGAATTGAAACAAGAGATGTACCCGCATCTTGCCGCTGGTATCCGCTGGCAAAGAAGCCGCATTACGCCTGCCGGGGACGTCCTTGCAGAAGGAAATACGCGGACCGCTGGTCAGGAAAGGAACCGCGATGGCACCGCCAAAAGCGTCAACTATAGCTGGACCGTGCTGGCTCTGGCGGATTGGGCAACCATCAGCGGCGATCGTTCGTTTGACGAACTTGCTTCACGCGTCTGGAAACAGTGGGAATGGGTCAAAACGCGTAAGGCGTGATCAGGCGCGCAAGTCGGCCAGATCGCGCTTGATGGCAAACTTCACCAGCCCTGCGACGTCGTGAATATCCAGCTTGCGCATCAGGCTCGAGCGGTAGGTATCCACCGTTTTCGGGCTAAGCGACAGCCGAGCCGCGATCTCCTTGGCCCGCACGCCTTCCACCAGCATCGAAAATACCTGAAACTCGCGCGTGCTCAGCGAATCGATCGGGTCGGCTTCGTGACGCGAACCGGTCTCGCCAAACAGGCTCATCACTTCGATCTGCGGCGAAACATAGATGCCGCCTTGCGTGAACTGGCTGAGCGCCTCAGCCATTTGGTCGGGTGTGGAACTCTTGAGCAGATATCCGCAGGCGCCGCTGCGAAGCACCTCGAGCACCGTCTTGCGATCCTTGCGAACCGAGAAAACTGCGCAGCGCGTGGCCAGATTCTGTTCGCGCACGCGGCGAATCACTTCCGTTGCGGCCAGATCGGACAGACCCAGATCGAGCAATGCCAGCGCCGGCTGCAGCCGCTCGATTTCGGAGAGAGCGGCCGCGGCGCTTCCAACCTGCGAAACAACGCGGAATCCGCGAATCGAGTTGCAGAGCGCAGCGAGCCCTTCGCGAACCAGTGTAAGCTCATCGGCGATCAAAATATCGACGATAGCCGATTGTTCGGGGCGAAAATAGGCTTCGGTAGGCAGTAAAGAACCCGTCATACGGAAAATGTTCCCTTCGGAAAAATGTGACGACCTGCTAAGGAGTGCTCTTATGGAGGCACTCGTCTCAGCGGAAACGCCGAAGAGAACGGGCGCGGAGTGTAAGAAATCCGCGCCTAACCCCGACGGGCCTAGGGATTTTCCTTAGCCCTTAGTGGAAACTCCGTACCGCTTCGGCCTCGTCGTCGTAGACCTCGAACACGGTATACAGCTTCGTGATCTGCAGAAGATCTTTCACACGCTTCGAAAGTCCGACCAGCTTAAGTTGGCCGCCGCTGTTGGTGACGGTGGTGAAGCCCGAGACCAGTTCGCCGATGCCCGAGCTATCGATATACGTAACGTCTGCAAGGTTGAGCAATATCTTTTTGTCACCCTTGGCGACGAAGCCGCGGATTGCGTCGCGAAACGCGCTCGCACCTTCGCCCAGCGTTATTCGCCCGGCTGCATCGATCACTGTGACATCGCCCACCTGGCGAGATGTCAGTTTTACACTCACTGCTGCCTCCTAAAAAGTTGAGAAACAAACCCAAGCGCATAGGCGGGTCTTGGCCGTTATGCGCGTTAAAAAAAGCTGCACCGCCCGTCTGGTCCGTGGTGCGCGCCAATCCAAGCGCACAGGGCGTTTGACTGCCCGTTGTGCGCGTTAATCCAAGCGCACAGGGCGTTTGACTGCCCGTTGTGCGCGTTAATCTCGAACAGTATCACGACTCGCTGGCGTGTTTAACCAGTCGCACCTCAGTGCCGCCGCCCGGTCTGGGGTGCAGATCGAAATCGTCCATAAAGGCGCGGGCCAGCATCAGGCCCCGGCCCGATTGCCGCAGCAGGTTCTCGGGCGCCAGCGGATCGGGCAAAGAGTTGAGATCGAAGCCTTCTCCTTCATCGCCAATCGTGATGGTCAGCTCCGAATCCGAGCGTTCAATCTGCAGATGCACCCGCTTGTTCTTGTTGTAGCGATTTCCATGCACCACCGCGTTGACGGTGCATTCGCGCACCGCCATGCCGACCTGATGCTGCGCGTCATCATCCAGACCGAGCTTGGCCGCCTCCTGCATTGCCAGATCTTCGGCTTTGTCAGCCGTCTGTAGGGTCGAATCTAGCGTGGTCTGAATGGTCTCCATGTGGCTCGGGTCACAACGGGACATGATTAAAGGAGCATACTAAATCCGTATCTTACAGGAAAGAAAAATCAGTACCATTCAGTCCGCTGCAGGTACTTAACCGAGCGGCCTGGATAGACTCCTCCCTATGGCGCAGCCATTCCATTTTCAAACCCGCATTCGCTTCATCGACACCGATGCCAGCGGGCGTATTCACTACACCGCGATGTTTCGCTACTTTGAATCCGCCGAAATCGAGTTCATGCGCACGCTCGACATCAGCTATCTGAAGCATGATTTCGCTCTGCCGCGCGTGCATGTGGAGTGCGATTTCCGGCTGGCCCTCGAGCATGACGATCTCATTGACATTGAACTGCGAGTGGCGAAAGTTGGAACCTCTTCCATTCACTTTGCATTCCGCACACTCAAAGCGGGGGAGCTGGCCGCCACCGGCTCGATCGTTGTGGCGTGCATGGATAGAAAAACACAGCGAAGCGCGCCACTGCCCGATCTCCTGCGCGAGAAACTACGCCAGGCAAGCGCGAATCACGTAAACTGAACCGCCTAACCCCACATTCCGAACCGGCCTATTTCCATCGGCGGCAATTTTCTGTACTATTTTGAAAGAGGCAGCGGTCGGTTGCCGCTGACCTCTGTGTTACGGCTAACGGTGTCGCCACCGCAGCCTTAGCACGATGGTTCCGAATATCGAAACCACCTTCAGTAAGAGGATCAAATCAATCACCTCCTACGGCAAGTAGGAATGGAAAGGCTGGGGGCTCTATTCCCCCAGCCGATCACTTGCCGCCTCAGGTGGCAGCCTGGCGATCGCTCAGCCGATTCCTTTCCGTTCCGATACTTGCTGTAGGTTCTTTCGGCGGAATACGCAATTGTCTTTAGCTGCTCGTTGCCGGCTTCTTTCGAGCGGTGGCCGTTGCTTGCTACTGGCCCTACTTGCGCGGCGCGCTCGAGGGCGGCACAATCCCCTTCAGCCGCATGTACGTCACGAGATTGCCGTAGTGCTCGTCCAGATGCGCCGTGTTCAGGCTCATTATCGTGAGCTTGGGAAATTTGCGGCCCATGAAGTCCACCGTCTGCGCGGCTTTCTGGTCGTCCATCGAGCCATACACTTTCATGCAGTATCCCTGCGCATCTTTCAACGCCTGCACCAGATCGGCTTTCGTGGTTTTCGTCTTCTCGATATCTTTCACGGGCGGCTGCTCTCCCGCTACATCACCACAGAACATGTACTGAGCATCGGCTGCATGCCCGAAGATCTGGCCCATCGAGCGCACGTCCGGGGTTGGCTTGAACGAGTAATCGGATTCGGGAACCTGTTCTGCCGATGCAATTACCATCCCGCTGACGTATCCGTAAACTCCCTTTTCCGCGTTCACGAAGGGGCTTGATGCTTCCTGCGCAAGTAGCGCCGGGGAACACACACCCAGCGCGGCGAACAACAAACAGAGTTGTTTCATGGAATCTCCTGACCGTCCACTCTACGCGATCGCGTTGACAAAAGTTCAAAAAAAAACTTCTCCCGCATTTTGTTTGACTTGCGTTAGAAAATCGTCATCCGGCAGCCATCCAGGCGGGGTAGCCTCACGGGCGGAAAGGAGTTGGCCGCATATGCATCCTCCCGTGATCATTGATGATTTCTTCACCACGATCGGAATCATTTTCGGTTTCTAAGTGAGAAATGGGGCGGGCGCGCGCCGTCGCGCCCGCTTCCCGGTTAGTTCCTTCTCCGGTTAAGAGTGGCCCCGCTTGCTAACTGAATTGTGGTAAGTTTTTCAGATTAGAAAGCGGGGTTGCCCTTTTGAATTCCAGACACGTTCGTATTGCCAGCCGGTTTGTCTGTGCCGCAATGGCCCTATTGCTGGTGCATGGAGCAGCCTGGTCCCAGGCCACCACCTCTCTTCGTGGGACCGTTACGGATCCGAGCGGCGGAGCGGTTGCGAACGCCACTGTCACGCTGAAAGAGCCCGCAACGAATGTCGAACGAACCGCGAAAACAGGTGCGGCCGGCGACTACAGCTTTCTCGCTCTCCCGCCCGGCAAGTACGTGCTCTCCGTCCAGGCCAGCGGTTTCGAGCGTTACGAACAAACCAATCTCGAGCTGCTCGTCAATTCTCCCGCCACTGCGAACGTCCAGCTAAAGCTCGGATCAGTGAACGAGACCGTTGCCGTAACGGCTGAGGCGCCCGTGCTCAATTCGGTCGACGCCTCGATCGGTAACGCCTTCAATGAGCAGCAGGTCAAACAGATTCCGCTGGAAGGGCGCAACGTCCCCGATCTCCTCACGCTTCAGGCGGGCGTGGTTTATACGGGCAATCGTCCCGACCTTAATCGCGACTACGATACCCGCAGCGGCGCTGTAAATGGCGCGCGCAGTGACCAGAGCAACGTAACGCTGGATGGCGTCGATGTGAATGATCAGGGCAACGGTTACGCGTTTACTTCCGTGCTGCCCACTACACTCGATTCCGTCCAGGAATTTCGCGTGACCACCACCAATTACGGTGCCGATCAGGGCCGCTCCTCTGGCGCGCAGGTTTCGCTCGTCACAAAGAGCGGTACCGATAAATTCCACGGCTCTCTATACGAATATCTGCGCAACACCAAAACCAGCGCAAACGATTATTTCATCAAGATGGCCGAACTGCAGAGCGGCCAGCCCAACGTTCCCCCGAAGCTGAACCGCAATATCTACGGCGTTTCGCTCGGCGGCCCCATCATGAGGGAGCGCCTGTTTTTCTTCGTCAACTACGAAGGCACCCGCCAGCGCGAAGCAAACAGCGTCGTACAGACGATTCCCAGCGCGACTCTGCGTCAGGGCATCATCCAGTATCAAAACGTGAACGGCGGCATCACCACGCTCACGCCCCAGGACATTACCGCTCTCGACCCTCTCCATCTCGGTCCCAATCCGGTGATGCTCAAGTACTTCAACACGTATCCGCTGCCCAATGACAATTCCGTGGGCGATGGTCTGAATTATTCCGGTTATCGCTTCGCTTCACCGGTCCGCCGCGACAACGACGTCTACATTGCGCGCTTCGACTATCGCATCGATTCCAACGGCCGCCACAATCTTTTCTGGCGCGGTGCGCTGCAGGACCTCTATAATCCGGGCGCTCTGTTTCTGCCGGGCACGCAGCCGGAAAGCACAGTCGTCGATCACACCAAAGGCTTCGCCATCGGCTACACCGGCGTCTTTACGCCAACGCTCGTCAATAACTTCCGCTACGGGCTCACGCGCCAGAGTACCGGCAACCTCGGCGACAGCGACCAGATCTGGAACGAATTCCGCGGCCTGAGTCAGGGCATCACGCGCTCGACGGCATTTCAGATGCCGGTGCACAATTTCGTCGACGATTTGTCATTGACCAAGGGCTCGCATAGCTTTCAGTTCGGCGGCAATGTGGGCCTGGTGCGCAACCCGCGCCAGAGCACGCTCAACTCCTTCAGCTACGGATTGGCAAATTCGGCATGGCTCAGTACTTCCGGTCTGGCAAACACGAGCAGCCCACTTAGTCCAGACAACGGCGGCTTTGCTGCCGTCGATCCGGCTTTCAACAACTCGTACGATTTCCCCATGATGGCGCTCCTGGGGATGATCACCGAGGACAACGGCACTTACAACTACCTGAAAGACGGAAGCCTGCTGCCGCAGGGCGCCGCGGTTCAGCGTCATTTCGCGCTCAACTGGTACGAAATGTACGCCCAGGATCAGTGGCGCATCAAACCCAACCTTACGCTGACGTATGGTCTGCGCTATTCGCTCTTCCCGCCGCCATGGGAGACCAACGGCCTGCAGGTCGCGCCGAATATCAGCATCGGCAATCTTTTCAACCAACACGAGCAGCAGATGGTGCAGGGCATTCCCGCCAATCAGGATCCGCTGATTCAGTTCAATCTGGCGGGTCCGGCGAACAACGGGCCCGGTTTTTATCATTTTGAAAAGACCGACTTTGCTCCACGCGCCTCCATCGCGTGGTCCCTCCGCCCCCAAAGCGACTGGGGGAAAAAGCTCTTCGGCTCCGACGATAAAACCGTCATCCGCGCGGGTTTCAGCAAAGTCTACGATCGATTCGGTCTCGGCCTGCTGAATACTTTTGATCAGAACGGCGCCTTCGGCCTCGCCACTTCCATCTCGAATCCAGCGGGCGTGCTGACCGCCGCCACTGCGCCTCGCCTCACCGATCTGCATACCATTCCGACCACCGATCTGAACGGCAACACGATTCTGATTCCCGCACCTCCCGGCAAGTTCCCGCAGACCCCGCCCGCGTCGCTCGATTCGGGCGGCTTTGCCATCGCGTGGGGCCTCGATGACACCATCCAGACACCCTACGCCTATACAGTCGATTTCTCAGTCGGCCGCGAGCTGCCCAAGCAGTTCGCCCTGGAACTCGCCTACGTCGGCCGCTTCGGCCACAATCTGCTGGCGCAGCGCGATCTCCTGCAACCGCTCAACCTGTTCGATAAATCCTCTGGGATTTCGTACTTCCAGGCCGCTACCCGCATGTCGCAGCTCTATCGCGGCGGGGTCCAGACGCAGAATGTGAATGCCGCCGTGGTGGGACCCACCGCCGCGTATTGGAAAGATCTGATGCAGCCGCTCAAAGCCGGCGGCGCTTATGCTCTAACCTGCAGCGGCGGCTCGACCAAGGATGTTCTGCAGGCGGTCTACGATCAGTTCCTCTGCACCAAGTACAACGACAGCTCTGCTCAGGCCGATATCGACGCCTACGGCGGCATTCCCGACGCCAATCTCAACGGCGTCTCCTACACTCTGAACACTGGCCCATTTTCTTACTACAATCGCCAGTACTCGTCCCTTTACGCCTGGAGCACCGTCGGCAGCTCCAGCTATAACGCGCTCCAGGTCAGCTTCCGGAAGCGCTTCACCGCCGGTTTGCAGTTCGACATCAACTACACATTCTCGAAATCGATGGACATCTCCTCCGATGCCGAACGCATCGGCCCGTATGGCGGCTTGGGCGGACAGATCATCAACCCGTTCTCGCCCGATCAGCTGCGCGCCGTCTCCGACTTCGACACACCTCACCAGGTGAACGCCAATTTCATCGTCGAGCTGCCCTTCGGCCGCGGCCGCTGGCTTGCCCACAACGCCAATGGTGTGCTCGATGCCTTCATTGGCGGCTGGCAGCTATCGGGCATCGTGCGCTGGACTAGCGGTTTCCCGGTCACCGTCGATAACGGCTATTATTTCCCCACAAACTGGCAGGAAGAAGGCAATGCGCTCACGGTCGTCACGCCCAAGAGCGGCGCCTACAAAGAACCGGACGGAACCGTGAACATGTTTGCCGACGGAACCGCCGCAGTCGCCGACTTCATCCATCCCTTCCCCGGTCAGAGCGGGTCGCGCAACACTTTCCGCGGCGACGGTTTCGCCGGCTTCGATGCCGGTCTTAGCAAGCGCTGGCCCATGCCCTGGGAAGGCCACAGCCTCCAGCTCCGCTGGGAAGTCTTCAATGTCACGAACCTGACCCGTTTCGACGTCCAGTCAAACCGGCCCGAGATCGACTTGTCGACTCAGTTCGGCAATTACACCAATCTGCTCACGCAGCCCCGCGTGATGCAGTTTGCGCTTCGCTACGAGTTTTAGGGGAGGCCCAGAGCGGACTGGAGTTTATCGTCCGGGCAGAGCAGGTGTCCGCTGAAGCCCAGTCGCGTTCAGCAGCGGGTAAGGATTTGGCGAATCCGCCGTGTCCGCATCCGTACTCTGCCGCCGTGTGGCCGCCAGCCGGTCGATGGTGATCCCCAGTCCGGCGCTGATCAGAAATGCGAATCCGTAGGCGTGGCTCAGGAAAAACACGCACACGGCAAAGCTCAGTGTCGAGATGAAAAATACCTGCGCAACGGAAGCCAGCAGCGGGTCACCGCAGGAGCGCGCCTTCCACAAACGCCGCAAACTCATAACGAGAGCCGACACGAAACAAATCAGCGCCGGAATACCGCATTCGCTCGAAACCTGAGTGTAAGTGTTGTGCGTTTCGTGCCACATGCCCTTCACTCCCGATTCTGAGGCCAGGTTCCCTTCGTTCTCCATGAACTGCCCCGGCCCCACGCCCAGCAGCGGATGCTTCAGCGTCAGGGTGATGCTTTGTTCAAACAGGCGCCGGCGCGCTTCGGCCGACTCCGCTGCCTCCGTCGTCTGCGCATCCTTGCTCTTAAAGAGCGTAGTCAGCCGGTCCATGGCGTGGCTCGGAACAAATGGGATGGCGAGCATGGCCATCGTCGGAAGTCCGAGAATCAGTCCGATCTTGACGCTCGGCTTGGCAATAAACAGAATCACCATGAGCGTGACAACCGCGCTCACCATGGCTCCCCGCGAGCCCGTGCTGAGCAGCTGGTATACACCGGCAGGAAGCACGATCGCGCCCAGAATTTTGCGGAAAATGCTCTTCTTCGCTGCAAATAGCACGTACGTGATCACTGGCATCACATACATCAGCTGCGCCGCGTAGTCGTTCGAGTCGCCAATGCTTTCCGCTCCCACCAGCGTCATGCGGCCGTCTCTGAATTCCTTGGCCGTAAAGCCGAGTGCGACGGTGGCAACGCCCGCCCAGCCGATCGTGTTGATAACTTTCATCAGATCCGAGCGCGAACCCACCACCGCAGGGATCAAGAGCAGCAGCGGTAAAACGGTTCGTACATAGCCGAGGCAAAAGGGAAGCGACCCGCCACGCCAGGTGCTGAACACCGTGGCCAGGCACAGGCAAATGGCATACCCATACCAGAGCAGCGCATTCTTGTCGCGAAAACCGTTCACCCACTTGCCGCTGATGAAGACCGTCAGACAGCTGATGCCGCCGAGCACCATCAGCATGTGCAGATCCACGTGGATTTTATATGTAATGAATTCGTGCAGGAAGCTGATTCGAAAGAAAAGAAACAGCAACGCCAGCCGCAGCGCGATGCGGTCCATGCTGCTCGGAACCGGTTCTTCGACCGCAGACTGCACAGAATTCTCCGCCAACGCCGTCCGAGCTGGGCTCTCCACGGTTACTGTGCGGTTCTCCTCGGTGGATCGCGTTCGAAGCGGCGACCAGGATTTGCTGGGTTTGAATTTAGACACCGGACTTAAGTAGTGGAAGGCGCCGAACCGATTTCTCCGAAACGGCGCGCGGCGCCCGGCCGCGGACCTCCCTCAGTATAGCTTCTTATCGGCCATTTTTCGTCTTGCAAGAGAGAAACCATCTGCTTTCCGGGTGTAGGGTTCTTCCTAACGAAATCAGCCAAACGCGCCAGCATCCCAGCCTGCGCGCGGGGCGGTTCACGTCAGGGAGCGAGCTAATTTCAGTTGCGCCGAATCTGCCCACTCTGCACGTGGCTCAGCCGCCAGCCGGGCGAATGTCCAGAGGCGAATGCGCTCCGCATCCACGCCAAGCAGATCGCCAATTCGCGCGATCGTTCCGCGCGCGTCCGCCCGCAGCCGTTCCGGGCAGTTCAGCAGATGCTGTGTCGCATCGTATGCCGGATCACCCAGAAACGGTTTCGGATCAATGACCAGCCACGGCTCTCGTTCGGCGCGGAGCACATTGCCCGCATGTAGATCGGTTGCCAGCAGCACCTCGCAGCGGGCCGACTCCGGAAGCGTTCGCAGGAGTTCCAGGCCCTCACGGACGAGTGCCTGGTCGGGCCAGCGGTCCCTGCCCGCAATCGTCTCCTTCGCCCAGAACTCGGTCATGACAGACAGGCGCCGGAACGAATGGTCCGCTGCTTCCGGTCGCCGCCAGAGCCGCCGCAGCAGGCAAGCAATCACCACATCCTGTTCCGGTTCGGCTAAACTCCGCAGCGAGCTGCCGGGGCGGCAGCGTTCGAGCAGCAGCGCGCCCGATGCCTCATCGAACGCGAGCAGCCGGACCGTCGGATCGCCATCCCAAAAGCGGAGTCCGGCCATCTCCCTCTCGGCCTCCATATGCGGAAAACCGAGTTTCAAAACCGCCGGTTCTCCGCGTGGGAGCAGAACGGGCGGTTTTCGACAGGCTGAGGTAAGCCAGCCCGGAATGTTCACCGATAGGGTTATTTCTGTCCCGCCGCGGCCCGGTGTTCAGCGGCTCGTTTCTCGTCCGCTTTGCGGTCGCGCTCTTCCTGCTCATGGAAGCGCTGTTCCCGCTCGGCCACCAGCCGGTCGTATTCCGGCTTCTGCTCGGGCGTCAAAATCGACTTCACGCGCTCGATCTGCTCGTCCTTGATCTTCACCATTTCCGGACGATACCGGTCGCGCACCGCCTTGTACTGGGCCTTGGTTTCGTCCAGGATGACGTCGAGCTGCCGGACCTGTGCCGGCGTCAGATTCAGCCGGGTCCGCATTTCATTCGTGTACTGATGCCGGAAGTCTTCGGCCGTCTTGGCATTCACCTTCAGCATCGAGAGATACCGGTCGCCCAGCACGCCCGCGATCAGGCCGCACACAAACAAAAGCACGCCGAGCGCCAGCGCCAGCCACTGATTCCGTCTCATACCGCTCAGCGCGCAGGCGCCGCGACTGCTGGCATGTCGGCCGGAGCGCGCCGGATTGCCTCCGTGTAGGCGGTCCTCTCGGCCGAATGCTCAGCCATCAGCGCGTCCATATACGTCGGAGCCAGATTGAGCGTGCCGGGCGCAAAAAACAGGTTCAGCGCCAGCAGCAGCAGGCAAATCGCCGCCGAAGCCGTCGTCAGTTTCACGCCGAAGCGATCGAAAACCGACCAGAAGCTCTGCCGCGCATCGATCTTCTGCCACAGATCAGGCATGAAGTTCGGTCCGGGCTCGACCTCCGGGCAGGCCGCCCGGTAGCGCTCGAAAAGAGAATCCAACCTGTCCTGATCCATCGTTTGCAACTCCTTGGGTCTTTGAACCCAATCCCCATTCCGGCTAAAGGCTTCCGGCTTCCGATGCCGCCTGGTAGGCCTTCAAAACCCGCTGGCGCGCTCGGAAAAGCCGCACCTTCAGCGCATTCTCCTTGACATGATAAATCTGCTCCAGCTCCCGTAGCGACAGTCCTTCCACTTCCTTGAGCACCAGCAGGATGCGGTCTTCCTCCGAAACATGCCGGAATAGCGAATCCATAAAGTCGCGCAGACGGCTCTTTTCCCGGTCGCTCTCTTCCTGCTTCACGCCGGCCGCCGAATCCGCCATCAGCACCTGCTGTTCGCTCAGATCCGACATGCGCGATTCCGCCCGCCGCTTCCGCCGCCGTAAGTAATCATAGGCCGCGTTCACCGTCAGCCGGTACAGCCAGGGCTCGAAAACTTCTGGTGTTCGCAACTGGTCAAGCGAGTAATACAGCCGGACGAAAACCTCCTGTGCCACATCCTCCACGTCTTCCGGCCGTCCGATCAGCCGCGAAATCGTGCCCAGAATGCGCTTTCTATACGCCAGAACGATCTGATTAAACGCCTGCCCATCGGCAGCACGCGCTCTTTCGATCAGCTCTGGCTCAACAAGCATACCGGCGATACGTAGCCGGACCTGTTGACCCTCAGTTGTACTAGGCGCGCCGGCAAGTTGTTAGGTTACAAGGCTCGGTACGGAACTCCAAGTTTTGACGCACAGGACGGGCAGCAAAATGCCCTTTGTGCCTGATTTACTTCAGCCGGAACGGGCTCGCGGTGTGGAGAAGGATAACTCCGAACAATCTGCAGCGCTCGAATAGCCGCATCGATGGCCGAGCGTTGCGCGTACAAATGCTCCAGTTCCACCCTAAGAAGGTTCACCGACCTCCCCTGGCAGGAACTACGCAGGTGCGACATAGCCTCTTTTACCTCTTAACACGGCTTTGTTGCAATGGAATTCGCTCAGCGGCGGAAGGCCGCCATCCGAACGGCGAGCGAGACGTTACGAAGGATGGACCACGGAACGGCATCCTGCGCCGCAGGATGCCTCAGCTATGCCTTCCTGAAGGCTGTTCAGGCCAGCGATGCCGCTTCGTGCTGCTCGAGCGAGCGGTAGTCGAGCGAGCCGTAATGCTCGAGCGCGCTCACGAACCGATAGAGCCGGTCCGCCCGGTCTTTCAGCTCCGCCAGCTCGTAGGAGAACGCCATCCGGACCTCGGGCGTGTCGAGCGAAGCGTCGAGCGCCGCATAGCGCGCTTTCAACGCCCGTTCACCGTCCAGCAGATTCTCAAGCTGCTGGACCACCAGCGTGTCAATCGGATGAACGGTTTGAGACATCATGTGCGTCTCAGGAGCAATTGACTGTCCATTCTTTTTTTTCTGCGACACCTGCTGCTGTCTGCCCATAGAATGCGCCAAAATGAATCGTCGCCGACCGCGGCAAAAGCTCTCAGGAACTTTCTTAATCCATTCTCGATGCCGACACTCACCAGCCGGATAACAGCCCGATGAGGCGCACCGACGCCTGGGGCGTTGACCACAATTACCAGGACGCCTTTCAAAAATGGCACGACGTGCCGCCGGAAACGATTCAGGCCATCCACCGGGCTATGGAAGCCGGCGATCTTCCGCCCGGCGACGATCCCGTACTGATCGTCGAAACCGGCCGCAGCCGCCCGGCGCCCGCCCCGGGAACAATCCTGCTTGAGGGCGGCGGCAGCCTGCCCGTCAACAAGCGAATTCCGGCGGATCTTCCGCCCGGCTATCACCAGTTCCAGCGCGACGACCGAGCCGAACCCGTCCGGCTGATCGCCAGTCCGGGCAAATGCTGGCTCCCCGAAGATCTCAAAACCTGGGGTTGGGCCGTCCAGCTCTATGCCGCTCGCTCGCGCCAAAGCTGGGGAATCGGTGATTTCGCCTCGCTCGAGCAACTGGCGCGCTGGTCGGCCGGCGAACTCCAGGCCCGCATGCTGCTGCTCAACCCGCTCAGCGCCGCCATCCCGGTGAAACCGCAGCAGGCCAGCCCGTATTACCCGAGCTCCCGGCGTTTTTTCAATCCGCTCTGGATCGATGTCGAATCGGTGCCCGGCGCAAGCGACGACCCCGCCTCCCTAGCCGAGGCTACCCGAGCCGGCCGCGAGCTGAACCGCACCCGCCTGATCGACCGCGACCGGATCTTCGATCTGAAGATGCGCGCGCTCGAATCTCTCTGGAAGCGCTTTGCCGGCGACGATAGCTTTTCGGCTTTCTGCCGCGAGCAGGGCACTGATCTTGACCGGTATGCCACGTTCTGCGCCCTCGCGGAGCGGCACGGCACCGGCTGGCACTCCTGGCCAGACGAGTTTCAGGACCCTCAGGGCTCAGCCGTGGCCCGCTTCGCACACGAGAACGGCCGCCGCGTCGATTTCCACAAATGGCTGCAGTGGCTCATCGACCGGCAGCTCGCCCGCTGCTCCAAACATCTGGCGATCATGCAGGATTTGCCCATCGGCGTCGATCCCGATGGCGCGGATGTCTGGGCCTGGCAGGAGGTTTACGCGAAACGCACCGGTGTCGGCGCGCCGCCCGATGAATTCAATACGCAGGGGCAGAACTGGGGTCTGCCGCCCTTTATCCCCCACCGCCTGCGTGCCGCCGGCTACGAACCGTTCATCCAGACCATCCGGGCCGTTCTGCGCAATGGCGGCGGCCTGCGCATTGACCACGTCATGGGCCTTTTCCGCCTCTTCTGGATCCCCGAGGGGGTTCATCCAAAGGACGGCGCTTACGTTCGCTATAACGCCGACGAGCTGCTAGCTATCGTGGCGCTCGAAAGCCAGCGCGCGCGCGCTTATGTTGTCGGCGAAGACCTCGGCACCGTGGAAAATGAAGTGCGCCGCAAGCTCGCTCGCCGCAACGTGCTCTCCTACCGCCTGCTCTGGTTTGAGAAGAAAGATCCCAAGACCTACCCGAAGCAGGCTCTGGCGGCTGTTACGACACACGATCTGCCAACCGTCGCCGGTCTCTGGACCGGTTCCGATCTGGCCCGTCAGCACGAGCTGAAGCTCAAGCCCAACGAGGAAAGCACCGCCGAAATTCACCAGCGCCTCGCCCGCGCTACCCGGCTTGAGAGCGGTTGTGCCCTCGAAAACGTCATCGAAGGCGCCTATTCACTGCTGGCTCGCGCTCCCTCGCGCATCCTCACCGCCGCGCTCGAGGACGCCGCGTGCGTCGAAGAGCGTCCCAATATCCCGGCTACCACCTGCGAGCAGAATCCGAACTGGTCACAGGCGCTGCCCATGCCCATCGAAGAACTGATGCAACGGGACCTGCCGCGCAAAATCGCCCGCGTGCTCCATGAACGAAGCGGCTGAAGCGGCGCTGCACATCGGCACCTCCGGCTGGCATTACAAACACTGGGTCGGCCGGTTTTATCCCGAGCGCACGCCGGCCTCGAAGATGCTCGCGCTCTATCAGCAGCAGTTCGATACGGTTGAGCTCAACAACAGCTTCTATCACCTGCCGAAGCGGCCCGCGCTCGAAAACTGGCGCGACTCCACTCCGCCCGGCTTCTGTTTCGCCGTGAAAGGCAGCCGTTTTCTGACGCACATGAAGAAACTGAAGGATGCCGAGGCGGGCGTGCAGAAATTTCTAGATGCCGTCGAAGTGCTGGGAGAAAAGCTCGGCCCGATTCTGTTTCAGTTGCCGCCCAACTGGGAGGCCGACGCCGCCCGTCTGCGATCCTTCCTGCAGATCCTGCCGGCATATCATCGCTACGCTTTCGAATTCCGCAACGCGACCTGGGAGAGGCCGGAAATTTACGCGCTGTTACGCGAATTCCGCGCCGCAAACTGCATCTTCGATCTGGCTGGTTACCAGTCGCCCGTCGAGGTCACAACGGATTTCGCCTACATCCGGCTTCACGGACCCGGCGGCAAATATCAGGGCAGCTACAGCGATACCGCGCTCGCCGCCTGGGCCGAGCGCATCCGCCGCTGGCGCAGCGAGCTGCTCACTGTCTACGTGTATTTCGATAACGACGATTCCGGTTACGCCGCCCACAACGCGCTGCGCCTCAAAGAACTGCTGAGAGACTGACGCCTTCACTCCCACCGGAGCGCACGCATGGGATCGATGTGCGAAGCCCTCCGGGCCGGCACATACGCCGCCGCCATCGCAATCGCCAGAAGCAGTCCCAAGGCAGCGCCCAGTGAGACGGGATCGCCCGGCGCCACCCCATATAAGAGTGATCCCAGCACCCGCGATGCTCCGATCGCCATGGGAATTCCGATCGCAACGCCAACCGCGCTCAGCAGCAATCCGCGCCGCAGGATCATCCACAAGACTCTACCCGTATCCGCGCCCACCGCCAGCCGCACACCGATCTCGTTCGTGCGTCGTGCCACACCGTACGAAATCACGCCGTACAGTCCGATCGCGACCAATAGGCCCGCCAGCACGGCAAACGCCGTTGCCAGCCGGGCGACAATCGTCTCGTTCGCAATCGTGCTGTCGAAGGCAGCCTGCTGGCTTTTTGGCTCGAGCAGCGCCAGATCGCGCGCATACTCCGCCACTGCCTTGCGCACCCGCGGCAGAATCGCCATTGGCCCCACCGCGCTGCGAATTTCGACCTGCATCGTGCCCACATCGATCGCCTGCGTATACGGAAACCAGGCCATCGGTAGCGGATCCTCTTTGATGCCCGAATACTTGCTGTCGGCCACCACGCCAACCACCGTAAACTCTTTTCTTCGCGTGTACGAAATGGTGTGTCCCAGCGGACTTCGGCCGCCAAAGAATTGCTTTGCAAAGCGACGGTCCACCACCGCCACCAGCGGCGCCTTCTCCCCATCGCCATCGTTGAAATCGCGTCCCGCAATCAGCTGAATCCCGAGCGTGCCGAAAAAGTTGGGCCCGACCTGGTTCCAGCGGAACGCGTCGTTGTCTACATCCGACGCCGGCCTTCCATCGATCAGCGTGTCGGTGACATTGCTCCATCCCGAGCCAAGCCGTAATCCAGCCAGAGTCACCGATTGCACCTCCGGCACGCTGCGCAGCTTCTCGATGAGACCGCGATAGAAGGCGAGCGCCCGTTGGCGCTCCTGCAGATTTGGATTGATGCCGAAGACCAGCAGCTTGTTCGCGTCCAGCCCCAGAGGCACGCTGCGCAGATTCTGCAAGGTGCGCACCAGCAGCCCCATGGCGACCAGCAGCGTCAGGCAAAAGGCAATCTGCAGCGCCGTGACTACGGTTCCGGTCGCAAAGGCGCGCGCGCGTTCGTAGGAGATCGACGACGTCACTTTCAGCGCGCCCGTTGCGGGAATGAGCCAGCTGCGAACCGCGCTCGTTATTCCGAATATCAAGGTTGCCGCAACCGCAACGGCCAGCGTAAATAGCAAAACCGTGCGATCCGGCCGCACCGCGAAATCCAGTTCAGCCCAGCGCGCCAGCACGGTTGTGGCGGCGAATGCCATCGCGAGGCCCAAGCCGGTTCCAGCCGCCACCAGCGTCAGTGCTTCGGCCATCAGTTGCCGCAACAAGCGGCCCGTGCTACCGCCGATCGCCAATCGCACGCTGAACTCGCGAGTTCGCGACGCATTGCGCACCGCCAGCAGGGTCGCCACATTTCCGCAGGCAATCATCAACAGCAGGCCGACCATTGCCTGCACCGCCAGCAGCGATTTCTCGAGATCCTCATTTCCCGGGATGCCGCGCGCCGGTTTAAGAATGAGCTTCGCCGGCGCTTCGTTACGAGCTGGTTTGCCGCCCAGCGGTTCGTAAGCTGCGCGAATAAATGCCGGATTGAGCGCCGCCTCCGCTGCCTTAACGCTTTCGCCCTCCTGCAACCGCGCGACCAGCCCGAGGCACCACCACTTCGCATCGGCCAGATACGAGCTGCCGGCAAGCCCCCACGCATTCAAATCCGGATACGCTCCGAACGGTATCCACAAATCGGTAGCCCCCGCCGAGACGCCTCGAAAGCCCCCCGACGTCGTGCCCGCAATCACGAACGGTTTGCCCTTGATCACAATCCTGCGCCCGACCGCAGCGCACGCCGACCCGAAGTGCTGGATGGCGAAACGTTCGGTAACCACTGCTGCGGCGCGATGCTGGCGCTCGTCGTCCGTCCCAAGCAGCCGGCCGCAGCTCGCGTTTACCTCGAGTCCGCTGAAAAAATTGCCGCTGACCATATCCACCGCGGCTTCCTCCGGCAGTGCCCCGACCCGCACACTGGTCTTGCCGAAACTTAACGGCACATAGGCCATGAACTCGGCTACCGGCTTCCCAACGGTTCGCAGCTGTTCGAATACGTAGTAGCTGAAGGAAGCATGCGTGTTGCCCGTCCCGCCCGCTCCCGCGGGAATGCCCGTGCACGACACACGCACGATCCGGTCCGCATGGCGCACCGGTAGCAGTCGCAGCAGCAGCGCGTTCGTCAGGCTGAAAATCGCCGTATTGGCCCCGATGCCGAGCGCCAGGGTCAGGATCGCAGCCGCCGCAAAGCCAGGCTGATTCGCCAGCAGCCGCCTGGCATGGCGCAGATCCCGCCACAGGTCGTCGAGCCACATCCAGCCCCACGCCTCGGCTGATTTTTCCAGCAGCAGCGTCTCGCTTCCAAAAAGCCGCGCCTTCTCCGGCTCGCTTTCGGCGCGCAATTCCCGGTGCAGCCGCATCTCTTCGGCCAACTCCTCGCGCATCGTCCGGCGATGCAGCAGAAATCGGATCCGGCGAAGCAGTTTATCCACTCGAAAAGCCATGACATAGACATTCTATGCCAACTCAGGTCGCAGGTACACTGAATCGTGCTACGGCTCCGCTTACCGCTCCGGTACGCAGTCTTACTCTTCCTTTTCCTAATCCCCGCCTGCGCTCAGACTCTGACACCAGTCTGGGTCGAACTCGCGCCCGAAGGCGCCACGCTTGCCCGCGTAATCATCGAAACCGGTGCGCGCTGCCCTGATCTTCGCGCCGATGGACATGCGCTCGCCATGCAGGTTCGCCAGCCCGTTCCCGAGGGATTCAAGCCCGCCTGTCAAGCCACGATTCCAGCGGGTACGCGTTCGCTGCGCTGGGGCCGTAAGAAACTGAAGCTGCCCCGCACACCCGATCGCGTTATGGTGATTGGCGATACCGGCTGCCGCGTCAAAGGCACCGCGCTCCAGCCCTGCGACGATCCCAATCTTTGGCCGTTCGCACGCATCTCCGCGCAGATCGCACGCGCTAAACCGGACCTGATCGTGCATGTCGGCGATTATCTCTATCGCGAAGACGTCTGTCCCGCCATGGTCAACGGCTGCGGCGGACCGCACGGCGATAACTGGCCTACCTGGAATGCCGATTTCTTCACACCCGTGCGCGAAGCACTCACAGCCGCCCCCTGGCTATTTGCGCGCGGCAATCACGAAGACTGCGAGCGGTCGTTTCGCGGCTGGTTTTACTATCTCGATCCGCGGCCGTACCCGGACGCCTGTGAATCCTATACAGAAAGCTACGTAGCCAAGGCCGGCGATCTTCGTCTCGGCGTTCTCGACAGCTCCGAAACCAAGGATCCGCCCGGAAAGAAACCCGAACAGATCGATATCTACACCGGCAAGCTGAACGAGCTCTCCAATCGCGCCGACTGGCTCGTGGACCATCATCCCTTCTGGGCGTACAATTCGCAAAAGAAAACGATTTCCGTGGACCCGCAGACGCTCGGTCCGGCCTGGCTCAAAGCTGCTCCGCAAGCGTTTTCGCTCGTTCTCTCCGGCCACATTCATCTGTTCGAATTCGTCGAGCTCGAAACGCCGCGCCTCCGGCAGGTCATCGCCGGAGATGGCGGAACACAGTTGCTCACCGGCATCGAAACCGCGGGGCAGGGAACGGCCGCCGGCGCTATCGCCAAAACCGGCGAAGTGAATCTCAGCTTCGGCTGGACCGAACTCGTCCGCACGCGCGATGGCTGGTCGCTCACACTGCGCAGTGTCGCTGGAGCGCCGCAGATCGAGTGCCGCCTCCCCGCCTCCGCGCCTTCTACCTGTGAGGTCATTTCGCAAAAACAGCGGTCGTCAGTGCCGGAACGCTAACCACGCCGCTTGCTGCGTCATAACTCGCAGTGCGCACCACGGGATCGCTCGCAGCCGCCTGAGCCGGATGCAGTGCAAACTCGACTCCTGCCAGCGACGCGTCCTGATACACCACGGCCTCGATGCGCGCGTTGAATACGACCAACATCCGCGCAAATGGCCCATAATCGCCGCCGTGCGCATCCAGCCGCATCACAATCAATCCCGGAATCTGCCCCGGTCCGTTGTTCAGGAACTGAAGATTCCGCTGAATCTCATCCAGCGTCTCCATCCGGAACAGCCGCGAACTTTCCCGAATTTCGAACAGCGTCCGGAACGCCTCGCGCGCATACGTGATCTCGCGCGCTGTCACCCTCAGCGCGGGATCCGCCAGCAGGGGCCGCATCAAGGGCCAGTTCCGCGCATTATCCTTGGCGAGCGGCAGCCCGAAGCCCCAGTTGTTCGTCTGATAGCTGAAATCCAAACGGTTGAACCAGTCGCCCGAGTCGAAGCTGTTCTCGTCCATATCCTTCGAACGCAGCAGGTCATCGCCCGCCTGGAAAAACGGAATGCCCTGTCCCAGCACGATCAGGCTCATCGCCAGCACCTGCCGCCGCGCCCGTTCGGCGATCGTCTCTTCCGCAGCGCTCTTAATCTGGATCGCGTCGAAGAGTGTCTGGTTATCGTGCACCGAGCAGTAATTCACGATCTCGCTCGGAGTCGCCGCGTATCCGGCCGGCTGCCCGTTGTAGATCACCTCGCGCGCCTGCACGCGCTCGCCCGTGCGGCACACAAACTCGAAATCGCGCAGATTCCCGGCCAGGCCGATCTTGATCCAGTCCGTCTGTTGGAGCAGCAGCGCCAGCTGATCCTCGCGCGCCTGCGTCTGTTCGGTGAACGAGCTCGAGTGCGTGAACAGCCCGGTCGCAAGACCCTGCAGCCGCTGCTCGGAAAAAGGATTGCCGCCCCGCACCGCGTCGCGAATCCGATCGTTGAAGCTGCCGATCCCCGTTCCATATAGATTTCGCTGGCCGGCATTTTCACCGCGCCCTCCCCACGCAACGCTGCCCATCTCCCAGCCTTCGCCGTACAGATAAATTTCGGAGCCATCCACTCCATCCCGCCCCAGCGTCAGCGCGCGCAGCGCCTCTGCCACGCGCTCCAGATTCGAAACAAAATGCAAGCCCATCAGATCGAAGCGGAAACCGTCGATCTTGTACTCGCGCGCGCTCTGCACAATCGCGTCCACCATCAGCCGCTCCATCATGCGATGCTCGCTCGCCGTGTCGTTGCAGCAGCTGTAGCTTTCGACATTGCCGTCCGGGTCGAGCCGGTGATAATAGCCGGGTACAATCTTGTCGAGCACGGAAAATTTCGCTTGCCCGCTTGCCACCGTGTGATTGAACACCAGATCCTGTACCACCCGCAGCCCCGCTCCATGCAGCGCCTGAACCATCTGCCGGTACTCTTTCACCCGTTGCCGCGGATCGAAAGCGTATGATCCCTGCGGCGCGAAATAATGCACCGGATCGTAGCCCCAGTTATAAGCGTCCTCTTTCTGCACGGCCGCGATACGCGCCTGCTGCTCTTCGCTGTCCGGCGCGAATGCCGAGAGATCGCCCGGCGATTTCCACGTCGCCTTGTCTTCCTTCACGCTGCTGAAGTGAAAGGTGGGCAGCAGGTGGATCGCTTTCAAACCCGCCTGCGCGAGCCGTCGCAGATGTTGCATCCCACGGGTCTCGCCATCCGTAAAGGCGAGATACGTCCCCCGATAGCGCTCGTCCACGCTCGCATCGTTCGCACTGAAATCGCGCACGTGCAGCTCATAGATGCAGAAATCGCGCACGGTGCGTAGTGCCGGCGGCCGATGCGCGTCCCAACCCGCAGGCTTCGTACTCGCATCGCGCAGATCCGTGATTCGGCTTTTTGCGCCATTGAGCGCCAGATCTACCGAATACGGATCGCTCACAATGTTCTCTACAATCCTGCGCTCGCCCGGTACGTACACGCGCACGCGAAACAAATAATACTTACCCGTCCACGATCGCTCGATTCGCGCCACCCAGGCGCCGTTCTCTTGCCGCATCGCACGCGTCTCTTTCGGAACCGCCGCCGCTTCTTCATCAAACAGCAGCATCTCGACCGACACCGCCGTCGGAGCCCACAGCCGCACAGCAATCACATCGCTCGCCTCGAATGCCAGCCCCAGCGAACCGTCATAGAAGCAGAGATCGTCCAGCACGCCTGCCTGCTGAATACCGCTGACCCAGCGAATGCGGCCGTCTCTGTCCGCCCCGCCCACTGCAATCTGGCCTTTCAGGAATTCCGGCGTCACCGGTGCGCCCGTTACCCGGAGCACCGCATACGTTTCGAGTTGTGGAAAGCGCTCTCGCTGCTGCTGGTTGAATCCCGGCGCATACGGAACCAGCGCGGCTTCCGCATCCGCTCCCTCCAATCGCCAGGAATCGGAAACTCGTAGCGATCCCTCAGCCGATCGAACCAGCCGGTACGACCCGTTCGCCTGAAAAGATTCCGGCGGAATCGCAACGGTCGCACGGTCGACCCAGAACGCCCGCAGCTTCGCCAGCCCACCCGCAACCAGACTGTCCGGCTCCGGTTTCGCCGTGTAGACCGTCGCATCGCCCGACACAATCCAGGCTTCCCGTCCTCGCGAAACATCAAGACGCTGATCCGGTCCCGGATCCTTCTCACCCGTCGCCACATTGTGCACGATGAACCCGAGCTCGCGCGCATCCGCCTTGAGCCGTATGTCGAAATATGCGCCGAAATCATCCATGCCCGCTGCAAACGCCGGCCCGGCGTTGTAGTTATCGGTCGGCTCCGCTGTGTCTCCGAACGAGTACACGCTCCAGTTGTCGAACTTTCCGTCTACGCGGAAATAGTGAATGCGGGCGAACCCTTCCTTCATCGCAATTGGTTGTCCAGTGCCGCCTTACGTTGTCGAAAACGGCGCGGCGGTGGTGCTGATCGGCGGCGTATTTTCCGGCGGATCGAAGGGCGAATGACGCCCATACAGAGCAGCAAACAGCCGCTGGTCGCGCGCGAACATCTGATCGAAAAGCGAAGCGTGCGCCGGATCCGGCTCGAGCGTATCTCCGAGCGCGCACGGCTGCTCTTCCAGACTCCCGATCAACTGCATCTGTTCCGCCGCAATAATCGCCGCGCCCCGGCTCGAGGCCTCGCGAACACGCGACGAAACAATCGCGTGGCTGAGCGCATCCGTCATCATCTGCAGCCACACCCGGCTCTGCAGCAGTGCTCCGCCCGAGGCGATCACCTGCGAGGGCGCCGCAAAGGGCCGTGTCAGCAATTGATAAATCTGTTTGAAACGCAGCGCCACGCTCTCCAGACACGCCTGCAAAATATCGACCGGCTCCGTGGCCAGGCTCATGCCGCTGATCGCCGCTCGCAGATCGGGCCGCCAGTACGGCGAGCGCTCACCTGCAAAATATGGCAACATCGTCAATCCGTGCGCGCCCGGCTCGCGGCCCGCAATCTGCTGCTCCGGATTCTCGGGCAGGTTCAGCGTGCGCGTGATCCAGCGAAAAACTTCTCCACCATTCGAAATCGCACCGCCCAGAATGAACCGCTCGCGGTTCACCCGGTAACACCAGATCCCCGCCGGCGTGCTCACGTGCGGCTGCTTCACCACCACCCGCATGGCGCCGCTCGTTCCCACCATCAGCGCAAATTGATCGGGCGTCGTGCAACCGCTGCCAATGCTGTTACAGGCCCCGTCGCCGTAAGCCGGATACCACGGCACGCCATCGAATAAACGCCAGCGCGCCGTAAACTCGCTCTTGAGCGATTTCACCGGCTGATCGAGCGTCTCCACCGGCGCCAGATGATCCCGCTTGAGCCCGATGACATCCAGCAGTTCCTCGCAGTAATGGTTCGTGCGCTGATCCCAGATCCCGCTCGCCGAAACCATCGAAATCGATTCTGCGTATTGGCCCGTCAACTTATAGATCAAGTACTCGCCCACCGAAACCCAGCGCTTGGTGCGCGCGAAATCGGCCGGGCGCTTCTCTTTCAGCCACAGCAGCTTCGCCGGCCAGTAACTCGTATGCGGCATGCAGCCCGTAATCGCATGTAGCCAGGCCGGCTCGAACACAGTCGTTAGCTGCTCCATTTGCTGCCCCGAGCGCGTGTCGAACAAGTGGACAATCGGCGTGGTCGGCGCGCCCTGCTCGTCGAGTCCCAGGAAGCAGTGCCAGAACGTGCTGATCGCCACGCCAGCAATTTTCAGCTTCTGTTCCGTCATCTGCTGATGTGCCGCCTCGAGGCACTCGCAGGTGAGGTCCAGAATCAGCTTCGGATCGACCTCCACGCTGCCGTCGGGCCGCGTCGTGAATTCATACTTTTTCTGCAGCCCTATGTTCGGAACGCTTTCAAATTTGTCGTTGAAAAGGAGCGCGCGCACGCTCGATGTCCCGATATCGAGCGCCAGCAGGTTCTCGGCCGCCATGCAGTCAACAGTATTTCATTGCTATGGCCGCGTATTTGTATGAATTGGCCGAAGCAGCTTCAATCAGCACGCGCCGGCAAAACCACTCCGCGGCACTCCCCGAAGCCAATCCGCACAAATCCGTCACGCGCACAATGGCCCGTGAGCGTTACTTCGTCACCATCTTCCAGAAACCGCCGCGTCTCGCCCGATGGCAGCTCCAGAGGTTCGTTCCCGCGCCAGGTCAGCTCGAGCAGGCACCCGCGATTTTGCTTCTCCGGCCCGGAAACCGTTCCGCTCGCGATCAGATCGCCCGCGCGCAGGTTGCATCCGTTAGATGCGTGATGCGCCACCATCTGCGCCGGTGTCCAGTACATATGGCGGAATGTTGTTTCGCTCAGCCGTACCGCTTCCCCCAGCCGCGGCGTCTTCAGAAACACCTCCAACTGAATATCGAAAGCGCTCTGCGCAGGCCTCAGATACCCGAGCGGCGCTGTTTCATGCGGCGCCGGTTCCGTCCGAAATGGCTCCAGCGCTTCGAGCGTAATCATCCACGGCGAAATGCTGGTCGCGAAATTTTTCGCCAGAAACGGGCCGAGCGGCTGATATTCCCAGCGCTGAATATCGCGCGCCGACCAGTCGTTCAGCAGACAAAAACCCGCGATGTGTTCCTCCGCCCGGCTGATCGCGATCGGCTCGCCCAGCGCGTTCCCTGGTCCCGCGAAGAAACCTACTTCGAGTTCGTAATCGAGTTCCGCGGACGCACCAAAGCGCCCTTCACCCAGTTGCCCCAGCGGCCGCCATACGCTCGTCCCGCTCGGCACAATGGACGAAGCGCGCCCATGATACGCGATCGGAACATGTTTGTAGTTCGGCAGCAGCGGATTGTCGGGGCGAAACATCCGGCCCACATTCGTCGCGTGGTGAATGGAGGCGTAGAAATCGGTGTAGTCGCCGATTGCGCAGGGCAGCAGCATCTCCGCCTCGCTCTGTGCAATCAGTTCGCGTTGGGCCGCGCCCGCTGTGAGCGCGTCGCTGAGTGTGCGCCGCAAATCGCGCCGTTCCGTCGCCGAGAGGGCGCAATAAACGTTCAGCGTCTCGCCCGGCAGCCATTCCGCGATCGGCAGAATAAATTTGCCGATCGCTGCCCCGAGCCGCAAGCGTGCTTCGTCGCGCGTGCGAAAAACACCCAGCGGGAGATTCTGAATCGGAAAATCGCAGCCCGGTTCGTTGGCGGATTCCACCCAGCTTCGCCGCTCCGGCGCATGCGTCTCATCGGGCATCGTTCAGCAGTGGCTCGCAGCCGGCAGCATCATTACAATTCCATCACGCAACGCGCAAACGGCGCGACCTGTCCGCCGACTTCGATGCCGTCCGCACCGTTCTTCCCATTCAACTGAATGTGCAGAATGCTGCGCCGTCCCATCTTCGTTCCCTGCTCGCTGATGAACCGATGGCCTGCGTCTCCGGGAACCAGTTTATGGCGCAGCATATAGGCGGCAAGCGGTCCGGTAGCGCTGCCCGTCGCCGGATCCTCCACGATTCCATGATCGGGCGCAAACATCCGCGAGTAAGCGCCGCTTGGGGTGGCTGCAAACACAAATACTCCCGACGAAGGCGCGTTGAAACGCCGCATCCCGCTCGCATCGAGCCACGCGCGATCCACTGCCGCCGCGTCCCGCAGCGCGACGAAGAGGAACGGATTGCCGGCCGTCACCAGCTGCGGATCGATATCCAGCAGATCTTCGCGCGCGAGCCCCAGCGCCTCCGCCGCTACCGCGCGATCGAACGTCTGTCGAAATTCAATCGGAGGCGTCGTGAGCCAGATCAGCGGACGTTCCCCATTCTCCACCCGTACCGGCACCGGCCCAACTCCTTCTTCGAGCAGAAATCGTTCGCCCTTCGCGATTCCTTCTCGCAGCAGAACGAAACTGCTGCCAACCGTAGGATGCCCCGCGAAAGGCAGCTCGCGCGCCGGAGTGAAAATGCGCAGCCGCGCTACACAGTCTCCGCGCGTTGCCGCCTGCACAAACACCGTCTCGGAAAGGTTGAGTTCGCGCGCGATTTTCTGCATCTCTTCGTCGCTGAATCCCGCGCCCTCTGGAAATACTGCCAGTGGGTTGCCTTCGAGCGTGCGTTCCGTGAAGACGTCGACGATGTGATACTTACCGTTTCTCGCCGCCAACTATTTCTTACCTTCGTTGGCCACGATCAAATCGTTCTCGACAGCAAACGCTCCCGGCACCGAACGCGCCTGCATCTCCGCCAGCGCCAGGTCGCTCTCGTTATCCACCACGCCCATCAGGCGGATATTCCCGTTCTTCACGATAATGTGAATCGCGTGCCAGCCCACCGGCGGATCATTTGTGATGCCCATGGTCGCGCGCACGGGCGAGAACGGCTGCCGTCCGCGGTTATTCGTGTAACGGCTCAACCACGGCTGCCGGTAGATGCGCGCATACGTGAGCGCGCGGATCCGATCATCGTTCGGCGAAACCGGCAGTACTTCGATTTCGTTTACGACCTGTTTCACACCTTCAATCTTCTTGACAACATTCTCGGCGCTCGAGGCCAGTGTCGGTCGCGATGCTTCTCCGCGCAAAATTACGGTGTTGTCGCCCCGAATCGCAAAGTTAATGTCGTCGAAGACGCCATATTGCGGAAGCGTCACAATCGCCTTGTGCACTTCGCGCGCCAGCCGCTGCACCTCCGGCGATCCATTCGCCTGGTTCTCCTGCGCTTGCGCCCATGAGTTTCCAGCGCAAGCGAAAATCGCCAACATCCCCACGGCGAGCAATCCGCCGCGCCGCCCAAACTTGACTCGTAAACCAGACTCGTTCATACTGAGCAATTCTAACCGCATTACTCCCGCTTTGCCAGAGTAATTGGATCTACTTAGCACTCTTCGGCATCTGAGGTGTTTCGCGGAGGTTCTGTAAATAACACATGAAACTATATCTGAAAATTGCAGTGATTTCTCTTTCTCTTTGCGGGCTGCTCGCGGCCGATCAGGTCACCCTGAAAAACGGCGACGTTGTCAGCGGCACGATCGAAAAGAAAGATGGCGATAACTTAGTCATGAAAACGGAGTTTATGGGTGAGGTTACAATCCCGTGGAACGCCGTAACAGCTGTGAAGTCGGATAATCCGCTCTACGTGAAGTTACCGCAGGGCAAGGAAGTTACCGGCACAGTAAGCACCGAAAATAAGGAAGTTACTGTAACTACACCGACCGCGGCCGCTGCAGCAACCGCTCCGATCGGCCAGATCGCGACCATTCGCAACGCCGCCGAACAAGCCAAATATGAACGATTGCTCGCTCCAGGCTGGCTCGATCTCTGGGCCGGTTATTTCGATCTCGGTTTCGCCATCGCTCGCGGCAACGCGCGCACCGATACGCTGACGACATCCTTCAACGCAGCGCGCGCCACTAACAATGACAAGACCCAGCTCTTCTTCAACCAGATTTACTCGACTGCAACGGTAGTCGGAACCAACGGAGTCTCAACCAACGCGCCCACCGCCAACGCGGCCCGCGGCGGAATTTCTTACGATCACAACATCAATTCGCGCTGGTTCTGGGACGTGATGACCACCGAAGAATACGACGCTTTCCAGAATCTCGACTTTCGCTTCGTCGGCGGCGGCGGATTGGGCTTCCACGCGATCAAGACCGATCGCACCACGCTCGACCTGCTACTCGGTGGCAACTACACGCACGAGACGTTCTCCTTCACCGGTCCTCTCGGTACAGCGGTTCAAACCACCCGTAACCTCGGCGAAGCGAACGCCGGCGACGATTTCACTCACAAACTTACCGGCGTCACTTCGATTACCCAGTCGCTTCGCTATTACGTTGCGCCAAGTACAGGAGAATATCGCCTGGCCTTCAACGCCGGCGCTTCGACGACTATTCACAAATGGCTCAGCTGGCAGATCAGCGTAACCGATAACTATCTCAGCGCGCCGGTCTTTGGCCGTAAGAGCAACGATATCCTGCTCACAACCGGACTGCGCGCCACATTCGCGAGGTAAGGAGCTGACCATGCTGAAAGGCTTTCGAGCGTTCATCTCGCGCGGGAACATGATCGATCTCGCGGTCGGTGTCATCATCGGCGCGGCGTTTACCGGCATCGTCGATTCGCTGACTAAGGACATCATCACGCCCATTCTCGGCCATTTGGGCGGCCAGCCCGACTTCTCGGCCATCAAGCCCTTCGGCATCGGTGTCGGCAACTTCATCAACGCCGTGATCAGCTTTCTGATTAAGGCCGCCGGTTTGTATTTTCTGATCGTCCTTCCGTTCAATCGCTTCACCAAGCGGCTGGCTGCTCCCCCCACTACTTCGGAAGCTTTGCTCGCCGAAATCCGGGACACGCTCCAGAACCGTTTACCGGCCCCAACCGCCGCACCGGCCGGACCTGACGGCATCCGGTAAGCGCTGTAAAGTGGTAGGCGTCCGGAGAACCACGGATGCCTATCACTGCCTCTGTTGTAAAAGCACCGCGCGGAATCGAGCGTACCTGCAAAGGGTGGCTGCAGGAAGCTGCTCTGCGCATGCTGATGAACAATCTCGATCCCGAGGTTGCCGAAAAGCCGGACGAGCTTGTGGTCTACGGCGGTACCGGTCGCGCCGCGCGCTCGTGGGAATGCTTCGACGCCATCGTTCGTTCGCTCCGTTCGCTGGAAAACGACGAAACGCTGCTCGTGCAATCGGGCAAGCCCGTCGGCATTTTTCGCACGCACAAAGATGCGCCGCGCGTGCTCATTGCCAACTCGAATCTCGTCGGGGACTGGTCCAACTGGGAACATTTCCACGAACTCGAACGTCTCGGCCTGATCATGTACGGTCAGATGACCGCTGGTTCGTGGATTTACATCGGCAGCCAGGGCATCGTGCAGGGTACCTACGAAACCTTCGCCGCCGCCGGGCGCAAACATTTTGGCGGAGCGCTCGCCGGACGGTTCATCGTGTCGGGCGGCATGGGCGGCATGGGTGGCGCGCAGCCGCTCGCCGCCACCATGAACGGCGCCTGTTTCCTCGGAATCGATGTCGATCGCAAACGTATCGAAAAGCGTCTCGAAACCGGATATTGCGACGAACTCGCCGCGGATCTCGATGACGCTCTGCACCGCATCGAAGCCGCTCGCCGGCAGAAGCGCGGGCTATCGGTTGGTCTCGTCGGCAACTGCGCCGATCTGATTCCGGAACTCGCCCGCCGGGGCGTCGTGCCTGATATTGTCACCGATCAGACCAGCGCTCACGATCCCTTGAACGGCTATGTGCCGAATGCTCTATCGCTCGAAGAAGCGTTTGCTCTGCGCCGCAGCGATCCCGGCGAATATGTGCGCCGCTCCATGTCCGCCATGGCGCAGCATGTCGAGGGAATGCTCGCGCTCAAGCGTGCTGGCGCAGTCGCATTCGATTACGGCAACAATATTCGCAAGCACGCGGCGCTCGCCGGCGCAAACGATGCTTTCGAAATTCCCGGCTTCGTCCCCGAATACATCCGGCCCATGTTCTGCGAAGGCCGCGGGCCGTTCCGCTGGGTGGCGCTCTCGGGTGATCCCGCCGATATCCACCGCACCGATCAGCTGATTCGCGAGCTCTTTCCCGAAAACCGCGATCTGCTGCGCTGGATCGATCTCGCCCAGGCACGCATTCATTTCCAGGGGCTGCCCGCGCGCATCTGCTGGCTCGGTTACGGCGAACGTGCGCGCTTCGGCCTTGCGTTGAATGCGCTCGTGCGTTCGGGCGAACTGAAGGGTCCCATCGTCATCGGCCGCGATCACCTCGATACCGGCTCGGTCGCATCTCCTTATCGCGAGACCGAAGGCATGCGCGATGGCTCCGACGCGATCGCCGACTGGCCCCTGCTCAATGCGCTCGTCAACACTGCCGCCGGCGCAAGCTGGGTCTCCATTCACAACGGCGGCGGAGTCGGCATCGGCTATTCGCTGCATGCCGGCATGGTTGTCGTGGCGGATGGATCCGAAGAGGCCGACCGCCGGCTCGAGCGCGTGCTCACCACCGATCCCGGAACCGGCATTATGCGGCACGCCGATGCCGGCTACGAAGAAGCCGTTCGCGTGGCGCGCCGCGATGATGTGAAAATTCCGATGCTTCGCCGTTCGTAATGCCACAGCCGCTCGCCGTCGTCGGCATAAGCGAACTGGTCACGCTTTCCGGACCACCGCGCGCGCGCACCGGTGCCGAAATGGGCGATCTCGCCATCATGCGAAACGGCGTGCTGCTGGTGCGCGATGGTCGCATCGAAGCAACCGGCACACGCGCTGAGATCGAGTCCCGCATCACCGCTGAATACGAGGTAATCGATGCCGGCGGCCGCGTGGTTCTGCCCGGTTTCGTCGACGCACACACCCACACCGTCTTCGCCGGCACACGTGTCGATGAGTTCGAGCGGCGTGCGCGCGGCGAAACCTACGAGCAGATTGCAGCCGCAGGCGGCGGCATCCGTTCCACCGTGCGCAAAACCCGCGCGGCTTCCGAGGACGAGCTGTTCGAGGCCGCCCGGGCTCGCCTGAAATGGTTTCTACGCAACGGCACGACAACCATCGAGATCAAGTCCGGCTACGGCCTGTCGCTTGCAGACGAGCTGAAGATGCTGCGTGTCATCCGTCACCTCAATGAGAGCGGATCGCTGCGCACCGTCCCCACGTTTCTCGGCGCCCATGAAATCCCGGACGAGTTTCGCGGCGATCGCGACGGCTACGAGCGCCTGATCGTCAACGAAATGCTGCCCGCCCTCACGCGCGAGAAGCTCGCCTGCTACTGCGACACCTTTTGCGAACCGAAAATTTTCCCCGTCGAGAGTGCGCGCCGCATTCTTACCGCGGCTCGCCATGCAGGTCTCGGCCTGCGCATCCACGCCGATCAGCTTTCGCGTTCGGGTGCGGTTGAACTCGCGAGCGAACTGCGCACCGCCACCGCCGATCACCTCGAACAAACCGACAGCGCCGGCATCGAGACGCTTCTTCGCGGCGGTGTGCAACCGGTGCTGCTGCCCGCCTCCGCTCATACCCTCGGCTCGAAACGCTTTCCGCCCGCGCGCGAAATGATCGACCGCGGCCTTGCCGTCGTGCTTGCCACCGACTTCAACCCCGGCTCGTCGCCCACCCCCTCCATGCCCTTCGTCCTCTCGCTCGCTTCTACGCAGATGCACATAACGCCCGCCCAAGCTATCACCGCCGCCACCATCAACGCCGCCTACAGCCTGGATTTGGCCGATTCGCTCGGTTCGCTCGAACCCGGCAAGCTCGCCGATTTCGCCATTCACGATTGCAGCGATTATCGCGAAATCGCGTATCACGCCGGCGTGGAACCCGCCGCGCGCGTCTTCATCGCAGGCCGCGAGGTCTACTCGCGCTCATGAGCGAAGCGGAACGCGGCTGGTATCCGGATTACGTCTGGCGGGGCGGCCGCGTTGAAAGCGGCGTCGCGTTGTTCGCCGATCACGCGGGCATCATCCGGCGCTTCTCTTCCGATCCCGCCGATCTGGAACGCGCCACCCGCCTGCGCGATTGCGCAATTGTCCCCGGTTTCGTCAACGCGCATTCGCACGCCTTTCAGCGCGCCATTCGCGGCCGTGTCGAAGAGCGCTCAAACGCGGGAACGGACAGCTTCTGGACCTGGCGCGAGGCGATGTATCGCGCCGCGAACTACCTCACTCCGGACCAAATCTACACGGTCTCGCGCATGGCATTTCTGGAAATGCTGCTGGCCGGCATCACCACCGTCGGCGAGTTCCACTACCTGCATCACGAGCCCGATGGAACCCGTTACAGCGACCCGAACCTGCTCGCCAAAACCGTGATTCGCGCCGCCGCCGACACGGGTCTGCGCATCGTGCTGCTACGGACCGCTTACGCGCGCGCCGGTTTCGAAAAAGAGCCCAATCTGCGCCAGCGCCGTTTCATCACGCCCGATCCGGAACAATTTCTACTCGACAGTGCCGATTTACAAAGCGCCCTCAGCGGCACGGCTTCTATCGGCATCGCACCTCACAGCGTTCGCGCTGTCCCGCTCGCTTATCTGGAACAATGCGCCGCTTACGCCCGGACGCAAAATTTACCCCTGCACATGCACGTCGCCGAGCAGCCCGCCGAAATCGAGGCCTGCCGCGCGGAGTACGGTTCGCGCCCCTTCGAACTGCTGGCCGCACACGGCATCCTCGCCCATAACTTCACCGCGGTCCACGCCACTCACACCACCGATCAAGAAATCGCCGCCATGGCACGCGCCAAAGCGAACATCTGCGCCTGCCCGACCACCGAACGCAACCTCGGCGACGGCATCGCACCCGCACACAAATGGGCCGCCAGCGGCATCCATGTCTCGTTCGGCTCCGACAGCAACGTGCAGATCGATCTGCTCGAAGATGCCCGCGAGCTCGAATACCATCTGCGCCTCCAGCAGCTTTCCCGCGCCATCCTGCCCGCCGAAAAATTGCTCGAATTTGCCACTCGCGGCGGAGCGCGCAGCCTTTGCACCGCCGCGGGCGAACTCGAACCGGGCCGCCCCGCCGATTTCTCTGTCTTCGATCTGAATCATGTCTCTATCGCGGGTGCCGATCGCGCATCTCTCGCCGCACAAATCGTCTTCGCTGCACAACGCGGCGCCATTCGCGAAGTCTACGTCGCGGGCCAACGGATCATCTCTGAAGCCCGCCACAAAGACCAGGAACCAATCACCGCGGCCTTCCTGCAAGTCCAGCGAAGTCTGTGGGACTAGCTGCCTCCGAGCCGCGACCGGAGGGAGCGGTAACCACACCGCATTTTGCACCGAAAACTAGCTGGTTATGATAGTGCTTCGCCATGAATCCAATCGCTCCCGATAAACAGATCGCTCTTGTCGACCGTCTCACCGAGGCCTGCGGCGGCGGTTATTCCCCCGACGTGCGCCGCCGCTACTTCATTACGGGGCCACAGTGGGCTCCCGCCTATCAGGGTCAGGCCGTTTTTCACGCGCCCGTGCGCCCGCCGGTCACCTTCGAAACCGTTATCGAAGAGTACGCCAAAATGGGCGTCAATTACTGGTGCACGCACGATACCGACGTCATCCCCACCCAAGATCTGTTCACGCCCAGGCAGGATGAAATCGTCGCGCGCATCAAGGCCTCGCTCTCGAAAAATGGCCTGAAATGCTCCATGGTCACAACCGAGACCTTTCACCACGCCGTCTGGGCCGCCGGACCCGCAGCCGAATCGCCCGACGTGCGCGCCTATACCCAGCGCCGTCTCGAGAACACCGTCGGCATCGGCCATGAGCTCGGCGCACAATACTGCGTCTACTGGCCCGGTTCGCTCGGCTACTATACCCAGGGCGCCATCGACGAAACCCAGACCCTGCGCTGGTACGCCGACGGCATCAACGCCGCCTGCGAAGCCGATATTCACATCGCCAAGCAATACAAGCGTCCTCCGCTCAAGCACTGCCTCGAAGCCAAGCCCTTCGAGCCACAGGCCGAAATCCTGCTACCCACCTCCGACGCCATGCTCGCCTTCATCTTCTCGGGACTGGTGCGCTATCCCGAGATGGTCGGCTTAAATCCCGAATATCTGCATGAGCTCATGTGGGGCGGCGCGCCGCGTGCCTCGCTCGCACGCGCGCTGCTCTGCGGCAAGCTCTTCCACTTCGACATCAACGACGGCTACCGGCTCAAGCACGATGTCGACATCGCCGTCGGATTAGTGAATCCCCTCGACTGGCTCAACGTGCTCGTACTCCTGCGCGCCCACAACTACGAAGGTCCGTTCAATCTCGACTACAAACCGCCGCGCACCACCAGTGCTCACGCCGTCTTCTCCATGAGCCTGCCGACCTCCATCGACCGTTTCATCACGCTCTGGGAAATGGCCGGCGAAGTCAGCTCCGATCCCATCATCAGGGAAGCGACCGATGCGCTCAAAGCCGGCGGCGCCGTCTCCGACCCCAAAGACGTAGGCTCCATCGTCGAAGCCAACAAAGAACTGCTTTCGCTTCACGAGCTCATCGGCCACCGCATCTTCCAGATCCTGATCGGTGCTCACCGCGGACGCACGTACAGCCTTTAGGCCATATTTAGAAATCCGTTCCGTAGTCTGATAGACTCGCTTGGGACTGTAATGTCTCCCAGATAGTCGTTAACTGATTTTCTTTTCAGGAGTTTGAACGTGAATTCCAGGTCAGCATTCCCGGCCGCTCGCGCCTTTCTGGTAAATGCGGCGGTTCTTCTGGCAGGCGCTGTCACCCTGCCTGCCAGCACTCTATTTGTTGGTTTCAACACCCAGACCCCGGTTCAGCTTTACAGCACCGGCGGCGCATATCTCCAGGATTTCGGCCCGGCGGGCGCAATCGCCGCCGGCTCCTACGGCAGCGGCGATTACTTCGCGGTTACGCCCTCTTCGTCCGGCTCGAGCAGCAGCGTTACCGAATACAACAACAGCCTCGCGCAAATCGGTAGCTTCACCATCCCGAATCTGCTGACCGATGTCGGCGTCCAGGGCAGCAATCTGCTGTTTTCCGCCTACGACGGCACCGTGTATCGCACCACCGCAACCGGCTCGATTCTTAACTCGTGGAGTACCGGCTTTACCCATGTCGGTGTAACCTCGAACGGCACCGATATCTTCACCACCGAAGGCGACTCCGGCAATCTCATCGATGAATGGTCCAGCACGGGCGCCAAAATCGGTACCATCACGACGCCCTTCAATGGCCTCTACGGTCTCGGCTACGATGCCGCGACCGGCGATTTCTGGGCTGGTTCCACCAACTTCGTCTATCAGCTTTCCGGCACCGGCACTTTGATTGCCAGCTACAATCTGAGCGGCGACTCGCGCACTCCCAATGGCGCGCCGCATGACGGACTTGAAGTCGGCAATTTCTCGGTCACGCCTCCGCCGCCGGCCGTCCCCGAGCCCGCCTCGGTGTTCCTGTTTCTCGCCGGTCTCGCCGCGTTGTGCTTCCTGCGTCTGCATCGCCGTTTCACCCGTATCGGCCTGATCGCCGGTGCCGCCGCGTTCTCCTGCTTCGGCAGCGTCAGCGTCACGCTCACGCCGTCCGTTTCTTCCGGCGCACCGGTCGGCGCGCCCGTTGTTTGGACCGCTACCGCTCACGATTCGAGCAGTTCCAGCGCCACCTTCACCTACCAATTCCTCGAAGCTCCGAGCGGCAGCGCCCTCGCTGTGAAGAAAGATTGGTACAACTCCAATACCTTCCCCTGGACCCCTGCCGATTCCGAAGGTCTCTTCGATATTCAGGTCAATGTTCGTTCTTCGACCGGCGCCACTGGCGTCGCCAGCGCGACTTTTTCCGTCTCGTCGCGTGTGACCGGCGGCAATCCGGTCGTCACCGCAACCGCCAATCCGCTGGTCGCGCTCTATAGCCTTCCGCCCTGCCCGGCCGGCCACACCGCTCGCGTTCGTTTCAAGCTTCCTTCCGACTCCGTCTGGCAGGCCACCTCGAACAAAACCTGCACCGGTTCCACCAGCCTGAACTTCTACGTAGCCGGTATGCGCGCCAACAACACCTACCAGCTTCAGCAGGATGTCTACAACGGTCCCTTCGACACCGTTGGCCCGCTGCTCACTTTCCATACCGGCTCGGTGCCGAATGGCGCTGTCCCGTCCTACACCGTTGTGCAGGCTCCTACTGCCCCCAACAATACCGCGTACCCGATCACCTTCACCGGCGAAGCGGTCGGCGCGCCGCCTTACGCCATTGATTCGCAAGGCCAGGTGATCTGGTATCTCGCGCGTCCCTCGGTCGGCGTCGGTTACTTCACTCACGTTCTCCCAGGCGGCACTTTCCTGCTGAACACTCCCGACTATTCGGGCCGAACCCTCGCCCTTGTGCGCGAATACGATCTGGCGGGCAACATCGTTTGGGAGACCAACTACGCCGCCCTCAGCCAGCGCCTGGTTGCGTTCGGCGACGATCCCATCACCGCCCTCCATCATGAGGCTGTGGCCCTGCCCAACGGCTGGTTCGCAGTCTTCGGCAGCACCGAAAAGGTCGCCAACCAGGGCAAAGGTCCCGTGGATGTCCTGGGCGATCAGGTCGTCGTCTTCGATTCCAATTTCAACGTCAAGTGGTATTGGAACGAGTTCGATCACCTCGACATCACGCGCCCGGCCGTGCTCGGCGAAACCTGCACCCGCGGTAATCCCGGCTGTCCTCCCATCACCAACCCGAACTACAGCGTCGCGAACGACTGGACGCATTCCAACTCCATCTATCCCACTCCCGACGGCAACCTGATCGTCTCCATCCGCCACCAGGACTGGGTCGTCAAGATCCGCTACCAGAACGGCTCCGGCGACGGCGCGATCCTCTGGCGGCTCGGCAAGGACGGCGATTTCACCGCCAATTCCTCCGATCCCTACCCCTGGAATTCGCACCAGCATGACGCGCAGTACGCCGCCAACGGGCTGCTCACGCTCTTCGACAACGGCAACACTCGCGTCGCCGTCGAGGGCGGCGGCAACAGCCGCGGCCAGGCCTGGAGTATCGACGAAACGCATCACGTCGCCACGCCCGTGCTCAACCTCGATCTGGGCGCGTACTCGTTCGCCGTCGGCAGCACCCAGCTGCTCTCCAACGGCAACTACTTCTTCGACCTCGGCTATGTCGGCGGATCGTCAACCGAGTTGAAGGAGTACACGACTTCGCGCGCTCTCCAGCAGCAGGTCAACTTCTCGCACGTCTCCTATCGTTCGTTCCGCCTCCGCAGCCTGTACGCGGGCGAGCAGTAAAGCATAGCCAACTTGGCCCTACGACGCCCGGCAGAGTCGAAGTTCTTGGCTTTTGCCGGGCGTCGCTGTTATAGATAACAGGCATGACCACCAGAGAAACGCTCGCGCACTACTTTGCCGCGTTGAAAGAAAAGAGCGGCTGGGATGCCTTCCTCGCCGAGGATCTCTCGTTCCGCAGCTTCACCACACCCGTACGCCAGATCAACGGTAAAGCGGCCTTCCTCGCGGCCACCAGGCCCTTCTACTCGATGATCGGATCATTCGAAGTGAAAGACCTGCTGATCGATGGCGAGCGCGCCTGCGCCCTGACCCATTACGACCTGCAGCCGCCCAACCGCCCCGCCTTCACCAGCGACGTCGCCGAGCTTTTCCGCGTACGGGATGGACGGATCGTCTCGTTCGACATCTACTTCGATACCGCTCCCTACCCGAAATAAAACTTCAACCTGCTGCGGCGTGTGCGGGTGCGCTCGCTTCATCCAACTTCGTAATCGCCTCCGGGCTCAGCTTCAGCTCCACCGCGCCTACCAGATCCTTCAACTGCTCCGTGCTCGTCGCGCTCGCGATCGGCGCCGCGATACTCGGCCGCGCGATCAGCCACGCCAGCGCCACTTTGGCGGGATTCGCACCGTGCTCTTTTGCTACTTCATCGAGCGCGCTCAAAATCCGGTAGCCGCGATCGTTCAGGTAATTCTTCACCCGGTACGCCCGCGCCTTGCCTTCCACATCCTGCTCCGAACGATATTTCCCGCTCAGGAAACCAGCCGCCAGCGAATAATACGGAATTACGCCCAGCCCGGCCTTTTGCGCCACCGGCTCGAGCTCCGATTCATAGGCGCTCCGGTCGTAAAGATTGTATTCCGGCTGCAGACTCTCATATCGGGGCCAGCCCTTCTGCTTGCTGATCTCGAGCGCTTCCTCCAGCCTCGCCGCCGAATAATTTGAAGCTCCGATTGCGCGCGCCTTCCCCTGCTTGATCAGCGTGGCAAACGCCTCGAGCGTCTCTTCCAGCGGCGTCGATTCGTCGTCTTTGTGCGCCTGGTAGAGATCGATGTAGTCGGTCTGCAAGCGCCGCAGCGAATCTTCCGCCGCGCGCAGGATGTACGCTCTCGAAAGCCCCTTTTTACTGGCGCCCATCTCCATTCCCACCTTGGTCGCCAAAATGATCTGCTGCCGCTTCCGGCTCTGTTTGAACCACCGGCCCAGAATCGTCTCCGATTCGCCGCCCTCATGCCCGGGCACCCAGCGCGAATACACATCCGCCGTATCGACGAAGTTGCCGCCCTGATCCAGATAGCTGTCCAGAATGCGAAATGAGGTCTTCTCATCCGCCGTCCAGCCGAAAACGTTGCCGCCCAGGCAAAGCGGCGCGACTTCGAGTCCCGATTCGCCAAGTTTTCTTCTTTCCATACGCCTATGATGCGCGCAGCAGCTCGCTTGCAGCAGACCCATTGGTTATCTTTGAACGAAGATGAAAGTGATTCTCTCCACGCCACTCCCAGCCGCCGCGCTTGCGGCATTCTCAGTGACGCTCCTCCTCGCGCAATCCCGCCAGTTGCCTGCTCAGAAGCGCCAGCCCACGCCGGAAAAGGTTATCCAGGAGCATCTGGCCGCTTTCAGCTCCTGCGACTGGCCGCGCCTGATGGCGCAGTATCCCGAAAACGCCGAGCTCTTCTTTCCCAACGGAATGGTCGTGCGCGGACGTCAGGCGATCGGCGAAATGTTCGCCAAAGTCGTCAAGCCGCCATCACAGGGCGGAACCTGCGGGCTCAAGATCACCAGCGAGCACATTCAGGTGGTCGGCGACACGATCAACGTGCAATGGCGCGCCGATGCGCCGTTCCTCGCCGAGCCCTATCGTGGCGCTGACGCCTACGAAACGCATGACGGCCTGATGGCGGCTCAGGTAAGCACCTTCGATGGAGCGGCGCTTAAATTCAAGCAGAATAGCGGCGCTAAATGATGTGCAGCAGCAGGAGCACGATCACGATAATCAACAGCAGCCCCAGGCCGCCCGACGGATAGTAGCCCCATCCGCGTGAATAGGGCCACGCCGGAACAGCCCCAATCAGAAGAATCAGAATGATCAGCAGAAGTATCAGGCTCATTCGTTTGTAGGACGGCTTGCTGGCCCGAAATACTACAGACTTTGTAACGGAATGAAATTAGCGCAGCGACGCCAGCGGAACAAACTCCGCGTCGGCCAGATTCTCGGTGCGGAAACAGGCCTGATCCATCGCCTCGCGCCAGGAATCGAAGAGCAGCAGGCACTCGAAGCGGCCGAAGCCCTGTAGTACCCACTTCTGAGGCCCGCAACTGCCGCGCATTTTCGTGATCACGAAGTAATCGCGCCGCACGGGTTCGGCGCTTCGCTGCGCAGGCTTCAGCGCGCAGGGACGGGATTCCCCCGCGATGCGCGCGGCTTCGATGGCTCGGCGCACACGCCGCGATCGCGCCAGCGCCGCAGCGGTTCCCACCGCGACTCCGGATGCAATACACAGGCAGCGCAGAACAACTCCCAGTCTCATACCGATTTGTTCCAGCGTAAGCCTGTTTGTATCACAGGCGCAAATGTTTTTGTGGTGCTAGCAGGCAGCGACAGCCAGCCGCGGGGCTCTTTGGGCCGGGAGCGGCGAGAGATCCGAAAGTCCGAGTGCGTGGAACAGTTGGCCGGTCACGTGATCCACCGGCCGCCCGGCGACAATCCGGTGGTACTCGGCGCGCTCGTAAAAGCGGACCAGTTCGCGCGCATTGCGCTCGTAAACCCGGAAGCGCTCTTCGATCACGTGCGGCTGATCGTCAGCGCGGCATTCCAGGCGCGCTCCGTCGTTCAGGCAGTAACTCGAGTAAACCGAATCGCTCTTCTCGATGCTGTAAATCCGTCCGCAGGTCGGGCAATGCCGGCGTCGCTCGAGCCGCGAAATCAGCTCGTCCGGCGAAACCGCAAAATCAAACACGGCGGGCTGGCGCATCCCCAGACGGCGCAGCATTCCGTCCAGATGCTGGGCTTGTTCCACCGTTCGCGGAAAGCCGTCCAGAATGCAGCCGCCCCGGCAATCTTTCTTCGCCAGTCGCTTTTCCACGATTTCGTTCATCAGCTCGTCTTCCACCAGCGCGCCCGAGCGCAGGACTGCCTGCACCCGCCGGCCGAGTTCGCTTCCCGACTGGCACTCGCGTCGCAGAATCTCGCCAGTCGAAATAGCCGGAATCTCGAGTGCGGCCGAAAGCCGCGCGGCCTGTGTGCCTTTGCCCGAACCGGGGGGACCAAGAAAGATGAGCACCTTCGGCTGCTGATACATGATTTCCTTTAACCTGCCATTCACGATTCTCGGCAAGCCCGGCCCGAGTTGCAAATTGGGTGGTCCGATCCGGCCTAGTTGTCCGATCCGTATCGGCCGCATGCCTCCGAAAACGCATTAACCCCCAAACGGGTTGCCCTCCGGATGCCACGTCCCATCTGCCGTTCCGTAAGGACTGGCGACTACCACCACGTACCCGTCCGGATCCCGCAACCAGCACTCCCAGTGATTCGGGCCGCCCTCTCCGTCCGGGGGATTGCGATGCCGCGGCAGCACGATCTCGGCGCCCATCTTGGCCGCGCGCTCGACGGCCGCATCGAAATCGTCGACTTCGAACCACAGCAAGACGCCGTTTCCGTACGGCTTCCGCTCGCGATCTCCAATCGGACCGTGGTGGTGCTCCGCTTCGAAGCTGTGCAGCTGCAGCACGAGCTCCCCGTTCGCTACCAGCTGCTCATAAACCGGGCCGCCGTGGTTGCTCCGGCAGCCAAGCAGTCGCTGATACCACCGGCTGCTCGCTTCGACATCGGTCACGGTGATCAGCGGTTGCGGGCGCATGCCGGGCAGCGTATCAAATTCGCCCGGAACGTACCCTTGCGGTACTGTACAGCGGCTATGTAACGCGCCTCCAGCGCTTATAATCCAGATAGCTGGGATAGCACCCACGCTGCGTGAATACAGCACTTCGAGTTTGCGCCTTTGAGACCGCGCTGCCAAACGAACAAGGGAAGAAAATGGAAAAGCTCGCGCAGAATATCCAAGAGGCCTTTCTCAACAACGCCCGGAAAGACCGCACGTTTTTGACCATCTACCTGATGAGCGGCGTCAAGCTTTCCGGACGCATTCGGAGCTTCGATAAATACTCGGTTGTGCTCGAGTCCAATAACCAGGAGCAGCTCATCTTCAAGCACGCTATCTCGACCGTGGTGGTATCGCGTCCGGTGCACGGTCCCTCCACGCCCGGGGCGCCGCAACCGGCCGACGCTGGCGAAGGCGTCGAATAGTGCCGCCCAGCGCGGAACGCGCCCTGCTGGTGGGCGTCTATCTGACCACCCGCAGCGGAAGCAGCTTTTCAGCCCCCGGAAATCCGGCCCGCAACACCGAAGAGTCCCTGGAAGAATTGAAAATTCTGGCCGAGAGCGCGGGCGCCGAAGTCACAGGGGCTCTGATTCAGGCCCGGCCAGCGCTCGATCCGGCCACTCTGATCGGCTCCGGCAAGGTCGCCGAAATTGAGGCGCAGGTGGCCGCCGATAAGATCCAGACCGTTATCTTCGATCACGAGCTGACGCCCACCCAGCTGCGCAATCTCGAGCGGCGCATTGACGCCAAAATTCTGGACCGAACCCAGCTCATTCTCGATATCTTTGCCCGCCGCGCACGCACCAGCGAAGGGCAGCTGCAGGTCGAACTCGCCCAGCTGAACTATCTGCTGCCGCGGCTGGCCGGGCGCGGGACACAGATGTCCCGCCTGGGCGGCGGTATCGGAACGCGCGGACCCGGCGAAACGCAGCTCGAAACCGACCGGCGCCGCATCGGCCAGCGCATCGCCAAACTCCGCTCGGAACTCGAACGCGTACGCGCCACGCGCGGCGTCCAGCGCTCGCAGCGGCAGGCGGTTCCGCTCTCGACCGTGAGCCTCGTCGGCTACACCAACGCCGGCAAATCGACGCTCTTCAACCGGCTCACCGGCGCGGGCGTGCTCGCCGATGCCAAGATGTTCGCCACGCTCGATCCGATCGTGCGCCAGATCCGGCTGCCTTCGCAGCGGCGCGTGCTCATCAGCGACACCGTCGGCTTCATTCGCAATCTGCCGACGACTCTGGTCGATGCTTTCCGCGCCACGCTCGAAGAAGTCACCGCGGCGGCGCTGCTGCTGCATGTGGTCGACGTCACCTCCCCCGAGGCGGCCGAGCAGACCGCGCATGTGATGAAGGTGCTGGCCGAGATCGGCGCCGAGACCACGCCGCAACTGCTCATTCTGAACAAGAGCGATCTGCTGCCCGAAGCCGAGCGCGTGCAGGATCTCGCTACGCTGACGCATCGCCTGCTCGGCGAAACGGCTCGCCAGAATGCCACCGAAGCGGCGCTGGTTTCCGCCCAGACCGGCGCCGGCATTCCGGAGCTGCTGGCCAAGATCGACAAGACGCTGGTGCAGGATCCGGTGAACCGGCGCTGCTTCCGCCTGCCCCTGGCGGAGGGTCGCGCACTGCATCTGCTGCACGAACGCGCAGCCGTGGTTTCGCAGCGCTACGCAGAAAATTACTGCGAAGTAGTGGCCGACGTGCCGCTATCGATCGCCGCTAAGCTGTCCGAGTTCGCAGTGGAAGAATAGCCCGCTCAGTACGCCAGTTTCTCTTCGAGGCGCCGCTCGATCTTCGCCTCGATCCGCTGCTCTACTCTTTCTTCGAGGCGGCTGGCGATCCGGTCCTGCACTCGCAGCAGCACCCTGCGCTCGACCGCAGCCGTAACCTCGGCCTGAATCGCGCGCGTCAGTCCGGCCATGGTGTTCGTGAGAATCTGCCGAACGCAATCCGTCGTCAGCTTGGCGGCATCAAAGCCGCCGGTATCGAGCACCACCGTCTGCGCGCCGAGTGCCGCTGGCAAAAACAGCGCTGCCGCGAGAAAAACGATCTTCACAGGCGAAACACCTCCAGATACAATACCGCTTGGACGGCGGAAAGTTACCGGCCCGCTCACATCCTATCCACCACCGCCCACAGTTTTGCAGCCAGCGCGGGATTGCCCCAAATCTCGAGGAGCGCGTTTCCGTGTTTGATGAAACGCATCTGCCGTGAGCTGTCGGTCTGCTGACCGCTCCTTCCAGTCGCGGCTCGGTGAGCAGTTCAAAACGTTGGAAGCGCTAGCTGAGCCGCACGCGTAGCAAGCGGGGTTTTCGAATTGCGCACCGGAAGTAAAGGCCGCTCCCTTTTCGCCCCGAAACAGATTTTCCTCTTTCGATCGCCGGATGCACCGAATTTCGATCCCGTGTGACTCGAGAACGCGGGCCAGCTCTGTCGCCTCGGAGTGCCGTTTGGCTACTTAAAACGGTACTCCGGTTTCAGATCGCAGTGGAACTGTTTGGTGCCGTTGCCGGTCATCTTCACGCTGCATACGGCCCAGGAGAGCTGGAGATCCGGTCCCATGGGATAGATAATTTCGCGGCCGCCCACTTCGGCCTCGATGGTGGCGCCCTGCGCCGTCGCGGGCAGCGTGAAATTCATGCTCGAGCCGAAGACGGCGGCGTAGGCTTCCCGAATGATCTCGACCGGATGTGTCTGCACCACTTCCGCTTCCACCAGAAATGTCGTTGTCTCGGACCAGTTCAGCACCGAGATCTTCAAGTTCTGGCCGTGATCGACCGGTGTTTGAGATTCCAGACGCGTGAACGGGCAAGGCCCGGCGATGCACGTCACGCGAACGTTCTGAAACGTGTTGCCCTGTCCTTCTAGCACAGTCGAGCCGAGCGTCCCTTTCCATTTGCTGTCGGGCGAACAGGGCAGATGCATGTCGCAAGGCACATTGCCTTTATTCGGCACCTCGAAAACCTTTACCACGCTGCCCTCAATCGTTGTAATCGAGGTCTGCTCAGAGTAGCGCACGCGCACGCTCTTCGAAATCAGCACGGGCTGCGCGACCGGACGCAGCGCGGCGGGACTGGAGGAGACCAGGTGCAGGACCTGAATCTCGCCCGGATGCGCGATCGGAAACTCGCGCGCGCGATAGCCGTCGCTCTCGACGCGCAGTCTGACCGGTGCGGGCCGGCCGAACTGATGCGGCAGCCGGAGCGAAAAGAATCCGCTGGCGTCTCCGCGCGCCCTGATGTGTGTTCCTCCCACCGTTGCCGTGATGCTGGCGAAACCGATCGGCGCCTGTTTCTGCGGGTCGGGATCGTCCACCAGCACGACTCCGGTCAGCACCGGAGCAGCTTCCGGACGGAGCTGTCGAATAATGAAGATGGCAGCCAGGGCGATGATCGCAAGGCTTAATACTCCGCCGCCCCAGATTGCGGTTTTTTGTTTTGCGGTCATTTACCGGCTTATGCGCCACGACAACGATCGTGACAGGGAACCTATTTCAGCTTTATCACGTGTTATCGCGACGGCAGCTGCTGGCCGGTTTGCTCGGCGGCTCTGCCTGGCTGGCGGCCAACGGCGGGCCGCTGCAGAACACGGCGGAAACACCCACCTTTTCGCCTGAATTTGCGAAAGCCAAGCTTACACCCGAAGACGAGCAGCTGCTCGAAGACATGGAAAAGACCGAATTCCAGTTCTTCTGGGAACAGGCGAATCCGGCCACCGGTCTGGTAAAGGATCGCGCCAATGTGCACCAGACCGACCGCTCCACGGTGGCCAGCATCGCCGCCACTGGCTTCGGCCTGACCGCCATCGCGATCGGCCAGCAGCGCAATTACGTTTCGCTGGCGGATGCGCGCGAGCGCGTGATCACGACGCTGCGGTTCCTCTGGGAAAAGATGCCGAACCATCGCGGCTTCTTCTATCACTTCGCCGACGTCAACACGGGCGAGCGCATCTGGGATTCGGAGGTCTCTTCCATCGACACGGCGCTGCTGCTCTGCGGCGTGCTGACCTGCCGGGCGCATTTCCGCAGCTCGCAGATTGCGCGGCTGGCGACCGATATCTTCAACCGGGTGGAATGGACCTGGCTGAGCGAAGATACCGAGCTGCTGCCGCATGGCTGGTCGCCGGAAGGCGGCTTCCTGCCGTACAAGTGGAGCGGCTACAGCGAGCTGATGATGATGTATCTGCTCGGGCTGGGCTCGGAGAAATATCCGCTGCCCATTGGCGCCTGGAAAGCCTGGCACCGCCCCACCTTCGAATACGAAGGGCTGCGCTATATCGGATCGTTTGCGCCGCTTTTTATTCATCAGTACTCGCAAGCGTGGTTCGATTTTCGCGGCAAGCAGGACGAGTACATCGACTACTTCAAGAACTCGATCATTGCCACCGAAGTGCACCGGCGCTTCTGCATCGAGCTCGGCAAGCGCTTTCCCGATTACAGCGCCGATCTGTGGGGCATCACCGCTTCGGACTCGGCGCACGGCTATGTCGTCTGGGGCGGACCGCCCGAGACCGGGCCGATCGATGGCACAGTCGTGCCGAGCGCGCCCGCCGGATCGCTGCCGTTTCTGCCGCGCGATACGCTGCGCGTGCTGCACAACATGCGCAACAACTATCCACAGTCGTGGAGCAAATACGGCTTTGTGAACGCCTTCAATCCGCTGACCAAGTGGTACGACACGGACGTGATCGGCATCGACACGGGAATCTCGATGATCATGGCCGAGAACCTGCGCACCGGCTTCGTCTGGGAGACGTTCATGAAGAATCCGGAAGCGGTGCGGGGGCTCGAGCGCGCCGGTTTTCAGAGCTTTTGAGCATCATTCCATCAGCTTCCGAGTGAGGTAGGTGAACATGACAGCGTTGGTTCTGGCCTGCTCCCGGGCATCCGCGCCGGCGCCGTGGCCGCCCTCGATAATTTCGTCGTAGAAGAACGGTTTGCCGAATTCTTCCATCCTGGCGGCGAATTTGCGTGCATGCACGGGGCCCACGCGATCGTCGCGGGTGGTGGTGAAGATCAGCGGCTCCGGATAATTCACATCGGGCCGGAGCTGATTATAAGGCGAAATGGAGGCGAGGAAGGCGCGCTCCTGCGGATTCGATACCGAGCCATATTCGCCGACCCAGGAAGCGCCGGCAGCGATGTGCTCGAAGCGGAGCATATCGAGCAGCGGAATCTGAATCACGACGGCCTGGAAGAGATCGGGATGCTGGGTCATTTCGACGCCCATCAGCAGCCCGCCGTTAGAGCCGCCCTGAATGCCGAGATGGCGCGAAGAGGTGATCTTGCGGGCGATGAGGTCCTGGGCGACGGCGGCAAAGTCGTCGTAGATGCGCTGGCGGCGGGTCTTGAGACCGGCTTCGTGCCAGGCGGGCCCGAATTCGCCTCCACCGCGAATGTTGGCGAGCACGAAGATGCCGCCGCGCTCCAGCCAGAGCTTGCCGTCGAGGGCCGAATAGCGCGGCGTTTCGGAGATCTGGAAGCCGCCATAGGCGGAGAGCAGCGTGGGATTCGAGCCGTCGTACTTGAGCTCTTTCGGGCGCACGACGAAATAGGGAATGCGGGTGCCGTCTTTGGAGGTCGCGGCCAGCTGCTCGACGGTATCGCGCGAAGCGTCGAACTGCGGGGGCAGTGTTTTTGCTTCGCGCACGGTGCATCGGGCGGCATCGCCGTACCAGAGCGCGGAAGGCGTGAGAAAGCCGGTGAGGTTGAGAAAGAACTGATCATCGAGCGGACTGGTGGTTTCGATCGAGACGGAGCGATTGGCTGGAATGGCGAGCTTGTGGCAGCTCCATTTCGCGCCGGCGCCGGCATCGCAGGAATAGGCGCGGCCCTGCACGTTTTCGAGCGTGGTGAGGAGCAGGCGATTGCGGGTGACGCCGACTTCCTGCGCGAATTCGGTCGCGCTGGGGCTGAAGACGATGGCGGGGTGCAGATGAGCGGGGTCCTTTTGAACGGCGGCAGCATCGAGGGCGACTACGGAGCCCTGCGGAATTTTCGGCTGACCAGCGGGTGTCCAATCCTGGTCAACGGTGACGATCAGGCGGCCATTGAGCAGATCATTGACGGTGGATTTGGGGGGCAGCGCGAGGCGGCGGGTCTGGTGACCGTCGAGAACGGAATATTGATTTTCGAAGAAGCTGATTTCGCGCTGAACGAGCGTGAGGTTATGGCCGCCGGCGTCGTGCAGCACGATGGGCGCGGCGAGCATATCGCTGGCAGCGCCGCGATAAACTTCCGTGGCCTGCGCAAGCGGCTGGCCGCGTTTCCAGAGCTTGATGACGAAGGGATAGCCGGACTGGGTCATGGTGCCCGAGCCCCAGTCGCGCGCGATGAGCAGCGTATTGCGGTCGAGCCAGCCGATCATCTGCTTGGAATGCGGAAGAACGAAGCCGTTTTCGACGAAGCGGCCGGTTTTGAGGCTGAACTCGCGGTCGGTGGTGGCGTCTTCACCACCGGCGGAGAGCCGGACCAAGCACAGATCGTCGCCCGGGAAGAGGCACTCGAGGCCTTTCTGGACCCAGCTCTGGTGTTCGTCGCGGGCGAGCGCGTCGTAATCGAGCACGGTCTGCCAGTGCGGCTGGGATTTGAGGTAATCGGCCACGGAGGTGTGGCGCAAAATGCCGCGCAGATGCTGGGCGTCCTGCCAGGTGTTGAAGATCTCGGTGCCCTGGAAGCGCGGCGTGGGCAGGCGGTCCTGCGATTCGAGGATTTTGAGCGCGGCGGTTTGCAGCGGCACGAAATGCGGATCTTTCTCGAGGACATCAGCGGTGCGCTGGTTATGCGTTTTGACCCAGGCGAGCGCGCGCGGGCTCCAGACGTCCTCGAGCCAGAGGTACTTGTCGGGCAGTTCGGTGACGGCGAGAGCGAGCGATGCGAGAGCAAGAGCGGACAGAACGGGCAGTCTTCTCCGAAGATTGAGGAACATACGATTATGTTGACCGTATCACAGAAATGAAACGGTAGCGGTAGGTGCGGTCTTTTGACCGCTCCTTTCAGTCGCGGCTCGGCAAGATGTCGCGGCTCGGCAAGCAGGAAAAAAAAGGCCGCTCCGGTACTGTCAGGCTCACCGGAGCGGCTGAGGGAAAATCGTTAGCGGTGGTGACCGCCGCCACCGCCGTGACCGCCACCCCCTCCAGAAGATCCGCCGCTGTGTCCACCACCGCCGCCGAAGGAGCCGCCGCTATGGCCTCCGCCGAACGAGCCGCCACTGTGACTGCCGCCGGAGGGAGCGCTGTAATGAGGCGCGCTGTAAGAACGGGAGCTTCCGCCGTAGGAGGGAGCGCTGTAATGCGGGGAGCTGTAGGGCGAACTGTAACGCGGCGCGCTGTAGGGTGACGCTCCGGAACGCGGAGAAGAATAAGGCGACGAATAATAGGGCGTACGCGGGGCGCTATAGGACGGAGCGCTGTAGCGAGGCTGCGAATAGCCGGATCCGTAGGACGAGCGCGGCGTGGCGGCCGGGCCGCTGTAATGGCCGGTGGCGGGCGCGGCGCTGCGGGCGGCGGACGGCGCGCGATTGGCAGGCTCCGGTTGTCCAAAGCGATGCCAGCCGCTGCTTTCCGAACCGCTGGCGAAGCCCTGGCGCAGAGAGCCGCCATTGGCCGGATCGCCGAAGCGCTGCCAGCCGCTCGAAGAGCTACGCGCGGCTGAGCTATTGCCGCGGGCGGCGTAGCTGGACTGCATATTCGGCGCCACGCCGTGCTGTGACTGGGCACCTGAGGCAAAACCGCGGCTGGCCTGCGGGGTGCGGGCGGCCGGCGCGTTCTGGGCAACGTTGCCGACGCGGCTCCAGCCGCCGCGGGCTGTGGTATTGGCAGAACTCTGGGCGCCGAAATTGCGGAACGAACCCAGATTCTGACCGGCGCTGCGGGCGGCGCTCGTGTTGCGCCACTGCGCGCTCTGGAAGAAATGCTGACTGGCAGCGGCCGAGAGGCGCGGATTCTGCGCGACGGCGCGATTCGAGAACTGATAGCTGGCGCGAGTAGGCGTTACGGGCATGCGGCCCCCCTGGAAGACGTTGGCGCTGGCGAGCTGCGTATGCGTGGCAGCCATGAAGTGCTGATGAGGTCCGCCGAATTCGCCGGAGCGGGCCATGAGAGCGCCGCCGCGATAGGCCGCATTGCGATAGGTTCGCAGCACGTTCACGTTGCGGGCGAAATTGCCGTAGGGGCGGAAATGGTCACCGTAGCCAAAGCGTCCCCAGCCGCGACCGTACCAGCCGGGCCCCCACCAGCGATGGAAGACCTCGAAGGGAGCGAGCGCGCACCAGCCCAGACCGCCAAAACCGAAGCTGAAGCCGAAACCGCCCCAGCCGAAGAAGCCGACCAGCGCCGGGCTCCAGTACCAGGGACCGCCGAGGGCGCCGGGCCACCAGCACCAGCCATAGCCGCCGTTATAGAACCAGCGGCCGTAGTGATACGGAGCCCAGCCCCAGGGAGCGGAATCGACCCAGGTCCAGCCGTAGTAATCCTGCCAGACCCATTCGCCGTTGCTGTAGGGCGACCAATCGGCGGAGACATCCTGCGGAGCCCAGACCTGGCCGTATTGGGAAGGCACCCAGTGGCCGTACTGGTCGAGATCCTGCGCGCCCGCCACATCGGTATTGACATAGCGGTAGCTCTGAGCGGCGAGCAGATCGCGATCGCGGTGCTCGCTCCAGTCATCGAACTGATCGCGGGCGATTTCAAAGCTGGTGCGGAACTCGGGATCGCCCGAATTACCGCGTACGAGCAGGGTCTGGCCCTGCGTGACCTGCTCGGAGCCGCGCGGTCCGAAGATTTCGCCGCTGCCGGAGCGAGTGGTGATCTGGGTGGTGCCGTCGTCGAGCACCGAGATGCGGAATTCGCCCTGGCCGAGCGGCCGGAAGCCGATGTTGGGCGTGTCGACTTCGACCTGCGCATCGGAAGGCCGCAGCACGCGATAGATGATCGTGCCGGCGCCGAGCTGGACCTGATAGCGGTGGTATTCGAGATCGCCCATGCCGACGTCGGTATTGGGAGCGACGCGGATCAGGTTAGCGGCATCGAGCTCGATTTCGGCGCGCGAGCCATTCGAGGTTTGCAGGCGATCCTGGGTGAGCAGCGGGGCATTGAGTACGGCTGCCGTGAGATCGCCGGTATCGCCGCGCTTGACGTTGACATCGCCCTGCACGATGCTGATGCGGGCGACTCCATGCTTCTGATCGGCGGCGGCGTCCTGTTCGGGGGTGGTCGCGGGCGGAGCAGCATTCGGGTCCGGCTGATCGGGTTGGGCCGGTTGCGCGTTGGGATCGGCGGGCTGCGAGACAGACGGGTAGTCGGCGCGGGTTTGCGGATCGGCTACTCCGGAGTACTGCGCGAAGAGCTGCGGCTCAGCGCCGGCCAGCGCTACGGCGAATGCGACCACGATGGAAAGCGCGGAGCGTAACATACGGCGACATCACTAAGTACACGTCGAGTGCCATTCCGCAAGGGCCTTCATTTGCAAGTAGATAGCTCAGTTTGGGCCAAGCGGGCCTATGGTTGAAAAGCACCACTCTGGCCGAGGTGCGGCCAAGCTGGTAAAGGTCGCTTACGCTTGCGGTCTGGTGACCGCTCCTTACAGTGGCGGCCCGGTAAGACAGTCGTGGTTCGGTAAGCGCCGGTCAAGCCGCAGCCGAATCGGCTGAGGGGCCGCGGTTGCGGGAGGCTGCTGCGGCCGCCTGGCGGTGGATTCGTTCGCGGAGGGAGCGGAGGCGTTCAAATTCGGCAGGACCGAGGCCGCATTCGGCGGCGAGGGAGGGATCGAGGCCGGAAACGGAGTGCGTTTTGGCCGGGACGACCTGGGGCCGCGGCTGCGGGCTGGAGGTTTTCTGCGGTTCGACGCTGAGCTCCGGCTGCGATTTTGAAGGAACGAAGCCACGCGCTTTTTGCAGTTTTGTCAGGGCCGTGAGGGCGCGATGGCTGGCGCGTTCGGCAGCGGCGATGGCGCGCAGGAGGAAGTTGAGGGTGGGGAACTCGGCTACGGGCTGGCGAAGGGTAGTCGCTTCGAGGATGCGGAAGCGGCGGATACGCCAGGCGTTTTGAACCAGTTCTTCGACGAGAAGCAGTTCGGTGGGTGTCTGAGCGGCGTGTTCGGCGTGCAGCCCGGCGCGGAGCTGGTTGAATTCGTCGAGGTCTTCGCCGGGGAGAACGAGGTCTTCGGCGGGCGCGATGGGGAATTGAATCATGATCGACTCCTCGCGTCCAGTGAAAGGGAAGAGGAGAACGAGCGGCAGCGCGGAAACGGTGTAAGTGGTTGGGGGCGGGCGCGAAAGAATTTTGAGGCGGTTTGTGAAAAGGGTGGGGGAACCGGACTCGTGCCTGATTTCCTGCCTGGTTTCCTGATAGACTCAGCCGGTACACGGCGGGCGGATGGTTCACTCCTCTATAAGACTGTTCCTCGTAATGGCCTTGCTCCTGGCGCCTGAAGGCGGGTTCGACGGCACTGGCATGCGGGCGCAGGCGACGACAGCTGCGGGAACCCCACTGACATTTGGCGATACGGCTCTCACCTTGCCGACTGGCTGGAAGCACGTTGAAAGGCCATTGGGCGGCAGTAATGCTCTGGTGCTGATCCCGCCGGACCTAGGAACGAACGGACGTTTCATGGTGGTGGTACTGCCAGGGCGAGACCTTGGTGAAGCCGATTTGCAGCAGGCATTTGAAAAAGCGATTCGAGGAAGTCTGGCAGCCGGCGAACGTCTTTTGCAGGACGGAGCAACGCAAGTTCACCAGAGTGAGGCTGGCTATCGAGTACTGATGCACAGCATACAGGTCGCAGATGCATCGGAGCGCGCGTCGCTACGCGTCTTCTGTGCCACGAGATGGAACGGGCGCCTGGAGATGCTAATCGCGATGGCTGAGAGCCCGGAGACGTTGAAGCGCTATCAAAGCGACTTCGATCAAATCTTGAACGGCATCCATTTCAGCAGCACGGAAGGGGGTGCGGGGGCGGTTAAGGAGAGTGCGCCCGCTCAGTCTGCAGGATCCTCATTGAATGGCGAATCCGCTTCTCCAGGGAGGCCGGTCGCGATCAGGCGAGGTTTATGGGTGGACGCCGGGCCGCTGGTTCAGACGCCCGACGGCAAGAAGATCGGCGTGATCGTGAACGACATTGCCTACGATTCGACAAACCACACGATCTATATCTCGACTTTCGAAATGCTGCATCCAGATGCGGGCGGGATTTTTGCGAGCGCGGATGGAGGACAGAGCTGGACGAAACTGCTGCGACCCAACACGAAGCAAGTAGTCCCGACTGCGTCCAGCCGGATGTATGCACTGGAGTTCGGGGAGAGAATCTCGTACAGCAACGATCGCGGCAAAACGTGGGCCCGCTGCCGTCGCCCGATGTTCCAAAGCCGCGGTTTTACGGATGCGGCAGCAATCCAGTGCATTGCGGTTTCACCAGCAAGTCCGAACATCGTATATGCGGGTGCAAACGGTATGGGAGGCGGTCTTTACAGGAGCACCGATGGCGGACAAACCTGGACGCGCCCGGCAAGGCGGTATGTGGTGGGCACCCGGGGAGACACAGTTGAGGGGCGGGAGATGGAGGTAAACGAGATTGCGGTTGATCCGGATGACCCGAACGCTATCATTCTCGGACTGTCCACCGGATATGTGCAAAGCAACGACGGGGGCGTGACAGCTTACGATTGTCTACACTCCGGAGCAGGGGCGGGCGCGGCACGCCGCGGGAGTTCTCCGGTGAAAGTTGTGCATCCTGGCTCGATTCAAATCAATGCGACTTCGCCCAACGTGATCTATCTGCGAAACAACCGGATGAAGGCTACCGAGTTATATCGCACTGACGACGGCGGGAGGCGTTGGAATGCCTTACCCAGAGTGCCGGATCGCTTCATTCAGACGTTAGTGGCGCATCCGCTGGACCCGCAGATCCTGTATGCCACGACGGAGTCCGGAATCTACGTCACTGAAAATGCCGGGGCAAGTTGGGTTCGCCTGGAATCGGGAAACGCGCCTCAATCGACGGGCGGCTTTACTATTCCGTACTACTTCAGCGGAACGCCTTTCAACTCGGTGGCGACGATTGTTCATCAGGACGAACCCCTGATCGTCGATCCAACAACCGGTCACCTGCTGTATGGAACTTCGGGAGTACGGGTCCTGGTCGGCGTGCGGTAAATCTCGCGGCGTCTTTACTTCTGAAGCTGCGTGGCAACGCGGGCTTAGATGAACATCTCTTCGTCGGAGGTGGCGTGGTCGACGGTGGAGCGGTTGGCGCGGCCGAAGTGCTGAACGGCGGTGCGCACGCCGCTGACGAGGCCCTGCACCTCGCGGATGGGGCGGATGACGGTGCGCTGGACGACCGAAACGGTGCTCTGGACACGGGTCATGGTGTCGTCGAGCACCATTTCGGCGCGCTCCATCTGAACCTTGGCGCGGGTGGAGGCGTCGGTGAGTAGATCGTCCACTTTACCGAGCTGCCGCTTGCTCAGGTCGAGAATGCCGAGGCTGGTGGCGGCGATCTTTTCGGCATTCTTCTCGACGCTCTGAGTGGTCCGTTTGGCGGCGCCGACGATGTGCTCGAATTCGGGCCAGATCGCGAGGATTTTGGTCCGAAGCTGGCGGGCCACGAAAAAGACGCCCAGCAGCGAAACCGCCTGAAGAAGCAGGGCGAACGCCGCGATCGCCACGAAGACGGTCAGAAGAATGAGCAGAGTATTTTGATCCATGTCGGACGGCCTTGAGTGCTGGAACGCCTCAGAGCATCGAGAGCATCGAGGAAGCGGACTAGAGATTCTCGGCGGTGGCGCCGCTGCTGCTGCCCTGTCCGGCGGAGGTGGCGCGGGAGGCAGCCGCTTTGACATCGCCGACTGCGTCGCGGTAGGCCTGCTTGCCGGCTTCGACAGCAGCGCTCAGATTTTCTTTCTGCTGGGCGACGGTGGAGCGGCCGCGCTCGTAGAGATCGGAGGCAGACTGCTTGAGATCGTCCGTGCGCTGGCGGATGTATTCCGTGCCATCCTGGGCGCGGCTCTTGATGTAGTCGGCGCCTTCGCCCGCTTTATCGGCCAGGAACGCGCGCGTTTCCTCGCCCGAGCGGGGGGCCCAGAGCAAACCAGCTGCTACCCCAATACCGAGGCCGAGAAGAAAATATCCGAAGCCGCTTTTTTCTTCCATTGCGAAATCTCCTTCGTTTTTCCTAATACGAAAACTGTTCGTTTCAACGACAATCTGTAGAGCGTGCTACAGTAGCAAACGTTTCAACAACATGGCCGTTCGAGGCAGAAGCAACAAGCTCGACGCCGAAGCATTATGGAACTACGCGCTGACGGTACTGGCCGGGCGCGCCCACTCGACCGCGGAACTGAGGCGTAAGCTGGTCCGCAAGGCCGAGGTACTTTCCGATGTTAACGCAACTCTGGCGCGGCTGCGGGAATACGGGATGCTGGACGACCGCAAATTTTCCGAGGCGTTCGCTTCAGCGCGGCTGGAGAATCAGGGGCACGGGAAGATGCGGGTGCTGCGGGATCTACGGGCGAAGCAGGTGGCGCCGGGAGTGGCGCAAAAGGCGGTCGAGGCGAGCTTCGCCCAGACGGACGAGCGCGCGCTGGCGGAAAAGTATCTGGAGCGGAAATATCGCGGCAAGAATCTGGCGGAGTTGCTGAAGGAAGAGAAGCATTTTGCGGCGGCCTTCCGGCGATTGCGGACGGCGGGGTTCAGCGCGGGGACAACCTTCGCCGTGCTGAAAAGCCACCATGCCGGGGCGGATGAGTTCGGAGAGCCGGACGAATCAGAAGACGGGCTCTGAGCGGCTTGTACGGACTGATTTGTTCGCAGGGACGGCGCGCGGGCGCTAGTCCTTGGTGGAGGCCGGGCGGCGGAAGAACATCTCGCGGACCTCGGCCGGCGCGCGGCAGGCTTGGGTGGCCTTGCGTGCCCAGGACAGTGCTTCCTCCAGATCGGCGGTTTCGAGTATCCAGAAGCCGCCTACGTGTTCCCGGGTCTCTAGGTAGGGACCGTCGGTGACGACGACCTCGCCACTGGGCTGCGCTCGCAGTGAGATTGCTTTGCCGAGACCGCAGGCAAGTTTGCGGACGCCGGCGGCGATCATTTCCTGATTGAGGCGTGAGATGTCCTGGAGCATGGCTTCACTCTCGGACGAGGGGTCGTAGTTGTCGGGGTGGTGGATCGCGAGGATATATTGCGGCATGTGGTCTCCAATTTTGAGAGGCGCGGGCTCATCGTTGTTGCACGAAATCGTAGCCAAAAAACAGCCTTAGGCGGTTTTCAACTCTTTGCCTTCGACTCTTTTTGTCTGTTTATGAAGAGGAACGCTCGCCAGCCACGGAAACAAGAAGAGCGCAGCGCTGGCGGCCGTTGCGGAACCGAAGATCACAAATACCCCAAAGCGCAGGGTGGGCGGGAAATTCGACAGCAGAAAGATGCCGAAGCCGCAACAGATCACGAGGAAATTTGTTCCGATCGGCCGCCACAGATGCGAGCAGGCGTTCGACCATGGCTCCCAGGAGCTGAGGTTCTTATTCGCACGCTTGGCGAATACGGTGAGATAGATCATGGCGTCCACTCCCATGCCCAGATCGAGATTGGCGGCTGTCGCGGTAATGAAGCCCAGCGGCATGCCGAGGTAAGCGATATAGCCACGCACGACGACTGGAATGATGGCCAGGGTGATCAGCATGGCCAAGCCCGTACGCCATGAGCGCGAGAAGGCAAAACCCATGACCGCGAAAATGCCGATCAGCAAGAGCGAGCTGGTAATCATGCTGGACTTGATCAGCCGGCCCATGTCGCCCAACAGGCTGTACTCGCCACCCACGAGAAGCGTGCGAAACCCTTCGCGGTGAACTATGCCCTCGACGCGGCGAATGACCTCTTGGCGCGAGGCGTTGCGCGCGGTCTCCCGCATGCGCAAAAGAAAAAGCACCTTCTTGTGATCCGGGGTTATGAACTGCCGCGCCGGCGCGCCGTGTTTCGGGCTTTCCAGCACCCCGAGCTCTTCCTCTTTCTTAGATTCTCCCTGGAAGAATCCTTTGATAGAAAGCATTTTCGAGTACCAGCGGCGGTCGATTTCGCTCTCCATGACCGGCAGCGACATCGCCTTGCCTACGGCGGGGTCCTTTTCCAAAGCGTCGTTGAGTGCCCACAGCCGCTTGTAAGCCTCATTGGTATCGAGCGGAGCGCCGTGACGGTCTTCGATTTCGAGTTTCAGCGGACTGCTTCCCCCGGAGCGATCAACCGCCTCGAGTCCTTGTCGGATGTCGCTTCCTTTCTGGAAATAGAAGAACAAGGGCGGGTCCGTATTCAGACGCGGCAAACCCAGCGCGGCAACGACGCCGAAGATCACTACTGCGAGCGCGAGCCAGCGATGGCGCTCGGAAAAGAAGGAACGCAGCCAAGATGTAACGGCTTTCGTCCAACCAAACTCGCGCTTCGGGGGCGAGGCCAGAGCCAGGAACCAGGGATACAGAAGATATGCGGCGAGGAATGCCATCGCCGCGCCTACCGCTCCACCCATGCCGAGGTGCTTCATAGACGTCGCGGAAACAAGCATGAGGCTGATGAAACCGAGCAACATGCATACCGCGCTCCAGAATGATGGCACAACCGTTTCCTTCACGGCAGCCCAGGCCGCCGCGAGCCCGGTCAATCTTGTCTGCTCTCGAATCCGGATCCAGTTGTAGGTCAGAAAGACCATGGGCGAGAGAGTCATGACGAACACCATGGTTGACAGATTCGCCGTGATTGGCCCGATCGGAATACGAATCTTCTGATTCATGATGAGTGTCGCGAGGCTCGAATTGGCGCATGCGACGAATGCGCCGAGCAGAATCCACGGCGAGCGAAAAAGAAGGAACAACACTACGCCGAATACACCCACCGCAGCCAGGCTGAAGGTTCGCAGGTCCCTTGCCATGGTTCGCGAAATCATTTCCGTGACATAGGGCAGGCCGGCGATCATCACTTCGAAGCCGGGCCGGTCGAACTTCGTCTTAAGCGCCTGCACTCCATCGATGGTTTTCGCGCCGACGTCGTCCTTTACCGTCGCAATCACAGCTGTCGAGCGGTGATCATTGCCGATAAGAATGTTCGTCCAGAGGGGGCTCTTGAGTGCGTCTTTGAGGTCTTTGGGCCCATGACCCTTCGGCCCGGGATCTATAGATATGACAGCGGTGACTCCGGGGACCTTCTCCAGATCGATAGACAGTGCGTGGATGCGATCCGCATACGTTTCCGAAGCGATGTCGCCGCTGACCGTCAAATCGATCTCGTTCAGTTGTCCCGGAAACGTTCTGGAGATCTCGTTGTCGGAGCGAACCTGAGGGTCGTCTTTTGAGAAAAAGAACTTCTCTCCGACCTGTGGCTTCAGATCCACGGAGTGCAGGAACACCGTGACCACGATCGCGGTGACTCCGAGGCATATCAGCACCGGGAGGACACGGTGCAGCATGGATGTAACAGGCGCGCGGGGTTTGTGCTCCGAAGTCACGTCGATGATCTTATGACGGCCAGGAACAGAAAGTGCTTCACTTCTGGCCTGATCTGCCGCACTCCGGCGACTGCTGCGTGGTGCCTTCCGGCGGAAGCTGGATAAATCCTTCTGAAAAACGCGGGCTCATCCTGCTGAATCTTCGCCTCGGCGAAAAGCGCGGGCTCATCCTTAAATGCCGTCAGCAAAGGCCTTCAGCCGGGCTCGGCGCCCTGCCTTCACCACAACGGCGAATGGCGGGGACGGAAATCGACGGACTCGTGCCAAAAATTGTGCATGATGCGACGCAGACGGATCGCTTGTGCCGAATCACGGCAGGCCTTTTTCGGTTCCGGGAAGTGGAATCGGAGATGGGATTCCTTGCATCTCGGGTGATACGGTCGGATCGGAGTTGTCATTCTGCGATGCGACCACGAGCCAAATACCGTTTCTTCTCTCCGCAACCATGGTCATCATGCCATAGCGGCGGCGGCGCGCGGTGCCATCTATGTTTTTGTCACCCACAGCCGTCCAGCTCCAGTGAATGATGGCGATGTCGGGACGCAGGTACCGCACTGCTATGTGGAGCGGTTCGAACCTGATTCCCGCGAACCGGCCGCTGAGCATCCGCGTGTGGTATTTCTCGAAGTCGGATCGGCCGTGAATCCACCACGCGCCCACAGTGACGAAATCCACGTCGTCCGCCATAATCTGTGCTACTTCGTGGCCGTTGTGATGATTGAAAGCCGTGCAGAAAGCTTGTGGCAGCCTGCGGACGGCCTCGTCGTCTGAATTTTGGGGGTCGTTGACAGCCAGGGTTCCGGCGAGCATCAACGCGGCACATGCGATTTTGCCATAGATCACTGGGTCCAGCTCCTCTCCGGCGAAGGTTAACACTAAATGTGGCGGCAGAAGTCTGCCTGTTTCCGAAGGTCCGGCGCACCCAGCGAGGGAACAAATCGTGTAGAATTCGCACGAGTTCTCCCGGAGGAAAGCAATGCGCCGGTATCACCACATCGGGATTCCCACTCTCGAATCAAAGCCTGGAGAGACCCACTTGAAAGATCTGAAATGTTTTGTGGTGAGTCACCAGAAAAGCGAATTCGGCGTGGAATGGATGCGCTTCGAAGACGACGCCAAGGTTCCTGATCTTGTCCGATTCGTGCCGCACGTGGCCTTTGAAGTGACCGATCTCTCGAGCGAGCTTGCTGGCCGGGAAATGCTGATTCCTCCGAACAGCCCGTCGGAGGGTGTTCGCGTCGCTTTCATCGTCGAGAACGGGGCACCTATCGAACTGCTTGAATTTACCGACCCCAAGCACCCGGCGCGTTTACCGAACGATTGAACGAGTAACGCGCAATCCGGAAATTGCTACATCTCCGGCGATGGTCAGAATTTGACCTGCGGTACTTTTTTCTCCTCGGGTGAGGCCTGGAAGTACGCCTGCTCCTTTTTCAATCCGAACACGGAGGCGGCGATGTTCTTGGGGAACAGGTCGATATCGGTGTTGTATTTCTGGACGGCGAGATTGTAGTCGCGGCGGCTGACGGCGATGCGGTTTTCGGTGCCGGCGAGCTCGTCCTGCAGGCGCAGGAAGTTTTCATTGGATTTGAGCTCGGGATAGTTTTCCTTGATCACGAGCAAGCGGCCGAGCGCGGCGCTCAGCTGATCGTTGGCCTTGATCTCATCCTGACGGGTGGGCGCTCCGGCGAGGGCGGCGCGGGCATTGGCGATTTCGCCGATGACGGTCTGCTCCTGCTTGGCGTAACCTTTGACGGTTTCGACCAGGTTCGGAATGAGGTCGGCGCGGCGTTTCATGTCGTTATCGACCTGTGCCCAGCGCTGCTCGACTTCGTTCTTTTCGGTGACGAGCGAGTTGCGGGCGCTCACCATGGAGCCGCCGATCACCAGCACGCCCAAGATGACGACGATCAGTATTGCCAGTCCAGCTTTCATATCCTTTTCTCCTTAGCTTGGCGGATCACGAGGCCAGTCCGTCTACGAAGCGGACGAGCGCGGCGACATCTTCGAGATACCGCTCGAGCAGCAGCACGGATTCGGGTCCGGCCGCGGGTTTATTTGCGGTTCGAAGGGACAGTATCTCATTGAATGCATCGAAAGAATGGCCGGTGGTTTGGCGCAGACCGGCGACGATCTCGCGTTTTTTCCAGTGTGCGGGCTGGCCGTGGAGGATGAGCGCGTGGCGGCCGAGCACGCAGAAAGTCGAGATGGAGTCGGACAGCAGGCGCGAAAGGCGTGCGGGATCGGAGAGAACTTCGGCGGCATGCTGGCGCAGGCGCAGCTGTTTGGCGCGGAGTTCGTGCTCGACCTGGGCGCGATAGAACTTGTTATCGACGGCCAGATCGCGGATGACGTCCGCGCCGTGCAGGACGCGCCGGTACTGCTGCATATCGCGAAATTCCATGGGGAAGCAGTCGGTGGAGGTCTGCACTTCCTCTTCGGTGAGCAACAGCGGAGGCGGGTTGCGGGCTTCGCGCCACCAGCGCAGGACGGGTTCGGCGCGGCGGAGCTCGGCGGGCGTGAGGCGGTTCAGCACGCAGAGGATGTTGACATCGGAGCGGTCCTGATTCCAGTCGTCGGTAGCGGCCGAGCCGTAGAGGATGACCGAGATCAGCTGGGCGCCGAAGGTGGTTTTGAGGCGTTCGACGAGCTGAGTGAGTTTTTGATCGACTGTTCCGCTTTGCATGTGAAGATTACCAGTTGCTGCTGGCGCCGCCGCCGCCGGCGTCGCCGCCGCCGAAGCCTCCGAATCCGCCGCCACCACCGGAGCCGCCGCCAAATCCGCCGCCGCCCCAGCCGCTATCCCAACCGCCGCCGCGATTGCCCATGTTGCTGAGGATGATCCAGGGCAGGATGCCGCCACCGCCACCTCCGCGAAACCCTCCGCCGCCGCGCCGGCCACCGCGGCTGAGCAGCCACAGTAGCAGAAAGACGCCCAGAATGATGAGCGGGACCGGGATGCCGTGATGCTCCTCTCGCTGGGGTTGCTCCGGGACAGGGGGCGCGGCATTGGCATCGAACGCGATCCCCTTACCTTGTGCAATCTGCGCGGCCATGGTGTTGGCGGCTTGCAGCAGCGCGGCTCCGTAATTGCCGGCGCGCAGATCGGGACGCATGGCGCGCAGGGTGCTGCCGCTGAAGCCGTCGGTGAGATACGGTTCGACGCCGCGGCCCACTTCGATATCGCTCTGGCGATCTTTGACGGCCAGCAAAAGAAGCACGCCCTGATTCGTTTTGCGATCGCCGACACCCCAGGTGCGAAACAGATCGAGGCCGAAGTCACGGATGGGTTGATCTTCTATCGACGGGATGGTAACGAGGGCGAACTGAACACCGAGCTGCTGTTCGACGCGAGTGCAGAAGGTCTCGAGTTGCTGTTTGCTCGCGGGATCGACCACGTTGGCGAGATCGCTGACGTAGCCGGTGGGTTTGGGGAGCTTTTTGGCGTCGAGGGCGGCGAAGGCCGAGTGCGCCAGCGCGAAGAGCGCAAAGAAAAGCGCGCACAGGTGCTTTTTCGAGGCGCGCGTGGACATGCAGAAACGAGCTTAGCAGTCTACTCGTGGTCGGCGTCGCCGTGAGCGGTGGTGGCTTCTGATACGACGGGCTCGAGCAGAGGACCGCCGAGGGCGTCGAGCTTACGCAGGGCGGGGAACATCCAGGACCAGAGCGCCACCACGACCATGGTGCCGATGCCGCCGATGACGACGGCCGGAATGGTGCCGAACCACTGCGCCGTGATGCCGGACTCGAACTGGCCGACTTCGTTAGAAGCGCCGATGAAGACCATGTTGACGGCGCTGACGCGGCCGCGCATTTCGTCGGGCGTTTCAAGCTGCGTCATGGTGGAGCGGACGATGACGCTGACGGTATCGGTGGCCCCGGTCAGGAAGAGCATGAAGAGCGAGAGCCAGAAATTGTGGGAGAGGCCGAAGATGACGGTGGTGAGGCCGAAGCCGAAGACGCACCAGAGCATGATGAGGCCGGCGCGGCGGCGCAGCGGGAAGTGAGCGAGGACGAGGCTCATGGTGACGGCGCCGACTCCCGGAGCGCTGCGCAGAATGCCGAGACCGACTGCACCGATCTTGAGAATTTCGCGGGCGTAGACGGGGAGAAGGGCAACGGCGCCGCCTAAGAGCACGGCGAAGAGATCGAGCGAGATGGCGCCGAGGATGAATTTGTTGCTCCAGATGTAGCGCACGCCTTCGAGCACGGCTCCGGCAGTGGCGGCGGCGCGCGGGCGGGCGCTGGGCGGCAAATGAATGCGCGTGATGCTCAGAAAGGCGGTGAAATAAGCTACAGCGGCTGTGGCATACACCGGAATCGGATTGCCGGTGAAGCCGTAGAGCAGGCCGCCGATCATGGGTCCGGCGATGGTGGCGGTCTGGAAGATCGAGGCGCTCCAGGCGACGGCGTTGGGGAAATCTTCGGTGGCGACGAGCAGGGGAACGAAGGCCTGGCCCGCGGGGGCACTGAAGGCGCGCACCACGCCATTCAACAGCAGCACGGCATAGAGCGGATAGGCGCTGCGCAGGCCGCCGAGAGTGAGCGCGAGCAGCAGAGCGGAGCAGATGGCGAAGCCGACGAAGCAGGCTTTGAGCACGCGCAAGCGAGGGACGCGATCGATGGTGTGGCCGGCGACCAGGAAGAGGCAAATGCCGGGCAGGAACTGCGCGAGTCCGACGAGGCCCAGATCGAGCGGCTGGTGTGTGAGCTCATAGATCTGCCAGCCGACCGCGACCGACTGCATCTCGGAGGAGCAGGTCGTGAGAAATCGCGAGATCGAATACTGCCGAAAGTTTGGATAGGAAAAAGCGGCGCGAAACGAAGACCGGCCGCTCAGGGAAGACTGCATCTCCGCTGTTTGTAGTGTTGCATGCGAGGGGAGATGAACCGGTTATTGGAACAATTGCGCTAAACACGGTCCATCCAACACGCGATCGCGTCAAGCGCTGACACAACACGCGATCGCGCTAAGCGCTGACCAACACGCGATCGCGCTAAGCGCTGACCAACACGCGATCGCGCTAAGCGCTGACCAACACGCGATCGCGCTAAGCGCTGA